>DIWW01000017.1 GCA_002435905.1 Peptococcaceae bacterium UBA6096
AGCAAAACCGGAAAATCTGTAGAAGATCAATCGAAGGGTACTGTGGCGCGAAGACCTAATTTCTTGTTACAGTACCCTTCCTTACCTGGTGTCTTGCGGCAAGGTTCCCTGATGGCTTGGGCTTTATGGTCTAGGATGTTAAGAAAGGGGTAATCTTCTATTATGTTAGATAAGATAGAACAGTCTAATAAGTCAAGCAATTGGACGATCTTCGCACTGATTTTCCTAGCTATTATTTTCAATACCAATACGTCATCTTTCGTTGTTATCATGTCGGATATTAATCAGTCTTTCAAGGCTCAGGGGATGACAGCGACCCAACTCTCGATGATACAGACCTTGCCTACCCTGGTATGCGTCCCCAGCATCCTGCTCAGCGGCTGGCTCTTGACGCGGATCAGTAAGAAATGGATATGTGTTATTGGATGGCTCATCTATGGTCTATGCGGCTTAACCCTATTTTTCATCCAAGACTACAGGGTCTTCCTGGCTGTCCGCGGTATGATGGGCGTGGGACTCGGTCTGGTCAACCCGCAATCACGCTCTATGATTGCCCATGTCTTATCCCGCGATAAAGTCGCTGCCACGATGGGTTACCTTAGCATGTTCGGCGGTTTTGTCTCCTTCACCCTTGCCATCAGCATGGGCTATATTGCTTCCATTAACTGGCGGTTAGGGCTCTTAGTATTTCCCGTCTTAACCCTGATCGCAGTGACGCTGGCCATGGTATTCGTCCCGACCGTCCCTGTGGAACCCAAAAAGGCCACCCTCATACAGGAAGGCAAGCTTGAACCCTTAAACAAATTCGTCGTGGCCATGTGGATCGCTGGCCCCATCGTCTTCTGTATCGATACCGTTATTCAGGTTAAAACATCTTTATACGTTAGAGAACTTGGATTGGGTACAAGCACCGTGAGCGGCTGGGTTGCTGCCGCCTCCGCTTTGGGAACTTTCTTCGGCGGTTTTCTTTTTGGCTTCTGGCTTAAAAGACTGCGCCGGTGGCTCTTTCCCGTTGCTTGCATGTGGTCAGCCTTTGGTTATTTGATTTTCTGTACTGCGCAGTCGATTCCGCAGCTCCTTATTGGTGGATTTATCGTGCTTAACGGCTCCGTCGGCACCCTTAACCCTTATTTGACCTCCCGTGTCGCCCTTGCCGCTCCGGTATCCAGGAAGTCCATGGCGATCACAATACTCACCATCGGCAATTTCTTAGGCCAGTTTATGGCAACTTACTATATCGCCGGAATGGATAAAATTCTGGGCGGAAGCTCCGCCGCAACCCTGGGTTCTGTTGGCGTAAGTTTTATTATCATAGGAATTTGCGCGGGTATCTTTGTTTTTACAACCAAGCATAGCAACGAAAAACTGATGCAAAGTTTAGAAACTCGTGTTGTAGCATAACAGCAAAGACAGAGAAAGCCGTCAAGGGCGCGGAGTGTTGATCTCCCCCTTGACGGCTTTTTTGCTGCGATTTCTCCTGCGTGGAATGTTTCAATAAAAATTTATCCGATCAGCTCCATCAGCTGCTCCATCTTCCCAACCGCTTTTGCATAGTCAATCACCTTGAAATCAAGCAGCAGTTCGGTGGTTGTTTCACTGAGCGTCAGATCCATCTTCAGCATGTCTGAAATCTGACTGATCCGGTTGAGAACACTGTTTCTGTGCAAGAAGATCTTTTTCGCTGTTGCATTGACCTGACATCGGTTCTGCAGGTAGACCAGCAGAGTTCTGGCATAGTCCGTATTCTTTTCCACATCCTGAGAGATCATTCGGAGCAGTCTCATACAGGTCATGGGAAAACGCTTTGTCTCCAGATATTCTCTTTCGATCAGCATATACTGAACATATTCCGCATACCGGTATATTCTGCTGCTGTAATCAAAATACATGCTTTCTTCTGTCCTGCTCAACGTCTCTCCAATTCTGCAGGATGAATCAGCCTGCAGATAGGCATTGCGGATTTCATGGATATGATAAAAGGATGAACTGATTCCTGCGACTGCCTGATAATCCGCAAGAAATTTATGATACGCGGATTTCTCCGTCAGTCCGCTTCCCTGTTCCCTGACGTCTTCAATGATCAGTATGTTTTTTCCATAGGCAAACGCAGTTTCTTTTTCCACAACATTCTTCTCAAATATGTTAAAGGCATAGTTAAGGGGAAGGCTGTTGCTCTCTCTGCACCGGATGGTATGCAGCACATATTCACCGTTTCTGCAGATCTGCAGTTCTTCCGCACACTTTCGTATTTCATTCCTGTCTGTAACGGTTCCCTTCAGCAGCATGATGTAGAAATAGATTTCACTATTTTTCAGTGAATATGAGATGGCCTTCATTTCAGAAAGCCTGGTTCTGAATTTGTTGATGAATTTTTCAAATCCCTGAATCATCGGCCGTCTGGCTTTGCGTCTGGAACAGATCATCATCCCGTATCCAATGATAAGATCCTCATTCTTCAGTATGACCATCACAATGGTGGAATCACTCAGATGGTAATTCGGAGAAATAACAATCGTCCCGAAAACATACAGCTTTCTCAATATGTTTTGTGAAATCAGACGGATGACATACTTGTCTGGAAGCACACCGGATTCAATAGTTTCCGTATACAGCAGATCTGTACATTCATGCATCTTGCTCCAGCCAAGCAGATTGAAGTTTGCATCAAGAAGAAGAAAAGGATTGCTGAGGATCTGTTCTCCGATGGACAAAACATCCTGAATATTCTTCTCTGCCAGAATGGCATGATCAATCAGGAGATTTTTAATTCTGAGATTGGAAATGAATTTCTGCAGTGCATTGAAAATGAATTCCAGACTCTGTCGACTGGTGACAACAATGATTCTGTAACCTTCAGGAAGCGGATCAATCGGCATCCCGTTCGTCACACAGAAAAGTACCATATTCTGATAAATACTGCTTAATCCGCAGAGATGTTCCGGCCTGCAGAAGTAGACATTCTCAGTTACGGGATGCATTTCATCACATGAATAAAGAGAAATTGCATCGACCTTCATGGCCATGTCGACTTTGCCATATTTTTGAATTTCTGCATCCTCCGCAATATAGGAAATCTTATCCACAATATGCTGCAGAATACAGTCCATTTCTGGATTTACATTCATGATTTCATCCCTTTTCCTCATGAAAATTCCTAAGACATACTATATCACTGAATGATTGTCATTGTCCAACAATACACCAAAGTTTCAAAACGAGTTTTACGATGTTTTTGTACAGCACGAGCATGATGGGGGGGCGATTTTTTTGTTGCAGCATCATGCAGTTGTGCATGCTGCACAAACGCCGGAAGGCTTTGCTGTCCAATTATGTACAGTCAATACATTGAATCAATGCCAAAATGTTAATATGATAAACGTGCATGCAGCCTCTTGAGTTTAGAACCCGAATGGACGAATCTTCAGGCTTTTTGAGAAAGGGAATAATTTCATGAGAATAATCGTTGGAATCAGCGGCGCAACAGGAGCCCAGATGGGAGACCGATTTCTGCAGGCGCTGAGAGAAATGCCGGAGGTTGAGACACATCTCATTGTGACGGCAGGCGCTGAAGTCACTTTTGCCAGGGAGACAGATATTAGCCTGGACCAGGTCAAGGCCAAGGCGGATTATGTCCATGACTATCATAATCTTGCGGCGTGTATATCAAGCGGGTCGTTCCGAACGGATGGTATGGTGGTCATACCTTGCAGCATGAAAAGCTTATCGGCAATCGCCAATGGATATGATGAGGATTTGCTTGTGCGGTCAGCGGATGTATGCCTGAAAGAAAATCGGAAAGTCGTGCTGGTGCCCAGGGAAATGCCGCTTAATCGTGCCCATGTCCGCAATCTGCTTGCGGCGGTCGAGGCAGGGTGTACGATCATCCCGCCCATGCTGACGTTTTACAGCAACTATCCCACCTCTGAAGATCAGGTTGACCATATCATCGGTAAGATATTGATGCAGTTTAATCTGCCCTACAAAAATTTCAAACCATGGGAGGGTTAAGGGAGATCATTGTCCATGAGTCTGAGTGCAAAGGAGACGTTTGGGGGTTTGAATTTTGGATGAACTGATTTGTGTTGATGTCTTTGACAGAGAGGTCGGCAGGGCAACCAAAGAAGAATGCCATCGAAGGGCCTTGCTTCATAGGGCATTTTCGGTATTCATCGTAAATAATGGAAAAATGCTGCTTCAGCGGCGCGCGGAGGGAAAATACCACTCCGGCGGTTTGTGGGCGAACGCATGCTGTTCACATCCAAGAACCGATGAAGCCCTCGAGGATGCCGTGCAGAGACGGCTCCATGAAGAGCTTGGAATCCAATGTCAATGTGAAGAGATCGATTCCTTTGTTTACCATCATCAATTTAACGACATGCTTTATGAATATGAATATGATCATATTTTCATCGGGAGCTATCATGGCGATATAAGCCCTGATCATCAAGAAATTATGGAAACAAAATGGATTGACTTTCATGAGCTAGCGCAAAGTCTAAAGGACCAGCCGGATATTTATGCGGTATGGTTTCTGACAGCGGCACCGAAGGTTTTCGAAAAAAAAAAATTTAATTAGAAAATACGCTGACACTTCTTTTTCTCCCGCTTCGAAAGGGAAAAAATTATGATTCAACGACTGAATAAAAAACCTCCAGGACTCCGGCTGTTAAACTGTGTTATTAAATTTCTAATAACACTTGCTTCTTTATTGTTTGTTGTTCGTATCGCTGTCCGTTGGCTTGAAACTTTTTTGGGGATAAAACCTTGGTGCGAGATACTTTTGGCGCTTTTCGTGGTCCTCGTTTCAATACTGATCCTGATCAAATATTTTAACAAAGAATTTTTCAAGAAAGATCGTGCCTGTTGATTGAACAAGAAAGCATTTGGGATTAATGGGAATGTTTATTGACAAAACATGCCGGCAAGAGATTCGGGAAGAGGCAATGAGTCATAACGATAAACAAAAGCCTGAGCCGGGCTTCCTCGAAAAATAAAAGAAGAAAGGAGAAATCTGAATTGAGCCAAACTATGATGGTCCTGGCTTCAGCCCATGGAGGACCGTTGTTTTCCATCATGGGGCTGGAAGTGAACAGCATCACCACCACCACCTGGGGCATCATGGCGCTGCTGGTCCTGGTTTGCACCCTGGTGACCCGGGACCTGAAGATCATACCGCTGCGCAAATCACAGATCATCATCGAGCTGGCTGTAGACACTCTGATGACCTTTCTGGGATCGATCATGGGCGGCAAAGAGAAGGCGAAGAAATATTTTCCTTTGTTAGGCAGCCTTTTCTTGATCATCCTGATCTCCAACTATTCCGGCCTTTTGCCGGGATTCGGCCATACGCCAGGGCTTCAGGCACCCACCAGCGCCTTGAGCTTTACCGCCGCGTTGGCCGTCGTGGTTTTCTTTTCGACCCATATCCAAGGCGTCAAGACCAAAGGGATCCGGTATTTCAAGCATTTCATTGATCCCCATCCTTTGATGCTGCCCTTGAATTTGATGGAGGAACTAGTCAAGCCCTTATCCTTGTCCCTCCGGCTTTACGGGAATATCTACGGGGAAGAGACCCTGGTGGCCAGTATTTTTGCCATGGCGCCCATGGTCGTTCCTTTGCCCTTCATGTTCCTCGGTATATTTTTCGGCTTTATCCAAGCCCTGGTGTTCACCCTGCTGACAGCAACCTACCTGGCTGCTGCCACCGCGGAACATTAAGCAAATCAACATCGACAGATACGGATCCGAAACGGTTCCGAAAGATTTTAAAATTTAGAGGAGGCCATATTATGACAAATGATGCATTTTTTGCGATCGGCGCCGCCATCGCCATTGGATTCGCGACCTTAGGACCTGGGATCGGACAAGGCCTTGCGGCAGGACGGGCCTTTGAGGCCATCGCCCGGCAGCCGGAAGCCACCGGAGATATCCGCACTCTGCTCATCCTCTCCCTGGCTTTTATGGAAGCCCTCTGTATCTTCGGCTTGCTGATTGCCTTCATGCTGTTCGGAAAGATCAGCTGACAGCGGTCCGGCACGAATTACTTAAAAAGACTTGTGGTAATAAGTCAATTG
>DIWW01000026.1 GCA_002435905.1 Peptococcaceae bacterium UBA6096
TTGAGGTCGAAAGTGTCTTTGGTGACATCAAAGGCAATTTTGGCATCCGCCGATTCACGTTGAAGGGTCTGAATAAAGTCAAACTGGAATGGGGACTGCATTGCATTGCCCACAACATGAGGAAAATGGCTGCTTCCCTAGCCTAGGAGGCAGCTGTTTTTTTGTATTGAAGAGTTTTTTTGTAATATACGACCGTATTTCGCTAAATGGAAAGGGGCCATGCTGAAACTAATTAAGTTTCAACACAGCCCCATTTTATTTGTTGCTTTTCCTGTGGTTGCTCTGTCCCCTTTGTGCGGCAGCCGCACGGGAAGGGGACGGTGACTTTGTGCGGCAGCCGCACAAAGTCACCGTCCCCTAAAACCCCTCATTCGACCCGATCATAAATCAGCGGCTGCTGCTCCGGTTTTTCTGGGCCAATAGAAATCGCATCCAACAGAATCTTTTCAGCCGGGAACACCGCGGCCTCGATGGCTGTATAGAGCTCTGCGATCACTTCACCGGCTGCGACCTGCTCCCCGATTTTTTTCCGGAGCATAATGCCGGCGCGATGATCGATGGCCGCGCCCTTGGTTTCCCGCCCTGCGCCCAGGACCACCGCCGCAATGCCGAATTGATCGGTCTTCATGGCGGTGATATATCCACCCGCTGGCGCACAAATTTGGTGCTGGATCGGCGCTTTTTCAAAGGTTGAAGGATCATCGAGGACCGAAGGATCCCCTCCCTGGGCGATGGTCATCGCCTTCAGCTTGGCAAAAGCCGCTCCGCTGTCCAAGGTCTGCCGAGCCATGCCGCGGCAAGCCTCCAAGCTGCCTTTTCCGGCCAGAAAAAGCATGTTGGCCGACAACTCCACACAGACCTCCGTCAGGTCCTCCGGGCCGTGCCCCTTCAGGGTCTCAACAGCTTCGATGACTTCAAGGGCATTGCCAATGGCGTGGCCCAGGGGAATATCCATGTTGGTGATCAAAGCCACCGTTTTTCGGCCCACTTTTTCACCGATGGCCACCATGACTTTGGCCAAACGAAGCGCGTCCTCCCGGGTCTTCATAAACGCCCCGCTGCCGGTTTTTACATCCAAAACGATGGCATCCGCTCCGGCTGCGATTTTTTTGCTCATGATCGATGATGCGATCAAGGATAAATCGTCCACCGTGGCCGTCACATCCCGCAGGGCATACAGAAGCTTGTCCGCCGGTGCAATGTTGCCGCTTTGCCCGATGACGCAAAGCCCTTGCTCCTTCACGATCTGCAGAAACCGTGTCTTCTCAAGGGTGGTTGTAAAGCCGGGGATCGCTTCCAGTTTGTCGATGGTGCCGCCGGTGTGCCCCAGGCCCCGTCCGGACATTTTAGCCACCGGCACGCCGCAGGCCGCCACCATGGGAACCACGATCAGCGTGGTTTTATCCCCAACGCCGCCGGTACTGTGCTTATCCACCTTGATACCCGGAATCTCCGACAGATCCACCAACTCGCCGGACCGGGCCATGGCTTCCGTGAGCCAAGCCGTTTCCTGATCGTTCATCTTCTGGAAATAGATAGCCATCAGCCAGGCGGCAATCTGATAATCCGGTATCTCACCTTGGGTATAGCCGGAGATCACAAAACCGATCTCTTCCTGGCTTAGGGCGCCGCCGTTCCGTTTTTTCATGATGATGTCATACATACGCATCCGTTATCTTCCTCCGATCCTACCTTCACCGTCCCTGCTGCCTAACGGCCTGCCTGGTCATAGGGCTGTCCCGCCGCTTTCGGGGACTGGGAATTCTTGGACGTAAAGGCCAACACGATCAAGGTCGCAATGTACGGTGTCATTTTGTAGAAATAGCTGGGGATTGGCAAATTGCTGAGAAAAGGGATGCCTGTATAGGCCGCCGCAAGGGTTTTCATGACCCCAAAAAGAAGGGCGGCGAAAAAGATCCTCTTCGGATTCCATTGACCGAAGATCAGCACCGCCAAGGCTAAAAATCCATAGCCCGCTACGGTGGCATTAAAGTTGGTGGAAGTGGGGATCACAAAAATCAAACCACCGATGCCAGCCAGCGCACCGGAAATCATGACCCCGGCATAACGCATCCACCGCACCTTGATGCCTACCGAATCCGCAGCCTGAGGATGCTCGCCGCAGGCACGCAAGCGCAGACCGAAACGGGTCTTGTTCAGCACGACGATGGAAATTCCCAGAATGATCAACCCTAAAAACGTGGTCAGATACGTATTCTGGAAAAACATGGGGCCGATGACCGGGATCTTCCCCAGGAATGGAATGAAATCAAAGCGGAATTCATTCTTAAACTGAATTTGCTGGACCGTCTGGATCATCCGGGCCACATAAATGGCAAAGGCCGGGGCAAACATATTCAGCGCCGTGCCGCTGATGACCTGGTCCGCATTCATATTGATGGCAGCGTAAGCGTGGAGCAAAGAAAACACCATGCCGGTCAAAGCTGAAACGCAAAGGGCTGCGATCAGCAAAATCTGCCCGTTCAGGGCAAAATTCGTCTGGCAGGCATTGATGAAGAAAATGCCGGAAAAGGCCCCCATGATCATAATGCCTTCCAGTGCTATATTCACAACACCGCTGCGCTCTGAGAACATGCCGCCCAAAGCCACCACCAGCAGGGGAATCGAGAAAAACATGGTTTGCTGGAACAGAAAATAGAATGTGCTCATTGTTTTTGCTCCTTTCTCCCCTTGATAAGCTTCGACATAATGTTCTTGAAGATCAAGGCAAAGGCACTGAAATAGATGATGGCCGCAATGATGATATCTATGACCTCCGGCACAAAGTTGGACAGCTGCAAATAAAAGCCGCCTTGGGTGACATAAGCGATGAAAAGTCCGGCAAATAAAATCCCTATGGGGCTGGACATCCCCAATAAAGCCACCGGAATGCCATTGAAGCCTTCCACCGCCAAAATGTCCACCACTTCGATATGCTTACCTGAACCGGCCAAAAACAGAAGCCCGGCGCCGATCCCTGCCAAAGCGCCGGCGATCACCATGGACAGGACAATATTACGCTTGGCATTGATCCCGGCATATCGGCTGGCTTCACGATTAAATCCGCAGGCCTTCAGCTCGTAGCCAAAGGTTGTTTTATTGATCAGAATATGGACCACGATCACCATGAACACCGCGATGAAGAAACCGCCGTTCACACTGGATCGGGGGAACAGGGTGGTCAATCCCCATTTCGGAAGAACCGCCACCGTGCTGATGCTCTGATTCCGAAGCTGGTCATAAACCGTCCGGGTCACCAGGTAATTGACGGAATACATTCCGATATAGTTCATCATGATGGTGGCGATGACTTCGTTCACATTGGCGTAGGCCTTCAGGATTCCCGGCAGCAGCGCCCATAAACCGCCAGCCGCCGCCGCCGCCAGAAGAGCGACGATCCAATGAATGCTGGGCGGCAAGCTTGTCAACCGGACCCCAACCAAAACCGCCGCATAAGCGCCTACGATAAATTGGCCGGAGGCCCCAATATTGAAAAGGCCGGTTTTGAAGGCAAAGCCTACGGATAGGCCTGTCATAATAATAGGCGTGGCAAAGTAAAGGACCTGGCCGACGCCCTTGAACCCTCCGGTAAATCCTCCGAAAAGAATGGTCTTAAATCCTGCAAAGGCCTGGCTGGGATTGCTGATCAATAAAATGACCAAACCGAAGAGCAGCCCCACCAGAATCGCGCTGATCGAGGATGTCAGGCTGACGATATTTTTTTCCGAAAGCAGATTGGACTTTCCGATCCATTTCGGCATCATTGGACCTTCCCCCTTTTCGAGCCGGCCATATAAAGCCCCAGCTCCTGAATGGTGGTTTCTTTAGGATCCAGCTCCGCCACCAATTCCCCTTCGAAAATCACCAGGATCCGGTCGCTGAGATTCATGACCTCTTCCAGTTCCAAAGATACCAGCAGGACTGCTTTTCCTGCATCACGCTGGTCGACCAACTGCCCATGGATATATTCCACCGCGCCCACATCAAGTCCCCGAGTCGGTTGGACGGCGATCAAAACATCAGGATTTCCGTCGATCTCTCTGGCCAGAATGGCTTTTTGCTGATTGCCGCCCGACATGCTTCGGGCCGGTGTAAAGGCGCCCTGCCCGCTGCGGATATCGAATTGCTGGATCAGCTGATCAGCGTATTGATATACTGCATCGAATTTGATGAAGCCCTGATGCTGATAATCTTCCAGGTAATAATTTTTGAGCACAAGATTTTCGGCAAGGTTAAAATCCAGGACCAAGCCGTGCTTATGGCGATCTTCCGGAATATGACCTATCCCCCCGGCATTTCTTTGCCGAATGCTGGCATGGGTGATATCCTGCCCCCCCAGAATCAACTGTCCGCTGACCACAGGCTGCAATCCGGTCAAGGCATAGACCAGCTCGGATTGACCATTGCCATCGATACCGGCAATGCAAAGGATCTCATTTCGACGGAGCTTGAAAGATATGTTTTGGACCGCATTTTTTTGGCTGTGCCTGGATTTGACGATGAGGTTTCTGATTTCAAAAATATCCTGGCCCGGTTGGAGGGCTTTTTTTTCAACGGCAAAACTGACTTTTCGTCCCACCATCATTTCGGATAATTCTTCCATGGTCACTGCGTCCACTTCCACCGTGCCGATGTATTTCCCCTTGCGCAGCACCGTGCAGCGGTCCGCCGCCGCCATGATCTCTTTGAGCTTATGAGTAATGAACAGGATCGATTTGCCCTCTTCCGTCAGTCCTCGCATGATCTGCATCAGATCTTCGATTTCCTGGGGCGTCAATACCGCGGTGGGTTCGTCAAAAATCAGGACTTCATTATCCCGGTAAAGCATTTTTAAGATTTCCACCCGCTGCTGCATACCCACGGTTATATCCGATATCAGAGCGTCAGGATCAACCTTTAAATTATATCGGTCGCTTAGCTCCATGACTTTCTTTTTTGCGTTTTCCATGCTTAAAAAACCATGCCGCGTACTTTCAACGCCCAGCACGATATTCTCAATGACCGTAAAATTGTGGACCAGCTTAAAATGCTGGTGCACCATGCCAATTCCTAATTTGTTGGCATCGTTGGGGTCCTTGATGTGGACTTCCTGTCCGTTCATACGGATCGTTCCCTTGTCCGGATGATATAAACCAAACAATACACTCATCAGCGTGGACTTGCCGGCGCCATTTTCACCCAGCAGTGCATGAATCTCTCCTTTGCGCAGCTGCAGGGTGATGTCATCATTGGCAATGATACCCGGAAATGTTTTGGTAATGCCTAACATCTCGATGATATATTCCATAGAAACCTTCCTTTCAAAGGCGGGTGTGATTCCGGGGAAGGACCTTTTGTTCGATTTCCCTTGGATCCCGGTCAAATAAAAAACTGTCCGCCGCAGCGGCTGCGGCGGACAGTAGAACCCGAACCTATTCGACAACCGTGATCTTGACGACTTTGGTGGGAATTTCTGTGGCTGCCTTCACACTCGTATCATTCTTCATGGTGGAAGCCAGTCCGTCGGTATCCTTGACCAGCTTGTCGTAAATGGCATCATAATCCGCCTGGCTGAATTTCTGCCACTTGGAGGTTGCCATGGGCAGGCCGACGCCGTCGGTGTTTACGTCCAAGCTTACGCTCTTGCCGCCGGGGAAAGTGCCGCCATAGAAGGCTGCGATGCCGTCATAGACGGAAACGCCCAGCATTTTCATTGCAGAAGAAATGACTGTGGGGGATTCCGGGGACTGGTCTACGTCAACGCCGATCACTTTGGTGCCGCTTTGTTCCGCAGCCGCCATGACCGAGTTGCCGACTGCGCCGCCGGCTGCAAAAATCACTTCCGTGCCGCCCTTGTACCAGGAAGCTGCTAAGGTTTGATTTTCAGGTGTCGCGGCAAAGTCGCCGGTGTATTTGTACATCAGATTGATGTCGCCTGACTTCATGCCCAGTTCAACCGCCGCATAGTCGGCGCCCTGAACAAAGCCATAGCCGAAACGGATGACGGCAGGAACTGCCATGCCGCCCAGGAAACCAATGTTTTTATATCCGTCTTTAACGGCTGCATAACCGGCCAGGAATCCAGCCTGTTGTTCAGCATAGAATACTGAGTAGACATTCTTTTCGATGCGGATATTGTAGTCGCCAGGGTGGGGAGCGCCATCCAGGAGAATAAAGCTGACGTCGGGATGGGCGTCCTGTGCTTTGTAAATGGCAGGTTCAAAAAGGAAGCCCGGCGTCACGATCAATTTTGCACCGCCCTGGACCGCCAGGTCAATGGCCGCCACATAGGCGTCGGTGGATTTTTCAGTGGGTTTGTAGTATTTGTGGGTGATGCCTTTTTCTTCAGCGTACTTCTTCAAGCCTTCCCAAGCGCCTTGGTTGAAGGATTTGTCGTCGATGGTCCCAATGTCGGTAATCAGCGCCAGTTCATACTTTCCCTCTTCTGCCGCCGGAGTTGTGGTTGCCGGAGCAGTGGTCGTCGTTGTGGTAGCCGCAGGTTTCGTACCGCAGGCTGCCAAAGAGAAGGCCATGACCAGCACCATCCACAGAGCCATTATTTTTTTAATACGCTTCATACTTTTTCCTCCCTCGATTTTCTTTTTGTATTTTGAATCCCCCATGCGCGGTTGCCCGTCGATTCATGGGAGCCAATACAAACCGCGACCAGCAGAGAAAACATCAATCCTTCGCCTTCGGAACATCCGCCGGCCCGAAGGCCAGAGGCAAGAGCTCATCCAATGAGTACACTTCATAGTCGGTTTCGGATCTTGCCATGATGATCTGAAAACCAGCGCCGCAAAACTCGATCATGACTTGACGACAGACGCCGCAAGGCGCAAAAAACGCCAGTTGATCCAAAGGGGTATCGCGATGCCCGCCCACCACCGCAATGGCTGTGAATTGACGGTTTCCTTCAGATACCGCTTTAAAGATCGCTGTCCGCTCCCCGCAATTGGAGGGGGAATAGGCGGCGGATTCAATGTTGCAGCCCTGGTATATTTTACCCTCTTTCGTCAGCAGCGCTGCACCCACGTAATACCCGGAATAGGGCGCATAAGCGAGTTGCCTTGCCGCGAAAGCTTCCCGGATCAATCCGCTGTAGTCAATGGCTGCTGTTGCTTCCTTCATGATGACAGGTCCTTTCTCTTCAGTATTGGTTGCTGATTTGTTCCTCAAGCAGCTTGATGGCAGAACTGGTGCCAAGCCGGTCCGCCCCTGCCTGAAGAAACCGCACCATATCCTCTCTGGATCGGATGCCGCCGGCAGCTTTGATTTTGACCTTGGGGTCAAGATGCTTTTTAAAGAGTTCGACATCCTCCAGGGTTGCTCCTGCCGAGCCGAAGCCGGTGGAAGTCTTAATATAATCTGCGCCTGCTTCGGTAACGCATTGACACAGCCGGATTTTTTCAGCTTCCGTCAGATAGCAGGTCTCTACGATCACTTTAAGTATTTTTTCGCCCACAGCGTGCTTCAGGGCTGTAATTTCCTCCCGGACAGCATCATAGCCGCCATTTTTCACATCACCCAGATTGATGACCATATCGATTTCCGCCGCGCCCTCATGGACAGCCTGTGTCGCTTCGAAAATTTTGGCTTCCCTTGTGTTATAACCAAGGGGAAATCCGATGACCGTGCATAGGACCAACTGGCTGCCGTAGGCTTCATGGATGCGACGGACATAAGATGGAGGCACACAAACAGAAGCGGTTCCATATTGGAGCGCTTCTTCACAAAGTTTCTGAATCTCAGCCCAGCTTGAAACGGACTTCAGCAAAGTATGATCAACGTGCTTAAGAATTTCAGAATCGTCCATCCTCATCCCCCCTGATCATTGTGTCATCCTGTTTCGATGGTCATCCTAATCATAGTATATTCAGAAGATTATGTCTATACTTCTTGATTGTAAAACCGCCCCAGAGGCCCCTCATTTTATTTCTGCAGAATAAAACGAAGCGCCCTGAAATCACGGTTTGACCGCATCAGGACGCTTCTATGAAAAGAGAGAGAGAGGCAAATTATATGGGAGAGGACCCTGCCGATCCGAATCGATCGGCGATGACCTCAGGATATTAATAGGTTTGTGACATGTTCTTCAGGCCGCAGTGGTCCGAGGCGCCGACGCATTTGAAATCTGCCGCGGATTCCTGCCTGCAGGTACAGGCGTCGAAGTGAACGATGACACGGTCCACATTGTCCACCTGGTCTTTGATGGCATCTGCAACCTTCAGACCAATTTCATGGGCCTGGATGATCGTCATGTTGGCTTCCATCCGGATCGCCAGATCCAGCCAAAGCAGCGGCCCGGAGTATCGGGCTTTTAGCCATGGGACCTGGCGCACCTCGGGAAACTGTTTCACAACACTGCAGATTTTTTCCGTAGTCTCCTTGTCCGGGGCCACATCCATCAAGCTGCGCATAGCCTGCAGCAAAATGTGCAGGGCCACCTTAAAGATCAGCACCGCCACGATCATACCGGCCAGGGGATCCAGGTAACGGAGCCATTCGATGCCCAAATAGCCCCCCAGCATAGCGCCGCCGATGCCCACGAAGGTCCCGATGGAAGAGTAGGCGTCGGAACGGTGGTCCCAGGCATTGGCCTTGATCGATTCGCTGTTTAACTCAACGCCCACCTTCATGGTCAGGCGATACATCCATTCTTTCACTGCAATGGAAACAACCGCAGCCAGCAGCGCAAGGATCGAAGGGGTGGCAAAGGAATGCTGCATCACAGAGGTTATGATGGATTTGCTGATCTCATAGGCGGCAAAGACCAGGGTGAGTCCAACAAAGGTGGACATGATGGGCTCGATCTTGCCATAACCGAAATGATATTTTTCATCCACAGGCCGCTGTGCGATCCGGATTCCGATAAGCACCGCAAAGGTTGCGATCACATCCGAGCCGGAATGCAGCGCGTCGGCCACCATCGCCTGGCTGCGTCCCAAGACGCCGGCAATAAATTTCAGGACACACAATAACAAATTGCCCCATAAGCATAGCTTCGTGATTTTCTCGCCTTTGGCGTAATCGATCCCATGGGTCTTGGGCGTCGTTGTTGCATCTGTTTTCATTGAAATAGAGCCTCCTAATATCTGTTTTAATGGTAGGAAACGATGTGAAGGGAACTCTGTCTCCCAAAAACACTCCTGATGAACCATTGGTTCAAAAAATTTCTAAAAAAAAATCATAACTACGCCTGTAGTTATGATCCCGCGGGCTGCGCCGCTGCCGATAGGCCCGTCTTTACCCTGCGTTTCCAAGGACAGGGTAAAGACTGATCGATATCGATATTTAATCGTTTGGATTATAGCTTAGAGATTATTGACTGCAATCCTTGCCGCATAGAAGTTGACTTCCGGTGTGTCCAGTTCTGCCACGCAGCCGGGCGTGATCATCAAACCGGTGCGTCCTGCAGCTTGGGCTGCTTCCCTAACATGGGTGTGAATCTCTTCAGTTTTTGCTGTGGAAAGCCATTTTTCATTCAAGCCGCCCAAAAAGCATTTGTCGGACAGCTTTCTGGCTTCCGCCATACTGGGACTGACCCACCGGTCATGCCAGTTCAGGCAATTGACGGGATAATCCGCAACTTTCTGGAACATGGTGTTATCCCCGTGGATATGGGCAATATTAAAATAGGTAAGATCCTTATAGGCATCGATCACCTGAAGGTCGTAGGCGGCGCCGAAGGCGTCATATTCTGCTTCGGTGACCCATTCCGTATTGGCGCATTGAGTTGCGAAGAAGAAGCCAGCGACACCGGCTTCAATGTTTGCCTTCACAAAATCAATCGTCGTCTCTGTGATGGCTTTCAGTGCCTGGTGTAAGTACTCCGGATGGGTTCTCATGTCCTCAAAGACCCGGGCCCCTGCAAGCTTTTTAGCGGTGGTCAAGGGGCTGAAAATCGTTTGCACATAAGGAAGCTCCTCGCCCTTAAGCTGCTTCTGCAGCTGGCGGGCCAGCAAGATCTGCTTGCCATGGGCGCCGAAGCAACCGGGCAGAGGTTCGATCTCTTTCCATTCCTTCGCATCCGCAATGGCGAATTTTCTTTCCATGGCAGGCTGGGTGGTTGTGCAGTAAAATGTGCAGCTCAGACCAAAGTCGTGGGCGCTGTAATTCCCATAGGGCATCATCTTGATGAAATCCATGTCGTAATTGTGCGCGATTTGGATCTGGGTTTCGGCCAGTTGGACAGGATCCTGATCCACATGAGGCACATGATACCAGATACTGAAAGGCGGTCTGTCCACATCCTTCTTTTGGATCGCCGCGATAATACGCTCTTTTTTTGTCATGATTTCCATTTGTTATCTTTATCCCCTTTTTGTCAGATACTATGCTGCTTGCTGATCCTTTTTTCTGTTAAGCCACTTTTTGAAATCCGGCCAGAAGGGCGAAATCAGAAAGATCAGGTCAATAGCCAATAAAGCCATGGGCAGCGGCTTGAACAGGGTTCCTGCTAAGTCTCCGCCAAAAAGCTGTAAGGTTCTCCTGAATTGAATCTCCACATTCTTACCCAAGACAAAGGCCAAAACGAAGGGTGCCATGGAGAAATTGGCCCTTGTCATGTAATAGCCGATGATGCCAAAGAACAGGATGATCAGCATGTCGAAGGCCATGTTGCGGAAAGTGTAAGCTCCCAAAATACAGAAGGCGCCAACCACAGGGATCAGGATGCTGTTGGGCACTTTGGTAATTTTCGCGTAAATCGGCGCGCCGAACAGGCCGATCAGTAAAATAAAGAAGTTGGCAACCAGGAGGCCGAAGATCAAACCATAGGCAATCGATGCATGTTGGGAAAACAATTTGGGGCCCGGCGCCAAGCCATGGATCAGCAGGCCGCCCAGGAAGAGGGCGGATGTACCGTTGCCGGGGATACCCAAGGTCAGCAGAGGAACCAGCGAACCGCCGACCACGCCGTTGTTTGCAGCTGAAACACAGGCCAGACCTTGTTTGTTGCCGTGGCCGAAGGTTTCCGGATGGGGATCGAGTTTTTTGGCCAGATTATAACTGATGCCTGCCGCCACGGTGGTTCCGGCGCCGGGAATGATTCCTACGATCGTACCGATGATGGACGACCAGATGTTGGTTGGCAGCATCTTTAACTGATCCTTGATCGAGATCATGGCGCTGCCTTGAATGGCTTCCTCACTGATTGAGATGGTTTTCCTTTTTTCTGCCACCAGGATCATGACCTGGGATACTGCAAACAATCCCAGGACCACAGGCAGCAAAGGAAGTTCGTCGTAAAGCTGATCGACGCCGAAGTTTAAGCGGGTCATTCCTGTGATCCCGTCTAAGCCGATTTCTGCGCATAGAAAGCCCAGTGTGGCACTTAAAAGGCCTTTAAGCATGCCATCCTTAGACAAGCCTATAATAATGACGATGCCCATCATGGTGGTCAGAAACAGCTCAAGGGGTCCAAACTTGATTGCGATCTGCGCCAAGGGCGGTGCAATAAACAGCAAGGCCACCGAGCCGATGATTCCGCCGATAAACGCACTGATGGTGGTGATCCCCACAGCCTGCAAACCTTGCCCCCGAACCGTCATGGGATAACCGTCCAGCGTCATAAACAAAGAATCCGAGGTCCCGGGTGTGTTGATCAGTACTGCGGTGATATTACCGCCATAGGATGCCGTGACATAAATGGCCCCCAAGGTGATCAGGCCCGTCATGGGTTCCAGATTAAAGGTTAAGGGCAGAAAGATGGCAATACCAGTGTCCGCCGACATGCCGGGCAAAGCACCAAGAATTGCGCCAACCACCGAGCCGATCGTCAGCCATAGCATGTTGGTAAAGCTCCATGCCTGAACGACGTAATCTAAAAATTGCATATGCTACGCTCCTTGTATGAATAATTTGACTTAAATTATTCAAATCGATTCCTTATATTTACATTCCCAGCATTCCCATCGGAATCTGCATTCCCAAAAGCAAATCGAAAAACAGATAGACGCCCAATGGAATGGATAACGTAACGATCGCCATCAATTTATAATTTCTTTGTCCAAGAAGATACATGGATACAAACAAATAGACGGGGGTTGCGAAATAAAAGCCAACGACAGTCGCCAACCCAATATAGGCAAGGAGGATCAAAGCAAAAATAAGCGCTTCCCGGCTGCCGCTGAAATCCATAGATTCGGTGCTTTTACCCTTGGCTCGGTATGTTTTTATGAGCAAAATGGTTGCCAGTATGATAGCCGCGATGCTGATAAAGGATGGGAACATTCTGGATGAGGCGTCCTTGATTGTGATTGCAGACAGAAGAAATGCGCCAGCCCAGATATAAAGAAAGAAAACGGACAGATAATTGTAATTGAATTTTTTTTTCGCAGGCTTGGTTACCACAAAAACACCACCTTATTTGATTACTAAGGATGGATCCAAGAGGCGCCTTCACACCTCTTGGATCCATTGAGTCTCTTAAGACAAACTATGGTATCGCTTACTGCCAGGGATCTGCATCCCAAAGGGTCTGCAAACCATTGCGGATGGTTGTGAAGTTGGCCAGCAAATCCGTGCCGCTCATGCTGTCCACAGGGATCTGCATATCCTTGACCTGGGCTTGAACTTCAGGATCGGCAGCAGCTGCCAGGAAGCAATTCTCCAGGTACTGGCGGATGGGTTCAGGGGTCCCTGCAGGGGCGCCGATGCCTCTCATGTTGACCTGCATCACATCATAACCGGCTTCTTTATAGGTAGGAACATCGGGCAGGAAGCCAGAACGTTCGGTGTTGCCGGTGGCCAGGACTTTGAGGTCGTCGATATAAGGTGTGGTATCGGTGACGTTCAGACAAAAAGCGTCAAGATGTTTGCCCACAACGCCGGTGAGAACTTCAGGTTCTCCGTCAAAGGCGATCATATTGAATTTGGCGCCGGATGCTTTTTCAAGAAGCTTCACGGTCAGGCCTTCCTGGCCGATGGTGGAGGTGACGCCGATGCTTACTTCGCCGGGACGGGCTTTAGCATCTTCAACAAGATCTTTCAAGCTGGCGTATTTGGAATCTTTCCCAACACCGATGGCGCCGGGGTCGCTCATCATATTGTAGATAAAGCTCATTTTGTCAATACCGTAAGGAACATCCTCAGCAACGGTTGAAATCAGCATCGCACTGGGTGTAAAACCGATGGTATAACCATCCGGTTTGGCATCGGCCAGATAGGTCCAGCCAATACGGCCGCTGGCGCCTTCTTTGAAGGTGTAGACAAAGCCGTGGTCCCAGCCTTCCATTTTCTGGATTTTGTCGGCAAGAATCCTGAAATAGGCTTCCTGGACAGATCCAGCGCCAAAGCCATAGATATAAAGAATCTCTTTATTGGGGAAATCTTCAGGAACACCTTCGGGTCTCAGTTTGGATACTTGCTCGGTTGTGCCTGTGGTCGCTGCGGGTGCCGTGGTCTCGGATGGCTTGGCAGTGCTTCCGCAGCCTACCAGCGCTAGACTCATTACGGCGGCCATGGTCAAGGCGATCATCGTTTTACTTCTCTTCAACAACATTTTTTTCCTCCTCAAATTTTTTATGTAATGGCTGTTAACAACTGTGCAGCATCACATCAAGAATTACATTGTCGGTTTCTTTCATTCCTATATTGGAAACATGGGCAAGGTTTTTGATCGTTTGTTCTGGTGTTTCTCCCAAAATGCCGTTGTCTGTGGGAATCGAAATGTTCTGCAGTGCCATAGCAGCCGCATCGATGGCGGCATCCGAGGCAATCGCCAGCTTGCAGGCGCAGCCTAATTTAGCGCCATCGCAAAACATACCTGAAACACCGGCAATCGTGTTATTGATGGCAAAACCGATTTGTTTTTTATTGCCGTCCTGTAAATAGGTCAGACCTGCTGCACAGCCTACACCGGCAGCGACGCCGCAACCGCAGATCGGGGTCAGCGCCCCGAGGTACACCTTAACAAAAATAGTGACGAGATGGCTGAGTGTGACGGCACGTACGATCCTCTCCTGTGAAATCCCCCTTTCGCTTCCAATAATTGAAATAGGCAGTATTGCAACCAAGCCATGATTGCCTGAGCCGGCACTGCTCATGACCGGCAAGGAACAGCCTGCCATCCGCGCTTCGGAAGCTGCCACGGTCAGCGCCTTGGCTCGGCCTGCTGTATTGTTGGCTTTTGCGTAAAAGAATGGCCCTACGCCGATCCCCAGTTCTCCTTTGAGGCCTTCCTCGGCGACCCGCCGGTTCATATCGATTCCATCCTGAATAAACGCCAGTTCCTGAATCGGTATCGTATCGGCAAAATCTACCAGCTGGTCGATTGAAAACTGTTTGATTTCGAATTTGATCTGCTTCTTTTCCGGCAGGATGTCTGCCGCTTCGCCTTCGTCGATCACCTCGGCGCTGTCTCCCTGGAGCGGCTTCCCATTGAAGCCTTCATAAACGATATTGGTGTGGGATTTTTCAATGATCACACGGCTGCTGTTTTTCTCACCAATGGCATCAACGCAAATATAGAGCCCTTCCACCTTTTTGTTCAGGGTCAGTTTAATGATTTTTTGAGCAACCATATCCAATGCGACGGTCACATCGGCGTCGGTGGCATCCTTCAGCACTTCCAGTCCGTAGGCTGATTTGCCGGCCACCAAGGACAGTGCCACTGCGAATTCCAGTCCCCGCTCGCTGGTGCCGGGAATGCCCACATTCAAACCATTCTTTAAGATATTCTTATCGACCACGAGTCTGAGTTCTTTGATCTTCTCGCCCAAGATCTCTTTTGCTCTTGCCACCGCAAGGGCGACAGCGCCCGGTTCCGTACAGCCAAGTGCGGGTGCGACCTGGTTTTTCAAGATTTTAATGATTAACTGCTGTTTCATGGTCATCACTTTGGGCGCGTTTTGGGTCGTGGAACCTTTGGGTTCTTTTACCATTTTCACAAACACTTCCTGATTGCTTATTGCGACTGTCATAAATCTTCCACCTTCTACAAGCATAATTTTTCGATGTTTATATAATCTAGCATTTTCCGTGCCACACTATGCCAGCCGCGATAAAAAAGCAAAATATCCGTCAAACGCCTTGATTCTTAAGACATTTTCGGGCTGTGTCCCTTTCTTGAAAGTGTTCTTGCTCCCCAGACCGCCTATGGAATTATCATATTTAAGAATTCTTCCTGCGCCGGTTTCCATAGCCTATTCTGTCAACCCCGTGATTTTGCTTGGTTTTATCAATTTCAAAAAGCCTTTATCATTCTTGATAAGTCCTCGGGCGACCCCTCTAGGCTTCCTGCCGCAGCAAGCCATGTTCATTCAGTTTGCGATAAAGGGTGGCCTGGCTGATGCCCAGGGCTTTCGCCGCTGCAATTTTATCCTGGGTCGACGATGCCCCCTTCAGGGCTTCCCGAATGATTGCCTTTTCATATTCACTCAGACGCTGATCCAGACTCAGGGTGATCTGCTCTTTGACCGCCATGCTGCCTTTCAGATAATCCGGTGCGTCTTCAAGGGTGATGATCGGCGTTCGGGCCATGTTGACCATATATTCGACGGCATTTTCCAGTTGACGCAAATTGCCCGGCCAACTGTAGTTCTCCAAAACTGTCATCAGGGACTCGGAAATCACATGGGGCTGTTTCCCCAGTAAATGCACATATTTCTGCAAAAAATGGGAGGAAAGTAGCTCAATATCTTCCCGGCGTTCCCGCAAGGGCGGCAGCCGCAAGGGAATCACATGGAGACGATAGAACAATTCTTCCCGAAATTCACCGGTTTCCACCATGGTTGTCAGATTCTTGTTGGTTGCCGCGATGATGCGCACATCCACCGGAATGCTTTCGCTGCCGCCGACCCGGTCAATGACCCGCTCCTGCAAGACACGCAGCAGCTTCGGCTGCATGGCCAGGGGCAGATCCCCCACCTCATCCAAAAACAGCGTGCCGCCCTGGGCCAGCTCGAATTTCCCCAGTTTCCCCTGTCGTCTGGCCCCGGTAAAAGCGCCTTCTTCATAGCCAAACAGCTCGCTTTCCAAGAGAGCCTCGGGAATGGATGAACAGTTTACGGCAATAAAGGGCTTGCTGCTGCGGTCACTGGCTCCATGGATCGCCCGGGCTAAAAGCTCCTTGCCTGTCCCGCTCTCCCCCGTAATGAGCACGGTGGAAGTGCCCAGGGCAGCCCGCTGGGCTTTTTGCAGAACGGTGAGAAAATTTGCCTGATTGCCCAGCATGTTTTGAAAGGCATGCTTTTGATTGACGGCCGTCAGGGTTTCCTGCATCTGCTTCTCCAGCAACCGGTTTTGCTCCGAAAGCTGCAGCTTGCTTTGAAGCAGATTGGCCATATGTCCGAGAAATTGCAATAATTTTGGCGAATTATTCTGGATTTTTTTCTTTTGGTCTTCTGTAAACGCGATCAACCCGATCACGCCCACGGCTGCATTGTTTAATATGATCGGATAGCCGATGGTCGCCAACTCGCCGCAATGCTCCCGGTATTCACATTCCTGGCAGGCAAAGACTTCATGGTTGTCTTCAATGATCCCCGGCTCCAAGGTCTTCAGGATCCGCTGATAAAAGGACCCATGAGGAATGGGCAATCCCAACTGTTCCCGATAAGGACCGGTCCCCCCCGCCCGCAAACAGTCCTGGTCCACAATGGTCGCCTCGATATCCAGGACCTGGGCGATCGTTTCCGTATACTCTTGGATGTATTCTTTGGCTTCCTGAATCGGATTCATCATAAGCCCCCTATTCCATCGTGCAAGCCAAATGCTTGCTCTGTAAAATCTCAAGGATCGTCTGGTCCGGATTCTCTTTGCCATGCTTGTAGAAGTATGCGACTTTTCTCGTGGTTTCTTTCAGGCCGGCCGCCACGATCCCCTCATCGGCGTTCACGATGGTGCCATCCAAGGCAAGGAAGGCCGCCAAAACGGATTCGCTGGCGGAAGCTGCCAATTTCAAGGCGCAGCCACCCTTTGCGCCGTCGCAGAGCATGCTGGCCAAATTGGCCGTCGCATTCCGGGCCGCCCCCTCGATTTGTTCAATGGAACCGCCCATCATCCAGGCGATTGCCGCTGAAACCCCAATGCCGGCTGAAATGGCGGTGCCGCAAACCAGCGGGAACCACTCAATTTGCTGTTTCATATAAATCGTGATCAAATAGCCCAGGGCCAGTCCCTTCAGCATTCTTTCCTGAGAAATTTTTTTATTCTGGGCAACCGCCGCAATGGGAAGCGCTACAAGGATTCCTTGGTTGCCGCTGTCGGTCATGCCCATGACCGGTTGTTTCAGGCCACCCAGCCTGCCGTCACAGGCAGAAGCCACCTGGATCCTGACCTGAGTAATCAAATCGTCACTCAGGATCTTTAAGTCAACCAAATCCTTCAATCCATGACCCAGACCCAGGCCAGCCCGATATTCCATTCCTTTTTCAGCCATGGATCGATTCATCCGGACACTTTCCAGTAAAAAGTTCAGTTCCTCTTCAGGGAAATGCTCCACAATTTGAATAAGGTCAGCCAGTTCCAAGGATAATAAGGCTGTGGACGCCTCCGAAAGTTCCTGGGGTTCCGCACAATCAGGGCTTTCCTGTACCATCTCCCCATTCAATTCGACTCGGGTCATCCTGGCATCATGATGTTCGGTCCAGGTTTCTACCGTGTTGTTTTCACCTCTTACCAAAATATGAATATAATATGCATGCGGGGCGGGATCCACCACAGTGACCCGGATCCCCCCCTCGTCCCGCAAACCCTTGGCGCGTTTCAGATCCGCTGGATCGATGTGGTCAAAGAGACCAAGATCCTGGTCATCACGGTCTGAGACAGCACCTAAGGCAGCCGCCAATTCAATTCCGGTTTCCGAGGTTCCGGGGACAGTGACCGCAAAAGCGTTTTTATACATACTGCTGCTTAAGGCCACATCCATCGAAAGCAAAGGCTCATTTAGAAATCGTTTAGTCCTTGCTGCCGCCATGGCGATGGCGGCGGTTGCCGCACAGCCCACGGCGGGTCGAAGCTCCCGCCTCAGCAAAGCCAGGTATTCTTTGCCCAACATCCATTGACCTCCTCATTGCTTCAGGCTGTCAAGTCCTGAAAGAATACGCAATGCGATCAGCGGACTTTTCTTGCTGATTGCTCACTGCCTATATTTACTTGCAAAAGGCATGCCAATTTCGATACTCAATAAACAATGGCATTTGAAAGGCCGCGGCCTGTCTTTGTTATCACATTTGATAAATTATTGGCTATAGCTTTATTATACAATGCTTTTTAATATTATCAATGTCGCGATTCTCGTCTTTGATAATGTTTTATCATTTATGACAACCGCAAAAGGCGGTGCCCAAACCTTTCCGGTCAAGCTACCGCCTTTTTTTAATGCATTGCGCTATTCATCTGCCCTTGGCTGGACTGCCCTTAATTTGTCAAAATCCCCTGGTTGAGCAAGCTCACTTTTTGAGATGCAAAATAGTAGTCATAGCCCGCCTGCTCATAATCAGCGGCTGCTGAGGTCTTGTTTTGTTCGGCGCTGAGAAGTCCGCTTTGGGTCAGCTTACCAATATCATAGCTTAGTTTGCTTGTCAAATAATCGATTTCAGCGCGATCCGCCTTGATTTTTGCTGCGGCCAAATTCTCTTTGGCCGTCGTCAACGCATCCAGGGTGCTGACCACCTTGCTTTTCAGGCTGGACACCGCTTCCGCATAGCTTAATTCCGTGCTTCTGGCGGAAATCGACAATTGCTCAGACTGGGTGCTTTTACCCATGGTGTCATAGTCTTTGATCTGTTGGTCCAGGTCTTCCAGGTTTCTTTTAGCCTGTTCCAGGGATAGAGAATTGGCCAAAGCATTTTCTTGCACGTCCTCCTCTTTGAAAACCGTCTGGAAAACACCTAGCTCAGGAGGACTCGCCAAGGCAAAGGCCGCACCTTCCGGCAGGTCAAGATAAATACGCATGGATTCTTTGTTGATCGCTTGAGTGTCTCTTAGGGAAGCCATACTATTCTCTGCATCCTTTACTTTTTGTTCGGCTGCTTCAAGGGCAGAGGCTGTGCTCTTTCCGAAAATCAGCTTGATGGCTTCCAGGTCACGGGCTGTTTTAACCAGCTCGAGATTTCTCGTCTGTAAAGCGATATTCTTTTCTCCCATGATGAGAGCGATGTATAAATCTTCCGCGTCGTAACGCACTTTAGGCTTCAGCTGGTCCAGTGCCGTTTCTGCGTCGACAGCATTGGCATAGGCATTTTCATAGCTGTTCTGCAAGGAATACAGGGCGCTGTACGCGCTGCTGGTTTCATCCCCATCGCCGCCATTGTACCAATATTCAAAAACAGCGATTTGAAAGGATGTGCTGCTTTCTTCTTCCTGGAGTTCCGCTTTGGCCAAATCAGCTTCCTGTTTAATGATATCATGGCTGTTGATTTCAGCGAGATCGCCGACTTCTTTGAAGGTGTATTGCCGCACCGTTTCGGTTGCCGCCGGATCCGCCCCCAGCAAAACACCGGCCGCAGCCGGCAGTAGGGAACCGCTCCAGACAAGGCCCACCGTCACCAGGCTGAGCAGCTTCAACGCAAAGCGTCGGCGATTGATTGATTTCATTCGATTGACTTTCATGTTTTGAAACCCCTTCCATCCTTCATTCCACGCCTGCCATTGCTTAGGCAGGCCTCGGACAATCGATATGCCGCGTTTTACTGGTAGCGCAAAGCCTCAATGGGATTAAGCCCTGCCGCCTGATTCGCAGGGTACACGCCAAAGACAACCCCTATGGCCAGAGAAAATCCGAAGGATACGATGACCACGGGGATCGAGACCGCTCCGGATAGACTGGGCACTAAAGCGCCCACTATCTTTGTGATGGCGATCCCGAAGGCGATCCCGATCAATCCGCCGGTGCAGCTCAGGACCACCGCTTCCACCAGGAACTGGGTCAGGATATGCCGTTTTTTTGCGCCAATGGCTTTACGGATGCCGATTTCCCGGGTCCGTTCCGTGACCGATACCAGCATGATGTTCATGATGCCAATGCCACCCACGATCAAGGATATGCCGGCAATGCCGCCCACTAAAAGGGACATGGTGGCTGTGGTTTCTTCAAGGGTTTCCAGGATCTCTGTTTGGTCAAAGATGTTGAAAAGATCCTCATCCTGATACTTCTCATACAGCAAATTTTCCAGCGCCGTTTTGACGCTTTCTACCTGCTCCGACGAGGCAACCTGGACACTGACTTGCCGTATATTGCCGTTCCGCAGCAGCCGCTGGGCGGTGGTATAAGGCATGATCAGCCGCGTGTCAGAGGAGCCGGTGCTTGATGAACCTTCACTTTCAAGCACCCCGATGACGGTAAAGTTGCTGCCGGTGATCTTCATGTTTTGCCCCACAGGGTTTTCACCTTCATAGAGGGTTTCAGCGATCTCCGACCCGATGACCGCCACCATTTGCCGGCTTTCAACATCCATATCCGCGACCGTCCGCCCCTGGGCAAGGGTCAGCTGGTTCATGTCCAGATAATCCGCGGAGGAGCCGATGAGGCTGGCGGTGGCAGTCTCTGTCCCCGCTTTCACTTCGGCACTGCCGGAAACAATGGGCGCGATTTTTTCCACCCCATCGATAAGCTTCCAGTCTTCCATCTCATCCTCCGTCAGGGTCCCGATGTTGCCTCGGCCCATGATATTGACCGTCAGCAGGTTGGAACCCATGCTTGATATGCTTTCCGTAATGGAGGAGGTGGTCCCGGTGGCCAGGGATACCAGCACGATGACGGCTGCAACGCCGATAATAATCCCCAGCATGGTCAGGAAGGAACGCAGCTTATTGCTGGTGATGCCGTTGATCCCCAGTCTGAAGGATTGGCCCAGCTTCATCGAATCACCTTCTCATCGGAGACGATGAAACCGTCTTGGATCCTTACTTTGCGGTCCGCTTCCTCAGCCTGGGCGTTGTTATGGGTGATCAAAATGATGGTATGGCCCTGTTGGTGCAGGTCATGGATCAATTCGGTAACCTCCCGGCCGGAACGGCTGTCCAGATTGCCGATGGGCTCGTCTGCCAGCAGGATTGGAGGATTTCCGGCCAACGCCCGGGCAATGGCCACCCGCTGTTGCTGACCGCCGGAAAGCTCCATAGGCTTATGCTTGGCCCGTCCGGATAAACCAACCTTGTCCAAAGCCTCCATAGCCCGGTCATGCCGCTCTTTTGCGCCGGCGCCACGATACAGCAGGGGCAGCTCCACATTTTCAATGGCGGTCAGCTTGGGCAGCAAATTAAAGTTTTGAAAAATAAATCCAATCTTTTCGTTGCGGATCGTTGCCTGCTGGTCCTGGCTCATCTGTGCCACCATCTTACCGTCCAGCTCATAAGTTCCGGAGGTTGGCACATCCAGGCAGCCGATCACATTCATCAACGTGGATTTGCCGGATCCGGAGGGCCCAATGATCGCGACAAACTCTCCTTCATCCATATAAAAATCCACATCTTGGAGGGCATGGACCGGTTCACCGCCCATATTATAGGTTTTACATATCTTCTTCATGTCCAGCATCGTATGCCTCCTAACCTCGTCCGCCGGCCATACCGCCGGCCATATTGCCGCCGGAGGGTATGCCGCCGCCTTCCCCCATGGGCATACCACCGCCCAGCACACCCATTTCCATGCCCTCCGGCATGGTGGAGGCTGTTTGTTTTGTCCCTTCCACAAGGATTTCCTGGCCTTCTTCAAGTCCCGACAATATCTCAACATAGTCGTCATCGCTGATGCCGGTGGTAACGATCACTGCATTGGCCGGGAGGCTTTTAGCCCTGGCTCTCTTTGTTTCCTCGGCGGATGCGGCTGGATCCGTGGGCGTCTCTAAGGGCTTAGCCACATCCCCTGCAGCCGCTGCGGCTTCGTCAGCCAGCAAAACGTATTTCTGTCCCTGGCTGATATGGACCGCCGTGATGGGGACCAGCAGGGTATCTTCCGCTTGTTCAACCACAATTTCCAGACTGGTGGTCATGCCCACCTTCAAACCTTCCCAATCCGTGATTTCGATGACGACCCAATAATACGCCACATTGCTGGAAACCGAGCCTTCCTGGGCGATCCTAACCACTTTGCCTGTATACGCCCTGTCAGACAGGGCGTCTGCCGTCAAATTGACCGCCTGGCCAATTTGTATCTTTTCGATGTCCAGTTCATCCACATCAAAGACGACTTGCATCCGGCTTGAATCCACCACCTTGCCTAGACTTTCGCCGGAATCCAGGCTGTCTCCCGCTTGGAGAAAGGTGTTCTCCGGGCCTTCGCTGGTGGCGGCGGCATAATAATATCCGTCGAAGTCCGCTGTAAGCGTGGTTTGCTTTTGCTTCAGCTGATCCTTTGCGATCTCCATTTCCGATTTTGCTCCAGAGATTTGTGACTCCAGGGAGGTGCTGGTCATTTCAAATAAAGGCGTGCCCGCATCGATCATTTGCCCTTCCCTTACATTCAGCTTGGTGATGACGCCGTCTGCAGAGGCCTTGATTTCAGTTTGAGCCTGCGGCTCCAGCAAGACAGCCACCTTGGCCCCCGTACCCAAATGGCTTGCCTGGGCATAGGTTTCAGCGGCGATCCGCTGTCCCGTGTCAGTCTTTACGCTAAAAATCAAGTATTCCATACCATTGTTCGATGTAACCGTAGACTCCCCCTGAATCGTTGCCGGCAGGGTGGTCCCATATTCCAGCAGATTCAATTCCAGCTTGTTGCCGGCGGTCCAGTCTTTGCCCTGGGCCTTCGGCACCATCATGGTCATTTGCTGAGTATCTACCAGGGTCATTAAAACGGTGTTGTTGCTGACTGTCTGTTTGGCTTTGACATTGACTGATAAAACGGTGGAATCACCTTCCGCCGATCGTTTCAGATCCGCCCGGTCGCTTTCCAGTTCTTCTAATTGAAATTCGTATTGGGAGAGGACCTGTTCGGATGAATCGACCTCAGGACAATCCAGCGTGTAAAGCACCTGGCCTGCGGTCACTTTCTCTCCGTCTTCAACCTCTACCGTCAGGACGGTGGACGCGCCGGGGGCCATCAATTCCTGCGCTCTCGCCGTTTCCACCGATCCGCTGCCTGTGACCATGGAGACGATGTCCCCCCGGATCACTTTGGATGTCTGCGCCGTCGTTTCCACAGTCGTCTTTGTGTTTGATTTGGTTTTGACATAGTAAAATCCGCCGCCGGTAAGGGCCGCCAACACCAACACCCAAAGGATCCACTTATGATATTTGCCTAACCGCGCCACAAAAATTCCTCCTTGCCATTTTTACCGATCGATGATCCTTTCGATACGCTCTTTATGACTATAACTATAGAAAAAATGTGTGACAGTCTTGTGAATTCCGTGCAAGGAACAGGAAATTTATTTGCGTGGCGCCTCCGGCATTGCCCTCTTCTTCATATTTTTGATATAGTTAAGGCAGCGGTCTGTGCAGTCCGAGGCCGCTTGGATGACTTATTTTTGAAAGGGAATACCATGACGCAAAAAAAGGCCTTCCTGATTTACCTTTCAGCAGCACTTTATACCATGATCACAGGATTTTCCTTTCTGTTCGGAAAAATCGCCTTAAAGCATGCGGCGCCCATGGATATTTTGGCCCATCGCTTTTCCGCGGCCTTTGCAGCCCTGCTGATCACCCTGCTTTTGAATAAAAACGCCTGGAAATTCGATCGGGTCAAAGCCCGGAAGATTCTGCCCTTGGCGACCTTCTATCCCTTGCTGTTCTTTGGATTCCAAACCTATGGACTGCAATATGCCTCCTCTTCCGAAGCAGGCATCATTTTTGCTGTGATCCCGATCTTTACGCTGATCCTGGCCACGGTTTTCCTTAAGGAGCGCACCAGCCTGATCCAGAAGCTATGCATCCTGGTCTCCGTCCTCGGGGTGATCTACATATCCTGGCGAAATGGGGCTGCCCTGGATTTCAACAACTACCGTGGGATCCTCTTGCTTCTGATTTCTGCTCTTTCCTTTGCCGCCTATAGTATTTTGGCAAAGAATCTGACCCGGGATTTCAGCAATGTGGAACTGAGCTACACGATGATCACCATCAGCTTTATCTGCTTCAATCTTCTATCCATCCTCCGCCATCTAACCAGCGGTACCCTTGGGGACTTTTTCCTCCCATTCTTCCATGTGGATTTTGTGATTGCGATTTTATATTTAGGGATCCTGTCCTCCTTGGTGACCGCCCTTCTGACGATCTACGTTTTATCCAACCTTGATGCCTCCAAAATGTCTGTTTTCGGGAACCTGGCCACGGTGATCTCCATCTTTGCAGGTTACCTTTTTCTTAAAGAGCAAATCACCTGGCATCATATCATCGGTTCGGCACTGATCGTCGGCGGCGTACTGGGCGTAAATTTTCTGGGGGATGGACAGCATAAACATTGACAAGTCACCCTATTTTCGATAGAATGAAGACCGTTAAGTTATGCGGAGCCGTGGTGTAGTGGCCTAACATGCCTGCCTGTCACGCAGGAGATCGCGAGTTCGACTCTCGTCGGCTCCGCCAAACATCTCCCTCTTAATGAGGAACGAATTTAGAGGGAGAGTTCGCATACCGAAGCGAAGCGCAGGTATGTGTTCCGACATTTGCCAGTTAACGAGGTACGAGTTTAATGGCAAAGTCCGCATACCGAAGCAAAGCGAAGGTATACGATCCGACATTTGCCAGTTAACGAGGTACGAGTTTAATGGCAAAGTCCGCATACCGAAGCAAAGCGAAGGTATGTGTTCCGACATTCACCACATGCATCAAGACTCAATTTCATATTCGGGCAATTAGCTCAGCCGGTTAGAGTACGTGCCTCACATGCACGGGGTCGAGGGTTCGAGTCCCCCATTGCCCACCATTTAAAACATAAGTACAGCAAGGCTGCCAGCCTTGCTGTTTTTCGTTATCCGGACCTATTATCCGTTCGCTATTCTATCGCCATCCTAATGGCTTTCAAATGACTTGCTGAAAAACATACATCACCTTTATTTTTTATATCGACTAGATATAATAGTATCAAGAAGCAAAATAAAACCATCCTATTGTTACTCCAAGGTTTTTAAGGGAGGTGCTTTCTTGATGAACGGTAAATATGCCAGATATCTTGGCTTTCTCGGTTTCTTGGGTTTTTTAGGATTTAAGGGATTTTTACCTTCAGGAACCCTTTGGGATTTTACTTATTTTGCATGGTTTGTTTGGTTTTCCTTTTTCTTTAATAAGAAGTAGCCATCTTTCAATTTCATTTTTTCCAAGCAGAATTCCCGAATCAAACGCCTTATAGACTGAGAACCAATCCCCGGCAAGCATGGTCACCGACCATGCTTGCCGTTTTTATATCATTATCCTCTGCAAACCAAACAATATTGACTCAAATCCTATCTCCTGACACTTTTCATCCGGTAGAAGTACCTTTTCACGCTAATGACTCAAAATGCCACTTTAAATTAAAAACCCAACGTAAACCTTTGACAAAGTTAATTTTTTACACATTCTTTACTATGGTATGATGATTGCTTTACACCCATGCTTTATATTGAACACATCAAGTAATAATTGCAGCGATAAAGCTGCATCCATTAAAAGGAGATGCAACCAATGAAAACAATGAGTGCAATACGCGGTTTTGGTTCCTCGATGAAACATCTGGCCCTGATGGGTCTCACCGGCCTCATCCTGCTTGGCGCTATGGGCTGCGGCAGCACCGCCCCTGGTGATTCAGCCGCTGCAAGTCAAGCCCCGACTCAATCAACCGGGCAAACAGCAGCCCAAGCCGTCATTCAAGTCAATGGTTCCACCTCGGTGGAAAAGCTCATGACCATGCTTTCCGATCGATATACTGCCAAGAACCCCGGTGTCAGCCTGCAGATCCAGGCCCCCGGCTCTTCCGCCGGCATCAAAGCCGTCCATGACGGCAGCGCCCAGATCGGTATGAGCTCCCGCGAACTTAAAGGCGATGAGTTGACCTGGGGTTTGAAGGAAACGGTCATTGCCTATGACGGCATCGCCGTGGTAGTCCATCCTTCCAATTCCGTGAAAGACCTGACCACCGAACAAGTCAATGCGATCTTCTCCGGCAAAATCACCAACTGGAAAGAGATTGGCGGCGCCGATCAAGAGATCCTTCTGGTGATCCGGGAAGCCGGCTCCGGCACCCGCGACGCCTTCGAGGAAATCGTAAAACTCTTTGAGGAGAAGGATGGCAAAAAGGTTTCCACCGTCGCGGAAGATAAAGCCATCATCGCAGACAGCACCAACGCCATCACTCAAAACGTGGCCGGAAAAGAAAGTGCCATCGGCTATGTCTCCCTGGGCAGCCTAAATACCAGCAGCACCAGCGCCCTTAAGCTGAACGGTATCGAATGCACCGCCGACAACATCAAGAATAAGACGTATGCCATATCCCGCCCCTTCCTGCTGCTCACCCAAGGCATGCCCAGCGCCGAAGTCCAACCGGTTCTGGATTACATCTTAAGTGCCGACGGACAAGCTCTAGTGACTGAAGAAAAATTCATTTCCGTTCAATAATTCGCCTTCCTTTCCTCAATCATCTCTTCCCAACATCGGCAGAAGGGTCCATCCAAAATGGATGGGCCCTTCTGCTGTTTTTTGTTATACACAATTTTACTTTAACAACACAGATGCTTTTGGACAGGCGCTTGCGCTCCCCCTTATCCATTAATTTAGGTATTGTCCCTTCAGAGAATGCTGACGAATCCGGATGCCTTTTGTAAAAAAATGGTCCTTACCGGGAAAAATCCTTGAGTGATATAAGTAAATAAGGCGTATTCGAAACCTGTGTCTTTACTTCCGGTCCGCAATATAATCCATTATGCGTGCCCAAACACGCTGGGTTTCTATAAATTCTTGATAATGCTTTTTTACATTTTTATTATATTTCTCCAGTTCAGGCAGCAGATCCATGAATTTTGGTTCCCCGAAATATTCGCATATTTTCGGTAAAACCAGTCTAAGTTGTTGACGCATTTCTTCGATTCGTTTTTCATAGCTCTCCGGATGTGTTATATAAAGCAGCAACGGCTTGTATCGGATCCACCCGATACAGGCTTTGAAAAAGCGCTCGATAACTTTTTGATCATCGGCTTTGATGAACTTCAATTGGATTGGCAGAGCGCCTTCCAATAAGCGATGATAGGTCGAGAAACCGTCATGGAATGTATAACAAGGCACCTTCAATACCTTTCGCTCCCTTAAACAGGTGCTTAAAAAGGTATCTTCTCCTCTTGCGCCCACAGGATTGTAAAAGGGAAAAATACGGCGCGGGTCTCTAAGGTTTATGCCCAGATTGGCGCCTGATATAAATTTTGAATGATTGATTTCCTGGACTTCCGTCGGTTTTTTGCTGGTGAGTATTTTTGTGTCCGCATAGGTCACTCCGCCATTACGCATCACTTTATTGACATTATCCCAGTTTAAAATATCATTGCTGATCGCCTCGATAAAAGAACGAAAATCCTTCTCCGCCAGGGTATCATTGTATTCAATAAATGGTATCGGCGATATATACCCACAGTGATGACCGTGGGTAAAGTCGGCCTTCCCGATATGTTTTATATGGGTCGAAAGAACATGCTGGCCGCCCCAGATCGCATGGTTATGGGTATTGGTCACCGCAACAGGATATTCATCGTCATCCAAAAAAATCAAGCAATCCATGTTATGTTTTAAGGCGCTGTAAAGCACTGCGTTGCGCTGTGACGCATAGCCTTTCCCAAAAATCTTTTTTGCTTCTTCGAGATTGATGATCTTCTCCTCCACCAAGCGTTCGATTTCATTGTTGATTTCAGTTTTTCCAATAAATACTGCACCATCGATATTTTTTGCTATTTCCGGGTGAATATTGATATAATCCTTGGCTTCTGTGTTATTGTACGTAAGATCATAAGCAACAAAAATATTCAAAAAAATATTTTTATTATCCACCAAGCCAGATTCTTCCCAGTTATGGATGTAACTTCTGAGCACCTTTTGAAAGTTCTTTCTTCCGGTTGCAAAGCCTATGCCGACTTTAAGTCCTATATCCTTCTGCAAAAGACCACCTCCAATCATTTCCAAGCCTGTTCGCAGGCTTTCGTATCCGTTTTATTAACAACTCCTTGAATTTATTCATACAATCTTTCAGGAAGTGATATTTCCTATCAAAAAATCGATTCAAGTTTTAATCCTTTTTATTGTTTAAATATTCTCTCTTTTAAAGGGTAGCACATTGCAGCTGTTATGACAACCCGTTTGCGCTGCTTGGGTTGTCATCTATGAACACGTTGCCAATCGTGCTATAATGGTATTGTAATATGTCCCTCTCATTGAAAGGAGCCAGATGATGGTTACATTTATTCAGAAGGCACTCAAATCGACGCAGCGCTATACCATCATGGACTTTGCTTTTTTAAAAATCGCGCTTGTTTCCGTTGGCATCCTTCTTGGCGCTTATTTTGCGGATTTTTTTCTCAACTATACGACCCTGATTTGGGGGATCTATCTCGCTTCGTTTCTTTGGATCCTCTATAAAACTTTTTTCAAATATTAGCATCGATCGTTGACGTTGCGTCAGCTTGTTCGCAGGTTATCCTGTCGACCCATAGCCTAACCTTGATTCCCCAAAACCAGCAAGGCTTGTCAGCCTTGCTGGTTTTTTCGATAAATTTAAAGAATATCCCCTTCAATGCGCCGCATCTGGATAAATCAGCCGGGCAAGGTTCTTGTCCCGGTCCCCATAAATGAAATCGATGGGCGGAATCTCCAGCACCGTATAACATCCCGGTTTCTGCTTCATCGCCGCCCGGGCGGAGGTAACCATAGACTGGGATGTGGTGGCTGTATTGACCAGCGACATGGTATAAGAAGCCACATGATTATGGCAAATGCCCGCCACACCTTTACGTTCAATGCTGACCCTGTGCCCTGCGTCGGCAATAGCCTGGATGCTTTCTGCCTGCAGCACCTGAGTTTCATCACGGCTAAAATGAGGCTCTTTCTGTAAACGCTCGGCAATTTCCTCAAAATCATAACCATCCGCCACCTGCACATAAAGCATCCTCTTATGGCAGCCAGCCCCTTTGGGCAAGGTCAAAGCATAGGCGTCCACCACGCCGGGCACAGTTCTCGCCGCGGCGCTGTGGCTCATGCTCTGCCCAGGTCCAAAATTGGTATACGTCAGACCCTTGGGGATCATGGCCTCCATGGCCGCCCGAATGGCCGCGTCAAAGCCGGGATCCCAGCCGCTGCAGATGACCGCCACCCGGCCGTTTTCTCTGGCAATTTTGTCCAGGTTGGCTTTATAAGCTATAAAAGGTTCACTATACGTATCATAAGGATCCACCGTATGAATCCCCAGGCGCAGGCATTCTTCGGCAATATTTCTGGTTACATGGCTGTCAACGGAAAGGATCGCCACATCCACAGCCTGCAGCTTGCTGACATGATCCGTAACCTCCGCTTTGGGATAGATTTCCCGGATCCTGGGGATATTTTTCGCGGTTTCCACAATACCGGCCAACACCATATCCGGGGCAGCACCGATCGCCTCCACGGCCTTCTGTCCAACATTGCCGCATCCGATGGCTGCAACTCTGATCAACCCGTCCACTGGAAAGCCCCCTTCATTCGATGGATTTTCGCAACTTAATCATATATAACGTTTCTTCTAAAATCAAGCCGGAGCTTCATCGTGTAAAAAAAAGACCCTCTTAGCGGCCGCTCCACCTGGAAGCTTGCCGCCAAAGGGTCTTGATCGATAGGCTCTATTCTGATTGCTTGAACAGCAGTGTACTGAAATATCGCTCCGCAGTATCGGGGAGGACAGTCAGCACCGTTTTGCCCTTCCCCAGCTTTTTAGCCATCTGAAGTGCCGCAAACACGTTGGTGCCGCTGGAGATCCCCGCCAACAGGCCTTCCTCTTTGGCCAGGCGCTTGGCGGTTTCCAGGGCTTGGTCATCCGTAATGATGATGACCTCGTCAATGAGCTCCAAATCAAGGAAGGGCGCAATGATGCCGTCGCCGATCCCCTGCTGGATATGGGTTCCAATAAGCCCTCCCGAAAGGACCGCCGCATGCTCCGGTTCGGCCACCACGACTTTGATGTCGGGGTAAGCCGCTTTCAGCGCAGAGCCCTTCACCGCGCCCACCATCGCCAGCCCGATCCCCTGATTGCCGCTGGTCGGCTCCACAATGATGGAGTCGGGTCTCAGGCGGCCTTCCCGTTCAGCCGCCTCGATCATGGCCAAGGCAGGCCGTGATTTGATGCTGCCGCCTGGATTTAAGAATTCGATCTTGACGATGATGCGGGCATCCTCCGGACCTGTCATCCGCTGCAATTCCACCAACGGTGTCTGCCCAACGGCTTCGAGGATATTATGACATAATTTATTCACAGAGAGCGCCCCCTTTCCACATCGTTTCCGTAAAGATCATTGTTTTGGGGTTTTGGGCGCTTTCTTTGCTTTGACTTTTACTGCAGGCTTTGCTTTATCTTTTCCTTTGTCTTTGTCCGAGACGGCCTTGGAGACGTTGCTGACCGTCTTTTTCAGGGTGTCTTTCAGGTTGTCCATCTTGCTGCCGGCAAGGGCAATGACTTCCACCTCTACCATCAGGTCCGGATGGGCCAGCTTGCTGACCTCCACCACCGTGCTGGCCGGCCGGGCGCCTTTGAAATACGCTTCCCGGATTGGATTGATTTTCAAACGATCTTCCATATTCCGCACATAGATCGTCATCCGGACAATGTCCTGGAAGGAGCTGTCGGCCATGGCCAGAACCTCTGTTATATTGTCGAATATAAACTTGGTTTGGGCTGCCGCATCCCCCGGTGCATGCACCGAACTGTCAGCGTTCCTTGCCACCATCCCGCTGGTAAAAACAAAATCCCCGCATTGTATCGCGTCACAGAACAAGGCCGGCGTTTTGCCCGGCAATACCAATTCTTTACGATCTCCCTTACCCATGATCTTCACCCTCCTAATCGCTTAAATTTCCTACAATGGCCGGTTCCGCAAACAGAGACGCCGCCCCGCCGGTATGCCAGAAAACCACTCTCTGTCCCTGCTTGATCCGGCCTGTTTTCACATGATCCAATAAACCGGCAAACGCCTTGGCGGTATAGACCGGATCCAACATGACGCCTTCGGCCCGTGCTAAACGCTTCATCGCCGCGATGGATGCCTCGCTGGGGATTTCGTAGCCTTCCCCGAAATAGCCCCGGTCCACCGTAAAGTCCGCCGGACTGATCCTTATGTTAGGCTGCTTCATTTGATCCAAGGCCTGGTTGGCCAGCGCCGCAACCTTGGCTTCATATTCCGGGGCTTTCATGCTGCAGCTGACCGCAACGATTTTTTCTTTTCCCCCGCAAAGGGCTTTGCCGGCTGCCAGACCTGCTAGGGTCCCGCCGCTTCCCGTGGAATGTACAATATAATCAAAGGCTCCGATCCCCATGGCTTCCAACTGTTCTTTGAATTCCACATAGCCTGCGGCAAACCCGATGGCTCCGGTGAAGTTGGACCCGCCGATGGGCACCTCCATGCAGTGATGGTCTTCAGCTTCCAGTGCCCGCATCTGCTTTCTGGCCATTTCAAGGGCTCGGTCATCGGCCTCGCTTTCCGTCTCGCCGGGCAGCATTTTCACCACATGAACCTCCGCGCCCACCAAAGCGTCTAAAAGCATGTTGCCCCGCAAGCTATCTTTGTCCGGTTCAACCACTGCAACCAAATAAAGCACCGGGGTGAAGCCGCAGCGCCGACAGGCGGTGGCTGTCTCCATGGCATGGTTGGATTGGGTCGCACCGAAGGTAAAGACATATTCCACACCCTGGGTCTCGGCCAGCCCCAGTAAAAACTCCAGCTTACGCATTTTATTGCCGCCGAAAGCGCCGGGTCCTGTCAAGTCGTCCCGCTTCAGCCAAAGATCGATTCCCAATTCATCGGACAGGCGATCTGCCCGGTGAAGCGGCGTTGGGGAAAAACAAAGCGGGATCCTTGGCTGTTCAGCAAAAAAGTCTTTCATCGTAAGTTCACCCTTTCATCGGTCCTGTACATCGCTTTCCCATGGGATTGCCATGTTTTCAAGGTTATTCTATTCGAAAACCATCTCTGTGACAAGGTCATGGTCTTACCTTTATATTATCATATTAGAAGGAATTTGTGATGTAATGTCGAATGATTATGAATTATAAAATAATAATGACTTCTTTGAAAGGTAATCACATGCCATCCATTTCAGCTCTGAAAAATGACATCATGCGTCTCAATAACAAGGTCAATATGGATCTGTACGGCCATGGCATCAAAACTCAAAAAGTTTATCTGGTCCACGACGAAGTCATCATGATCGTTGCCGACAATAAACGCATCAGCGCCTTGGCCGCATTGGACAGTTGCGGGTACAACACCAGCAGCATCAATCTTGTCCTCCTGAATCTTTTCAAGAAACGGCTGAAGGAAGAACTCCAGAATGAATTGAGCCTCTCCATCAAATCGATTCTTAAAGATTACGACAATCCGACCCAGACTGCCATCACCAACATTGTTTTGAGAGAACCCCTGACCGACCTGATGCCCTGACCGATCTCTTCCAATTTCATTGATGAACTGGCTGAGGGAGTATCGACCATCGATCGATTGCCCGAGATGACCGTTCCTTATCCATGCAATGGTTCCGCTGGCACCACCGGATGCCGGCCGTTCCATCGCATGTTGAGGGGAGCGGTCTTTTTTTATATATTCTTACAGGAGGTGGTTTGTTTTAGCGCTCCGGTCCCATTCGCCTGATTTAATAAGGAGGTAAGCATATGGAAACCAAAAGCAAAATTGCCTGTGTGCAAATGGATATCCAATACGGCGATATCAAGACCAATAAGGAAAAATGTGTTCATTTCATTCAAAAAGCCGCCGAAGCCGGTAGTTCCCTGGTCCTTTTTCCTGAATGCGCTTTGCAGGGTTATTGCATGAATACCAAGGAAGAAGTCATGGCCCTGGCGATTCCCGTGGATGATCCCAGCATCCTGGAAATCGCAGCGGCCTGTAAGACGCATCATATTATGGCCGCCTTAGGTTTTTTAGAAATGCGCAGTGGCTCGGCTTACAATTCCGTGGTCCTGCTGGGACCGGAGGGCATCCTGCAGGTATACAGCAAAATGCACCTTCCCTTCATCGGCGCCGATCGATTTGTGACCAAAGGCCAGCCGCCCCTGCCGCCGGTTGAAACCCCCATCGGTCGGATCAGCATGATCATCTGCTATGATGTGCGTTTCCCGGAACTGAGCCGTTACTACGCCCTCCAAGGGGCAGACATCCTTCTGATCCCAACCAACTGGCCTTTAGGCAGCGAAAAAACCCGGGAGATCTTCCCCATCGCCCGCGCCTTCGAAAACGGGATCTACGTCCTTGCCGCCAATCGGGTCGGGGATGAACGAGGCTCTCATTTTATTGGCGGCAGCCGCATCATTTCACCTTCCGCCCAGATCCTAACCCAGGCCGGTGCCGAGGAAGCCATGCTCATGGCGGACATCGATGTGGCAGTTTCCCGGAAGAAAGATTTCGCATCCGTGGAAGGCAACTGGTCCATCGATATCTTTAAGGACCGCCGGCCGGAAGTTTTCGGCAATATGACGGCCTGCTGACCCCCTTTCTTAAGGTAATCCTTCAGCAAGGCATACAAAGAGCTATGGACCGTGCAGAAATCACGACCATAGCTCTTTTTCTCATGAAAATCCTTCATTGATTCGATGCCCTATGGGGATCAGGGCAGTTTCACATCCGCCATCATGCCGGCCTTCAGTTTGCCCTCCGGATTCTCCACCTGGATCTCCACCGGGAACATGCCGGTGACAGGATCTGCGGCAGGCGACACAGAGGTTACGGCGCCCTTGGTCACCATACCAATTGCCTGAACGGTCACTTCCGCTTCGTTGCCTGTTTCCACTCTGGATATGTTGGTTTCCGACACCTTGATCCGGATGACCATCCTTTGGGTGTCGACTAAGGTCATGGCCGCCGCCTGGGTCGAAGCCAGATCACCCACTTCGATCGCTTTTGTGGCAACCAGCCCGGTCATGGGGGCTTTCACCACGCAATCCTGCAGTTTTTCCCGAACGATGGCCAACGCCGCAGCACTAGTCTCCATTTGAGCCCTGGCGGCATCCAGCGCTGTTTTTGCCGAAGCTTTCGCGGATTCCAATTGGGCCAGGGAGGTGGCCACCTTGTCCTTTGCATTGTCCAGCTCGACCTGGGATATGGCATTTGCCTCAAATAAGGTTTTCAGCCGTTCATAGCTGGCCGCCGCCTCATCATGGGCTGTCTGCAGCGGCAGAATGTTGTTTTGGCTGTCATAGGTGCTCTTGCTGTTTTGATAGGAAGATACCGCCGCACGGTAGCTTGCCTCCGCTTGTCTGACCTGCAGCTCCAGCTCCGTGCTGTCCAGAACAAACAGGACATCCCCTTCCTTCACACTTTGACCGACTTCAACATCGATCCTCCGGACTTTTCCGGAAATATCCGGCCTGACGCCGATCATCTTTGCCGCCTCCATGGCGCTGCCGGCGGTGATGGGCTGTTCCGCAGAGGGCTTCTGGTCTTCCGGGCCTCCTGCGGCTTGATCTTTGATGTGGATCTTCACCGTTGCGTTCATACCAAAGGTCAGGGGAAGGTTCTCTTCATTGGCGATGACCACTTTCACAGGGACCAGCTGGGTGACTTTCGTATAGGTGCCGCTGGTGCTGAAGCTAGAGGTGCTGGAAAAATAGGTCTGGGTGGTCCGGTCGATTTCCGATACGCTGCCCTGAAAGGTCTTCCCGGCATAGGCATCGATTTTTACATCCACCCTTTGTCCCACGCGGATTTTCATGATGTCGGTTTCTTCAATATTGACGCCGATATAAAGGTTGTCTGTATCGGCCACCACCGCCAGCTGGGCGGCTGCGGAAACGATTTGGCCTTCGATGCCGTAATTTTTTACGATGGTCCCATTAATCGGCGATACGATATAGGGAAGCACCCCCTGCCGGCCTAAAATTTGGTCCTTGGCCACCTTTTCGCCTTCCTGGGCATGCCACTCTAATAGCTCACCGGACATGACCGGCGTGATGGTGTACATCTTTGCCGTCACTTTGGCATTGTCTGTGGTAAAGTATCGGTTGCCCAGGCTGACATAATAGTAAGCCGCGCCGCAGGCCGCCAGGACCAAGACCATCAGGATCGGCAAAATGAACTTTTTCCTGTTCTTTTTATCCTGCGCTTCCCCCAGGATGCCCTTCTTCTCATTTGCCTTAAGGTCTTGCGGGTTTTTTTGAACGGTTGTTTTTTCTTCTGCCATACGGGTTGCCTCCCTTTCGATATCCAATAGATCATTCTTCGCCTTCGGAAAATTGGCTTTGATATAATTCCGCATAAAAACCGTTTCGTGCCAGGAGATCCGAATGATTGCCCTGTTCCACAATATCACCTTCCCGCATCACCAGGATCAGGTCCGCATCTTTAATGGTGGATAGGCGGTGGGCGATGACGAAACTGGTTCTTCCTTCCAATAATTTTTCCATGGCCTTCTGGATCAGCTGCTCTGTCCTGGTATCCACCGAACTGGTGGCCTCGTCCAGAATCAGGATCTTGGGGTCTGCCAGGAAGGTCCGGGCAATGGTGATCAGCTGCTTCTGGCCCTGGGATATGTTGGTGACTTCTTCGTTGATCACCATATCATAGCCATGGGGCAATGCCCTGATAAATTCATCGCAATGGGCTGCTTTGGAGGCTTCCAGCACCTGCTGGTCGCTTTTGTCAAAGCTGCCGTAGCGTATATTTTCCCGAATGGTTCCATTATATAGCCATGTGTCCTGCAGCACCATGCCGAACATGCTGCGCAGGCCGCTGCGGGTCATCCGGCTGATGTCCCGGTCATCGATCAGGATCTCCCCTGAATCCAGTTCATAGAACCGCATCAGCAGCTTCACGATGGTGGTCTTTCCGGCGCCGGTGGGCCCCACGATGGCCACCTTTTGTCCTGGTCGTATGGAAGCCGAGAAGTCATTGATGACATTTTTGTCTTTTTTGTAACCAAAATGGACCTGCTTGAATTCCACGTGGCCGGTGACGGATTCCGGTTCTCCTTGTTTACCTTCGTCGGAACCTTCCTCTTCTTCGTCCAGGAATTCAAAAACCCGCTCTGCGGCAGCCGCGGTAGATTGCAGCACATTGGAAATATTGGCCAGCTGGGTGATCGGCTGGATAAAGGATCGTACATATTGGATGAACGCCTGGATATCGCCCACCTCGATCACTTTTTTCACCGCCAGGTAACCTCCCAGGATACAGACGGCCACATAACCCAGATTTCCCACAAAGGTGATGATAGGCATCATCAGCCCGGATAAAAACTGGGACTTCCAGGCCGAATCATACAGCTCATGGTTCAAGGTACGGAAGGTCACCATGGCCTCCGCTTCTCCGTTGAAAACCTGGACCACATTGTGGCCGGAATAATTTTCTTCGATATGGCTGTTGATCTCCCCGATGTATTTCTGCTGGGTTTTGAAATAGCCTTGGGACTTTTTCACCACCAGCATGATGAAGATCAGCGACAAAGGGATGATCAGAAGGGCGACAATGGTCATGGCCCAGCTAATGCTCAACATCATGATCATGACCCCGGTGACCGTGGCGATGGAGGTAATGATCTGGGTCAAGCTTTGATTCAAGGTCTGGTTGACCGTATCCACATCGTTGGTGATCCTGGAAAGGATGGCGCCATGGGTATGGGCGTCATAATATTTCAAAGGAAGCCGGTTCATTTTTTCGGAAATATCTTTCCGAAAACGGTATGTGATCTTCATGGATACTTCAGACATGATATAGCTTTGAAGATAGGCAAACATCGCCGAAATCACATACAAAAACACCAGAATAATACTGATTTTACGAATATAGGCAAAGTCCGTCAAAAGACCGGTTCCGGTATACCAGGCCATCAGGCCTTCAAAAAGCTTGGTGGTGATTTTTCCTAAGAGTTTAGGGCCCACAATGGAAAATGCCGAAGAACAGGCAGCCAGGACCATCACCAAAACCACCCTGGCCCGGTATTCTCCCATATAGCTGAGCAAAGCCATCATCGTGGTCTTAAAATCTTTGGCCTTCTCGCCGCCGCCGCCCATTCCCCCCATAGGACCGCCCATGGGCCGGCCATTCTTTTTCTCGCTCATGCCAGTTCCTCCGCGCTCAATTGCGATAAGCCGATCTCACGATAAACCTGGCAGGTCTCCATCAATTCCTGGTGGGTCCCGATGCCTGCGATCCGTCCTGCATCCAAAACGATGATCTGCTCTGCCGTCATGATCGTGCTGATACGCTGAGCCACCAGAAAGACCGTGCTGCTGCCGGTTTCTTTTTTCAAAGCATTGCGAAGGGCCGCGTCGGTTTTAAAGTCCAGGGCGGAAAAACTGTCGTCAAATAAATAGATTTGAGGCTTTTTCACCATCGCCCGGGCGATGGAAAGCCTTTGTTTTTGGCCCCCGGAAACGTTGGATCCCCCTTGGGCGATCTCCGAATGGAAGCCCTCCGGCTTGGCTTCAATGAACTCTAAAGCCTGGGCGATTTCTGCGGCTTTAAGTAATTCGGCTTCCGAGGCATTCTTGTCCGCATAGGCCAAATTGCTGTGGATGGTTCCAGAGAACAGGATTCCCTTCTGTGGAACATAACCCAGGTTTTTCCGGAGATCCTCCAGCTTCATATCCCGTATATCCACGCCGTCGATCAGGATCTGTCCGGCGGTCACATCGTAAAAACGAGGGATCAGATTGACCAGGGTCGATTTTCCGCTGCCGGTGGATCCGATAATGGCCGTGGTTTGTCCCGGCTCGGCAATAAAACTGATGTCGTGCAGGACCGGATCTTCCGCTTCCGGATAGGCAAAGGTCACATGGCGGAACTCCACAACACCCCGGTAGGGCTGGGTTTGCACCACGGCGTTTTTGCTGCTGAGGATGGAAGGCTCCGTTTCCAGTACATCAGCGATCCGATTGGCCGATACCTGGGCCCGGGGGATCATGATGAACATCATGGACATCATAAGAAAAGCCATGATGATTTGCATGACGTATTGCATATAAGCCATCATGTCGCCCACATCCAGCTTGAAGGCTGAGACTTGGTTGGAACCCACCCAGATCACCAGCACTGTGATCAGGTTCATGATCAGCATCATGGCCGGCATCATTCCGGCCATGGTCCGATTGACAAACAAATTGTTTCTGGTCAGGTCCGTATTGACCTGGTCAAAGCGATTTTCTTCAAAGCGCTGGGTATTGAAGGCCCGGATCACCAGCATCCCGTCTAAATTCTCCCGGACCACCTGGTTGAGCTTATCCACTAAAACCTGGATCAGCTTAAACTTTGGCAGGGCGGCCATCATCATCAAGCCGACAAGCCCCACCAGCAGCACCAAGGCCACCCCGATGATCCAGGACATGGATTTGCTGTTGGCCAAAGCATGGATCACGCCGCCGATGCCCAGGATCGGGGCATAAAAAACGATCCTGATCAGCATAACCAGGAGCGTTTGGATCTGTGTGATATCGTTGGTTGTCCGGGTGATCAGGGAGGATGTGGAGAATTTGTCGAACTCTGAATTTGAAAAGCTCTCCACCTTTTCAAACAGGTCGATCCTCAGCTGCTGACAAAGCCCCGCTGCGATCCTTGCCGCAAGAAAGCCCACCGTGATGCTGCAGACCCCTCCAATCAGCGATACACCCAGCATTTTAAACCCGGTCTGAATAATGTATCCGGTGTTCCCGCTGGCAATGCCCTCATTGACGATGTCTGACATAAAATCCGGCAGTGCCAGATCACAGGTTGCCTGCCCAAATAAAAGAACAATGGCGATCAGGATACCCCATCGATAGGGGTCAGTATATCGTATTAATCGTATCATCTTGGCTATAGCCCTTCTTCAGGTTCTTCTCAAATCGTATATACGGTGTTTTATTATACCGCGGTATCATAAATCAGTCAACAGATGTAGTATATTTACTATTATACCTAATTTTTATATTGATGCGGTACCCTTCTTCTGATAAGATAAAGCAAACAATGGAAAAGGTCGTGGTGAAATGAAGTACGAAAACGCAACGAAACAGAAAATTCGCGACGTGGCCATGAATCTTTTCGCAAAAAAATCCTTTGAAGAAGTCACCCTCAATGATATTTGCATGGCCAGCGGCGTCAACAAGCACAGCTTTTATTACTATTTCAAGTCGAAGGACGATATTCTGGATAAATTCTACGAGGTGCCCTGCCAACTGGAGCCAGCGGATCTGGAGCGAATTTTGTCTACAGAATCCTATGTCGAGAAGCTTTGGCTTTTAATGAAGGTTTCAATCGATTTTGCGGAGCGTTACGGTGTTTCGATCATCCGGCAAATCTTCATCAAAAACCTCACTGCCAATGTGGGTACCTTTATGCTGAACGAAAAACAGAAGGAGATGCTCCGGCTTCAGCACAGCATCATTGAAAAGGGCAAGGCTTGCGGCCAATTCCAAAGCCGGCTTGACAGCAAAATGCTGATGATCCTATACCGTCAATCCATCCATTCGGTCCTTTTGACCTGGTGCATCAAGGATGGCAGTTTCTCCTTCCCGGAGGCATGCCGCTATTACTACGAAAATCTATTTGAGGTCCCGGAGGAACTTCGCACTGCCAAAGCCGTGCCTTTCCCCGATCTCATGTAATACCGATTTAAACCAAAGGCCCGAATCCATGATCCGGGCCTTTTTTTCGTCATTTTAATTTCAGACAGGATCCGTGTTTAGGCTAAATAGACCTGGTTTTGCGGTTTTCCTGATAAAAAGCTTTGGATGTTGGCCGCCGCAAGATTCAGCAGACGAAGCCTGGATTCCTGGGATGCCCAGGCAATATGGGGTGTAATGAAACAGTTTTTGGCTTGAAGCAGTGGATTGTCCGGACGGATGGGCTCTGTGCTGACCACATCCAGGCCGGCCCCATAAATCCTGCCTTCATTCAGGGCATCCCTTAGATCCGCTTCCACGATCAAAGGTCCCCTTGCCGTATTGATCAGAATGGTCTCTTTTTTCATCAGGGCGATGCGCTCCCGATTGATCAAGCCTGCGGTTTCCGGCCGCAAGGGACAATGCAAAGAAATGACGTGGGACTGCGCAAGCACTTCTTCCAATTCGCCGTACTTCATATGAGGATCCTCAAAGGTCATATGGCGTCGCGGCGCATAGACCAGCACCTTCATTCCAAAGGCACGGGCGATTTGAGCCGTGGTTTGGCCGATCTGACCGAATCCCACAAGGCCCATGGTTTTTCCTTCCAGGTCCAATAAAGGATGTTCCCAGTAACAAAAGTCCGGTTTTTGGGACCAAACACCGTTGTAAACCGACTGGCTGTGGGCGCTGACTTGATTGCAGATCTCCAGCAATAAGGCAAACACCATTTGGGCTACCGCTTTGGTGCTGTAATTGGGAATGTTGGTAACACAAATTCCCCGTTCCTGGGCTGCCGACAGATCCACCACATTGTATCCTGTGGCCAAAACGCCAATATAGCGCAGTTCAGGGCAGGCCCTGATCAGTTTGGCGTCTAAAATGGTTTTGTTGGTCAGGACGATTTGGGCATCCCGGATCCGATCCAAGACTTCCTCCGGCTTGGAACGAGGATAAACCGTCAATTCACCAATATCCTCCAGGGGTTTCCAGGAGAGATCGCCGGGGTTCATCGTATAGCCGTCTAAAACTATGATTTTCATAGGAATGACATTCCTTTCTGCGCAAAGCGGCCGGCTCTTTGGCTTTGGCCTTGAAATAAAGCCGCTGTATCCTTTTGATACAACGGCTTTTCGGCGAAAAGATTATGGCGGAGAGGGTGGGATTCGAACCCACGGCCCCTTGCGGAGTCACTGGTTTTCAAGACCAGCTCCATAAACCACTCGGACACCTCTCCTGAACTTTCGTACGTTCGGGCCCTTAAACCAGCCACATTAAAACGAATCGACTTTGATTATACAATATCCTCTTGCGGTCTGCCAAGCATTATTTCAATTCTGCGCCAAAAACTCAAGGATTTCCATGGCATTGGTATCCGGTTTTGCTTTCTCAAAGACTTTGAGGATGGTTCCGGTTTCGTCGATCACATAGGTGCTGCGGACGACGCCCAAGCTGGTCTTGCCATAGAGCTTTTTTTCCTGCCATACATCGTAGGCTTTGATCGCCTCCAGTTCCGGATCCGACAGCAGCAGGAAGGGAAGTTCGTATTTTTCGGCAAACTTTTGATGGGAGGTCTGGCTGTCCTTGCTGACGCCGATCACCACGGTATCTTTGGAAAGAAATCTCTCGTAGGCTTCCTTGAAGGCGAGGGCTTGCCGGCTGCAGCCTGGTGTATTGTCTTTAGGATAAAAATAGAGCAC
>DIWW01000008.1 GCA_002435905.1 Peptococcaceae bacterium UBA6096
ACAAAACTTATTATACGAGGAGGGAAGGGAATGAAAACCTTGAATATCGTCGGAAAAAGTGTTCGGCGGAACGATGCACTGGAGAAAGCAACCGGTTCAGCGATGTTCTCCACCGACCTGTTTGTGCCCGGGATGCTGTACGCCAAGACCTTGCGCAGCCCCCATGCCCATGCCCGCATTGTTGATATCGATACCACCGAGGCAGAGAAACTGCCCGGCGTCAAAGCGGTGGCCACCTGGAAGAATACACCCCGTTTCCTTTTCAATACATCGGCCACCATGACCTTTACCGTCCCCAGCCAGGAACCGGTCCTGGACCAGTACATCTTTGACAGCGTCGTCCGTTATGTGGGCGATGAAGTGGCTGCGGTGGCAGCCATCAGTGAACGGGTGGCCGAAGAAGCCCTTAAGCTGATCAAGGTTGAGTATGAAATCCTGCCGGCGGTCTTCGATCCGCTGCAAGCTATGGAGGACAGCGCGCCGTCCATCCATCCCTGCCACGCCGGCAAGAACATCCCCGGAGAGATCATCAGGATCCCCATGGGCGATGTAGAAAAGGGATTTGCCGAGTCGGAGGTTATTTATGAGAACCGCTTTACATTACCCATCCAGAAGCAGGCCCAGCTGGAAACCCAGGCGGCCCTGGCTCAGGTAAGCAGTGACGGCAGCATCACGGTCTGGTCGACGACCCAGACTCCACATCCCAGCCGCATGATCCTCTCCAAAGCGTTTGGTGTGGCCCAGAGCAAGATCAGAGTTTTGAATCCGCCCTATGTGGGCGGCGGCTTCGGGGTGAGGATCGGGCTTTCGGCCAAAGCGGAACCCATTGCTGTGGCACTATCCAAGCTGTCTGGCAAACCGGTCAAAGTCGTCTATTCCCGGGAAGAGGATTTCATGGCTTCGGATACCCGTCACGGTGGTTATGTCTGGGTCAAACTGGGCGCGAAAAAGGACGGCACCTTCCTGGCCATGGAATTGAAAGGGATCTTGAACGGCGGGGCATATTGCAGCTTCAGCTGTGAGACACCGGGGGTTTTGGGCGCGATGGGTCTGGGGGTTTATCGCATCCCCAACGTCAGTTATTACGGTCACAGTGTCTATACCAACATCACACCGGCCGGCGCCATGCGGGGTTTCGGCAATCCCCAGGCCATGTTTGCCATCGAGCAGGCAGTGGATGAAATCGCCTGCCAGCTGAACATGGATCCCATTGAGATCCGCAATCAGAATATCATGAGGGTGGGGGATCCCTGGATCCTGCCCTATCCCTGCAGCTCCACCGGTCTGGAAGAGTGCATGACGAAAGCGGCAGCCGAAGTGGGCTGGCATCGCCGCGGCGGTATGAATGATCCGGACAGCAAGATCCTGCGGGGCATCGGCATCGGGGTCGGAACCCACGTGAGCAACGCCTGGCCTTTCTGTGTCGATTATGACAACGCCATTGTCACGGTCCATCAGGACGGCTCCGTGATGCTGGCTGCCGGCGTGCCGGACATCGGCACCGGGACCTCCACCACGCTACCCCAGCTTGCGGCAGAAACCATTGGGATTCCATTGGAGCAGGTGGGGTTCACCTTTGGCGATACATTGACCACGCCCTTTGATATCGGAAGTCATGCAAGCCGTACTCTGTATGCTGCCGGTACCGCGGTGGTGGCTGCCGGCAATGATGTGCGCCGTCAGATTTTAGAGTATGCCGGCGAGCTGCTGCAGACCGCGCCGGAGCATCTGGAATTCGCCGACGGGCTGATTAAAAAGGCCGGTATTCAGGATAGCGAATGCATTGGCAGCGGCGTCTGCCAGCTGAATGAGGCTAAGAATTATATCACCATGAAGGATCTGGCCTACCATGCTCATCTGCGGAACAAACAATTCATCGGCATCGGACGCATCACACCGCCCAACGCGCCGCCCTGGCATGCTCATGTAGCCGAGGTGGAGGTGGATACCGAAACCGGCATGGTGAGGGTGGTCAAGGTAGCCGCTGCCCACGATGTGGGGAAAGCCATCAATCCCATGATCGTGGAGGGCCAGATCGAAGGCGGTGTTCTCATGGGTGTCGGCTATTCCACCAGTGAAGAGATCAAACGGGATGCCAAGGGCAAGCCGCTGCATGTCAGCATGCACAAATACCTGTTGCCTACGGCTGCCGATGCCCCGGAAATCAAGGCCATCATCGTCGAATCCAATGATCCTACCGGGCCATTTGGAGCCAAAGGGGTCGGCGAGTGCGGCATGGTGCCGACGCCAGCCGCCATCGCCAATGCAGTCTTTGATGCCACCGGAATACGCTTCACAGAGCTGCCGCTGACGCCGGAGCGGGTCCTGCAGAAGCTGCAGGCGAAGAAATAAAGGCTGGCTATAACCTTTACGCGCTGGTTAGCTGAATGGGTCTCCTGGACAGGTCCGGGAACCCATTCAGCTATTTTTAAATTTGGAGTTCGATAAGGATAATATAAAAAAACAGATTATTTGAAAAATTATGAAAATGATATAAAATAGAACTAAGAACTGGTTTAAAAAAGACCGACTGATGAAGGGGGTATCGCACCATGAGGAAACAATGGGAGCATTGGCTAAAATCTAAGAATGGGAAGCGCATCGTGGCGGCTTTCATGGCGATGGCGCTCCTGACCTTTTTTGCAGGCATGGGATTGGGCGCGGATCTCAGCGAACTGGTCAGGATCTATCGGAACACCGTGACATTGGAGGTCAATGGCACAAAAATCACCGCGGATAATTTCCTCTACAACAACACCACCTATGTTCCCATGAGGGCCGTTGCCGAAATGCTGGGCAAGGATGTTACCTGGAATGCGGCCACAAGGGTCGCAGGCATTGACGATGCCAGTTACCAGAAGGCGGCGTTATCCAAGCTGCTGCCCTCCTCCCTGGGCTATCAATGGATCTACAACGGCTTTGCCGAATATGACCATACCATGACATTGAATTCGATCACCGATGAAATTGTCCGCAGGACCTACCAGATCACAGGAACCGTAGGCGACGCCTCAGGGGGCGAAAGCACCGCCAATCGAACCATCTCCTTGAAGTACATTATCGAAAAGACCAGCCTGATCCAGGAAAAACAAGAACAGGTCATGATGGACTCCAAGTTCAACAGGCTGACCTTGATCAAAACGCCCCTTGAGACAGGAAACTATTGGATCGAAAAAGTCACGGATAAGACCGGCAAGTCTACTGAATTAAGCGCCCAGATCATAAAAACCGAATTCCTCGCCGGCGGGATCAGGCAGTATACGGTTCGTTACGAGGACAACCACAGTGCCTATTTTGAGCAGCGGGTGATTCGGGAAGGGATCGGCGTGGTATCCTTCGAAAAACTATTTGAATTGGGGGAAGAGCCTTTTACCGCAGGATATTATTTATATGGACAGGAAACGGTCCTGTGGATGGATCTGACCCTTTATTTTTCGGACAGCAATGCTGAAAAAGTATGGCCGGAAGTCAGGAATGTACCGGTTTACGATGCCCGGACTGCCTGGGCGGCGCTCCAGGCGCTCATGGACGGCCCGGAAAAAGCAGGTTATTTCCGGACGATCCCTGAAGGAACGGTGGTATTGGACCTGAGCATTGCCAACGGCGTCTGCACTGTAAATTTTTCAAGGGAGTTTATTGATAATCACTGGGGAGGCAGCGCCGGAGAAATGATGACCCTGGCCTCCATCGTCAATACCCTGACGGAATTTCCCTCGATCCAAAAGGTCATGATCCTGGTGGAAGGCAAATCCGGAGAAACCCTTGGCAACATTCTGCTGGACCAGCCCCTGGAAAGATCGCCCGAAATGATCGGATCCTAAGAACAGCCTTTTCGAAGGATGTGAAGCAAAATGGAATACCAGGAACTTATGGATTTTGTGAAGCAGCTGGACCGCGGTTTTTTTCTTGATGATGAGTTCAGGGATTATGCCGGTCTGGATGAGCCTTTGCCGATTGGATATGGGCAGACCATTTCCCAGCCCAGCCTTGTTTGGGAAATGACCTTTCTGCTTTCACCGGAAAAGGAAAGCAAAGTGCTGGAAATCGGAACAGGCTCCGGATACCAGACGGCGCTGCTGGCGCAGTTTTCAAAAGAGGTTTATACCATCGAACGGATCCGGTCACTGGGCCAAAAAGCCAGGAAACGTCTGGAAGCGCTAGGGTACACGAACATAAGCTACCTGATCGGCGATGGCAGCGAAGGCTGGCGCGAGCATGCGCCTTTTGACCGGATCATTGTCACCGCCGCTGCCGAAACGGTGCCCAAGGAATTATTGGAGCAGCTGAATGCCGGCGGCACCATGATCATTCCGGTGGGGCCGCCCAGCGTTCAGGAACTCCAGTATATAACGAAAGATCTGATGGGAAATGTCCAGAACCGAACCATCGAGAAGGTCCGCTTCGTGGAATTGCTGGGAAAATATGGCTGGTCAAGCCATCCATGGGAAGGGTGAGACGGCAATGAAAAAGACATATTTTACTTCCGAATCAGTGACCGAAGGCCATCCGGACAAATTATGCGACCAAATCTCCGATGGCATCCTTGATGCCATCCTGGAGAAGGACCCCAAGGGCAGAGTGGCCTGCAATACCTCCATCAGTACCGGGCTGGTTTTGATTGCCGGCCAAATTACCACGGAATGTTACGTGGACATTCCGAAGATCGTTCGGAATATCCTCCGGGAAATCGGCTACACCAATTCGGATTTCGGTTTTGACAGCAAAGCCTGTGCCATACTGACCGGCATCGACGAGCAATCCTCGGATATTGCGGTGGGGGTCGATGCCTCCATTGAGCATAAAAAAGGTTCTGAAGAAGAAGCTGATCTGATCGGCGCCGGGGACCAGGGGATCATGTTCGGCTATGCCTGCAGCGAAACCCCAGAATATATGCCTATGCCCATTGTCCTCGCCCATAAACTGGCCCAAAAACTGGCAGACATCAGAAAATCTAAAGAACTGCCCTACCTGAGGCCTGACGGGAAAACCCAGGTTACGGTAGAATACGCGGACCATAAGGTTTCCCGGGTGGATTCGGTGGTGATCGCCTGCCAGCATGAGCCGGAGGTGACCCAGGAACAGATCCGGCGGGATATCATTCAGAAAGTCATTAAGACGACGATTCCGGCCCATCTGCTGGATGACCGGACCACGTACTATGTGAATGCCACGGGCCGTTTTGTGATTGGGGGTCCCCAAGGGGACTCCGGCTTGACCGGGAAGAAAATCATCGCGGATACCTATGGGGGATACGCACGCCATGGGGGCGGCGGCTTTTCAGGTAAAGATCCCACCAAGGTTGACCGCTCGGGTGCCTATGCCGCAAGGTATGCGGCGAAAAATGTCGTGGCGGCAGGCTTGGCGGATCAATGTGAGATCCAGCTGGCTTATGTCATCGGGGTTTCCCATCCCGTTTCCCTTCAGATCAACACCTTTGGCACCCAAAAAATCGAAGAGGAAAAGATTGAAGACCTGGTCAGAAAATATTTTGATTTCAGGCCGGCGGCGATTATAAAAGACCTTGATCTAAGAAGGCCGATCTATCGGCAGGTGGCCGTCTATGGTCATTTTGGCAGAGACGATCTTGATTTGCCTTGGGAAAAGATCGATAAAGCAGAGCTGCTGCGGCAGGAAGCGGAAGGAGGGAGGGGATAAGATGAAAGAAGCCATCCTATACCAAAAAATCGAAGGCGGAAAAGTGCAATGCAGTCTTTGCAGCCATCGATGCACCATTGCAGATGGCAAACGGGGGATCTGCGGCGTCCGGGAAAACCAGAAGGGCATTTTATATACCTTAAACTATGGCATGACCGTGGCGGAGGCCATCGATCCCATCGAAAAAAAGCCGTTGTATCACTTTATGCCGAAAACGAAGACCTATTCCTTCGCGGCTGCCGGCTGCAATTTATGCTGTGCCTGGTGCCAGAATTGGGAGATCTCTCAAAGTCCCAAGCCTGACAAGCCCATTGAAGGATACGCCGTCACACCGGAAGAGCATGTACGGCAAGCCCTTGCCAACGCATGCCCCTCGATCTCTTACACATACACTGAACCGACAATTTTTACGGAGTATGCGCTGGATACCATGATTCTGGCTCAAAAAGCCGGCCTGAAAAATATTTGGGTGACCAACGGTTTCATGACCACCGAAACCCTTGATCGGATCATTCCTTATCTGGATGCCGCCAATGTGGACCTGAAGGGTTCCAGGGGGGATGTCTACGAAAAATATTGCTGCGGCCATGCCGAACCGATTTTAGAAAGTCTGAAGCATCTTCATCGGGCAGGCGTCCATGTTGAGATCACCACCCTGATCGTACCGGGCGTAAACGACCGGGCCGGCCAGCTGAAAGAAATCGCGGAATTTATCGCTGATGAGCTCAGCCGGGATGTGCCATGGCATATCAGCCGGTTCTTTCCTGCCTGGAAGATGCCTCATGTCCCTGTTACGCCGATCGAGACCTTGGAAATGGCCAGGGACATCGGTAAAGACGCCGGATTGAAATGGATCCATATCGGCAATGTCTGAGATGTATGCTATAATCAGAGGATCAAAAATCAATGGATGACGAGGTGAATAGAGGGTGAAACAAGAAGAACCGCTGCATATTCTGATTATTGACGGGCAAGGGGGAAAAATTGGAAAACAGTTGGTGGAGGCGGTCAAAGCGACCTTGCCGAAGGTCTTGATCACGGCCATCGGCACCAACAGCATCGCCACCGCCAACATGGTCAAAGCCGGCGCGGAGCAGGCAGCAACCGGTGAAAACGCAGTGATCGTAGGCTGCCGGACAGCGGACATCATCATCGGCCCCATCGGCATTGTGATCGCTGATGCATTGCTGGGAGAGGTCACCTCTGCCATGGCTGTTGCGGTTGGTCAAAGCCGGGCGAAGAAAATCCTGATTCCGATCAATAAATGCAACCATATCATTGTCGGGGTTCCCGATTTGTCGGTCACCAGCCTGATTCAAAAAACCCTTGAGACGATCAAATCCTTCGCAGAATAAAGGCGTGCATCGTGATGCATCCGAAACGATCAACGAAGGAGACGCATTCAGTTAGTAAGAGCCAAATCGATAAGAACGGAAGCGTTCGGAGGAGGTTATTATGGACATCATAAAATTGATCACAAGTCAGCTTAACAACCAGGAAACGTTGAACCAACTGGGACAATCGGTAGGAGCCAACCCTGACCAGGTACAGAAATTAACGCAGATGGGAATGCCCATGCTCCTGCAGGCGCTGGGGCAAAATGCCAGCACACAGGAAGGCGCGGCAGCGTTAAGCAGTGCATTGGAACAGCACCAGGATGACGATGTGGCGGATATCAACGGATTTTTTAAAGGCGTCAACACCCAAGACGGCGCAAAGATCCTGCAGCATATTCTTCCAGGGAAAACCGAAAAGGTGCAGCAAAACTTAGCCCGGGAAACTGGTTTGGACGCAGGGCAGGTATCCGGCCTGATGACGCAGCTGGCTCCGTTGCTGCTGGGGGCGTTGGGACAACAGAAAAAGCAGCAGAATTTGGATGTTGCCGGGATATCAGGAATGCTTGGTGGTCTTCTCGGTCAAGGCGGCGACAAGAATATGATGGGTATGGTAAAAAATCTGTTGGATGCCGATAACGATGGCAATATCATGGATGATGTGGGTAAGCTGTTGGGCGGCTTCCTGAAAAAATAGCAGCGTGCTGTATGTGTTTATAATGAAAAACCTCCCTGCTGTCCGGATTTGGACGACAAGGAGGCTTTTTATGCATGCTTGATCGACGGGCAGGTCATTGCTTATTCAGGCTTGTTGGCTTGATCATATTCCGCAATGATGTCTTGCATCTCGGACCATATTTCTTCTGCGGAATAAGCGCTTATTCCGGGTTTGATTTTTTTCATGGCTTCAAGGGCTTCATGGACTTCCTCGATGGTTGCGTTGTCCCAATTGTTTCGGCCGGTTTCGGTAAACCATTCGTTGCACAGTATAGTCAATACGCTGTTTCTCATACGACACCATCCTTTCTACCGGTTAAGCGATTCGGCTCGGTTTGTGTTAGGAAGGTTTTGCGCTTGGCGGATTCGATCCGTTGGAAAGACTTTTCTCATACTTAATATACCACAATCAGGGGGTGAAGGGTTAGCCTTTTTATAAAGTGGGAATGACCATGGTCGGATCAATAATCAGCGAAAAAAACAAGAAAAAAACATATGAGCAATCATTCAATTATGGGTTGACATGCGGCTGGATTCAAGGTAAAATGCAATCAAACATATGAATGGTTGCTCAAGTAATCATTCAAGAAGACGAAGGGGGGGCCATGCCATGATCGGCAAGACATTATCCGTTGAGACCTGTGATTGCAATGTGATCCATGAGGATATTGTAAATAAAGTAAAAGGTCAGATGCCTCCGGAAGAAACCCTTTATGATCTTGCGGAGTTATTCAAAGTCTTCGGGGATTCGACGAGAATCAAGATATTATGGGCTTTGGATGAAGCGGAACTCTGTGTTTGCGACATCGCTTTTTTGTTAAATATGACACAATCCGCCATATCCCATCAGCTTCGCGCATTGAAGCAAGCCAAACTGGTGAAAAACCGCAGAGAAGGCAAAGTGATTTATTATTCATTGGACGATGAACACGTGAAGCGGATCTTCGAGCAAGGTTTGATCCATATCCGAGAAGAAAAGTAGAGGAGGATCCAGGATGTTGAAGAAAGAACTAATTTTTGAGGGCTTAAATTGCGCCCATTGCTCAGCGAAGATAGAGAATGATATCAACGAACTCCATGGCGTGGAAGCCAGGATGAATTTCATGACCAAAACCATGGTTCTGGAAATCAAGGCAGAAACCACGCATGACAGCATCCTGAAACAAGTTAAGGACATTGTGCATAAGCACGAGCCGGATGTTGTGGTGAACGAAAAGGTGGTTGGTTCACCAACAAAATGCACCTACATCCTTGAAGGACTGAATTGCGCCCATTGCGCTTCGAAAATCGAAGCCGAAGTCGGCGTCCTGGAAGGCGTGCAGTCAGCTTCCTTGGATTTTGTTTCGAAAAAAATGACCCTTGAAACGGAACCCGGACGGATCGGGTCGGGTCTGACACAAGATATCATGGGGATCGTCGACAGGATCGAGCCGAAGGTCAAAGTGGTTTTCGAAGAGAATAAGCAGCAGGGCAAGGCCAAGGCCGCTCAAAGTCATTACGATGAAGAATACAACCGAAAAGAAATCATAAAGCTGGTCGTCGGCGGCGCCATCTTTGCGGCCGGCATGCTGCTTGATCTCCCGAAACAAATCGAATTGATCGTCTTCCTGGCCAGCTATATGCTGGTGGGCGCGCCAGTGGTTCTGAGGGCGGTCAAAGGGATTCTTCGAGGCCAGGTTTTCGATGAAAACTTCCTTATGTCCGTGGCCACCATAGGCGCTTTCTTTGTGGGTGATTATGCGGAAGGCGTTGCGGTGATGTTGTTCTATCTGGTGGGAGAATTATTCCAGGCTGTGGCTGTAGGCCATTCCCGAAAATCCATCAGCGCATTGATGGATATTCGGCCGGATTACGCAAATCTTAAAGTTCAGGACGGTCTGAAGAAGGTTTCCCCTGAGGATGTCCGTGTTGGTGATGTGATCGTTGTCAAACCGGGAGAAAAAGTACCTCTGGATGGCAAGGTTCTTGAAGGGTTTTCCATGGTGGATACTGCCGCGCTGACCGGCGAATCCCTGCCCCGGGATATGGAACCCGGCAGCATGGCCTTAAGCGGCTTTATCAATAAAAACGGTATCCTGACCATTGAAGTCACCAAAGACTTTGAGGAATCCACCGTATCCAAGATTCTGGATCTGGTCCAGAATGCCAGCAGCCGAAAAGCAACCGCCGAAAAATTCATTTCCCGGTTTGCCAGAGTTTACACACCGATCGTGGTTTATGCTGCCTTGGCCATTGCGGTGATCCCGCCGCTGCTGATTGACGGCGCCACCTTCTCCCAGTGGATCTACAGAGCCTTGGTGTTTCTGGTGGTATCCTGCCCCTGTGCGCTGGTGATTTCGATTCCGCTGGGCTTCTTCGGCGGCATTGGCGGCGCTTCCAAAAAAGGCATCATGGTGAAAGGCAGCAACTATCTGGAAGCCCTTAACAAAGTGGAAATGGTTGTTTTCGATAAAACGGGCACTCTGACCAAAGGAATCTTTAAAGTGACCGCCGTGAATCCTCAAGACGGTTTCACCACAACGGAGCTGCTGGAATATGCGGCTTACGCAGAGAGCTATTCTAACCATCCCATCGCCCTTTCCATTGTGGATGCTTATGCTTCCAAAATCGAGCAGGACCGGATCGACCAATATGAGGAGATCCCGGGCCATGGCATCAAGGTACGGATCGGCGGCATAAAAGTCGAGGCAGGCAATGCCAAGCTCATGAAACAAGAAAACATAGACTTCCGCGAGGTGGAGACCCTTGGAACCTTGGTCCATATTGCAATCGATCATGTCTATGCGGGCAATATCGTGATCTCCGATGAAGTGAAAGAGGATGCGGCGTCTGCAATCAAAGCCCTGAAGGCCTTAGGCATCAAAAAAACCGTGATGCTCACGGGGGATCTGAAGGCTACAGGCGACAAGATCGGAAAACAGCTTGGGCTGGATGAGGTTTATTCAGAATTGCTGCCGGCGGATAAAGTGGAGCGGTTCGAATATTTTGAAACCCACAAGTCTTCCGGTGGAAAAATTGCCTTTGTGGGTGACGGGATCAATGATGCGCCGGTGCTGGCAAGAGCGGATATCGGCATTGCCATGGGCGGCCTGGGATCCGATGCGGCCATTGAGGCGGCGGATATCGTTATTATGACCGATGAGCCCTCTAAAATTGTGACCGCAATCAAAATTGCCAAACGGACACGCAATATCGTGTATCAAAACATCGCTTTTGCGTTGGGTGTAAAACTCCTGGTCCTTATATTAGGCGCCTTTGGTATTGCCACCATGTGGGAAGCGGTTTTCGCCGATGTGGGGGTTGCGGTGATCGCGATCCTGAATGCCATGAGAGTATTGAATGTAAAAGAAATTTAATTAATAAGGGGCAGAGTCTCAGGAATCGAGCTCCAAAGCACAAACAAAGCAGCCCGCGGGCTGCTTTGTTTGTGCTTTTTTGAATCGAGGGCATGGCCCTGCAAAATATATGCGGCTTAATATAGCTTGACTTTTATGATCCGCATGTTAATTTTGAAGGTGGGGATACAAAAAATCAGGGAAAGGCCGGTGAGCGACATGAGAAGAAAATTGCCAGGTTGGCCTCTGATTTATTGTCTAACGGTACTGATGGCAATATCTGCCTGCACAGCTTCCAAGGATCCTTTTGATCCGCCTGACTTCACACCGGCCGAGGTACCGGCAGATTGGATGACCGTGGATGTAAAGGTTCAGCATATAGAGGTTGCAGCTGTGGCTTTGGAAAAGGTGCCGGCCCGTTCCATCGCATTGCCGGAGATGCAGACCTTGTCTCTGATCAAGCCTTTGCCGGATGGAGGATGCCTTGCTGTGTCCCAGGTTCCGATGGACGTGAAGGACCCAAACGGGAATACCATGGCTTGTCTCCGGGCAATCCGCTTCAAGGCCGATGGCGCCGTTGACTGGGACCGCAGCTATGGTGAAGACCCTTATACAGGTTATCCGGTCTCCCTGTGCATCTTATCGGATGGCGGATTTGCGGTTTCACTTCGTGTTTCCAGGAAGGAATCCGCATCCTATGATCCAGTGGACAGAGTCTGCAGATTTTCTGCAGATGGAGCGGAAATCTGGCGATCCGAGGATGATAAAACTGTGCCCGGTGGACTGGAGCATCTCTTCGCCACCCAGGATGGGGCTGTCCTCGCTGCAGGGATGGCTGCTTCTGAAAATCCAGACGGGTCCTTTAACCGCAATCATATCGTGCTTTCACGGTTCGAAAAGGATGGGCGCCTGTCAAAACACTTGATTTTGGATGCAGAAGGCAATGCTGCCTTGATGGATGCCGCTTATACCAACGAAACAGGACTCGTGTTGGCTTGGTGGAACGAAACGGCGGACCAGGGGTCCGCTGTCGGCGTCGCAGATCAACAGGTTTCGCAGATCGGCTGTTTCAGCGAAAACCTGAACGCACGATGGATTTCGAAAATGGCGGTGGGAGAGCGTCTCTATAAGGTGTCTGCCATGTCCGGCGAGGAAGGTGTCCTCGCCTCAGGCACCGTATCTGTGCCGGCAGGTTCTGCCTCAGCAGCCGCCTTCCGATCTGCATTGTTTTGCTGCAATGAACAAGGGGAGCGGACCTGGACCTATTCCGAAGAAGAAGGGGGCACGTGGATACAAACGGCGGTCAGACTGTCCGACGGACGGTTTGTCGGGGGCTGGCATCGGACTGCGGCGGAAGGCGGAGAAGCCTCGATCCTTGTGGTTCTCTCGAATTCCGGAACGCCTTTGATGACCCTGGATCCGATGCCCGGTATCATTCAACAGCTTGCACCGACGAAAGACGGCGGATGGACGGCCATTCTTCGCCAGACGGTTGGCCCAATCCCCCAGCCGCCCTATATATCCTCCTTATGGACGGACAGCGAAGCGATTGTTGCACATTATGATCGTGATCTGAGGCTTGTATGGCGGAGAACCATCGACCAATACAAGCACGTTCTGCGCATGGACCTGGTCGTTCCCACAGCGGATGATCAACTCTTGATTGGATGATCAAGCTAAAGCATCGAAAGTGAGGTGTACTCCATGAACAAAGATCGAAGGATTCATTTAGGGCTCGCCTTGATCCTTGCCTGCCTGGCAGCGATCCTCTCCGGAAGCGCTGTCTATGGGACGCAGCATCAGGCCTTTCAGTCGGACCTTCAAAGCAAGACGGCACAGATTGAGCAGCTCAACCTGGATGTGACTGACTTGAGAGCCAGAATCGAAGTTTTAAATACTGAATTAGAGAAGGCAGCTTTACATCCCCCCGTTGAAATGAAACTGGAGAAGAGAGTCGTCATTCAGGAGAAGGCAGACCGTATCCTCTTTGCCCTAAAAAATAAGGACACGGAGTTGCTGGGCCAATGGGTTCACCCGCAAAAGGGGCTACGCATGACGCCGTATTCGAATATCAATACAGCGACGGATGTGCGCTTTCCCGGCAAAGATATTCCAGATTTGTTTTATGATGAGACAATTTATCATTGGGGGGTTTATGATGGTTCCGGAGAGCCCATGGATCTGACGTTCAGTGAGTACTATGAGAAATACATTTATGATCAGGATTTTCTGGCGGCACCACAAATCGTATTTGATCAAGTGCAGCAGCGCGGCAATCTGATCAATAATTTCAAGGATGCCTATCCACAGGGTGTCTCCATCGAATACCACTTTCCGGGTTTTGATCCGCAATATGGCGGAATGGACTGGAGAAGCCTGAAACTGGTTTTTGAACAAGACGGCACGGACTGGTATCTCACAGGCATCATTCACGAGGAATGGACGATTTGATGTGATATAAGGAAGGGGGACCCCATGAACAATACAGGTAAACGATGGCTCATGATCATGATATCAGGCATACTGCTGGCAATGATCCTTCCTGCCACAGCCTTGGCAAATTCTGCAGAACCGCCATCCCTGGTGATCCTTGTCAAGAATCCAACCGATGACCTTACCATTGAATTGGTGTCTAATGAGAATCGACCGGAAGCGGTGGCCCGGCGAGTTGCATGGGAAGGGTATTATGCTTTTTACTCGCGAGACATGAAGGCCGATGATCAGCATACGTTCAAAGTCACCACAAAAGGGGAGAGCTTCGAGTGTACCCTTGACGCACCTTTGAAGGGTTATAACCACGTCTACACCCTGGACCTAGCCAATCAAACGCTGACCGCCGGGAAATATCCATTGCGCTCGGCGCTCCTGGTCTCCATACGGTTATTGCTTACCCTTATGCTGGAAGGGATCCTATTCTGGCTCTTCAGATTTAGAGAAAAGAAAAGTTGGCTTGTGTTTCTCGCAATCAACCTTATGACCCAGGGTGCATTGAATCTTTGGCTGAATCATGGAGGGCCCCTGATGCCCAATTATTTGATTTTTAGTTTAATATTTGGAGAGATATTTGTGTTTGCGGCAGAAATGCTTGCGTTTCCCATTTTCATCAAGGAGCAAAAAAAGCGCAGGGTATTGATCTACACCTTCACCGCAAATTTAGTAAGCCTAATCGCCGGGGGTTACATTATTTCAGTTTTGCCAGTTTAGAGAAGTTCGTTTAGAATAGGAGATAGATCCTATCCAGAATTCAGAATAAGCCTGATTTCAGGGTAGATCATAAGAATCAATGGATTTGGAGATAAGAAATGAAAAGAGCTTTGGATAGAATCAATCGGATCGATTATAAAACCATCCTCATCATCTTATTTACTTTATTTGTCTTTTCAAGCATTTTGCGCTCTGTCTTTGCCTGTTTTCCAAAATCATTGATGATCTATCCGGATGAAATACGATATGTTGGCATATCACGAAGCTTATTCAATCATGCAGGCATCAGGGTCCATAATGTGTATATGAATTTCGATCAGATATTATATCCGATGCTGTTGGCGCCCTTCAACCTGATCAAGGATCAAATATTGCAGATCAATGCCATGGCTGTATTCAATTCGATCCTTATTTCATCCGCCCTGTTTCCCGTTTATTTGCTGGGGAAAAAGATATTGAAGGAAAATTCCTGGGTATTGCTGCTGCTTATGATCACATTTCTAATGCCGGATTTATCCACCTCGATGACCTTTATGTCTGAGAATTTGTTCTACCCGCTGTCCCTGTGGCTTCTCTATTTCGTTTATCAGTTTTGGGACAGCGAGACAACGAAAGATAGGATATTGTACTGTGCCTTGAGTGCGGTATTTTGCTTTTTGGCCTATTTGACAAAGACGGTGGCGGTCTATTTTGCGGCGGCCTTTGTTTGCACTTTAGCATTTGACAGCTATTTTACAAAAATAAATTCCTTGAAACAAAATTTGATCTATTGCATAGGCTTCTGCGTCATGGCGGGCGGTGCGATTTTAGGATATAAAATAATCGTTTTTTTAACTTTGGGGATGGGCGTTTCATCCTATGAAGGCAACCTCAGACTTGCTGTCTATGACTTTAATACGTTCATATACTTTTTTTATGCACTGATCAACAACATCATGTTTGCTCTGCTCGCTTTTTTTTATTTCCCTGTCCTGATCCCCTTGCTTCGATTTGAACGGTTTGAGAAAAGCGAGCGAAATATGCTTGTTTTTGCGGTTGTGTCCATGGTGGTCATGATCTTTATTATCGCCCTCAGCATTTCAACCAACGAAGATTATCCGAAGCTATTCATACGGCAGCATACAAGGTATTACGCGCCGCTGCTCATTCTATTTTTGACTTTGTTTTTCAAGGAACGCTTTATCCATAACGCGGCAGAGGAACAAGATAAACCCAAGACCCTGGCCAGGCTTTTTACATGGACTGTTTTTTTCTGTATGATCGTCTTCAGCCTGTTTAGGTTTTTTTCAAATGTTTGTATTGACGGGGTCTTGCTGCAGGCAATCAGTTCCCTGGGGGGGAAGCACACTCAAATCACCGGGGATCCCAATGTGTTTCATATTCCCTGGCAGCTTTTTTTGGTTAAAAGCGTATTGGTTTTGGGGATTGCGGGTTTCACCGTTGTCTTATTGAAAGCAAACACAAAAAAAACCGGGACGCGCCTTTTGGTTCTGCTGATGATGATCGTTTGCGTCCTGAACAATTATTTTTCGATGAAAGAATTCGATCGCATTTATCGAAAAACGCCGGACCAAATCAGCCAGGCGATCGCAGTAAATCAGTTTGTCCAAGAAAATCAAGGCAATGTCCTGATCATTACCTCTGGCTACGAACCGGCCCTCGATACCTATATCCTCAGGCCAGTATATTGGACAAAAACCAGTGAGATCAAAAAGCTGCTGGAGGGCCATGAATTGATTGACCTGAGGGAGCAAAAGATCATCAGCAACTATCCCTCAACGGCTTACGAAACGCTTGATACGGTTGACTATTTGATTACCGACCATAGTGTGAAAATCGATGGAGAATCCAGTGAGGAAATAAAAATCCAAGGTTTGAGCCGATACCGAATTTATAAGAGCATAGACAAGTCCAAAGTCTATCTGAGCAAATGATCCTGCGAGGGCTATTGATTTTAATCGGGGGAAGAGCAGGGGGTGATGGTCTGAAGGTTGAAACGCAGAAAAATAAAAAGATGGAAAAATTGAAGGAAATCATTCGTTTTATGGTGAATGGTTTCATCAGTTTTCTCGTGGACTATGGACTGCTCTATGGATTGACCGAGTTTATGGGCCTCTATTATCTGATATCCTCCGCCTTGAGCTTTACGGCATCGGTGGCCGTGAATTATTTAATCTGTGTTTTCTGGGTATTTGAGGGTGTCAAGGGAACCGGAAGAAGATCGCGGCTTGCTTTTATAGCATCCAGCCTGGCGGGTCTGGGAATCAACCAAGGGCTTATGTGGGTTTTGGTGGATAAAATCGGGATCTATTATATGGCCGCAAAAATCATTTCAACGGTGGTGGTCATGTTTTGGAATTATGTTATGAAAAAGAAAGCATTAACCATGTAAATAAAGGAGAATAACAATGCGTATTGCCGTGCTTATCCCTTGCTATAACGAAAGCATGACCATCAAGAAGGTGATTGAAGAATTTAGAGAAGCGCTGCCGGAAGCCGATATCTATATCTATGACAACAATTCAGAAGACCATACGGACGTCATAGCCCGGGAAGCGGGGGCCATTGTTCGTTATGAGCGCCGTCAGGGAAAGGGGAACGTCATTCGAACCATGTTCCGCGAAATTCAGGCGGATTGTTATCTGATCGTTGACGGAGACGATACCTATCCGGCGGCCTCTGCCCGTGAAATGGCGGATTTGGTCCTTAATGAAAAAGCAGATATGGTCATCGGCGATCGGCTGTCCTCCACCTATTTCACAGAAAATAAACGGCGGTTTCATAACTCTGGCAACATCCTGGTTCGTAAACTCGTCAATCGGTTTTTCCAGGGGGATATCACAGACATCATGACCGGTTATCGGGCTTTCAGCTATACCTTTGTAAAATCATTCCCGGTGCTTTCTGAAGGATTCGAAATCGAAACGGAAATGACGATCCATGCACTGGATAAACATTTTAACATCCGATCGATTCCTGTAACCTATCGGGACCGGCCGGAAGGCAGCGTTTCCAAATTAAACACCTATTCCGACGGGGCCAAAGTCATCGGGACCATTTTCAAGCTGCTGAAGGATTACAAGCCCTTGCAGTTTTTTTCTGCCATCGCTTTACTTCTGGCAGTTTATGCGGCCATCTTGTTTACGCCGATCCTCCTTGAATTTACAAGGACGGGGCTGGTGCCAAGATTCCCGACCCTTATTGTTTCAGGTTTTTCAGCCTTGTCGTCCATTCTTTTGTTTTGCTGCGGGCTCATTCTGCATACAGAAAGCAAACGCAACCGGCAAAATTTTGAGATCCAACTGAATATCATCGAATTGCTCTGGATCGCCAGCAAAAAATAATAACTTGCAGGAAACAGAAAGAAAAACAGTGTGTAATTCTCAATCCACCATCGCTTTATAGTATAATGGAATAAAGATCCTGAATGACAAAACAGGCTTTGGGGGGTGATCGAATGAAGTACCGCATCAGACCGTTGATGATGCTCGTGATATGCCTATTGTTTGCGGCATGGTTCGTCGGCCCATCCAAGGTTCTTGCTTTGTCGCCCGCTTCGATCCGGATCAGGGTCGATTCAAACCTGGTTCAAATGGTAGATTCTTTGCCATTTGTGGAGAATGGGTGGACCTATGTGCCGACAAGAGCTGTTCTTGAAGCGTACGGTGTGGATTCCATCTCCTGGAACGCTCCTTTTGTGATCGTTAACAAGGGCGACATGACCCTGAAAATACCCATTGGCCAAAGCTTCATCGAAAAGAACGGAATTAAAATAACCACGGAGTCTCCTGCATTGATCAAGTCATCCAGAACGTATCTTCCCATTCGAGCCGTAATCCGGGCCCTTGGGGGAACGACGGTATGGGACCCGGAAACAAAGACAGTCCTTATTACCCGGTCGAACACGGATATTTCATCCGCGGGTTCATCGAGAAAATTAGAGATTTCCTTTATTGATGTGGGACAAGGGGAGTCGATCTTTCTAAATCATAACGACACGGACATTCTCATTGACGCCGGACTTGAATCACAGGGAGGCAGGGTGGTCAACTATCTGAAATCCCAGGGCGTGGATGATCTTGAACTTGTGGTTGCATCCCACGTCCATGAGGACCATATTGGCGGACTTCCGGCGGTTTTTGATGCCTTTAAAGTGCAAAGCTATCTGGACAGCGGGATATCGGCGGCGACCTATAGCTATAAGGCCTTAGAGTCTAAGGTCATTGCAGAGGGATGCCTTCGGTTCGATGACGGAAATCAAATCCTGCGGTTTGGCGATCTATCTATTCAAGTCATCGAAACCGTGGCTGTATACGAGGACCTGAACGACACCAGCGTGGTCATTCTTGTAACCTATGGCAATACGAAGATCCTCTTATCCGGCGATGCAGGCGTCGCAGTGGACCGCTACTTGACCAAAGTCGGCCCGGTAAATCTTTTTAAGGCACAGCACCATGGCAGTTGGACTGGAAACAGCGAGTTTCTTCTCTCTGTTCTCCGCCCGGGAATCTCCGTCATAAGCTATGGTATAGGGAATCCCTTTGGGCTCCCGAGCCAGTCAGCCATGGCTATCCTGAAAAAGCACAGCGGAAACGTTCTATGGACGGCTGGAAAGACGGTGGTGATCAGCACCGATGGAAATATCATGATGGTTCAATAGAAAAGGCTGCATCCTCGGATTTAATCCACAAAATGCCGATTCATTTTCAGACAGGACAGAAAGAGAGGGAATATGATTAAGTTAAAAAATGACCAACGGGTGGAATTGCTGGAGAAACCCCACGACGGAGAGGGCGTCATCGAAATCAAGCACATTGTCGAGGCAGGAAACCACAACAACAAGCATTTGAAAACGATGGCCCGAATCACCTTAAAGCCAGGGGATGTGGTGGGATATCACACCCATGAAGGGGTGACGGAAGTCATCTGCATCCTGGAAGGACGGGCACTCTACAACGATGGCACGGAAAGGATCCTGGAGCCGGGCGACGCCGCGGTTGTCTACGAAAAAGACGGTCAGTCGATCCGGTGTGCCGAGGAAGGGCCTTTGACCTATCTGGCCGTCATCCTGCTCCCTTGAAATGAGGCGGAGGAGGTGCTGTTGAGTCAGTTGAAAGATCGTTTGAAAATGGATTTTGGCAGCTGTGGCAGTGGCATAAGGACATAAAATATATAGAGATTATAAAAGGCACCCAAATGATAATCAGTCAGAATTTGGGTGCCTCTTATATATTTATTCTAATTAAGCAAAAGCACATTTAAATATAAAAGATTTTTCTAAATAATATTGCATATTGATAAATTGCATAATAAGATGATGCCAAGAATCCTACTAATATTTTGGGGGAGAGGAAATAAAAAAGAGGTCGATTCTTTTTGGGCGGGCAAAGCCTCATCCCTGAAGAAAGCACCTCTTATATCCAAAGTAAATATCTATTTCATAAAACAGTATAAGTGATTAATAAAGTAATGTCAAGAAAGTGAAGTGCAATATGTTAGCTTATAATAATGACAGTCATTTAAAAGAAAAGAAAGTTAAGGATATTGCGATTTTTTTTTGCCAGATTTGGCAAGAATTAACTGACAGCAGAACACTGGATACATATCAGTATAAAGTCTTGAATTGCTATTATGCTTTAAATGAGTTACAAGAAGTAATACACAAGACAGTTGAGAACATTTATCCTACTGAACATAACATGAAAGCATGTATCGAGGAAACAAAAGCAATAATTGCATGTGATCAGATATTACAAAAATATGAGAAAGCATTGCTTGATAGCTTGAATATAGCGTTCAAAGGTGACTTTAAAAAATCTGCCGATATGATTCGACTCCGCTTTCAGATATCATGCGCCATTAAGAAGTTAAAGCCCGAATATCTAAGTTTATTATTAGATGAACTAAAGAATAGTATTATTGATAATAATTTTGCTGACATAGAAGCTTATGCTAAAAACGTTGTGAGCCAATGCATAAACAATGGTTGGTCAGCCAAAGCCTTACGAAACATGATGTACTTTTTTATGAATGAAAATGAATTTGAAGATCAATGGGAAAATTTCACAAAAAGATTATTTAGTGATAAAACAGCCCATACAGTATTCATAAGCATTCAATTAAGACCCAAAAAAACCGAGGGCCAAATTAGTTCTTTAAGAACATTGGAAAGTCTTGGATTGGTGACCAGGACATATAATGAGGCAATTGCTGAGTATCATGATAATAGTGAATTATCAAAGCACTTAAACAGCAAGAAAAAGTATTTTCTTGTATCTGTTGAGGCACCAGATTTTTTCTCCTCAGCACATTTAGCATTAAAACAAATTTCAGAGAAAATTGTGACTGCGAGTTTTTTTAATTTGGTTAGTGCCTGGGATCTCAAATCGGTTACTATTACATCGATTAGACAAGAAACAGGCAAAATGATTACTATTGCAGCGGAAGAACTATATGAGACGCACGATTATCTCGATAGTTCAGGATTGATTTTTGAAAATACGCGAAAGATATTCAATGATGGGAAAAATGATAATCTTCGCTCAAGATTACAAGGTTCTTTTGCATATGCCAATATTAGTCGAGCTTCTCTATTTCAAGAAGAAAAATATATGAATCTCTGGGTAGCGTTAGAGTCCCTTGCTCGCACTCAAATGTATGACAACATTTTTTCTAATATTAAAGAGACATTGCCTGAAGCTCTTTGTCTGAGGTACATATATCGAATTGTAAGGAACTTTATTGAGGATTGTGGTAGATGTGATGTCGATTTTTCTTTTAGTAAATTAACAGTAAATATCAAACAACAAAACAAACAAGAATTAGTAAAAGAAGTGATCCAGGTATTAAATGATCCGGTGTCATTTTCCGAACTTGAAACAAAATGTAAAGTGAACAGCTTGCTTTTTAGCAGAGCGCACTCTATTCAAATATTAGTTTCAGATGCATCGTATGCGAGAGCAAAGTTAGAAAAACATTATAAAATGGTTGCGTGGCAGATTCAACGATTATATAGATATCGCAATGAAATAGCACATTCTGCACTTCAAAAAAATTCGTCTTTGATTATTTATATAGAACATCTCTATGATTACTTATCTATATATATTTCTGAAATCGTAACTTGTATTGAAAAAAATAACTTAGAGTCAATAGAAGAGGCTCTGTGTATTATAAAGTCAAATTATGATGTTTTTATTTCGCTTGCAAACAATCGCGACTATACAACAATCCAATCAAGAGTATTGAGTTCTGGAATAATTGACTTGGTAACATAGGAGGGTTTCTTGGATTTCCGCCCATATGGTTTAACTTTGAGTACTACACAAGAGTTGAGCGTGACTCTTTACAGGTTGAGATTAAATATTTGGAAATCTAAATTTGAAATGGGGTTTATACCGATCCTTTTTCAAATCCTCACTATTTCTTGCGTTAAGTGCCTTTTTAACCGACGCAACAATTCCTAACTGTCGAACATGATCTGAAGTATAAAAAATCCTACCAAGCAAACATCTTCTGTTGTCGTGTAAAAACCACAATTGGGATATTTTAAACCTGTTCCATAAAGATTGGAGAATTGGTGATAGAATGATTGATTTTATTAAAAATTCCGGAATAGTAAGTGCAATAATATCAGCACTTGCTGCATTATTTGCACTTTTTCAAGCAAATTCTGCAAAAAAGTCTTATCGCCTCCAACAACAAATTTACAGAGAAGGTCGCCCTAACCTGTTAATCAATGAAATATCAAATAGCTTTATATATAATGATAAAAAGGCTGCAGAGATTTTCTATTTTTTAGAGTGCAGTATATCTAATCTTTCTGATAAAGCAACTGCTATCACAAAGATCCATTTGAAACTGGTGTGCAGAGATTGTATTATCATCCTTCGCCAGCAAGAAAATACCAAAATTGATGATAGCTTTTGTCAAATGAAAGTACCCTATAATATACCGCCACACAATACTGTGTCAGGATGGTTTTCATTTCCAATGGATAAATCTACATACGATACCGTCGATATTGATACTCACTTTATAATTGCTTGCGATATAAATGATATACAACATGAGAAGGAAGTTATATCAATATCAGAAAGGCTAATAAATTATGAAATTGACTAAAAAGGTGCTATCTCTTAATGGAGAGATTGGCTCATCATATGTTGAGATAGTAGCGGATGCATCAATATGCGTTCAGCATATAGCTTATGGTAAAAATATCCCTTTGGTTATTATTGATGCCACAAGATTTCCAGAAATTACACGTGCAATCGATTTGCATCGTGGATTTAACGAAGGTAAAATTACATCGACATGGGGAAGCACTTTAGATGGCGAGCATATATGCCTTTCAGTAAAACTAACAGAACCAGTCGAAACGGACTTTATCATCCACTTTATTACTCTAAAACACGCAATCTTGATAGAGTTAATCATTTTTTCACAACTGCTTTATATCCAAGCAGGAAAACCTGGTGATCGATTGAAAAACGATCTTGATGCACCAAAGCTACTGGTAGAAGTGCCTTCTTCTCACTATGCTGATGAATGGTCAGATATATTTTCCAAAGTAATGATTAGACATTATAAAAAACTCAAATATAGTAAAAAAATAGCGAAAAAACTTGTTCGTGAACAGCGCGAAGAACATATCAAAATCCGAGATTTTCGACTGAAAAGTTAAAGATACTAACGCTTGAAGAATCTTAGAAAGCCATTGTGGATTTTGATATGCAAAATCTTGAATCCAGGATACCCTGAGTTATTATGAAAAGAGTTTATATACTCTATACGCGCGCCCACGCGCGAGGACTTTTAACTGACTTTTGACTGACTTTTGACTGACTAACACTCGGCAAAGTCAGTCAAAACACGATAATTGCTGATAAAATCTCTACTGCCAGTAAAAATAAAAAACCCGCAAACCTTGTCGCCCAAGGCTTGCGGGTTATTTTCTATGGAGCTGATGAAGTGATTCGAACACTCGACCTGCTGATTACGAATCAGCTGCTCTACCGACTGAGCTACATCAGCATGAGATGATTTGCACGAGGTTTATCATAACATAATGGCCAAAGCGGGTCAATATCGGTCGAAGTAAAAATACGGCAATTTGGCAGAAGATAAGGTCTTAGGCCTTCAATTCTGCCAAAATCCGCCCCTTGGCCCGGTCGATGTAATCGTAGATTTTTTCCATATCCAGTGTCAGATACTGGCCGTCCCGGTACAAGACCTTGCCATCCACCATGGTCAGGCAGACGTCGCTGCCGCTGGCGGAGTAGACCAGGTTGTTTAGCAGATTATGAACCGGTTTCATATGAGGACGGTGGATATCCAGTACTGCTAGATCGGCTTTATTGCCGACTCGGATGCTGCCGCAGTCGGTCCGCCCTTGGCCTAAAGCGCCGTTCAATGTGGCGGCCTGCAAGGCTTCGGCGGGGGTGATCAAGGTAGGATCCCCTGCCTGGTTTTTATGGAGCAGGGCATGGAGCTTGATTTCCTCAAAGAGGTTCAGATTGTTGTTGCTGGCCACGCTGTCGGTGCCCAGGGCCACGTTGATGCCCCGGGCCATGGCGTAGGGCACATTGCAGATGCCGCTGGCCAGCTTCAGGTTGCTGATGGGATTAGCTGCCAGGGTGACCTTTTTTAGGGCGAGGATTTCAAAGTCCTCCGGTTCCAGCCAGACGCAGTGGGCTGCGGTGGTGGGATTGTCCAGAACACCCAGGGATTCAAAGTATTGGGCCGGGGTTTTGCCTTGTCGCCGGCCTTTGCATGCTTCATGCTCCGACCGGGTTTCTGAAAGGTGGATCTGCATGCGCAAGCCCAACTGGGCGCATTGTTCTGCCGCCGCCGCCACCACCTTGCCGGTGGAGGTGTATTCGGCGTGGATGCTTAAATCCACCTGGACCCGCCCGTTGGCGGCATGATGGTATTGCTTGCAGAATTCAAGATTCTCTTTAAAGATCGGCAATTCTTCATAAGCCTGATCCGTAAAGCAGACGATCCCCAGGGACAGATTGCTTTTAAATCCGCTGTCGATGACTGCCCGGGCCATGCTGTCCCCCACGTAATACATATCCGAGGCGGAGACCACGCCAAACCGCAGCATTTCCGCCACGCCCAGCAAGTAGCCGTAGTAGATGTCCTCTGCGTTCATTTTCGATTCAAAAGGAAAGATTTTCTGGTTCAGCCAATCCTGTAACGCCATATTTTCACCATAGCCCCGCAGAAGGGTCATGGGGGTATGGGCATGGGAATTGACCAGCCCGGGAATCAGGAGTTTGCCTTCGCCCCGATAGATCTCGCCGTAGTCAGCTTCCGGACGCTGGCCGCCAAGGTAAGCGATCCGATCCCCGGCAATACCGACGTACTGGTTTTCCAGAACCTGCATGTGATGGTCGATCAGGGTCATATTCTCAAAAAGCATACGGATCACTCCTCAGCCAGTTTTCCACCATTATAGCATAGGTGAGATAAGAGATTCATCAAGAATCCAAGGGGACGAAAAAAAGACAGCGCAGACATCCTCAAGATCTCTGCGCTGTTATGTGATGCCGGAACGGATTGCAAGGGAGAAAGCTTGGGACCGCCCGGACGGGTTTGGGGCTGAAATCAGCCAACCGCCTCCGAGAGGACGATTTTCAAGTCGATTTCTTTGCTGGTGGTGGTGCGATGCACGCGGATCGTCGCTGTATCGCCGGCGGCGCAGCGGTCTTTTTCCCGATTCAGCTCGGACTGGGTTTTTACCGTCACGCCGTTGAAAGCAATGATGATGTCCCCTGCCTGGAGTCCGCCTGCTTCCGCGCCGGAACCGGAAGTGACCGTGCGAACCAGGAAACCTTGGGGAACATTGTAATAGGATGCTGCCTGGGCGGATAATTCTTCACCGGAAATGCCGATGGACGGGCGGCCGGTCACTTGGCCGTTGGCGATCAATTCCTGAATAATCGGCAGGGCATTGCTGATGGGGATGGCGAAGCCCAATCCTTCGGTATCCTCGGTGCTGACCTTGACGGAGTTGATGCCCACCACTTCACCCTTGTTGTTGAGCAAAGGTCCGCCGGAGTTGCCGGGATTGATGGCGGCGTCGGTCTGGATCAGGGTCATGTAGCGTCCATCCACGTCCACTTCGCGGTTCAGGGCGGAGATCACCCCGGCGGTGACGGAACCGGCGAACTCAAGACCCAAAGGATTGCCGATGGCCACGGCGGTTTCACCCACCACCAGATTGTTGGAATTGCCGAAGGTGGCGGGCAGGAGCCCTGAGGCCTTGATCTTGATAACCGCTAAGTCGCTTTTGGTATCAGAGCCTGTGATGACCGCATCATAGGTTGTACCGTCCGCCAGTGTCACAGTGATTTTTCTGCCGCCGCTGATCACATGGGCATTGGTGATGATGGTGCCCTCCGCGGAGTAGATGATACCGGTTCCTGTTGAGGTGCCGTACATGGTTTCGGTGCTGATGCCGACCACGGAATTCTTGGTTTTTTCAGCGATTTCCGGGATGGTCAGGGTGCCTGTGCCCAGGGCGGCGGTGATTGCCTTACGGCTGCTGGAGGAATTTGTGACGGTGGACGGACTTTGGGCGTCGGATGCATCGGGCGACGTTTCCATTGTTTGAGCGGTTTGAACCCCCTGGCTCCAGGGAAGGGCGCCTCGGCTCACCGCGAGATATCCGCCGATGGAAGCGGCGCTGACGCTGGCTGTAAACACAATCCCCGCCAGGAAACCGGCCAAGATGGTTTTAAATTTGCCGTGTCGGCCTATGCCAGACGCTTTGCTTGCGGAAGCTTCCGAAGGCGCCTCGCCCGGGAGCGGATCTTGCATCATAAAACGGGTCTCCGCTTCGGCTTCCGGAGCGGCTTCGGAGGCGATGCCCCCGGCTTCTTCCGAAAGCTCCGGGGCTGCCAATTGGGTTTCGATGATTTCTGCCGCAAGCTGGCTGGCTTCTGCTTCAATATAAGCCGCCGGTTCGCCGGTGCCGGAAGGATTCTGGCTTGCGCTCAGTGTATCATCATCATGATTCCATGTGTTTTCATTCATCTGTATCATCCTTTCCTTTGGGTCTGTGCTGCGGCATTCCGGGAACATCGGTATGATCTCGATTTTCCTGACTTAAATATATAAAAAGAATGTGAACAACAGGTGAAGGATAGATTAAGAAAGCATGAAAGTTTGTTAAGAACGGTTTTGCAGTCACTACGTCATTGGCTGCCCGGTTTTTTTCAGAAATCATCCCACAAAAAGGCCATGTTTTAGTATAATGGAACGAAGAATGATGATAGGATGGTGAGATCAGCGATGTGGATCGGCTCTCATGTTTCCATTGCCAAAGGTTTTTGCGCTGCGGTTGAAGCATCGGTTGCCATGGGGGCAAACACCTTTCAATTTTTCACACGAAATCCCAGAGGCGGCAATGCCAAGGCGCTGGATTTGGAGGATATTGCAAAAGGCAGGGCAATCATGCTGGAAAAGGCATTTGGCCCTCCGGTAGCTCATGCGCCGTATACTTATAATCTCTGTTCGGCCAGGCCGGAGGTGGTTGTCTTCACCATGGCCCATCTGGAAGAGGATTTCTCCAGGCTGCAAGCCATGGGCGTGGATCGGGTGGTGCTTCATCCCGGGACCCATGGCGGCCAAGGCACCGAAACCGGCATCCGGATGATCAGCGAAAACCTGAATCAGCTGCTGCCCTTGGCGGAGGCGGCGGGGGTGCGGATCCTTCTGGAAGGAATGGCCGGCGCCGGCAGCGAGGTGGGCGCCAAGTTCGAAGAACTGGAGGCAATCATCAAGGGCTGCGGTGAGCATCCTTCGTTGGGGGTTTGCATCGACAGTTGTCACATGACCGGAGCGGGTTATGATCTGCGCCAATGGTCTGCGGTGCAGAATGCCATCGAGAAGATCATCGGATGGCAGCGGGTGGGCGCTCTTCATCTCAATGACACCCAGCACGGCCTCGGTTCCCGCAAAGACCGCCATGCCCGGCTGGGAGAAGGACATCTTGGCTTTGAGGGGATCATGGACATGATGGATGCCATCAAAGACCAGCCCTTACCGGTGATCCTGGAAACGCCCAATGACGATGCTGGCTATGCCGCGGAAATCAGCTGGGTATTATCCAATATATAAAATCAATAAAAATGTTTGGAAGGTGTGTAGAATGGCAGCATTGAAAGAGGGCAACATGGACACGGAAGCCATCATTGACCAGAGGATCAGGGAAATCGCTCCAAGGGACAAAGCGGCTGAGGCGAAAGCCAGGGCTTGTCTTGAAGAGAAAGTAAAACCGGTAGGATCTCTGGGCGAATTGGAAGAAATGGCGGCTGTGATGGCGGGGATTTTCGGGACGCTGGACCTGGATATCCGGGCCAAGGGAAATCTGATTTTCTGCGCCGACAATGGAGTTTACGAAGAGGGATATCATAAGTATCCGCGGCAGATCACCCGGTTGGTCACCGAAATCATGGCAGCCGGCAAAGGCGGCGGCGCAGTGATCGCCAAAAGCGTGGGCGCCCGCCTGAAGGTCATCGACCTTGGCGTCATCGGGTATCCTAAATCCCCTGAAATCGAGCATGCCGTGATTCGGCCTGAAGGCACCGGCAATATTGCCGCAGGTCCGGCAATGACCCGAAAGGAAGCCTGCCAGTCCCTTTGGACCGGAATGCAGGCGGCGGATCGGTTTTTTGATGAGGGCATTCAAGTGATCACCACCGGCGAGATCGGTTTAGGCAATACGGCCACCAGCGCCGCGGTGATCGCCGCGTTGACCGGCCTTGGGCCCTCGGATGTGACCGGCATGGGCAGCGGTTGTACGGAGCAGACCTTTGCCAAGAAGATGACCGTTGTCGCCCGGGCCTTGGAGGTCAACCGGCCGGACCCGAAGGATGTTTTGGATGTGCTCAGCAAGGTCGGCGGCTTTGACATCGGCGCCATGGCCGGTGTGATGCTGGCGGCCGCCCGCCGCCGCAAACCGGTGGTGGTGGATGGATTGATCGCCCAGGCGGCAGCCTTGTGCGCGATCCGTGCCAATCCTCTGGCCCAGGAATATATGCTGGCCTCCCATATGTCCGGAGAAAAAGGCGCCGGCCCAGCCTTCGCGAGTCTGGGTATGAACCCTCCCCTGCGTCTGGGCATGCGTTTGGGAGAGGGGACCGGCTCCTGCCTTTTATTCCCCATTTTGGACGCTGCCGCCGCCGTCTTGGCTGAAATGGCCTCGTTCCAGGATTTGGCAGTCTGGTTTCCCGATGACTGGCCCCCCAAAGCATAGAGGAAGCGGCCGGAATCTGTATACTTCAAACGGAATGTTTTAAGTGAATCATGGTTATGTTATACTCAATAGATGTTAAAGCGAACTGGCAGTCTGCTGTTTTGATGTTCCTTTGCAGTAAAATAAATTCCAACATCGGTATTATGCGCAGGGAGAGTGAAACATCATATGATTTGGAATGAACACGCCGAATGTATGCCCAAAGAAGATCTGGAAGCGCTGCAGCTGCGCCGCTTGCAGGAACTGGTTATTCGTGTCTATCACAATGTACCGTTTTATCGGAACAAGCTGCAGGCCATCGGCTATGAGCCCGGCGACATTACAAGCCTCAAGGATATTGAAAAACTGCCTTTTACGACCAAACAGGATCTGCGGGATAATTACCCTTTCGATATGTTTGCGGTCCCCATGTCCGAGGTTGTCCGGGTCCACGCATCCTCCGGCACCACCGGCAAACCCACCGTGGTGGGTTACAGCCGGCGAGACCTGGATATCTGGGCTGAAGTGACAGCCCGCTGCCTCTATATGGCCAACACCGACCGCAAAGCCATGATTCAGATCGCCTACGGCTATGGCTTGTTTACCGGCGGCCTGGGGCTCCATTATGGTGCGGAAAAAGTCGGCGCTTCGGTCATTCCCATGTCGGGGGGCAACACGGAGAAGCAGCTGATGCTGATGGAGGATTTTGGCACCACCACCTTGGCCTGTACGCCCTCCTATGCGCTGCATCTCATTGAAAGTCTGGAAAAATCCGGCAGGGACCGCAGCAATTTCAAACTGAAATATGGTATTTTCGGCGCAGAACCCTGGTCCGAAAGAATGCGCAAGCAGATCGAGGATCGTTGGGGTATCAAGGCTTATGATATTTATGGCTTATCCGAAATCATGGGGCCCGGCGTCGCCTGCGACTGCGATGTGAGAAATGGCTTGCATATCAACGAAGACCATTTCTATGCGGAGACGATTAATCCGGACACAGGCGCTTCGCTGCCCATCGGCGAAAAAGGCGAGCTGGTGTTTACCACCCTCACGAAGGAAGCCTTCCCGTTGATCCGGTATCGGACCCGGGATATTACGACCCTGCACGATGAGCCCTGTGCCTGCGGACGCACCACGGTCCGTATGGAGAAGATCACGGGACGCAGCGATGACATGATCATCGTCCGCGGTGTCAATGTATTTCCTACCCAAGTGGAATCCGTGCTTCTGGAATTCGGCGAAACGGCACCCCATTATCAGTTGATCGTCGAACGGGAAGGCACCATGGACAAATTGACCATCGAGGTCGAAATGTCACCGGCACTGTTTTCTGACACGGTGACCGAATTGTCCCATTTGGAACGGCGGATCTATCATCGCATCGACTCGGTCTTAGGCATCTCGGCAGACATCAGGCTGGTGGAGCCCTTCAGCATTCCCCGTTCGGAAGGCAAGAGCAAACGGGTCATCGACAAACGCAGTCTTTAATCGGCCTGCCGCTGCGGCCGATCCGCAGACCGGTCCCAGGCATATTCAAATACAGCAAATAAGGATTCGTGAGGAGGTAAGGGCATGATCAAACAGATCTCTCTGTTCTTAGAAAACAAAAAGGGGCGACTGGCCCATGTTTGCCGGGCGATGGGAGAGGAAGGCATCAACATTCGGGCTTTGTCCATTGCCGATACCACCGATTTCGGCGTCTTGCGCCTGATCGTGGATGATCCCCAAAAGGCTGAAGCCCAGCTGAAGGCGAGAGGCTTTTCAGTCACGATCACCGATGTTGTCGGTATCAAGGTGGCCGACCGCCCGGGCGGATTGGCGGAGGCATTGGATTTTCTTGATGACGCAGATGTCAGTGTGGAATATATGTACGCATTTTTGGGAAAATGCGGTGACCAGGCCATGGTCATTCTCAGACTCAACGATACCGCAAAGGGCCTGACGGTCCTGACGAACAGCGGCATCGAAATCATGGAAGAAGCGGAGGCCTACAATTTCTGATGCTGGATCCAATTATTTTTTCTTGGGGACCGATCACGGTCCGATGGTATGGCGTTCTGATCGCTGCCGCGATGGTCATCGGCACTTTTTTGGCGCTGAGGGAAGTCAAACGCAGAGGATGGAGTGAAGACAACTTCCTAAATATGGTGCTGGTGATGCTGCCGGTCAGTATTTTGGGGGCGCGTCTCTATTACGTGGCCTTCAGCTGGTCTTATTATGCAGATAACCCTTCGGAGATCATTGCCATTTGGCATGGCGGACTGGCCATCCATGGCGGTCTGCTGGCAGGTATCCTTGTGGTATGGTTTTTCAGCCATTATTATGGCTTCGGTTTTGGCAATACCCTGGACGTTATGGCGCCCTCCGTGGTTTTAGGACAGGCAATCGGACGCTGGGGCAATTACTTTAACCAGGAAGCCTATGGCTATGAAGTCGACCCGACCAAGATCCCTTGGGCCATGTTCATCGACGGGGCCTATCGGCATCCTACTTTTTTGTATGAGAGTCTTTGGGACCTGCTGATTTTTGTTTTTCTGCTGCTGCTTCGACGCCGCAAACATGACCTTTTACCCGGCGATTTGATCTTGTTTTACATGATCTTGTATTCGGCCGGCCGTTTTGTGATTGAAGGTTTCCGGACAGACAGCCTGATGCTTTTTGGCATCTTGCGTGTGGCCCAGGTGGTGAGTCTGGCGGCGGTTCTGATATCCATTGTGGTTTTATGGTATCGCCACCGCAACCATCTCCCCGGCGGAAGGATCAACAGCATCCGATAACCGGCGTTTCATGAACTCAGGATCCTCAGAGGACCCACAGGGCCTTCTGGGGATTTTTGCTTGTGGACGCGGGTGGCTGTATTCGATGGTATTATGGTATAATAAAATTCAGCCAATTTTACAAAGGAGGATACCTATGAAATTTGTATCCTGGAACGTCAACGGCTTCAGAGCCATTTTAGGCAAAGGGTTTTATGGGTTTTTCAAGGATGCCGACGCCGACATTTTCAGCCTTCAGGAAACCAAGCTGCAGGCTGGCCAGCATGATGCGGTGCCGGAGGGATATTTTGAATACTGGAGTTATGCGCAAAAGAAAGGCTATTCCGGCACCGCTGTTTTTACCAAAACAGAGCCACTGAACGTGACCTATGGTCTTGGCTTTGAGACCCATGACCAGGAAGGACGGGTCATTACCCTGGAATTTCCTGACTTCTACTATGTTACGGTCTATACACCCAATTCCCAGGACGGCTTGGCCCGCCTGGATTACCGCATGGAATGGGAAGAAGCTTTCAAAGCTTATCTGCAGACCCTGGACCAGAAAAAGCCGGTGATCCTTTGTGGGGACATGAATGTGGCCCATCAGGAGATCGACTTAAAAAATCCGAAGCAGAATCGAAACAATGCCGGCTTCACCGACCAGGAGCGGGAAAAGTTTTCCGCCTTGCTTCAGGCCGGCTTTGTCGACTCATTCAGATATCTGTATCCTGACATGGAGAACGCTTATTCCTGGTGGTCTTACCGTTTCAATGCCCGTTCCCGAAATGCCGGGTGGCGTATCGACTATTTCATTGTATCGGACCGGTTGAAAACTCGAATCAAAGACAGCAGGATTTGTGCCGAGGTTCAAGGCAGCGACCATTGCCCTGTGGTGCTGGAGCTAGACTGAGGCCATCCATTTGTTTACAGATTATTCGCTTTTGCGGGTATGTTTCATAGAGCATATTAAGCTATAATAAAAAGATACTGATCCTCACAGAAAAGGGAGAAAGACATGAGCAGAACATTAACACCAAAGATTTTCTGCAGGATGAAAACGGCAATGGCGTTAGCCGCCGCCTGCGCGCTTCTGATGGCAGCGCCTTCAGCCCTTCAGGCAAGAGTGGTCACAGTGGCCGGCAGCACCGTCAATGTGCGCCAAGGGGCCTCCACGGACACCGTCGCGGTGAGCAAGGTTAACCTTGGCCAGATTTTCGGCTGCTGCGGCGCTGAAGCGAACTGGACGAAAATAAAGCTGGAAAATGGGAATCTTGGGTACATCCGGAACGATTTGCTTATGGGCTATGATGGCCTTCAAGTGACGGGCTCCCTGGTCCGCGTCCGCCAAACGCCTTCGCTTAGCGGTGCGATCCTGACCAAAATTCAAAAAGGGACCGTGCTGACTGTTTTGGATCACCAGAATGGCTGGTTTAAGGTTCAGTTTCCCGGCGGCGTCGGCTGGGTGTCCGGAGAATACAGTAAGCTTGTAAGTCCAGTGGTTCTCAAGTCCACAGAAACCTCAACCGGCGCAGCGGGCAATGGAAACGCCCTTGTTCCCGGCGAAGACGCGGGGACAAGCGACCACAGTCCGGCGGAATCAGGGGTTGCACCAACGACGGAGGAAATCTCGGCCGACACGGGGTCAGGTATACTAAGCGGCAAGATCGTGGTCGTGGATCCCGGGCATAGCAATACATCCTCTTACGGCGCCGTGGATCCCGGCACCACGGGCGTCATCTCCGGCATCAAGGAGAAAGATATTAATTTAGATATTTCCTTAAAGCTGCGGGTGCTGCTGGAAAGCATGGGCGCAACGGTTATTATGACCCATACGGGGGAGACTTCCATGACCCTCTATGACCGTGCGGCCGTGGCCAATGATGCCCATGCGGATCTTTTCATCAGCATCCATTCAAATTCCGCTGCAAAGCAAAGCTACGCCGGCCACACCACGTATTTTTTTGCGCCCCTGAACAATGCGCTTCTTGCTGCCCAGCGGGACAGCCGCCTTCGCGCGGCCCAGACGGTGCAGGCAGCCTTGGTCAAAGCAGGCGGCCGAGCGAACCTGGGTATTAAAGAGAACAATTACGTGGTGATCCGCGAAACCGTCTGTCCATCGATCCTGGTGGAAGCGGCTTTCCTTTCCAACCCCGATGAGGACCTTCTGCTGTCCAGCGGTGCTTACCGTTATCGGCTGGCCCAAGGTCTTGCCAACGGCATCCGGCAATTTCTTAGTGCATCTTAATGAAACATCATCTCTAAAACAGTGCCTGTGTTAAATTTAACTGCTGAAGGAGGATTCCCATGGCTGCTTACTTTACACTGACTGCGATCACCGGCTATGCCTATATTTTCTTTGCCAGGGTCTGCGATGTGTCGCTGCAGAGCATGCGAACCATCATGATGGTTCGGGGGGAAAGACTGAAAGCGGCCATCCTCGGCTTTTTTGAAGTGCTGATCTATGTGATCGTTTTGGGAAAGGTTTTTGACAGTTTGGATAATCCGGCCAATCTCCTGGCCTATGCCTTAGGCTATGCCTCCGGCTATTTTGTCGGCGGATTTATTGAAGAGAAGCTGGCCATCGGTGTCCAGTTCATCCAGATCATTACCATGAAAAACCCCTTGCAGCTGGCCCAGGCTCTGCGGGAAAAGGGCTACGGCGTGACGGTTCTGGAAGGGAAAGGCTATACCGGGCCGCAATTCGTTTTGCAGGTCCTGATCAGCCGGAAAGCGATGAAAGCCCTGACCAAACAAGTCGATGAATGGGACATCAACAATTTCATGATCGTTACGGACGCGCGGAAATATCAGGGCGGCATCGTAACAAAGCAAAAGATGTTCGCCGATGGCATGGTCAAAAAAGGAAAGTAGACCCGCGGCAGCCTTCGGGCAATCGGGCGGCATCGTCTGAGTTTAAGGTGAAAGGAATGAAAATCTTGTCAGCAAGCAATAACGCGCCCATCGGTGTTTTTGACTCCGGCGTGGGCGGTTTAACGGTGATCCGGGCCTTGGAAAAAGCCATGCCTCAGGAATCTTTTATTTATTTCGGAGATACAGCCCATGTGCCCTATGGACACCGGGAACCTGAAGAAATCAAGAATTTCGCCCTGCAGATCGGCCAATATCTGGAGAAGCAAGGCTGTAAAATGCTTCTAATTGCCTGCAACACCAGCACAGCGCTGGCTTATGATATGCTTTGCCAGGCCTTGACGATTCCGGTGGTGGGCGTGATCGAACCGGCTGTGGACAAAGTTTGCGAAGCCAACGGCTCAGAGTCTAAAAGAGCTCAAACCGCCGTTTCCGATGGAGAGCCGGTGGGCGTGATCGCCACCCAGGCCGCCGTCAACAGCGGCGTTTTCCAAAAGATGTTCACGGCGAAATCTCCCCATCGGCCTGTCTACCTGATGGCTTGTCCGGCTTTTGTTCCCCTGGTTGAAGCCGGCATTACCGAAGGACCCCAGGTTGAGGCGGCGGTCAAAGAATATCTCACGTCTTTGAAAGAAGAAGGAATCAGGACACTAATCATGGGCTGCACCCATTATCCGTTCCTGGCTGCAGCATTTCGGCGTTTCCTGGGTCCTGAGGTGGAGCTTTTGGATCCAGCCACGGAAACGGTCCGCCGCGGCGGGGACATTCTGGCCAGCATGGGATTGCTGGCCTCCCAGCAAAAGCCGGTGCGGCGTTTTGTATCCAGCGGTGACGCGGAGCAATTCCGTAAAGGTGCCAGCTTATTTCTGGATGATCCCATCGACTACGTGGAACAGGTCATTTTATAAGTAAAACCATAGCCGCCGCGAAGAGGTTTCGGCTATCCATATAGAGGAGGATAAACTGGATGATACGAAAAGACGGGCGTGAGATGAACCAGCTGCGGCCGGTCAGAATGACGCCTCATTATATCAAATGGCCGGAGGGCTCGCTTCTGATCGAAGTCGGAGAGACCCGGGTCCTTTGCAATGCAACCGTTGAAGAAAAGGTGCCCCCCTTCCTGAAGGGTTGCGGTCAGGGATGGATCACTGCGGAATACGCCATGCTTCCCAGATCCACGCAGACCCGTACAGCCCGGGAGGTCAATAAAGGCAAACCCACCGGACGGACCAGCGAGATCCAGCGGCTGATCGGACGGTCCCTGCGTTCGGTGGTGGATATGAACCGATTGGGAGAACGCACCATCATGCTGGACTGCGACGTGCTCCAGGCGGATGGCGGAACAAGGACCGCAGCCATTACCGGCGCTTTTGTTGCCATGTGCATGGCCATGAAGAAGTTAAAGCAGCAAGGACAGCTGCAGACCATCCCGGTGCGGGACTGGCTGGCAGCCATCAGTGTCGGCATGCTGGACGAGGGCTTGTGCCTCGACCTGGCCTATGAAGAAGACAGCAGGGCCTTGGTGGATATGAACGTGGTCATGACCGGCTGCGGAAATATGGTGGAACTTCAGGGGACCGCCGAAGGAAAGGCCTTCAGCCGTCAGGAATTAAATCAATTTTTGGACATTGCGGAAGTCGGCATCCATGAGCTGGTCCGTGATCAGAAAGCGATTCTGGGAGAAGATTTTCTATGATGTCTTCAGTGGACCGGCCACGCTTGCTGGTGGCTACCGGAAACCCAGGCAAAGCCCAGGAGATCCGCGATCTTTTGGCCGGAATGGACGTCGATATACTGATCCTGTCGAATTTGGAAGGGCTGTGGCGAACCGAAAATCTGGGCGGACTCCCGCCCACAGAGGACCCAGAGAAAATCTCTGAACGCTTCCGGCGATTGGAGCGCGCCATGACCGAATCGGCCGACACCTTTGCCGGCAATGCGGCCATCAAAGCCAGGGGGGGCCGGGACATCACCGGTCTGCCTACCTTGGCCGACGATTCCGGCCTGGTGGTGGATGCTTTAGGTGGAGCACCCGGTGTTTTTTCAGCCCGTTACGCCGGTGGTCATGGGGACGATGAAGCCAACAACCGGCTTTTATTGGCGAATATGGCAGGGATTTCTGATCCGCAGCGCACAGCCCGTTTCGTGGCTGCCCTGGCGCTGGCCTTGCCGGACGGCCGGGAATTCAAGTCAGAGGGTACCTGTGAAGGCCATATAGGCTGGGCGCCCAAAGGCAATGGCGGCTTTGGATATGACCCATTGTTTATCCTGGCGGGAGACCGTCGCACCACGGCAGAACTGTCGCGGGAGGAAAAAAACCAGATCAGCCATCGAGGGAAAGCACTTCAGGCCATGGTGCCTGTCTTGAGGTCAATTTTTGCAAAATGACGATTTAGACTTGACAAGAGGCGGTCCTTGTTGCTAAAATTACGTTTGCGTCCTTGTATTAGAGGAAGCCAATGATTTATGTGCTCATAGCTCAGCTGGATAGAGCAACGGCCTTCTAAGCCGTCGGTCCGGGGTTCGAATCCCTGTGGGCACGCCATATTGTGGTGGTTGTGGCGAAGTGGTTAACGCACCGGATTGTGGCTCCGGCACTCGGGGGTTCAAGTCCCCTCAATCACCCCATTCTAGCTATCTCATGTTGGGGCGTCGCCAAGTTGGTAAGGCAACGGACTTTGACTCCGTCATTCGTTGGTTCAAATCCAGCCGCCCCAGCCATTTTTTTATATGTAATTGTGCGGGAGTGGCGGAACTGGCAGACGCGCTGGATTTAGGTTCCAGTGGGAGACCGTGGGGGTTCGAGTCCCTTCTCCCGCACCAAGCTAATCTCAGAGGGGGCTAGTGTAAACTAGTTTTTTTTGTGTTTTTATCGAAAATAGCAGAAGTATGATTCAGGAGGAATGTAAGGATGAAAGTAACACCCGAAAAATTAGAAAACAACAGAGCCAGGCTGACCATTGAGGTCCCTGCCGATCAATTTGAGAAGTCTTTGGATAAAGCTTTCAAAGAAGTTGTTAAAAAAATCAATGTTCCCGGTTTCCGCAAAGGAAAAGCCCCCCGCCATATGGTGGAACGTCTTTACGGACGGGAAGCTTTTCTGGAGGACGCCATCAAAGAAACCATCCCGGAAGCCTTTGCGGAAGCGGTTTCAAAAGCCGGGGAAGGATACGAATGTCTGGTTTATCCTTCTTATGATGTGGTTTCCTCCGAAAAGGGCGGACCGCTGGTCTTTACTGCAGAATATGATCTGAAGCCTGAAGTCAAATTAGGTGAATATAAGGGCCTTGAACTGGCCAAACCCAACGGCGAGCTGGAGGAAGGCGCCATTGAAAAGCAGCTGAAAGCGATGCAGGAACGGTTTGCCCGGATTGATGAAGTTGAGGGCGCTGCGAAGATGGGCGACACCTGCACCATCGATTTCACAGGCAAAGTTGACGATGTGCCTTTTGAAGGCGGCAGCGGCACCGATTACAATCTGGAGCTGGGCAGCAACTCCTTTATCCCCGGCTTTGAAGAGCAGCTGGTGGGCGCTAAGGCCTATGATCAGGTTGCCGTCCAAGTGACCTTCCCTGAAGATTACAGAGCCCAGGAACTGGCTGGCAAAGCAGCGGTTTTTGATGTCCTCGTCAAAGCCGTCAAGCGTAAATTCTTTGCACCGATGGACGATGAATTTGCCAAAGATGTTTCCGAATTCGAAACCCTGGACGAACTGAAAGCGGATCTGGCCGAGAAATTGACGAAGCAGGCCAAAGACAAGGCCCAGGCTAACCTGGAAGACCAGGCGATTTCCAAGCTCATCGAAAGCAGCCAGTTGGAGATCCCCCAGTCGATGCTGGACATCCGGATGGACCAGATGATCGAAAACTTTGCTAAGCAGATCGCCCAGCAGGGTATCAGTTTCCAGCAATATATGGATATTACCGGCATGACCCCTGAAACCGTCCGTGACCAGTTCAAAGAACGGGCTCAAAAAGAGCTGACCACCGAGCTGGTATTGGATGCGGTCGTCAAGGCGGAGGGAATTCAGATTTCCGATGAAGAGCTCAACGAAGAGTATGCGCGCCTGGCTGTGCAAGTCAATCAGCCGGTGGAGACGATCAAAGACACCTACGCCAAAAACGAAGACTGGGTCGCATCCATAAAATACAGCCTGAGCGTTCAGAAAGCGGTCAAATGGATGATCGACAACGCAAAATTTTAATCTGTATTCCTTAAAACGAAACCGGAGGTGAAAATCATGAGTGAGATAATGAGACCTAAAATGAATACCTTTGTTCCCATTGTTGTTGAGCAATCCGCCCGCGGTGAAAGATCCTATGATATTTACTCCAGACTGCTGAAAGACCGGATCATTTTTCTAGGAACAGAAATCGACGATTACGTGGCGAATCTGGTAGTGGCCCAGATGCTGTTCCTCTATGCGGAGGATCCGGACAAGGATATTTCTCTTTACATCAACAGCCCCGGCGGATCCATCTCGGCGGGTATGGCGATTTATGATACGATGCAATATATTCGTTCCGATGTTTCCACGATCTGCATTGGCTTGGCAGCTTCCATGGGGGCCTTCTTATTGTCCTCCGGAGCCAAAGGCAAGCGCTTTGCATTGCCTAATGCGGAAATCATGATCCATCAGCCTTCCGGCGGAGCCAGCGGACAGGCCACGGATATTGAGATCCAAGCCCGCCGCATTGTACATTTGAAAGGCAAATTGAACCAAATCCTTGCTGAAAACAGCGGACAGCCCCTTTCCAAGATCCAAATGGATGTGGAACGTGATTATTTCATGGAATCCAGTCAAGCCAAGGAATATGGCTTGATCGACGATATCCTGCTGCAGATACCCCAAACGCCGAAAGGCAAATAAATGAGGTGAATCATGGTAAAATACGGTGAAGATGAGGGACAGGTGAAGTGTTCCTTTTGCGGTAAAACTCAAGATGTCGTACGCAAGCTGGTTGCCGGTCCCGGTGTCTACATCTGTGATGAATGCATTGAGTTATGCAATGAGATCATCGATGGGGAAATGGAGGATCATCCTGACCTCGAACCCATGGAGACACCTCTTCCCAAAGAAATCAAGACCAATCTGGATGAGTACGTCATTGATCAGGAAGATGCCAAAATCGCTTTAGCGGTGGCGGTTTACAATCATTACAAACGGATCAACAAAGGCCAGAAGGCCAAGGACGTTGAACTCCAGAAAAGCAATATTCTGCTCTTGGGTCCTACCGGCTGCGGCAAGACGCTGCTGGCCCAGACTCTGGCAAGAATACTCAAAGTACCCTTTGCTATCGCGGATGCCACGTCTTTGACGGAAGCCGGCTATGTAGGCGAGGATGTGGAAAACATCCTGCTGAAATTGATCCAGGCTGCGGACTATGAGATCGAGCGAGCTGAAAAGGGCATCATTTACATCGATGAGATCGATAAAATTACACGGAAATCAGAAAATCCCTCCATCACCCGGGACGTATCCGGTGAAGGCGTGCAGCAGGCGCTTCTGAAAATCTTGGAAGGCACGGTAGCCAGTGTTCCGCCCCAAGGTGGACGGAAGCACCCCCACCAGGAATTCCTGCAGGTGGACACCACCAACATTCTGTTTATCTGCGGCGGAGCCTTTGAAGGGATCGACAAGATCATCAGCAACCGGGTCGGACAGAAGGTGATGGGCTTTGGCGCAAAAATCGAGAGCCACAAAGACAAGCATCCCGGAGAGTTCCTCAAACAGCTGTTGCCTCAGGATCTGATCAAATTCGGGATGATTCCTGAGTTTGTCGGCCGTGTTCCGGTGACTGTCAGTTTGAATGCTTTAAGCCGGGATGCCTTGGTCCGCATTTTGACGGAACCGAAAAATGCCTTGGTACGGCAGTATCAAACCCTCTTCGAAATGGATGGCGCCCAGTTGGAGTTCACCCCCGAGGCGCTGACCGCCATTGCGGATGAAGCCATCAAACGGGACACAGGCGCTCGCGGACTGCGGGCGATCATGGAGGACCTTATGCGGGAAATGATGTATGAGCTTCCATCCCACAAAGAGATCCGCAAGTGTGTGGTGACAAAGGAAGCTGTTTTAGGCAAAGAAAAGCTCAAGGTGCTCACCCAAGCGGATCTGAAGAAGCAAAAAGAAGTGAGTGCATAATAATCAGGCCGCTCTCCATCGAGAGCGGCTTTTTTTGAAGGATTCTTTTTAAGTTTGTTGAATCTTATCAGGATAGATTATTGCCTATGACGAGAGGGAGGATCGGTTATGAAACTTTTCATTGATTCAGCCAATGTGGCTGAAATCCAGGATGTCTGGAATATGGGGATTATATGCGGTGTGACGACCAATCCCAGTCTGATCGCCCGGGAAGGCGCCGATCTGGAGAAACGGATGCGGGAGATCTTGTCTGTGGTGACCACCGGTCCGGTCAACGGCGAAGCGATTGGGACGACAGCGGATGAACTGGTCGCGGCAGCACGCCAGCTTGCTCTGATCGACGCCAGGCTCGTTGTGAAAGTGCCCATGACCACCGAAGGGCTCAAGGCGATCCGTATTTTGAAGGCTGAAGGGATCAAGACCAATGCCACCTTGGTTTTTTCAGCCTCCCAGGGCCTTTTGGCGGCCCGGGCCGGCGCTTCGTATATTAGTCCATTCCTGGGACGTTTGGACGACATCGGCCAGCCTTCCGAGGCGCTGATGGAAGCCTTTTCGGATATTTGGTCCATGTACGACCTGGACACCGAAATTATAGCGGCCAGCATACGTTCTCCGGAACATGTGGAGAAAGCGGCGCGTCTTGGGATACACATTGCCACCGTGCCCTATAAGATCCTGCTGGCCATGACGGAACATCCGCTGACCGATGCAGGCATCAAGCGGTTTGAAGCGGATTGGCAGGACGCCATGAATAAACGCAGCCAATAAGCATTTAAGGAAGGTGAAACCATGACCGGACAAGACAATACCAATTGGCGCAAGCTCCCATTACTTCCTCTCAGAGGTGTAATGGTGTTCCCATATATGATGATGCACTTGGACGTGGGCAGAGGGAAATCCATTCAAGCGTTGGAAAAAGCCATGATGGCAGAGCGGGAGATCCTGCTGCTGACGCAAAAATCAACCGAAGAAGAAAATCCAAAACCGGAAGACCTGTATCAAGTCGGCGTAATTGCCGAAATCAAACAGATGCTGAAGCTGCCGGGTGGTTCCCTGCGCGTGCTGGTGGAGGGGGTCTGCCGGGCAAAGGTTGTCCGCATGATTTCCGATGATCCCTTCCTGGAAGCAGAAGTTATTGCGGTCAGGGAGAAAGGCGAAATCAGCCTGCCCATGGAAGCGGCCATGCGAAGCCTTTCCGAGCAATTTGAACAGTATGCAAAATTAGGCAGCAAAGTGACGCCGGAGGCAGCCCTGGCCATTACCTCTATCGAAGACCCGGGCCGGCTTTGCGATTATATTGTGTCCCATTTAAGCCTGAAACTGGAAGAGAAGCAGAAGATCCTGGAAACCTTTGATGTGACTGAACGGATGCAGATTCTCTCCGAGATCCAGGCGAAGGAATTGGAGATCCTGGAGCTGGAGAAGAAAATCAGCAGCCGGGTCCGCAAACAAATGGAAAAGAATCAAAAGGAATATTACCTTCGGGAACAGGTGAAAGCCATCCAAAAGGAATTGGGCGAAAAAGAAGAGCGCACGGCGGAAGCCGATGAATACCGCGAAAAGCTGAACGGGGCCGGCATGCCGCCGGAAGCCCTGGAAAAAGCATTAAAGGAAGTTGAACGGCTGGAAAAGATGCCGCCCCTGGTTGCGGAAGCCGGCGTTGTGCGCAATTATCTTGACTGGCTGCTGATGATCCCCTGGTCTGCGGAAACGGAAGACAAAAAGGATCTGGCGGCGGCCGCCGACATTTTGGAGCAGGACCATTACGGGTTGGAGAAACCCAAAGAACGTATCCTGGAATACCTTGCCGTACGGCAATTGACCCAAGAGATCAAAGGCCCCATTTTGTGCCTGACAGGACCTCCCGGCGTTGGAAAAACATCCCTGGCCAAATCGGTGGCCAGAGCCTTGGGCCGGAAGTTTGTCCGCATGTCCTTGGGCGGCGTCCGGGATGAGGCTGAGATCCGGGGCCATCGGCGTACGTACATCGGGGCCATGCCTGGCCGCATCATCCAAGGCCTGCGCAATGCAGGGACGCGCAATCCGGTTTTTCTCCTGGATGAAGTGGACAAAATGAGCATGGATTTCCGTGGAGATCCTTCCTCTGCCTTGCTGGAAGTTCTGGACCCGGAGCAAAACAACACCTTTAGCGACCATTTCATCGAGATCCCAGTGGATCTGTCCAAGGTCTTATTTATTGTGACGGCCAATGTGTCTTATAATATTCCCCCGGCCTTGTTGGACCGCATGGAGCTGATCTCGATTTCCGGTTATACGGAAGAAGAAAAATTCCAGATCGCCAAACGTTATCTGGTGCCAAAGCAAATGAAGGAGAACGGGCTGCTCAAGCACCAAATGGTCATCCTTGATGACGAATTGCGCACGATCATCGAAAAATATACACGAGAAGCAGGCATCCGCAATCTGGAACGAGAAATCGCCAGGGTTTGCCGCAAAACAGCCCGCCAGATCGCAGAAGGCAAGAAAAAGAAAGTGATCGTTGGCCCCAAGGTCCTGCGGGAGTATCTGGGCATTCCCCGGTACCGCCACGAAACGTCGATTAACGAAAATCTTCTGGGGACGGCCCTTGGGCTGGCTTGGACTGAAGTGGGCGGCGAGGTGCTGCACATTGAGGTTTCCCTGATGAAGGGAACCGGCAAACTCATCCTCACAGGGAAGCTTGGCGATGTCATGAAAGAGTCGGCCCAGGCCGGATACAGCTATTTGCGTTCAAAAGCCCAGGAACTTCAGATCCCTGATAACTTTTATCAGGATCTGGACATGCACATCCATATTCCGGAAGGCGCTATCCCCAAAGACGGTCCTTCCGCAGGCATCACCATGACGGCAGCGATGGCCTCAGCCCTGACCGGACGGAAGGTCTTCAGCGATGTGGCCATGACCGGTGAAATCACCCTGCGAGGCCGGGTCCTTCCGGTGGGCGGCATCAAAGAAAAAATCCTGGCGGCCCACCGCGCCGGATGTAAAAAAATCATCTTGCCGGCGGAAAACGAAAAGGATTTGGAAGATATTCCTGAAAATATCCGGGAAACATTGAAATTCCAAATGGTGCAGCAGATGGGTGAAGTACTGGATGCTGTTTTGGAGCCGTCGGAGCTATCGCTAGGAGGGCATCATGCAGATTAAGCAAGCGGAATTCATGGGCAGTGCGGTGAGTCCGTCACAATATCCCACAGAAAAACAGCCGGAATTCGCTTTGGCTGGCCGTTCAAATGTGGGTAAATCCTCGCTGATCAACCGGTTCATCAATCGAAAGAATCTGGCGCGCACCAGCAGTCAGCCCGGGAAAACCCAGACCTTGAATTTTTACCATATCAATCAGGAATGGTATTTTGTGGATCTGCCGGGCTATGGCTATGCCAAATCTTCAAAAGAAGACCGGGCCCGCTGGGGCCGGTTCATTGAGCAATACCTCAGCAATCGGCAGGAATTGGCCGGTGTGATTCAAATCGTAGATCTGCGTCATCCGCCCATGGCATCCGACCAGGCCATGATGGAGTGGCTGTGCCACTATGGTGTTCCCATGGCCGTGATAGGGACCAAGGCTGATAAAATTTCCCGGGGCAACTGGGCCAAGCATAGCCGGCAGATTCGGGAAGGCCTTGGCATGACGCAGGATATCCCGCTGATCATTTATTCTGCCGAAACAGGGCAAGGCAGAGACGAGCTTGCCTTGTGGCTGCAATCCCGTATCGATGATTATCAAGCCCGGTTTACGGCAGAGGCCGGAAGTGATGCGCAGGGATCCGAAGACTAAGCCCGCGAAACCACGGAGAGGAAGCAATCGATGAAAAAGAATACCATAATTTCCGGAGTAATGCCCCGTAAGCCCCGGCAGCGTCTGGTGCAGATCCTGTTCCTGGCCCTTCTGCTCCTGCTTCTGGCAGGCTGCGGTGCGGAGGCAAGCCAGAAGACCCAAAGCAGCTTACCGGCAGCGACACAGGCGCCTGAAACGGAAACCATCACCATAACCGATATGTTAGGGCGTAGGCTGGAACTGGAAGGGCCTGCTCAAAAAATCATAGCCCTTCAAGCTTCCGAAGTCGAGATCCTTTATGCCCTGGGCGCAGGCGACCAGGTTGTGGGGATCGGCGAATACTGCAATTATCCGGCGGAAGCCATGGAAAAAGAAGTTCTTGCTTCCGGCTCGGGAACCAGCATAGAAGCCATCATCGCATTAGAGCCGGATCTTTTGATCATGGGCACCATGGATCAGAGCGATGCGCAGATCGCCCAGTTGGAAAACGCCGGCATAAAAGTTCTGGTCACCGATCCGCAGGATCTTGCCGGCACCTACACGGCGATCCATCGGATCGGCCAAGCAACCGGCCGTTTAGACGAAGCGGAAAAAATGATCGAATCCATGAAAACCGAGTTTGCTGCAATGCAGGCAAAAGCTGCCGACAAGCAGAAGGCAATGCAGGGAGAAGGGGCCCGGACGATATATTTTGAAGTATCACCCTTGGAATACGGTTTATGGACCTCCGGCCGGGGAACCTTTATGCAGGAAATTACCGACATCCTGGGCGTCAAAAATATTTTTGACGATCTGGAAGGCTGGCTTGAGATTTCTGAAGAACAGGTCATCCAGCGTGATCCGGATTATATCGTGACCATCTCCATGAATTTTGGCGAAGGTCCCAGTCCTGAAGAAGAAATCATGGGACGCAAGGGCTGGCAGGACATCTCCGCCATCAAAAAACAGCAGGTATTTCATGGGGACAGCGATCAGCTGACTCGTCCCGGGCCCAGATTGGTGGACGGCGCCCAAGCTTTGTACGCTTACCTTTACGGCGAATAAGCCGGGCCGATGCCCGGGGAAAATCATAAAAGATAAGGCGGCGGCAGACAGCGAACATGGACAATCCGCAAAAAAGCATCAATCCCCCCAAGGGCAGAGGCTCCTTAAAAAGCAGATTTGAGGCAGAACGGATCAAGTTCGCCTATCTGCTCTTTTTGGCTGCCATGGTTTTCGCAATGATCCTCTGTGTTTCCCTGGGCAGTGTACAGATTCCTTTTGGGGATACGTACCGTGTGATTTTGGGACAGATTTTGGGAGATCTGCCAGGCCAGATCCCTGAGAAGACGGCAACGATCATTCTCAAGGTCCGTCTGCCGCGGGTCTTGACCGTTGCCTGTGTAGGCGCAGCCCTGTCCGTATCCGGCGCGGCCATGCAAGGCTTGTTGAAGAATCCCTTAGCGGACGGATCGACCTTGGGTGTTGCTGCGGGCGCTTCCCTGGGGGCGGTGCTGGCCATCGCTTTCAACGTGCAGATCGATTGGTTTCCTGGGGGCGGGTCGACCTTGTTCAGCATGCTGTTTGCTTTTCTTTCTCTGCTGATGATCATGGCCATGGCGCGCAGGATCGATTTTTCCATGTCTACCAATACCATCATATTGGTCGGCGTGATCTATTCCATGTTTTGCAGCAGCATAACCAGCTTGCTGATCACCTTTGCCGGAAATAAAGCAAAAGACATTTTATTCTGGATGATGGGGTCCTTTGCCGGATCCAATTACGGGCAGTTGATGTTGGCGGCGGGGGCGCTCCTGGTCTGCGGAATCGGGTTGCTTCGTTATGGTGAGGAATTGAACGCTTTTGCCATCGGCGAAGAAAATGCCCGTCACATCGGCGTTTCGGTCAAGGGGGTGAAGCTGGCGGTGATGCTTTTGGCTTCAGCCTTGATTGGTATCACCGTGTCCATTAGCGGAACCATCGGATTTGTGGGTTTGATCATACCGCATATGACCAGGATGCTGACGGGGCCTAATCATCGCCGGCTGCTTCCTTTCTCAATGCTTGCCGGGGCGGTATTTCTCATGCTGGCGGATCTGGTCAGCCGGATCCTGCTGCGGCCCATGGAACTGCCTATTGGCGTCATTACATCCTTTGTCGGGTCCCTGGTGTTCTTCTATATATTCTATTGTTCCAGGAGGACCTTATGACAAGTGAAGACATGCTGCAGGTTGAACATCTGACGGTGGAGATCGCCGGGATGCGCCTTCTGGACAATGTATCTCTGACCCTGAACAACCAGGAACGCTTGATGGTGGTGGGCCCCAATGGCTCCGGTAAAAGCACGCTGATCAGTGCCATATCCCAGGGCATACCCTACCGGGGAAAGGTCAGCATGGATGGAAAGAATGCCTCACGGATCTCTTCGGCGGAGCTGGCCCGTCGAGTGGGTGTTTTCTCCCAGCACAATGAAGTCAACTATGGGTTTACGGTGGAAGAAATCGTGAAGCTGGGCCGATATGCTTATGCAAAGGGCCTGTTTTCAGGAGGCGATCAAGAAGCCGGGGAAAAAGTCGAAATGGCCCTGGAGATGACCGGGCTGACAGGACAACGATACCAGTCGGTGCTGACCTTGTCCGGCGGCGAGCTTCAGCGGGTATTCCTGGCGCAGCTCTTCGCCCAGGACCCAAGGATATTGCTCTTGGACGAGCCTACCAATCATTTGGATATTCAATATCAGAAACAGCTGTTTGCACTGATCGACCAATGGGCAGAAAAAAAAGAACGAGCGGTAATGGCTGTCGTTCATGACTTAAGCCTGGCTCGTTTATATGGCACGCGTATTCTGTTGCTGAATCAGGGAAAGATCGTGGCTTGCGGCTCGAAGGATGAGGTATTGTCCAGGGAGAACCTAAGCCTGGTTTATAACATGGATGTGGTGGAATGGATGCAGATTTTGCACGATCAGTGGATTCAAGTCTGATCGGTATAAAGACGCCGCAGTTCCAAGACCCTGGAAAAAACAGGCAGGCCCTTTTGGGAGCTGCGGGTCAGGATCTCCACCTTTTCCCGGGGATCCAACGGCGCAAGGATCATGGGATCGCCAGCTTGGGTCACCCGATAGAGCTGTGCCGTCTTATGAACCCGCTGAACCAGGATTTTGTCACCGGCTTGGATGTCGGTCGGATTGGTTTCAATCAATAGAAGATCATTGGGCATGATACCTTCTTCAGGGCAGGCGGTATGGACGACCCGATGCCAAACCAGCCGGCTTGCCTGCGGTTCAGCTGCTTTGCCCGCCGGTTCGTCCTGGGCAGGGTCGATATCGGGCGTTGTTTCAAGAAACGCCGGCGTGGCCTCATCGTATTTATAGCGCATGACGCCCCGCACATCGGTCAAACCCATAAGATAATCAATGGACACTTCAAAGTAATTCGCAATTTGCAGAAGGATATTGTAATCAGGGGCGCGATGATTCGACTCATAGAGTGAGATGGTGGACTCCGCCAGATTCAATGCCTGGCCTAATTGGGTTTGGGTGAGATGACGCTCTTGACGTAGCTGGCGGATGCGCTGCCCAAGCACCATAGATGGTCCTCCTTTATCTCATACTAATCTAAGTATACGGAGGGGCAGGGCCCGTAAACTTGACAATACGCAAAGTCAGCTGCCGCCAATCAAATTGGATTTTCAAGGAGCTGGCGGTCCATGAAATAGAATTGACAAGATACGATAGGATTCAGTAAGATTAAAGGGTTGATTATTTGTCAAAATGATGGATAATTAATTGAAATGGCTGGTTCACAGAGGAGGCACTGCAGAAATGGAAAAGGAACAACTATCGACAGTTTACGACCCGCAGCAGGTCGAGAAGAAATGGTATGATACATGGCTTCAGGCAGGTTATTTCAAGGGACCTGCTGTCAAAGCAGGCCAAACCGGACCCAAAGGGACGTTTTCGATCGTGATGCCTCCCCCCAACGTGACCGGTTCGCTGCATTTGGGACATGCCATGGACGAAACGATGCAGGATATCCTGACACGGTTCCGCCGGATGCAGGGATACGATACACTCTGGCTGCCGGGAACCGATCATGCCGGCATTGCCACCCAGGCGAAAGTCGAAGAACAGCTGGCCCGTGAAGGGATCAGCAAGGAAGATTTAGGACGGGAAAAGTTCCTGGAGCAGGTATGGGCCTGGAAAGACCAATATCATGGCAGGATCACTCAACAGCTTGGGACCCTGGGTACCAGCTGTGACTGGGACCGTGAACGGTTTACCCTGGACGAAGGCTGCTCCCGGGCGGTCCAGGAGGTTTTTGTTTCTCTCTATGAAAAAGGCCTGATTTATCAGGGAAATTATCTGATCAACTGGTGCCCCAAGTGCCAGACCACGATTTCTGATATTGAAGTCGATCATGAAACAGAAGGCGGCCACTTATGGTACCTGCGGTACCCGGTCCAGGAATTACCGGGAGAGTATTTGGTCGTGGCCACCACCCGTCCGGAAACCATGCTGGGTGATACGGCCGTTGCCGTCCATCCGGAGGATCCCCGTTATGCCCATCTGGTGGGCAAGCATGTCCTGTTGCCCTTGACCGACCGGGTGATCCCCATCATTGCGGACACCATGGTGGATCTGGAGTTCGGCACCGGTGCGGTGAAGATCACACCGGCCCATGACATCAATGACTTTGAAACCGGACTGCGTCATGACCTCGAACAGATCACAGTTCTTGACGAGCAGGCCCGGATGAACGAGCTGGCCGGCATTTATAAAGGGCTGGACCGTTATGAGGCACGCAAAAAAATCGTTGCAGACCTTTATGAAATGGAACTTCTGGAAAAGGTTGAGGCGCATGAGCATGCGGTTGGCCATTGCTACCGCTGCGGCACCGTCATCGAACCGAGACTGTCCAAACAATGGTTCGTGAAAATGAAACCCCTTGCGGAGCCTGCGGTGGCTGCCGTCAAAGAAGGCCGGCTGCGTTTTGTACCTGCACGGTTCAGCAAGGTCTACCTGAACTGGATGGAAGATGTGCGTGACTGGTGCATCAGCCGGCAGCTTTGGTGGGGCCATCGGATCCCGGTTTGGTATTGCCGGGACTGCGGTGAAGTGATTTGCCAAAAAGAGGCGCCCACAGTTTGCCCCCATTGTCAAAGCACCAAACTGGAACAGGATCCGGATGTTCTGGATACCTGGTTCAGCTCCGGTCTATGGCCCTTTTCGACCTTGGGCTGGCCGGACCAGACAGAGGACCTTTCCGCTTACTATCCCACATCGGTTTTGGTTACCGGACGTGATATCATCTTTTTCTGGGTGGCACGTATGGCGTTTTTGGGCATTGAGTTCATGAAAGACGTGCCTTTCCATGATGTTTTGATCCACGGCTTGGTGCTGGATTCCCAAGGCCGCAAAATGAGCAAATCCCTGGGCAACGGCATCGACCCCATCGAAGTGATCGATCAATATGGCGCAGATACCCTAAGATTTACGTTGATGACCGGCAACACACCGGGCAATGATATGCGGTTCCAAAAGGAACGGCTGGAAGGCACAAGAAACTTCTGCAACAAAATCTGGAATGCATCCCGCTTTGCTATGATGCATCTGGAAGATTATGATCCGGCCAGCCCTTCACCGGCCTTGGGGGAAATGACCCTCGCCGACCGCTGGATACGCAGCCGCTTCAACCGTTGCGCCTTGGAAGTCACAGCAGGCTTGGAACAATACGATATGGGCGCGGCCGCCCAAAGAATCTATGAATTTCTTTGGGATGAGCTGTGCGACTGGTACATAGAAATGATCAAACCCCGGCTTTACGGCAGGGAAACACCGGAAAGCCGCCGCCGGGCCCAGCAGACCCTAGCGGATACCCTCCGCGGCACACTGGAACTGCTCCATCCGTTCATGCCCTTTATCACGGAGGAAGTCTGGCAGTTCCTGCCCCACACCGGAGAATCCATCATGCTGGCACCCTGGCAATCCGGAGACGCTGAATTATTGGATCCGGCGGCTGAAGAGGCCATGGAACTGATCATGGATGTGGTGAAAGCGGCGCGGAATCTACGCAGTGAAGTCAATGTGGGACCTGGAAAGAAAGCCGATTTGGTCCTTCTGACCGATCAGGCGTCCATCGCGGCATCCTTGAAACTGGGACAGGAATACATCATGGGCTTGGCATCAGCCCAGACCATGACCCTGGGCCATACCGGGGTGGATAAACCGGAGCAGGCGGTGACCGCCGTTGTGCGCGGTGTTGAAGTCTACCTGCCTTTGGCTGGTTTGGTGGATATGGAAAAAGAACGTCAGCGGCTTCACAAGGAAGAAGCGAAGGTTCAGGGAGAAATCCTGGGCCTGGAGAAAAAGCTTGGCAATGAAGGCTTCCGGGCTAAAGCGCCGGAAGATGTCATCGCCAAAGAAGAAGCTAAGCTGGCGGATGCACGCTATCGATTAAGCGCGTTACAAGAAAGACTCAAAGTCTTCGGAGGCTGATGCGTGAAGGATACAACAAAAGATATTTTCAAAGAAAAATCATCTGCAGCAACCTTTGAGGAGGCCCTGTCACAGGCCTCCTCTTTTGGCATTCGTCCGGGACTGGAGACGATGAGGGCTTTGATGGATGAACTGGGAAATCCCCAGGAACGTTTGCCCATCGTCCATGTGGCGGGCACCAACGGCAAGGGATCTGTATGCGCCTTGCTGGAATCCGTTTTCCGCGCCGCCGGCTACAAAACCGGCCTCTATACCTCACCTCACCTTGTTGAATATGGCGAGCGGTTCCGCATCAACGGACATGCGGCGGCGGAAAGCGTTTTATGGGCTTTGCTGGCCAAGATTCAAGCCGCTGCGGACCGGGTGGAAACAAAATTGGGCTGGCGGCCCACGGAATTTGAATTGCTCACTGCCATGGGATTCCTGTATTTCCAAGAAGAAGGCGTGGATATCCTGGTTTTAGAGGTCGGCATGGGCGGCAAGCTGGATGCGACCAATCTGGCGGCAAAGCCCCTTCTGACCGTGATCACCAACGTATCCATGGATCATGAGAATTTCTTGGGAAATGATATTCGGTCCATCGCTGGTGAGAAAGCAGGCATTATTAAGAAGGGTGTTTCCCTGGTTTCTGCAGCGGAGGACCCTGTTGTACAGCAGACGGTCCTGGATCGTTTTGAGGAAGTCCAGGGCGCGTTTGATCAAGGGCCCGAAAAAGATGGCCCGGCCAGACTGCACTGGGTCCTGCAAGAATGCCGCTGGCAAGTCATAAGCCAAAGTGTTCTGCAGCAGACGGTCAAGCTGCAGACGCCTGTCTATTGCTATGAAAGATTGAGCCTTCCTTTGATCGGACCTCATCAATGCATTAATCTGGCCACAGCGGTGAGGGCCCTGGAATTATTGCAGGAAGCTTATCCAAACCTTGGGCCTGCCGCCGTGGAAAACGGCGTTGGCCGCGTATCCTGGCCAGGCAGGCTGGAAGTCGTCTGCCGAAAGCCCCTGGTGATCCTGGATGGCGCCCATAATCCCGATGGCATGAAGCGGCTGGCTCAGTGGCTTCAAGGCGTGCGGCCAGCCTTCCGGCGTGTGATTTTGGTGATCGGCATGCTGGCGGACAAGGACCGCCAGACCGCAGCGGCGCAGCTTGAACCCTTGGTGGACAGACTCTTCATTACCAAACCACCTTCTTACCGGGCGGTTCAATGGGAAGCCATGGGCGATGCTTTTCATCAAATCAAGCCGGCGGACAAGGCCTATATTGAAGATAATTGGATCGCCCTTAAAGCCGCCATGGACGAGGCGGAGCTAGAGGACCTGGTTTTAGTGGCAGGCTCCTTATACCTTATCGGGTCACTGAAGGCCAGGATGAATTCGGAACCGGATGTTCTGGAGCGAAAGGATCCTGAATTTTCTTAGGCGATTGTAGGAAAACAGATGCATGTGATATAATTCACCGTGTGTAGATTGATGGAGGTGACCTTCGTGAAAGCAGATAAAATACCGGAAGCAACCATTATCAGGCTGTCTGTATATTCCCGAAACTTACAGCATATGGAAGATATTGGCGTAACCAAGGTTTCGTCTCAAGAAATAGCCGATGCTGCCGACGGGTCTTCGGCCCAAGTCCGTAAGGATTTGGCCTATTTCGGAGAATTCGGGACTCGCGGCGTAGGATATGAGGTCAAACATCTCAACCGGAATCTGAAAAAAATATTAGGCCTGACAAAGCCGCGTTCCGTCGTGATCGTCGGCGCCGGGCGATTGGGCAAGGCGCTGACCCTGTATAACGGCTTTGGAAACCGGGGATTCCGTATCCTGGGGATCTTCGATAAAGACATGAGCAAGGTGGGTGAGCAGATCGGGGATCTGACGATCTCACCCATGTATAAACTGGATGAGTTCATCAAGAAAAATGAGATCCAGATGGGTGTCATCACCGTCCCGGCAGCTGCAGCCCAGGAGACCGTGGATATTATGACTCGGGCGGGCATCAAGGCGATTTTGAATTTTGCGCCTAAAAACCTGAACGTATCAAATGATATAAAGCTTCGGAATGTGGACTTGGCGGTCAATATGGAGGTTTTAAGTTTCTACATGGGACTGGATGAAAGGGAGGATGGAAAATGAAACTTCAAGAAGCACAAAAAATCTTGGAAGCGACTTGTCTGACCAGTTATGATCCGGATTCAGCGATCGTGATGAAAGCCTGCGCGGCGGATTTGCTCAGCGACGTTTTGGCTTTTACAGAAACAGGCACCTTATTGTTGACTGGCCTGGTTCATGCACAGGTCATCCGGACGGCTGAAATGCTGGATCTGGCGGCCATCGTGGTTGTACGGGGGAAACAACCATCGGAGGAGATGGTTGTCTTAGCCAAAGAAAAGGAGATCCCGCTGTTCAGCACGCCCTTGAATATGTACACGGCCGTTGGAAGGCTCTATACAGCCAACGTATCCGGGGAGGCAGGCGAATGATTTCCACCGGTCAATTGGCAGAGAGGTTGTCATTGCAGCCGCTGGTGGAGCCGGTGCCGGAGGAACTTGACATCAGAGGCTGCTATATCGGCGATTTGCTCAGCAACGTTATGGCCCAGGCACAGCCAGGGGATCTATGGCTTACGGTTATGACCAATCCAAACATCGTTGCGGTCACCCAGCTGTTAGGTCTGGCGGGGATCGTTATATTGGAAGGGCACAAGCCCATGGATGAGGCCTTGGAACGGGCCGGCAAAGAAGGGATCATGATCTTTTCTTCAAATGACAGCGCGTATGCCCTTGCCGGCAGACTCCAGGCAATGGGGATATAATTGAACTTTTAAAGAAAAGGAGTGTGATGGCATGCAGGAATGGACCCTCGATTTACATATCCACACGTTGCTGTCACCCTGCGGTCATGATGAGATGCTGCCGGAAGCAGTGATTCGTACAGCTTTGAATAAAGGGATCGATGTCATCGCAATCACGGACCACAACAGCTGCGGCAATGTGGCGGCTTTTGTTCAGAAGGGTTTTGAAGAAGGACTGATTGTCGTACCGGGTATGGAGCTGCAGACTCAGGAAGAAATCCACCTGATTTGCCTTTTCGACCGGGTGAAACAAGCCCTCGATTTCGAGAAAGCTCTGGAACCTAGGCTTACAGCCTTAAAAAACAAGCCGAAGATCATGGGGGAACAATGGTTTGTCGATGCGGCGGGGGATAAGCTGAAGCAGGAGGAACGTTTCCTGCTTGCATCGGTCCAAATCAGTGTGGATGAGGCAGCGGCCTTGGTCCACCAATTCGGCGGAATATGCATCGCTGCCCATGCGGATCGTCCGGCCTTCAGTTTAAGCGCGGTTTTCGGGACGATCCCGGCGGAGATCCCATTGGATGGGATCGAGTTGACCTGCCATTTGGAGAGGGATCCGGCTCTGATCGAAAAAATCAAAGCCTTGGGATTCACCTATGTGACCGCATCCGATGCCCATTATCTGGATAGCATCAACGATATTCATTGCGCCGCTTATCTGGATCATTGGTCTGTCCACGAGCTGCGGATGGCCATGAAGGGACAGGAAGGCCGAAAGATCATTACCGAACGCTGACCCAAGCAAAGGAAGAGATGTATGCGAGAGCTTTCACTGCATATTTTGGATATTGTTCAAAATTCCATCGCTGCCGAAGCATCCCGGATCCGTATCATGATCCAGGAAGATCCGGCGGCGGACCGGTTTTGGTTTGAGATCCAGGACAACGGCTGCGGCATGGATGAAGTGACTTTGGCCAGTGTGACAGACCCCTTTTTTACCACACGAACCACCCGGCGGGTCGGTTTGGGGATCCCCATGCTGAAATTTACGGCCATGGCCTGTCAGGGAAATGTTGAAATCGAATCTGAACCAGGGAAAGGCACAAGGATCAAAGCGAGCTATCAGCTAAGCCATATCGATCGCCCCCCCTTGGGCGACATGGCCAATACCATGCTGACCTTGATCCTGGGCTCAGAATTAATAGATTTTGTTTATTGCCATCGATTAGGGCAACGGGCCTTTGAATTTTCCACGTCAGAAATGCGGGAAATCCTGGATGATGTTCCTTTTTCCGAACCGGAGGTCACATCCTGGCTGAGAGGTTTTCTCGCGGAAGGCGAAAGCGCATTATATAAGGAGGCTGATTCATGAGCGGATATCGTGGCGGCAGAAATCCATGGCTGCTGGTTGCTTTAATGCTGGCTTGCGGAATTATCGGCGGATTCATTGGTGTATTGCTGAAACCGGTCGCCCCCTGGGCCGGGGAGATCCTGTTGTCCTTAGGGGCGTCCTCATTTACGCTGGACCTGTTGGTGCTCTCGATTACCCTGGGCGCTGTCCTTAAGCTCAACTTTGGCGCTGTGGTCGGGTTTATCCTGGCGATCATTATCTTTTTCAGAACGTAAAAACAGGCAAGTTTTTTAAAAGAGCAAAAATGAAAGACCTGCCGTGGTATAATATACAAATATTACCAAAAGGGTGGAGGCGGGTTCCATGGAATCGATCATTTTAGCTTCGGCTTCGCCGCGCCGGCGTGAGCTTTTAGACCGGCTTGGCGTTTTTTTTGAAGTGATCCCCAGTCCCATCGACGAAAAATCTCTGCAGCTTTCAGGCAGCCCCGGGGAGCAAGTTCAAGCTTCTGCCCTGGCCAAAGGCAAAGCCGTGGCGCAATTATACCCGGGACGTTGGGTTTTGTCCGCGGATACTGTCGTTTGCATCGGCCGGGAGATCCTGGGAAAACCGGAAGACGCCGAAGACGCGTTCCGGATGCTGCAGATGCTGCAGGGACAATGCCACCAGGTCCTGACCGGCGTCTGCCTGCTGCGCCAACCGACCGAGGCCGATGGGCCTGAAGCCGGGCAAATTGCGTTCGCGGCGAAAACTGCCATTCAGAAATTTAAAGTCTGCGAAGAAACCAAAGTATGGATGGCTCCTTTGTCTGACGCCGCAATCGCTGCTTATGTTGCCACCGGTGAACCGATGGACAAAGCGGGTGCCTATGCGATTCAAGGTTTTGGCAGCAGCTTGATCCAGCGAATTCATGGCTGCTATTTTAATGTGGTCGGTTTGCCTTTATATCAAACCTCTTTGCTTCTGCAGCGTGCCGGATTGCCCCTATGGCAGGGTGACTGCCGATGAAGGCTGCCGGCACCGGAGGCATCAAAAATTTCCCGGTTGCTTTGCGGCCAAGGGAAAGGTTGCTGGCCTTGGGCCCGCAAACCTTATCAGACCAGGAATTATTGGCCTTGATCATCGGCAGCGGCAGCCGCGGCGAATCGGCCTTGGCCCTGGCCCAGCACCTGCTGCAATCCGGACATTCGGAATATCTTATTCAGGCAGAGCCCGCAGAGCTCAGCCGATTCCGCGGGATTGGCCCGGCTAAAGCCTGCCAGATCAAGGCTGCCATCGAGTTGGGGCAGCGCTGGTCCCATAAGTCCTTGAGCGGCAGGCCGGTGATCCATACAGCCCGTCAGGCTGCAGAATTGCTGCTGGGGGAAATCGGCCATCTGGACCGGGAGACGGTCCGGGTGCTGAACCTCGATGCAGCCAATCAAGTGATTGCCATGGATGTGGTGTCTGTGGGCAGTCTTTCTTCAGCCCCTGTTCATCCCAGAGAAGTCTTCAAAAAACCTCTGAAGCGGGGAGCGGCAGGTATTATCCTGCTGCATAACCATCCCAGCGGCCAACTGACCCCCAGCGAACAGGACATCAGAGAAACCCGCCGCTTGGCAAAGGCCGGCGAATTGCTGGGGATCCATTTGTACGACCACCTGATCCTGGGGGGCAATGATTACCTCAGCATGCAGGAAGCAGGCTATTTCTGCCCTGCGCCGACGGGATCGACCGAAATATTAAAGGAAGTGAAATAGTGAGCCGCAAAGGTGCTTTATGGGCAATGTTGATGGTGATCGCCCTGATCATCATGCTGTATATCATGGGTGCGACCAATTGGGGGCATCAGGACATGGTTTCCTTGGGTAAACCGCTGCGGGAGGTTGCCTATCCTTTCCAGCAGGGGGTGACTGTCATAACCGACGGGCTCAAGGACTTTTTCGGCTACTTTAAAAACAATGAAAATCTGCGCGCAGAGAATGAGAAGCTTCAGGCACAGCTGGATGCCCAGAAAGGCAGCCTTTTGGAACTGAAAGAAACCAGAGCCGAGAACCAGAGACTGAATGAGTTGTTGGAATATAAAAAGTCCAACGTGAATCAATACAACCTCGAGCTGGCGAAAGTGATCGGCCGTAATCCCAGCAACTGGTATCAGACCATCATCATCAATGTCGGCAGCGGAGATGGCATCAAAATCGACATGCCCGTGGTTACCGCCCTCGGCTTGGTGGGTCGTGTGGTCGCGGTGACGGCCCATACTGCCGAAGTCCATCTGCTGGTCGACAATGAGAGTGCCGTAGGCGCCAGGATCCTGGAAACCCGGGACACGCCGGGGGTCGTGGAAGGCGACGGGCAATCCAACACATTGGAAATGATCCATTTACCCCATGATGAAGCCATTGCCGCCGGACAAACCATCATTACCTCAGGCTTCAGCAGCATTTTTCCGAAGGGGCTTCCCATCGGCATGGTTAGAGAAGTGAATTTGGAGCCCAACGGTTTGACCCAAACTGCTGTCATTGAGCCTTTCGTGGACTTTTCCAGGCTTGAAGAGGTCATGGTGATCCGACAGGTCCTGGCCGTCGATTCATCGGAGGCATCGGTGAACCCCGATGATGGCGCTGAAGGGGGCACCCAACCATGAAATACGGATATGCGCTGTCTTTGGCCTTTATGACCATGGCATTTCTGATCCTTGGCAGTATCTTGCCAGGCGGTACCCTGCTGGCAGGTTCCGTACCGGATTTTTTGCTGATATTGGTCGTATACAACTGCATGTTCTGCGGCCCGGCTTGGGGCGGCGCAGCGGGATTTGCCATTGGACTGGCTGAAGATCTCTTCCTGGGACGATTCATCGGCCTGAATGCTTTGTCCAAAGCCATCGTCGGTTATCTCGTCGGGCGCACGTCCAAAGCCATTTTTAAAGAGAATCTATGGGTGCCGATCCTCAATGTTTTATGGGGCACTTTGCTGAATTCTGTTTTGGTCTTTAGTGTGGGGCAGGTTGTAGGCAATCATTGGCCCCTCGAACTGTTCCTTTGGCGGACATCCTTCGGCACCCTTTATAACGTCTGTCTTGTGCCTTTGACCTATGGGTCCTATTTTAATTTTGCGGACAAATATCTCAGGTCCTCGAACGACTAATTTTTCAAAGCGCTTAGGAGACACTATGTGGAAAGAATCCAGGGAAAAGCTTGTGATCAAGAAACGATTGCAGATTTATTCGGCCGTGATCATTATGATTTTTTTGGCATTGATCGGCCGTGTTTTTTGGCTTCAGGTGATCCAGGAAGAGATCTTTGTCAATAAAGCTGAAAACCAATCGACCCGCTGGATCACTGAATCGGCGCCCCGGGGCGAAGTGGTGGACAGAGACGGCAATACCTTGATCACCAACCGGCCTGTCTATAATCTGACACTGAACTATCTGGGCCTGCAGGATCAGGATATCAGCCAAGTCGTGGAGGAATTGGTTCAAGTCCTGAATGATCCGGAAATCACGGTGGAGGCGGTCCAGGCCAATATTGACAGCCAGACCAGCAGACTTTATGAACCCATCGTGATCAAACGGGATATTCCCATCGAAACCGTTATCCAGCTGGAAGAACGGCGTCGCGAGCTGCCAGGGCTCCTGATCGAAACCAGCACCCAGCGGTCCTATATCCACGGCACCGTCCTGGGGCATCTGCTGGGCTATGTTCATTCCATTAAGGATGAGCTGGAGGATCCGGCTTATGAGAACTATGGGCTCGGAGATCTGGTCGGGAAGACCGGTATTGAGAAGCAATATGAATTTGAGCTAAAGGGAACCAACGGGTATCGGCAGGTCACAGTGGACGCCAACAACCACCCAATCAAAGAAGTGTCCAGCCTGCCTTCGACCCCCGGCTGCAAACTGGCGCTCACCGTCGACCTTGACCTTCAGATAGTCATGGAGAATTCTTTTGACAGGATGATGGCTGGTGTTCAGGAAAAATTCCCTAAAGCCAAAGCCGGAGCAGCGGTTTTGCTGGATGTTAAAACCGGTGGCGTCTTGGCCATGGTAAGCCGTCCCACCGTCAATCCTGATGAATTCAACGGCAAATCCCTGACCCAGGCCCAGGCGGATTACTATTTCACCCAAGAACCAGCCGCCTTTACGAACCGGGCGATCCAGGGAAGTTATGTTCCAGGATCCACCTTCAAGCCCATCACAGGGATGGCGGCTTTAACTTCAGGGCTGCTGGATCCGGACGAAAAAATCACCTGCAGCGGCCGGTATTGGTTTAAGCCGTACATCAAATGCACCGGTGTCCATGGCCCTGTGAACTATGCCCAGGCTATGGCCAAGAGCTGCAACGTATACTTTCAGGAAGCAGCCCGGCGAGCCGGGATCAGTCTTATCGGCCAGGTTGGCGAGGAATTCGGATTAGGCGGACGGACCGGCATCGACCTGCCCTTCGAAGGCAAAGGGCTGTTGCCAAGCATCACTTGGCAGACCATCGAATACGCCAATCGTGCTGAAAAAATCAATCAAAGGATCGATGAGAAACTGGCCGAATTTGAAGCGGAGTACCGGCCAAAGATCAATGCCGCCGCAGACGAAGACGAAAAGAAAAGGCTGGAACGCCAGCTTAAAAGCAAAATCAACACCTGGGAAGCCGAACGTAAAATCCAGCTCGCGTATTATACCACCTGGCATGATTTCGACACCTATAATACGGGGATAGGACAAGGCTATAACCAGTATACCATCACCCAGCTGGCGGCTTATGTGGCTGCCCTGGCCAATGACGGCATCTATAACACGCCCTATGTGGTTCAGACTATTTACAATTCCGATGGCACGGTCAAAGAAGAGCATACTGCCGACAGCCGAAAGGTCAATGTTGAAGAGTGGATCATCCAGGCCACCCGGGAAGCGATGACCAATGTCACAAAGCCCGGCGGCACGGCCTATTCGGTGTTCAAAAACATTCCTGAAAGTATTGGCGTCGGCGCAAAGACCGGCACGGCCCAGCCGGGCCGGACCGGCTACGAAAAGATGAAAGATTTCGATGGTCTGTTTATCGCATTTGCGCCGGCTGATGATCCGCAGATCGCTTTTGCCGGCGTTATGGAGTTTGGCAATACCGGATCAGGTTCCGTGGGGCAGGTTGCCAAAGATGTTTTTGAATATTACTTTGGGATCACCGCGGATACAAGCCCAACCGCAAATCAAGTTCCGGCGGCGACACCGGCCGGTACACCCCAGGGAGCCGCGGATCAGAATGATGCTGCGGCGCCGGCAGACACGGAGAACGAAGTTCCGGATCCGGCGGGCAGTGAAGTGACCGATGTGATTCAAAGCGAGAATCCGGATCAGTCCCCGGATAACCCATAGGATGAATCGCGGACGCATCCATGGTCATCAAAGGAGGTGAGCCCTGTGCTTTTGAGATTGAAACGAATCTTTAAAAATTTAGACTATACCCTGCTGCTGACCATCGCGGCCATCCTCTGCATCAGTTTTGTGGTGTTGAAAAGCGCCACCGTCAATGCCAGCATCAAATACGACACCAATTATGTATTGCGGCAGATGATATGGGCCGGCTTAGGTTTTTGCGCCTTTTTTTTCGTCTTAGTGATGGACAGCAGTGTGTTTGCCGGTTTTGAGCGCTGGCTTTACGGCTTGAACCTGCTCCTTCTGACTTCGGTTCTGATCTTCGGCAAATCGGTGAAAGGGGCGCAAGCCTGGATTCCCATTGGCTCCATACGCTTCCAGCCTGCGGAGCTGGTCAAGATCCTGATGATCCTGAGCTTGGCGAAGTATTTATCGGACCGGGTGGGCAGACTCAGAACCTGGGGCGAGCTGATCCCGGCCTTTCTCTATGTGGGGATTCCGCTGGGGTTGATCCTTATGCAGCCGGACCTGGGAACCGGCCTGGTTTATATTGCCATCCTCTTCGGTATGCTGGTGGTGGCCGGCGCTTCCCTGCCCAAAATCCTGGTTTTGATCGGGACGGGTCTGGGCGCGGTGGTCCTTTGGATCACCGGACACTTCCTCTGGGGGTGGTGGATGCCGCTGAAGGATTACCAGCTCATGCGTTTGGTGGTTTTTGTGAATCCGGACGTGGATCCCCGGGGATGGGGCTGGAACATCATCCAGGCAAAAATCACGGTCGGTTCCGGCGGACTTTGGGGTCGCGGATGGGGCCAAGGCCCCCAGACTCTGAACGAGTTTCTGCCGGAACAGTGGACAGACTTTATTTTTTGCGTTCTTGGTGAGGAATTCGGTTTTATCGGCGCTTTTGTGCTTCTTCTGTTGTTCTTTATTCTTGTCTGGCGGGGCATCCGCATTGCCGGGCAGGCGAAGGACGTCTATGGATCCCTGGTTGCCGTGGGCGTTGTCTCGATGATCATCTTCCATATTCTTCAAAATATCGGCATGGCGGTAGGGATCATGCCGATCACCGGGATTCCCTTGCCTCTCGTAAGCTATGGCGGGAATTCCCTGTTGGCCAACATGATTGCCTTGGGTCTTCTGATGAATATCCATTTATACAAGGAGCCTTTCATTTTATAATGTTTTGAAATATAAACATGGTTTGGCAAAAAAAATTTAAAAAGGGGTGGAAACCGCCGGCAAAATGGGGTAGAATAGAGGCTGTCAGAGAAAAAGTGAATAGGAGCGCAGCGCGAATGTTATCAGAACGCGAACATCAAGAGTACCTGGCGCTGCGGATTATAGCACAAAGTGTTTCGCCCGTTGGCTCCGGCTATCTAAGCCGCGAAATGCGAAAAATGGGCCAAGTCGTCAGCGAAGCAACAGCCGGCCGGATCCTGAACCGCTTGGATCATGGTGGATATACCGCCAAGGTTGGCTTTCAGGGCCGAACATTGACGGATACGGGCAGCGCTTACTTCAAGAATCTGGATGTCAGAAAGACTCGATTGGACCAAGGTGAGGAATTCTTCAGTGTACTGCATAATCAAACCAAAGAGCGCTTGATTGACATTCTGGTCGCACGGAAGGCCATCGAGCGAGAACTTGCAAGACTAGCAGCTGAAAATGCCACGCCTGAAGAAATCAAGGAAATGTGGGCGATCCAGAGAGCACAATTCGAAAAAGCAGCCCGACCCGATGGCGCGGCAGAACAAGACGTGCTATTTCATAGAGCGATTGCCAGGGCCGCACGAAATCCAGTGCTTGAATCAGCCATTGAGATGATTCGACAGGATGGCCAGCTGACACCGGTCTTCGAATACATCCGCAGGACGGTTCATAGTGTTATTTCTTATGACCATGCTCAGGTGATCCGGTCCATTGAAAACCACAATCCGGATTTAGCGGAGCAGGCCATGGTGAGACACATCGAGAACCTGATCAGCGACGTCAAGAAGTACTGGACAAAGATCAACAAGGCTTAGACCCGCCAAATAGGAAGAAAATCAGTAGGCCAAATTTTTTTATGCGATACTGCTCATCATTGATGAGCGAGGGGGGATAGATTAATGGAAACCTGTTTAAAAAAAGTTATGGACGCGGTTGACATCGAAACTTTCTTTGTATGCAAAGACGAGGAAGAGGGCAGGGACCTGGCTTTGAAGTTATTAGAGAAATTCGGTCTGAAAGATACGGACATCGTGTTCATCGAGCACTCCGGTGCCGGCGCACGGGTGAGAGCCCGCGGATATCTCTATCGTGCCGGAGATCAATACGCATGGTTGGAAGGAGACAAATAGCATGAATAAGGATAAAAAGATTTTATTAGCCCCTTTGGATCCTGTTCATGATATTGGCCTGAAAATCATGAATAGAGCCTTAAAAGAAAACGGATATGAGACGATTTTGCTGCCGCCGGACTATCAGCCGGAGGAAATCATCAAATCCGCCTTGGAAAACAAAGTCGGCGCTGTTTTGGTCAGCCGGACCCTGGGATACGGTGTGGCAGAATTGCTTTCAAAATTTATTGACCAGGCTGAAGCCGTAGGTCTTCGTGAAAACGTGAAAATCGCCATCGGCGGCATGGGCATCCGGGTCGAATTGGCTCAGGAACTCGGCTATGATGCAGGATTCGGCGCAGGTACGGTCCCAGAACAGGTCATCGCATTCATCGAGGACCGGGAACCCAAATTGGACCTTTCCGGTGCCGTAAAATCCAAAAAGAATATTACCGATGGTTTCAATTACGAATATGCCGACAAAAAAATAGAAGCTTTACTTGATAAGATTGCTGAAAAAACTTTAGCATGGGCCTCCACAAAGACAAGTAAGGCAATTCTGCGTGCCGAATTGCGCCGCAAATTGATGGATCTGCCCGATGGCCCTGAAAAGGATGCCGCCAAGCAGGAGTACATCCAGCTCTCCGACGAGAAGATCCGGAACTTCTATCAGAACGGCACCATGCCTCCCTATACACGTCCCTTGTCAGACCATGAAATGTCCGAGCTGGCAAAATACGTAAAAACCACCAAGGACCAGATGCGGATGAAGAAGCTGCAGAAGGTTGACAAAAACCCCACCGTTTTCATTCAGTATGGCACCGGCTGTCCTTTCATGGATGTTGCCCACATCAAGCTGAGCGAATCCTGGGGCGCTGACGGCGTTGTCCATTTTGACCCCTCATGGGGTGCCAGAACCGAAGGCTTCCTGGAAGGCTATCTGACCCATGAGCAGGATGGAACGATTATTTCTCCGGAAAACCTGCAGGTGATCAAGGCATCTCTGGAACCCTCCACACTATGGCAGGTTCGGGCGCACCGCGGATTGAACACACCGGAAACCGTGCTCTTAGCCGGCAAGATCGGTGCAGACATGACCAAGATCAATATCGCCTACGGTTCCCTGGGCGGCGGCACCGATCCTGCCCGTCTGACGGTGGACGCCATCCAGTGCATGAAATACGCCAAAGAATTCAATATGCCCTTTGACGTGGTCACCAATGAGGAGCTCTGCGGTGTACCGGCTCATAAAGCATTCGCCGGCATGCTCACAACCGCCCACATCGCGATCAAGCTTGGCTGCAGACCCGTACTCCAGCCCTTGTTCGTATACTCTCCCGAAGTGATGATCACCGGGGAGATGGAAGACAACTACGTTGACTTCAACGCCGCAAAAATTAAAGCCTTAAGAAGCATCATCAATGCACCGATCTGGCCAGGCGCGCCCATCGGATTCCTGACCCAGACCGAAGACCGGGTGCAGTCCTCCATTTCGACAGCCATGCATGGCGCGTTGGCTTCCTCCCTGGGTGTTGAGGCAATTTCTATCGCATCCTCCGACGAAGCTTACTCCGGCGGTCCCATTGCCGGACCTTCCCGGATCGATACCTTGACCGCCGTCAAAGAAGCCTTCCGTTTCTTCGGCAGCGCAGGCATCAAGCCCACAGAATTGGCCGATGGCATGGCAGCGAAGATCGTCGCCGGCATTCTGGATACTTTAGAAAAAGCAGCCGAATGCGAAAGCTTCCCTGAAGCGCTGTATGCCGGTGTATATGGCAGCACCGCTGAAGGCGCTTATCCCGGCCGTGGCGGCAAAGATTCCCTCATGGACAAATAATCAGCCCAGGATCCATCGTTAAGGTTGTTTTCCGGTTCAGAAACCGGTAGCAATAAAGAAAATTATTTTTAAGGAGTGGTTTCTAAATGGCAAAGTTTAAGTACAAGACTCAGATGTATCAAAACCTCTACGCAAACATCAAAAACATCTATTCTGAGTGCGCTCAGGCAGCAAAAGAAATCGGCATTGCCGATGAACTGGTCAAACTCAAAGAAGAAGGTCGCGGCACTTTCGGTCTGACCGGCGGCGTTTCCGGTTGCCCCGCTCCCCTGCGTGACGACGTTCTCGCTTTCAGCGAAAAAGAAGCCAAATCTGTTAAAGGCCTGGCTGGCTATGTTGAAGAAATTCGCTACATGGTCAAAGATTTCTATGGCTCAGATTACGATGCTTGCCCCGTCAACACTTGCGAAGCCGGCATCAACGTCTGCTACACCAGCATGTTCATGCCTCCTGTCATGGGCGCTGGCGATACCTACCGTGCCCGTTACATTGCACCTTACGAAAAGCATTTCCATCATCAGGGTGGTTATGGCCGTCCCTTCCCCCCCAAGTACAAGGACATCATCGCTAACAGAGGATGTACTGCCGGCGAACTGGGCATGCAGGGGAAAAGACAGCCTATGCTGGATGTTCTCGTAACCAAGCTGGAAGGTGCTGATTACAGCAACCATGGTATCCAGTACTTCCCCGCTACCATGCTGAGCGGCGTTAAAGGTGAAGCCAACAGAGCTGTCTTCGAAGAACAGGCTGCTCGTCATGCCACCATGTTCAGTGGTATCACCTCCATCGGTTATGACACACCTGGTTACGGCTACGGCGACAAAGATGCCGATGGCACGCCCATTCTGCAGAAAGTCCTTGCTGATGTTGCTCATAAATACGATGTTCCTTATGTTGTTGACGCTGCATGGTGTCTGCCTTTCGTTGGCCATGACATCCGCAAGACCGGCGCTGACGCCATCGTTTACTCCTTGGACAAAGCTTCCGCTTCTTCCATCTGCGGCATGATCATCGGCAAAGAAGACATCATGGTCAACGCTCGTCGTGCCATGGGCTTCCACGGCAACCGTTACGGCTCCTTGAGCTCCTATGGTAAAGCTGTCAGCGTTGCTTTCGATCCCGGTAAAGAAGGCCTCTGCGGTGCCATCGCTGCCATGCGTGTCCTGAAAGACAAACCCGAAATCATGACCAAACCTGTTGATGCCATGTATGACATCATCGTGGAAGAATTCAAGAAGGGCATCGCTCCCGAGCTTCTGAAGGGCTTCACCTTCACCAAGACTTACGGCTCCTGCGCTTGCGAAATCAACTACGAACATACTTGGGACAATGGCCAGATGGGTATCCCCATCTTCTCCATCGAAGATATGTACGGCGGAACCAATATCTTCCAGGAAGGTATCGGCGCTATGGGCATGATCCCCACCATCGCTTATGACGGCAACATCTATGTTTCCACCGGTCTGAACACCTTGGATGACACCGGTGCTCTGATCCCCGAGAGAATGAGACTTGCTATCAGAGGCTTGATCGCTTTGATCAACATCACCTGCAAATACGCTGGTATCATGGACTAAGCTCCTGCTGCCAAGCAAGGATTGCATCGAAAAGGTTCCCCTTCATGGGGAACCTTTTTTTGTTCTGTACCTATGTTATAATAGGGACATCGAAACCAAGGGAGGAAAGGGGTCATAGGATGATCGGTCAAGAACGGCCCGCTGAGAAGCGGCAAGATTCCGAAAGCTTATCTGAAATCGTTGTTGAATCCGCTTTGATGGAGCCGGGCGATACCTTGCTGACGTATTTGCGGCGGCAGGGCCATCGGGTGTCTGCGCCTTGCGGGGGCCATGGAAGCTGCGGCAAGTGCCTGGTCAAGCTATTAAACATGAACAGCCCAAACCAAAGCCCGAGAGAACAGGCTTTGCTGGGGCTGCTTCAGGCAGAGAAAGAATGGCGGTTGGCCTGCAATGTTCATGCGGAACCGGGAATGAAGGTCCTGCTTCCCGAGAATCCCCTGCTGCCTGGACAACAGGAGGCACAGATCATCGAATCGATGCCCTTTCATGACGGGCGCGAAGCTGCGCCTTTCGCTTCATGTTATGAAAAAAGGGATGATCTGGATAAGCTCCTTCCCTGGCACGGAAGCATCGGACCTTGGCTTGGCGCCGCCATGGATATTGGCACCACCACGATCGTGGTGTATTTGTTGGATCTGGTGACCGGTCAGGTTTTGGGAACAAAATCATTTTTAAATCCTCAGAGCGTCTATGGCGCCGATGTGCTGACCAGGATCCAGTACGCCAATCAACGGGAGGATCATCGGAAAAGCCTTCAGACAATATTGATCCAGCGCATCAATCAAGGGCTGGCGGAACTGATGGAAGAAGCGCACATGCCGGTCCGGCATATATGCCGCCTAACCGCTGCAGGCAACACCACCATGCTTCATTTTCTGCTGGGAGAATCCACAGCGGGGATGGGCGGTTCGCCTTTTACCTCCGCATTTCTGGCACTGCAGCGTCGGAATGCCATGGAACTGGGCCTTCTGGCACATCCCAAAGCGGAGTTGGTGACGCTTCCCTGCATTGCGGCCTTTGCCGGAGGGGATCTGCTGGCGGCCATGGCTTCCAGCTCGATGCTCAGCAGTCAAAACCTGGAATTGGTGGTGGATATCGGCACCAATGGGGAAATCGCTTTAGGCAGTGCCGGGCATTTTTCAGCCTGTTCCACCGCCGCCGGCCCGGCTTTTGAAGGGGGGCGGATCATCTGGGGAATGGGGGGTGTGGCCGGCGCCATCGACCATATTACGCTGACGGATGATGTAGCCTGGTCCACCATCGGGCAGCAAACACCCAGAGGCATTTGTGGTTCCGGATTGGTGGACGTGACCGGGGAATTGCTCCGGAGTTGCATGTTGGATCCCAGCGGCCGGATGCCCAGCCCAGAGGAGGCTGCCCATGCCGCGTCAGCCTCAGAGGTACCTGTGCCGGGCCCAAAACTTTTAGAACGATTGCGCCAGGATGAAACACAGCGGTTTTTCATGATCGATGAGACGACGGGCATCAAAGTGTATCAGAAGGATATCCGGGAATTGCAGTTGGCTAAGGGTGCGATTTATGCCGGCATCCAGTGCTTGATTCGTGACCTTAAGGTGAGCCCGGAACAGATCAAAACCGTCTGGCTGACCGGCGGTTTTGGCAATTACTTAAATCTGGACCAAGCTTTCCGTATTGGTTTGCTGCCGGAAGGACTGCAGGAAAAAACCCGGATCATTGGCAATGGTGCCGGGGCTGGCGCATGCCAGGCCTTGCTGTCAGAAACCTGCTGCCTCGAATGGGCGGACATCGTGGGGCAGGGGCAGATCCGCTATATCGATTTGGCCTTGGAGGACACCTTTCAAACCGAATTTATCCAAGCACTGAATTTTCCGAAATCTCCCTTAGCCAAGGCTATAGCAGAGCAAAAGGAATCATGATAAAATCAAAGCAGGTTGCAAGACAGAGCATCTCTATCAAAGATCGGCCCAAAAACGAAAGTGCGGAGGATGACATGAGAAGCGACATTGAAATTGCACAGTCAGCTCAACCCTTGCCGATTGAAGATGTAGCGGCAAAGCTCGGACTTTCCGGTGAAGATATCAGCCATTACGGTAAATACAAAGCAAAGGTCGACTACCGGCTGCTGCAGCGTCTGGCTGACCGGCCGGATGCCAAATTGGTCCTGGTTACAGCCATTAACCCTACACCGGCTGGAGAAGGCAAAACCACCACCACCGTTGGCTTGGGAGACGCTTTTGCCCGGCTGGGTAAAAAATCCATCATAACCTTGCGGGAACCTTCCTTGGGACCGGTTTTTGGAGTGAAGGGCGGCGCGGCCGGCGGCGGCTATGCCCAGGTCATTCCCATGGAAGAGATCAATCTGCATTTTACAGGGGATTTTCATGCCGTCGGTGCGGCCAACAACCTGCTGGCTGCAATGCTGGACAACCATATCTATCAGGGAAATGCGCTGAACATCGATCCCAGGCGGATCATTTGGCGGCGCGCCATGGACATGAATGACCGTCAGCTGCGCAATCTTGTGGATGGATTGGGCGGTAAAGCCAACGGCTTCCCCAGAGAAGACGGATTCGACATCACCGTTGCATCGGAAGTCATGGCTGTTTTTTGTCTGTCCAAGGATCTGATGGATCTCAGGGACCGTTTATCTAAAATCATTGTCGCCTATACCTACACCGGCGAACCGGTGACCGCCGGCCAGCTTCAGGCCCATGGCGCCATGACGGCCCTGCTTAAGGACGCGTTCAATCCGAATCTTGTACAAACCCTTGAAGGGACGCCGGCATTCATCCATGGAGGGCCTTTCGCCAACATTGCCCATGGCTGCAACAGCTTGATGGCGACCCAGCTTGCTTTGAAGCTGGGGGATATTGTTGTGACGGAGGCCGGTTTCGGGGCGGATCTGGGCGCTGAGAAGTTCTTTGACATCAAATGCCGGGCAGGTGATCTGAAACCCAATGCGGTGGTTTTGGTCGCTTCAGTCCGTGCCATAAAACACCATGGAGGCTGTCCCAAAGACAGTTTATCCAAGGAAAACCCGGAAGCCTTGGAGCATGGCCTGCAAAACCTCATCAAACACATCGAAAATATCAAGACGGTCTATCAGCAGCCGGTGGTGGTGGCCATCAACCGCTTCCCCAGCGATACCGAGCAGGAATTGGCGATCATCGCAGCTGCCTGTCGGAAGCTGCAGGTGGACGTGTCCGTATCCGAGGTCTTTTCAAAAGGCGGCGAGGGCGCCCTGGAGCTGGCCAAGATGGTCATGTCGGTCATGCGGCCGGAAGGACAGAATCATCCTATCTACAGCAGTGAACTGCCCCTTCGGGAAAAAATCAGAACCATTGCCATGAAGATTTATGGGGCGAAGGATGTGGTTTTTGAAAAGAATCTGGAAAAACAGCTCGAGGATTTTGCGGCGCTGGGTTATGGAAACCTGCCGGTATGCATGGCAAAGACTCAGTATTCTTTGTCGGACGATCCGACGCTGCTGGGTCGTCCGAAAGACTTCAGCGTTAAAGTTCGGCAGGTCAGGCTATGCGCCGGCGCCGGTTTTGTGGTTGCGCTGACCGGCGAGATCATGACCATGCCGGGATTGCCGAAGGTACCTGCAGCCGAAAAAATCGACGTGGATGCCCAGGGCAGGATTTCCGGATTGTTTTAGGCTCCTGCAGAAAGTTTTTGCATCGAGCCAAAAATAAAAGCCTCCTGGGGCAGGTATCCTGCTTCAGGAGGCTTTTGCGATTCCGGAAATCTTTCGAACAGAGGACAATTCAGTCTCTCCGCTCCTTCAAACCAATCAAAGCGGCAATCAAAGCAGCGGTGCCATCAATACCCAAAACGCTGCTGTCCATCGAAAAATGATAACTGCCGATTTTTCCCCAGCGGGTGTCTGCGTAATAGTTATAGTAGGCAGCCCGGCGCTTGTCGATTTTTTCGATGGCTTCCTCGATGCGGGCCGCCGGCATCTGGTATTCCTCAAGGGCACGATCGATCCGCACCTTGATCGGAGCATGGATGAACAAACTGATGCAGTCCGGGTTATCTTTCAGAACATAATTGGCACAGCGGCCAATGATCACACAGGAACCGGCGGCCGCTGCCTCTTTGATGATGCTGGATTGGGCAAGAAAAAGCTTGTCATTGATGGGCATGTTGTAATTGTTGCCCAGCTGGAGGCCTAAAGGATAAGTGCCCAGCAAGCTGGAGTAGAGGAGACCGCTGGCCGCTTTTTCATCGGCCTGTTCATAAACTTCCGGACTCAATCCGGTCTTTTGGGAAGCCAGCGAAATCAGCTCCTTGTCATAGAACGGGATGTTTAACTGTGTTGCCAGCTTCTGCCCGATCAGCCGCCCGCCGCTCCCAAATTGCCTTCCGATGGTGATGATGGTTTTTTTTGTCATAAGGCATCTCCCCCTTTAGAGCATGATGTCATTTTGGAAATTGACGTAGGTATCGTCACCCTGGGTGAAGTCGCCCTGGCCGGCGGTCAGTTCGGTCACCAGCTCCAGGAAACGATCTTTTTCATCCATGGGTACCAGAACATGGAATTGAACTTTGTCCGTATACAAGACATCTTGGATCAGGTAACCCCGCTGTTCAAATTCTCTCTGGAACTTGCCGATCAGGGAATAATCTGTTTGTAAGCGATACGTGGCGTAAGGAAGCCGCTGAATGAGCCCGCCGGCTGCAAGACCGATCTTCGCACCCTGGGTATAGGCCCGCACCAAACCGCCGGCGCCCAGCTTGATTCCGCCGAAGTAGCGTGTGACCACCACGGCCACATTGACCAAGCCTTCCTTACGAATGACCTCCAGGGTGGGCTTCCCGGCGGTGCCCTGGGGCTCCCCGTCGTCGCTGCAGCGCTGGATTCGACCGTCCATACCGATCACATAAGCCCAGACATTATGGGCGGCATCCCAGTGTTTCTTGCGGATCCCTTCAATAAAAGCAAGGGCTTCCTCTTCGGCCTGGACCGGCTGTGCATACCCGATGAAGCGGGACCGCTGGATTACGTATTCATCCTGGCCAGGCGCCAGAATGGTTTTATAGGGTTGAAGCATGGAAACCTCCTAAAAAAACACTTCTGAAATGTATTTGACATAATACCGCTGATTCCTGCTTGCAGTATAGGCGCATTTCAGAGTATAATCTAAATAGGAAAGGTTTCAAAAAAATCACAGCCGTCACGGCACAGGCGTACAGGACCTCCAACGAGAGTTTAAGGAGGTGGGTAAAGATGAAGTTTCGTAAGATCAATGAAGATAAAGTTCAGATCATTTTAACGGTTCAGGATTTAGAAGAAAGGGATTTCAGACGCTGGGAATTCATACCCATGAGTCCAAAGCTGCAAGAGTTTTTCCACGATCTTCTGGAGAGAGCCTATAAAGAATGCGGATTTGAGGTCAATGATGATTCTCAACTGGTGGTGGAAGCCTACCCGCTGAACTCCGATACCTTTGCAATCATCCTGACCCGGATCCCGGCTGGATCCCAGGGAGAAATTGCAGGAACGATTCATTTGAACGGTTTCGAGAAGGATAACGACGAGGACGTCGAATATCTGGAACGGGGCTGCAAGCAAGTCTGGTGTTTCCCCAACATGGAGACCTGTACTCAAGCCTCAGCACATATCGACATGGAAGCCGTCGAGGCGAGCACATTGTATAAATATCAAGGCCAATATTACCTGAGCATCACCACTGTGGTCAACTGCCACCTGGATGTGTCAGCGGTCGCAGGGGAATATGGCGAATGGACCTTTTTGGGACAAAGCTTTTTTCAGGAGCATGGACAGGTATTGATTCCTGATCATGCGGTCAATAATCTGGCGGCAATGGTACGGCCTGAGGGCTAAAGGCTCATAGACCTTCGGCGTACGATGGTAATATGAAATCCAACCATGCCGGGCTGTGCATCCGCACAGCCCGGTCATTATGATAAAACGAGGTGTCTCTGCAACCATGAAAGTGATTAAAATCACAAACAAAAGAAAAAAAGAGATTTTAGAAATCTTATCACAGCATTACCACGGGATAGGAACTGCTTTGGAATATGATACACCCTTCCAATTGCTGGTTGCAACGGCCTTGGCCGCCCAAACCACCGACATACAGGTCAACAAGGTGACCCGGCGGTTGTTTGCGGATTATCCGGATGTGCAATCCATGGCTGGAATAACCGCGGAGACCCTCATTCCCTATATTCAAAGCTTGGGATTATATAAGAATAAAGCCAAAAATATCGCGGCGGCCGTCCAGCGGCTTCTAACGGAATACGACGGGGTGGTCCCCGCCGATCGAACAGCCCTGATGACACTCCCGGGCATCGGCCGAAAAACAGCCAATGTGGTTTTAGCCAATGCGTTCAATATACCGGCCATGGCCGTCGACACCCATGTGTTTCGTGTCGCCAACCGTCTGGGGTTGGCCGTTTCCAATACCGTGGAGGGTGTTGAACAGCGGCTGTGCCAGCTGATTCCGCAGAAGGATTGGGCGGATGCGCATCACTGGCTGATTTGGCACGGGCGACGCTGTTGTAAAGCCCAGAATCCGGATTGCGGACACTGTCCGGTAGGACCCTTGTGCCCTTCAGTCAAAGATCGGTCGATAATTATTTGCGATGACGCCAAATGCTAGGCATGGCTGTTTGGATAGGCTATAATGAAAAATATTGACAGATTCTTGGCATGAGGAGGAATTTCAATGACACATCGAGTGGCAGTATTGACCGGCGGCGGCGACGCGCCCGGCCTGAACGCAGTGATCCGCGGGGTCGTTCGAACAGCTCAATATCGATACCAAGCTGAAGTCTATGGTTTCATGGACGGCTTTAAGGGATTGATCGAAAACCGATACATCAAGCTTGATCGCTCAAACACTTCAGGGATCTTACACCGGGGAGGCACCATTTTAGGCACCAGCAACCGTGACAATCCCTTTCGTTTTCCGGCAGGCCGTGATGCCCAGGGGCAATTGCTCTTCGAGGATGTTTCTGATCGGGCCATCGAGAACCTTCAACAGCTTGGGATCCAAGTCCTTATTGTTATCGGGGGGGACGGCAGCCTTCACATAGCCCATGAATTCGCGTTGAAGGGGATCAAGGTGATCGGCGTGCCGAAGACCATCGATAATGACCTGGAGGGAACGGATCAGACTTTCGGGTTTGACACCGCCATTAATACCGTCATGGAAGCTTTTGACCGGCTGCATACCACCGCAGAATCCCATCATCGGATCATGGTCGTCGAGGTCATGGGACGGTATGCCGGCTGGATCGCCCTCCATGCCGGGATCGCCGGCGGTGCGGATGTGATCCTGATTCCCGAAATCCCTTATGACATCAGCTGCATCATTCAAAAAATCAAACAACGCTGTGAACAGGGCAAATATTTCAGTTTGATTGCCGTGGCGGAAGGCGCCATGGAAAAGGAAGGCTCCATGGTGGTGGCTGCCCATATTGAGGACAGCACAGACCCGATCCGTTTGGGCGGCGTCGGCCAGGTGGTGGCTGCCAAGCTGAGCAAGGCGACAGGGCTGGAAAGCCGTGTTACCGTCCTTGGCCATTTGCAGCGGGGCGGCAGTCCCACCGCCTTTGATCGTATATTGACCACCCGTCTTGGCGTGAAAGCCATGATCCAGGCCGTGGAAGGTCCCTGGGACCAGATGACGGCCCTGCGGGGGAATGAAATCATCGTGATCCCTTTGGCTGAGGCCATCAGCAAAACCAAAAATGTCAATCCCCACGGTGAAATCGTCCAAGCGGCAAGAGCCATTGGATTATGTATGGGAGATGAATTTTAACGATGAATACCCAGGAAAGCAATCATGGCGCCGTATTGGAAGAAATGGACATCAACGCTGCCCTGATCACCGCCCGCCGCCCAACCTTCGTGGAAGTGGATCTGGATTGCATCCGGCATAATGTGAAAACCTATCAAAACCTGCTGCAGCCGGGAACCCTGCTGATGGCCATCGTCAAGGCGGACGCCTATGGCCATGGGGCTGTCCGGGTTGCCAAAGCAGCGGTTGCCCAGGGTGCCCAATGGTTGGGGGTTGCTTTGACCCAGGAGGCGGCGCAGCTTCGTGAAGCCGGACTGCAGCAGCCGATTTTAGTTCTTGGTTATTCGGACGCGGCGGATTATGGCTATATGGCCCGGCATAAGATTCGGCCGGCGATCTATACTTTGGAACAGGGGCTGGCTTTTGGCGAAGCCGCCAAAGCCGCGGGAATCAAAGCTCCGGTGCATATCAAAACAGACACAGGCATGGGCCGCCTGGGATTTCAGCCCGACCAGGATTCGCTTCATCAAATCCTTGAGCTGGCAAGGCAGCCTTTTATCCAGGTGGAGGGGTTGTTTACCCACTTCGCCAAGGCCGATGAAAAAGACCAGGCCAGTGTCAAAGCCCAGGCTGCCTTATTCAAAGTGTTTTCTGAACAGCTAAAAGGGGAGGGCTTGCCTATACCCCTCTGCCACTGTGCCAATACAGCCGCCGCCATGAAAATGCCGGAAGCCCATATGGATATGATCCGGCTGGGCATCGGTCTCTATGGCCTATATCCTTCGGAGGAAGCCAAGCAATGGGGCATTGCTCTGGAAGAAGCCATCTCCTTAAAAAGCTGCCTGAGCCATGTCAAGGAAGTGCCGGCCGGAACCGCGGTCAGTTATGGTCATGCCTGGCGTTCCATGCGGTCATCCTTGATCGGGACCGTGCCCATCGGCTACGCCGACGGGGTATCCCGTCTTTTATCCAACCGGGGTTCCGTATTGGTTGGCGGCCGGCGTGTACCGATTGTCGGCAGGGTCTGCATGGACCAGCTGATGGTCGACTTGACCGGACTGCCTGAAGCCAAGGCAGGCCAACCTGTGGTTCTGTTGGGCGTCCAAGGGGAAGAACGGATCCCTGTGGATGAAGTGGCGGGACTTCAGAATACGATTAATTATGAGATTGTTTGTGACTTGTCCAGCCGGCTGCCTCGCCGGTATATCAATCCATAGCTGAAAGGTCGTGCTTAATGAAAATCCAAGTCTGTGTCGGCAGCTCCTGCCATCTGAAAGGCGCTCCGGCCGTGATCGCAGCATTTCAGGAAGCGATGAAAAACGAACCGTCAGGAAAAAACATTTTAGAACTTGGCGGCTGCTATTGTCAGGATCATTGCCAAAATGGGGTCGTTGTCCGCATTGATGGCAGGCTCTATACCAATGTGACGCCGGATAGGGTGGCGCCGCTGCTGAAGGAAGGAGCCGAGTCGGATGAATGACATCATTTGGACCCAGCAGGCAGAATGCAGGGACTGTTATCGCTGCCTGCGTAATTGCCCGGTAAAATCCATTAGCTTCGTAACAAAACAGGCAAGGATCGATTCAGATCGCTGCATCCTTTGCGGCCGATGTGTTGTGGAGTGCCCTCAAAAAGCGAAGGTCTACCTGAACCAGACCGGTGCAGTCCTGAAAATGCTTCAGGAAGACCGGCCGGTGGTCCTGAGTCTGGCGCCCAGCTATTTAGGCAGCTTTGATCAACCGCCCCGCCAGCTTTTCGAAGAAATTTGCCGGGCAGGTTTTGCCGATGTGGAAGAAACCGCCGTTGGTGCAGCCTTGACGACCCGTGAATACCGCCGATTGATCCGAACCCAGGCATGGCAGGGAAAAACAGGGCTGTCAACGTGCTGCCCGGTGATCGTCAGCCTGGTGGAAAAATATTTTCCGAAACTGCAGCAGAATCTGCTCCCGGTCTTGTCCCCCATGGCAGCGCATAATCAATTGATACGTGATCAACGAGGAGCGGATTGTCGTGTCGTCTTCGCCGGCCCCTGTATTGCAAAGCTGGAAGAGGCTGGCCGTTTCGGGCTGGATGCAGCCCTGACCTTTGGCCAGCTGAAGGTTTTGCTGTTGGCCCAAGCCTATAAAGGGACCCAGTCTGAAGTCCTTGCCAAATCGGAGTTCGCTCATCGGGGCGAATGGATCCCCACCCGCAGCTACCCGATCCATAACGGGGTGCTGTACAGTGTGAAAGGATCCTGGGGCAGTGACCAGGACTATTGGTCTATCGAAGGCATGGACCAATGTATGGAGGTTCTGCAGGCCTTGGAAAACGGTGATATCGACCCGATCTTCATCGAGATGATGGCTTGCGTGGGAGGCTGCGTCGGCGGTCCGGCCATCGACTCAAAGGATACGTTGTATAAACGGAAACAGATCATTCAGGACACGATCAAGGCAAGCCAGGGTTGGCCGCTGGCAGATATACCGGAAAGCCCCGGCCTTATGAGCAAGGGCTTCAAAGATCAGGCAATTGCCGATGAGAAATATACAGAGGAACAGATTCAGGAAGTCTTGCGAAAAATGGGCAAGAATTCACCAGAGGATGAGCGGAACTGTGAAGGCTGCGGATACAGCAGCTGCCGTGCAAAAGCGATCGGCGTTTTATCCGGTCTGGCGACCATCGAAATGTGTGTTCCGGCCATGCGGGCCAAAGCGGAATCCCTTGCCCATATGGTCATGCAGAATACGCCCAATGCGGTTTTGGTGCTGGACGAGGCTATGGCAGTCCGGGACTTCAATCCGGCCGCCCAAGAATTGTTTTCCCAGATCCCTTTCACGGTGGGGCTGGGGTTAGGCGATTATCTGGATATTCAGGCTTACCATGATGCGTATCGCTCGCAGACCAACGCCTATGATTGCTGCATCGAATATCCCCAATGGGAACTGGTGACGCGGCAGACCATGGTCCCGATTCCGGCGGAGCGTCTGCTGATGCTGATAGTGGAGGATGTAACCAAAACGGAGGCTGAGCGGCAGGAGATGGATGCCATGAAAGCCAATGTTATGGAAAAGGCGAAGAAAGTGATCAACCAGCAGATGACGGTGGCTCAGACCATCGCCAGCCTCTTGGGGGAAACCACGGCGGAAACCAAAGCCACCCTTTATGAATTGCTGAAGCACCTTGAGGGGGGGACGTCATGACAATCTCCTTTGAGGTCGGGGCAGCGTCCCAAAATAAACATGATGAAGTCTTATGCGGCGATGTGGTGGAAATTGAAAAGGACGCGCAGTCCAGCGTGATCGTCCTTTCGGATGGTCTGGGCAGCGGTGTGAAAGCGAACATTCTGGCGACGCTGACGGCCAAAATCGCAGGCCGGCTGCTGATTCGCGGCGTGCCCCTGCAGGAAGCCGTCGAAACGATCTCCGAGACCTTGCCGGTCTGCCAGGTCCGGAATCTAGCCTATTCCACTTTTTCCATCCTGCAGATCTATAATGACGGCAAAGCCTATCTGGTACAGTTTGATAATCCAACCGCGATCCTGCTGCGCCGCGGCAACGTGACACCCCTGCGGGGGGAACAGCGAAAAATCGGGAAGCGAATGATCCGTGAAAGCAACCTGGAGCTGGAAAACGGTGACATCCTGGTCATTTGCAGCGACGGGGTGACCCACGCGGGTCTTGAAGCGCTGCTGCCCTTGGGGTTGGAGGAAACCGGACTGATTCGGCTGCTGCAGCAGGAAATCGATCTTCGACATTCTGCCCAGCTGATTGCTGAAGACATCCTGGAATTCTGCGAAATGTACAGCGCCGGCACCCTTGGAGACGATACCACAGCCGTGGTGGTCAAGGTGCGGCCGGTGATCAAAGGGGTCTTGCTCAGCGGGCCGCCTTTGGATAAATCGGAAGACGAACTTATGGTCAAGGCTTTTTTTGAGGGTGATAAGCACCGCGCCATTTGCGGCGGCACCTCGGCCAACATCGTATCGCGTTTGAAAAATCTGCCGGTGACCGTTGACATGACGTATGTGGATCCAGACATTCCGCCCATTGCCCGGATGCCGGGTGTGGACATTGTTACAGAGGGAATACTGACCCTCACCCGGGTCGTCGAAATGCTTGAAAGCGGGTTGGTGCGGGTCAAGGATAAAAAAGACGGTGCCAGTTTGCTGCTGAAATGGCTTTTGGAATGTGACGAAATCGAGCTTCTGGTGGGCCTGCGTATCAACGGAGCCCACCTGACCCCGGGCCTGCCCTTTCATTTAGGCTTGCGGTCCTCCGTTCTGCAGCGGTTGAACGATCTGCTGAACCAAAGAGGCAAGCTGAGTTGCATACGTTGGTATTAGAAGATTTCCAGGATAATCAGATTATTTTATATTGGAGGGAAACCATGACGAAGATCACCGTGGGCTTATGCGCCGGTACCTCCTGCCACCTGATGGGCGGGATGGATCTGGGAACCGTTATCGAGGAATTAAAAGTCAAGCTGGGAGATGATCTGCAGGTCCAGAAGCATACCTGCCTGAACCAATGCAGGAAAGGTCCCAATGTCATGCTGAACGGGATGCTTTTTGTGGGAATGACCCCAGAACAGCTGAAAAACGAAATTTTGGCACTGCATGACCGCGAGGAGGAAAACAACCATGACACTACAGGTCAATGAAGTAACGAAAATCCGCCGAAAAGTAATGACGGAGACAGCCAGACTTCATTGGAACGGGAATTTGATCAAAGAGATCGACCAGCTTCCGGAGCGGCTGACAGCCGAGCATGAACATCGTTACCGCTGCTGCGAATTCAAAGAGAAGGCCATTTACGCTGAACGCATCAAATTAGCCATGGGCCTAAGCCTGGCACCGGAGCATGCAAAAAAAAGGCTGTCGACCCTTGCCCGCCACAGTCTGACCCATTCCCATGAAAAAAACCGCAGCCAGGTTGAGGTGATCGACATCGCCTGCGATGGCTGTCCCATCGATAAATATTTCATCACCAATGCCTGCCGGAACTGTCTGGGCCATAATTGCCAGCAAGCCTGCCGTCGGGGCGCCATCACCATCGTGGGCAACCAGGCCTATATCGACCAGAGCAAATGCGTGGAATGCGGCATGTGCCGGAAAGCCTGTAAATACGGGGCTATCCTGGAGGTCCATCGCCCCTGTGAAGCCGCTTGCCCGGTCAATGCGGTCATTGCGGATCAGAATCGTAAAGCCATTATTGACAACGGGAAATGTACGGACTGTGGCAATTGCATGGTCAGCTGCCCCTTCGGCGCGATTTCGGACCATTCACAGCTGCTGAAGATCATCGATTGGCTCAAAGGGGAAGAAAAGACCGTCGCCATGGTGGCGCCGGCCATTATCGGGCAAATGGGGCAAAAGGAAAAGCTGGGGCCGCTCTTTCAGGCTTTAAAGCAACTGGGATTTGACCGGGTGGAGGAGGTTTCCTTCGGAGCCGATCTGGTGGCCTTGGGAGAGAGTGAAGAGTTTGCCAATCGGGTGCCAGTCAAGGATCCTTACATGCTGTCTTCCTGTTGCCCGGCTTTTGTCAAGTTTGTTAAGATTCACCGGCCGGGTCAGGCGGAATACTTATCGACCATGGTCAGTCCAATGGTGGCTATGGCGAAAACCCTGCGGGAAGATTTGCCCCTTGCCAAAATCGTTTTTATCGGTCCTTGTGTGGCCAAAAAGCGTGAAGCTATGGAAAGCAAGGTCGTGGACGGGGTCCTGACCTTTGAGGAACTGGCTGCTCTGTTTGTGGCAGCGGATATCAACCTGGCCACCATGGAAGAAGCCCAGGAAGAAGCCTCCAAAGCATCAAAAGACGGTCAGGGCTTTGCTGCCGCCGGTGGTGTGCGGGCGGCCATGGTCAATGGAATCAAGCGTTTTGCCGATGCGGATTTCCGGGGCGGTTCAGCCCAGGGTTTGGAGGAATGTCTGGCGCAATTGAAGCTTCTGGAGAAGTCGGAAGCCTCCTTTAATTTCCTGGAAGGCATGGCTTGCAGCGGCGGCTGCCTGGGTGGGCCAGGTGCTTTGGTGGACAACCGGCAGACCAAACGCTTCCTGGATGTTCGCGGCAGTCAGTTGGAATGTCAGAATTCGGGTGACAATCGGTTAGCTATAGAAAAACTGAAAGATTTAGGCCACAGTCTCCATAAAAGCTCCAAAAAATGATATAATAAAAAATAGCAATACGCCCCAAGCCATCCCAAGGCGGCATGAAGCCGAGGGGTGGCCGGGGGCGGCGGACCGATGCAGGTCAAAAATCATTGTCTAGGAGCTGACGGTCATGAAAAAACGGTTGATATCCTTTGCATTCTTTCTTGTTATGGTTTTAGGCCTGTTTCTGATTCTTCGATATCCAGTTCCCGGTTTCATTATATTAGGTTCCTTGGTCGCCATCGGCATGTTCATGCTGAGATCAAAAGGGAAAAAACAAGGGGCAGGTCCGGAGGAAGGCCAAGGGGAAAACAGAGATCGGGAATAAAAAAAGCCGTCCGGAGGATTCCGGACGACTGGACGATCGAATGGTCGGGATGACAGGATTTGAACCTGCGGCCTCTGCGTCCCGAACGCAGCGCTCTACCAAACTGAGCCACATCCCGATGGCGGGGTAACAAACCACCAGTTCATTATAACGACTCTGGAAAGAATAGTCAACGCAATTTTAGGTCGTCAGGTTCAAGGATTTGATTTCAATTTCCCTCCAGGGAAGAAGGAGTGTTTTATGGATAGCAGAGCGGCACGTGACCAGCAATATTTGGCGGCAATGGAAGATATTGCCCAGGTGATGCGGAAAAGCATGGAAAAATATCAAGAGGAAAATAAAGAATCCGAGTTCCATCCGCAACGGACCCGGTATGGCCAGCTGGAAGCCATGGTCGCTTCCGAACGGCGTCTGCTGGAAGAGATCAGTCTGCCTTGCCGGTTGGTTTTAGAACATTTCTCGGCTTTTGTGGAACAGCCGGACCGCAGCATCAGCGTCCGTTATGGATCGGCGCTTTACAACAACGGAGCCTATCAGGGATACGCCATCAACGAATGGGGACATGTGACCTTGAAGCTGGGCAATTTCCGCATCACGTGGCGGGATGACGAGTATCAGTACATGTTTTATTCGGACAAAGTCATTCTGAGACCTTTGGATATCCAAAAGCCGGAAATCTGCATATCCTTCACCTTTTCGCTCAAATATTCCAAACTCCTTGAAGACTTCCGGGAGGTGACGAGCCATTCCCAGACCGGGTATTATCAACCGGATCTGTTTGTTAAAGAAGCTTAACACGCCAGCGGCAGCGTCGAAAAGGAACTTATCCTTCCAGGGTCCGTCCAGCCATGAAAAAAATTACCCTGCCAAAGCATCTATTTTTGGCAGGGTTTTCGTTTAACTTACGTTTTTTTGGTATAATGGGTGCAAGCCTGAAATCCGGTCAGCCCATTATCCTTCCATTGCGGATAAGGTTTCCTTGACCAATTCGCTGACCCTGCGGCCGTCTGCTTTACCTTTGGTGGCTGCGGACAGTTTGCCCATCACCTTGCCCATATCTTTGGGGCCGGCGGCACCCACCTCAGCCACGGCGGCATTGATCAGCGCCATGATTTCCGCGTCATCCAGCTGGCGGGGGAGATAATCCATCAGGATCTTGATTTCCTCATGGAGGGTCCCGATCATCTCCTGACGGTCGTTCTTCTCGTATTCGGGCAAAACATCCCGGCGCTGCTTTAATTCCTTGGAAATAACCTGAAGCCATTCATCCTCGCTTAAGGCTTCGCCTTTTTCGATTTCCTGATATTTTGCCGCGGATTTTATCATCCGGATAACGGAAAGCCGCAGCTTGCCTTCTTCTTTGGCGCGCATGGCTTCCTTCATATCCTGGTTCAAACGTTCCAATGTGCTCATGGAGTTCACTCCTTCAATGTATTTATCTTATCATAGTGTATTCCAATCAAAAATTCAACAAACGATCGAGGTTCCAATGACGAAATTTGTTCATTTGCATACCCATACATGCTATAGCCTGTTGGACGGTGCCTGCAAGATCCCCCAGCTGATCCAGAGGACCAAGGAATTGGGCATGGACTCCCTGGCCATCACAGACCATGGGGTGATGTATGGTGTGATCGAATTTTATAAAGCAGCCAAAGCGGCGGGGATCCATCCAATCATCGGATGCGAGGTCTATGTTGCGCCCCGGTCCCGCTGGGATAAAGTGGCCAACTTGGATGATAAACCCTATCACCTGGTTCTTCTGGCGGAGAACCAGACCGGTTATCAGAATCTGATCAAACTGGTTTCCCGCAGCTGGCTTGAAGGCTTTTATTATAAGCCGAGGATCGACAAGGAATTGCTGCGTCAGAACAATGAAGGGCTGATCGCCTTATCGGCTTGCCTGGCCGGCGAAGTTCCTGTGAAGCTGCGGGAGGGCGATCAGGAAGCGGCGCTCAAGGCGGCCCTGGAATACGATGGCTTGTTTGGTCGGGGCAGCTTTTTCCTTGAATTGCAAGACCATGGGCTTGAAGGGCAAGCGCTGGTGAACAGCGGTTTGATCCGGATCCATGAGAAAACCGGCATTCCCCTGGTGGCCAGCAACGATCTGCATTACATCCGCAAGGAGGAAGCTTCGGTCCAGGATATCATGCTTTGCATCCAGACCGGCAAGACCCTGGCGGATACGGAGCGGATGCAATTCGGGACTCAGGAGTTCTACTTAAAAAGCAGCGATGAAATGGCCCTGCTGTTTGGAGATTATCCGGAAGCCCTGGCCAATACAGAACAAATCGCCCGCCGCTGCAAGGTGGATTTCGAATTTGGGCAGAATCATTTGCCTCCGTACCCGCTGCCCTCGGGAGAAAAGGATGAAGCATCCTATTTGCGGAAGCTTTGTTTGCAGGGGCTTGAAACCCGATATCCCGAACGGACCCATGTTAAGATGGGGACTGCGGCCACTTCGGCGGTCATTGAAGCGGCTGCCTCCGCACAGCAAACCCCTATGGAGCGTCTTTTGTACGAGCTGGACGTGATTGAAAGCATGGGATTTCCCGGCTATTTTCTGATCGTATGGGATTTCATCAACTTTGCCAGAAAACAGGGGATCTATGTGGGCCCAGGCAGAGGTTCTGCCGCCGGCAGCATCGTCTCCTATAGTTTAGGTATTACCAGCATCGATCCTTTGAAATACGACCTGCTGTTTGAACGTTTCCTCAATCCGGAACGCATCAGCATGCCGGATATTGACATCGATATATGTTATCTGCGCCGGGGCGAGGTCATTGACTATGTCAGCCAGCGCTATGGCAGAGACCGGGTCTGCCAAATCGTGACCTTCGGCACCATGGCGGCGAAAGCAGCCCTTCGGGATGCAGGCCGGGCCATGGGGATTCCCTTGGCCAAGGTGGATAAGACGGCCAAGCTGGTGCCCTCCGAATTGAATATTACCTTAAGTCGGGCCCTTGACCTTTCTGCCGAACTCAAAAATCTGGCGGAGAGCGATGAAGAGGTGGAGCAGCTGATCAAAGTCGCCAAAGCGCTGGAAGGGATGCCCCGGCATTCGGGGGTCCATGCCGCGGGACTTGTGATATCCGGAGAGCCTCTGGAAAACTACCTGCCTCTGCAGAGATCCTCCGACGGATTGCCATGCACCCAATTTGAAAAAGACACGGTGGAGTCCATCGGCTTGCTAAAAATGGATTTGCTGGGTCTGCGCACCCTGACGGTGATCGGCAACACCGTGGAATTGATCCGGCAAAGCCAGGGAACTTCTCTGGACATTGACCGGATCCCCTTGGATGAGCCCTTAGCTTATACGCTGTTGTCTGATGGGGATACCATCGGCGTCTTTCAGCTGGAAAGCGACGGTCTGCGGCAGATCCTGCGGGATTTGAAGCCGGACCGCTTCGAAGACATCATCGCTTTGGTGGCTTTATACCGGCCGGGACCGCTGGGCAGCGGTATGGTGGACGACTTCATTAAACGGCGGCATGGGCAGATCGATGCTGCCTATCTGCATCCTTTATTGGAACCGATCCTCAATACGACCTATGGCGTGATTCTTTATCAGGAGCAGGTCATGCGGATTGCAGGGGACCTGGGCGGGTTGACCCTTGGAGAAGCGGACCAGCTGCGCCGGGCCATGGGCAAGAAAAAACCGGAGGTTCTGGCAGCCTACCGTGAAATCTTTATCAAAGGCGCCAAAATCAAGGGAGTCGACGAGGAGACCGGGCGTAAGATCTTTGAGCTGATGGAGTATTTTTCCGGTTACGGCTTCAATAAAAGCCATTCGGCGGCCTATGCGCTGGTTGCCTATCAGACAGCTTGGCTCAAGGCGCATTATCCCGTTGAATTCATGGCGGCCCTGCTCTCCAGCGTGATGGAAACAAAAGACAAGGTACCTTTTTATATTGAGGAATGCCGGCAGCGGAAGATCCGCATCCTGGGGCCGGATGTCAATGTCAGCCTGGACGGATTCAGCGTTTCTGAAGGCTGCATCCGCTTTGGCCTGGCCGCCATCAAACAGGTGGGGGCACCGGCGATCCAGTCGATCATCGAGGAGCGGGAAAAGGGACCCTATCTCAGCCTTGAAAATTTTTGCCGCCGGGTCAATCTGACCCAAGTCAACCGGCGGACCCTGGAAAATCTGATTTGGGCCGGGGCGTTTTCTTCCGTGCCGGGCAACCGGGCCCAGCTTTTAGCCATTATGCCGAAAGCGGCGGATCTTGGGGCTGCCTGGCAGAAGGATGAGAATTCCAATCAAATCTCTTTCTTTGACGTGGCGCCGGAGATCCGTCCGGATCATGACACCCTTCCGTTGCCGGAACTGGCAGATATTGCGGAAAAAGATTTGTTGAATATGGAAAAGGAGATTCTGGGTCTTTATCTCAGCGGTCATCCCCTATCTCCCTACAGCGGCTTGCTTCGCAGAAAAACCAGCCACCGCATCGACCAATTGGGACCGGAACTCGATGAAAAACCCGTGATTTTAGGCGGTTTGATCACAGCGCTGCGCCGTTCCGTGACGAAACGGGGACAAATGATGGCGTATTTCAAGCTGGAGGATCTGACCGGTACCGTGGACGTGCTGGTTTTTCCCAGGAACTTCACAGAACTGGCACCTCTTTTGGCGGAAGACCAAGTGGCTGTCATCCGGGGAAAATATCATGAGCAGGATGAAAAGCCCAAGCTGTTTCTGGAGCAGATGGAGCTTCTGAACAATTCAGAAGAGCCGGCGCCAACCACCGCGGACAAACTGCCGCCCTGGGTGGCAGCGCAAGATCAGGACACGTCCCCGGCACCGATGAATGACCCTGTGACAGAAGCCGAGGAGGATGATCTGAGGCTTTGGCTGAATATGGGGCAGGAAGGAGCGGATGACCAGGATATGCTCTGGCAGCAGCTCCAGCCGATCTTGCAGCAATATCCCGGCAGGACGCCTTTATGCCTGTTCTATCCTGCAGAACGCAAAGTTCTGGAAATCTCCGGAAGCCATCGGGTCCAGGCTGATCAAGCGCTGCTGGACCGTTTGTCGGAGCATCTGGGGGCCGGCCGCGTCCGTCTTTCGAATAAAAATAAGAATAAAAAGTGATTCCAGGCAGGATTCTCAAGCAATATAAAGAATATCTGCCAAGGAATCGAAAAACATTTACTGGAGGAGCTTCATGAGCATCGCAATTTACCCGGGCAGTTTTGATCCGATGACGATGGGTCACATCCATATCGCGGAAAGAGCCTGCAGGATTTTCGACCATGTCATCATTGGGGTGGCGATCCCAAACTATAAATCGTCCCTGTTTACCTTAGACGAAAGAATGGAGTTCCTGAAAGAAGGAATTGCCCACATTCCCAATTGCAGTGTCCAGGTTTTTGACTGCCTGACGGTGGATTTTGCAAAACAGGTCGGCGCCGTGGCAATCATCCGCGGACTTCGGGCGATTTCAGATTATGAATATGAGATGCAGGTAGCCGCCATCAACAAATACCTGGCGGAAGGTGTGGAAACGGTTTTCCTCATGGCCAATTCCGAGTATTCATTCCTCAGTTCGTCCATCATCAAACAAGTGGTCAGTACCGGCGGCAAGGTGACAGGGCTGGTCACTCCCCGGGTGGAAAAAGCCCTGACAGCCAAGCTTTACGAAGGCAAACTGAAAGCCACCGAAAACATCTAGCAGGGGAGGCAGTGCTTATGTGGACCGTTGTTTATATTGCACCCAATCGTACTGTAGCAGAGCAGATGAAGTCGATTCTTGAGATGGAAGGGATCCTGGTGATGCTTCGCGCCATCGGCGTTCCTCATTTGGGGGACTCCGGATCCGTGGAAATCATGGTGCCCCAGTCTGAAGCGGAGGAAGCCGCAGAGATCCTTGCAGGATCTTTTACCCGGTAAAGGTCAGGACAGCGTAAAGGGAGTGATCTCATTGGCATATGTTACCAAGCTCCAGGATCCGATGCTGGATGAATTGTTTGACGCGATCCTGCTTTTGGAGGATCAGGAAGATTGCTATCGTTTCTTCGAAGATCTTTGCACGGTGGGCGAATTAAAGGCCATGGCCCAGCGATGGAAAGTCGTCAAGATGCTGGAGGAAAACCGCACCTACACCGACATCGTCGAAGAAACCGGCGCAAGCACCGCCACCATCAGCCGCGTTAAACGCTGTCTGCATTTCGGGGCCGACGGCTATCTCAGAATTTTACAGCGGGGCATGAATAAAAAACAATCGACCACGGAGTTGTTGACAAGGAAAAAAGCAGATGATAAAATAACCGAGTAGACAATTCCAAAGGGGAGTAACTCGCCGCGATACGCGCGGTTCTGCTAGCCGTCATTACGGTGCCCGCACCCGGTTAGCAGTCATGGAATGTGAGAGTAAGACCTTTATTCAATGCCTCGTCCGAAATGGATAGACATTGGGTAAAGGTCTTTTTTTAAATATATATTCATACAATAAAGAAGGAGTGTTGGAAGTGCGCAAAGATCCTTGGTATCAGCTAAGCTTGGAAGAGATTAGCAAAGAACTTGGCACAGATGCAAAGAGGGGTTTGAGTTTCCCGGAAGCAGAAGCTCGGTTGGCAAAGTACGGCCCCAATGAGTTAGCCCGCAAAAAAGGAAAGACCATTATTCAGATGCTGCTTGAACAATTCAAGGATTATATGGTAATGATCCTGATTATTGCCAGCGCTGTATCGATTCTTGTGGGGGAAGTCACGGATTCGATTGTTATTATTGGTATCGTTATTGTCAATGCCTGTTTGGGCGTGTTTCAGGAATATAAAGCAGGCAAAGCGCTGGAAGCATTGAAAAAGATGTCTGCGCCCAATGCCAAGGTCATCCGTGATGGCGAGAATTTCACCATTCCGGGCGTTGAACTGGTCCCTGGTGACCTGGTGGTTTTGGAAACCGGCGACTACGTTCCTGCGGATGTTCGGATCACCGAATCCATCAACCTGAAGGTTGAAGAAGCAGCGCTGACCGGTGAATCCGTTCCGGTAGAAAAGTACGCGGATGCCAAGCTGGAAGGGGATATTGGTCTTGGCGACCAGATCAACAGCGGCTTCATGAGCACCCTGGTGACCTATGGCCGCGGCCAAGGTATCGTCACGTCCACCGGTATGCATACGGTCATCGGTAAAATCGCCGAAATGATCCAGGATGATGAAGAAGAAGACACCCCACTGCAAAAAAAGCTGACCCAGATGGGCAAGGTTCTCGGAACCGCTTGTCTGGCCGTCTGTGCCATCGTATTTGTCATGGGCCTGCTTCGCGGAGAACACCTCCTGGAAATGTTTATGACCGCGATCAGTCTTGCGGTCGCTGCCATTCCCGAAGGTTTGCCGGCGGTGGTCACCATCGTTCTGGCCCTGGGCATGCAGCGGATGGTCAAGCACAACTCGATCATGAAACGGCTCCATGCCGTTGAAACCCTGGGCAGCACCACCGTGATTTGTTCCGACAAGACCGGTACGCTGACTCAGAACCAGATGACGGCCGTCAAGATGTATATTCCCGGCGCTGTGGTTTCCATCGGCGGCGAGGGCTACAACCCGAAGGGCGAACTGACGGTGGACGGAACCAAAGTGGATCTGATGGCTGAACCCGCCATGTACCGGCTGTTGGAAATCCAGGCTCTGTGCAATGACAGCCGCCTGGAGTATGAGAAGGTCGATGGCAATGATATCTGGAAGATCATGGGAGACCCTACAGAAGGCGCAATGATCGTTGCTGCCGCCAAGGTGGGCATGGACAAGGCGTCCATGAATATAAGACAGCCCCGTCTTCAGGAGATCCCCTTTGACTCTCAGAGAAAACTGATGACCACCTTCCACAAAAACGAGAAGGGCGAGCTGATGGCTTACACCAAAGGCGCTCCCGATATCCTGGTCAATCTCTGCACACGGATCATGCGCCGTGATGGCAGCATCGATACGATCACCCCTGCGGATGTGGAATCCATTCTGACGGAGAACAAAGCCCTGGCCAGCCAGGCGCTGCGTGTTTTGGCCATGGCCTTCAAGCCCGTTGGCGAGATCCCCGGGCATCCCACACCGGAAACGGACGAAATTGATTTGGTCTTCACCGGTTTGGTGGGCATGATCGACCTGCCCCGTGTGGAAGCCATCGAAGCCATCAAGATATGTAAAAAAGCCGGCATCCGGGTCATCATGATCACCGGCGACTACAAAGATACCGCCGCAGCCATTGCCCGTGATCTGGGGATCATTGATAACACCGATGATGTTCTGACCGGCCCCGACCTTAATAAAATGGATGAGGACACCTTGAACGAAGCAGTCAAGACCGTCAGTGTTTTTGCCCGTGTATCGCCTGAGCATAAGGTGCGCATCGTGCAGGCTGTGAAAAATAACGGCGGCATCGTAGCCATGACCGGCGACGGCGTCAACGACGCACCGGCTCTGAAACGCGCCGACATTGGTGTGGCCATGGGGATCACCGGCACCGACGTAACCAAAGAAACCGCGGATATGATCATCACCGACGACAACTTCGCCAGCATCGTGGCCGCAGTTGAAGAAGGCCGGGTCATTTACAGCAACATTCGTAAATTCGTTTTCTTCCTGATGTCCTGCAACGTGGGTGAGATCCTGATCATCTTCCTGTCCATGATTTTCCAATGGCCGATCCCCTTGCTGCCGATCCATTTGCTTTGGGTCAACCTGGTTACGGACGCCTTTCCTGCCTTGGCGCTGGGCACCGAGCAGAAAGAGCCCGGCTTAATGCACGAACCGCCCCGTAATCCCAGCGAGCCCATCATCAACCGAGACATGATCATCAACATTGTGGTACAGGCCTGCGTTATGACCGGTGCCGTCTTGGGCGCCTTCTACTACGGCTGGTCTGAATACGGTCTGGAAGTCGGCCGTACCTATGCCTTTGTTACCCTCATAACCTGTGAATTACTGCGTGCCTACACGGCTCGCTCCGAGAAAAACTCCATCTTCAAAATCGGTGTCTTCAGCAACAAAAACATGAACCTGGCCACCGTGGTTTCCTTTTCCCTTCTGGTCGTGGTTATGCTTATCCCCGCCTTGCGGGAAGTCTTCAATGTCACCGAATTCCATATCCATGACTGGGATTTCGTCATTCTGGTTTCCATCATGCCTGTGATCTTCGGTGAACTGACCAAATACTTCAAGAAAAAGATCCGGATTTAATTCCTTAAAAATTCCCGGAAAGATATCCCTTAAATGAAAAACGGAAGCGCGGCTGGTGAAGGGCTGCGCTTCCGTTTTTTCGGCCTTGCAGGGTACGCGGCAGGGCGGACCCTTGGGTTCACCAGGTCAGTTTTTGCAGACTTTCGTAGGTCAGCCCGGAAGGGGAAGCCTCCGAATATTCAAAGACGGTTTCGTAACCCTCTGCACTCCATTGGCCTGCAACCGCCTGGCTGACGATGGTGTTGGTGCGAAGCGCCAGGTGCTTGCCCCGATCAGGATATTGATTCAGAAGGTTCTTAAAATCCGCAGCATTTTGGATATCCGCGGAAAGATCCATATAGGTTTTTTCCAAGGCAGGGTATTCCTGGGCAGATGCGCCTGTGTCATCAAAACAAAGGTATTCCCGGATCAAAACACAGGCTTGCGGGTTTGCCGGATCCTCCAACTCAAAGGATTCTTTGACCAGCACGTGATATTGGATGCCCGGGATGACCGCGTATTCAGCAGAGAGGCCTGCCGTTTCTCCGGATGGGGCAGACGCTTCAGGAAAGAGTCCCTGAAGCTTTGCAATCAGCCGGTTCATACTTTCATCGTTTTCAGCATAGAGCCTCAGGTCACCGCCGACGAGTTTTTCCGCGTCGGCTCTGGTATAGGTGTAGACAAAGGGCATGGAGGACAGCAGCATGTTATTCCAGCTGCCTATATGAGTGATCTCGCTGACGTTGTCGATCATCGCAAAGAGCAGCATCGAATTTTGGGCGAACTGCCCTTCGTCAAACAGAAGATCATCATCGGCCAGTTTGTAGTGAACGGTCAAGCCATAAGGCTCCGATTGGGTGGACAATTGCAAGGTGGTCCGGTTGATGCCCCGGGGGAGCGGCAGGTGATCGACCAGGGCCATGACCTTTGAATTGTTGCCGACGTAAGGCGTTTTGCGCTCAAGAAGAGCGGCTGTATCGTAAGCGGAGGTCGCGGCAGCGGCCGGTTTTGCCAGGGGCTCTGTATTCGTCACCGGGTCTGTGAGCAGGGCAGCCGTCAGGAGCAAAACCGCTAGGATGGACACCATGAACACCCAGAAAGCAGGCTTCTTGCAGCCAAGGATGTTTTTGATGCGGGATGACACATTGCTTTCCCCAAAGGCCAAGGGTACCGGTCTGGGCCAGCGGTTGGCTGAAGCCATGGCAAGCAGGGAACGGCTGTAGTCTGCAGCCTTCTGATAACCGGTCTCCCTCAGAACCTGTTCGTCGCAGGCCATTTCCATATCCTTGGTCATCAAGGAGAAACTGAGCCAAATCAGGGGATTGAACCAATGGATGGCCAGGGCAAGGAAAGCAAGGGGCTTGACGATGTGGTCATAACGCCGAATATGGATCGCTTCATGACGCAGAATGCAGTCCCTTTCCAAACCAATCATCGCCAAGGGAAGATAGATCTTCGGATGCAGGAAGCCGCAGACAAAGGGGCTGACGACCCGGTCGGTTTCATAGACATTGCCGCAGACCCGTGTAGCGGTCCGGATACGGTTTGTCAAACGCAGATAAGAGACGAGGGCATAGAGGATCATGAGGCAAAGGCCTGTGAGCCAGAGAAGTGTCCCGAGTGCGATCCATATCTGCAGGGGGTCGGCGCTTGCTAAAGGCGCTGCGGCCGGCAGGCTTCCTTGGATCCCTTGATCCACCGCCGGAAGGCCGGTGCGTATCCCTGCTGCGGCGTCGCCGCCCGCAGAGAGGCGGGTCATACCGGTCAGCCATGGCGTGCCGGTTTCGCCGGGCAGCAGTCCAAGAAAACTGAAAGCGCCCGAAAATCGGAAGGGACAGAGCAGCCTAAACAGGACAGGGAGCCAGAGGATATAGGAAAAAAGCTTCGGCGCTTTTTTCAGCAGCTGACGGCTGACCATCACGGCTGCGGCCGTGTAGCCGGCAGTGATGCTCATTTGGAGGATTGATAAGAAAAGGTTGTCCATCATACTCATTCCTTTTCCTCCTTATGCTGATCGATGAGTTTTTTTAATTCTTCGGCTTCAGTGGGCGAAAGGGTTTTATCATTCAGAAAAGCAGCTATAAATCGAGGCAGCGAGCCATTGAAAGCTTTGCCGATGACCTTTTCACTTTCGTATTTTTGAACTTGCGCCCGCTTGACCAGGGAGGACACGATGGATGTGTCATTTTGCAGGATGCCGCGATCGCTTAATTTGCGAAGGACCGTATAGGTGGTCGTGCGCTTCCAACCCAGGTGTTCCTGGCAAAGCGCCACTAGAGCACGGGTCGACAAAGGCTCATGCTCCCAGACGATGCTCATGAACTTAAATTCAGCATCGAACAGCTTTAATTTTTCCATGGATGCAGCCTCCTTGCAGTATGTCTATTACGATAGACAAGCAAAGTCTACTGCAATAGACAAACTTTGTCAAGGGTGGCTTTTTAGCCTTGGCAGTTGACGACATTCCTTAATAAACATACAATAGGATAAGGAACATAAGGAGGGGACACTGTGGCTTTGAACCAAAAAGAAAAAGAACAATATTGGGAATTGCGGGACGAAATCAGGCATATGATTTTGTCCCGTTTGAATGATGAACAAATAATATCGGTCACCGCCGGCGCCGGGCCGGTGCTTTGTCTTGCCGGTGCCGGATCCGGGAAAACCACCGCCATGGTTTATCGCATCTTTCATCTGCTGGTCTTCGGGCCGGACTATGATCCCAAGGCCCAGCCGCCGGATTCGGTGGAAGCGGAAGACCTGGACAAACTGGCCGGATGGCTGGCTTTGCCCGATCAGGAAGGCCTTTCCTTCCGGGACCTGTTGACCTTGATCGGCCAGCAAGGGATCCCCATGCAGCAGATCCTGGCCATCACCTTTACCAATAAGGCGGCTCAGGAAATGCGGGACCGTCTGGAAAAATTAATGGGAATACCCATTCAGGACATGTGGGTCATGACCTTCCACAGCGCCTGTTTGCGGATCTTAAAACGAGAGAGCAGCCAGCTCCTGGATTATGAAAAGGATTTCTCGATCTATGATGCGGGCGACCAGGAACAGGTGGTCAAGGAGATCTTGCGGGGTCTCAAATTGGAGGACAAACAGCATTCACCCAGAGCCTACATGAGCTGGATCAGCCGCCAGAAAAGCAGCCTCAAGCTGCCGGCGCAGAATTACACGCCGACGGGCAATGATTTTGACCAGGTGGCGCCGCTGATTTACCAGCGTTACCAGCAAGCCTTGCAGCGCAGCAATGCCATGGATTTTGACGATCTGCTGCTGCAGACCGTTCGCCTGCTGAAAGCAAGGCCTGAGGTTTTGGCCAAATACCAGAGCCGCTTTCAATATATTATGGTGGATGAGTACCAGGATACCAACCATATCCAATATGTTTTTGTCAATCTGCTGGCCCAGCTTCACCGGAATCTTTGCGTCGTAGGCGATGACGACCAGTCGATCTATGGCTTCCGCCAGGCCGATATTCGCAATATCCTGGATTTTGAACGGGATTTTCCCGGCGCGAAGGTCATCCGCCTGGAGCAGAACTACCGGTCCACTTCCCGGATTCTTGAAGCTGCCAACCAGTTGGTAGCCCATAACAAAGAACGGAAAGACAAGACCCTATGGACCAGAAACCAGGAGGGGGACAAGCTTTATTGCTATAAAGCCACGGATGACCAGGATGAAGCCCGATTTGTCTACAGCCGGATCCAGCAGACCCTGGCTGCCGGCGGAAGCTATGGGGATCATGCGGTCCTGCTGCGCACCAATGCCCAGTCCCGCGTGATCGAGGAATGCTTCGGAGTCTATCAGATCCCTTATTGTCTGATCGGCGGACTTCGCTTCTATGAACGCAAGGAGATCAAGGACATTTTGGCCTATCTGAAATTCTTGTCCAATCCGGATGACCGGGTGGCCTTGCGCCGGATCATCAACGTTCCCAAACGGGGGATCGGGGACAGCACCGTTCAACGGATTTTGGAATACAGCCTTCAATCCGGACAAAGCGTTTATGATGCCATGAACGACCGGGAAGGCTTGGCCCTTTCTTCACGGGCAGAAAAAGCGGTATCGGAGTTTTTGTCGTTGATCCGCGAGCTCAATGAGCGAAAGACAACTGAAAACGTGACCAGCCTCACCGACAGTATTCTGCGCCGAACCGGCTATTGGCAGGAATTGCAGTCGGATGAGAGCCGTGAGGGCATGGACCGCATTGAGAACCTGAAAGAGTTCATGAACAAAACAGGGGACTATGACCAGAGTCATGCGGAGGGGAGCCTGGCTGAATTTTTGGGTGAAATCTCTCTGATCACGGACATGGACATGGTTGGTGATGAAGCACGTCATAATGCAGTCCAGGTCATGACCATGCATATGGCCAAGGGGCTGGAGTTTCCCCAAGTCTTTATTATCGGGCTGGAGGAAGGCATTTTTCCCCATTTCCGCAGCCTGTATAATGAAACGGAACTGGAAGAAGAGCGGCGCCTCTGCTATGTGGCCATGACCCGTGCCAAAGACAAGCTTTATATGTCCTGCGCAGCTCGGCGTAGTGTCCATGGACGTTATCAGGAAAATCCGCCTTCCCGTTTTCTGACAGAGATCCCGGATTACCTGAAAGATAATTTCCCGCCGAAAACCGAACGGTCATTTGCCGCTGAAAAGAAGACCCGGATGGCCGGCATCGAAACCAGCTGGGACCACTGGAACGCTGCCGGTGCCGCGGCAGCGGCCGGGGAACCGTCCTCCGGGAACCAGATCACACGAACCGACCCCATGGGTGAAGATAAAAAGGAAGCGGGTTTCCGGGTCGGGGATAAAGTCGTCCATGCTTCCTGGGGACAAGGGGTCGTGGTCAGTGTCAAACAATCCGGACAAGGGCTCTCTTACCAGGTCGCTTTTCCCGATAAAGGGATACGGGACCTGCTGGCGCAGTACGCGCCGCTGAAAAAGCTGTAGTCTAGGAGGCACAGGAAAATGGATGATAAGATCAAAGCGATGCAGGATCTGGCGGCAAAATTAAATCAACACGCCTATGCATATTATACAATGGATAACCCTTTGATTTCCGATGCCCAATACGATGCCATGTATCAGCAGCTTCAGTCCCTGGAACAGGAAACCGGCATCGTTCTGCAGGAATCCCCGACCCAGAGGATCGGTGACAGGACCCTGCCCGGATTTCAGAAACATACCCATCGCGCAACCCTTTGGAGCCTGGATAAAGTGAAGACCGCAGCGGAGTTTGAGGAATGGGAAAACCGCAACCGGCGGCTTTTGGCCGCTCAAAACGGCCAGGAGCCTGCCCCCTTTGAATACGTGGTGACCATGAAGTTTGACGGATTGACCATCAGCCTGACCTATCAGGATGGCCGTTTGGTCCACGGAGCCACCCGGGGCACCGGCCAGGTGGGAGAGGAGATCCTGCCGCAGCTGATGACCATCCCTGCGTTGCCTCCTTTGATTGCAGCCTCCGGGATCACCGAACTGCGGGGCGAGGCCATTATGACGACGGAGGCCTTCGAAAAATACAATGCCACGGCCAAAATGCCTTTAAAAAATCTTCGGAACGGAGCTGCCGGCGCTTTGCGGAACCTGGATGTCAGCGAAACCCGCCGCCGTGGCCTGTCTGCCTATTTTTATGATATCAACTACTGGGAAGGGAATGCTTTTCCGACCTACGAGGCCGAATTGGAGTATCTCGCGGCGCAGGGATTCCCGGTCCATTCTTTTCACCGTCTTTGCAAGGGCGGCAAGGAAGTGTTGGCTGCAGTGGCCGAGATCGAAGCCAAGCGGGATGCTTTGAACTTTGACATCGACGGGGCGGTCATCGCCATCAACGATTTATCCCTGCGTCAAGTCTTGGGATTTACGGTCAAAGCACCCCGATGGTCTGTCGCCTACAAATTTGAAGCGATCGAGGAAACCACCCGTCTTGTAGGCGTTGAATGGAATGTGGGAAGGACAGGGAAGGTGACGCCCACTGCGCTTTTGGAGCCGGTGATGCTGGGCGGCGTCACCGTCAGCCGTGCCACCTTGAACAACATCGATGATATCCGTCGTAAAAACCTGAAGCTTGGGCAATTGGTTTTTATTCGCAGATCCAATGACGTGATCCCGGAGATTCTGGGCAGTGCCGGTTCGGAGGATGCTTCGGAGGCCATGGATATCCAGGAGATCCAGGCGCCCACCCATTGCCCTCAGTGCCAAGCTGAATTAATTCGTGACGGGGTGCATTTGTTCTGCCCTGACGCCATCGGTTGCAAGCCGCAGATGGTAAAGGCCATGGTCCATTTTGCAGGCCGCGAAGCCATGAATATTGAGGGCTTCAGCGAAAAAACAGCCCAGCAGCTGTTTGATGTCCTGGATTTTCGCAGCGTGGACCAGATGTACACCTTGACCAAGTCCGATTTGCTTGGCCTGGCTAAGTTTAAAGATAAAAAGGCAGACAATCTTCTCAAGGCCATTGCAAAAAGCAAGGAATGCACCTTGGCGGCCTTTGTCTATGCCTTGGGCATACCGAATGTAGGCAAAAAAACCGCCCTGGATCTGGCGGAAGCTTTCGGCGCTCTGGATGCCCTGATGGCGGCGGAGCTGGAGGATTTGATGGCGGTACCTGAAGTGGGCGGTATCGTTGCGCCCAGCATCCATCATTTTTTCAGAGATTACCGGGTTTTGCAAATTATCCAAAACTTGCTTCAGGCTGGGATCCGGCCAAGCCACCAGGCCCGAAGGGGGAACCTGGCCGTCCAGGGACCTTTCTACGGCAAAAAGGTGGTCGTCACCGGAACCTTGGAGGGTTACAGCCGGACGGAGATCCAAGAGCTCCTTCTGAAGCTGGGCGCAGATCCCAAAGAGACTGTAAGCAATACAACGGATTATGTGATCGCCGGGGAGAATGCCGGTTCAAAATTGACCAAAGCACAGTCTCTTCGTGAAACCGGCAGCGATAAGCCGGTCATTCTAGATGAAGCAGCCTTTGAAGCGCTGCGGCAGTCACAACAGGCATAAGGGAGGAAGATGGTATGGAATTCAGTGCGAAGGAACTATCAAAACTGGAGGTCCTGGCCCGGGTCAATCTTTCGGAAAAGGAATGGGATCGCTGCAGGGCAGCCTTTCAAAATGCCCTGGACATGGCAGTTTCTCTGCAGGCTGTGGATACTGAAGGCGTTGAGCCGACGATCTCACCCATGAAGCTGGTCAATGTGATGCGCGAGGATGAGATCCGCCCCGGTCTGAACCGGGATGAAGCCCTGGCCCAGGCCATGGAAACAGAATCGGGCTGCTATAAAGTGCCCAGAATCCTGTAAGGGGGGAAGCGATATCATGAATGGACTCACCATGACCATCGAAGCATTGTCAGGGTTGCTGGAAAAGAAAGAGGTCAGTTCAATCGAATTGACCGAGGCTTTTTTGCAGCAGATCCAAGCCAAGGAGCCGGAACTCAACGCTTTCATCACCGTGACCCGGGAGACCGCCCTGGAGGCGGCCGCCGCGTCCGATGCCCGGCGCGGGCGGGGAGAAGCCATCGGCCGGCTGGACGGCATACCTTTCTCGCTTAAAGATAATTTTTCGGTCAAAGGGATTCCTATGACCTGCGCCTCTAAAATGCTCGGCAACTATCGCCCGCCCTATACCGCAACGGCTGCCGAACATCTTCTCCAGGCCGGCGCGGTTCTCCTGGGAAAAAACAATATGGATGAATTTGCCATTGGATCTTCCACTGAAAACTCAGCCTTCGGTCCTGTCAAAAATCCGCTGGACCCTCTTCGGGTTCCGGGCGGCTCCAGCGGCGGTTCCGCGGCTTGTGTGGCGGCAGGGGAAGCAGCGTTCTCCCTGGGCAGCGACACCGGTGGATCCGTTCGCCAGCCGGCAGCCTGCTGCGGCATCGTAGGGCTTAAGCCAACCTACGGGGTGATTTCCCGTTATGGGGTTACAGCCCTGGCCTCATCCCTGGACCAAGTGGGGATCCTGGCCAGAAACATCAAAGATACAGCGCTGATTTTAAACCAGGTGGCTTCCTATGATCCGAAGGATTCCATGTCCTGGCGTGATGCAGCAGCGGACTATTCCGCGGCCATCGGTGCCGGTGTGGCAGGAAAGCGCATTGGTATCGTCAAAGAATATCTGGGCAGTGATATGGATCCGGATGCCTTGGCCTGGGTGCGGCAGGCAGCCGATTGGCTGACCGCTGCGGGGGCCAGGGTGGAGGAGGTTTCCATGCCGAATATGGCCCATTGCCTGGCCTGTTACTATGTGTTGATGTCAGCGGAGTTCCATGCCAACATGGGACGTTTTGACGGACTTCGTTTTGGCATGCGGGCAGAGGGCGATGACTATTTTTCAATGATCACCAACTCCCGTACCCAGGGACTGGGGCCGGAGGTCAAGACCCGTATCTTATTCGGAACCTATGTGCTCAGTGAAGCCCAATATGAAAAGTTTTTCCTGAAAGCCATGAAAGTCAGGACCCTGATATGCCGGGACTATGAGGAAGCCTTCAAAAAGGTGGACTGTCTGCTGACCCCGGTTCAGAACGGCCTGCCCTTCCATTGGGGCAGCCGTCAGGGGGATTCTGTAAAAATGGCGGCCACCGATAAACTGGCGATACCCTCCAATTTGGCCGGCCTACCGGCCCTGGCGCTGCCTTTTGGTTCGGCTGAAGGCCTGCCCGGAGCGGTCCAGCTCATTGGCAAGCCTTTTTCAGAAGCCATGCTTTTAGGGATCGCCGATTACCTTGAACAGGAGGGACAGCGCCCATGACAGCTTATGAGATCGTTGTTGGAATGGAATGCCACGTGGAACTGAAAACAAAAACCAAATTGTTCTGTTCCTGCGCCGCTGAGTTTTCCGATGATCCAAACCGGCATATTTGTCCGGTTTGCCTGGGCATGCCCGGCGCATTGCCGGTGGTGAACCGGCAGGCCATTGAGTATGCGGTGAAAGCAGCCCTGGCGTTGCATTGCCAGGTGCAGCTTACCAGTCGTTTCGATCGAAAAAATTACCATTATCCGGACTTGCCGGCCGCATATCAGATCACCCAAATGTTTTATCCCATTGCCAAAGGAGGCTATGTGGATATTGAAACATCCAAAGGCTGCCGCAGGATCCGTCTGAACCGGATCCATGTGGAGGCTGATGCAGGAAAGCTGCTGCACGGCAGCAGCGGCATCGGCGGCGCTGGTGATTCCCTTGCGGATGACAACCGGGGCAGTACGCCTTTGATCGAGATCGTCTCGGAACCGGATATCCGTTCCGCTGAAGAAGCGAGGGTTTATGGAGAAAAGCTGCGGACGATCCTGGAATACGCCGGTGTTTCGGATGTGAAAATGGAGCAGGGTTCCATGCGCTGTGACGCCAATGTTTCCGTGCGGCCTAAAGGAGATCCTGTACTAGGCACGCGCGCCGAGGTCAAAAATGTCAATTCGTTTAAGGCCGTGGAGCGGGCCGTCCATTACGAGGCGGAGCGTCAGATCGACCTGATTGAAGAGGGCGGCGTGGTGGTGCAGGAAACCCGCGGCTGGGATGATGAAAAAGGGATCAGTATTTCCATGCGACTGAAAGAAAATGCCCACGACTACCGCTATTTTCCCGAACCCGATCTTCCGCCCATTATCCTGGATCCGGAACAGATCCGTGCCATCGGCTTGACCTTGCCCGAAATGCCGGAGGCGCGCAAAGTACGGATGGTTTCTGAATTGAAGCTATCCGAATATGACAGCGAGCAAATCACAGCCAGCCGTTATACGGCGGACCTCTTCGATGAAACCGTTACCCTTGGCGCAGAGCCCAAAGCGGTCGCCAATTGGATCATGGGGGAATTGATGCGCTGCGCACGGACAAAGGGGGTCGATTTGGCCGCGATCCCGGTGAAGGCCCAGAACCTGGCCGCGCTGCTGGCTCACGTTGCCGAAGGGAAAATCAACAACAAACAGGCCAAGGAGGTCTTTGAGGAAATGTTTGATTCCGGCGAAGCGCCGGAGGTGATCATCCGTAAAAAAGGAATGACCCAGGTCTCGGACGCCGGTGCGCTGGAGGAGATCGTCCAAACCGTCTTGGCTGGCAATCCGAAGTCTGTGGAGGATTATAAGAACGGCCGGACCCAAGCGATGGGGTTTTTGGTCGGGCAGGTCATGAAGGCCAGCAAAGGGCAGGCGAACCCCGGCGTTGTCAATCAGCTGCTGACCGCCGCCCTGGAGGCGATGAAGTGAGTATTTCCTGGCAAACGCTGACCCTACTGGCCTTGCTGCTCAGTGCCTTTTCTTTCTTGCTTATGGGATTTGACAAAAACAGGGCGCGTCATAAAGCCTGGAGGATATCCGAAAGAACGCTGTGGGTTTTTGCCATCCTTGGCGGCGCTTTGGGAACCTGGATTGGGATGCGGATCTTTCGCCATAAGACGCAAAAACCAATCTTTAAGATGGGGGTTCCTTGCCTGGTCATCGTACAATGGGCATATTTAGCCGCCTGTTTTGCGGGCTTAATGTAATTACGGACGATAATAAGGTCAATTTATTGGCAGGCCTGACCGCCAATGCGATCCTGCGTTTCATCAATAAAAGCGTCATTGGATCCAATCGATATGCTGATAAAGTTGGCATATCGATTTTTTAATTGACAGACCGACAACCCGAATGATATCATTGGGTTGTCATAAAATAATCCGAAAGAAAAGGAGTTTGAATGATGAATCAAAATTGGAAACGACGAGGCAGTTTCGTTTTTCTTCTGTTGCTATCCATGGGATCGTTGATGGGATGCAGTGGAGGCACTGAAGCGGCCAACACTGAAAAGAAAGAGAAAATTATTTTTGCCGATGTAGGCTGGGACAGCATCAAGCTGCATAATGCCGTGGCAGGTTTGATCGCCGAGACAGCCTTTGACCTGGCGTGGGAAGAGATCAGCGGGACGACCCCAATCATTCAGGAGGCCTTGAAAAAAGGCGATGTGGATGTCCATATGGAGATTTGGACCAGCAATCTTCCGGACTATGAAAAAGACCGCGACGCCGGCGCATTTTTAGAACTGGGATTGAACTTTGGCGATAATGCACAGGGCTTATACGTTCCCCGATACGTGATCGAGGGGGATGCGGCCCGGGGGATTGAAGCCTCAGCACCGGATTTAAAAACGGTTGCCGACTTAAAGAAGTATAAAGAGGTTTTTGTGGATGAAGAAGAAAAGGACAAAGGAAGAATCTATGGTGCAATATCCGGCTGGGAAGTGGACCAGATCATGTTCAAAAAAGTGGCCTATTACGGGCTGGATACGATATACAACTATTTTCGGCCTGGCTCCCAGGCGGCTATGGATGGGGTGTTGAGCGCAGCCTATGAAAAGGGAGAACCCGTGGTTGGCTATTATTGGGAACCGACCTGGCTCATGGGCAAATATGACTTTGTCTTGCTGGAGGATGCGCCTTATGATCCCGCAACCTATCCGCAAGGGGCTACAGAATGCCCTTCCGTTCCGGTGGTCATCGGCTGCAGCACTTCATTTGCGAAAACTCAGCCGGCTTATACGGAATTCCTGAAAAAGTACCAAACCTCCAGCAAGTTGACCGCAGAAGGCTTAGCTTATATGCAGACGACCGGAAGCAATTATCAGGAGACCGCAAAATGGTTTTTGCAGGAACATGATGAATTGCTGGAACAGTGGCTAACGTCTGATCAGGCCCAAAAAGTTCGGACAGCCCTTTCAAAGTAAAGGGCTTGGATCAAGTCAAGCTGCTAACGAGGGAGACGATCAAAATTGGGATATTTCATGAAATTTCCGTTTCATTGGGCCGTTGACATGGACGCCATCGATGAAGCCGTACGCGGCTTTTCAGTCAGGCATGCAGCGTTTTTTGACGGTATAAAAATCAGCCTTCGGGAATTGGTCAGTGCAATCCAAACCATGTTGAACTGGGTGCCCTGGTGGCTGCTGATTCTGTTGGTCGTTCTGGCTGGCTGGAAAATAAGTGGTCATAAGAAAACAGGCCTGATTTACGGTGCTATGATGTTTTTTGTCGGACTGATCGGTTACTGGGAAATGATGAATATTACGCTGGCCATCGTTCTGGCTTCGGTGATGCTGTCGCTGCTGTTGGGGCTGCCCTTGGGGATCCTGATTTCCGGAAGTCAAAAAGCCAACGCCATCGCGCGGCCGATTCTGGACACCATGCAGACGATGCCTGTCTTTGTTTATCTTATCCCGGCGGTCATGTTTTTCAGCTTGGGCAACGCACCGGCGGTGATTGCTACCACCATCTATGCCATTGTTCCCGTGATTCGGCTGACGAGCCACGCCATCCGGCAAGTGGATCCTGAGGTGGTGGAAGCTGCCAAAGCTTTTGGGTCCACCAAAGCACAGACCCTTTGGAAAGTACAGATACCGCAAGCCCTGCCAACCATCATGGCCGGTGTGAACCAGACGCTGATGATGGCCATGTCCATGGTGGTGACCTGTTCCATGATCGGTGCGCGAGGCCTAGGCAACGAAGTCCTGATCGCCGTCAATCGATCTGAGATCAGCCGGGGGCTGTTGTCGGGGACCGCTGTGGTGATCATCGCGATCCTGATGGACCGCCTGACCCAGGGCTGGGTTAAAAAAGACGAGGTAAACCCATCATGAATGATATTATTTTACGCGCAGAAAACGTATGCAAATATTATGGCTTGAATAAAAATATTGCAGCCAAGATGATGAACGACGGCATGGATAAAGATGAAATCTATAAAAAAACAGGGGTCGCCGTAGCCCTGCACAATGTTTCCTTTGAGGTTAAAAAAGGAGAGATATTTACCATCATCGGATTATCCGGATCCGGAAAATCCACCATGATCCGATGTCTGAACCTGCTGCATCGGCCCACATCCGGCAAAATCAGATATCAGGATAAGGATCTTACCGAATATGACAAGGCTGAGCTTCTCGACTTTCGGCGTCATAAGATCACCATGGTATTCCAGAATTTTGGATTGATGTCCCACAGGGACGTTTTAGGCAATGTCTCTTACGGACTTGAAATTCGTGGCGTGCCGAAAGCCGAGCGTGAAAAAAAAGCCATGGAAATGATTTCCATGGTGGGATTATCAGGCTGGGAGCATCAGCCGATCAAAAGTCTATCCGGCGGCATGCGCCAGAGGGTTGGCATTGCCAGGGCCTTGGCCAATGAACCGGAAATCCTCCTGATGGATGAACCTTTTTCCGCACTTGATCCCTTGGTGCGTCAGGATATGCAGTTTGAACTGCTCAGCATCCAGCGGAAGCTGGGGATCACCGTGGTTTTCATTACCCATGACATCAACGAAGCTTTCAAATTGGGTGATACTGTGGCGATCATGCGTGATGGCAAAGTCATTCAAATCGACACGCCGGAAAATATGTCGGCCAATCCGGCGGATGATTATGTCCGGAGCTTTATTGAGAGCGCAGACAAATCGAAAGTGTTTCGAGTCAGCCACATTATGGAAATACCCACCTGCATGATGCGGCTTCATGACGGTATTGCCCATGCTTTTCATGAGATGAAGCGCAACGGGGTTTCCAGTATCTTTGTGGTGGGAGATCAAATGGAGCTGCAAGGCTTGATTACCCTGGAAGGACTTATAAAAATGCGGCAGGAGAACCTGATGCTTAAGGAAATCATTATCAGGGATATTCCGACAACGACCCAGGACACCTTGATCAGTGAGGTTCTGCCCCTGGCTGCGGAAGCGAAATACCCGATTGCGGTATTAAGTGCTTCGGGCACGCTTGAAGGCATCGTTACCAAAGCAGCGGTTTTGACCTCGCTTCTATAAAACGCGGCAGAATTCCGCGGACCAACATCAGCCTCCCTCCTCGGCGGCTTGCCGCCTATAAAAAATAAAGCAACAAACCGGCATGGGTTGGTGGCCCTGTGCTTGCTTGTTGCTTTATGTTTTTATGTAGGATTTTGGGAAGCGGCTGAAAGCGTGCTACTGGATCAACTCCCGGACTTTCCCCACCGTGCTGGGGCTGCCGGCCACCACCAGAATATCATAAGGCTTGAAAACGGTGTCAGGGCCGGGGGATAGATCGATTTCACCGTCGCTTCGGATGGCAACGATGGTGGCCTGAGTTTTTTGGCGGAACTCGGATTCCTTGATGGATCTGCCTGCCAGCTGGGAATTGGGCAGGATCTCGAATTCATAGTTTTTCAAGGGATCGCTATGGGTAAAACGCTCATTCAGATTGGTGATCTGTTCGATGAGATTCATAACGCGCTGATCCAAGATGTCGCGCTGGGCTAATAGAGTCCTGAGCTCATTTTTCAGGGAACGGACGTCTTTGGAAGCCTTGAATTTATCAATGTATTCGGAAGCCTTTTCCCGGGAGAGGACCACCGCGCCGCTGCTTTGTTGGATATCGATGATTCCCATGTCGGAGAGCTGTTTTAAAGCCCTGCGGATGGTTTCCTGGGATACGCTGTATTCGGTGGACATTAAAGAACGCCCGGAAAATCGGGAGTTTTCCTCCAGAGCCCCTGTGGCGATTTTTGTGGCGATGTCGTAGGCAACCTGCGAATAGACCGGCGGAGAAGCATTGCTGCGCATAATTGATCCTCTCTGTAAATGTAATATCCTTTTTCATAATATCATAAGATGGTTAAAAATTAAAGGAGAGCAAGGGAAGCTTCATTCTGGATTCATATTAATTAACAAAGCAAAATACAGAACCGCCAGACATGGGATATCGCTTGTCTGGCGGTTCTAATATCAGATCCTGTCAACTTGTTCAAAGCCTATTTTGCAAAATAACGTTTGTATAAGCCTTCGAAGCCTTGGCCGTGTCTGGCTTCATCCTTGCACATTTCATGGACGGTGTCATGGATGGCATCATAATTAAGTTTTTTTGCAAGGGTTGCCAGCGCTTTCTTGCCGGCGCAGGCGCCGCGTTCCGCGTCGATGCGCATCTTCAGGTTGGTTTTGGTATCCGCGGTGAGAACTTCGCCAAGAAGCTCCGCAAACTTTGCGGCATGCTCGGCTTCATCATAGGCAAAGCGCTTGTAGGCCTCGGCGATTTCCGGATAACCTTCCCGTTCTGCTTGGCGGCTCATAGCCAGGTACATACCGACTTCGGTGCATTCACCGGTGAAATTCGCTCTCAAGCCTTCGATCACTTCAGGATCCGCACCCTGGGCAACGCCGATTTTATGTTCATCAGCCCAGGCTAGCACTTCCTCAGTTTGTTCAATGAATTTGATGCCGGGGCATTTACAGGTGGGGCAAAACTCGGGAGCACTGTCGCCCACATGGACATAACCACAGATAGGACATACAAACTTTTTCATATTAGCAACTCCTCGTATAATAAGTTTTGTCTT
>DIWW01000011.1 GCA_002435905.1 Peptococcaceae bacterium UBA6096
TGTCCGTCCGTACCTTATGCAGAAAGGGGGGGGAATAATCATGGGCCCTCAAGATCAAACCTACGTGTGCCGATGTGAAGAAGTAACCCGCGAAGATATCCTTGCAGCCATTGCCGATGGGGCAACCACAGTAACCGGGATTAAAAAACGGACCCATGCAGGCATGGGTTTATGCCAGGGCAGAACCTGCCGCAGGATCATCACACAGATGCTGGGCGGCGTCCGCCCTGCCGCTGAAATCTATCCTCCCACCACCAGGCCGCCGGTCCGGACCGCAAAAATTTCCGAATTTATCAACGAGGAGGATGACTGATGACTACGAGAACAGCAGATGTTGCCATCGTCGGCGGCGGTGTGATCGGTACCTCCATTGCCTATCGTTTGGCACAAGCCGGCAAAAAAGTTGTCTTGGCAGAGCGTTATGACTTTGCGGCAGGAGCGACCGGCTCCTGTGACCAGATGGTCAGCATGCAGTCCAAGAATCCCGGGATCCATCTCCAACTGGCTTCGGATAGTGCCGATATGTTTACCACTTTAGGCAAAGAACTGGATTATGACATCGAATATTTCCGCCATGGCGGCATGATCACCATCGAAAATGATAAGGAAATGGCGGTCATGACCGACTTCGTGAAACGCCAAAGAGAGAATGGCGTTGAAGTCGATATTATTAGCCGTGACGAAGCTTCAAAACGCCAAAAAGGTTTGGCCAAGCACTTGCTGGGCTGCACCTATTGCGCAAAAGACGGCGAAGTGAATCCCTATAAGCTGAATCTCGGTTTTGCCAAGGCAGCAAGGAGGGAAGGCGCAGAACTGCTGATCGACGCCGAAGTGACCGGTTTCAAAATGGAGGGCGGCAGGGTCAAAGGCATCCAGACAACCAAAGGGGATGTGGATGCTGAGATCGTGATCATTGCGGCTGGTGCCTGGAGTCCATTGCTGGGCAGTCAATTGGGCATCAAGCTGCCGATCAAGCCTCGCCGCGGCCAAATTGTGATCACAGAGCCTGTGGCGCCTTTTGTGACCGGTGACGTTCTCTCTGCCCAGTACATCGTCGCCAAGTATCACCCGGAAACCTTGAAGGATTCAACACAGCGGGGTGTTCAGTTGGGGGTTGGCTTGGCGCTGACCCAGTCGGCGAAGGGCGACATCCTGATTGGCGCCACACGTGAATTTGTTGATTATGATCTTAGGAATACGCGGGAAGGCATCCGTGAAATCCTGAAGAATGCCACGCGGATCGTTCCGGGACTGAAAGGCATCAATGTGATCCGTGTCATGTCCGGCGTGCGGCCGTATACCCCCGACGGCCTGCCCTTAGTAGGCTTCGTCAAAGGGATCGACGGCTTGTTCATGGCAGCCGGTCACGAAGGAGACGGCATCGCGCTCAGCGCAATTACAGGCAAGATCGTTTCAGGCCTGATTTGCGAAGGCAAGGCCTACAGAGATGTTTCTGCGCTGGATCCTAACCGGTTCGACTTATTTGCCGAGAAATGGTCCTCAAATTAATATTGGCTCGGCGGAAGGTTTCATAAGACCCGCCAAGTCTCTCTGATAGGGTTGCAGTATCTCTTATATTGCGATGCAGCAGCAACGTACTCGTCGCAGACGCCAGACATTCCATCATTGCAGATTTTTATTCCGCTCTCAACATCCTAATGAAAACAGCAATTCACAGCACGGAGTCTGCGTAATTCCAAACCTCATGGAATGCTTTATATCGGATACTGCAACTTTATATAAACACCTCTCATACACAACCAAGGTTTCTCCTCTCAAGCAGATTGCCTCCTCCAATCTGCCCAACACAACGACCTCCATAGCCACATGTCAAAAAAGAACCCGGCTTGGGTTCTTTTTTGCTTTGAGGGCTTTGAGGGGACGGTGACTTTTTGCGTACGCCGCACGTGGGGACGGAGCGATCGGACACGAAAAAGAGAGACAATGCGAGATTTGCTCCGATCGCTCTGTCCCGCTTCATGTGAGCGCCGCAAAAAGTCACCGTCCCCGCTATTAACCTATTGACTAAATTGATGTAGAATAAGACTATATATCGAATCGATCAGGAAGTCAGATTATCCGGAGGTGGACAGCATGGAAAGATCAGGATTCAAAACAGCGTTGGTTTTGGTATTTATTTTTTTGGCGGGGGTTCTTATCGGCGGCATACAAATGGGCGTATTCGATTTCGACGGCAAGCAGCCGGAATCCCAGGGGATCCAGCAGCAAGAGGATGTAGCGCGGCTGCAGACGGAAAAGCCGGAAGCTTCTCAAAGAAATATCATGGCGGATGACACAGTCCGGAATATTGTGGCAAGGTGCGGTGACAGCGTCGTCAAGATCGAGACACAGGTCACCATGGACTCGTCGAGCAATCCCTTGTTTAACGATCCGTTTTTTGAAGAATTTTTCGGCGACAGTCTTCAGGAAGAACAGCAGCAACAGGGTTTAGGTTCCGGCTTCATCTTTTCTGAGGATGGATACATCCTGACCAACAACCATGTTATTCAGGGCGCCGAGAAGATCATGGTTTATCTTTCTTTAAGGGAAGAACCGTATGAAGCGGTGCTGGTCGGACAGGCGCCGGACTTGGATCTTGCGGTGATCAAAATTACAAGCGGGACGGCGTTCCCTTTTCTGACCTTAGGAGATTCGAATTTGGTGGCTGTCGGTGATTGGATCGTTGCCATCGGCAATCCTTATGGTTTGGACCATACGGTTACGGTGGGTGTGATCAGCGCCACTGGGCGGCCTCTGACCATTGAAGGCACGCTATACCAAAATCTCTTCCAAACGGATGCAGCAATCAACCCGGGCAACAGCGGCGGGCCGATGCTGAATTTGGACGGCGAGGTCATCGGCCTCAACACAGCGGTCAATGCCTCGGCCCAAGGCATCGGATTTGCGATACCCTCCAGCACGATCCAAGGCGTTATCGATGACCTAAAGGCAGGCAACAGCCGGATCCGTCCCTGGATGGGCATCACCATGCAGGATCTGACCCCGGACCTGGCAGCTTATTTCAACCTTGACATCACCGAAGGCGTGATTATCAATACCGTGGTGGAAGGTGCGCCGGCGGACAAGGCCGGGTTGCAGCGCGGGGACATCATCCTGTCCATGGATGGACAAACGGTATCCGGTTCCGAACAACTGCAGTCTCTGGTTCGAAGCCGTCTAGTGGGCGACTCGGTAGAAATAGTTATCTCCCGTGATGGCGTAGAAATGAATTTTGTGATAAAATTAGAAGCTAGTGAAAGTTAATATAAAAATTTACACCTCTTCCGGCTTGATAGGGTCGGAGGATCAGCAAAGGGGGACTTATATGAAACGCCGCATCGTATTTCTTGCGTTTGTTGTCTTGCTCTGTCTTTGGCAGCTGCCCTTGGGTTTGTGGGCCTCCGCCCCATCAGACATTGCTGTTTCGGGGACCTCCTTTACCTATGTGATTTCTGTGGAAGAAGCCGTGGAGGCAGGTCTTTCCAGTTATATGGAACGGGCTTTGACCGAAGCAGCTGCGGATCCGGCGGCCAAAGCCGTTATTTTAGAAATCGATACCCTAGGCGGGGATGTGGAGGCTGCCCAGTCGATCCGGAAAACCATTGAAGCTTGTCCCCTGCAGACCATTGCGCTGATCAGGGGCGGGGCGATTTCTGCAGGCACATACATTGCCATGAGCTGTGATCTCATTGCCATGCAGCCCGGAACGACCATTGGTGATGTTGAGCCCCGTGCCGGCGCAGAGCGGGCTGACGAGAAGTTTTTGTCCTATTGGAAAGCCGAGATGGCTGCGTTGGCCGAAGCTCACGGGCGGGATAAAGAGATCGCGAAAGCCATGGTTGACCGCGATATGGTCTTAGAGGGAATCAAACCGGCAGGCAAATTGCTTACGCTGACAGCACAGGAGGCCAAGGAGGTCGGCTATGCGGACCACCTGGTTGCGGATCGGGCCGAACTTAAACAGGTCCTGGGTTTATCGGCAACGGTCGACAAAGAGGTGCTTCCGTCCAAGGCCGAAAAAATTGCGCGTATCCTGACCAATCCATATATATCACCGCTGTTGTTGATGGTCGGACTGGCAGGGATCGCCATTGAAATTTTTACCATGGGCTTCGGTTTCGCCGGAATCGTGGGAGGGATTTGTTTGGTCCTTTACTTCGCAGGCCATTTGGTGGCTGGATTCACCGGCTGGGGTGCGATCCTGCTTTTCCTTGTGGGGATCGTGCTGCTTTTGGTTGAAATGGCCATGCCTGGTTTTGGGATTCCCGGTATTTCCGGAATCCTTTGTCTGGTTGCCGGCATCATTATGACGGCACCGACCTTGCAAATCGGGATCCAGTCCCTGGTTATTGCCTTGCTGGGATCCTGGGTGCTGATTGCTTTGGCCTTAAAGTTCATGACCAAGAGGAAATTCTGGAACCGCTTGATTTTGAACCTGAAGTTTGATAAAAATCAAGGCTATATCTCGCAGAAGGAGGACAACAGCCGGTATATCGGGAAAAGGGCCCAAACGACCACGCCCTTACGGCCTTCCGGGATCGCGGTCCTGGAAGACGGAACCCGGATGGATGTGGTTTCGGAAGGCGGTTTCATTGAACCGGATCAATGGGTGATAATCTCGCGGATCGACGGGCCGAGAATCATCGTCATCAAAGAACCGACACAGAATCATTAAGAAAATAATAATATGAGGGGGTATCTTTGTGGGTGGTTACATTGCATCGTTAATTATCCTGGCACTGGTCCTGATCGGGATCGCGGTTTTGTTCAGCTTCATCCCAGTAGGCTTGTGGATCTCAGCCCTTGCAGCCAACGTCAAGATCAGCATTATCCAACTCATCGGTATGCGTTTGCGGCGGATCCCGCCGGCGCTGATCGTGAACTGCCAGATCAAATCGGACAAAGCGGGTTTGTCCATAACCACAAACCAGCTGGAAGCCCATTACCTGGCTGGCGGCAACGTGGACCGGGTGGTCAACGCCTTGATCGCTGCGGAACGCGCCAACATTGCTTTGACCTATGAATTGGCAGCAGCCATCGATTTGGCCGGACGAAACGTTCTGGAGGCGGTCCAAATGAGCGTCAATCCGAAAGTGATCGAAACACCGGTTATTGCGGCAATGGCAAAGAATGGTATTGAGGTTCGGGCCAGAGCCAGGGTCACAGTCCGCGCCAACATCGAACGCCTCGTCGGCGGCGCCGGCGAAGAGACCGTCATTGCCCGTGTGGGCGAAGGCATCGTGACCACAGTGGGCAGTTCAGATTCCCACAAAGCCGTTTTGGAAAATCCGGATCTGATTTCCAGGACCGTATTGAACAAAGGCTTGGATGCCGGAACCGCTTTTGAGATCCTGTCCATCGACATTGCGGATGTGGACGTAGGCCGTAATATTGGTGCCCAGCTGCAGATGGACCAGGCAGAAGCCGATAAGCGGATCGCCCAGGCCAAAGCGGAAGAGCGGCGGGCCCTTGCGGTTGCATTAGAACAGGAAATGATCGCTTATGTCCAGGAAATGAAAGGCAAAGTCGTTGAGGCTGAGGCTGAAGTGCCCCGAGCAATTGCCCAAGCTTTACGCGAAGGCAAACTGGGTGTGATGGATTACTACAACCTTCAGAATATCCAGGCGGATACCAGCATGCGGTCTTCGCTGGCCGGACTGGACGACAAGAACAAATCAGGCAGCGACCCCAACCTGAGCAAATAAAATGGGTCATGCCTTTCAATAAGGGACGAAAGGGGTGAGACCCTTTGGATTTACTGGTAACGATTTTAATGTTTGTGGCCATCGCTTTTCTGAACGGGGCCAAAAGCAAAAAAGCTGCCGATGCGCGCCGCCAAAGACAAGCAGGACGGCAGCAGGACACCATACCGCCTGTGCCAGCCGGAACCGTCCGGCCAACACAGACCGGGACTGGGTTGGACAAGCGCCAGGTGACGCAGAAGACCATCAAGGAACTGGCTCAACAGCCGACGGTCAAGGAATTGGCCAAACAGTTCGGCGTTGGTGAATTTTTGGAAGAACTCCTGGGGAATGAGCCCCAGAAAAAAACCGTTTCTCAACCAACGAAGCAAGCCGCCAAGCGAAAGGGACAGCCGCTGCAAGATGGGCCGATGAAGCCCGCTGCCGCGCAAGGACAAAAACAGCCCTACGCTCAGGAAGGCGAAAGTCTCGAAGGCCCCGGATCCAAAGTCTATCAGCCGCTCCATACGATGAAGAGCAGCTTGGAAGCCCATGACAACAAGCTGCGGCTTCATGAGAGCAAATTGGCAAGATACGGTGACCGGATCGCTGAATACAAGGGTGAAGGCGGTTATTCCACCGAGGGACCCAGGCATGATGAAACGGTCAGGCATCAATATGGGCTGGATGCATGCGCACCGGCGCGGCAAATCGCCATGGCGGCACCAGCCAGCCAGCAGAAGGTATTTGCCAATGGTGTGCTGTGGAGCCAGATCCTTGGTGAACCAAGATGCCGTAAGCCGTACAGTTTTGCCGGCAGGAAGTAGAGCGTTCATACGAATCGGACGGTGCAAAGCAGGTACCGTCCGATTTGTTGTGAACCATCCGAATAAACAAAATGGATATGGAACTTTGATCATGGAAAACGCGTTGAGAGGTGCAGGGTATGAGAAAATGGGCCGTCGGGCCAGGGATATGGGTTGTTCTGTATATGTTTATTTTCAGCCTGGTTCAGCAATTGGCCCTGGCGATCTGCATTCAGGGAACAATGAACACCAGGGGCAGCACATACCAACGCGCCCTGGAGATCGCTTCCGAGACTCAGGTGCCTTTTGTCCTGGCCCTTTCGGCGCTGATCGGTCTGCCTTTGTTGTTTCTGGTGGTTTATCTGAGGAAACAGCCCTGGTCTCTGCTGGTTTTTCAAAATAAACTGAAATGGAGCCAGCTGGCCGGATTGTTTCTTTTCGGCATTCTCTTGAATCAGGCAGCCAGCTGGATTTTATATCTACTGCAGCGAATCGCTCCTTTGGAAGGCTTTTTTCAAACCTATGCCCAATCCATGGATTTCCTGACCTTGACCCATGATCCCCGCCAGATGATTCTTCTCATGGGAATCGTCGTGCCGGTCTATGAGGAGGTTCTGTTCAGGGGACTGGTTTTCAGCGAATTTGCCAAAATGGCGCCGCTTCGTGCGGCCATCGTTGCGCAGGCCCTGATTTTCGGTATCTGGCATGCGACCTTGATCCAAGGCATTTACGCCTTCACCCTAGGCTTGCTGCTGGGATGGCTGTATTGGCGTTTTCGCTCGGTATGGGCTTCCATCGCAGTGCATTGCGGTTTCAACATGGCCAGTTTTCTTTTGTTGTGGTTTCTCAAATAGGCTTGCGCAGTGAAGGAATCAAGAGGATGCCGTCGAATTATTATTAAATTCTAAAGGATTGGGAGGCATGGATTTGCCAAGCAAAGTCAAAGAAGAACAACTCGATTTAGATAATGCCGAAGCCGCCATTTTATATGGCCCCAACGATGAAAACCTGCGGTTCTTAGAAGGGGCCCTCAGCGCCAGGCTGGTCGTCCGAGGCGGCGAGATCCGCATCAAAGGGGAAGCGGCGGATGTGGATGCCGCCATAGAGGTATTGACCCGGCTGAGAGAGCTTGTCAGCGGCGGGCACCGTATCACCCTTCAGGATGTATCCTATTGCCTGGGTGCGGTCAAAGAGGGTCAAAGCGCAGACCTGGGTGAAGCTTTGAATCAGATTCTCCAGACCACAGTAAGGGGCAGGCTGATCAAAGCGAAGACCATCGGGCAGTATCGTTATGTCCAGGCAATCCGCCAGCAGGACATTGTCTTCGGCATCGGGCCTGCCGGCACAGGCAAAACGTATCTTGCGGTGGTTATGGCGGTAACGGCGCTGAAAAACAAAGAAGTCAACCGCATCGTCCTGACCAGGCCGGCCGTTGAGGCAGGAGAAAAGCTGGGCTTTTTACCGGGGGATATGCAGGATAAAGTAGACCCTTATCTGCGGCCGCTCTATGATGGTTTATATGACATTCTCGGCGTGGAGCAGTCACAGCGTTATATCGAAAAGGGCGTGATCGAGATTGCGCCGCTGGCATACATGCGGGGACGGACCTTGGATGATGCTTTCATTATTTTGGATGAAGCGCAAAACACTACGCCGGAGCAAATGAAAATGTTCCTGACACGGATCGGCTTCAACTCAAAGGCGGTGGTGACCGGCGACGTGACACAAATCGACATATCCAGGCCGCAGGACTCCGGGCTTGTTTCTGTACAGCGTATCATCAAGGGGGTTGGAGGGATCAGCTTCCAGTATCTTACCCAGGCGGACATTGTACGACACCCGGTGGTACAGCGGATCATTGCAGCTTACGAAGCGTATGAGCAATCCCATACAGGGCGATGAACAAAGAAATACAGGTCATAAGACCCTTATGAATAATGGCAAGGAATGCTTAGGGGGAAAGTAGAATGGTAAAGGAACGGCTGGCTGAATTATGGAGCGGTATCGGCAAGGACCCCAAAAAACGCATTTGGATCTTGGCCATCGTCGCTTTGATCGGCGTTTTGGTTATCTTTGCGACCTATTATTTGCCGGAAAGCTTTTCCGTTGCCGAGGGTGAAGTATCCCCTGAAACCATTGAAGCCCACCAAACCGTGACCTTTGAGGATACTCAAAAGACCGAAGCCAGCCGGCAAGCCGCAGCCGAAAAAGTCGGAGACATCTATGTTTTTGACAGCACGGTCATCGAGCGCCAAACCGCCCAAATCAACCAAATGTTCAAGGCATGGGAAGATCTATTGCTGCTGCCTGAAGAAGAACGGCCGGCTAAGGCGGAGACGTACATCGAGCAATTCGGTATCAAGAAGGAAACGGCCGCTGCCATCGCAGCCCTTGATTCCATTACGCTGCAGGCCATCAAAAGCCAAGCTGTGGAGATTCTGGCAGAGCAATGGCGCAAAGGTATCCGCGCCGGAGAAGTTGAAACTGCCAGAAAAAATATATTAGACGAAGTCTATCTGCAGGTCAATGAATCGGAATACGTCGCTTTCATCCAGGCCGTTTATCGAATCATGGATCTGGAGCCAAACTATATCTTTGATGAAACCGCGACGAAGACCGCAAAGGAAGAGGCCGGACAAAAAGAAGCGCCGGTCTTGACCACCGTTTACCGAAACCAGAAAATCATCGGCAAGGGGGAGGTCGTAACCGCCGACCACATTGCCACCCTCAAGGCGTTGGGCTATCAGCGCAGTAAAGAGCCCTATATCATGATCCTGGGGATCGGGCTGTTCACCTTGGCCATCTTTTACATGTTCCGTTTGTTTTTGAACCAGTTTAAGCTGAAGACCCTGGAAAAAGAAAACCAGCTCCAGCTTTTGGTTTTACTGTTTTTAACTATGCTTGCCTTGGCGCGCCTGATTATTTCCATTGACATCAGCGCTGAAACCTCGATTTCCGAGATGATCGCCTATCTGATCCCCGTATCGGCAGGGGCCATGCTGACGGCGATCCTGCTGGATAAGCGGCTGGGCATGCTGTTCTCATTTGTTGTCAGCCTCTATATCGGGTTTTTATGCGACGGCAACGTGATGTATTCTGCGGTATCTTTTTTGGGCAGCATGGCTGGTATTTATGGGGTTTCCCGGTTCAGCCAGAGAACGGATTGGGTCAAATCGGCTCTGACCATCGCCCTCATGAACACTTGGGCCATTATAAGCTTGGCCCTGGTCAGCAACAGCCCTTGGCCGGTGATCCTTTGGGGCGTGACCATGGGCTGTTTGAACGGATTCATCTCACCGATCCTTGCTTATGGCAGTCTGCCTTTTCTGGAATCCAGCTTCAAAATCACCACCAGCATCAGCCTGATGGAATTGGGAAATCCCAGCCAGCCTTTGCTTAAAGAACTGCTGATCAAAGCCCCGGGGACCTATAACCATAGCATTCTGGTGGGCAACTTGGCTGAGTCAGCTGCCGATACAGTGGGGGCAGATCCGATCTTGGTCAGGGTGGGCGCCTATTACCATGACATTGGCAAGCTTCGCCGTCCCTATTTTTTCATCGAAAACCAATTCAGGGAATCCAATCCACACGATAAGCTGACCCCCTCCCTCAGCGCGCTGATCCTAAGCGCCCATGTGAAGGACGGCATCGAAATCGGCAAGAAATACAAACTGCCGCAAAAGGTCATGGATTTTATTGCACAGCATCACGGCACAAGCATTATGGGCTACTTCTACCATAAAGCCATGGAAGAGACAGGCGATTTGGAAAAGGTCAAAGAAAGCGACTTCCGATATCCGGGACCCAAGCCGCAGAATAAAGAAACAGCCTTGGTCATGCTTGCCGACTCAGTGGAAGCTGCTGTCCGGTCAATGCATGTGACAGGGGACAAATTAGAGTTCGCTGTGAAAAAAATCATTCAGGACAAGCTGCAGGACAGCCAGCTGGAAGACTCCAATCTGACGCTGAGTGACTTAAAGCATATTACCGCGGCCTTTACGCAGGTCCTGAACGGAATCTACCACAGCCGGATCGAATATCCGGAAATCGTACTGCAGGCCATGAAAGAGGGTATGGGAGAAAATGAAACTGAGCATCAGCAACCGGCAGAGCCGGGAAATGATAACCCAGGAATTGAAGGATACTTTGAGGACTGTAGCTAAAACCAGCCTGCTGCGGGCCGGCAGGGGAACGCATTATGAAATCAGTTTGACCCTGGTGGACGACCCGGCAATCCATCGCCTGAACAAGAAATATCGGGATATGGACCGACCCACGGATGTGCTTTCCTTTGCTTTTGAAGAAGGCGGATCCATGGCCTTGCCGGAATCGGTCCTGCCGACGCTTGGGGAGATCATCATTTCCGCAGAGCGGGCAAGAGCGCAGGCGCAGACCTATGGACACAGCTTTCGACGGGAAATGGCGTTTTTAATGGCCCATGGCATGCTCCATTTACTGGGATATGACCACCAGACCGAAGAAGAACGCAGGGTCATGGAGGGATTGCAGCGGCAGATTTTATCTATGCTGGGAATCCACCGTGAAATTCAAAAAGGAGATTAGAATGGAAAAACAAAACAAGATGACGCACCGTTTCGGGATCGTGACGCTGATCGGCAGACCCAACGCCGGCAAATCCACCTTACTGAATTATCTGGTGGGGGAGAAAATTGCCATTGTGACGGACAAGCCCCAGACCACCCGTACACGGATCATGGGAATTTTGACCGATCCGGACTGGCAGCTGGTGCTGCTGGATACCCCCGGGGTCCACAAACCGAAAGACCGTTTAGGCCAAAATATGGTGGATACAGCCATGGGTGCATTGGAAGCCGCGGACGTGGTCTATTATCTGGTGGATGCCACCGCAGAATGGGGCAGCGGCGAAGCCTATCTGATCCAGCAGTTTGAGCGGCTCAAGGTCCCGATTTTTCTGCTCTTAAACAAAGTGGATCTGCTGCCCAAAGAAAAACTTTTGCCGTTGATCGACTTTTTTCGCAATAAATACAGCTTTCAGCAGATCATCCCAATTTCTGCCCTAAAAGGCGACAATATCCGGGCTTTGCTCGATGAAACCGTCAAGCACCTGCCGGAGGGCCCGGCCTGCTACGAAGCGGATGAGATGACGGACCAGCCGGAACGGGTGCTGGCAGCAGAAATGATCAGAGAAAAGGCAATCATGGCCACGCGCCAGGAAGTGCCTTACGCCGTCGCCGTGGTGGTGGAACAAATGAAGGAGCGTTCAGAAACCTTGACAGAGATCCACGCTGCCATTGTGGTCGAACGGGACAGCCAAAAGGGGATCCTGATCGGCAAGCAAGGCCAAACCTTAAAATGGATCGGCACGCAAGCCCGAAAAGATATCGAAGCCATGTTGGGCGTGCAGATCAATCTGCAGCTCTGGGTGCGGGTCAAGGCTGACTGGCGCAACAAGCCAAACCAATTAAAGGATTTAGGCCTGGAGCACACCAGGGACATCTAGCAATCGATCATGAACCACGCTTCGATTTTTATACCGAACCTGTTTACTCAATGCACCCTTCGGTGCTATAATAAAAAGACAGAAAATTATGAAAAAGCATGCAAGGGCGCAACATACCATAGAAACCATGAGAAGGAGGATAGGTTTATGTACAGTTCCATCATGGCCGCGAAAATCATCGGCAGACAAGACAACGCGGCGTTGGTTCAAAAAATCTTGACTAAATATGGCTGCAATATCAAAACCAGGGTGGGCTTCCATGAAGCCAGCGAAGATCAATGCTCCATGGATGGCATCCTGATCCTGCAGCTCATCGGCAAAGAAGAAGAAATCAAAGGTCTTTACAAGGAACTGAACGGTTTGCCGGGGGTTGTCGCCAAGAGCATTGAATTCGAAGAAGCAGCCGCTGGTCTGGATACCGCTAAGCAAGGGATCGACATCTAAGGTTTTGCTTACAAAACAAAGGGCAGGGGCGGAGGATGGGCGCAGTGTTTCATCTTCCGTCCCGATTTTTAATTAGAAATTAAATACCGTGACTGTCTGAGGAACCCGCGGCACATATCATGGATATGGCATATCATCCCGGAAAATGCTATGATAAGGGTTAGAAGTAAAGTCCTTTGTCTTGCTGCTCATAGAATTTTAATTAAACCCTAATCGAAAACAGCCATCAGGCAGGAGTTGATCATGGTACAATACAAAACAGAAGCCTTGGTGCTGCACAGCCGAAAGTACAAAGAGGCTGACGGCCTTTTGACGCTGCTGACCCGGCAACGCGGCAAAGTCTCCGCGGTGGCCAAAGGGATCTACAAACCGGAAAGCAAGCTTCGAGGCGGTGTACAGCCTTTCAGCTTCAATGAGATGCTGCTGAATGCGGGACGAAGCAACCTTCATTCTCTGAACCAAAGTCAATGTTTGGAGATGTTTTTGCCTCTGCGCAACGATTTGGATGCCATGGCGGCCGCCTCCTGCTGGGCTGAGCTCCTGGAGTGCTTTGCCGTGGAGGAACAAGAAGATCAAGGATTGTTCCAACTGGCCTTGTCTGGATTTTATGGCTTGGCCACCAATCCAAAACCCCTGATGCTCCATGCGCTGGAAATCCGGCTGATGAAGCAGTTGGGCTATGCGCCGTCTCTCAATGTTTGCGCCGGCTGCGGCGCCATTCTGAAGGCTTCGCCGCAAGTAAGTTTTGCAGCCGGGGCTGGGGGATTGGTCTGCGGTCAATGCCGGTGCGAAGGCCTTCCCGTCCTAAGCATAAGTCCGGCGGTGGTCAGCCTCTGGCAAGGCCTTGAAAACATCGGACTCGATAAGATAGACCGTATCAAGGTCCAACCGGAGGTCCTCGGCCGACTGAGCAAGGTGTCCCAAGAATGGATCGTTTATCAATTGGGACGGCCCTTGAAATCCTGGCAGGTTCTAAAAAAGATGGAGGTGTAGAAAATGACAGATTTAGAAAAAATGGATGCCCTCAAAGAACGAATGGATGTATCGTATACCCAGGCCAAAGAGGCGCTGGATGCAAGCGGCGGCGACCTGGCGGCTGCCTTGGTTTATTTGGAACAACAGAACGTGGGGAAGAAGCTGTTTTCAGCAGAAGCCAAAGGCAGCAAATGGGACAAGGACACGACGGAAAACTTTGTCCGGGGACTTATTGACCAAATCAAGTCGGTGATCCAAGAAGGCAATGTGACCAAGGTGCGGTTAAAACAAGCGGATCATGTCCTGATCGAAGTTCCGGCGACGCTGGGCGTGGTCGGTTTAGGGATCCTTTTGTTCAGCCCCCTGCTTCTGGCCATTGGAGCCATTGGCGCAGCCACAGCGGTCATTAAAGAAATGACCTTGGAAATTGAACGGCCGGATGGCTCTATTGAGAGCCGCAGTCTGAAATTCCCTGCTTCAAGCAGCAAGGACGAAGCAGCTGAAGAAGAGACTGGGATAGACCAGGATAAGGAAGAAGAAGAGGAATCCATCGAAAAGTAAGGCTTGCCTGAAAAGGCAAGGCCTCAGAGATCGGATAATGAAGGCTAGGTTAAAGCTGCAGTTCCTGACGGAAAGCCGGTGACTGCAGCTTTAACCATGCCGTTTTAAGGAGTTCATGGAATGGCCGAAGACATGACCCGGGGAAATACGACGAAACAGCTGATTCAATTTTCACTGCCCTTAATATTGAGCAGTTTCCTTCAGCAATTATATAATGTGATCAATTCCATCATCGTGGGCCGGGTGATCGGCAAATCCGCACTGGCTGCGGTGGGCATTGCGGACCCGATCATTTCAACGGTCACCTTCTTTATCATGGGTATTTGTCTGGGGGCCATGGTCCTGATGGCACAGTTCTTCGGGAGCAGAGACTATGGAAAGCTCAAGCAAGAAGTTTCCACGGCCCTGATCACAGGGACAGGATTTACTCTGCTGGTGGCGACCGGCGGAATTCTGGCATCCAAAACCTTTCTTCAGCTGATCCACACGCCGGAGGAAGTCCTGCCCATGGCGGCGGCTTACCTTAATACCATCTTTCTGGGGCTAGTCTTCAGTTTCCTTTATAACTTCTTTGCCAACGCTTTGATTGCAACGGGAGAATCAAAAATGCCCCTGCGGTTTTTGGCCTTTTCCGTAGGATTGAACATCCTGCTGACCCTGCTTTTTGTCAAGCAATGGGGGTGGGGGATCCAGGGATCGGCTGCGGCCACGGTGATCTCGCAGGGGATTTGCGCCCTGACCTGCATCCTGTACGTCTATTGGCAGGCCCCTTTGATCCGGGTCATGCCTCAGGAATGGACCATCGATAAAGCTCTATTGAAGACCACCGTGCGATACAGCTGGGCTTCTGCGATTCAGCAGAGCTGCGTTCATCTAGGCAAATTGCTGACCCAGGGGATCGTTAACCCTTTGGGAACCGATATTATCGCGGCTTTCAACGGGGCGAGCCGGCTTGAGACCTTCGTCCTGATGCCGGGGGACAGCATTGGCAACGGCATCACCACCTTCATCGCCCAAAACAACGGTGCCGGGAAGCCTCAACGGATCATGGAAGGCTACAGCAAAGGCAACCGCATCGTGGCTTACTACTATATCATTATCTCGGCCCTGTTGCTGTGGCAGGCGCCCCGGCTGATGGGGCTGTTTGTATCCCAGGGAGAGTCGCAAGTCATTGCCATCGGAACCGGGTATTTGCGGGCGGTGGCGGTTTTTTATATCGTATCCGGTTTTTGCACTGTTTTTCAAGGATTTTTCCGGGGGCTTGGCATGATGGATATCACCATGATCGGCACGGTGCTCAAGATGGCGGCAAGGGTCCTGCTGGCCTGGGCGTTTGTGCCCCGTTACGGGCTGACCAGTCTGGCTTATTGTGTGGCGGCAGGCTGGTTTGCCATGGTCATCTATCAAGGGTTCGAGTTCCGGCGTTATTTGAAGAAAAATCAGGAGACGATCCAAAGTGCGGGCGGCTGGCATTTGTTTTGACAGGCAAAACATGGCGATTCCGCTAAATTCTTATGGAAGTACAGAAGGATTTATGGCATAATAAATGGATGTATAGGACTTTAACCCAAAGGAAGTTAGAGCTTTTGTACGAGGCGCAGGCCGTTCTGACCGTATGAAAGCTCTTGATTTTTGAAAGGAAGTGTCAACCGGTGAACTTTCAGGAAATGATTCTAACCTTGAACAAATTCTGGGGAGATCAGGGATGCATCATTCAGCAGCCCTATGATATGGAAAAAGGAGCCGGCACCATGAACCCCGCCACCTTTTTACGGGCGCTGGGCCCGGAACCCTGGAATGTGGCCTACGTGGAGCCTTCCCGCCGGCCGGCAGACGGGCGTTATGGGGAAAACCCCAACCGTCTCCAGCATTATTTCCAGTATCAGGTCATTCTCAAGCCCTCTCCGGACAATATCCAGGAACTCTATCTGGAAAGCTTGGAGATGCTGGGAATCAAAGCTGCAGACCATGACATCCGTTTTGTGGAGGACAATTGGGAGTCTCCAACCTTGGGCGCATGGGGATTGGGCTGGGAAGTTTGGCTGGATGGGATGGAAGTTACCCAGTTCACCTACTTCCAGCAATGCGGCGGAATTGACTGCCGTCCCGTTGCCGGCGAGATCACCTACGGCATCGAACGTCTGGCCACCTTTATCCAGCAGAAAGACAGCGTTTTTGATATCCAGTGGGTGGGGGATGTGACCTATGGCGACATCTACCGCCAGAACGAGATCGATTATTCCACCTATAATTTCGAAGTGGCGAATGTTGATATGCTGTTTACCCTATTTGATATGTACGAAAAAGAAGCCTTGTCCGTGCTGGAACGGGGTTTGGTCCAGCCAGCCTATGACTATGTTCTGAAATGTTCCCACACCTTCAATCTGCTGGATGCCAGGGGGGCCATCAGCGTGACCGAGCGCACCGGCTTCATCACCCGCGTCCGGAACATGGCAAGATCCTGCGCCCAAGGCTATGTGGCCCAGCGGGAAGCATTGGGATTCCCGCTTATTAAGCAAACCGAGAGCGGCAAGGGGGGCATCAACAATGGCTGATTATTTATTGGAAGTCGGAACCGAAGAAATCCCGGCAAAATTTATGGCAGGCGCCTTGCGGCAGATGGAAGAAGCCGCTGCCAAGGCACTTCATGAACGACATATTGGGTGTTCCTCCATAAAGGCCATGGGAACTCCCCGTCGTTTGGCGCTGATCATCAAGGGACTGCCGGAAAAAGGAGAAGACCTTTCCGAAGAAGTCAGAGGGCCTTCCAAAAAAGCGGCTTATGATGCCGCAGGGAATCCGACCAAGGCAGCCCAAGGCTTTGCCAAAGGGCAAGGGATCGATGTGGCGGATCTTTTGATCAAAGAGGTGGGCGGCAGTGATTATGTTTTTGCCCTGCGCCATGTCAAAGGCCAGGACACGGCTGCCATCTTGCCGGAAATCATGATTGACATCCTTCAAGGATTGTATTTTCCGAAGCCTATGCGCTGGGGCGACTTGGAATTTCGTTTTGCCCGGCCCATCCGCTGGATCGTATCCATGCTGGAGGACAAGGTTCTGCCCTTCGAATTGGCCGGAGTTCAAGCCGGCAACACATCCAGAGGCCATCGTTTTCTGGGCTCCGATCAAGTGGTTTTAACGGGCGCTGCCCATTACGAAGCGGAAATGGAAACCCAGTTTGTTATGGCCGATCCGGCCAAACGCCAGACTGAAGCCTGGAAACAGATCCAGGCTGTGGCGAAGGCGAACCAGGCTGTGGTGGAACCGGATGAGGAATTGATTGAAGAGGTCACCTATCTTATCGAGTGGCCCACAGCCCTCATGGGGCAATTCAAAGAAACCTATTTGGAGATACCTGAAGAAGTGGTCATCACACCCATGCGCGAGCATCAGCGTTATTTCCCCGTCAGGGATCAAAACGGCAAGCTGCTGAACCGTTTTGTTACGGTACGCAACGGCGGCAGCCACTGTCTGGATGTGGTTCAGGCTGGCAACGAAAAAGTGTTGGCAGCCCGATTGGCGGACGCCCGGTTTTTCTGGGATGAAGACCGGAAACAGCCTTTGGAGGCTGGCCTGCCTCGCCTTGACAAAGTGGTGTTCCAGGAGAAGCTTGGCACCATCGGCGAAAAAGTTACGCGGATCGAAGGCCTTACAGGTTACCTTGCTGAAGTCTTGGGCGTAACCGAGGCCGTCAAGGCCGATGCGCAACGGGCAGCCCGACTGGCCAAAGCGGACCTGGTGACCAACATGGTGTGCGAATTTACAGAACTGCAAGGAATCATGGGCCGTTACTATGCCTTGGAGTCCGGCGAAAAACAGTCGGTGGCCCAGGCGATCCTTGAACACTACCAGCCGCGCTTTGCCGGTGACGCAGTGGCTGCAAGCCAGGCCGGAGCCTTGGTGGCCGTCGCTGATAAACTGGACAGCATTGCGGGTATTTTTGCCATCGGCATCGAACCCACCGGCTCCCAGGACCCCTATGCTTTGCGACGGGCAGCCATGGGGATCTGCCAGACCATTCTCGCCCAGGGATTTGACCTGGATATCGACAAACTGATCGCAAAAGCGCTGGAACAATGCGAATTTGTCATGGAAAAGGGTACTAAACCGATGGTTGCCGCTAAAATCAAGGAGTTTTTTGCCGCCAGACTGCGTAACATCCTAAGCGATGCAGGCCACCGATACGACGTGGTGGACGCTGCCATGGCCGTTGACTGGCAGCAGATGCAGACGGTTGTCCGACGGGCGGAGGCACTGACAGAGCTTCGTGAAGATCCCCATTTCATCCGGCTATTGGCCGTGTTCACCCGGGCCAACAACCTGGCGAAAAAAGGCGGCAGCTGGATCATCGATCCTGACCGACTGACAGAACCCAGCGAAAAAGAACTTTATGCATCGGTTATGCAAGCCCAGGAAAGTCTGGACAAAACCATGCAGGAAGCCGGCTTGCAGGGCGTGATCCGTCTGTTGTCCGGTTTGGCTGAACCGATCAATGCCTTCTTCGAAGGTGTTATGGTCATGGCGGAAGACGAAGCGGTCCGCGCTTCGCGACTTGCCCTGCTCAATTCGGTGGTCGCCATGAGCCGCAAGGTGGGAGACTTGAGCAAGCTAAGCGACTGACGCGTGCTTTTTATACAGGATTCTATGTGAATTGTGTCATGACCTGGTGGTTTATAATTGACAATAGATGTCTTAAAATATAGAATGTTATTCGGATATTTGTTTTCCAAAAAAAACGAAGGTAGGGAAGAGAAGATGAAAATGCGTAAACTGCTGGCAGTAACTTTATTGCTGGCCTTCGTATTGGTCATGACAGCCGGCTGCGGCGGTACTGATGCGAACAAAACCGAAACAAAACCTGCTGCAACCGATGCCGCCGAAGTGATTTTGGGCGCAAACTTTGAACTTTCTGGCGCTGTGGCAGTCTATGGCCAGACAAAAATGAACGGCGTTGAGATCGCCATCGACGAGATCAACAAAGCCGGCGGTATTCTGGGCAAACAAGTCAAATTGATCAAGTACGACAACAAGGGTGACGATGCGGAAGCACTGAGTCTGACCACCCGTTTGATGACCGAAGACAAAATCGTGACCATGCTGGGTCCTGTGACCAGCGGCCGTGTCATGGTTGCGGTCCCTGTTTCCGAACAGTTCAAGATCCCCTTGGTGACCGGTACCGGCACTGCGGCGGCGATTACAGTTGCTGACGGCAAAGTCAACCAGTACGCCTTCCGTATCTGCTACACAGATGAGTACCAAGGCAAACTGGCCGGCAAATTCGCAGCCACCTCCCTGGGCGGCAAGACGGCTGCCATGCTGGTCAATCAAAACGACGATTACAGCATTGGTTTGTCCGAAGCTTTCAAAACCACGTTTGAAGAAAATGGCGGCAAAGTGATCGAACAGGTCAGCTTCACCAATGACGACGTCAACTTCAACACCGCTCTGACCAAGATCATTGCGACCAATCCGGATGTCTTGTATGTACCTGCTTATTATGAACAGGACGCCCTCATCGCCAAACAGGCCCGTGAACTGGGCTACACCAAACCCATCATTGGCGGCGACGGCTGGGACAGCGCAGATTATCTGCTGCAGACTGCCGGTGCGGCAGCTCTCCAAGAAGTCTACTTTGTAAACCACTATTTCTCCGGCGACGCCGAACCTGCCGTCAAGGCATTTGTTGATGCTTACACTGCGAAATACAACGAAACCCCTTCTTCATTCTCCGCGCTGGGTTATGACACAGCAATGTTCGTCAAGGACGCCATCGAACGGGCCGGTTCCCTGGATCCTGTCGCCATCAGAGACGCTATGGCAGCAACCAAGGAATTCAAAGGCATCACCGGCAATCTGGCCATGGGTGAAAATCATGACCCGATCAAGAGCGCAGTCATCATCAGCTTTGACGCTGATGGCAAACCGATCTTAAAGGAAAAGCTCCAATAGTTTGATATCGATAGCAGCGGGGGAGCCTCGGGCTCCCTCGTTTCTCTATCGAACGAGAAGAAAACAGAATGGAGTCGGTAACCATGGAGCAATTTTACGTTTTCCTTCAACAGATGGTCAACGGTATTTCCCTTGGCAGCATCTATGCGCTGATTGCCCTGGGGTACACAATGGTTTATGGCATCATTAAGCTGATCAACTTTGCCCATGGCGATATCTACATGGTCGGTGCTTTCGTGGGTTATTTTGCCATAAACTATTTGCATGTTGGATTTTTCGGTTCATTGTTCATTGCGATGGCGGCATGCGTTTTGCTGGGGATCCTGATTGAACGGATCGCTTACAAGCCACTGCGCAATGCCACCCGTATTGCAGCCCTGATCACAGCCATCGGTGTGTCATTCCTGCTGGAATACACCACCGTATTTGCTTTAGGGGCACAATCCCGGGCTTTTCCCGAGGTCCTGGGCAACATCCGTTTTGGCTTTTTCGGCAACAAGGTATTTATCACCAACAAGGAATTATTAATCTACGGCGTTACGCTGGCCCTGATGGTTTTGCTTCAGTTCATTGTTAAAAAAACCAAGACAGGCAAAGCCATGCGCGCGGTTGCTTTCGACCGTGACGCAGCGATGCTGATGGGCGTAAATATTGACAATACAATTTCAGCCACATTTGCCTTGGGTTCCGCCCTTGCCGGCGCAGCCGGTGTTTTGGTTGGGATTTATTATAGTGCGATCAGCCCCCTGATGGGCATGAATCCTGGTTTGAAGGCCTTTGTCGCGGCTGTTCTGGGTGGCATCGGCAGCATCCCCGGCGCTGCCTTGGGCGGCGTCCTGATGGGCGTCATCGAGACCATGGTGATCGCATATGGACAGTCAACGTTCCGGGATGCGGTAGCCTTTGCCATTTTGATCATCATTCTTATCATCAAACCATCCGGCATCTTCGGTTCCAATGCCCGAGAGAAAGTGTAGGTGGCGCGCATGAAACGATTACTGACACGCCAAAACATGATCATCACAGCGGCGCTTCTTGTGGTTTACATTATCGTACAGGTTCTGCTGAGCACCGGCATCATTTCTGCTTTCTATGAAACGAACTTGATCCTGGGCGGGATCGGCATCATCATGGCCGTCAGCCTCAACCTGATCACCGGCTTTGCCGGGCAATTCACCCTGGGCCATGCCGGATTTATGGCCATCGGCGCCTATTTTTCAGCGGTCATGACCGTCAAATGGGGGATGCCATTTATTTTATCCTTACTGGGCGGCGCTTGCTTGGCGGCGGTCATGGGCTTTTTGATCGGTCTGCCCACCCTTCGGCTGAAAGGTGATTATCTGGCCATCGCCACCTTGGGCATGGGCGAAGTGATCCGCGTGGTCCTGCTGAATACCAAATACGTGGGCGGCGCAGCCGGCTTATTTGGAATCCCCCGGATCACCAACTGGACATGGATCTTTGTCTGTTCGGTGGTCACGGTGCTTTGCATTCGCAATCTCTTATGGTCATCCTACGGCCGTGCTTGCATTTCAGTCCGGGAGGACGAGGTGGCGGCGGAAATCATGGGCGTGGACATTACGCATTACAAGGTTTTAGCTTTCGTCGTCGGCGCATTTTTTGCCGGCTTGGGCGGCGCCCTCTATTCCCATTATTATTATTTTATCCAGCCTGGCGGCTTTGGATTTATGAAATCCATTGAATATCTGGTCATGGTGGTTCTTGGCGGCATGGGCAGCATCACAGGCTCGGTCATGGCAGCCATCGTTCTGACCGTGATCAACGTTTTTCTCCAACAATATTCTGCCATTCGGATGATTCTTTACGCATTGCTGCTGATCATCATCATGATTTTCCGTCCGGAAGGACTGATGGGCAGCAAAGAATTCAGCACCGCAATGTTTCGGCGTTTTGAGAGGAGGGATGACCGTGGCTCTGCTGGAGGTCAATAATGTTTCTAAAGTATTCGGCGGTTTGTCAGCGGTAACCAATCTCAAAATGAAGCTGGAAGCAGGCGAACTGGTCGGGCTGATCGGGCCCAACGGCGCTGGCAAGACCACCGTTTTCAACCTGTTGACCGGCGTATACCAGACCACCACCGGGGATATTTTATTTGACGGGAAGAACATTGCCGGCAAGAAACCATCCGCAATCAATCAGATGGGAATCGCCCGCACCTTTCAAAATATCCGGCTTTTCAGCGATCTTACCGTGCTGGACAATGTTCGGATCGCTTATCATTCCCATGTAGCCTATAAGCTGCCGGCCGCACTGTTCCGTTCCGGACGTTTTTATGCCGAGGAAGACCAAATGGCAGAGCGGGCTGTAAAATTACTAAAGATCTTCAATCTGGACGGCAAAAAGGACGAGATTGCCAAAAATCTTCCCTATGGGGAGCAGCGGCGGTTGGAAATCGCCAGAGCGCTGGCAACCGAACCGAAGTTTTTGCTGCTGGATGAACCTGCCGCCGGTATGAATCCTCAGGAAACTGCGGAACTGATGAATCTGATCCGCTGGATCAGGGATCATTTCAATTTGACCATACTCTTAATTGAGCATGATATGTCTTTGGTCATGGGCTGCTGTGAACGGATCTATGTTTTGGAATATGGACGGGTCATTGCCCAGGGCGATCCCGAAAATGTTAAACATAATCCCAAGGTCATTGAAGCCTACCTGGGGGAGGAAGTCACGTATGCTTGAAATCAAAGATATGCATGTCTATTATGGCGCGATCCATGCAATCAAAGGCATTTCCCTTACGGTGCCTGAAGGAAAGATCGTAACCTTGATTGGAGCCAACGGCGCCGGCAAGAGCACAACCTTAAAAACCATCTCCGGTCTTTTGCGTCCCAAGGAAGGCGATATTCTCTATAACGGCGAATCCATTACCCATTGGTCCACCCGAAAGATCGTGGAAAAAGGCTTGGTGCAGGTGCCGGAGGGCCGCCGGATCTTTGCTGATATGAGCGTCAAAGAGAATCTGGAGATGGGGGCTTTCCTGCAGAAGGATAAAGCTTGGATCAAAGCCACCGAGGCGAAGGTTTTCGAGAAGTTTCCGCGTCTGAAAGAACGGATCGGGCAGCTTTCGGGCACCATGAGCGGCGGCGAACAGCAGATGCTGGCCATCGGCCGCGGGATGATGGCCAATCCCAAAATGCTGCTGCTGGATGAACCCTCCATGGGCCTTGCGCCCTTGTTGGTCAAGGAGATCTTCTCCATTATCCGGGAAGTGAACCAAAGCGGCATCACCATTCTGCTGGTGGAGCAAAACGCCAACATGGCGCTATCGATTGCAGATTATGCCTATGTTCTGGAAACAGGAAAAATCACGTTGGAAGGGCCAGCTCAGGAATTGGCGGCCAGCGAAGAAGTCAGAAAAGCTTACCTGGGCGGTTAGAGCCTATCCATATTATAAAGCTTAAGTATAAATCGATGGAGGGGTGATTAGTATGCGGGTCAATGAAAGAATGACGCCTCATCCGGTGGTGGCCACGGTGGATATGCCGGTCACAGAAGCCATGCAGCTGATTGAAGAAAACCATTTCCGCAGACTGCCGGTCTTGGATGGAAAAGGGGACCTGGTTGGGATCATAACGGACCGGGAACTGCAGAAGGCATTGCCCTCCGACGCGACCAGTCTAAGCGCCCATGAATTGAATTACATTCTGATGAAAACCACAGTGGGCGACATTATGCCAAAGAAAAAAGTCATCACCATTGAAGCCGATGAACTTTTGGAAGAAGCAGCGATCCTGATGCGCGATCATAAGATCGGCGCGATCCCGGTCACGCGGGAGGGGAAGCTGGCCGGCATCATCACTGAAACCAATATCTTTGATGCATTTATTGATATTATGGGGCTGAGGGAGCCTGGCTATCGGATCACAGTCCGGATCGAAGGCAATCCTCCGGGGATCCTTGGCCGCATTGCAACGGTTCTCGGCAACCACAATGGAAACATATCCCATGTAGCCACCCATGTGGATGCAGTGGAGCAATCTGTGATCGTTTTTCGGATCAACCGGATCGATGATATCGAAGCGGTCATTCAGGAAATCAAGACCATGGGTGTCTATGCCAGCTACATCGCCGTCTAGGCGGTGAATGGTTTAACAGCTTTTCATAGGGTGCGAAAAGTTCAAAGAATCCAGAGAGCCGCCGCTGGCGGTTTTCTTTTTTTTGGAGGCTTAGCAGGAATTTTGCATTCAATAGCAAATAAGATTAGAATAATATTTTTATCATATGAAGTCTACTCCATGATCACAGCCGGATGACGGCTCATCATGAGGACGTCATACAAAAAAATTAAAGGGAGCGATGCTTGTGTTGATTCTCGCTGTTTGCGGAAGTCCTAATATGCAGGGAAATACAGCGTTCATGCTGAATTTAGCCCTTGAAGAAGCGAAAAGACTGGGCGCGGAAGTCAAATTGATCGATGTCTGCGCAGCCTTAGATACCTGTGATTCACCGTTTTGCACCAGCTGCTCAAAACCATGCAGAGGGATATGCCTGGAAGGCACGGCGATGGCGGACGTGGCGGATTTATTGCGCAGGGCAGACGGAATCATTTTTGGGACGCCGGTTTATTTTGGCACCTTAAGCGCACAGATGAAAGCTTTCTTTGATAAGATCCGCTGTTTGCGCGGTGAAAACGCTTTGCTGAATACAGTCGGCGGAGCCTTGGCGGTTGGACACACCCAATTCGGCGGGGAGGAAGCAGCCATGGCAGCCATCAAAGATGCCATGATGGTCTATGGCATGACCGTGGTCGGCAATGGCCATTCGGACTTCAACAGCGGCCATCTGGGCGTTGCCTTGACGGATCCGGCCAGGGAAAACAAAGATGCCCAGGAAAAGATGATTGCCATGACCCGTCGGATCGTTGAGGTAGCCAATGCCACCGCTTCCTTGAGAAAACGGTGAACCCATCGCACCTCAGGGAATGGATCAGACGTCATAATTAAAGGAAAAGAGCCGATATGTCAATACGCGAAGTCATAGAATCCGAAGAACGGCAGAGACTGGCGCCTTGGGCGGCTTGCGCAGCCGACAGTATGGGACGCAAGCATCCGGAAGAAGAGGATCCGATCCGCACGTGTTATATGCGAGACCGAGACCGAATCACTCATTCTTCGGCATTCCGAAGTTTAAAGCACAAGACCCAGGTCTATATTTCAACTGTGAGCGACCACTACAGGACACGGCTGACCCATACCTTGGAGGTCTCCCAAATATCAAGGACCATCGGACGCGCGTTGGATTTGAATCTGGATTTGATCGAAGCCATCGCTTTGGGCCATGATGTGGGCCACACGCCTTTCTCCCATTCCGGCGAGGAAGTGTTCAACCGCTTGCTGCCCGGCGGGTTTGACCATCAGCAGCACAGCCTCCGCGTACTGACACATATTGAACAGGGAAAGTACGGCGAGGGGCTGAATCTTACCGGGGAAACCCTGGATGGTATTTTAAAACACCGGGGCCTGGCGGCTGCCGGGCGCAAGGACCTGACCGTCGAGGGGCAGATCGTCCGTTTCTCCGATAAAATCGCCTATGTGCAGCATGATATCGATGACAGCCTTCGTGCCGGCGTTTTGTGCGAAGAAGACATGCCCGGGGATTTGGTCGCGGTCCTGGGGGATACGCACAGCCGTCGGATCGCCACGTTAGTCCAGGACATCATATTCTATAACAAACCGCGCCTGGAAGCGGGGATCCGGGAGATCAGCATGACCCCGGCCTTGATGGAGAGCTTCCAGAAGATGCGTCAGTTTATGTTCAAGACCGTCTACGAAGGCCCTTATTGCATGGCTGAAAAAGAAAAAGCGATCTACATCCTTGAATTCCTTTTTCAATATTTTTGCCGAAAACCTGATAAGCTGCCTGCATTTTATCAAAACATCGCTAAAGATGAAGGGACGAAGCGCGCGGTGGTAGACTATCTGTCTGGAATGACCGACCAATATTGCCTGACCTTGTTTCAAGCATTGACCATACCGCTTCCCAAGCTGTTTTAAGAATCCACCGGGAAAATGGCTGAATGTTAAAACTTTGTGAAATAGCAGGAAAATACAGGTTCGATAGCGAAAAGAACAAAACGAACAAGGCGGTGGTGAAGCGGTGAACAAACAAATCTCGGAAGAGATCATTGAAGAGCTGCGGCATCGGGCCGACATTGTTGAAATCATTGGTGAGCAGGTCGCTTTAAGAAAAAAAGGCCAGAATTATACCGGACTTTGCCCCTTTCACCAGGAGAAAACCCCTTCTTTCGTGGTTTCCCCGGGTAAACAAATCTACCATTGTTTTGGTTGTGGTAAGGGGGGCAATGTTTTTTCTTTTTTGATGGAAAGAGAAGGGGCCACCTTTAATGAAGTCATTGAAAAACTAGCCGCACGTTACGGCATGCTGCTTCCCGACCGGGAGATGAATCCTGCACAGCAGCGTCAAGCCGCCAAGGTCAAGCGCTGCCGCCAGATCAACCAGTGGGCAATGGAATATTTCCAGCAAGCGCTGGAGGCCGCTGAAGGAAAGCTTGGCCGCGATTACTTTGAATCCAGGGGGCTGGATGCTAAGATCATCCAGCGTTTTAATTTGGGCTTTGCGCCAGATCGCTGGGAGGGCCTCTGCCAAGCCCTGAAGGCCAAAGATGTACAGGATGAGGAGTTGTTGCTTTTAGGGCTGGCACAAACCAGTCAAAAAAACACACTGATCGACAAATTCCGAAACCGGGTCATGTACCCTATCTTCGATGACCGGGGCAATGTGGTGGGTTTTGGCGGCCGGACTTTGGGGGATGGTCAGCCTAAATACTTAAATTCTCCGGACACACCCCTCTTTCAGAAGGGACACCAACTCTATGCCCTGAATCTTGCAAAAGCGGCGATTCGCCTGCAGGATCAGGTTATTTTGATGGAAGGGTATATGGATGTGATTGCCGCTCATCAGCAGGGCATCACCAATGTGGTCGCTTCTTTAGGAACCGCGCTGACCGATGAGCAATCCAAATTATTGACACGGTATACGTATCAGTCCGTAATTTGTTATGACGCCGACGCAGCCGGTGAGGCAGCGTCCATGCGCGGGTTGGAGATCCTGAACCAGCATGGTTTTCAAGTCCGGATCATTCGCATACCGGATGGCAAAGATCCGGATGATTTTATCCGAGCCCATGGAAAGGAAGCCTTTTTGAAGCTTGCCGACAAGGCGCTTTCCCTCTACGAATACAAGTTCGCAAGAACCATTGAGAAATTCGACCGAGAAAGCATGAGCGGCAAAGTCGGCATTATCCAGGCCATGCTTCCGGAGCTGGCGAAGGTCAAGAGCCCTGTGGCCCGACAGGGATACATTACCCTGATGTCTGAGCGGCTTTCCTTCCCGGAAGCCGCCATTAAAGAAGAATTACGCCGGCATCAGGGCGGTTCAATGCGGTCACCTGCAGGGCCGCCCCGGATGAAAACAGAAGAACGGGGAACGGAGAGGGCACAGGCCGGTATCTTCCGGATCCTTCTGGAAGACCCTTCTCTGCTGAAATCGGTGGAGGAGGCAGGCGGTGCTGATTTATTTGACAACAGACAAGCACAGGCAGTTTTTCAGACAGCCCAAGCTTTGTTGCTGGCAGGCCATCAGGCCTTGTCAGGCGAGGATCTGGTTGCGTTGATCGAGGACGGTGACCAAAGGCAATGGCTTACCGGCGTATTGCTGGAGGATGACATACCCGGCGACAAAAACAAAGTGTTTCAAGACAGCTTACTGACCTTGAAACGCAGCAGGATAGATCGCGAAATCAAGAAGCTAATGGAACATCTGGCCCAGCTGGAGAATACCGGAGATGCCAGCAGAGCCAACGAAATCATGATCAAGATCTCTGGTTTAAATAAAGAAAAGCAAACCTTAAGACCCTGAGAAAGGGGAGAAACGCCTTGAAAAATGAAAAAGAAACCGAACAGGTACGCATAGAGAAAATCAAGGAGCTTATTCAGAAGGGGAAAAAGCGCAGTGCGTTGACCTATGTGGAGATCATCGATGCATTGCAAAATATAGAAATGACGACGGAACAGATCGATGAGGTCTATGAATCCTTGACAGCCATGGGCATTGAGATCCAAGCCGAGGACGGGGATCTCGTGCCGATCGATGTGGCAGGGGAAGAACCGGCTGATTTGGAGGCTGTCGCCGGCGTCGAAACAGAGATCGACATGGATCTTACCGTGCCGGAAGGCATCGGCATTGATGATCCTGTTCGTATGTACCTAAAAGAAATCGGACGGGTTCCTTTGCTGAATGCTGAGGAAGAGGTCAACTTGGCCAAACGGATGGAAGAGGGCGACGAGATAGCCAAAAAGCGTCTTGTAGAAGCTAACCTTCGACTCGTAGTCAGCATTGCCAAGCGTTACGTCGGCAGAGGCATGCTGTTTTTGGATTTGATCCAGGAAGGCAACCTGGGCCTGATCAAAGCCGTTGAGAAGTTTGATTTCAGAAAAGGATTCAAGTTCAGTACCTATGCCACCTGGTGGATCCGGCAGGCCATTACGCGAGCGATCGCCGATCAGGCCAGAACCATCCGTATCCCGGTGCATATGGTTGAAACCATCAATAAGCTGATTCGCGTCAACCGACAATTGCTGCAAGAGCTTGGCCGAGATCCCAGCCCGGAAGAAATTGCCGCAGAAATGGAGATTCCGGTGGAGCGAGTTCGTGAGATCCAGAAAATCGCCCAAGAACCGGTATCGTTGGAAACACCGATCGGCGAAGAGGAAGACAGCCATTTAGGTGATTTTATTGAGGACGACGACGCACCGGCACCGGCGGAAGCCGCTTCCTTTTTGCTCCTGAAGGAACAGCTGGAAGAAGTATTGAAGACTCTTGCGCCCCGTGAAGAAAAAGTGCTGCGTCTTCGTTTTGGACTGGATGACGGCAGAGCACGGACTTTAGAAGAAGTAGGCCAGGAGTTTGGTGTGACCCGTGAACGGATTCGTCAGATCGAAGCCAAAGCGCTTCGCAAGCTGAAGCATCCCAGCCGCAGCCGAAAACTCAAAGATTATTTGGATTAGAATCAATAACAGCAGACGAATTCTATCCCGTAAGTTATATCTTCTTCTATGAAGACAGACTTGATTATGTTATAATATAATGGTTGTTAAGACAGAAGGATTTGAGCAACGCACCCTATTCTTAAAGCGATGGAGCGTTCTCAGCATTCTGGGCCTATAGCTCAGCGGCAGAGCGGCCGGCTCATAACCGGTAGGTCCCTGGTTCGATCCCAGGTGGGCCCACCAGCACTTTACGAGAAAAGGGCATAAGCCCTTTTTTTTATACCATTTTGAAGGGGAGGTTGCTTATGACCGAGGAGGCATTCCACATCCCGCAAAACCAGGTCATCAGCGTTTCAAGGCGGCTGGCCCAACTGGCCGCTATGATGCCGGAAGTAGCCTGGGCCGCCGATATCGGAACGGACCACGCCAAATTGCTGGCGCTTCTCATCCAGCAAAACAAAATCCAGCGGGGCTTAGGGGTGGAGGTCGTGGAAGGCCCTTGGCAAACCGCTTTGAAAAATGTCGCCGCGCTGGGTCTGTCGGATGTGATCGAGATCCGTAAGGGAGACGGGCTGGCACCTTTGCGTCCGGGAGAGGTCCAAGCCGTCATCATCGCAGGGATGGGAGGCAAAACCATGACAGGGATCCTGTCACGATCTCCCGAAGTTTTTCAAAGCCTGCAATGGCTTCTCCTGCAGCCTATGTCTCAGGCCGGTGATTTGAGGATTTATTTGCAGAAAAACGGCTGGAAAATCATGCAGGAAGATCTGATCGAAGAACGTGACATAATCTATCCGATCCTATTAGCTTGCCCCGGAGCAATGCCTGAATTGACCCAGTGGCAGGCGGATTACGGACCCATTCTACTGATGCAGCGGCCGCCCATGCTAAAAAAGCTGATTGAAAAAGATCTGAAGGGCATGCAGGAAATCCTTAAGCAACTGGCGAAATCAGACCATGAGGATAGTCGGTTGCGGGAACAACAGCTCCTGATCAAATGCCAGCAAATGGAGGTGCTCATGCAATGACCATCAAGTGCCGAGAAATAATTGAAGTTTTAGAAAACTTTGCCCCCAGCAAATATGCACTGGAAGACGACCCCATCGGCCTCCAACTGGGGCATCCCAACCAAACGGTCCGGAAACTATTTATTGCGCTGGAATTGAACGATGCGGTCTTGCAGGAAGCTTTGGACTTTGGCGCACAAATGATCGTTGTCCATCATACCCCATTCTTCAAACCCTTCAAACAGCTTCGGGAAGATTCATTTCATGATCATGTGGTCCTTACCATGATCCGGCATCACATGGCCTTATACACAGCCCATACAAACCTGGATTGTGTTCGCGGCGGGGTCAACGATGTTTTAGCGTCCCGTCTCGGGCTGGGTGAAATCGAGATCCTTGAGCCTTTAAATCAGAATATCGTCACAGTGGGGCTTGGACGAATCGGTCTGCTGCCCGAGCCCATGACCTTAAAAGCTTTCGCCCAGGCGGCGGCTGCTCAATTAGAAACAACCAATATTCGTTATTGCGGAGATCCAGAAACGCAGGTCCGAAAGGTTGCGGTTTGCGGAGGCACCGGCTCCTTCCTGATGCTGCAGGCGATCCAAAAAGGTGCCCAAGTGTTTGTTACGGCGGATGTTAAGCATCATGAGGCTTTACAGGCTTTGGATATGGGCCTGTGCCTGGTGGACGGAGGGCATTATGCCACGGAGCGTCCCGCCATGACCGTATTGGCGCGGCATTTAGCTCAGCTGCTGGACGATGTCGAAATCGCCGAGGCCAAAGGTCATACCGACCCTTTTCGCGTCTAATCCCGTTATCTGAAGTGTATCAGTCAATGAGGAGGAGAATGTTTTGGAAAATGTAGAGGCCCTATTAGAATTGAACCGAATCTATGTGGAAAAATTCAAGATGGATCCTAAGGAGAAACTTCGCCCAATTTTAAGAGAAATGAAAAACATCAAAACAGCCGTTGAAAATGGCTGTCTACAGCAAGAACAGCTGCTTCAAAGAATCGAGGCCGCAGAAAAAGAAGCCGAGGAGATCAAGAATAACCTTCCCAAGCTCATGGCAACGATCACCAAGGGAAAAGAGAGGATGGCCGTGGTCAAGGGAATGACACTGAAAGAGATGCTGTCCATCCAGCAGGCGGTTGCCAATGCAGAGGAAAGTGTTCGTCAGGGCGAAGAAAAGATTGATCTGCTTCAATATGACAGGCTGCAGTACTTGTCAGAGCTTCATCAAGCCAATGCTGCCATTGCCGAACTAAAACTGCAATACAACGAAAAAGTGAAAGTCTATCAAAAAGAAAAAGAGAAACTCGAACTGCAATATGCATCTCTCTTATCCCAGGAAGAGACCCTGAAAGATGGATTGGATACCAAAATTCTCCACGTATTCAATGAAGCCGCCAAAGTCGTTCCCGCCAGTCCCGTGGCGATCCTTCGCAATGGATATTGCTCCGGATGCCGGGTAGGAGTGTCCTGCCACAAGGCTCATTTGGTAGCCCATGGTGAAGTTCTGCAGCGGTGCGATAATTGCAATCGACTCCTGCTGCCGGTAAGTGCCGTAGGTTCTCATGCAGAATGAGGAATCATCGGTGAAAAGGCTTGACCGAAATAAAAAATGGTTATGTCAAAGACCTTTGACATAACCATTTTTGTTATGGGCAACGTTCAGGACAGGATTCCGAATCAAGGGGTGTAGCCTAAATGCTGTGATATCTGGATAGCGCTCTTCTTGACAGTTTCCACCAGCTCTGGCAGCCGTTCATCCGGAAGCAGAGACACAGGACCACTGGCACTGATGGAGGCAATCACTTCGCCGCGATAATCATAGATCGGAGCGGCAATACATCGTTGGCCTGGCTGGTGTTCTTCATTATCAATGGCCCAGCCCTGGGCCCGGACCTCCCGCAGATGATACTTGAGAGCTGCCAGATCCTGCAGCGTGTTTTCGGTGTATCGTTCGAACCGGTAGCCGGCCAGCAGTGTATTCAATTCCTTGTCGGAAAGCTTGGATAAGAGGCACTTGCCTAAGGAGGAACAGTAGGCTGGTACCCGGAAGCCGATTTGGGAATAAATCCGGACCGTGTTGAAGACATCCAGCTTTTCGATGTAAACAACGTCGGTACCATCCAGGATCCCCAGATGGACGGTAAGGTTCAACTTGCCGGTCAGATCCCAAAGATAGGGCCGGGCTTCTGTCTGCAGTTCAAGGGAATTCAAATAGAAGCTGACCGTTTCAATGAGTTTCAGACCTAATTTGTAGGTGCCCAGCAAAGGGTCTTTTTCTACGTAACCCCGTGACAGCAAAGCCTGCAGCAGCCGATGGGCGGTGCTTTTATGCAGACCGGTCTGGGCTGCGATTTCAGTCACGCCCAGGCCTTTGCGCTGATGGGATAAATACTCCAGGATATCCAGGGTACGGTCGATCACCTGGACGCCGCCTTGTTCAACAGGCATGGATTTCCTCCTATGAAAATAAAGTCGAATGCTGCATTGAATAGGAGATTGCTTAGTAAGTCATGGCAACGAGATGCTGCAGGGTCTGCAGGTCCATAACACGATGGATGCCGCCGGCGGTCAGTACGATCTCCGTCTCATCGGATGTATTTTGTTTGATTTCGAGGCTGTAGCTGTCATCAAAATCAATTTTAACGTAATTGGCACAATACGGCTCTTTGGCCACTGGCTTGATGCTCAGCTTGCCATTGCCTTGATTTAAGGCTGCGTTGGGATCCAGTTGGACAAAAAGTTGATTGATCATGATGGCATGGCCTCCTTTACAAGTGCGAGATCGGGAAAATAGATGGACTGGAATTGATGAACGATCACATCCAGGTTGTCGCAAACCTGAGGGATCGAGTAACCCATAAACAGGGGGGTGGTCACAAGACGGGGCATGATTTTGCAGTAGATGATGCCATCCAGATCGTAAAAGAAAAAATTGTAGCTATCGATCCTGCCGTTCTGATAGTCCCTGAGAAGAAATTGGACTGTTTTCTGGATAAGCCTGCACATTTCCTGCCATTGGGAACGAAGGGTCAGCTGGACGTTGAATTCGTAGAAGCCGATCCGCGGATGATCCGATAGATTCAGCCGTACGCCGGGTGCGGACCAAATGACGGGTCCTTCAAAATCCCGGTGGGTAATGTTTCGTCGATAATCCACTTCTTTCAGGCCAATGAGCTGCATATGGGGATGCCGCAGACTTCCGCCTGAATAGGGACCATGATTTTTGAGAAACAAGACCGAAGCGTAATCGCCGCTTTCGATCATTTCCTTCCAGGTGTCTAAGGCCATATGAAAAACACGGAATAAATGGGATTCAGAATATAACGATAACTCCGAATCACATTGGTCGGTCTCGATCAGAACCAGCGGCTGGCTGCCGATGTGAATAGGATACTTATTGGGTACCAGCAAAATATTGCCATCTTCTTTAAGGACCGGAGGCAGTTGGGACCGGTCGCAGAAAGGGCAGTCACAGTTGACCGGATTGCTGAGATGCAGTGTCCGGGGCTTCTGGCGCCCCACGGAAGATTTGAAGATGAGCTGGGTTTCCGATGCTTTCCTTGTGTCAGCCATAAGCAACACTTCCTTCTGTTCCCACGGTAGGTTTGTATGCTATAATAAATAGGTGCAGTTAGAAGCAAAATGAAATAAAAGGTCAATGGATCAGAACTCAAAGGGCATAGAAATTGAGTTTGTCGATAAGCCGGGTTCTGTTCTCCGTAAGGAGTGACGATCATCTATCTAGGATATAGGTTACCCTATATCTCGAGCGACCTAACCCGGGAGCGAGACGGGCCGTCTCATTGCTCCTCTATTCGGTCTTGCTCCGGATGGGGTTTACCCAGCCAACCGGTCACCCGGCTGCTGGTGAGCTCTTACCTCACCATTTCACCCTTGCCTGTGAGCAAAGCTCCATCGGCGGTATGTTTCTGCGGCACTTTCCTTAAAGTCGCCTTCACTGGACATTATCCAGCATCCTGCCCTGGGGAGCCCGGACTTTCCTCATCTGCCACCTTTCGGCCCTTGCAGCTGCGATCGTCTGACAAACTCAAAATCTATACCATTTATTAATTCTATCATGGCTGTCACAGGCATGCAAGCTTTTGACATGATAAGGTAACCAGCCTAAAATAATTCTTCTTCTGAAAGGGGTTGTCACGTATGGGTCATACTTTAGCCGTACTCGTCGAAAATCGTCCGGGGGTGCTGACCCGGATATCCGGTTTGATCAGCCGCCGCGCGTTCAACATTGAAAGCATTGCAGCCGGTTATACCGAAGACAAAGATATGACGAGGATCACCATCGTGGTGAGGGAGGATGATGAGCAGCAGGTTCAGCAGCTGGTGGATCAGCTGGCAAAGCTGGTGGATGTGATCCGTATCGTTGATCATACGCATATTGACTCTCTGGAACGGGAGCTTGTACTGATCAAAGTCAAGGCAATCCCTGAAAAACGGTCGGACATTGTGGATATTGTCGATATTTTCCGTGCGAACATTGTCGATGTCAATCGTGAAACCATGGTCATCGAACTCAGCGGAGGCCAGAGCAAGATCGATGCGCTTTGCGAAGTTCTCAGTGATTATGGGATCATTGAGATCGTGCGCACAGGCAAGGTCATCATATCAAGAGGCCCCTTGCCTGCGAAAGCGCTGTAAGCGGCAACCGGTTTAAACACTGAATAAGAGATAAGGGAGACCGCATACGATGAGCCTTTGTTTAATTTTGGGAAGGGCGGGCTCCGGCAAAACGGAGCAGTGCATGAATGAGATCGCGGCAGCGTTCGCGGCGGAACCCCAAGGTCAATATTGGCTGATCACGCCGGAGCAAGCGACCTTTACCAGTGAAAAACGCATCCTAAAAACCCTAGGGGGCAGGGGCGGCTTCAATGTAAGGGTGCTGAGTTTCCGGCGTTTTGTTTGGGCTGTGCTGCAGGAAACGGGCGGAAGCCTTGGTGTACCCCTGGATGGCGCAGGCAAACGTCTGATTCTGCGAAGTCTTCTTGAAAACCGCAAGGATCAGCTGAAGAGTTTCAGGCAGGTCTACCACCAGAATGGGTTTTTGGAGCAAATGGTGGACTTGATGGATGAATTGCGCAGCTATCATGTCCGGACAGACGCCATCGGATCCTGTTTGCAGGGCATGGCAGGGGACCCTTTGGATTTCGTCCAAAAAGGACTGCGGGAAAAACTGGCAGATATTGAAACGCTGTATCAAGACTATGAAAAGGCTTTGTCAGCCGGATGGCTGGACCTGGCAGGGGAGCTGAGCCTGCTTAGCCAGCAGTTGCCAGCGTGGCCTGCTTTGCAAAACACCAGGTTTTGGATCGATGGATTCCATGGCTTCACACCGGCAGAATATCAGGTCATCACGGCCTTGCTGCAAACGGGCAGGGATGTTCGTGTCACCTTGAACATTCCTGCAGGCCGCGAAAGAGCCGATATGGCCCAGGAGGAGGTTTTTTACCCGGCCTGGGAGACTGCAAGAGATCTGCAGGCTATGTGCCGGCAGCTGAACATTGAAATCACCCCACCTCTGTACCTGGAGGAGCCTGGCAACGTCCGCTTTGCGGTCAGCCCGACCTTGGCCCATCTAGAGAAAATCCTGGCTTTCCCGGCACAAAACCGGGTGTTCCAGCAGGAATTGTCCGGAATCACGATTCAAGGTTATGGCAATATGCAGCAGGAAGCGGAAGGCGTCGCCAACCAAATCCTGCAAACCATTGAATCGTCAGGCTATCGCTATAAAGACATGGCAGTCCTGGTCCGGCAGCCGGAGGCTTACCAAAGCGTACTGCAGGCGACCTTCGAGGCTTATGATATCCCTTGCTTTTTTGACAGTCCGGAAACCATGAGCTATCATCCCCTGATTTGTCTGATGCGGGCCCTGCTGCGGTTTATCGAGGATCGCTGGAATCATCAGGCGATTTTTGCCTATGCCAAAACGGGCATGGCCGGGCTTAGCATGTCTCAATGCGATCGCTTGGAAAACGGCTGTCTGGCCCATGGCATCCGCAGAAGCCATTGGGAAAGCAGTCTGGCTTGGGGGTTCGATGCCGACATCGAAGCCTTAAGGCAGCAACTTTGGCAGCCCTTGGCTAAGCTGGACGCAAAGATCAAGGAAGCCGCCGATCTGCGGGCCATGACTTTGGCACTGGTCGAGCACCTTACTGAACTTCACGCTGAGCAGCAGTGCCGTCGATTGGCCTATGAGGCAAGGAACCGGGGAAAAGCTGAGGAAGCGATGGTCCATGAAGCAGCTTGGGAGAAATTGATGGCTTTGCTGGATCAGGCAGTGGCTTTCATGGGGGAACAGCCATTCCAGCGCCAAGCCTTCGCAAAAATACTGCAGGGCGGCCTGGATGCCATCGAGACGTTGAAAGTCCCGCCGGCCTTAGACCAAGTCACCATCAGTTCCATGGATCGAAGCCGGACCCCCCAGGTCAAAGTTGCGTGGATATTAGGCGTCAATGAGGGCGTGCTGCCGGCACGACTCAACGAAAATGGCCTGTTGACCAGCCGGGAACGGCAATGGCTGGGCGCCCATGCGATCCCCATGGCCCCGGATGCAGAGAAACGGCTGTTTTCAGAATCGTATCTAATATATATTGCGCTGACCCGGGCTGCGGAAGGCCTGCATTTAAGCTATGCCCGAGCGGACCATGAAGGTAAAGGCCAGGCGGCTTCGCCGTTGATGAGTTTCTTGTGCCGCCGTTTTCCCGGACTGTCGGTTCAGGAAAGCATGCCCCCGGCTCAAGCAAGGATAACCAGGCCGAAGCCGGCGCTGCAGACCTTAAGCGCGGCGCTGCAGAACCAGCAGCCGGATGCCGCTGAGATCGGGCTTTGGCGATACCTCTACGATTGGTTTAGCCAGAGGCCTCATTGGAAATGGGAGATGGAACGGATCGATCTGGGACTACGGATACAGCCCTTGTCTCAACGCATCCCGGCAGATTTGAGCCAGGCTTTGTACGGCCAGGTATTAAAGACCAGCGTGACCCGCCTGGAACAGTTCCAGGCCTGTCCCTTCGCTCACTTTATCGCCTATGGGCTTGGGCTGGAACCACGGGCAGAATATGAAATCAAGCCTCCTGAAGTGGGGAATTTTTTCCATGACAGTTTGGAAGCCTTGCTGCAAGGCTTGCAGGATGAAGGGAAAGACCTTGCAGGCCAGGACCCGGTCCTATTGGAGAAACGGATTCAAGCCATCGTTGCGATGCAGTTGGAACGCAGCCAGCATGGAATATTTTTGGCCACGGCCTGGTATAAGGCCTTGTCCGGCAGACTTCAGCGGATCATTCAAAGAGCGGCTTCGGTTTTAGCCGAGCATGAAAAACGTGGGCAGTTCCGGCCGATGGCCCTGGAACTGGCCTTTGGCTCGCAACAGCCCGGGAGCTTGGCCCCGCTGGTTTTGGAACTGGACAATGGGACCGAAGTGGCGCTGCGCGGACGTATCGACAGGATCGACAGGGCTTGGAAGCCCGGCGAAGACGTGCCATATCTTCGGATCGTGGATTACAAATCCGGTTTCAATCGGTTGAATCTCTGGGAAGTTTACTATGGATTGAAATTGCAGCTGATTTTATATTTGGACGTCGCCTTGAGGGCTTCGGTGCCCACCGCCAAACCTGCCGGGATTTTTTATTTTCATGTTTCAGATCCGATGCTGAGGGTGGGCAATGCCTTGCCGCTGGATGAAAACGAGAGAAATGAGCGGCTGCTGAAAGCCTTGAAGCTTCAAGGCTTCGTTCTGGAAGATAAGGAGATCGTCGCCATGATGGATCAGACCGCAGCAAGCAGTTCCCTGATCTTGCCGGTCAGGCTTTTGAATTCGGGAGAATTCGGCGCCCAGTCTTCGCTATGCACTGAAGCCGGGTTCAACCGTTTGCGGCAGCATGCCAAAACGGTCATGAAGCAGGCAGCAACCCGTATGCTGGAAGGGGAAATCCAGGTATCGCCTTACCAGGTTCCCGGACGAAAAGCCTGCGATTATTGCGATTACGGCAGCGTCTGCCGCTTTGACCCTTCCGTGCCAGGACACCGGTTCAGATTGCTGAGGCCTATGAAAGAAACCCAGGTATGGCAGCTTTTGGACAGTAAGGAGGAACCTCATGAATCAATGGAATGAGGGGCAACATCAGGCGATCTGTATAAGGGATAAACAGGTTCTTGTTTCAGCGGCGGCCGGAACCGGCAAGACCGCTGTTCTCGTGGAACGTGTTTTACGCCGGACCTTGGACGATCAGCCGCCCCTGGAAATGGATCAGTTCCTCCTGGTGACCTTTACCAACGCCGCTGCCCAGGAAATGAGGGAGCGGATCAGCAAAGCCCTTTCTTTGCGCCTTGAGGCAGCGCCGGAGGACCTGCGGATCCAAAAACAGCAGCTGCTGCTGGGCAAGGCGGCGATATCAACCTTGCACGCCTTTTGCTTGGACTTGGTGCGGCAATACTACACGGTTTTAGGCGTCGACCCCCAGAGCCGTATTCTGAATGAGGTGGAACAAACCCTATTGAAGCAGGAGGTCATGGATGAATTATTAGAACTGCAATATCAAGAGGGCGTTGAGGATTTCAACGACCTGGTCCGCCGGTTCGGCGGTGAAAAGGACGATGAACCCCTGCGAAATCTGATTCTTCAGATCGATACCTTTGCAGTCTGCCAGCCGGATAGCAACGCTTGGCTTGACCGGGCGGCGGCACGCTTTGAAGATCAAAGGTCCGCCCAAGGAACCGGCAATGCTGCCCCGCTGCCCTTCCTGCCGATCCTGCTGCAGCAAAGCCAAAAGCAGGTTTGTCAGGCTTATCAAGCCTTGGAGCAGGCCGAATTGCTTGCTGGCCAATATCCGGCCTTGAAGGGCTATGGGCCCTTGCTGCAGGCTGAACGTCTGCAGCTGGAGGATCTGATCCATGAACAGAGATGGGAGACCTTTCAGTCTGTTCTGACCTCTGACCGGATCGTCTTCGGCCGGATGCCCGGCATATCTGCCAAACAGGGAAGCCAGGAAGCGGTTGGGGCGTATAATCGCAGACTTCAGGCACAAGCCAGGATCAAGGCTCTGCGGGCAGCCGCCAAGGACCAGGTTAAAACGCTTCAGGACAATTTGGCTGGCTGTACATGCGCCCAAATGGCCTGTGAGCTGGCGGACACGGCGCCTGCCATGGGTGCCCTGGTTGCTTTGGTCAAGCAATTTCGCAGGGGCTATGACCAGGCCAAACGGGAAAAAGCAGCTATGGATTTCAATGACATCGAGCATTGGGCCCTGAAATTACTGCATCATGAGGATCGATCCGCCACGGAGATCGCCCTGGCCTTGAATCAGCGCTTCTCGGAAATCCTGGTGGACGAATACCAGGATATCAATCCCATGCAGGAAGCCTTGCTTCAGGCCTTGTCCCAGACAGGCTGCTATTACATGGTTGGGGATATCAAGCAGAGCATCTACGGTTTCCGCCAGGCGGAGCCCAATTTATTTCTTAATAAATACCGAGCATTCAAGGAAAATGCTGAGGGAAGCCTGGTCCGGCTTGAAGAAAATTATCGCAGCAGCCAGAGGCTGATCCAAGGGATCAATGCGTTGTTTGACGTGATCATGAAGCCGGCTTTGGGCGGGATCGATTATCAGGCGGAGGGGCGTCTGTGCTGCGGATTGCCGCCGGCCTCTGAGGATGGGGGTCTAAACGGAGAAAATACGCTGGAGCTGCACATCCTTGAAAAACCTGGCCGGTCCGAGGCCGCCAACGGGGAACCAGACGCTGAAGGCAACGGGGCGAAAGACACAGCCGACGCGGGAATGGAAAAAGAGGAAGAACAAGAGTCTCTGGATACCCTGGAGGCTGAGGCCCGGGTTGCAGGCAATCGGATCCTATCCTTCGTTGACCGCCCGATTTGGGACAGCAAGGGCGAAAGGATCCGCCCGGCCCGCTTCAGGGACATGGTGGTCCTGCTGCCCGCCGTCAAGGGTGTTGCCCCTGTTTTTGCTGAGACATTCAGCAAATTGGGGATCCCAGTCTATGCGGATATGGGAACCGGTTATTTCGGCGCCCAGGAGATTCAAACGGTGGTCAGTTTTCTGAGAGTCCTGGATAATCCCAGGCAGGATATTCCCTTAGGGGCTCTGATGCTGTCGCCGGCCATCGGATTTTCCCCGGAGGAAATGGCCAGGATCCGGCTGACAGACCGAAAAGGCAGCCTTTATGAGAGTTTGGTCCGGACGGCCAGGAAAGGCCCTGATAGCCTGCACATCCCGGTGAGAGCCTTCCTGAAGGCCTTGAAAGCCTATCGGCGGCTGTCCAGACAGGATTCTATGGAGAATGTGATCCGGAGCTTTTATCGAAACACAGGATTTTTGGAAATGGCCGGCGCCATGCCCGGAGGGCCCCAGCGGCAGGCCAACCTGAATGCCATGGTGCAGAGGGCGCGACAATTTGAAGAAAGCAATATGAAAGGCCTGTACCAGTTTCTCAACTTTCTGGAAGGGCTGGAAAAGAGCGGCGCTGACCTTAATCCCGCCGCGATTTTAAGTGAAGCTGACGACGTGGTGCGTATCATGACGATCCATAAAAGCAAGGGCCTGGAGTTCCCCATCGTCCTGCTGTGCACCGCCGGACGAAAATTCAACATGCAGAACCAGAATCAGGATATCCTGATCCATCGGCATTGGGGGCTGGCCCCGGTGATGGTGGACCCGATGCAGCGGATCCAATATCCCACGGGGTTTTATCGGACCGTCAAAGCCTTGCTGCGGCATGAAGCGCTGGCGGAAGAACTCAGGCTGTTGTATGTGGCCATGACCCGAGCCAGAGAGCGGCTTGTGATCATCGGAAGCTTATCGAAGGCCTCGGAAAAAATCGAGACCTGGCAGCAGGAAGGTCCCGGTGAAATGGATGGCGCCGAACACTTTCTGGATTGGATCGCCTCCGTGGCGGTGCATCAAGAAGTCAAGGAAGAGGCTTCCCTTTGGAAGGTGAGGTTATGGGACCAAGAGCAGCTTCTCGCCTTGAAAGGCAAAGAGAAGACACAGTCCCCCTTATGGGAGATTCTGCTTTCACTGCCGCTGACCGAAAACGAGACCGAGGAATGGAGCCATGTGGGCCGTCGTTTGGAATGGCAGTATCCATACTCCGGCGATTGCCGCCTGCCGGGAAAAATCTCGGTGACCCAGGCGAAAGGACGGCTTTTTCCTGAAAAAGACCCTGAATCCACGGAACCCTGGGCACAGATCCAAGCCGGCTTGCCGGCATCTTTGAGGGAGCCGCCGGTTCTGCCCCGGTTTATGGCTGAAGCCGGGAACGCAACCTTGACAGGGGCTGCCCGAGGCACGCTGCTGCACAAGGTCATGGCCCAGATGGATATCGCCCAATGGCGGACACAGATACGGCAAGGACTGGATCTGCAGGAATGGCAGCCAAGCCTGGAAAACTTTTTGGACGGGCTGGTCCACCGAAAGGTGATCAGGCTCGAAGAACGCGCACACATACCTTGGGAGCCTTTGGCCGTGTTTCTTATGAGCCCATTGGCAAAGCGAATGGCTGCACCGGATCGCCGGCTGCGACGGGAAGCCGCTTTTACCATGCTGCTGCCGGCGGCCCGGCTGTATCCGGAGATCCTGCCTGAAACGGATCTTGGTGATGCTGCAGTGGCTTCAGACCAGGAGATCATGATCCAGGGGACCATCGACGCTTTTTTTAATGAGGAAGACCAACTGGTGCTGGTGGATTACAAAACAGATCAAATCAAACCGTCCCAGGCTTTGGAACTGATCCGTCGCTACCACAGCCAGATGCAGTTGTACGCTGAGGCCCTGAGGACCCAGACCGGCTTGCCGGTCAAGGAAAAGTGGCTGTACTCGCTGACCCTGGGTGAAGCCTTGCTTGTCCCCTGAATGGACAGATACGGGAACGAATCGATGAAAAAGAAGAGAGAAAACCATGAATATCTTATCCTTTGAAAATATCCGAAAAAATTATGGCGACAAGGTTTTACTGAAACAGGTGACCGGCTTCCTTGAGGAGCGTGACAAAATCGGGATCGTCGGCCTTAACGGCACCGGCAAAAGTACTTTTTTGAAGATCCTGGCAGGGGTGGAGGAAGCGGACCAGGGCAGCGTCACCCTAAGCAAGGATGTTCGAATGATGTATTTGCCTCAGATGCCTGAGATTCAGGAGGATCTCACAATCTTGTCCTATATTTTTCAGTGGCGCCAGTCTGTGCTTCAGGAGCTTGAGCGTTATGAAGCCTTGCTTGCCCATCCCCGGGATGACCAGGATTGGCAGAACGACCTGCATCATCTGGCTGAGCATTTAGAACTGAGCGGTGCCTGGGAATGGGAATTAAGGGCTAAAACGGTTTTGACTCAGCTGGGCATCAAGGATTTCGACCGGCCCATGGGGCAGCTTTCCGGGGGCGAACGGAAACGAGTGGCCCTGGCGGCAGCGCTGCTGGAGGGCAATGGATTGCTGATATTGGATGAACCGACCAACCATTTAGACAACGAGGGGATCGGCTGGCTTGAAAAACTTCTCAAAGAAAGCCGCAATACCCTCTTGATGGTGACCCATGACCGTTATTTTCTGGATAGGGTCGTCAATCAGATATGGGAACTTGACCAGGGAAACCTCTATGTGTACGAAGGGAATTATGTAGAATATCTGGAGGCGAAGACAGCCAGGCTCGCTTCCGCGCAAGCATCCGAAGAAAAAAGGCAGAATCTGCTTCGCAACGAGCTCCAATGGATACGCCGCGGCGCCAAAGCCCGTTCCACCAAACAAAAAGCCCGGATCGAGCGCTTTGAGACATTAAAGTCGGCGGCGCCCGAAGCAGCCGCCGGCAGCATTGAAATCAAAGCTGCCGGTCAGCGATTGGGCAGAAAAACCCTTGTCTTTGATGAATTGGGCATGCGCTTTGAGGGGGAATGGCTGTTTCGTGATTTCTCCTACGATTGTGTTGCCGGTCAACGAATCGGCATCATCGGTCCCAATGGCTCAGGGAAAAGTACCTTTTTGCGGCTTATTGCCGGGGAGATCCAGCCTGAACAAGGGAAGATCGAGTCAGGAAGCACCGTAAAAATCGGATTCTTCCGTCAGCAGGCTTCTGAATTGGACGGCAGCCTGCGGGTCATCGATCATGTGAAAGAGGTTGCGGAATATATTGTTTTGCCCGACGGGGAGCATTTAACCGCATTGAAGCTCTGCGAAATGTTTTTATTCAGCGGTCAGGCTGCATACACAACCGCCGCCAAACTGTCCGGCGGCGAGAAACGCCGCCTGCAGCTGCTTCAGGTGCTCATGGGAGCCCCCAATGTGCTGCTTCTGGACGAGCCCACCAATGATCTTGACACCATGACGCTGACGGTCCTGGAATCCTATCTGCAGGATTTCCCGGGGCTTGTGCTTGCGGTCAGCCATGACCGATATTTTCTGGACAAAATCGCCACAGAGATCTTTTCCCTGGAAGACGGCGTGGTGAAATGCCATAAAGGGAATTACAGCGATTATCAAGCATTTCTGGAAAACACGCGGATCGAAGGAGAAGGGGCGGCAGACCTGAAGAAGGCCGCGGCAGAAGGTCCGCGCGAAACAGCCGTTGGCCGTCTATCGTCGGAACGGAAGAAGAGCAAGCTCAGTTTTAAGGAACAACAGGAGTATGACAGCATGGAGGCAACCTTGGCCGGATTGGAAACCACCCTGGAACAGATCGGTAAGGAATTGGAGGAAGCAGCCAGCGATTATCTCAAGCTCCAGGCATTGACTCAGAAACAAGCTGATGTAAACCAGGCCATCAATGCCAAGCTGGAACGCTGGGCCGAACTGGAAGCTATGATCAGCGAATTCAGCCGGCCATTCTGAAGACGACGAACCAAAACCTTTGCCTATATATATTTGTTCAGTGTGGCTTGAATTATTGTATGACCGCGGTATAATAAAACTACAACTAAATCATCCTTCGGGGACAGGTGAGATTCCGTACCGGCGGTATAGCCCGCGAGCCATTGGAACCAATGGTTGATCTGGTGTAAATCCAGAGCCGACAGTTAAAGTCTGGATGGGAGAAGGCTGCGCATCATAGACAACCTTTTGATGGATCGTTCCGATCATTTTTTAAAGCAGAGCCCCGAAGGCGAATTTTCCTTCGGGGCTTTTTTGTCCAAATCAACGGAGAGCCAGGCTCCATAGGGACTGCAATGGACCTGGGCCAGGCGCCGGATCGAGGATGATTTAGAAAGCATTTAAAGAAAGGGTGTTTTATGCTATGATGTCGAGAGGAAGAAATTCAGGTTTTACAGTGCGGAGAATGGTTCGGATGGCCTTATTGGGAGCGATCGGTGTGATGCTCATGGTTTTTATCGCTTTTCCCATTCCGCCGTTTCCGGACTTTTTGACGTATGATCCCGGTGATGTTCCCGCAATCATTGCCTGCTTTGCCATGGGGCCATGGTACGGTGTTCTGGTCCAGGCAATCAAAGTCCTTGTGGCCTTTGCGGTTGGAGCCATCAAGGCAGGACCTATTGGAGCGCTGGCCAATTTTCTGGCCGGAGCATCCTTCGCGATCCCGGCCGGTTATATCTACCGGATGAACCGAACCAAAAAAGGCGCCGTCATTGCCATGGTCGTGGGGAGTATCGTGACGGCCGTTACCATGTCTTTGTGCAATTACTTTATTCTTTTACCATTCTGGGGAATTCCGACGGAGCAGATCGGCGGCTTGATCGTGACTGCCATTTTCCCCTTTAATCTGGTGAAAACCTTGATTTCCTCGGTCATTACTTTCTTCCTCTATAAACGTATCAAAAATTTCTTCGAAGAAGCCTGAAGCCGACGAACCCCTGACTGTCGACGGGGAAAAGCAGAGGCGCTTCCTTCGAAAAGCTGAATGAAAGGGGTTCATTGAACATGAAAATCGGTTTAGTGGGGCTGACCCAAACGGGGAAGACCACCTTATTCAATCTGCTGACAGGGCAGGGAGAGAATGGAGCCTCCGGCTCCAAAACGGCTTCCAACAACGGGGTTGGCTATGTGCCCGATCCGCGCATCGACTTTTTGCATCGGTTGTATAACCCCAAAAAGACCACCTATGCCCAGATCGAGTATACCGACGTTGCCGGTTTTTCCACCATGACGGAGGGGCAGAAATCCGGCGCTGCAAAGTTCCTGAACGATGTGCGGCCTTGTGACGCCCTGGTTCATGTTTTGCGGGCCTTTGATTCAGACGAGGTGATCCATGAGCAGTTGACCATTGACCCTGCCCGGGATTTGGAGCAGGTGGAAACTGAGATCCTGTTCTCCGACCTTGAATTGGTCGAAAAACGCATCGAAAGGCTCAAAGCCGGCAAGAAGATGACGAAGGAAAACCAGGAAGAACTGGAACGCCTGGAACGCTGTTATGCCTGGCTTGAAAACGGCGGCAGCATGCGGGACATGGATATAACCGAAGAAGAACGTACCAGCATGCGCAATTATGCCTTCCTCACGGAAAAGCCGCGTCTCGCTGTGGTCAATCTGGATGAAACCCAATATAAAACCAAGAATTATCCCAACCGCGAAGCCCTGCATGCTTTGTGTGCCAAGCTCAACATTACCTTGGTTGAACTCTGTGCGCTGATGGAGCTTGAGATCAGCCAGCTGCCGGAGGAAGACAAGACTCTGTTCATGGAAGATCTGGGGCTTGAACAGCCGGGGATTGCGGTCCTTGCCCAAGCGGTCTATGGTCATCTCGGATTGATTTCTTTCCTGACCGCCGGTGAGGATGAGGTCCGGGCTTGGACCATCAATGCAGGGATCACTGCCCGGGGAGCGGCCGGTAAAATCCATTCTGACATTGAACGGGGCTTTATCCGGGCAGAGGTGGTCAAATTCAAGGATCTTACGGAACTGGGATCCATGCAGAAGGTCAAAGAGAAGGGTCTCTTCCGTTTGGAAGGGAAAGAATACATCGTTGAAGACGGCGATATCATCAATTTCCGCTTCAATGTCTAATGGTTGCGGGGGCGGTCCTGAAAACCGATCCATGATATTTTGGTGACTTTTCTTTTTTGCGGCAGGAGAACCGGTATCCGTGTAGAATTTGTCAATAAAATCGAGTGACAAGGAGGGTTTACCATGCGTCAGAGAGATTGTTCCGGCGGGGTGGTTTTCTTCAACGACAAGGTTTTTGTATTAAAAAACGAAAAAGGGGAATGGGGCCTGCCGAAGGGTGTTATCAAAGCTGGAGAACTTGCTTCGGAAGTGGCAATCAACCGAGTGAAATACGAAATCGGTGTCGACGCCAAAATCATGGCCCCTGCCGGAGAGACTTGCTATGAGTTTTATTCTGTTTCACGGCGCGCCCCGATCAGCAATCGGATCGATTGGTTTATTATGCAGGCAGATGCAGATAAGTTTGAAGTCAATAAAGAAGAAGGCTTCCAGGATGGCGGCTTTTTCCCCATTGATGAGGCTCTGGAATTGATCACCTATAGCCAAGACCGCTCTTTGGTCCGTTTAGCTTACGAAAAATATCTGGCCTTTAAAAAAGCCTAATCAGACTTCATATTATGGTCAGTCACAGGCGGGGGAAGCTTTATTCCTCCGCCTGTTATTTAACCCCTGCGCGTCCTGGAACCAGCAAAAATATCATGAAATTCGCTCATTCAGGGTTGAATTCACCAGGCTCCTATGGTATACTAAATTTCGTCGCGGCGGTAGAATGAATCAGTGTGAAGGCTTCAGTTAGACTGCGGTTAAGCATAATTTATTTTATAAAAAAAGTTCCAAACTAACCGTTGACACAGGCTTAAAGTTCTGCTAGAATAATCAACGTCGGCTTAACCGGTAAGCCTCGGTAGCTCAGTCGGTAGAGCAGAGGACTGAAAATCCTCGTGTCGGTGGTTCGATTCCGCCCCGAGGCACCATTTAATTCCTGGTCATATATTTTTCATTGCGGAAGTGGCTCAGTGGTAGAGCATCGCCTTGCCAAGGCGAGGGTCGCGAGTTCGAATCTCGTCTTCCGCTCCAGTAATTTCCCCGGCCTGAAAGGGTCGGGTTAGTTTTAACCGGAGCTAATCCGGACAGGGTGCGATGGCGAAGTGGTAACGCTGCGGCCTGCAAAGCCGCCATTCGTCGGTTCAAATCCGACTCGCACCTCCAATAAAAACTTAAGCAGCAAGCCATTACGGCTTGCTGCTTTTTTGTTTTACCACACTTTTTACAACACTTCAGAGCGCAGAATATCTCGAGAGCCAGATTTTGCTTTTTCGTCTTGCAAGACAATCCGAACGGAAGAACCCCGGTGCCTGAAAAAGGCCCGGGGTTCTTCCGTTGAGTCGCGATTATTGGCCAGCGACGATGTAATTCTTATAGTGGCCTTCATAGGTTTCATCCAGTTCGGCCGCAGACGCTCTGGGATCAAAATCTCTTACGCCCCAAGTTGGCTTATATGCAGGTTTGCTTAGATCGATCAGGTAGCCGTTGACCACTGCATATTTAATGGCATCCGTATCCTTATCCGCAAGGAAGAAGTTGGCTGGATTGGTCGCAGCGATCTCGGTGTTCAACTCAGCATCCGGTCCCAGGACCACCAAGGGCAAGTCATAGAGGAGATCATCAGGAACTCCACTCATGCGCACTGCGCAAATCCCCTGCCGTAAAAGTTCCCAAGCATCTTCGAGGCTGATTTCCTCAACGCTTTGATACACGGTTTCATCCACTGCACCGGCGACAAGCTTTAGATTTTCCTCGGCGCAGTCCAGTGATTCATAACCAAAATAGTAGGGAAAAGAGAATAAAGGAACATTTCCGCCTTTGTCGCTGGGGTTGCCTTGCCCAATATAGCCATAGGGTGGCCCAGCATAATAAGGCAGGGTGCCTTTCCATTGACTGCTTGGCTTGGTGGAAAGATCAATGAGACGCTGGATCGAGCCTTTGTAATACCAGTCTGCATGGGTTTTGTCTGCGCCTTCTCCTGTATGAATAATGTTCCAGTTGCGCCGTATGCCCATATCATAATCTTTGCCATCTGGCGCTGAAACATTATAGAGATACACTTCTTCTATATTGCTGCTGCGATTGGGGGGGTGGGGGATATCATTGGATTGTAAGCTCTTTGTTATACTGGTCGCGGGAAGCCATTGCGAGATGTCGTTTTCAGCGTAGTTGGCGGAAGCAATTTCTGCCAGGCCGCGGAGGATTGCCTTGAAATTGGTTCTGCGGAGCGTGACTTTTTCCGGATCCAGCTTCGAACCACCGGTTTCAATTAAGATCACGCCCACACCTGCCATCGTAAAGCTGTCGCCAAAATATTGGGAGCCCCAATCATCCGAATAACGTCCTACGGCGTTGGGCCGTTCTTCTTGAACCAACGCGTTGATTCCCGCCACAACACCTGTGGCCCTCAACCTGGCATCATTGAAATGTTTCGGGAAGTTGATGCCGGGAGAAAGCAACGTGATTGAAGCCGGCGTATCATAACCGGTTACACCGGTCTGAATGCTTTGGTCGTGGAGGTTAAATCCCCAATTAGGCAGAAGATCGCCATAGGCTCTCCATAGGAGCTTGGATTCGGGCGCTTCCATGTTGCCTGCATCCCGGTTAAGGTCAATCTGCACCCCAGGCTTGACCCAAGGGTGGTATTCAGAAGCCACCGTGGTGGTAGCCCGTTGAAAAAGGTTGGCGCCGTCAGGGTTCATCATAGGGATAAAATGAATATAGGCGTTTTCCTGAAGCAAAGTTCTCAATTTTTTCGCTTCGGCTCTTTCCTGTGGCGACAGCTGGTCATCCTTGGTGCCCTCCAGGAAATCGAAAATGTCCATGAGGGCTCTGGTTGCTGTCGATTCATCGCCGTGCATTTGCGACCACACCAGGATCCGGTTTTCACTTTCTGGATTACCATATTCCAGACGGTAAATGGGGCGGCCTTCCTTCGAGCCAGTGATAAAGGCATCAGGGTCGTCCGCCCTTCTTTCATTCGTTGAAGAGGCTGCAAACTGTTCGTCGGTTCTGTAGTCCTGGACCACCCTTGTATCATCCGTCAGGCGTGCCACATTGTTAAACACAGTGTTAGGCATATTATCTTTGGTGTGGCTTAAAATAAAAGGTTCAATCTCTTCGATCCTGTTCATACGCTTTGCCAGCAAGGGATCTTCATTCTTATAAACGTTGTAGATCTTATCCAAAAAGTCACTGTTTGGCATGGTATAGTTTTTGGCCAATACGTTTCCTGAACCACCGGGGATAGAAATAATTGAAAACAATAAAGCGACAACCAAAATAAAACTGATTTTTCGTTTCATGGTTTTTACCCCTTTCATGATTGATTCAGATTCGATCGTGGACCTGACACCTGAACACCTGAACGTCTGGCACCTAACATGATTATTTTTATAAACGCATCCCCCCTCGCAGCATCGTAAAGTCCATATTTACCTATCCTGTAAATCCTTATCCTATGAAATTGATGTGACCGGCGCCAAGTGGATAAAACCACCAGACAGTATTCTTTAAAAAAACAAAAACCGACCGCAGGGTCGGTTACGCTACTTGCTCCCTCATTAGGAAAGCGTCCAAATAAACTAATGAGTTCATAGCTTCCGATTTTTATATTAGCATCGATAAATGCAAATAGCAAGAATATACTGAAAAATCAATATTTACCAGTCGAGCCCCGCCATTTTAAGGCGTTCATAACGGTTGCGACCTTTTTCAGGATGTAATTTTTCATATTACAACATCACAAGGATATGCTACAATGTAATAAAACAGAAATTTTGGAAAAAATGGAAAATTCAAAAAAAGGATAAGGGAGTGAACCAGAATGAAGCGATGCACAAAATGTATCCTGCCTGAGACGACACCGAATATTATCTATGATTCAGAAGGTGTATGTAATTTTTGCCGGGATTATAAATCGGTTGCATTAAGCAATGATGCAGCGCTTAAAGAACTCTTCGAAAAACATCCCGGCAGGGATTATGATGTTGTATTGGGATTGAGCGGCGGCAGAGACAGCTCCTATGCGCTCTATGTGCTTACGCAAATCTATAAAAAGCGGGTTCTGGCTGTGCATTATAAAAGCCCCTTGTCCCATGAGCAAGGAACAAAAAACGCAATCAAGATGGCCGAAGCTTTTAATACAAAACTAGTCATTATCACCGACAAAGACGATCTGCATACGAAATGTTTTTCCAACAATGTAAAGGCGTATTATAAGAAGCCGAGCATTGCCATGGTATCGATGATGTGCATTGCATGTAAGGTCAAATGGATCGACATCTTCAATCTCGCGAAGCAGCACAAAGTAAGGCTGATTGTCGCAGGCAGCAACCCCTATGAAGATACCTCCTTTAAATTGGCTTTTCAGGGCATCAAAGAAGGCAGCAAGCACCTTTATCTGAAGCGCTTGATGAGGGGGATAAGTGAGATCATAAAAAATCCAAGATATATAAATAAAGATACGTTTATGACCACTTTACGTTCCTATATATACCTTGATTCAAAATCTCCAATGTTGAAATTGATCTATCCAGGGATTCGAAAAATCGACCTGTTTTATTACATCGATTGGGATGAAAACGTCGTTGTTGACACGATCGCGAAATATGGATGGGAGAAACCGGATGAAGTCAAGAGTTCATGGCGATTTGATTGCCTCGTCGGCAAAATGAAAGACTATATTTATTATTCCAGTTATGGATTTACAGAAAAAGACGATTTTTATAGCAAGCTGATTAGGGAAAACAAATTATCAAGAGAAGAAGCAATGCGGCGGATTGAAAGTGAAAATGAAGAAGTGGCCAATGTTGATGGATTGGACCAATGTTTGTCTGTTTGCGGCCTAAAAGTGGCGGATCTTAAGAAGTAAGCCGAGCCCTTGGTTCCATGAAACCAGATGGAAAGGAAGAAGACGATGACGATTTATGAGAACATCAAGAACCGTCAGGATAAGATCTCACTCATCGGTTTAGGCTACGTAGGGATGCCGATTGCGGTGGCTTTTGCCCGTAAAGCGGAAGTGATCGGTTTTGATATCAATCAAGAAAAAATCGCACTCTATCGGAACGGTATCGATCCTACCATGGAAATCGGAAATGAAGTCATCCGAAACACAACCGTGGATTTTACGTCGGACGAGGAACGGCTGAGGGAAGCAAGGTTTCATATTATTGCCGTACCGACGCCGGTCAATGATGACCATACCCCGGATCTTATGCCCTTGAGGTCGGCCAGCCAGGTCCTAGGCAGAAATCTGACGAAGGGTTCGGTTGTCGTTTTTGAATCCACAGTGTATCCGGGGGTCACGGAAGAAATCTGTGTGCCGATCATAGAGCAGGAATCAGGCTTCAAGTGCGGCAAAGATTTTAAAGTTGGGTATTCGCCTGAACGAATCAATCCAGGTGATAAAATGCATCGGCTGGAGACGATCATCAAGGTCGTATCCGGCATGGACGATGAAAGTCTTGAAACCATTGCAAAGGTTTATGGCATGGTGGTGGAGGCGGGGGTTTATCGCGCGGAAAGCATCAAAGTGGCCGAGGCAGCCAAAGTCATCGAGAACTCCCAGCGGGATATCAACATCGCTTTTATGAATGAGCTTTCCATCATCTTTAATAAAATGGGGATCGATACGAAAGAAGTTCTTGCTGCTGCCGGAACAAAATGGAATTTCCTTAAATTCACACCAGGCTTGGTCGGCGGTCATTGCATCGGAGTGGATCCTTACTATTTGACCTATAAAGCGGAAAGTATGGGGTATCATTCCCAAGTCATATTGGCAGGCCGCGAAATCAATGACAACATGGGTAAATATGTGGCTGAAAACACCGTCAAGAAGATGATCAAGGCGAATAAACCCATCAATGGTTCCAAAGTGGCGATTTTTGGCATCACCTTCAAAGAAAATTGCCCGGATGTGAGAAATTCCAAAGTCGTGGATATCATCCGGGAGCTGGAAGAATATGGGGTGGAAGCCATTGTGATCGATCCGGTGGCAGACAAGAGAAGCCTATGGCATGAATATCGGATCGTAACCAGGAATATTGACGAAGTGGAGCATGTGGATGCATTGATTTTCGCAGTTCCCCACGATGAATTCAAAAGCCTTCAGTTGGAGAACCTAAAGAAATGGTTCAATTCGACTGAAAAAGGACCCGATCCTGCAGTCCATGGGGACTGGGCAGCATCGGGTCAGGAGGGATCACCTGGATTGGATCCTTATGTTTTGATCGATGTCAAAGGAATGTTCCAACGAAACAACGCCGCGGCCATGGGCTATTTGTATTGGAGGCTGTGAATCTGCAAAGCGGTTATTGCTTTGCAGCCCTGCTCCTCAAGGTGATCAGGTTGATTTCCGGCGGATTGAAAAACCGAAAGGCGAGAAAAGGTGCTGCACTGCTGGCGCCTAATCCGGCACTGATGTATTGGGGGACGCCATTGGCAACGGAAAGTCCTTTTACATCCGCTTGATCGGGAAACAGTTTATCGAGAAAGCTAGGTGTCTGCGTTGGAATAAAGAGGGCTCCAAAAAACGGCACCCGAATCTGTCCACCATGGTAATGGCCGGCTATAATCAGGTCATAATCTAAAGTCTTGATGCCTGCGACGGTTTTTACATTGAAGCCATCGACCTTCGGCAAGTGGGTCAAGAGGATTTTTGTTTCGCTGCCGGTAGAGATTTGCTGGAAAGCCTCCCGCTGGGATTCATGATAGGACAGCATATTTTGGACGCTAACTTTTTTTAGGACCAGGTTTTCATGGAATTTTTGGCTTGAATGCGTTGGTCTCACATTGGATACATCGGGAATGAACCAGATCGAATCACTTCCCCGAAGGATTTCGTAGGGGAATATCAAAACCTTGCATCCTTTTCCTTGCAGAATTTTTCCAAAGGCGGTCAGGTTTCCGTCAGGATGACCATTCACGGTTTCCATTGCGTAAGGACCTTTGTTGCCATCCACCCACAAGATCGGCCTTTTGTTTTCGATACCGTTGATGAGATCGAGAACAGCCTTCGAATTTGCCGGCGAACTTTCCTCTTTCTGATTCATGTCGCCGGTAAGGACTAAGATATCGTATTCGGTTTGATGGATTGCATGAATCAAATCGGCTTGTCCATCAGCAAAGTAGCTGCCATGGAGATCGGAGATTTGTAATATTTTAAACGCATCGAAAGCGGCCGGAAGGTTTTCCACCGTAACGTCTTGGGCAGCGATCAAGAAGCTTCTGTTGATATGACGGTTGTATACCATGGCAAGGGAAAGACAAAGAAACAAGGAGCCTATGATCGTGACAAATCGCTTTGACATGACTTTTGCCATCACTGATCCCCCCCCCTAGACATTGTGCAGCCTTATTATACCATAATAACCAGAAAATTATGAAAATTAGGAACATCCTTCTTTTATAAATGTCTTTATGTGTTAAAATGAAAAGAAAAGGATGTTTTTTATATTTCTATAGTGTCAAAGGACGGATCCGGAGGGGTATTATGTATCAAAGATATTCAACCGTGAATAAACTGCTGATCTTGCTGGCGGACATCCTGGTCATCGAATCATCCTACATGATCACGATGATGCTGCGTTTCGGCGCTGTGATACCCTATGAGAATTTCAGGGCATACTTGAACGTTTCCCCCTGGATCAATGTTGTATCAATTATCGTATTTTATATCTTTGATTTATACACCAACTGGACCAAGCGGGACCTTTTCCCGGTGATGACACGGATTTCGATTGCTGTGGTCATCAATACTTTTCTGGCGATGAGCATCGTCTACCTTACCCAAAATATTCCGATGCCGCGCAGTGTGGTCCTGGGTAATCTTGTGACCGAAATCATCTTGATGAGCTTGTCCCGATATGTCATTTGGACTTTCTCCCAAAAAAAACAGCAGAAGAAAAAGATTGCGGTCATTGGTGAAAGCGATGAGGAATTGTTGGATTCCACATACAGTTTTCGTGAATTGAGTCAAAGCCGCTATTCCACCGCCGGGAATTTTGTCATCAAAGACAGCACGGCGCTGATTGCGCTCCTCAATACGCAGGAAATCGATGTGGTGGCCTTAAAGTCCCAATTGGCACGGCGAAAGGGCATCCTGGAAGCTTGCTTTAATGCGCATAAGGAGATCTTGATCATCCCGGATATCCTGACGATCCTGCTGAAAACTGCGAAGCTGCAGATCCTGGATGACAAAATGCTGTTCAACTTAAATCATTTCAGTGTTTCTCCGATCAAAAAAAATATTAAGCGGGTTGTGGATCTTTGCGTTGCAGTGCCTATGACGATCCTGCTTTTCCCTTTTATGTTGGTGATTGGGGTGCTGATCAAGCTTACATCCCAGGGACCTGTCTTTTATATGCAGGAGCGGCTGGGTGAGGGAAACAGGAAATTCAAAATTTTAAAATATCGTACCATGGTCCAGCATGCAGAGGATAAAACGGGCCCGGTTCTGGCAACCGGTGATGATCCCCGAATCACAAAATTGGGTTTTTATCTTCGGGAGTACCGCATTGACGAACTGCCGCAGCTGATCAATGTAATCAGGGGTGATATGAGCATGGTAGGGCCCCGGCCGGAGCGGGAACATTTTGCAGCCCAATATATCAAGACGATTCCTTTCTACCGATACCGGATGTTGATGAAGCCTGGAATAACCGGCCTGGCGCAGGTTATGGGCAAATACACCACGACCCCTCAGGGCAAACTGCAATATGATTTGATGTACATCAGCAGTTATTCGCTGCTGCTTGATTTCAGGATTCTATTGGAAACGGCAAGAGCTGCTCTCCATAAAGAAAACGCGATCGGCGCCGATCAGAAATGTTCGCCTGGTTCAGAAAAAACGATACTATAAAACGATTTTACGATGGGGGCGTTCAATGAAAAAAATCGTTGTGCTTTCGACCTTTGCCTATTCGCTTCTTAATCTTAGGGGCGATATGATGGAAGCTATGGCGGAGTTAGGCCACCAAATCATCGCGGCAGCCCCCGAGAGCGAAAGGATTTGGTCCGAAGCTTTTGGGCAGAGGGGTTTCCGTTACGTTTCACTTCCCATGGAACGGACCGGAATCAATCCCTTATGGGACCTCAGGACATTAATCTGCTTGGCGCGGCTGTTCAGAAAAGAGAAGCCGGATATCCTCTTTGCATATCAAGCAAAAGCTGTTGCCTATGGCTGTCTCGCGGCGAAACTTGCAGGCGTCCAGGGGATTTACTGCATGATCGCCGGACTGGGATCGATCTTTCAGCTTCAAGGGCTCAAGGGTTCGATCATTCGCTGGATTCTCGTTTTCCAATATAAAATTGCACTGGCCGGATGCAGGAAAGTATTTTTCCAGAATCCTGAGGATGCGGATGATTTCGTGAAACGCAGCCTGGTTAAGAGGGGGCAGGTGGTCCTTGTGAACGGTTCAGGTGTCAACATGGCGCATTTTATCCCCCAGCCGATGCCCTTGGAACCCGTTTTCCTTTTCGTTGGCCGGCTCTTGCAGGACAAAGGCCTGATGGAATATTTAGCAGCGGCCCGGCAGGTGAAAAAGCGTTTTCCCCAGGCTCGGTTCCTCGTATTGGGCCCGCTGGAGACCAATCCCATGGCCGTGAAAGCGGAGGCCTTGGCGCCTTTTGAAGCCGATGGTTCGGTAGAGCTTCTAGGTTTCACCCCGGATGTCAGACCTTACCTGGCTGCATGCTCCGTTTTTGTATTGCCCTCCTACCGGGAAGGTACATCCCGCTCCACCCTTGAGGCCATGGCAGTTGGCAGACCTGTGATTACCACCGATGCGCCCGGCTGTCGTGAAACGGTCAAGGATGGGGTCAACGGATTTTTGGTGCCTGCGAGAGATGCGGCGAAGCTGGCAGATAAGATGGTCTGGATGATCGGACATCCCGATGAGGCCAGGCAAATGGGTCAGGAAAGCCTGCGCATTTGCCGTGAAAGGTTTGATGTCAAGGATGTGAACCGGGTCATCCTCAACGCCATGGAGTTATTGCCAAGATGAAAGAGAGAAGGGATCATCATGGGTTATGAGACGATTCGATTCCCAAAGGATACGAGATTCCTCGTAACCGGTGCCGCGGGGTTTATTGGTTCCAATCTCACAGAAGCCTTGCTGCGCTTAGGATTTAAAGTGAGAGGCCTGGATAATTTTGCGGCGGGTAAAAAGGACCATATCGCCATGTTCAAAAAAAATCCAAATTTTGAATTCGTTGAAGGTGATATCTGCGATTTTGAAACCTGTGCCCAAGCCTGCAGCCAAGCGCATTATATTCTGCATCAGGCAGCCCTGGGCTCCGTTCCCCGTTCTGTAAAATATCCCTTGATGTATGAAAAAAACAATATCCAGGGAACCCTGAATATTATGGAAGCCGCGCGATGGTCAGGCACGGTCAAGCGCGTTGTTTATGCCAGTTCATCGTCTGTCTACGGCGATGCTGCCAACCTTCCGAAAAGAGAAGGAGATGAGGGCAGGTTGCTTTCCCCCTATGCCGTGACGAAACACGTGAATGAAGTTTACGGAAGTCTTTATACAGGCCTGTACAACATGGATTGTATCGGGCTGCGTTACTTTAATGTTTTTGGCCCAAGGCAGGATCCCCATTCCCATTATGCCGCCGTGATCCCGATTTTTGCCCGGCAGCTGCTGGCCGGGGAATCCCCGACCATCTATGGCGATGGTGAAACCAGCCGGGATTTTACGTATATTGAAAATGTGATCGAAGCCAATCTGAAAGCCTGCCTTGCGCCTGCGGAGGCTTGCGGGCAAGCCTTTAATATTGCCTATGGGGAGCGTTTCACCTTAAATCAGATGTATGAGAAGATGTGCCGGCTTTTCGAAGTGGATATCCGGCCAGTTTACGGCCCGGAGCGCATCGGAGACATACGCCACTCACAGGCAGACATATCCAAAGCCCGCCGCCTTCTGGGTTATGAACCTTCTTGGTCTTTTGAAAAAGGTTTCGAGCAGGCGGCGGCATGGTATAAGAAGTATCTGGGTCAGGAGCGTGAACAATGAGCGAACCGGTGCGTGTGCTGCACATTTTGACGGTCATGGGCTTAGGCGGCGCTGAATCAAGAATCATGGACCTTTACCGGAGGATCGATACGGATCGGGTCCAGTTCGATTTTGTTGTTCATTTAAGCGACGCCGGGTATTATGACCGGGAAATCAAGGAACGGGGCGGCAGGATCTTTTGCTGGCCCAGACTGCGGCTTCATAACATTGTTCGGTATATAAGGGAAACGGACCGCTTTTTTAAGACGCATAAGGAATATGAAATGATTCATGGGCACCTGATCAGCTACGGGATCCTTTATCATCTGATCGCCAAGAAGAATGGCGTCCGGGTGAGGATCGTTCATGCCAGGAGCAGCGCATCGGAAAACAACCTCAGCGGCTTCCTAACCTCTCTGATGATTTGGCCGCTGAGATATTGCGCAACTCATTATTTAGCCTGCTCTATACCGGCCGGCGAATATGTGTTCGGCAAAGGCAATATGCGCCGCGGAAAAGTGAAGATCATCAACAACGCCATCGATGCCAGGAAATTCCTCTTTTCTCCTGAAGACAGGGCGCGAATTCGTCAAGAATTAGGGCTGATGGACCGATTCGTGGTGGGACACGTGGGAAGGTTCCGGTATGCTAAAAACCATCCTTTTCTTTTAGAAATATTTTCCGAAATCGCAAAAAAACGTGGAGACGCAACCCTGCTTCTGGTGGGTGAAGGCAAACTAAAAGAGGATATGATCCGGCAAGCCCATAGGATGGGGATCGGCGACAAGGTTGTTTTCACCGGGGAACGCTATGACATTCCAGCCTTGCTTTCTGCCATGGATGTTTTTGTCTTTCCGTCCCATTACGAAGGACTGCCTGGTTCGGTGATCGAAGCCCAGACATCGGGACTGCGCTGCTTTGTTTCCGACGCCATTTCAAGGGAAGCAGGAATCACAGACCTTCTCTCTTTCACCAGCCTAAAAGAATCACCAGGCGTTTGGGCGGATAAAGTCGTGGCGTCGGCTGTCTATGAACGGAAAAACATGTATGAACGAATCGCCTCTGCAGGGTATGATGTTCAAAGGGTCGCAGAGGAATTGCAGCAGTTCTATCTTCAACTCGCAGCGAAGAATGTGAAATGAGGTTCGGTTATGGGAAACGCAAACTATGTTTTCCGATTGGATGACGTCGCTAATAATATGAATATTGCGAATTTTGAGCGGATCATGAAAATTATGTTGAAATATAACATTAAACCAATCATCGGTGTCATACCGTGCAATCAAGATCCCAGGCTTGCCGCCTACGGAAAAGACTCCAGAATTGAAAATGATGTTTTCTGGCTCCTGCTGCGCAAGCTTCAAAAAGAAAATGAGTGGACCATTGCGTTGCATGGATATAACCATGTGTATTGCTCGCAGGATTCAGGAATTTTAAAGATCCACAACCGATCCGAGTTCGCCGGACTAAGCGAGGCAGAGCAACACAAAAAAATCAGCGAAGGCAAGAGGATCCTTGAAGAGAAAGGTCTCCAAATCTCCGCTTTCATGGCCCCAGCCCACACCTTTGACAAAACGACGCTGAAGGTGTTGGGCAGAAACGGGATCAACACCGTGACCGACGGACACGGAATTTATACCTATCAACAAGAAGGGATCACCCTTGTGCCCCAAATCATGTCCCGTCCCAGAGTCATGCCTTTCGGGGTATATACATCCTGTTTACATTTCAATACCATGTCCGACCGGGACTTTATCCGAACTGAAAACTTCATCGTGCAAAACAGAGACCGAATTATTTCCTTTGATGAGGCTGTTGCAATGACTGCGGACACCTTGCCGAAAAAGATGATCAACCTGTTAATACGAGGTATTTTCAAGGTCAGGGCAAGCCTCCGGTCAGCCCATGAAGAACTGCCTTTGTCTGTGAGGTGCAGGAATTGAGGAAAAAATGTATTTTCCTGATCGTGCCTGCCATGTATTCCGGCGGCCAGGAACGGGTGGTTTCCCGATGGACCACCATCCTAAAAGATATCTATGAAATCAAGGTTGTCTTGTTTGACGAAACCGTGATGGATTATCCCCTTGACTGTGATTACTATTGTTTGGACCTCCCATCGAAAAAGAAGGCAACCCTCTTCATAAAAGTAACCGCTGTTTTGAAGAGAGTCAGCAAAGTCCGAAAGCTGTTTCGCAAGGATAAGCCCTATGCATCGGTCAGTTTCGGACATGGGGCAAATTGGGTCAATGGGATCGCTTGTCCGGGCACCTGCAAGTCCATCGTGTCGATCCGAGGATATGACAGCCTCAATCGATTAAAGACGCTGAAGGGATTGGCTGACCGCTTCCTGATCAGCAGGGCCGGCAAGATTATATGTGTCAGCAAAGTGATGGCGGATGAACTGGCAGGATTGATGCCTTCCCGGAAAGACAAAATCCAGGTTTTATACAATGCCTACGATCTGAATGAAATTGAAGACCTGGCAAAACAGCAAACGGAAATGGATCCATGGTTTGCCGAGAATGATGTGATCATAACGGTGGGCACCCTGGACCCCATCAAAGGGTACTGGCATTTGATCAAGGCTTTTTCGTTGCTGAAACTAAGCTTTTCAAACCTTAAACTGCTGCATATCGGGCCGGACTATTCCGGATATGGAGAAACGCTTAAAAAGCTGGTCGGGGAATCAGGCCATGATGGGGACATCCAGTTTCTCGGCTATCAAGAGAATCCGTATCGGTATATCGCGAAAAGCAAAGTGTTTGTTTTATCATCGATCACAGAGGGCTTTCCCAACGCCATGGTGGAAGCCATGGCATGCCGGGTCCCGGTGGTTGCCGCAGATTGTAAGACAGGACCCCGAGAAATTCTGTCGAATGATTACAGAATCAAGACAGCGGAGGATATTGAGCTGACGGATTATGGAATTCTCGTACCGGCAATGAACAAGGATGAAAATTACGATCCAAGGGTGATCGAGGAATGCGACAAAAAGCTGGCGTCAGGGATCGCTTTGCTGCTGGATGATAAAAAAATGGCGGAGGATTACGCACAGAAATCGACCCAACGGGCGGCGGTTTTTTCCTATTCGTCCTGCAGAGAAGAAATCATCAAAATCATTGAATCCTAGGGACGGGAGCAGAACGACCGGATTGGAGAGGAGGCATCCTTATGGCTGTCGCAAAATATCTGCAAAAATTTAACATCAAGATCAACGAGCTTTGGTTCATCAAGGAAGAAGATCAGGGCATTAATGATTGCGATATCTTTATGTATGCCGGGATGGCGAATCCGCCGGAAGGGTATGGCAAGAATATTTTAGTTCGCCATGGTAAAACCCTAATCAATGATTTGCGGATGTCCGAAGATGAGCTATTGAAAGAAGTCAACGGCAACACACGTGCGAAAATTAAAAAAGCAGAAAAAGAGGAACTTAGCATCGAGTTTTATGATTCCGGTTTTATCAAGCAAAATCCATATATACTCGATGACTTTATCGAATATTATAATGCATTTGTGGATTCAACAAAGGGTTCGGCAGGGCTTGAAAAAAAGAATATGGTCATATACAAAGCATACTTGGACGCGGAGATCCTTGCGATCACCTGCGCCAAATATAAAGGGGAAAGGATCATCTACCATGCTTATCTTATGAATGGAAATTATGTCAGACTCAATGCTTCGGCCTCTGTTTTCCGAAATTTTGATGAAGAGCAGCAAAAAATAAACAATCTGGCCAACTGTCTGCTTCACTGGAGAGATATGATGGCTTTCAAGAAGCTTGGCTATGAGCGATTCGATTGGGGTGGATATTCTGATCTTGAAAGTCTTCGAGGGATCAATCAATTTAAGAGAGGCTTTGGGGGGGGCCTTGCAGATATTTATGCTTACTCGATCCCTCATACGATATTGGGAAGTGCTGTCGTATTTTTATTGAGAATCAGAGAGCAAATTCAAGAAAGAAGGGAACATGAAGCGTGAAGAAACGATGTATTTTTCTAGTCCTGCCTAATTTATGGGGCGGCGGCCAGGCGCGCTTCGCTTCCAGACTGACGACGATCCTCAAGGAGAACTATGACTTAAAACTCATCCTGTTTAATGGAAAAGATATTGTTTATCCAATCGATTGTGAATATTTTTCACTGGATAACCTTGATATTAAAGTCGATGACATAAATAAATATCTATTGATTGCGAAGCGGCTGGTCCGGCTCAGAAAGCTTATGAGAAAACATAGACCCCAGGTATCCGTCAGTTTTGGGAACGTAGCGAACATTGTAAATATTTTCGCCGGTATTCAACAATGCAAAACCATGGTTTCGATCAGAGGCTATGAGAGCGTCAATAAGTTCAATAAAAACCGCATGAAAGCCATGTTGTTTCGATTCCTTATAAAAAGAAGCAGCAAAATCATTTGTGTCAGCCAAGTCATGGCCGAGGAAATGAAACAAATATTATCCTTAGGCGAAGACAGGGTTCGTGTCTTATATAATGCCTTTGATATGGAGGAAATTAAAAGACTTTCCAAGCAAGAAACCGAACTGGATCCCTGGTTTGCTGAGAACAAGGTCATTGTGACGGTTGGAGCCTTTCGACATGAAAAAGGTTACTGGCATCTTCTCAAAGCATTATCCTTGGCGAAAAGGAAGGATGCCGGCATTAAATTGCTTCATATCGGTCCTGATTATCGCGAACACGGAAAGAACACTGAAAAGCTGATTCGTGATTTGGGACTGGAAGAAGATGTGGTATTGCTTGGCTTTCAAGAAAATCCTTATAAGTATTGCGCTAAAAGCAAGGCGTTTGTTTTATCCTCCGTATCGGAAGGCTTCCCCAACGCACTGGTGGAAGCCATGGCTTGCGGGATTCCGGTCATTGCAGCCGATTGCAAAACCGGGCCCAGAGAGATTCTGATGAACGTCAGCGATAGGGAGGTTATCGATTCATTCCAGTTTGCTGACCATGGCATCCTTGTTCCAACCCTTAATTTGGTTGAAAACTATGATCCGAGGGTGATTGAAAAAGGTGAGGAAATCCTGGCGGAGGCTATTTATCACCTATTAAATGATCAGCCGCTGGCTGAAGCATATTCTGCCAAAGCAGAACAGCGGGCCGCAGATTTTTCCTACGAAAAGTGCAGGGAACAGATGATCCAAATTCTCGAATCGTGACCGTCCGGCTCCGGCGGACGAACAGGGGAGGGAGAAGCCATGGGCGTGTCCAAGGAACTCTATATAGTGGAACAACAAAATCAATATGCCGTCAAAAAAGGCTATTTGGCCTTTGCTTACTTGATATGCCTTTTTGTATTGCTTCTTCTTTTTCGGGATGTTGGCGGTTACCCTGTTTCGAAATATTTTTTTATTGGGATTGCCGGTTTGATTTATCTTTTCGGTGAACAAACGCACATCGTTGCTTTTTTGGCCTTTATCACACCCTTAGGTTTGGGCGTTTCTTATAATTATATGCAGATGATTGCCTTGCTCTTCATTTTATTCAAAAGTGAACGGATTGAAATCGGGAAGGCGATCCTGTTTCCCTTCCTCATCGTGTTCATCGAACTGACCCATTCATTTTTTAGCCCCATCGATTCCTTAGGCGGATTTATTCGCTCGGTTATGATGATCATTTTGGTTGCCTTCCTCTTTCTGGATAAAAGCAAAGTCTATGATTATCGGTTTATTCTCAAGATGTATTTATTGGGTTTTGTTGTTTTAGCGTTTTTTTCACTTTACAATATAAGTCAATTGGGATCCGTGGATAAATTTCTGGAAATGGGCACGACTTTAGGGAAAAATATCCTTGCGGGCCGGGAGGGAACCAGAATATTTGCCGGCAACAATGATATGGGGCTTTTTGCGGCCATGGCGGTGGCGGTGTCGCTGCTGCTGATCTTAACAAACCAGGGAAACAAAATCCTTCTATCACTGATCGTTATCCTCGGGTTTGCCCTGGGTTTAATGGCAACTTCCAGAAGCTTTGTTTTTTCCGCAATGTTTTGCCTGATGCTTAGCATATTGTTTTCTGCAAAGAACCCTAAAAATCTTATGAGATCGCTGGCTATTGCCGCGATATTGAGCTTGGTGATCATCCTCTTGGTCAATACGGTTCTCAGCGGAGCTTATGCAACGTTCAATAAAAAAATGCAAATGGCTGATATCTCCAATGGCCGGTTCAGCGTTTTTGCCTTCTACATGAAAGCGTTTTTAAGTGAGCCAAAGATATTTCTTACAGGGATGGGATTGCAAAATTATGTGATCAAAGCCAATGCGCTGGAATCTGTTCATAATGCAGTCCAGGAAGTTCTTATTGCATGGGGCAGCATAGGCTTTCTGTTGGTCACGGGCTTTTTCGCGGCACTCTACCAAAACGCGGTGAGGCTTGTCCCGAAAAAAAGGAGGGCATTGATTTTTTTAATGCCAGCCTTGGTCTATCTTTTTCGTGCACAGCTTGCCCGTATCTTTTCTGTGGGAACCGAAGCGCTTCCGCTGCTCATCGTTTATTGCAGCATCGCATTGAATTCTCAGATCGCAGGGTGGGAGGGGAAGGAAGATGGATCTTAAAAGCTTGATATTTAAGATCAAATTGAGGCAGGCGGCTGATGACTATCAAAGGGCCGAATTATATAAAAGCTTAGGCGTGGGCATGGGCAGCCAATGCTCGATCTTGGGCGCGGTCTCCTTTGGTTCCGAGCCTTATCTCATTGAGCTTGGAGATCATGTAAGGATTGCTTCGGGAACGCATTTTGTTACCCATGACGGAGGTGCCCATGTCTTGCGGGGGATGGGTTTATTGCCCAATGCGGAAGCATTTGGCAAAATAAAGATTGGAAATAATGTGTTCATTGGTATTTCAACCATCATTATGCCGGGCGTGAACATTGGGGACAATGTGGTGATCGGTGCCGGCAGTATTGTGACGAAGGACATCCCTTCAAATTGTGTGGCTGCCGGGGTACCGGCCAGGGTCATTAAGACCATCGATGCATATCATGAGGGATTAAAGCATAAGGTTGATTTCACGAAGGATATGATCATGGACAAAAAAAGAGCATATCTTCTTCAAAAATATGCTAGGGAGGCCGCAAACCAATGAAAAAAGCATGCTGCGTGTTTCGCATCGATGATGTTCACCCAGCGATGGACTGGTTAAAATTTTATCGGCTCAAAGAGATTTTGGACAAAGAGAACATTAAGCCATTGATTGGCGTTATACCGGATAACCAGGACCAGTCACTGCAGACCGATGCGGTAAAAAATGACTTTTGGGCGTTGGTCAGAGAACTGCAGAAAGGGGGGTGGGTGGTTGCCCAACATGGGTATCAGCATCTGTACGTAACCAAAGAATCAGGCATCCTGCAAATCAACGAACGAAGTGAATTTGCCGGACTAAGCTATGCAGAGCAGGAGGAAAAAATAGAAAAAGGGAAGAATATATTGGAAGGTCATGGCATATTGACGGATATTTTTATGGCGCCGGCGCATGCTTATGATAAAAATACATTAAAAGCCCTGAAAGAAAAGGGTTTTCATTACGTGACCGATGGGTATACCCGATATCCTTATGAAATGATGGGCCTGAAATTTATCCCATGTATGCATGTGCTTTGTAAAAAAGTCAAGGGTATAACCACTTGTTGTATTCATAGCAACTCTATGAACGAGACCTTTGCACAGACCATCGAGGATTTTATCCGAAAGAACCGGCGATTTATGATGGATTACCGAAAGGCGATGGAGATGCCATGCCGCCGCGCCATCCTGCAGAACGAAAGATATTTTATTTCCATCAATAAATTGCGGAGGTCAAAAGCGGCCTCGGTCCTTCGAAAATACCTGAAATAAGGTCCCTGAAAAAGATAAAGGATGTATGCGATGACGATGAATCCCGGCCGAACAATGAATAGTTTGCGCAATTCAACCGTTGAAGTCATATGCCAAATGCTTGTGGCTATTATGGCGTTTATCTGTCGGACGGTTTTTATCAAAACCATGAGTATCGAATACCTGGGTATCAACAGTCTGTTTGTCAATATTCTTTCGGTGCTGTCCTTGGCTGATTTTGGCGTTGAAGTCGCTGTAACCTATCGATTATATCAGTCCATTGCTGAAAACAATGAAAAACTGACCAGGGCGCTTATGCGTTTTCTGAGGAACGCTTTCAGGATCACAGCGGCCGTTGTGATTGCCCTTGGGTTGCTGTGTTTGCCGTTCTTGGATGCGTTCATAAAACATGATCCGAACATCTCAAACCTGTCCTTAATCTTTTTGCTATATTTATTCGGCTATGCAGAAAAGTATCTCATAAGTTTTCGACGTCCATTGGTGGTCGCTGATCAAAAGAAATATATCGATACCCTTTATTCCACCTTCTTTTTACTGATACAGAACATGATTCAAATTATGATCCTTATCTTCACACATAACTTTATCCTGTATTTGATCGCCTGGGTCCTATGCACACTCCTGAACAATATCGCTTTATCGATCAAAGCGAAAAAAATGTATCCTTATCTAAAGGATCGGGAAGCAGCGCAGCTTGATCCGCAAGAAAAAAAAGCGCTGTTCAAGATGCTCCCGCCCTTGATTTACCGTTCGGCCAGCGGAATCGTCATCAGCAATACGACCAATATCTTCATTTCAGCATTTTTAGGGCTTGCTTCGGTGGCACTCTATTCGAATTATTACACTCTGACCAGCATTGTCAATCAGTTTGTGTACTTAATATTAAAAGGACCTGTGGCGAGTTTTGGGAACTTGAATGTGTCTCACGATAAGCATAAGCTTCGGTCTATCTTTGAGCAATACCAGCTCATCACGTTCTGGCTCTATGGTTTTTCAGTGGTATGTTTTTGGACATTAATCGATCCATTTGTGGTTTTGTGGATCGGAAAACCGTACTTGATCGAAAGAACCATTACGGCGGTTATGCTGCTTAATTTTTATCTTTTAGGATTCAGGCATGTGATCAATGCAATCAAAGACAGCATGGGATTATTTGTCTATTTCAAGTATAAACCGATTTGGGAAGGGGCAATCAGTATCGCCGCAGCGCTGATTTTGGTGAAGCCTCTGGGCCTTGTAGGCATTCTGCTTGGGACGACCGCAGGACAAATCGCGACTTTAGCTGTTGATCCGTATATTCTCTACAAATACAGTTTAAAAGCGAAGGTTGCAAATTATTACAAAAAATTTATTTTATATATTGCGACGGTGGCCTTTTCCTGTGTAGTCTGCGAATATTTATGCTCTTTGATCAACTTAGTGAATCCCATTTTCGACTTTGCCATGACATTTTTAATCACTATGATTATACCCAATGTTATATTTGCGGTTTTTTATTATAAAACCAATGAGTTTAAAAGCTTGGAGGAGAAGATATTCAATATTCTAAGGAAAATCAAGACTATGATCAAATCGCATAAGAAATGAGCAACAACATCGGGCGATTCCATAAACTGATTAAATACCAATTCAACTGGAAAATCGGTAATATCTGAAATTAATTGAAATAAGTGACAAATGTATAAATATTAAAACAATGATTTTTACAATAACTGTAATATTGTTATAAATTCTTGACAAACTCAACAATTGCGTTTTATAATGTGCACGGCGAAAGAATCACCCCAAGGTTGACCTAACACAGGGTTCCATTCTCAAGCGATAAAGGCAAACTCGGTGAAAGCCGGGGACGCAAAGCTATTGGGCCTGTAAAATGGCAGCCAGCTACCGAAAGGAGAATATTTTTATGAAAAAATTTAAGATGACCCTCTCTATGCTCATGCTCTTTTTGACCCTATTCGCATTGGGTAACACACCAATCTATGCGGCGATCACAGGCTGGAGCACAAAAACTGGTAACCTAACCATTCACACAGCGATTACCGGTGATATCCCATTGGCCCCGGCGACCTTCAGTTTTACAGTGGAAGGACAAAAAGGACAAATCTTCACCATTGCAGGTGCAGGAAGCACCACCATCAACAAGATTCCTGAAGGCATCTATACCGTCACAGAGATCAATCTTCCTGCAAACTATACCATCGAGGATTATGATGCGGATGTGACCATTACTGACGGAAAGACAACGACAATAACCTTTGTTAACCGCTATCGCGGCACAACGACCGGCACAACCACCGGCACAACCACCGGCACAACCATTGGAACAACCATTGGAACAACCACCGGAACAACCACCGGCACAACGACCGGCACAACCACCGGCACAACGACCGGCACAACCACCGGCACAACTTCCGGCACAACCATCGGCACAACCAGTGGTACAACCATTGGAACAACCACCGGTACGACCACAGGCACGATCACCGTTCCTGCCAATGCAGTTTCTCTCCTCGCGCCTCCTGCCGGCCTGACTGCCGCCAAAGGCAACGGATCCGATGAAACCGCAGTGATCCAGAACATCATCTACTATGCGGTGAAAAACCACTTGCCGCTGCTTATTCCGGAAGGATATACCTTCGTTGTGAATTCGCTGACCATTTCTCAGGCCAGCAACTTCTCAATCTATGGCAACGGGACCCTAAAACATAAAACCGGCGCAACCGGCCCTGTGCTGAAACTCAGCAATTGCAGCAGCTTCACGATCCCGATCCTCCATACGGACGGCAATGTGATCGGAAACTATGGCACCACCGGTAAATTCAATCAAAACTTGCATTCCCTGAGCATTTACAATAGCCGGGACTTTAAGCTCGGAACCTTGTACGATAAGAATCCTTCGGGCGACAGCTTATACTTAAACGGCGTCACCAATGTGACGGTGGGCACTCTTAATGCGAAAGCCGACGTAGCGGGCACTGGCCGCAATGCCCTTTGCATTATAAAAGCGACCAATGTGGTGATCGATAATGTGATCGCCGACAAAATCGGATCCCCAACCCAGCCCGGCGGCATTGCTTTAGAGCCCAACAACACAGGGGATACGATCCAATACATTACGATCAAGTCAGCGACGGTTAGCTGCAATGCGGACAATGGACTGGAAGTCACCAACAAATTCGGTGCGATCGTAAAGGATATCGAAATCAACGCAACCGTCACAAAACTCAACAATCCCACTTCCCATGCCTTCAAGCTTAATAAAGTAGAAAACTTCAAAGGCAATGTCAAAGTATACCAAGAAGGCACAAACCGTAGTGTGGGCGCCAGCATCACAGGCTGTAAGAACGTCACTGCGAATCTGGAGATCTACAACGCCACCACTGGATTAGGGATTGGCCAAGGCTCTACGGGTATTAACATTACAGGCAAAATTATCGGAACACAGCAGGCCGGTCTTGCTTTATGGGAAGGCCTCAGCGACAGCACCATCAATATGGAAATCAAGAAAACAGGACTTGCAGGAAGTGACGGCAGAGTCAAAGCTTCCGGCACCTTGAGCAACGTCATCTTCAAAGGAGACTATTCCGCGGATGGCACCGGCAGATATTGTTTTTCGCTTTCAGGAACCCTAAGCAACTGCCGTGCGGAAAATCTGTTGACCACCGGCTGGACTTCCAGTAATTTACTGACTGGATCCAGTGCAAAAGCTCTTTCCATCGTATAAAACAGAATAGCACATAACAGAAGTTGTCTCATGGGGGCCTTGTCCCCCATGAGACCTTTTTAATATGATCCCTTGGATTACGGAAAGAAATAATAGGAGAATTTTCAAATAAATTATGCTAGAATAATATAAGAATAACAATAAGTGAGGGAACAATGATGGAACCAAAAAAGATATTTCATATACTTATAAAAAATTGGTTGCTGATTGCGATTCTTCTCATCCTGGGGGGCACTGCAGGTTTTTTAAGTGTGCAGCTATCCGAGCCGGAATTTAAAGCCGAAGTAAAAATGTATATTAAATCCGTGGACCCTGCCACAGGCCGGGGGCTTAGCATGAGCGACTTTACCTTAAGTGAATACTTAGTCCAGCAGTATTCTCAAATCATATCCAGCAGGACTGTATTGTCAGCCATTATGGAAGGAGTCAAACAGCATAATGTTAAAGAAATCTCGGAAGAAGATCTTATGCTGATGATCGATATCGATTCCAATGAGCAGTCTAATATCTTTTCTGTCAGCGCCACCGATACGGATCCTTATGTCGCCGCGGCAGTGGCTGATGCTACGGCGGACCAATTCTCGATTCAATTGAATATCATAACAAACAGCGAAACCGTTGGCATTCTCGACGAGGCACAAATTCCTGAACTGCCGGTGCCGAATCATCGAACCATCAAGATTCTATTTGGAATGATTGCGGGTGCCATGTTTGCCGCCGCCATCATTTGGTTCAAAGAATATTTCAGCACCGCGGTCCGCTCCGAAGAGGACATTGAACAAGTGGTTGGTTTGCGTTTGATTGGGATCATACCGGAGCATAATATCCGATAAAGGAATGAAAGGGGAGACTTTTCAGATGCCGACCTTCGATGTTTATGAAAATAAAAATCAGGCTGTCCGCGATGCCTATGCGATGCTGGCTGCCAATATACAAATCAACAACAAACAGCACAAGCAGCAATTGATCATTGTGACCAGCTGCAATCCGCAGGAAGGGAAAACGACCCTTGCCATCAACCTTTCGATCGCTTTGGCCAATTCCGGGTTCAATGTGCTGCTGATCGATACGGATATGCGTAAGCCGGAAAAGGCCAAAAGACTCTATCAGAACGTTCAAATGGGTCTTTCAGACTATATCAATGGAAGAATCGAATTGAGTGAAGCGATCATAAAGACCAATATCAATCATTTCTCTTATCTTGCCTCTGGGCGGCATGATCCGAATCCCATCGCGCTCTTGTCCTCTTCACGATTTGAAGGCCTTGTTGAAAAGATCCGCAAGGACCAAGCGCTGGACTATGTGATCTTTGATACGCCCGCCCTGACAAGTGTTGCAGACGGGGCCCTGGTTGCGTCAAAAGGCGATGCTGCTTTGATTGTAGCGAAGATGGGTTATACAAAAACACCGGACTTAAAACGAGTCAAAGAGCAGCTCGAACGGATGAATGTAACGATCCTGGGCGTCGTCCTCAATAAAGTCAAGAAGCTGGACTACAAGGTTCATTATCGCTCTTATGATTACTTTTTTGATGCGGAACATTTCTATAATAATGAGGCCTTTGGCAAAAAAGAAGCACAGAATAAAAAAGAAACATTGAGTAAAAGAGATGGAATTTTGTCCTGATTGAATGGAATCGATCAGAGAAGCCGGTGCCTCCACCGGGGTTTTGGAGAAAGCTTTGAGTAAAAAACGTAAACGCATCCTTCTCGTCCTGCTGCTTGCGGTCTTAACATTCGCAGGCGTTTACAACCAATATTGGCGGGCCCTATACCATCCTGAGGTCGCGTTTCAGCCTATGCTGCCCGAAACGCAGACAGGCTTTGAAAGCGGAACTCCGGGGGCTTCGCAGTCTGCCCAGCCAGATGGAGTGGAAGATCCCCGGGGGCCAGGAGAAACGAAGGCAGAAGATCGGGTTGACCAAAGGTCTCAAGAATCAGGCGAGCCCGAAAACAACGGGGACGCCCAAGAAAAAAACGGCAAGACAATCAACTTTCTTGTCCTGGGAACGGATGGCAATGGGGGCGCTGTATCGCGCACGGACGCGATTCTGTTTGCATCTGCGAATCTTGAGACCCATCAGGTATCCATGATTTCGATACCAAGGGATACCCGTGTGGACATCGAGGGGGTCGGCCGGACGAAAATCAATCATGCCAATGTCCTGGGGGCTCTTGACGGCGGTGTGCACCAGGGAACATTAAAAAGTATCCAGGCAGTCACCAATCTGCTGGGCGTCCCAATTCATTATTATGCAAAAATCGATTTTCAGGGCTTCGTCAAGGCGGTGGACGCGGTGGGCGGTATTGATATCACCCTTGCCGAAACGATCCACGATCCTTATGTAAGTATTTATCTTTCGGCAGGTGACCACCATCTTTCCGGAGAGGAGGCCCTTCGTCTGGCGCGGGTCCGAAAAACCATCCGAGGGGGAGACTTCGGCCGCCAAAAGCATCAATTCCTGCTCTTGGCCGCCTTAGCCCAAAAGATCCTCAGCCCTGCCAACATCGAAAATTTGCCGGAACTATTCGGTATCGTGAAAGAAAATTTTACGGATACCAATTTGTCAGTCAGTGAAACCTTATCCCTAGGAATCGCTTTCAAGGGTATCAACCCAAATCAGATCACATACAATCAATTGCCAGGTCATGCCATCATGGCCTGGGATCCTGTGATGGATATGAAGCTTTTCTTCTTTGAGCCTGATATTGATGGGGTCAAAAAGATCGTCGCGGAAGCGGTCCGTTGATCGTGAGGCGCTTCTTTATTCAAGCATTAGCGATCAATACAAAAAGGGCAGCCTTCATGGCTGCTCTTTGACGTCTTATCGAAAAATTCCCGCACAAAACAAGAATTACTTTACTGGGGGTTAAATAAATATTCCCCGTGTTTAACAAAAATCTTGTAAGTTATCGAACAAATCGATAAAATAGAATCAAAGAAGGAACTATATTTGAAGGAAGATAGGGGGATGCAGAATGAAACTGCCCATCGGAAAAGTGATCTATAGTTTGCGCAAGGAAATGAGTGTCACCCAAGAACAACTGGCCAGTTCGGTTGGCGTATCGGTTCCTGCGGTTTCCAAGTGGGAGAGCGGCCAGGCTTACCCGGACATTACCATGCTGCCTTCCATTGCCCGATATTTCAACACCACCATCGACAGTCTTCTGAAATATGAAATTAATTTGTCGGATGACGAGGTCATGGAGCTTATCGCAAAGAGCTCCGCCGTTTTTGAAAATGATTCCTTGGAAGCCGGCATTGAAATGTGCGAGCATAATCTCTATCAATATCCGAACAACCTGTTCCTCAAGCTGCGGACCGGCGCGCTTTATGCCACGTTCCTCCATCAGGCAAAGGATGAGGTGACGTTGCAGGACCTTGCTTTGAAAGCCACCTATCTTTTAGAGCAGGCGGCCCAAAGTCCGGAGATGGAGATTTGCCATAGTGCCAATTATCTATTGGGGACATTGTACATGCTTCTCAACGAAACAGAAAAAGCTGAGCAGGCGTTGGCAAGGATTCCAAAAAATCTGGTCAATCCCGAAGATATGTTGGTGCCACTCTATGTCAGACAGCATCGTTACACCGACGCGAAAAAACTGCTGCAAACCAATATGTACGGTCGGGTTCAGCATGTGATCTCGGCCTTGAGCACCTTTGCCTACATCAGTCAAAAAGAAGACGATCCTGAATTCGGAGCCAGACTTTTACAGATGCAGCGGCAGATCATCGATCTTTTTGACTTAAATGCGGTCAACCTTTTAGCAAACAATCTGGAGATGACACAATTTTATGCGCTGCAGAAGGATAGGGAAAAAACACTGAAGTACGCTGAGGCGATTCTCAGCAGCCTGCAGGATTGCAGTCGGCGTACTTTTAACCAGAGCCTGCATAGCAATCGGCTTTTTGACCATGTGGAATTGATGGAGCCCATGCAATCCGCAGAATATTTCCGGCAGAACCTGACGGCCCTGTTCACATTGGATGACCTCTTCGATTTTATCCGGGATGAACCACGTTTTCAGGCCCTTGTGGAGAGGTTCCACACGATCTGGAGTGATTGAGGATCTGAAACCAAGGCATAAAAAATGGCACTTTGAAAGTGCCATTTTTTATGCCTTGCGTTCAATGCCTTTTTTCTGCCATTCAGCGACGTAAATCGCAAATTCATTTCCTTGTTGGGACACCGACGGCTTGACAACCGAATCAAAGCCTATAGTATTTCATGATCATATGGACTATAATATTTTACGTCATGGTTGAATGTGAAACAGAAATTAAATTAGAAACGAGACGAGATTGGAGGCTTTGGAAGTGAAAGTTAGGAAAGCAATCATTCCTGCGGCTGGCCTTGGGACACGTTTTTTACCGGCGACAAAGGCCCAGCCAAAAGAGATGCTGCCAATCGTTGATAAACCTGCTTTGCAATATATCATTGAGGAAGCAGTGGATTCAGGCATTGAAGAAATCCTGATCATTACAGGCCGAAACAAGAAAAGCATCGAAGACCATTTTGATAAATCCGTAGAGCTTGAACTTGAGCTGGAAAAAAGCGGCAAGTTGGAACTCCTCGAGGAAGTAAGAAAGATTTCCGACATGGTCAATATCCATTACATACGGCAAAAGGAACCCAAAGGCCTTGGCCATGCCATTTATTGCGCCCGGTATTTTATCGGGAACGAGCCTTTCGCTGTCCTTTTGGGAGATGATATCGTCTATTCCCAAAAACCTTGTCTTAGGCAAATGATCGATGTCTACAATGAATACAGGACCACGATCCTGGGTGTGCAGGAGGTCTCGGATGAGGATGTAAGCAAATACGGAATCGTTGACATCAAACAGATCGAGGAACGGGTCTATAAGGTCAAGGGTTTGGTCGAAAAGCCATCACCTAAGGATGCACCATCCAATATGGCGATTCTGGGGAGGTATATCATCAGTCCGGAGATTTTCGGGATTCTTGAAGACACGCCGCCCGGAAAAGGCGGCGAAATCCAGTTGACGGACGGTTTGATCACCTTGGCTCAAAGAGAAGCGATGTATGCCTATGATTTTGAAGGCAGACGATATGACGTGGGAGACAAGCAGGGATTTCTGGAGGCTACAGTGGAGTATGCGCTGAGGAACAAGGAACTGCGTGAAGACTTCTTGAATTACCTTGTGAAGGTGATGAAAGCCGAAGCGAAGGACTTGATGGTCGCTGAAGCAATCATGAGGGATTGATTTTATTAAAGAGAATATAGGTGATCGATGTGGAGCAATTTAATACTGTTTATCAACGCTGGCAAGGCAAAGACGATTTGGATCCTGAGATGAAAAGCGACCTGCTGGAGATTGCGGAGGATCGGGAAGAAATCAGGGAACGTTTTTATAAAAATCTGGAATTCGGCACAGCCGGAATGCGGGGCCTCATGGGCGCCGGAACCAATCGCATGAATCTTTATATGGTCCGAAGAACCACGCAAGGTCTTGCGAACTATATTAAAAAACAAGGTGCTGCTTGCCAGGGCGTCGTAATAGCTTATGATCCCCGGAGGCATTCAAAGGATTTTGCCTTGCAGGCCGGTCTTGTTCTGGCAAGAAACGGCATCAGGGCCCTTGTGTTTAAGGAAATCACTGCGACGCCGATCTTGTCCTATGCCGTCAAAGCCTTGGAAATGACGGCCGGTATCGTTGTTACAGCCAGTCATAATCCCAAGGAATACAATGGATACAAATTGTATTGGCGTGACGGCGGCCAGCTGACAAACCTTGTTTCTCAGGACATTACCGAAGAAATCGACCAACTCAAAAACGAACTGGATATCCCGGTCATGTCAGTTGAAGAGGCTGAGCAGCAGGGCCTTCTGCAGTGGATCGATGAGGAGGTCCTTCAATCTTATCTGCAAAAAGTAGTTAGTCAGGTATTAAGGCCCGACATTTTAAAATTGCATGCCAAGGATTGCTGTATCGTTTACACCCCATTTCATGGCACTGGGTTGGTACCCGTCAGAGAAGCGCTTTGCCGGGCCGGTTTTGCCAATGTTTTCATTGTTCCTGAACAGGCGGCGCCGGACTCGGATTTCCCCACGGTTCGATACCCGAATCCGGAAGATGTCAAGGCCTTTGCCCTGGCCTTGGATCTTGCCCAAAGGGTGCAGGCAGATCTTGTCATGGGGACGGATCCGGATGCGGACCGTTTAGGGGCGGCAGCCAGGGATGCTTCGGGTGAATATCAGCTTTTAAGCGGAAACCAAATCGGTGCTTTGATGATCGATTACATTCTTCGCGCAAAAACAGAAAGCCGCAGTTTGTCCGATCATGCTGTGATCATCAAAACCATTGTCACGTCTTCCCTGGGTGCAGAGATTGCCGCAAAATACGGGATCCGGTGCCTCGATGTGCTGACCGGATTCAAATATATTGGTGAAAAAATCAAAGAATTTGAGACATCAGGCACCACATCGTTTCTCTTTGGCTACGAGGAAAGCAATGGCTTTTTGATCCATGACTTTGTTAGGGATAAGGATTCAGTCCAAGCCGCACTGCTGATGGCTGAAATGACTGCATATTATAAATCTTCTGGAGGCAGTCTTCTGAACAGGCTGCAGGAATTATTCGAAGAATTCGGCTTCTTCAAAGAAGCGCAGATTTCTTATGGTTTCGAGGGAATCGCAGGGCAGGAGAAAATTGCCCGGATCATGAAACGGTTCAGGGAAAGAGATCCCGAAATCTTCAGTGGACTGAATGCTGTCCGGATCAAAGACTATCTTTTAGAAACAGAATATGACCTGTTGACAGGGAAAACCGGAAAAACGACCCTTCCAAAAGCGGATGTGATCCATATCACACGTGAGGATAAGTCTTGGATCTGTATCCGGCCATCCGGGACGGAGCCTAAGATCAAGATTTATCTATCGGTCCGAGCCCATGACACCCAAGGAGCCGATGCCCAAATGGAGAAACTCCAGCGTTTCATCACGAAAGCAATCAAATGACCGCACCGATGGATCAGAGGAGACCCGGAACGATTTGAATTCCTAAATTAAGCATGACTCTTTTCAGGGAATCCCACCGAAACGAAGAGAATTAAAAAAACATGTTGGCTTTTTTAAAAAAAGTGCTACAATGATTGAGTTGTATTTATCAGAGAGGTGCTTCAAGGCCGAATCGGCAACGATGAAAAAACGCTTCGAAGGCGCATTTCTCAATTGATCATATTTAATGGAGGTCCTGTACTTGCTTGCGTTCATCAAAGGTTTGAACCTTTCAATATTCGTGTTTTTTACGCTGATCTACTCATACCGGGTCGTATTTCTTCTGGTTGGATTATGGTCCAAACGTAAAAAACAAGATTCTGTTGTCATCCCGAAAATGCATTCCTATGCGGTATTGGTTGCCGCGAGAAATGAACAGGCCGTCATCGGCGAGCTCATCAAGAGCATAAAAGACCAAAACTATCCCGCGGAACGGATCGATATCTTTGTTGTGGCCGATAATTGTACAGACCAGACGGCGTCAGCGGCCAGGGAAGCCGGCGCCACGGTTTATGAACGGAACAATAAGAAACTGGTCGGCAAAGGTTATGCCTTAAACTTTTTAATCACAAAGATCAAGGATCTGCATACAGCAGATATGTATGAAGGCTATTTCGTTTTTGACGCGGACAATCTTCTGGATGAAAACTTTATTTATGAAATGAATCGATGTTTTGATCAGGGTTATCGGGTGTTGACCAGCTATCGAAATTCAAAAAATTATCAAGAGAACTGGATCACGGCCGGATATGCCCTATGGTTTTTGCACGAAGCAGAATACTTGAACAATCCGAGAATGATTCTTGGAAAAAGCTGCGCTATATCCGGCACCGGCTTTCTGATCCACAGCGATATCATCCAGCGTAATGGAGGATGGATCCATTACCTTCTGACCGAGGATATCGAATTTTCGATCAGCCAGGTCATTCATGGCGAAACCATTGGTTATTGTGGCAAGGCCATGCTCTATGATGAACAGCCGGCGACGTATGAGCAATCCTGGAATCAGCGTCTGCGCTGGGCCAAAGGGTTTTATCAGGTATTCAGACACTATGGCGCCGATTTGTTGAAGGGCTGCTTGAAAAATGGCCGTCAAGGTTTTTCCTGTTATGACATGATGATGACCATTATGCCTGCCGTGCTGGTATCCATTGCCAGTGTTTTTGTGAATGGATTTTTCTTTGCCAAAGCATTCTTGCATCCTTCCTACGGCTCTGCGGTCATGAAGACAACCTTGTCTGCCATGCTTTCCTCTTTTCTGGTCTATTATGGGGTGCTGTTCGTAATCGGTGCGATCACCACTTGGACAGAGCGAAAAAAGATCCATTGTCCCCGAGGGAAAAAAATCATCTATATTTTTACCTTTCCTCTGTTTATGTTTACCTATATTCCAATCGCTGTCGCCGCTTTATTTTTGAAAGTGGACTGGAAGCCGATCCCTCATACATGCATCAAGTCTCTGCAGGATGTCCGGGAACATTCTGCCTAAATTCTCCAGAGCCATTTGCCGAATCATAAAGCCCAGCTTTGAAGCAACATTCAAAGCTGGGCTTTTTACATGAAAGCATATACCATGGAAGAACCCGTTTCCCAGAGGGGGAGCAGGATCTACTTCGATTTTTTCTGTACTTCCGAGGGACGGTTGATCCGGATGAGTTCAAGCAGCTGCTGACAGGCGAGCTTGTGGCAATAACTTGTGATGGCAAGCTTCAAAGCCATATCAGAGAGCGCATCGATATCCCATGAGGGATCGATTTTTTCGGCAGTATCGGAAAGAGAGCCATCCAGGACTTGGCGGAATTTGGTATAAAATGCTTCGGGGGTAGAACCGGTCAATTCCTCCCGCAGGAGAAGGCCGGTGTCGCTGACAGATATAACCTGCTTCAGCAAGCCGATTTCCGTCAAACCGGCCAGATGTTCACGAGTGTATCGTTTGCCTTCCGCCCTGGGGAGAAGTTTATCCTTTATATAATTGTTGATCATGGCCGAGGTGATCTGCCCATCGTCACTGAAACGAATCAGCTGGCGCTGCATATACGAGAGGACCTGATCTTTATAAAGGCTGATGTCAGGGAATTCATTCCACGATACGGGCCTGTCGGTTTCCATTTTATTTTTTAATTGGGATAGTTCATCCATTGCAAAACCTCCTTCTATGCGGAACTCCAGAGTATTTTACCATGGGCAATGAAATAATACAAATGCATAACAAGGATGTCATAGAACAACTTGACATAAGCAATATCAGATAATATAATAATGAAAATTAGATAACTTGAATGCATCGATTTGGGGAGGCTGAAAAGGATGGATTCCTTAGGCATTTTTGGCGATTCGATTATCCGGGGCGTCATTTTAGATGAAATCAGGGGACGATACCGCTATCTGAAAAACAGCTTTGCTGATATTTTGCAAAAAAGCACCGGCATTGAGGTGCGCAATTATGCGCGGCTTGGCTGTACCGTCACGGAGGGTGAGAAACTCATCGAAAAGCACGCGGAAGAACTCTCAAAGTATCAATACATTGTTCTGGAATTCGGAGGAAACGATTGCGATATTGATTGGGCTGCAGTCTCGGAGCATCCGGAGACGCCACATAGAGCAAAAACACCCTTGGCTGACTTTGAAGCAACGTATTCAAAGATCATCGATCGTGTTCGAGGGGTGGGGAGCCAACCCATCTTGTTTTCTTTGCCGCCCCTTGATGCCGGCAAGTATTTTTTATGGGTTTCCCGGGGCCTGAACGCGGAGAATATTTTGAACTGGCTGGGTGATGTGGAGCATATTTATCGGTGGCAGGAAATGTATAACTTGGCGGTGCTGAAATTGGCAGCCATCAAGAATGTCCCGCTGATCGACATCCGCGGTGTATTTCTTGAAGCACAGAATTACCATGATTTGTATTGCAAGGACGGAATTCATCCCAACGAAGCGGGGCATGCGTTGATCTCAAAGGTCGTCAATGCGTATTTTGCAACCCTGGCATTCGAAAAATAGAGAAGCCGCTGCTTGAAAAACGCAGCGGCTTTTATATGAAACCGGACTGCGTCACCTAATCCATTCAATGTGGTGAGTCTCAGAAGAAGGACCGCGATCCTAAACCTGGAAATAATTGAAAATTCAGAAATAACATGTTAGACTAAGGCATACCATGTTTATTCTGGGCGATTGGGAGTGTTGTGTAAAGGAGGGAAACGATGGACAGATCGCAGCATACTGGATGGGTCGTATCGATTCGGGGCAGCGTTGTGGACGCCGTATTCCCTCATGACATTCCCTCGATATACAACAAACTGACCACCGGAAAAGATCACAATATTATTATTGAAGTGGTTGCCCATATTGCTGTGGACAGGATCAGAGGCATCGCATTGAACAGCACTCGAGGGCTGGAACGAGGCGCTGTCATCATCGACACCGGAAAAGGTTTAGAGGTGCCTGTTGGAGAGGAAATTTTAGGACGGGTATTTAATGTTTTTGGAGAAACCATCGATGGCATAGAAAAAGAAGTTAATGCACAAATGATGCCGATTCATCAGGAGCCGGTACCGATTTCCCAAAGAGTCACGACGACAGAAATCTTTGAGACAGGAATCAAGGTGATCGATATTTTAACACCGCTTGAAAGGGGTGGAAAAGTTGGGCTGTTTGGAGGAGCTGGTGTCGGCAAAACGGTACTCATTACAGAGCTGATCAACAATACCCTTGGGAAATACGAGGGCGTCAGCATTTTTTGCGGGATCGGAGAACGGTCCAGGGAGGCAGAGGAGTTATATCGAGAAATGAAATCTGCCGGTGTTCTTGAGAAAATGGTCATGGTCTTTGGACAGATGAACGAATTGCCGGGTGCACGTTTCCGTGTGGGCAATGCAGCCATGACGATGGCTGAATATTTCAGGGATGAGGCTCAGCGGGATGTGCTTTTGCTAATCGATAATATTTTTCGATTTATCCAAGCCGGCACCGAAGTTTCAGGATTAATGGGAAAATTGCCCTCAAGAGTTGGCTATCAACCAACCCTAGCCACCGAGATCGCGGAATTGGAAGAACGGATCTGTACGACGGTCAACGGTTCGATTACCTCGATCCAGGCTGTTTATGTCCCTGCGGATGATTTTACAGATCCCTCCGCGACCCATGTATTTGCCCACTTAACGGCTACGATTGTTTTATCCAGGAAAAAAGCCAGCGAAGGGCTGTATCCTGCGATCGATCCATTGCGTTCATCCTCCAAAATGCTGTCGCCGCAGATCGTTGGTCAGCGGCATTATAGAGTGGCCAGCGAGATTCGAAAGACCTTGGCAATCTATGAAGACCTTAAGGACATCATTGCCATGTTGGGCTTGGAGGAGTTGTCCATAGAGGACCGAAAGATTGTCCGAAGAGCTCGTCAGCTTGAACGGTTCCTTACCCAACCGTTTTATACGACGGAACATTTTACAGGTCTTGGGGGCAAAACAGTACAATTAGAAGACGCTCTGACAGGTTGCGAATGGATCCTTGGCGATGATCTATCCGACTATAGTGAGAAGCATTTTTATATGATCGGGCGTATCGAGGAAGCGCTCGAAGGGGGGAATGGGGTGGTTGACAATGCAACTTAAAATCTTCCTTCCCTATAAAATCTATTTGGATAAAGAAATAAGAAAATTGATAGCAGAGGGGATCAACGGATATTTTTGCATCAAAACGAGACACATCGATTTTATTTCAGCCCTCGTACCGGGCCTGTTTATGCTGGAGAATATGGATGGCTCTGAGGAATATTTTGCACTGAACGAAGGAATTCTGGTTAAGTGCGGGAATCAGGTCTTCATATCGTCCCAGGAAGCTGTTCGAGGTCCTGATCTGAGGCAGTTGAAGCAAACCGTGGTCAAAGCTTATAAAAAAAGCAATGAACAAGAGCAGACGGCCCGATCGATCATTGCAAAACTTGAAGCGGATACGATTCGGCGGTTTCTCGAATTGGGGGGTAAAAACAATGACTGAGTCTTCGAATGGACAGCAAGACCCGTCTGGTGAAAAAATGACCCAAAAGATCGAAAAATGTGCTGAACGTAAAATCGCCGCCCGCAAAGAGGGGAACCGCAGTCCTTGGTTTGGCATGGGCTTCTTTGGAATGATCGGCTGGTCGGTGGCCATACCAACATTGTTGGGAACGGTGATTGGAGTATGGGTCGATAAAAAATGGGCAAGCAATTACTCCTGGACCTTGATGCTCATGTTCCTGGGGTTGATCATTGGTTGTCTGACTGCATGGCGTTGGATCAGAGAGGAAAACACGAGAAATAAGTAAACGAGGTGGCAATTTTGGAGATCGCGGCATTTGGAGGAGGCATTTTGCTCGGCTTGATCCACTTCTGGGGGCTTTGGTGGACGACCCGTCAAAGCATGACGGTTTCAAATCCGATGGCCCTTATTCTGGGAAGCTATCTGCTGCGGCTGCTGACCATGCTTCTTGGCATTTATTGGATCATGGACGGCCGATGGCAGCGTTTGGTTGCCTGTTTTGCAGGAATACTCATTGCCAGACTCATCGTCCTTCGCTCAGCCAGGTTTTAGGAGCGGATAGGACGGGAGCGGTCCATCAAAGGAGGCGCCTAAATGAAACTGAGTCCTGATCAGATTGTTTATTTTAAATGGCACGGATTTGAGATACTGAATGCGACAATCGTTTTCACATGGGTCATCATGATCGTTTTGGTGGTTGCATCGTGGCTTATCACAAAGAAAATCACCAGCGGAAGCAAAATATCACGCTGGCAGAACGTATTGGAAACCACGGTGAGTATGATCAACAGCCAAATCTATGAAGTAAGCAGACAGGAGCCCGAGCTCTATCTGCCCTTCATCGGCACCCTGTTTATATTCATATTTGCAGCCAACATCCTGTCAGCGATTCCCGGATTTTATGCCCCCACAGCCTCTCTTTCAACGACGGTTGCCTTAGCCTTGTGTGTGTTCTTCGCGGTTCCTGTTTTCGGGATCGCCCGCCGCGGCCCCAAATCCTATCTAAAAAGTTATTTGCAGCCGACGGTGCTGATGCTGCCTTTCAATATCATCGGAGAGATTTCTCGAACCTTAGCACTGTCCGTGCGTCTTTATGGGAATATGATGAGCGGCACGGTCATCATTGCGATTCTGTTGACACTGGTCCCCTTGTTTTTTCCGGTTGTGATGCAGGTCCTGGGTTTGGTCACCGGCATGATCCAAGCCTATATCTTTGCTATTCTCGCATTGGTATATATCACTTCTGCCAGTCAAATTCATCAAGATAAGAATAAACAGGAAGGGGAATAAGATGATGAATGATTCGACGTTGATTGCGGCGGTGTCGATCATCGTTGCGGGGATGACCATAACGATCGGTTCCATCGGGCCCGCACTGGGCGAGGCCAAGGCGGTAGCCCAAGCTTTAAGCTCTATTGCGCAGCAGCCGGATGAGGCCAACACGATCACCAGGACACTTTTTGTCGGACTTGCCATGATTGAATCGACAGCCATCTATTGTTTTGTTGTGACCATGATTCTGCTTTTTGCCAATCCCTTCTGGAATTACTTTATTTCATAAGCAGGGAGATCAGCGTATGAACATGAATTGGTTTACCGTTATAGCCCAAATTATTAATTTTTTGGTTCTGGTTTATTTGCTGAAACGATTCTTATACGGACCCATCGTCAAAGCGATGGATGAACGGCAGGGCAAAATTGAGCAACGGGAAAACGATGCTCAGGAAAAGATTCTGATCGCTGAAGGCAGGGCTCAGGATTATATTGAAAAAACGGCGAAGCTGGATCAAGAGAAGAATGAAATTTTATATCATACGCGGCAGGAGGCTGAAGCGGAGAAAAAGGATTACATGGAAAAAGCACGAGACGAAATCGATGCACAGAAGAGGCTATGGCAAGACTCAATGATGAAGGAGAAAGTCCAATATCTGGCTGAAATTCAGCGTCATATCGGCAGTCAATCGTATCGAATCGCCAAACGGGTTTTAGAGGACCTTGCCACCATGAAGCTGGAGAAAATATTGTTCGAAGTTTTTCTTGATAAATTGGCATCGCTGGAAGCGAAAGAAAAAAGCTTGATCAGCGGCAACCTTGTCCGTCCAAGCAGCCGAGCTGTCATCAACAGTGCGTTTGAAATTTCTGAGGAAGACAAAAAGCGGCTCCAGACGGTGATTGAAGAAGCTTTGCAAGGGGTGGAACAGGTCGAGTATCGAGTGTCCCCGGAGATCATCAGCGGAGTACAGCTTGAAGTTAACGGCTATCATCTGGAATGGAGTATAGGGGAATATTTGAAAAGTTTTGAAGAGCGCTTTCTTATAGCCGCGGAATCTGAAAATCTATCTTAGGGGGCTGATGTCATGTTCAGACAAGTTTTTGATTCAACAGCAAACATCTTCGAACATTTGCTGGAATCATCAAAAACGAAATTAACGACGTCTGAAATAGGCAAAGTCATCTTCGTGGGAAACGGCATTGCCCGTGTTGAAGGCCTACCGACGATCCGCTCTGAAGAACTGATCCGTTTTCCTGACGACATCTATGGAATTGCCTTCAATATTGACGAGGATGAAATCGGCGTGATTTTGCTTGGCGAAAGTGAACACATTGCGGCCGGAGGCAAAGTCTATCGAACAGATCGGGTGGTGGATATCCCGGTGGGCGAAGGCTTGTTGGGAAGGACCATCAATGCGGTGGGGATACCTCTTGACCAAAAAGGCTCCTTGAATTCGGTGGAACGATGGCCTGTGGAAAGGGATGCGCCTGACATCATGAAGCGGGCACCAGTTACCAAACCTTTGAGAACAGGAATCAAAATAGTCGACGCTCTGGTTCCGGTAGGTCATGGCCAGCGACAATTGATCCTCGGTGACCGTCAGACCGGAAAAACAGCCATTGCCATGGATACGATCATCAGCCAAAAGGGTAAGAATGTGATTTGCGTCTACTGTGCGATCGGACAGCGCAGTACGGCGGTCGCTAAGCTTGTTGCTGATTTGGAAGAGGCAGGTGCATTGCCTTATTGTGTTTTTGTGGTTGCCGCAGGCTATGAGCCACCGGGCATGCAATACATCGCCCCTTATGCAGCGACAAGCATTGCTGAATATTTCATGGAAAAAGGCAGAGATGTATTGATCATTTATGATGATTTGACGCGTCATGCAAGAGCGTACAGGGAAATCTCATTGCTGTTGAGACGGCCTCCCGGACGGGAGGCATATCCCGGTGACATATTTTATATTCATTCGAGGCTTTTAGAAAGAGCGACCCATTTGCGTCCGGAGTATGGCGGCGGCTCTATGACTGCGCTGCCGATCATCGAGACCCAAGCTCAGAATATATCAGCCTATATACCGACAAATTTAATATCAATCACCGACGGACAGATTTATCTTTCACCCGCATTATTCCAAAAAGGTATTCTGCCGGCCGTGGATATCGGCAAATCAGTATCAAGGGTCGGTGGAAAAACACAGCTCCCGGCTTATCGCGCTTTGTCGGGACAATTACGTTTATTCTACTCGCAATTTGAGGAGCTGGAAACCTTCTCTAGGTTTGGAACGCGACTGGATAAAGAGGTTATCCAGACCATTGAACGAGGGTTAAGAATCAGGGAGACTTTAAAACAACCCCAGTATAAACCCATCCCTGCCGCTGATCAAATCGTGATCCTGCTTTCAGTGACGCATGGTATTTTTGATGAAATCAGTTTAAAAAACATTCAAGAGGCAGAGGAGCTGGTTTGCGCTGCGGCAAAAGAAAAACAGCCTAGATTGTACGAAAGCATTGAGAACGGTGAAAAAATTGGCAAAGACAATATAAATATTCTTATGGATATATTTCGACAAGCCGTATTGCCGTTTAAGGAGACATGATCGATGAAGACGCTTGAAACTTTGCAGAGGAAAATCAACACCGCTGAAAAGTTATTTGCAACTGTGAAAACCATGAAAACCTTAGCTGCCGCCAATATGAAGCAGTATGACAAGGCGGTTGAGTCCCTTGGACAGTATCATCACACCATAGAATTGGGCTTGCAGGCAGTGCTTCAGGATGTTGATTTTTCAGGAGAAATGCTGCAGGATAATCCAGTATCTCCATTTTCCGGAGAGACGCAGCAGATCATGGCCATTGTCTTTGGCTCTGACCACGGATTTGCCGGTCGCTTCAACGACGACATTGTTTCCTTTGCTTTTAAAATTTTGAATGAGACAAACATTGAAAAGGATCACCGAGTTGTCATTTGTATCGGAGAGCAGGCTGCATCACGAATCCTCTACCGGGAACAGCCGGTTGAGAAGCTGTTTGAAGTGCCGAACTCGATTTCTGGAATCAATCCATTGATCCATAAAATACTCTTGGAGATTGAATCTTTAAGAATAAACAATCAGCACCTGCAAGTATGGCTTTTTTATAACAAACCTGCTTATGGCACAATGGTCACGCAAGAGATAGACATGATCATCCCCATCGAACTGACAAAATATCAGGTTCCGAGAAGCCAGTGGCCGTCAAGAAGCACCCCCATCTATACGATTGAAAGAGGAAAGTTGCTTTCAGCATTGATCCAACAACACATATTTGTCATGCTCTATGGCGGAGCGGCTTTTTCCCTGGCTGCCGAGAATGCCAGCAGACTGGCAGCAATGCAGCTAGCCAGTAAAAATATTGAAGAATTGCTCGTGGCCATTCAAGTGGAATTTCGGCAAAATCGCCAAAACGCAATTACAGAGGAACTTCTGGATATTGCAGCCGGAGCGATGGCCTTCGAAACATAAGAGGTATTCTGCTCAAGCTTTTCACGCACCCGGCATAGGCGGCAGCTGTTTTTTGTTTTTGTTAATTTAATGCATCGTTATTAGGTTGGGGATTGCTCATAAAGAATAGGGGCTGAGCTGAAACACCGTAAGTTTCAGCTCAGCCCCTTGGTTTGACAAATTTAAATCATTTCAGTCCGGTCTGCGCTTTGGTCATCAAGCGGTTTTTCTTAAAGGTGATGGTCGCGTTGGCGCCTTTTTCACCTTCGCCTTCAAATTTATAAGTGACCTCATAGTCACCCGTTGCTTCCGCACCGGACTCGGATATCTTTTCGCCTGCGCTGCCAATCGTTTGTGCAGTGACCTGGTAGCTCATGCCGGTCTTCAGTGAATTGAATTCAGAGAGGGAAATGGTTGGAAGGTTGTTTTTAGGATCACTTGAAGATCCGTTGTCTCTGAAAGCGACAAAATAAACGATGATTCCCAGTAAAACCACTAAAATAGCGATTCGGAGGGGCCAACCGAGTCTCATTCTCTGGCTGCAGTTTGGACAAACCATGGTTGAAGAAGGCATGTCCTTTCCACATTTCTTACAGGTTATTATCTTATCACTCATCGTTAGCCCCCCTTGTAATCAAATTATATATTATAATTCGATAATGGCCAAAAAAATCCTGCAATTAAGAAAATTAAAAATATTAAGAAAACAGCTGTGTGGAAGCAGTATACATTTGATGCTTATTAGATATATTCAAGGGGCAGACTCGCTGCCAGTACCTCCGTGTTATTCATCATTGTACATCCTTTATTAAATAGTCTATCATCATGCAATCTTGTAATAAACAAAAAATTCAGAAAATATATACAATTCAGATTACATATGCTATATTTAAACTAGAGATTGGGGACATGGACCTAAGTTGAGAAAAGTCGATGGCGGAGGAGAGAAGTATGTTTTTAAGAAGAGAATGGACGCTGTATCGATTGGTCATTTCCACCGGAATCATACTATTTATTTGTTCTTTTATTGGTCTAAAGGCAGAAGGGATCTCTTCTGCTGGTTATGGGATGCCTGTTGGCAAAATATCGATGGCAGAGAACACACCGCAGGACATTGGCAAACTGTGTGAGGAAAATGAATTATCCTATGAGTTGGTTTTAGCAATCTTCTATACCGAAGGCATCCAAGATATACCTATAGATGCTGCCATAAAAGAAATCGAAAAGCTTGTTGATCTGCGGGACTATTGGGCTGACCAGGGATTTCCAGATGAGGTTGTGTTTGACCTGCTGTTGCTGTCCAGAGAAAAAGGGATTGAAGGTTGCTTGATTTATTTGAACGACCATGATGCTTGCGCTCCAGACCAGTACATTCAAAAAGTAACAGAATATAAATACAATCTTGAACAGAGCCTTGATGCACCCGCAGTGGAAAAAATAATTAGCTCTTAATTCTGGCCGCAACAGCATGAGGGAGAGGAGGAATCAAAAAATGGATACGATGAACAAACAGAATGAGACGCGTGTTACTAAACCGGAAAGCAATACAGCAAGGCGGATTGTAGGAACGATTTTTGGAGTCATTGAAATTTTATTAGCGTTTCGTCTGATTTTTAAACTGCTGGGAGCAAATCCAGACAATGGGTTTGTTCAGGGCATCTATCAAGTGACCCAATATATTGTTGGCATTTTTGAGGGCATTTTCTCACGGTCTGCTACGGAAGGTGCTGAGACAACGGCAATTTTTGAGCCGGCAACTTTAATATCCATGGTGGTTGTTGCTTTGATTGCCTGGGCTATTCTGAAACTCATGGCACCACGCACTGGCACGCATGTGGAAAGAACTGAAACCACTGCCCATGACCATCAGACGAAGCAGTGATTTTCACAAACAAGGAATAAAGTATTTGAGGAAGGGTGAATCATTATGTTATGGACCATTGCGGTTATTCTACTCGTCTTATGGGCGCTTGGATTAGTAACAGCCAATACCATGGGGGGATTCATTCATGTCCTTTTGGTCATAGCGGTCATTGTGATTTTAATCAACTTAATTCAAGGGAAAAATATATTTAAGTAATTTTTGATCTCGAGCACCTATAAAGGAGGTAAGTAAAATGAAACTTACTAAAAACATAGGTATGCTATTGTTGGGAATATGGCTCATCCTGACCGGACTCATGCAGGTGGTCAGCTTTCCAATTCCCGCAATCATCATGGCGATTTTGGCAATCGCTGCCGGTGTTTTGATCCTGGTCAGCAAGTGAAATGTAATCAAATGAAAACAGATTCTTAAACATGTCAGAGCTAGAATGAGACGATGAAATTATCTATTTGAATGGAGGGTTTGATGATGACCGATACAAAGGACAAATTGGATGCATCTAAAGACAAGATCGTCGGCGAAGTCAAGGAGGCCGTTGGAAAAGTGACAGGTAACGAATCCTTGGAACTGGAGGGTAAAATCCAGTCTGTCAAAGGGGATATCAAGAAAAAAATGGATATCGGTGACCAGGTGGAGGAAATGAAAGAAGATGTTGCGGAAACGATCAATGACCTGATCGATAAAAAATAATCTAAGGAAAATTGGATGAGTTCTGCATCGATGGAATCTTTATTAGAGTCATTTGTTGAGTCTTACTGGTCGTATGAGCTTATTGCAGCTTGAATACACCAAAGGCTTAGCATTTGACTCTTTTGATAGACATACCATTATAGGGTTGTCTTATTTAGAAAAAACTTCGATTGGAGGGGTCGGTTGCCAGGCCGCCGGTCCTATGTTGTGACCATGACAAAAAAATATAAAAAAAACTAGAAACCCTTATGACATATGGGTTTCTAGTTATATATAGAAAAGGTGGTGCCCGAGACCGGGGTCGAACCGGTACGAGGTTTAACCCTCGCAGGATTTTAAGTCCTGTGCGTCTGCCTGTTCCGCCACTCGGGCCAACTGTTCAAAAGAATGAACAATAGAAATAATAATATGAAAAAGAAAGAAAGTCAATGCACAAAGTGCGATTTGCACCAATTAAGATTTTCGTTCGATGGATCATTTTGCAAGGAGAATCCGCCATTGCAAATAAACCTATAAAAAGTTAAAATGAATAGATACAAAATATCTGATAAAAGACGCAGAAAAAATGCGCAGGAGGAAAACCATGAGTCAAAAACGTGTGATCGTGACCGTTATCGGTGAAGATAGAGTCGGCATCATTGCCGCCGTCACGGAAGTGCTGGCGAAATACCAGGTCAATATACTGGACATCAGTCAGACGATCCTGCAAGATTTCTTTACGATGATGATGATCGTTGATATCTCGAAGAGCACCGTCAGTCTCCAGTCTCTTCAGGATATCCTGAAGACCTTGGGGGATAACATCGGGATGCAGATCCAAGCCCAGCATGAAGATATTTTCCGTTTCATGCATCGAATCTAATTCAAAGAAGGTATCACAAATCGAGGAGGGAACGCGGGATGGCGTTGAATTATACGGCCGAAGAGATCATGCAGACCATTCGCATGGTCCAGTCGGAGAATCTGGACATTCGTACCATTACCATGGGGATCAGTTTAAGGGATTGCTGTCATGAGGATATGACGGCAACTGCCCGCAAAATATACGATAAAATCTGCAAAAAGGCAGAAAAACTTGTTGCCACGGGTGAGGCGATCTCCAGGGAATATGGGATCCCTATCATAAATAAACGGATTTCGGTGACGCCGATTTCAATGATCGGGGAATCCTGCCTCCATGGCAGCTACGTTGAGCTTGCCGCCGCTATGGACAAAGCTGCCCATGAGACGGGCGTTAACTTTATCGGCGGGTTTTCAGCCTTGGTCCATAAAGGCTACACCAGCGGCGATCGCCGCCTGATCGAAGCGATTCCCCAAGCCATGGCCGAAACGGAGAGGGTCTGCAGTTCGGTCAATATTGGAACCACAAAAGCGGGCATCAACATGGATGCCGTTTGTCAAATGGGACAGATTATCAAACAAACCGCTGAACTGACCAAAGACCGGGATGCCATCGGCTGCGCGAAGCTGGTCGTTTTTTGCAACGCTCCTGAAGACAATCCCTTCATGGCCGGTTCTTTTCATGGTGTAGGCGAACCGGAGACGGTGATCAATGTGGGCGTTTCCGGTCCGGGGGTCGTCTTGGCGGCGATCCGAAACCATCCCGAATGGGACTTCAATACCCTAGCCTCCGTCATCAAGCGGACGGCGTTTAAAATCACGCGCATGGGCGAGCTGGTGGGAAGGGAAGCCGGCCGCCGTTTGGATATGCCTTTTGGGATCGTGGACCTTTCCCTGGCGCCAACACCGGCCATCGGTGACAGCGTTGCCGACATTCTTGAAGCCATGGGCTTGGAACGGGTTGGCGGCCATGGAACGACGGCTGCTTTGGCGATGCTCAATGATGCCGTAAAAAAGGGCGGCGCGATGGCGTCTTCCAACGTAGGCGGCCTTTCGGGAGCTTTCATACCGGTCAGTGAGGATGCGGGAATGATCCGTGCCGTTGAAGAAGGCGCTCTATGCCTGGACAAGCTGGAGGCCATGACCTGTGTCTGTTCTGTCGGGCTTGACATGTTCGCTGTGCCTGGCGATACCACCGCTGAGGTGATTTCCGCCATCATTGCGGATGAGGCTGCCATTGGCATGATCAACAAAAAAACCACTGCGGTCCGGGTATTGCCTGTTCCAGGCAAGAAAGTAGGGGACCAGGTGGAATTTGGCGGACTCCTTGGCCGCGCACCGATCATGCCCCTACATACCTATGATCCGAAGATCTTTGTAAAACGAGGAGGCAGAATCCCTGCGCCGATCTGTGCTTTAACGAACTAGGCGATGGCCCTAGGGCCGGAAAGACCGCCACGATCATACAAGTGGAGGGTTGGGCATGATGAAACCGGAAAAAGATTCCCTACAGGAAAAAATTGAGACGCCAGAGGAAGTCCATTCTCTGACGCCTGAGAGCCGTTCTCCGGAAGCTGAACAGGCAGGCATCGATCCATTGCCTGAAGCGAAGGCAACCTTAGCTGAAATGCAGGACGTCCTGAGTCGGTTGGAACGGATCGCGATCATGGTGGAGCAGAGCAAGCTCCATGAATATGTGAATTACCTGGAAAACCCGAGACTGCTGATCCGGATCAATCTGTTCATGGGGATCGCCCGAGGCTTTGGCTTTGCCGTAGGGTTGACGGTTTTGAGTGCGGTGGTCATCTATATATTTCAATGGGTGATCCGAATGAATCTGCCATTGATCAGCAAATTTGTTGCGGATATCTTTTATTTAGCCAATCAATATTTGACTTTATACGGAAGATAAAATCATCCAAAAGGACGTACCCCAAGAAGGAGATTGTTTAATGAAGGCAAGGGCCGATTATTTTCTATTGATGCTGTTCTGGCTGGGTCTGGACCGTTTGACCAAAGGGATCGTGGCAGGCAGGATGCAACTAAACCAATCCATCCCGATCGTGCAGGACTTTTTTCATATCACCTACATATTCAACCGCGGCGCATCCTTCGGCATACTGAAAGACCAGCGCTGGCTTTTTGTTACGTTGACCTTGATTGTCCTGGCGGTGATATTCTGGCTTATCCTTAAAGAGCAAAGCCTTAATACGCCCATGCGGCTTCTGCTTGGATTGGTTTCAGGAGGCGCTTTGGGCAATATGGTGGATCGGCTGCGCTGGGGCGCTGTGGTTGATTTTATCGATTTCCGAGGAATATGGCCCTATATATTTAATATTGCCGATATTGGCGTTGTAGCAGGCGGACTGCTGTTTGTTGTTTTATATCTGTGGGAGGACCACAAGAAGGAGGCAGTCCATGACACAAAATAAACCGGATCATGAATTTACAATTGATGAAAACGAGGCCGGACAGCGGGCCGATGCCTATTTAGTCAAAGCAATGCCTGATTTAAGCCGGACACGGATCCAGAACCTGCTCAAAAACGGCGACATCCTTATCAACCAGATCCCTGCAAAATCCAGCATGAAATTGGAGGCCGGAGATGTGATCCGCTGTATTATACCGGAACCGGAAACGTTGCAGGTGAAAGCAGAATCCATGGATCTGGATTATGTCTATGAGGATAGCGACATCCTTGTGATTAATAAAGCTCAGGGTGTCGTTGTGCATCCGGCTGCCGGCAACCGGGAAGGAACCTTGGTCGGCGGACTTCTGCACCACTGCGAGGATCTTTCCGGCATCAATGGGATCATGCGTCCAGGGATCGTCCATCGTCTCGATAAAGATACTTCCGGACTGCTGGTGGTGGCAAAAAATGATTTGGCGCATCATGCCCTGGCGGCCCAGATCCAAAACCGCAGCATGAAGCGGGATTATATAGCTCTGGTCCATGGCATCGTGGGAGAGTCGGCGGGGATCGTGGATGTCCCCATTGGAAGGGATCCCAAAGATCGGCAGCGGATGGCCGGCATTGAAAACGGCAAACCGGCTGTGACCCATTATCGGGTTTTGGACAGAGCGGGACAGCAGACGGTGCTTTTATGCAGTTTAGAAACCGGCCGCACCCATCAGATCAGGGTCCATATGGCCTATCTGGGATATCCGGTGGTGGGCGATCCCAAATACGGCCGCCGCAAGGAGGCGCTGACCTGGCCCGGACAGGCACTCCATGCATGGCATCTGCATCTGCAGCATCCGCGAACCGGGGAACCGCTGGATTTTTATGCTGAACCACCGGCATTTTTCCTTGGCGTCTTAAAAGATATCGGCGCCGACAATACATTGGCAATGCTTCAGGGCAAACTGAAGGATTCCGCATCGCTGACAAAATAAAGGCAGGGATGGTGTGGTTATGAGTCTGGAAAACCAAAAGGAATTCATCATTAAAGCGGTCTATTGGCTGTTAATGGCCGGACTGATCTATATCGGGATAAAATATGCGTTGCCTATGGTGAGCCCTTTTGTGGTGGGTTTTCTGGTTGCCTATTTGCTTAAGCCGATGATCGAGCTGGTCACGAAAAAAACGAAATTAAACCGCAAAGCGGTTTCCATAATAATATTGATGTTGTTTTATGGTGTCGTGGGCACTTTGTGCGTTTTGCTCGGAGCCAGACTCCTTATTTCGTTGAAGGATATTGTGTTTCAACTCCCGGATTTTTACATGATGAAGATCCAGCCTGCCTTTATCCAGCTGTTCACGAATTTCGGGAATCTTGTTGAGCATGTGGATCCCTCCCTGCGAAGCGGAATGGAAGCCATTACCGACAGCATCTCGCAATCCTTCAGCGGATTGATCGGTTCTCTTTCCACCGTGGTCATGGAAGGTATCACCAACGCCGCCAGTTCAGTTCCCGTTTTTCTGGTGGGCTTCGTTTTCTCAATCGTGGCCTCCGTCTTTTTTACCATCGATTATCACCCGATCAAAGCCTTCTTTGCCCGCCAGCTCTCCCAAAAAACCCGGAAAATGCTGCACAACATCAAAATCAACGTCATCGATACCTTGCTTAAATATGCGAAGGCATACGGCATGCTCATGTTTGTGACCTTTATCGAACTGAGCATCGGATTTCTCATTCTCCGACTGAACAAAGCAATCGTCATCGCTTTTCTGATATCTCTGGTGGATGTTTTGCCGGCCATCGGCACCGGCGGCATTGTGGTGCCTTGGATCTTGATCGAATTTATCGTTGGAAATACGGCCTTTGCTTTTAAGCTTTTAATTTTGTATCTCATCGTTACCACCGTGCGCAACCTTTTAGAGCCGAAGGTCGTCGGCGAACAGATCGGCTTGCATCCTTTGCTGACGCTGGTATGCATGTTCATTGGAGCCCAGATTTTCGGCATCATCGGTCTGCTGGGACTCCCGGTAGCCATAACGATTTTCAAGAAGCTGAATGACGAAGGAACCATCCACATGATCCAATAGGCGGGATACGGGCTGCAGCACCTTCAGATCAACAGGCCAGAACGATATTCTGCAGGGGAGGATGACACATCCAATCATGAAAGGGATTCTTAATTTCCTGAAATCCGAAACCGTCCTGGTGATCGCTGCTTTGGCGGCCGCGATTTCCGCATGCATCGTCCAACCCTCCATGGAGTATCTGGACTATTTGGATTTTCGGGTTTTAGCTTTGCTGTTTTGCCTGATGGCTGTGGTTGCCGGACTCGGCAGAGTCGGCGTCTTTCAAGTGGTGTCACAGAGCTTGCTGCGACGGGCGGCCAATATCAGGATATTGGCCCTGGTTTTGGTCCTGCTCTGTTTTTTTTCTGCCATGCTGATTACCAACGATGTGGCGCTGATTACTTTTGTCCCGCTTGCCATGATGGTCTTGGCTCTGACGGATCCACGAACCATTGCTTATGTGGTCACCCTTCAGACCGTGGCCGCAAATCTTGGCAGCATGCTGACGCCGGTGGGCAATCCGCAGAATCTCTATCTTTTTGCGTATTATCATATGACGGTGCGCTCGTTCCTTGAGCTGACGCTTCCATTGACTGGATTCAGTCTGCTTCTGCTGATTGCCGCAACTTTTTTTGTGAAAGTCAGGGCCATTGAACTGCGGTTTCCCTATCGGGCAAGGATCGGCAGCCGAAAGCAGCTGGCCATGTTCATAGGGCTTTTTCTGCTTTGCCTTCTCACCGTGCTGGGCCTGATGCACTATCTGGTGACGACGGCTGCCGTGGTGCTGTCTCTCCTGTTGACCAACCGGCAATTGTTCCGGCGGATCGATTACGGATTGTTGCTTACGTTCATCAGTTTTTTTATTTTTGTAGGGAATATGAGCAGGATCGAAGCGGTTCGCAGTCTGGTGGCAGAGACAATTGCAGGCAAAGAGCTGGTCGCAGCGATTCTCTTGAGTCAGGGTATCAGCAATGTGCCGGCCGCCGTCATGTTATCGGCCTTTACCCAAGCTTCCCAGGCTTTGGTAATCGGCACCAACTTAGGCGGGCTGGGCACACTGGTGGCTTCCCTGGCCAGCCTGATTTCTTTTAAGCAGTATTCCAAGCAAAAAAACAGCAGCGTCCCATTGTATTTAGCCATATTTACCGTAGTCAACCTGTTGATGCTCCTGATTCTGACAGGATTTGCTTTGATTTGGTATCCATAAAAAAAGACCGCTTGAGACAGCGGTCATAAAACGTGATTTGCGATGCATGATCGATGATTATTTGCCCTGCAGCCATGCGGTTATTTCTTGCTCGGCAGCGCCAACGAAGATCGTCCGATAGTTTTCATAAAGCACCATACCCGGTTTTGCGCCTTTGGGCTTCCAAACATTTTGCCGCTGCGTGTAGTCAACGGGGACCTGTAAAGAAAGCTTTGCCTTTGAATTCCAAACACAAAGCTTGGCCGCAGCTTGGATCACCGCGTCCGGGATCTCCCGGCGATCCGGATTTCGGATGATCACATGGGCGCTGGGGATTTTTTGCGTATGGAGCCAGAGATCGCCGTTTCTGGCTATTTTCATGGTTAAAAAATCATTTTGCCGGTTATTTTTGCCGTAAAGGATCTGAAAACCGTCGATTGTGATTTGACCAGGCGATGGCTGGACGGCAGCTTTCTTGCCGGGCTTCGGTGATTTTCCGCCCCGGCTGGCCTTCCCGATTTTTACCGTCGCTGCTTTGATATAACCGGCTTCTTGCAATTCTTCTTTGATTTCAGCCAGCTCCGACAACTCGGTCACGGTGCTGAGGGATGCGCCGATGCTGTCCAGATAGGTCAATTCCTGAAGCGTCTCTTCATAAGGCGCCTGTGCTTGACGTGCGGTGTGTTGGGCTTTTTGATAGCGTTTGAAATAGCTTTGGGCATTTTGAAGCGGTGTGAGGGTGGGATCCATGGGAATCAGGACCTCCGGCGTATCCGGTTCAAAATAATTGGGAACCCTCGCTTCGGCGCCTTGAGGAAGCTGATAGGCATGGGCCATGAGCAAATCTCCATATAGACGCCAGCGTTGGGCTTCCTTGGCCTCCTGAATGGCGGCTGCCTGCAAACCGGCCTTTTTCTCACAGCGTTCCTGCTCCCGCCGGATGACTTGTTCCATATCCGTTTGCTTTTGGCGGAAGAGATTATAGGTTCCCCGGTTTTGATAATAGAAATCCAGCAGCTCGTTCACAGAGTCGAAGCCTTTTCGCTGATGGGCCGGATACTGGGTGAGCGCGATGGCGGAGAAGGTTTTTGGAACGCCTTCCACCAGGATGGCTTCCGGATGGTAGATATTACTAGATAAATCCTTGCCCATGGAATGGATGACTTGAAATAGCCGATGGTACTCGTATTGGCCGAAGAATTCCAGCGTCTGGGAAGGCTCGAGGCCTGCACGGTGCAGCAATTCCTGGACGGTTTGCGGTCCGATGCCGGCATAAACGGCCAAAAGGATATTATCCAGGGCTTTGTTCAGACCGACCGACAGAAGCCGCGGTCCGATCTGATCTTCGGTTTCTTCCCACAGTGGAAGTTTGTCTTGAGCCGGGGGGGCCACATACTCAAAACCCGGCAGCACCTGACGATAACGGCTGACGGTGGCCGGAATTCGATGGATCGAATCGATGATGCGATGACTGACCGGATCGAGCAGGATGAGATTGCTATGCTTTCCCATAATTTCAGCTGTCAGCTGCCGTTCGACCAAATCGCCCATTTCGTCGGTGACCTGTACCGACATGACCAGAATACGGTCCAGACCGCTTTGGCGGATGGAAAGGACTTTGCCGCCCTCCAGGTGCTTTCGTAAAACCATGCAGAAAAGCGGTGGCTGGGGGGGATTGGGCACCGTGGAAGTGGTGAAGTGGACCCGGGCTTCCTGTGCCAAAGTGGAAAAAAGCAGCTTATAATTTTGGCTTTGATTGCGCAAAGTCATGATGATCTCATTGCGGTTGGGTTGGGCGATTTTATCGATGCGCCCGCCAATCAGGCGCTGGCTGCACTCATGGGCAACAGCCCGCAGCACGATGCCGTCATAGGACATGCCAAAACCTCCTTTGATTTGCTGCCGGATCACCGGCAAATTTCCCTGGGTTTAACCCAAAGTTCATGCCGTTAGTATATCTTATTATTCCTAGGAATAAAACAGACAGTTCCAACATAGGCATATTTATGGGGACGAATCGAAGTTTATATACTGTTTAAAAGGCAAACATGTTATAATAACGTTTAAAGATCATATCCGAAGGAACATCAAAGGGGGAGAAACCTTGATCCAAAGCATGACGGGTTTCGGCCGGGGAGAGTCGATGACCGAAACCAAACAAGTGACGGTAGAAATCAAGTCAGTGAACCACCGCTATAACGAGATCCAGGTAAAAATGCCCAGAAAATATACATATCTTGAAGAGAAAGCGCGGCGTTATGTGGCCGGGGCCTTAAGCCGGGGCAAAGTCGATGTCTTCATCAAGGTTACGGCCGCGGATACCGATAAGGCGATGAACATTGACAAGCTAATGGCAGTCAAGTATCATAGTAAGATACTTGACTTGGCAGAGGAACTGAACATTCCTATGGATTTAGGTATCAGCGCGCTGATCCAAATGCCCGGCGTGATGGCCATGGATGAATCCGATGAGGAAATGGAAGCCGTATGGGCCGAGATGAAACCGGGGATCGATGACGCGATGACGCAATTGTTGGCGATGCGCCAGATCGAAGGAGAAAAACTGGCTGCGGATTTCAAGGAACGTTTAGACTATTTGGAAACCTTGCGCAAGCAATTGCTTGAAAGATCGCCGGCTGTGGTCGTAAACTACCGTGAACGGTTACGCAGCCGCATCAAGGAGCTGCTGGAGGATGATGCGGTGGATGAAAACCGCATTGCCGTGGAGACAGCCCTTTTTGCTGACCGGGCCAGTATTAATGAGGAATTGGTCCGGTTGGACAGCCATATCCATCAATTCCACAGTATGATCAAGGATAAGCAGGCTGTGGGACGCAAGCTGGACTTCCTATGTCAGGAAATGAACAGGGAGGTCAACACCACCGGGTCCAAGGCCAATGATTTGGAAATCACCCATATCGTGGTTGAAATGAAAAGTGAACTGGAGAAGCTGCGGGAACAGGTCCAAAATGTTGAATAACCTTTGAGATACGGGGTGCGCAATGGATATCAAATTGATCAATATCGGATACGGCAACATTGTTTCCGCCGGCAGAATTTTGGCCATCGTAAGCCCTGAATCCGCGCCCATCAAGCGGATCATCCAGGAGGCCAGGGAAAAAGGCAGACTGATCGACGCCACCTATGGCCGGCGCACCCGCGCTGTGGTGATCATGGACAGTGACCATGTGATTTTGTCCGCACTGCAGACGGAAACCGTGGCCAATCGGTTTTGGAATAAAGACACAGACAAACAAGGAGATATCGTCGATGGCGAATAACCAAACAATAGGACGTCTTATTATACTTTCCGGACCCTCCGGCGTTGGGAAGGGTACGATCTGCAAGGAACTGCTGAAAAAGGATCCCAGGCTGGCTTTGTCAGTTTCCGCCACGACCCGTCAGCCAGGACCCGGCGAAATCCATGGAAAAGACTATTTCTTCTGCACACCTGAAGCGTTTCAGACCATCCAAGACCAGGATGGTTTTCTGGAAAGTGCCGTTGTCCACGGCAACCGTTACGGAACCCTGAAGGCCTATGTTCAAGAGATCCTGAATTCCGGCAAGGATTGCATTTTAGAGATCGATGTCCAGGGCGGGCTGCAGGTCTTGCACCAATTGCCTGATCGCTGCATCACCATATTTGTGGCGCCGCCTTCCGAAGAGGAATTGCTGCGACGTATACGCAGCCGGGACCGGGACAAACCGGAATCCATTGCAGTGCGTATGAAAACCGCACAGTGGGAAATGGCCCAGGAAGACAAGTACCAGCATACAGTCATCAATGACGATTTAGATATTGCCGTCAACAAGATCCTGCAGATACTGCAGGATGCCCGCCAGCAGGAGGAAAACCGTACGCCGGATTCTGCTGTAACCGGGGAAAACGACCCATGGGCTGTCAAGGAATACAAATAAAGAGGAGGAATTAAGATGCGTCAGCCAACCATTGATGCCTTATTGATCAAACTGGATTCCAAATACGGTCTGGTCATCGCAACGGCCAAGCGAGCCAGAGAAATTACCGACGGAGCTAAGCCGGCTGTGGATTGCAGCGCTCCCGACATGAAAAAGTCCGTGAGCATCGCATTGGAAGAAATCGGAGCCGGAAAATTGAGCATTACGACCCCGAGCCGAGGGATCAAATAAACGCCACAGCAACGATGTATCATGACGGTATCCACAAGGAGGTTCAAATGCTTAGCGGAAAGAAGATCGCATTGGGTCTCAGCGGCAGCATTGCAGCCTATAAGGGTGCGGAGCTGGCCAGACAATTGGTCAAGGCCGGCGCCGAAGTCCAGTGCATTATGACGGCCGGCGCTTGTCAATTTATTTCCCCTCTGACCCTGCGAACTTTGACGGAACGTCCGGTCATGCAGGGGATGTTTGAGGAACCCAAACAGTGGAATGTTGAACATATCGCAGTCAGCCGCTGGGCCGATCTGTTTTTGATCGCGCCGGCCACCGCCAACGTGATCGGCAAAATCGCCAATGGCATTGCCGATGACCTGCTGACAGCCGCCGTGATGGCTGCCAACGTGCCGGTGGTGATCGCCCCAGCCATGAACACCTCAATGTTTGAAAATGCCGCGGTACAGGAAAACATGGAACGCCTGAAGTCCCGCGGTTATTTCTTTGCTGCGCCATCCTCCGGGGAATTGGCCTGCGGAGATTCAGGCAAAGGCCGTTTGGCGGACCTGCACCATATATTAAAAATATCGGCCTATGCTTTGAGACCGGAAAAGCCGCTTCAAGGCAAAAAGGTGGTCGTTTCCGCCGGACCGACTCAAGAGCCCTTGGATCCTGTTCGCTATCTTACCAACCGCAGCAGCGGCAAAATGGGCTATGCCCTGGCCGAAGCGGCTTGGCTGATGGGCGCCCAGGTGACGCTGGTCAGCGGTCCGGTGGCACTGGAGCCCTTGCCTTTTTATGAAACCATTCATGTCCGGACAGCGGAAGAAATGGCAGCCGCCGTTTTAGACGCTGCAGCCGATGCCCAGGTGGTGATCAAAGCTGCGGCTGTGGCCGATTACACACCTTCCGAAATGCAAACACAAAAAATTAAAAAGCAGCAGGATGATTTCCAAATCCATTGCCGCCGCACGCCGGATATTCTTAGCCTCTTGGGCACTCGGAAGCGTCCGGACCAGGTTTTGGTGGGCTTTGCCGCGGAAACCGAGGACTTGTTTTTCCACGCTGCGGGGAAACTGCAGCGAAAACATGCCGACATGATCGTCGCCAATGATGTGACCCAGGCAGGGGCTGGCTTTGGCAGCGATACGAACATTGTCACCCTGTTGTTTGCCGACGGCAGCAGCCGTTCTTTGCCGCAGATGAGCAAGGAGGCGGTCTCGGAGGAGATCCTTCAGGCCGCGGCACGATTGTTGCGGCAAAAACTTAGTCAATAATCGAAAATAGGAGAGATGTCCAATGGCAAGAAAATTGTTCACTTCAGAATCTGTGACCGAGGGCCATCCCGATAAAATGGCCGACCAGATTTCCGATGCGGTTTTAGATGCGATCCTTGAGCAGGATCCTTTTGCGCGGGTTGCCTGCGAAACCGCATTGACCACCGGTATGGCGTTGGTTATGGGGGAAATATCCACCACGTGTTATGCCGATATTCCCAAAATCGTTCGTGAAACCGTCATTGGGATTGGCTATGACCGGGCGAAATATGGCTTTGACGGTCAAACCTGCGCCGTTTTAACGGCCATTGACGAGCAATCTCCTGATATTGCTATGGGCGTCAACCGGGCTTTGGAATTCAGAGACGGCCAAGTCACCGGAATCATCGAAGAATTGGGCGCCGGAGACCAGGGTATGATGTTTGGCTTTGCCACCAATGAAACCACGGAATACATGCCCCTGACCATCAGCCTTTCCCATCTGATCTGCCGCCGGCTGGCCGCTGCCCGCAAGGATGGCACCTTGCCTTATCTTAATCCCGACGGCAAAGCCCAGGTCACGGTGGAGTACGAAGACGGCAAACCGGTTCGGCTGGATACGGTGCTCTGCTCTGCTCAGCACAGTGAAAAAGTGGACATCGACCAGCTGCGTGATGATATCGTCAACAAAATCATACGTCCCGTGCTGCCCCAGAATCTTTTGGACGAGCATACCAAATTCCTTGTGAATCCTACAGGCCGATTTGTTGTGGGTGGCCCCATGGGAGACTCCGGCCTGACGGGCAGGAAGATCATTGTGGATACCTACGGCGGCATGGCCCGGCATGGGGGCGGCTGCTTTTCAGGCAAAGACCCCACCAAGGTCGACCGTTCCGCTGCGTATGCCGCCCGTTATGCAGCCAAAAACATTGTGGCCGCCGGGTTGGCGGATAAATGCGAATTGCAGTTGGCCTATGCCATCGGGGTTGCCCAACCGGTCAGCATTATGGTGGAAACCTTTGGCACCGGCAAGTTAGATGAACGGGAGATCGAGAAGGCTGTGCGGGAAATCTTTGATTTTACCCCATCAGGGATCATCCGGACCCTGGACCTGCGCAGACCCATTTATCGACAAACGGCTGCTTATGGTCATTTCGGCCGCAACGACCTGAACCTGCCCTGGGAGCGTCTGGACAAGGCCGCCGATTTAAAGACCTACTTCAAGCTATGAGAAATGACCAAGACAGAGGAGTCTGTCCATGAATGCTGTGATGTTGGTGCTCAGCGCCAATTCAACGAAAGACTTGATATTGACTTACACGATCCGGGAAGGCAGCTGCTGTCTTCCCGGTATGTTGTTTTCAGTTCCTGTGAAAAATCATCAGGAAAGCGCCTTGGTTTTACGTCTGCACAAGCAATGTCCTCAAGGCATCCGGCCAAGGCCTTTAGGGGATCCTTTGTTTCCAGGGCCGGTCATGTCCCGACAGGCATTGGTCTTGCTGCGCTGGATGGCCCGGCATTATGTCTGTCCTCTGAATCGTGTGGCCGGGCTGTTTTTACCGCCCCCCGTCCGTGCTGTGAAGGTCAAGAGATTCCGTCTTCCCCCCGGGATCATAGAAGAAGGACTTGCGAGAAATGGAATTCTGTTTGAAACGCCGGAGGCTGAGGCATTATGGCAGGCTTTGCTGCGCGCCGGGACTGAAGGCTTGGAGGATAGCCATATAAAAAAGATTTTTGGCGACCAAGGGATCCAACAGGCCCATCAATGGCAGCAAACCGGCCGTTTGGAAGCTTTCCTGGAATGGAAACAGAAAAATCGGGTACAGCAGAGCCTGTTCATCCGCCTGACATCGCAATGCCAGGATCCGGAGGCGCTTCAGAAACTGAAAAAGCGGGCGCCGCGGCAGGCAGCCTTGCTGGAGGCAGCCAGTAAGGTTCAGTCCGGCCTGCTCTGCAGCTGGAGCCTGCTGCAGCAGGAAGGTTTCCAGGATAGGAGCCTTTTGCGCAGTCTGGAAGAAAAGGGCTTCGTGACCCTTGAACTTATGGATCGTTTACGAAATCCTTTAGCCAATAGGATCGACGGTGGACGCTGCCTATCCCTTGAACCTGCCCAGAAAGCGGCGCTTGATAAGATCCTGCCCCAAATCCGTAAGGGTCAATTTGGGGAACATCTCTTGTTTGGGGTGACCGGCAGCGGAAAAACCGAAGTCTATTTTCAGGCTGCCGCGGAGGCGATCGGCCTGGGGAAACAGGTCCTCTACCTGGTTCCTGAAATCAGCCTGGTGCCGCAGCTGGCCGCGAAGGCTGCGGATTGGTTCGGCGATGAAGTGGCTGTGCTTCACAGCAATCTGACCGATGGACAGCGCTTTGACGAATGGCGGCGAATCGATCAGGGCAGCGCCAAAATCGTCTTTGGTCCGCGTTCCGCGCTGTTTGCACCGTTTCATGATCTGGGCATGATCATTCTGGACGAAGAACATGAAAATACATACAAACAAAGTGAACCAGAGCCCAGATATGATGCCAGGGATGCAGCCAGAATTCTGGCCCGTGCTTATGGCGCCGTTTTGGTGAGAGGCTCAGCAACACCGGACCTAGGCACTTTTTTTCGGGGCAAAACCGGAAAGCTGACGATTTCCCATTTGCCCAACCGCATCCAGGGAAGGAGCATGCCGCCGATTCGCTGGATCGACATGAATCGCGAAATGCGGGAAGGCCGGCCCTATCCGGTGAGCCAGCCTTTACTGGAAGCCTTGAAGGAAACCATCGCAAAGGGAGAACAGGCGATCCTTCTGATGAATCGCCGGGGATTCCATACCTATATCCTTTGCAGGGATTGCGGCCGCAGTATCGAATGCCCCCGCTGCAGCATTGCTATGACCTTTCACCGCAGCAGCGGTCAGATGAAATGTCATTACTGCGATTATGAAACCCGTCTGCCCGGACGATGCCCTCACTGCGGCAGTACAGCCCTGCAATATATGGGCACGGGGACCGAACGTGTGGTGGATTTTATCGCGCAGAGGCTGCCGGAGGCCAAAATTCTGCGAATGGATATGGACAGCACCCGTTCCATGGGCAGTCATACCGAAATCTTACGGGATTTTCAAAGCGGGAAAGCCAACATTCTTGTAGGCACCCAAATGGTGGCCAAGGGTTTTGACTTTGCAAAAGTGACCCTGGCAGGGATCCTGCATATTGACGGCGTGCTGAACTTACCGGATTATCAAAGCAGCGAGAGAGCCTTTCAGCTGATGGTCCAGACTGCGGGACGATCCGGCCGTGGTGATTGGCCGGGGCAAGTGATGGTACAGAGCTTCTTTCCGCAAAATCCTTTGTTCCGCGCCGTGGAATCCTATGATTACGAAGGCTTCTATGAGCATGAAATTGCTTTGCGCCGGGCCTTGGGATATCCTCCGGCGACCCGTTTGGCCAGGATTCTGGTCAGCGCCTATGATGAAGAGGCGGCTGCGCAGCGGATCGAGACGATTCTGCAGCATTGCCGCAAAGCCTTGGGCCCGAATGCCGATTCGGTGACCTGGCTTGGCCCTTGCAAAGCCCCTTTGGAACGGATCAAAAACCGATGGCGCTATCACTTGATCCTTGTCAGTGGTTCCTTGGCGCCTTTGCGCCGCAGTTTAGAGGCGGCTAGACTGTTGGCAGCGACCTTTGGGGACGAACCCAGAGTCATCCTGGACATGGAGCCCCGGTCCTTATTATAGGGAGATGAAGGCCGAGGAGCCGCCAAATCCTTGATTTATAGGCATAAAAAGGGTAAAATATAATATCAGGCACAGCATGCAGGAAAGGTCTTATTCTCTCCGATGCAGTCTGCAAACAAAAAAAGCGAGGAATGCGTATGGCAGTTTACCAAATCGTCAAAGAGGGAGACCCGGTATTAAGACAGAATGCGATCGAAATCAAAGAAATCACGCCCAGCGTGATCCGTCTTTTAGATAATCTGAAGGATACGCTGCACAGCACCAGCAACGGCGTTGGACTGGCGGCCCCGCAGATCGGAATTTCAAAGCGCGCCGTCATTGTTGAAACCGAAGATGACGGCCTGTTTGAAATGGTGAATCCTGTTATTTTCGCCGCCGAAGGCGAGGAGGAAGATTGGGAAGGCTGTCTCAGCGTTCCCGGAACCGAAGGAAGAGTGATGCGGGCATCCAAAATCAAGGTCCGCTATATGGACCGGGTTGGCCGGAATCTGGAAATGATGGCGCAAGGCTTTCTTGCCCGGATCATTCAGCACGAGACAGATCATTTGAATGGGATTTTGTATATTGACAGGGCCCAGGTCATCAATCGGGACCTTAAATAAGGAGGACGCATGAGAATCATTTTTATGGGGACTCCTGAGCTGGCGGCTCATTGTCTGGACGGGCTTGCCAAGGCAGGCTACGAGCTGCCGCTGGTTGTGACTCAGCCGGATCGTCCGAAAGGACGCGGTCAAAAGCTAGCCTTTTCACCGGTGAAAGAAAAGGCGATGGAGTTAGGACTGCCTGTCTTCCAGCCCCGTCGCGTCCGGGAGGCGGAGGCCGTGGAGTTTTTGCGTCAGATTGCGCCGGATGTGATCGTGGTCGCGGCCTTCGGCCAGATATTGCCCAAAGCAATTTTGGACATTCCCCCGCTGGGGTGCATCAATGTCCATGCTTCCTTGCTGCCGGCCTACCGGGGAGCAGCCCCGATCCAATGGGTTTTGCTCAATGGTGAACGGGAAACAGGCATTACCATCATGAAGATGGAGGAAGGCTTGGATACAGGCCCCATGTTGCTGCAGAAAAAGCTGCGGATCCCGGACACGATGACCGGAGGGCAACTTTATGACGAACTCAGTTCCTTGGGTCGTTCGGCATTGCTGGAAGCCCTGCCCTTATGGGCGGAGGGAAGTTTGGAGCCGATTCCTCAGCCTGCCGAGAATGTATCCTATGCTGTGCGGCTGGAGAGAAACCACGAAGTGATCCAATGGGGGCTGCCGGCGACCCGGCTCATCAACCAGATCCGCGCGTTTCAGCCGGAGCCTGGCGCTTTCACCTATTGGCAGGGCAAGGAAATCAAAATTCTGGAAGCCCAGGTCCTAGACCCGGAGGAAGAAGCCGCACTGATCGCACAATTTCATGAAAAGCGGCCGGAAAAGGCCTGCGTGCCGGGAATGGTGATCGGCATCCTGCGTAAAAAGGGACTTGCAATCAAAACCGGTCAGGGCGCTTTGCTGGTGACCTGCCTGAAGCCTGTGGGCAAGCAGCCCATGGATGGGGGCAGTTTTATCAACGGCTACCGCGTGGAGACCGGAGATCTTTTTCAAGATCGTACACAATAAGCAAAAACCATCGAACGAAATTTGAAAATCAGAGGTGAATACCATGTTTTTTTGGGATCCTACAATGATTATAATCATCCCAGGGCTGCTGATCGCCATGTATGCCCAGGCCAAAGTCCAGTCGGCCTACCATAAATACTCCAGAATCGAATCCGCCAAGGGCGCTACAGGCATGCAGGTGGCGCGCCAGCTTTTGGAGGACCAGGGCATCTTTGATGTTCAGGTGGAGCTTGGCCAAGGCCAGCTAACAGACCATTATGACCCGCAAAAGAAAGTGATTCGGCTGTCTCCAGGGGTTTACCAAGGAACCTCCCTGGCTTCCCTGGCAGTGGCTGCCCACGAAACAGGCCATGCAATCCAGCATAACGAAGGTTATGTGCCTTTAGGCCTGCGCAGTGCCATTGCGCCAGGGGTGCAGTTCGCATCCACTGCGGCGATGCCTTTGTTTTTCATCGGCTTGCTTTTCAGTTTCTCGTCTTTGGTCAGGATCGGGATCTATCTATTCGCAGCCGTCGTTATATTTCAGCTCATTACCCTGCCGGTTGAGTTTAATGCCTCCAGCCGGGCGATGGCGGCCTTGGAACGGCATGATTTCATAACGGCGGACGAATACCCCGGTACCCGCAGCGTTCTATCCGCGGCAGCTTTGACCTATGTTGCGGCCGTGCTGATGAGCCTGTTGCAGCTGCTCCGTTTGCTGGCCATTGCCGGCATCGGCAGGAGAGACGACTAATGAAGGCCAGAGAAGGGGCCTATGAAGTATTGGAAAAAGTCGAAGCCGGCGCCTACGCCAATTTGGCCCTGGATCAATTCCTGGAAGGCCCGGGGGCCGTTTTGACCCGTTTGGATCGCAATTTTTTGATGGAACTTGTTCAAGGAACGATCAAGTATCGTCTGTATCTGGACTGGATCATCGACCAGCTGGTCCAGAAACCCGGACAGCTGAAGACCGGGCCAAGAAACATGCTTCGCCTGGGCTTTTATCAGCTGTGTTTTATGGATAAAGTCCCTGCCCGGGCAGCCACCTATGAAACCGTTAATATGGCCAAACACCGTTTTCACAGCGGTGTGGCATCCCTGATCAACGGCGTGCTGCGGAACTGGCTGCGTGACCCGGAAAAAATCCAATGGCCAAATGAAACGTCCGAGCCGGCAAAATTCCTGTCCGTCACCTTGTCCCACCCTCTTTGGATGGTGGAGGACTGGCTGCAGCGGTATGGCTACCAGCGCACCCGGATCTTATGCGAATATAACAACCAGCCGCCGGAATTATGGCTCCGGACCAATACCCTTCGAACAAACCGGGATGAATTGATGGCTTCCCTGGAGGCTCAGGGGTGCGAAGTCCGCCAAGGACACTATGCACCGGAATCTGTCGAGCTGCTCTCGGGGCCTTCGATCAGGGATCTGGAAGCCTTCCAAAAGGGCTGGTTCACAGTTCAGGATGAAAGCTCCATGCTGGCAGCTCATGGCTTGGCGCCCAAGCCGGGAGAACGTGTTTTGGATACCTGTGCCGCCCCTGGCGGCAAGACGACCCATATGGCGCAACTGATGCAGGACCAGGGCTATATCCTGGCTTGGGATCTGCATCCCCATCGGGTCGAGCTGATCAAGGAGAACAGTCGGCGACTGGGGATCCATATCATCGATGCCAAAGCCCAGGACGTCCTGACGGCGGAGCCCACGGATATGGAGCCATTTCAAAAGATCCTGGTGGATGCCCCCTGTTCGGGGCTCGGTGTTTTGCGCCGCCGCTCCGATGCCCGCTGGCGTAAATCGCCGGAAGAGATCCGCCAGCTCACGGTGATCCAAAAAGATATTTTAAGGCGTGCCCTGGCCTGTCTAGCGCCCGGCGGCCGTTTGCTTTATAGTACATGCACGATCCAACCTGCCGAAAACCAGCTTCTGGTTGGATCTGTGCTTGAAGAAATGGCGGGATTTAGCCCAGCCAAACTGCCTTTCGAAGCCATTGGACTAGGCAGTGACAGTATGCTCCAATGCCTGCCCTTCGAGCATGGCCTCGAGGGCTTTTTTCTGGCGGCCATTGAAAGAAAGGGATCTTAATGCAATCAGGAGAAAACGAGAATCAAAAGGGATTGGACCATCCCAAAGAGGGCCCTGGGGATATGCGGGGATTGTTCCCTGAGGAGATCGGAGCATGGCTTGTGCAGCAGGGAGAAAAAAGCTTCCGCGGCAAACAAGTGTTTCAGTGGCTGCAGGCCCGCTGTGTCCGGTCCTATGATGAAATGACGGACATCAGTCAGGCTTTGCGCATAAAAATGGCCGAAACCTGGCCGATCCGTCCTTTGCGTATCCAAAAAGAGCAAGTCAGCCGGGATGGAACAAGAAAATACCTGTTTGAGCTGGAAGACGGACAATGCATCGAAACGGTCCTCATGGCCCATACAGAAGAAACCGGCCATATCCGGCACACCCTTTGCCTGTCCACGCAAGTGGGCTGCGCCATGGGATGCACCTTTTGCGCCACCGGCGAAGGTGGCTTCATGCGGAATCTGACGGCAGCGGAAATCGTCGGGCAGGTTCTGGATGTGACCGCCAACCGGCGTCAGGAGAAGCCGGATTTTGAAGTCCATAATTTAGTCTACATGGGGATGGGAGAACCTTTGCTGAATTATGACGCGGTGCTGAAGAGCATTCGTTTGCTGAACCATCCACAAGGCCAGCAGATCGGAATTCGACGGATCACCCTATCGACCTGCGGTATTCCAGATCAGATCCGCCGGCTGGCCGGTGAGGGTTTGGACATCGTCCTGGCCTTATCGCTGCACAGTCCGGACCCGGAACTCCGCTCAGAGCTCATGCCGGTCAACCGGCGATATCCTTTGCAGGAGGTGATGGACGCCTGCCGCGCTTACGTGCGGGCAACCGGGCGCCGGATGACCTTTGAATACACCATGATCCAAGGCGTCAACATGGGCAGCCAGCACGCTGAGATGCTTTGCCGTTTACTCAAAGGGATCCAATGCAATGTCAATCTGATCCCTGTCAATGTTGGCAGCCATGGATTTAAGAAGCCAGGCCGCATGGCCCAGGAAGCCTTCCGGAAGCAATTGATGGAGGGCGGTTTGGAAGCTGTTATAAGGGAAGAAAAAGGTTCGGATATTGCCGGCGCCTGCGGACAGCTGGCAGGCCAAACGAAACAGGGAGTGGAGAGAATGGCATTTGAGGCAGCAGGTAAAACCGATGTTGGATTAGTACGCAAAGAAAATCAGGATAATTATCTGATGGTGCCTGAACGGGGAATCTTTGCAGTGGCGGACGGTATGGGAGGCCATGCCGGGGGCAGACAGGCCAGCGCCATCGCCGTTGAGGTGCTTTCTCAGCGTGTGTCTGCTGAAGAAAACCTTGATCGGGCAGCCATTGATTCGGCCTTGGAAGAAGCCAATCAGAAGATTTTGGAAAGAGCCCGGCAGGACCAGATGCAGGGTATGGGAACCACACTGACCCTGGCATTTTTTCAAAAAGGTCTTTGGCAGGTAGTCCACATCGGCGATAGCCGCGCTTACGCCATCTCGCCGGAAGGGGCTTATGCCCTGACCCAGGATCATTCTTTGGTTGGTGAGCTGCTGGCCCAAGGCAGCATAACCCGGGATGAGGCTCAGAATCATCCTCACCGCAATATATTAACCCGTGCCTTAGGCAGTGAAGAAAAGGCTTTGCCGGAATGGAACCAGGTTGAGGCCGACCGGCTGGACTATCTTCTTTTATGCACTGACGGTCTGTATAATTTGATTTCCGATGATGAAATCAAAGAGATCGCTTTATCCGAGAACCAAACGCTGGATGATAAAGCTGCAGCCATGGTTGAATTAGCCAAACACAAGGGGGGCTTTGACAACATCACGGCAATCCTGATAAAACAGGAGGGCTGAGGATGCTGCGACAAGGAAAACTGCTTAATCAGCGATATGAAATACTGGAACTGGTGGGCGGCGGCGGCATGTCCTTGATTTACCGTGCGATGGATACCCAACGGCACCGTATCGTTGCCATAAAGGTTTTACGGGAACAATACGCGGAAGACCCTGTGTTCATCGCCCGTTTCAACCGGGAAGGCCAATCCGTTTCCGGATTGGACCATCCGAACATCGTTAAGATCTACGCCGTAGGAAAGGATGAGGGCCTGCACTACCTGGTCATGGAGATGATCGAAGGCCGTGACCTGAAGCAGGTGCTAATTGAAAAAGGGCTTTTCAGTCCCCGGGAACTATATCCCATCGCCGCGCAGATCTGCGATGCCATCGCCTATGCCCACCGCAAAAAAATCATTCATCGTGACATCAAACCGCACAATATCATCGTGCGTCCTGACGGTCAGATCAAAGTCACTGACTTCGGCATTGCAAGGGCTGCTTCTGAGGCGACGATGACGCATACCGGCAGCATTATGGGATCGGTCCATTACCTTTCCCCCGAGCAAGCCAAAGGTGAAATCGCCGACGAACGATCGGATATATACTCCCTGGGCGTCTTGCTTTATGAAATGGCCACCGGCAAACTGCCTCATGAAGGGGAGTCTCCGATCAGCGTGGCGGTGCAAAAAATCCAAAAAGACCCCGTGTCGCCCCGTATCGCCAATCCTGACCTGAACGAAGCCATTGAAACCGTGATCCTCCGTGCCATGAACCGTGATCCCAGAAAACGATATCCATCGGCCTTGGAATTGAAGGATGATTTGCGGGAAGCTTGTTTCAATAACCGTGTGCTGTTTGAACCGGCGCCGGATCTGATGCAGGATACGCTGCAGGGCGATGATTTGATGCGGCTCGGGGAATTTGCCGGCAGCTCTCAGGCAGGTCAGGAAGGAGAGCGTTACAAGTCCGGCGGAGGCCAGAAAAGTCCGAAGCGGCCATGGTGGCATTTGGTTCTTTTTCTTATAGGACTAACGGCGGCCGGCCTGATCATTGGACTGGGTGTATCTTCGATTCTTTATGAACCGGAGGATGTGATCGTCCCGGATGTGGTCAATCTTCCATACCAGGAGGCTCTGGACACCTTGACGGCTGCCAATCTGCAGGGCGTCTTGTCGGAAGAGAGAGCTCTGCACACTGCAGTGGCTAAAGATGCCATTGCCTTTCAGGAGCCCGCAGGCAACGTGCCGGTGAAGGCGGGCAGCACGATCCTTCTGACCATCAGCGCCGGTCCGGAACAGGTGATCGTTCCCAGCCTCAGCGGGCTTTCCGCCCAGGCGGCGGAGGTCGAATTAGCCAATAAAAAATTAAAACTTGGCACGACCGAAGAGATCAATGACAATGAGACCCCAAAGGGCGGGGTGATCCGCCAGGATCCCGCCGCAGGTGCCAGCGTGGATCTTGAAAGCACCGTGAACATCGTGGTGAGCAAGGGGCCTGTGATCCAATATGTTAAAGTGCAGTCCTTTGTGGGCATGCCTTTAAGCGAAGCGCAAGCTGCGGCCGCAGCCTTGGGCATTACGATCGGCAAGGTTGAAAAAGAAATGAGCTGGACCTATGCCGCAGACATGGTGATCCGCCAAGATCCGCCAGGTGATTCAGAAGTCCAGGTCGGCACCCCGGTGAATTTAGTGGTCAGCTCCGGCCCCGGACCGTCTTGAGCATCGAAGGGTCTTGCAGCTTTTTGTGATGATGCATGGGAAATCCGACACATTTTGTGACAGATATACAAAAGGAGGCAATCGGTTGAATTCAGAAGGAAACGGAAGGATCCTGAAGGGCTACGGCAGTTTCTACTATGTCAGCGACGGCAGCATCCTATGGGAATGCCGTCTGAGAGGGCGGTTTCGAAAAGAGAAGCAGACGGTGCTGGCCGGTGATAAGGTACGCTTTGGGATTTTGGACGCTGAAAAGCACAAAGGGGTCGTGGATGAAATCCTGCCGCGAACCAATGCTTTGATTCGACCCGCTGTGGCCAATGTGGATCAGGCCCTGATCGTTCTGGCGCCTGCAGATCCAGAACCTGATCTTTGGCTGCTTGATCGCCTGTTGATTATGATCAAAAATGAAAATATCCAGCCTTTGCTTTGCTGGAATAAAGAAGATCTTGCCGCCCCGGCGGAAGTAGCCAGCCTGAAAAAAGCCTATGAGTCCGCCGGAATCATCCAGGTTCAAACCAATGCCTTGACAGGGCAGGGCGTGGCTGAACTGCGCGCACTCTTAAAAGACCGGACAACGGTTCTGGCAGGCCCTTCCGGTGTTGGGAAATCCAGTCTGCTGAATCAAATCGAACCTGGGCTGACCCTGAAGACCGGGGAAACCAGTCAGAAACTGGGGAGAGGCAAGCATACCACACGACATGTTGAATGGCTGCCCTTATCCTCGGGCGGCTGGGTCGCCGATACACCGGGATTCAGCCAAATCTATCTTCCGGAAAATGTCAACCGAGATAAACTGAGAGCTTTTTATCCGGAGTTTGATCAAGCGCAGCATGACTGCCAGTTTTCGTCATGCAGCCATATCAAGGAGCTACGCTGCGGCGTCAAGACGGCGGTGGAAGCCGGTTTGATCGATGAAGGGCGCTATCAGCGTTATATCACGTTTATGGATGAATTGTCTCAGCGGGACAAGCGGTATTAAAGGGAGATATCATATGGGAAAGACATGTGTGTTGGTCTTGGGCGGACAGATCCAGGATACCCGGGCTTTTTTAGATTCTGTAAAGACAGCGGATTATATCCTGGCGGCTGACAGCGGAGCGCGTCACTTGCTGGCTGTCGGGCAGATCCCCCATGGCATTATGGGGGATCTGGATTCCATCGGCCCAGTGCAGCTGCAGATGCTGCAGGAAGCAGGCTGCCGGATCCATCGTTACCCGGCCGAAAAAGATGAAACAGATAGCTGTCTGGTCTTGAAAGAGGCCGCGACCATGGGATTTGAGATGATTCAGATCTGGGGAGCGTTGGGCAACCGGATCGACCATACCTTTGCCAACATTATGCTGCTGCTTTTGGCAGACATCGGTCCGGATCAGAGTGTGGTCATCAAAGATGGAGGCGTGACTGTATTTCTTCCGGCGCATGGCCAAACACTGAACGGGCACCCCGGTGATTATGTTTCACTCTTTGCTTTGGGAGAACCGGTCCGCGGTTTTCGAAACCGTGGTTTGAAGTACCAGCCTCCGGGCGACCGCTACGATATGAATTTCCCTTTGGGGATCAGCAATGAGTTGGTCGGCAGTGAAGCCTGGATCGATTGGGATGAGGGCATCTTATTATGTATGATGCTTAACAGAGAAAAATTTGGAGGATCGGGACATGAATAGATCATCTGAAACAATCAAAGATAAGCCCGGCAATAATCTTGCCAGGGCGGTGGTATGGGATGGACAAATCCAGATTGCCGCCATCATCAGCACGGATATGGTCAATGAATGCATACAACGTCATCAGATGACACCGGTGGCGGCAGCGGCTTTGGGCCGGGGGATGATGGCCGCGGTTTTTCTAGGCTTAAACTTAAAAAGCAACGATACGATCACCCTTAGAATTTTAGGCAACGGGCCTTTGGGCGGCATGATCACCCAGGCCGGCGCCGATCATAAAGTGAAAGGCTATGTGGGAAATTCTGCGCTGGACCTTCCGCTTTCCGCCCAGGGAAAACTGGATGTTGGCGCGGCCGTCGGCAATGAAGGCGATCTTTATGTGACCAAGGACATGGGACTCAAAGAACCCTATACCGGGAGCTGTCACTTGATCAGCGGTGAAATCGCTGAAGATCTGGCCTATTATTTTCACCAGTCGGAACAATGTCCGGTGGTGGTTTCTCTCGGCGTTCTGATCGATGTGGATGGCAGCTGCCATACTGCGGCCGGCTATATGATCAAAGCGTTGCCTGGAATCGACGACACAAAGCTGCAGGCCCTGGAAGAATGGCTGAATATCCTGCCGCCCGTTTCCGCCTTGGCCGACCAGCTTGGGAATCCCACTGAAATGCTGCAGGCGCTGTTTCCAAAAGAGACCTTGTCCGGATTGACTGAAGAAACCTGGTCTTTTGGCTGCGATTGCAACCGTCAGAGACTGGAACGCCTGTTGATCAGCATGGGGCCAAAGGAATTGAATGAAATCATTGAGCAGGATGGGAAAGCTTCCATGCGCTGTCATTTTTGCGGGAATACCTATGACTTCTCTCAGGAAGACCTTGAAGCCCTGGTAAAGGAAATAGAAATTCAGAAGTTGGAAGCTGCATCCGTGACTGATGTTAAGCCGGAAGCATAGCCGGCAGATCACCGGACGCCAAAAAGGGCAGTTATGTTATCAATAACATAACTGCCCTTTACTTCTGGATGCTCATCATAAATTTAGGAAACCAGCCTATACCGCTCGCTGAATTTTACCGGAACGGAGGCAGCGGGTACACACCCGAAGCTTGAGAGTTTGACCGTTTACATTGGCACGTACAGGCTGAAGATTGGGTTTCCAGACCTTCTTAGTACGGATATGGGAATGGCTGACTTGCATGCCTACCGATCTTCCTTTACCGCAAACATCACATTGAAAAGACATAAAATCCACCTCCTTTTGGCTGATCACCTAGATATTCTAACAGAAACATAAAGTTATTGCAAGGATTTATTCCTGCTTTGTGTCGTTAATCAGCGATAATGTCATGGTATAACTCATCAGGGAAAATGTCATCCCCCTAAAACCCAATTATACTAAGAGGATGAACAACCCGGACATGCAGTTATTCAATTTATTTTTTAATATAGTGACTGCAAATTTTTCTCAGCCAATGTATAATATTTGATATGACGATAACTGTTTCAAAGGATAAAGGTTTCAGGGGCACGATATTTTAATGGACGGCAGAGGTGTGTTTTATGAAAGAATCTTTTAAAAAACAGGACGAAACGAAGGGCGGCTCTTCTTACCAATACTTTAATTTTGTTTTTAGCTTTGGGATTACAGTGGCCATCACGCTTTTCCTGACATACCATGGAGGCACATGGCTTGACCGCCGTCTGGGAACCTCACCGTGGTGTATGCTGGGGCTTGTGATTCTGGGACTGGTGGCCTCCATGCGGGTTCTCATTAAGGATTTAAACAAAGAGATTGGCGGAAGAGGGAAGCAGTATAAAAACGGCCCTGATAAAAATTAACGTATGTTCATAGAGGGGGGATGTGCATGTCTCAAACCTGGATATTTGTTGTCATAGGCCTATTGGCGGGTCTCCTCGCCGGCGTGATTTTAGATTATGGAAGCAGATGGTATCTGGAATCAAAAACGTCCAGCGTTCACCGTCAATCCAAAATCTTATGGGTCACCGGCATTAAGCTGACAGCAGTATTTATATTATTTTTTTTAATCTATCGATGGGTCCCGCTGCTCTTGGGAACAGGCGCCGGAATCCTGATCGAGAAACAATGGTACATATTCAATAGGGTCCGCGCCCTAAAAAAAGCTGAAGGAAAAGTGGAAAAATGAGGAGGAACAGGTTATGGAGCTGCATTTTCTCAAAGGAATCGGCCCCAGGCGCGTTCAATTGCTTCATCAAATGGGAATTGATTCTGCAGAGGAATTGCTTTGCCATTTTCCGCGGCGCTATGAGGATCGGACGAAATTGCTGACCATCGCCCAGCTGGTGCCCGGCGAAGTCAATACCCTGAAAGCAGAGATCACAGGGATCGAAACCCAGCCGATCCGTAAAAATTTATCGCTTCTTAAAGCGATCCTTCGGGACCCCACAGGCTTTGCCGTTGCGACCTGGTTCAACCAGCCTTTCTTGAAACAAAAGCTGCATCCGGGTCAATTCATCCTGTTGACCGGCAAGGTGCAGATCCGGTTCGGCAACCGGGAAATCCTTGTCCAGGACTATGAGTTGCTGACGGAAACAAGCGAGGAAGCGCTTGGACGGATCGTTCCCGTCTATCCTTCCGTGGAAGGCTTGAACCAAAGTGTTTTTCGCATGGCCATCGCTCAGGTCCTTGAAAGCGAGCTTCATATCGAAGACTATGAGCCGGAAGCTTTTCGCCAAAAACATGGTTTGATCGGTCGGCAGGAAGCTTTGCGGGCGATCCACTGTCCTGACAACTGGGAAATCTTAGAACAAGCCCGGCGCCGGCTGATTTTTGATGAATTCTTTTTGCTGCAGCTGGCCTTGGGCCGGATGCGTGGCGGCGAGCAGCAAAAAAAAGGGATACAGCATCAAGGCAGTGAATATTTGACGCGTCCTTGGCTTGCCGCCTTGCCTTTCAAGCTGACCGAAGCCCAGAGGCGGGTCATTGAACAAGTCAAATCCGATATGGGGGCGTCCCACAGCATGCGCCGTCTGATCCAGGGCGATGTGGGATCCGGCAAAACCGTGGTTGCAGCCTGGGCATTGCTGCGTGCCGTGGAAACCGGACATCAGGCTGCCATGATGGCACCCACAGAGATTTTGGCCAGGCAGCATTTTGATACATTATCCGCCTGGTTTGAGCCCTTGGGGATCCAAGTGGGTCTGCTGAAGGGAAGCCTGTCCTCCGGTAAAAAAAATGAAATTATCGAAGCGCTGAAACAAGGCCATCTTCATATCGCGGTTGGCACCCATGCCCTGTTTCAGGAAGCGGTGGTTTTCAATAATTTAAGCCTTCTTGTCATCGATGAACAGCATCGCTTCGGTGTACGGCAGCGGGCGATGCTTGAAGAAAAAGGTATCACACCGGATATGCTGGTTATGTCGGCCACACCGATCCCCCGAACCTTGGCCTTAACAGTTTACGGAGACCTGGATATTTCCTCTCTGGATGAAATGCCGCCAGGGCGTATGCCGGTTCAAACACTATGCATTCTGGAAAAGGCACGGCCTAAGCTCAATGCATTGCTGGAAAGGGAAATTGCAAAAGGTTTCCAGGTTTATATCGTTTGCCCCTTGATCGAGGAGACCGAGCTTGCGGACCTGCAGAATGCAAAACAGCTTTACACCGCCTTGTCTGCGGCGATGCCCCATGTCAAAGTAGGTTTACTCCACGGCCGGATGAACAGCACAGAGAAGGACACGGTCATGGCAGCCTTTGAGAAAGGAAATATTCAGCTGCTGGTCTCAACGACGGTGATCGAAGTCGGGGTCAACGTTCCCAGAGCAACTGTCATGGTGGTTGAAAACGCGGAGCGTTTCGGGCTAGCCCAGCTGCATCAGCTGCGGGGCAGAGTGGGCCGGGGCGGCGACCAGTCCTATTGCATCCTGGTGACGAATACCACAGAGCCGATTTCCCTGAAACGCCTGAAACTAATGACTGAAACCAATGATGGATTTCGTCTGGCAGAAGAAGACATGCTGCTCCGGGGACCCGGTGAGTTTTTTGGGACCCGGCAACATGGATTGCCTGAATTCAGGATCGCTCAATTGCCTGAGGACCGGCGTCTCCTGGAAGAAGCCCGGGGCGCGGCTTTAGACTTTCTGCAGCAGGATCCGATGTTGCAGAAGCCGGAGCATGAGCAACTGAATATATTAATTATGCAAAAAATGGCCGATATGGTGAAAACCTGAGAAGAATAATTTGTAAACCATGGACAATTTATAGTATAATTCCCATTAAGGGGTTGAATGTATGAGGATTATCGCCGGTAAAGCCCGTGGGCACCGGATCGAATGCCTCCATGGACGGGGTATCCGGCCGACGCTGGACAAGGTCCGAGAGGCGATTTTCAGTTCCCTGGCTTTTCAGATCCCTGATTCACGGGTTTTGGATCTATTTGCCGGCACCGGCGCGCTGGGGCTGGAAGCCATGAGCCGGGGCGCTGCGGAGGTTGTTTTTGTGGACCGTCATGCCGCAGCCTGTGACCTGGTGGCAGAAAACAGCAAACGATGCAAGCTTGAAGAGAATATCCGAATCTTGCGGCAGGACGCTTTGGCCTACGTGCAAAGCTATCCCAAAGACCAGCCACCTTTTGATATTATTTTTGCAGACCCCCCTTATCATGAGGGACATTATGAAAAAATCCTTACAGCTATTGCAGACAGCGGAATGCTGCATCCCGAGGGGGTCCTGGTGGTGGAAGCACCCCGGGATCTGGATTTGCCGGAGAAAGCAGGCGCTTTGACCTGCCAAAAGCGGCGGGCCTATGGAGATACTGTGATCGGTTATTATAAATATTAGGATACGGGGAGGGTATTATGGAGATTTTAGATCTTCTCGAGGAATTTGAGAGCATCATCGAAGGCAGCGGCCGGATCCCCATGACGGGCAAAGTGGTTATTCATGAGGAAGTGCTCTATAATTATTTAGATAAATTTCGAGCCTATCTTCCTCAGTCGGTTCGGGATGCGGAATACATCCTAAGGGAAAAAGAACGGCTCTTGGCCGAAGCCGTCCGTGAAGGCGAAGGCATTATCGAGAGCGCCAAGGTAAAATCCCAAAGGATCACCGGGGAAAGCGAGATCGTCAAACAAGCCATCGCCCAGGGAGAGAGAATCATCGACCAGGCGAAGCTTGAGGCAAAAAGCCTGATCAGCGGGGCCTATGGCTATTCCGAAGAGGTGATGTCGAATCTCCAAAACGAAATGGAATCCGCCTTGAAGGTCATCCGAAGCGGGCGGGAAGCGATCCGGACCAATCTGCCGCCGGTGACCGTTCGGGAGCTTCAAGACAAAAAGTCAAATCTCAATGATGCCTGATCATCCTGAAATAAAAGAGGCGGCTTCCAAGCACGCCTCTTTTTTTTAACAAAATCATGACTTGATGAAAGGAGATGCCCAAGGATGGATAAGAAGCAGGCCGGATCGGAACATCCGCCGCATCTGCATGTTCATACCCATACCAAAGCGGTGCTTAACCGGTTTTCAAGGGCCATCGGCCACATGGAGTCCGTTAAGCGGATGGTTGAGGAAGGGCGGGATTGCAGCGAGATCCTGATCCAGATCGCTGCCGTGAAGTCGGCAGTCAACAACATTGGCAAGATGATCTTGGAGGACCATATCAGCCACTGCGTGGTTGCCGCCGCCGCCACCGGAGACCAAAAGGTGATTGAGGACCTTAATAAGGCCATCGATACCTTTGTCCGATAAGAGGCGATCTATGAACTACGTTTATATTCTGCGCTGCCGGGATCATACGCTCTATACCGGCTGGACGACGGATCTGAATAAGCGGGTTGTTGCCCATAACCGGGGAATGGGCGCGAAATACACAAAAACCCGTTTGCCGGTCCAGCTGGTTTACAGTGAATCTTTTGAAACAAAGCAGGAGGCCATGCAGCGGGAGTGGGCCATCAAACGATTGCCGCGCAGCCGGAAGCTGGCGCTGATCTGTGGAGATATAGCATTGGCACAGCCATAAGACCAAGGCTGAAATAAGACGAGGGCTTAAGCTTGCAGGATCGGTTTCAGCTGATGTTCGAGCATGGCTGCAGGCGTCGTACCGTCCGGATTTTGCAGAAGCGCATAAAGATAACCGGAACGCATTTCTAATTCCCAGGCACTTCGTCCATGGGGGTCGTGAAGGCAAAGCCGGTTCAGCTGGCCGGCTCTGGTGATCACCGGGAGCGTGCTTGAGCTTTTCATTTGCTGCAGCAAAGCCTGGCCTTTGGCGGTACAGCCTAGGACCCTGAGATAGGGTGAGCCTTGCTCCATGGAATGGGTTGCGTCGTTTGTATAGTTCAGGTAGAGATGGGTCATGGCACGCTGCAGCCGGGTCATTGCATAGCGCTTTGTTTTCAGGCGCTGGTAGAATTCATCCATGGTTCCCGCAAGTCCGGCGCATTGGATGATGCGGTTTTCCAGCCCTTCGGTCATATCCGGGAGCCGGCGCAAGTCCTCCGGCGTTGCCCGCCGCAGAAGATGCATCAGGATGGGCGCAAGACTTTGGGGATCGACCAATCGATGAGGATAGGCTTTGATCAAATCATAGCTTCCCTTGGGAAGAAAGGCCCGGACCGGATCTGCCGGAGCAGCCAAAGAGGATGCATCCAACGGCGTCCTTTCGTTTAGCAGCAGACGTCGGATCGCACTGGCGCTGGTCAGACCCGTGTCCCGGGAAGGAACGGTTTCGTGATAGGCATCGCCTTTTCGGGGGATCAAGATCGGCATCAGGGGGTAGCCTTTTTCTGCAATGACCTGCAGATAAGTTAATGCCAGACGATCGTTGGGCTGACTTGGGATCAGCGGCTGCGGGGCATGGCCGGCAGCTGTATTCTCGGCGCCCGCTTCCGCAGAAGTCTCTGCCAAAGCGGCAGCCTGCGCTGCCACAAAGGATAAACCTTGTGACAAATGGGCTTTTAGGGACTGTCTGAAGGCAGGCGAAGGATGGGCCAGGCGTTGTGCAGCGTTTTGCAAACCGGATAGATCCGAGGTTTCTGAACCAAAAGCCAGATGGGTCACGATCCCGGTGCCATTCAACACCGAAAGGCCTCCCAAGGCGAACCAATAGGCGCTGCGGGTGGCATACATCGCAGGCAGCTCCAGGACAAGGTCCGCACCGCTTCCTAAAGCCATCCGTGTGCGGGTCATTTTATGGATGATCGCCGGTTCACCGCGCTGCATAAAGTGGCCGCTCATGGCGCAGACCACGGCTTCCATTCCGAAATCCTCCTTGAGGCGTCGGATCTGGTAGGCGTGCCCGTTATGGAAGGGGTTATATTCGCAAACGATGCCGGCAACAGACATAAATTCACCTTTTCCTTGAAAGTAAAATTAAAATCGGCTATTATAAATTAATGTAAAAACAATGACCGCAATAATGAATATTATATCATAGGAGGGAATCATTATGGAGCTTATTAACCAAATTCGCGACAAAGCAAGAGCCGCGAAAAAACACATTGTTTTGGCAGAAGGCACTGAAAAAAGAACCGTTGCGGCGGCAGCCATCATCACGAAGGAAAAGATTGCAGAAATCACCCTTTTGGGCCCTGTGGACAAAATCAAAGAAGTGGCCGCCGAGGTTGGCGCCGATCTGACCGGGGTCAATCTGGTGGATCCTGAAAAATCCGCTGATTTTGACGATTATGCCGATACCTTTTTCAAACTGCGCGAAAAAAAGGGCATGACACCGGAGAAAGCTGTTGAAACCTTGAAGGACCCCTTGTATTTCGGCGTTATGATGGTCTACAAGGACAAATGCCACGGCATGGTTGCCGGCGCCCAGAACTCTACGGGCAATGTATTGCGGCCCGCTCTGCAGATCGTTAAGACGAAACCCGGCATCTCAACCGTTTCCGGGGCCTTCATCATGATCACGCCCAACAAGAACCTGGGCGATGAGGGGATTCTGATTTTTGCAGATTGCGCTGTCAATCCTACCATTACCGCAGAGCAGATGGCGGAGATCGCTTATTGCTCCGCCAAGACCGCCAAAGAGATCGCCGGCATCGAAGAGCCTAAAGTCGCGATGCTATCCTTCTCAACCAAAGGCAGCGCAAGTCATGAGCTGGTCGACAAAGTGGCAGAAGCAGTAAAAATCGCCCATGAACGCTATCCTGAACTGGAAGTGGACGGTGAGATGCAGATGGATGCCGCCATCATTCCTTCCGTTGGAGAATTCAAGGCTCCCGGCAGTAAAGTCGCCGGTCATGCCAATGTGTTGATTTTCCCGGATCTGCAATCCGGCAACATTGCCTATAAAACTGCACAACGTTTCGGTGGTGTGGAAGCGGTGGGTCCTGTGCTGCAAGGTATGGCCAAACCGGTCAACGACCTGTCCCGCGGCTGCAGCATCGACGATATCGTCAACACCGTTGCGATGGTTTGCTGCCAGAAGTAATCCCTGCCTTATCAAATTTACCGAGAGAGCAAATTTCGTATGCCTGATCAGCATACGGGATTTGCTTTTTTTTATAGAATGAAGGAAGGATACCGGTTGAACCATGAAGGTAAATATGGTAAAATATGTCAAACATTGGCCGGATGGACGGAACCCGGCAAGAAAGAGTTCGTATGAACAAATTTTTTTATCTGGGATTGGTGTTGGTGCTCGGACTGATGGGATCCCTGCCGCTGACGGCTGCTGTGGTGAAAGTCCCTCCGATCAGCGTCCAGATCCAAAGTGAGCCGCTGGACTTTTCTGACCAGGGGCCTGTGATCCGGAAAAACAGGGTCCTGGTCCCCATCCGGCCTGTTTTCGAAAGTGGTTACGTTCAGGCCAAAGTCCATTGGGATGAGGAGAAACAACAGGTGTCGATCTATGATCAGCGGGGTGATTGCGTCGAGCTGGTCGTCGGCAGCAGCCAGGGAGAGATCCGATACGCCCAGGGAAACAGAGAAATCTTGGATCTGGACTCGGCACCCATCATTGAAAACGGCAGAGTACTCCTGCCGCTGCGGGCGTTGATGGAGACTTTTGAATATTATGTCGTATGGCAGCCTTCCACATGCTGCGTGGAGATCCATGATTCTTTGCCGGCCTGGCGGAGACTGCTTCCTCTGGCCCAATGGCAGGAAGAACTGGCGGTTTGGAATCGTGAATCCACTCAGAAGGGAGAATGTGTGCCATGTCTGCTCAAAAAATGACAGCCTTCAGGAGGCTTTTCGCAGCCCTGGCTTTTATGATCGCCTGGTCCCTGAGTTTTCACTGGAATCTAATGGGGACCCTGAGCCCGGCCGATTTGCAGGCCGCGGTGCCGCGTTTTGGCGTCGACGCTCAAAACAGCCGACGGATCTTGGACCCCTTGGAAAAAACAGGTTTTCCCTTTCAAAAGATATGGTCCTGTCCCCTGGGCGGCCAGGCGGAGAGCCAGCCGATCTATGCTCAAGGCAGCCTGTATGTGCAGGCTGGCCAGCGGTTGGTCAAAGTAAGCACCGACGGACGAATCGAGGCACGGTCGCCGATCCTGAGTCAATCCGAACTGCCCAGCGGGGCCAGTCCCACCTATACATGGACCCCTTATGGCCATCGTATCTATCAAGCCACCAGAGATCATCGTTTATGGGCCCTGGATCCGGAGGACCTTCATCCTCTATGGAAGGCGCCGCTGAATGGGGAGCTCTTTTTTGAACTCAGCGCTGCAGGGAGACCTGAGCGCCGATACCGGGTCACTGCCAGTCCCCTGGTGATCAATCATCAAGGGAAGCCCTATATTGCCCTTGGCACCGGGCATGGCGACGGGACCGGATTGCCAGTCCAATTCGCCGACAACGGTTTCTTTGTTCTGGAGGACCAAGGCCTGTACCCAAAAATCGTTTACGCAAAGTCAATGGCAGGTGAAGTCACAGGCAGTCCGGTCCGTTTCGGACAATCGATCCTCGCCACACAAAATACCGGCGATCAGCCAAGCCAGCTCATACAGTTTTCCTATGAGACCATGAGACTGCTGCCGGATCTCCCCAGCCTGGAGGCCGGAATTCCCGGTTCGCCCACGGCAGAGGGCGACCGTGTCTATCTTGCAGACCGGGAGAGCCGGCTTTATTGTTTTCAATCCTCCGATGCGGGAACCATGAAGCTTCTTTGGACGAGCCCGGGGCAAACAGATCCTGATCATGACAGGATATCGAAGAGCTACAACCTGAAATCACCCGTGGCGGGCGATCGTTATGTTTATCTGCCGATCCAGCAATACAAAGATTCCTGCGGCGGCGCGGTGGTTGCAGTGGATAAAAACACCGGCAGAACGGCGGCGGTAAAAACCTTCAATACGCCCTTGCGTTCGAATCTTTTATATTGGCAGCCTGCGGACGACAACACCAGGGCTTACTTGCTAGTGATCGAGTCCGATGGGGCGGCTTCGCTCCTGGATGCGTGGACGTTGGAATCCGTTCCAGGTTTTATGTCCGAGGACGGAACCCATCAGATGAAGCTGGCTCTGGTGCCGATGTCCAGTGAACATGGCGCTGCGCCTGAACCGATCATTGCAGATAATTTACTGCTTTTGATCGACGGAGAGGGTACACTCCATGCGTTTCAAGGCCGGGGGCCTGTGAATTTCATATGCTGGTCGGCTTCTGAATCCGAAAGTGGGACAGACGCCATCCAGGTCCGGCTGCAGCTATCCAATGCTTCTCGATTGGATTACACAGGGATCCCAGTCACCATTGGTGAATTGAACGGACCGCCGCCTTCAGCGGATGGATCCGAAACAGAGGATTGGCCGGAGATCAGATTGACTGAAACGACCGTCGATCTGCCGGCGGGTTCAACAGAATCCCTCCTGGTCCAGCTTCCTTCGGAAGCAATCAATAAAACCCTTGTGGCACAAATCAATCCGACGGGCCATCCTTTGGAAAAAACCGAGGAAATCAAGCCCAGGTCGGATAATCGCTGTTTCTTTCGAATCGGCGGGAATTTCTTGGATCTTGAAGCCATTGCCCTGAACGGTCCGGCCATGGGGATTCCCGGCAAACGGGAGTCTTTGAAAGCTTTGCTATGCAATCGAAGCAGTCAGGACCTGGCCAAAGTCCGCATCGGTTGGTACCAGGATGGCCAGCTTCTTCGGGAGGAGCTGCAGGATTTTAAACCATGGGAAACCAAGACCTTGAGCTGGTTATGGCAAAGCCCGAAGGAAGCCGATATCCTGCAGCTGAAGGTATGGGCAGACCCTGAGGAAACCCTGCCGGAGCAAGACCGGTTGAACAACCAAAAAGATCTTTATATCCGTTTCGAAAACAAACCCATGATCCAGACCTGCGCCGACCCAATGGAAAGGAAAGATTGGAATGTGGCATACAGCTATATCACCGGGTACCGCCAAAAGCAGCGATTGGACTGTCATGTGGACCGTTACGGAAAGATGATATGCAAGACCGTGAAATGGACTGATTACAGCAGCCCGATCTGGGAACAGAAGACGGTGCGGTATACTGAAAGTCTCAGCGCCAATGCGCAGATCAGCACATTGCAGGGAAATCTACCCGATCCGAAACATCCCCGTGATTCGGATGAGGACAGCCGGGGGGCTTGGGCTATCATTCCCTACGCGGCGTTAAAGGGGTACGATCCTGATACGGTGACCCGGGCAGGCTATGGCTTTGGTTTGAAGGTCACCACCCGGTATACCACCGACTGGGAGACGAAGATTCCCAAAGGACTGAAGGGGACAGCGTATCCTATCGGCGGCACGCTAAAGGGGCCGACACAGGTTATTGCTGAGTTTTATGACACCCGCGGCTATAAGGCCGCCGAAACCTTGCTGCAACGTACCGGCGGAACAGACGGCACAGGTCAGGCAATCTGGGAATTGCCGGAAACCACACACCGTTTCAGTGACGGGAGATCAAAAAGCCAGCGAAAACATTTCACCCTGCCGGATATTCCTGACGGAGAATACCATGTCCTCATAAAAGTATCCGGCGCTGGCCAACATGGACTTTATATATGCTGCACCCAAACGGTTCATATCTTCGGAACCATGTATGATGATCAATACAACAAAATACGACGGCAGGCCATAACTTAAATATCAAGGTGTGTCGGGGACGGTTCACCAGTTTCTGTTATTTAATCGTAACTGAAAAATAAATTGTGGTATAATATGGGCATGCTATCGATAATGGGTTGAATGATGCAAAATGATTCAGCCATAATTCAGGGAACGGAGTGAGCAGGATGACAGATGATAAAAAAATCGCATTGCTGATCGATGCCGACAATGTATCCGAAAAATATCTTAGCGGGATCATCGCGGAGGTATCAAAATTCGGCACACCAACTTATAAACGTATATATGGTGATTGGACCAAGCCACAGCTGGCCCCCTGGAAAGCTTCCCTCCTGGCTTATTCGATCACGCCGATCCAGCAGTACGGTTATACCACCGGGAAAAATGCCACAGATTCCGCGATGATCATCGACGCCATGGATATCTTGTACACTGGCAACGTGGATGGCTTCTGCCTGGTGTCCAGCGACAGCGACTTCACCAGACTGGCATCCCGGCTCCGTGAATCCGGTAAATTTGTTTTAGGTATGGGGGAAAAGAAAACACCCAATCCCTTCAAGGTTTCCTGTGAGGTTTTTCGTTATCTTGAAGTGCTGGAAACGAAAGAAACTGCCGAAGAGACCCCCGTCTCGTCGCAGCAGCCCCAGGAAGTCTTCCAAACGGGATCGGAGAAGCTCGATATGGTGGTCATGGGCCTTCCCGAAGTGATCGCCGCAATCCAACAGATCGTGGATGCGACGTCCAATGATGAAGGATGGACCTATCTCAGCACCGTCGGCAACATGCTCAATAAAAAATATCCGGATTTTGATCCCCGAAACTATGGTTTTATTAAGCTGCGACAACTGGTGCTGAAATCGGAATTCTTTCATGAAAAAACCTTCCGATCCGAAGCTGGTGTCAGCAATTACATGATCAAAAATAAAACCAGCGAAGCGGACCCGCCGGCCAAACGGAGCCGGCCGGTCCGCCACCCGGTCAAACCCGGCGCCAAGAAATAAGGACTGTTATTCTAAGTGATTTTAAATTCGCACCAGGGATAGTTCAATGCTATAATAATCGAATGAATCAGTTTCAAAGCCCCAGGCGAAGGGATGTTTTTGCCATAAAAGGAGGAATAATTTTGTTAGACCGTTATGAAAGCCCCTTATGTACCCGATATGCCAGCCAAGAGATGCAAGCTCTCTTTTCGGCCCAAAAGAAATTCAGTACCTGGCGCCGTCTCTGGATCGCATTGGCTGAGGCAGAGCAGGAACTTGGCTTGAACATCCAGGACGAACAAATCCAGGAAATGCGGGAATTCCAGGACAATATTGATTTTGAAAGAGCTCAGCAGTGGGAATCCCTGATCCATCATGATGTGATGGCTCATATTCATACGTATGGTGAACAATGCCCGAAAGCCAACGGAATCATTCATTTGGGTGCTACCTCGGCTTTCGTGGGGGATAATACAGACATTATTGTGATGACCGAGGCCATGGAACTGATTTATGTGAAACTGATCCATGTGATCGAAGCGCTCGCTGCTTTTTCGGATCAGTATAAGGCGATGCCGACTTTGGCCTACACCCATTTCCAGACGGCCCAGCCGACCACCGTGGGGAAACGTGCATCCTTATGGCTTATGGAGTTTATATTGGACATGGAGGAAATAGAGCATTTTCTGTCTAAAAAGCGGCTTCGGGGCGCCAAAGGCACCACCGGGACCCAGGCCAGCTTCATGGAATTATTCAATGGCGATCATGAAAAGATCCGGGAATTGGATCGCCGGGTCGCAGGAAAAATGGGTTATCATGATACTTTCCCGGTGACCGGCCAAACCGTGAGCAGGAAGCTTGACAGCAAGGTTCTGAATGTCCTCAGCGGCATTGCGCAGAGTGCATACAAATTATCCAGCGATGTTCGTTTACTGCAGCATTTAGGTGAAATTGAAGAACCCTTCGACAAAAAACAGGTTGGATCTTCAGCCATGGCGTATAAGCGCAACCCCATGCGCAGTGAACGGGTCGCTTCTCTGGCACGCTATGTGATCATCGATGCGCTGAATCCTGCGATGACAGCCGCGACCCAATGGATGGAGCGGACCCTGGACGACTCCGCCAACAAGCGGATCAGTATCCCTGAAGCTTATTTGGCTGTTGACGCCATTCTGGAACTGCTAATCAAGATTATTAAAGGTTTTGTGGTCTATCCGAAGATGATCGAAAAACATCTGGTTCATGAATTGCCTTTTATGGCCACCGAACGCATCCTGATGCTTGCGGTCAAAAAGGGCGGCGATCGCCAGGAACTGCATGAAAGCATCCGGACGCATTCCATGAACGTTGTTAAGGATATCCGCGAAAATGGCAAGGAAAATGATCTTTTGCAGCGTATCGCGGCGGACCCGACCTTCGGTGTCAGCATGGAGGAAATGGAAGCGATGCTGAATCCCATCGATTTTGTTGGGCGGGCACCCCAGCAGGTCACTGAATTTTTGGAAGAGCATGTTCGTCCCTGTCTGGAAGCCGGGCACCGACGCCTGGACGATCAAAAGCCGAAACAAACAGGTGATGGGGCCACGACGAGGAAATGATCCTGTCGGGTGAGGATGCCTGGATAGAAAGAGGAAGAGGGAAGAAACAATGAACGACCAAAACCCCGATATGTTTGGTGGGGCAGAAGCAAAAAAAGAACCTGCGGAAAAAAATAAAAAGAAAACAGCCATCAAAGCATTCGCCATCCTATGCGGCGTGATCGCCCTCCTATGGCTGGGCTTCAATCTATTCTTCAAATTGCCCTCCGGCGAAACGTCTCCGGATGAAACGAATCCGCTGTCGGGTTTTGACAAATACGATGTTTTATTAATGGGAATCGACGGCCGCGATGAAATCGATATCGGCGATCGGACGGACACCATTATACTGGCAACGATTGATACGAAGACTATGAAAGCGAGAATGCTGACGATCCCCAGGGACACCAGGATCCAATATAAGGACGAATGGATGAAAATCAATGGTGTTTATGGAATCGATGGCCCCCAAGGCACCTGCAGCGCCGTGGAAGATCTTTTAGGAACCAAGATCGACCGCTATGCGGTGGTCGATTTTAACGGTGTGATCGAATTGGTCAATCTGATGGGCGGTATCGATGTGGATGTTCCGAAGCGCATGTACAAGCCTTTGGAAAAGATTGACCTGCAACCGGGAATGCAGCATTTGGATGGACTTCAGGCCTTAGGCTATATGCGTTACAGAGATGCAACACTTTCTGATTTTGACCGGTCTGAACGTCAAAAACAAGTCATCATCCAGCTTGCCGACAAAATGATGCAGCCATCCAATCTTCTAAAAATCACTGAGATCAGCGGAACCGCCATGAAGTATTTAGAGACGAATTTAAGCACCCATGAGATCATCGGATTCGCCAAAGAAGGCAAAACCATATTAAACAATGGCGTCGACAGTATTTTGCTTCCCGGTGTCGGCAAGACCATCCATGGAGGATGGTATTATATTCCGGACCTGGAACAGTTGAAACAAGCAGAAATGGAAGCAAACCAGATTGTAACGAATGAAGGTGCGGGCGATACCCAAACCAATTCCGGGAATTCAGCACCGAAAAACGAAGGGGATGCGGTTCCGCAAACAACGGATACGACAGCAGCCGAAGAGGCATCTCCCGATACGGCAACGGGTGATGGCACGGCCGGGGTTGTAAGCCCTGAAGGCGAAATCGATCCAAACGCTCCGGTGATCGTCCCCGGCTCAGATATTACGGGCGAATATGTGGAGATTCCTCAAGAAGAGAACGGTTCGGAGCCTGCTTCGGGTGAGACAGCGACACCGCCGGATGGATCTGCGGAGGAAGGGGTTGCCGATCTTCCTGAAAACCAGGAAAGCGAAACCCCTGAGGATGGAGCTGCGCCTGCAGAGCAGGAACCAGGAGCCACACCTTGATCCTAAGACGAAAATAACAAAATCGAGGGGGAAACCATTATGTCGCTTGGTTTGTTTGATGTGGTAGGTCCCGTCATGCACGGTCCTTCCAGTTCCCATACGGCCGGTGCAAACCGTATCGGTTATCTGGCCGGCAAAATCATGGGAGGGATCCCGGCAAATCTTGAGTTTGGTTTCCACCCGATCTATTATGACATTTATGCCGGACACCGTACCCACGCGGCACTGACCGCCGGCTGCCTTGGATATCGAGAAGATGATGAACTTAGTGTCCATGCGCTGGAAGAGGCTGTACAGCGGGGGATTTCGGTGGATTGCTATCCGATCCATGAAGAAGAACCTCATCGCAACACCATGCGGGTCCATGGCATTGTGGATCAGATCCATTGGGAAATCAATGGCATATCGATTGGCGGGGGAAACATCATCATCAATCGGGTCAACGGCGTTGAGGTTTCTCTTGACGGAAACAACTGGAGCCTGCTTCTGCGATTTTCAAAACAGGAATCTATGGAGAAGGCAGGAAAGTGGCTGGCCGAGTGGGCAGGCAAGGACCTCAAGGCGGTCTGCCACGGTAAAGAATCCAACGGAGAATGGATCTATTGCGGGGCCTTTCGTCAAGAACCGCCGAAGGAAATCCCGGAAGAATGCCAGTCTGATTTATTAACCTTCCGGATCATCAAGCCGCTTTATCTTTTTCGGCTGAACACAAACAAAAAACCGGTGTTCTCCACCTTCGCGAATCTTATGGCGGCTGCGGAGCAAAAACCTTTGATCGATGTGGTTTTACAGTACGAAAGCAGCCGCAGCGGACTCCCCGCCAAGGAGGTCTTGACGGAGGCGGAACGATTGGTCAAGGTTAGCCGGGAGGCTATGGAAAAGGGTTTTCAAGAACCCATCCAATTGATCGGCGGCCTTTGCAGCGGCCGAGAAGGCAAACAAATGTGGAATTATTCAATGTCCGGACAGACGCTGATGGGAGCCCCCTTTAATAAAGCCCTTGCCAGGTCCGTTGTTATGGCAGAGATGAATGGCGCCATGGGCCTGGTGGTTGCCGCCCCAACCGGCGGTGCCGCGGGAACACTTCCCGGTGTCTTGTTCACGGTGGCCGAGCAAATGAATGCGGATGACAGACGGTTGGCCGAGGCCTTTTTAGTGGCAGCGGCGATGGGTGTTGTCATCGGCAACCGGGCGTCCTTTTCCGGTGCGGTGGGTGGATGTCAGAGCGAGATCGGCATCGCTGCCGCCATGGCGGCAGGCGGCGCAGCTTGGCTGGCGTCGGGTTCCACAGAGGCGGTCGTCCACGCTGCGGCGCTGGCTCTGAAAAATATTCTGGGATTGACCTGTGACCCGCCTGCCAGCCCTGTGGAAGTGCCTTGTATCAAGCGTAATGGGATGGGAACCGCAGTGGCTTTCATGGGCGCGGAGATGGCGCTTGCAGGTTTGCGCAGCACGGTAACACCGGATGATGTGGTCGTTGCTTTGGCGGATACGCAGCGCCGCTTGCCAAGCGAACTTAAGGGATCCTGCGGTGGTTTGGCTTCAACCGCCAGCGGCGAACGGATGAGACAGGCTTGGTGTGAAAAATTAAAAACAATGCAGTGATAAGCAATGACGCTGATTGGCTACAAAGAGACGGTACCTTTGTCAAAGGACATACGGGAAGTCTCTTTTTTATAAAACAGTCGAAAAGAAAATAGCAGGGATATGGAACCATTTCGGCATTCACCGCATCTTATGGTTAGAAGGTTAGGAGGAGATCCGATGGGACTGAACGACCAACAGCTGCAGCTATTGGAGTTACTACAGAAAAACCGAAACATGTACTATCGGCTGGCTTATTCTTTGACAGGAAACGAAGCGGACGCCTTAGAGGCGATTTCCCAAATGACGCTGCTGGTCGTTGAAAAAATCGATTCGCTTCGTTCTGCGGATGCTTTTTTGGCATGGAGCAAAAAGATATTGGTCAATGTTTGCCGGGACATGTGGCGGCGAACGCCGAAGGCATTGCCGTTGGAAGAATTCAGCCTTTCGGAAAACATCCCCGACCATGAACCGGAAGAAGAATGGGTGGTTCGCCAGTTTATCCGGGATCTGCCGGAAAAACAGCGGGAAGTGATCCTTCTTCGCTACTATTTGGATTATGAATATCATGACATTGCCCAATATTTGGCCGTGCCGGAGGGCACGGTGAAGTCCCGCTTGAATCGTGCAACCGAAACCTTGAGAGATCGCATGAAAGGAGCGTACCATGGATAGATTGGAGCAGTTTTTTGAATCCGAAAAACAACGTATCAACCGCATGGAAGCGCCCCAAGCTTATGAAGATACCGTTGAGAAAGCCATCTTAGAGGCATCGCAGATCCAGCGATCCTTTGGATCAAAAATTCATCATTGGTTTAGCCGCAATCCTAAGATATGGTTGCCTTCTCTGGCTATTGCCGCAACGGTCCTGTTTGCCATCGTATCCTTTATGCCCTCAGAGATTCCGATTCCCAGCAGATTTCAGGGCATCATCGGAATCGAACCGTTGGCTGCCAGTGACAGCGGCATCGACCCTGCCAAAGGGTTCCTTATCACTTCCAGCGAAGCCATGCCCGAGGAACTGGTTCGGGAGGCCTTGATGATCACCCCTGGCATTGAATACAAACTTGAAAAGAGCCAGGGCGGCAAAGAATATAAAATCATCCCTGAGCAGCCCTTGGTTGAAAACACGGTCTATAAGATCGCCTTCGATCCGCAGAATCAATTGTCCAATTTAGCGCCACGAAGCGATCATATGTGGGCTTTTCAAACCATCGGCGGCTTTGCGGTCAAATCGGTGCTCCCCATGGATGCTTCCTCCGCTGTGCCGGTCAGTACAGGGATCGAGATCATCTTTTCGCAGACGCCGGATCTTGACTCCGTCAAGCAGAATGTGACCTTCGAGCCTGCCTTAGCCGGCGTGTGGTCGTTAAGGGATAAAACGGCGGTTTTCGTACCGGAGTCTCCTTTGGCTTACGCATCCCTCTACAAGATCATGATCACCGGGGCGGTTCAAAATCAGGACCGGTCGGTCCGTCTTGAGGCAGAACAGACCACAATGTTTGAAACAGAGCAGCAAGGAGGGGGCACCGACGAAGAGCAAGGGGCTTATTTCGAGCTTTCCAGCAATAATAAAGCCTTCAGACCCTCCGTTGCGCCTTATATCGAGTACTACCAGAGCCATGAGACGGCCCATCAGGCAACAATCAAGGTTTGGCGCTATCCGAACAAAGACGCCTATAAAGAAGCCCTCAACATCAAAAACAGCGAATATTCCTGGTGCGCCGCGCTGCGTGATCAGTTGCTCCCCACCGAAAATCTGCTTGAAACCGCTGAATTTACCTTGGAAGGGAAGCAGCAAAACTGGTCCTGGTACTTTTACTTCCCTGAGCCGATGGAAACCGGATACTATTTGGCAGAAATCAGCCTGAACGGGATCCGCCGGCAGATGCAGTTCCAAGTGACGGAGCTCAGCGCCTATCTTGCTTACAATGAAGATGAGGCTTTGCTTTGGGTCAATGATATGAGATCCGGCCAGCCTGTGTTTAATGCGTCCATACAGGTCACAGACACCAAGGTGACGGCGGTTACCGACGAAACCGGCACCGCGGTCATGAAGCTGCAGTCCAGAGCATCCGGCAGCAACATTTTCGAGATCCAAGCCGGAACGGACGAACTGATCATGAATTCCAACCAGGTTGAATACAGGCCTCTTTCTCAGCCTCTTTCATGGAGGGATATGAATAAAAAGCGGCAGGCGTATTGGAATTACCTCTATGTAGACCGGCCTTTATACCGCCCAGGCGACACGGTCAGTCTATTTGGACTCATTGCGCCCAGGGAAGAAAACGCCGAGCCCATGAAGGAAGTCACAATCACGCTGAGTGGCGGTTCGATCTATGGAGAAAGCCAGATCAAAAAAACCTTCGCTGTCAACAACGGCATCCTTGAAGGCAGCTTTGAGCTTCCCATGCTGATTCCTGAGTATTACAGTCTGAGCCTTTCGTCGGAAGGGGTCCGATATTGCAGCACCTATTTCTCAGTCCAGCCCTATGAAAAGCCCTCCTACCAGCTTTCCATCACGCCCAGCCGAAAAGGCGTTATGGCCGGTGACCTGGTGACCTGGGCAACCAAAGCCGCATTTTTTGAGGGAACGCCGCTGCCGGAGCTCCCCGTAGCCTTCAGCGGCAGCTTGATCCATGAAACCAAGCGGATCAATACCGACCGCAACGGCGAGATCACCTTCGACACAAAAACCGATGCCTCCACCAACGAGTCCCTGTTCTCGGTGCATTGGGTCGAGGCGGAAGCGATCATGCCGGAAATCGCAGATATCTATCGACAGCAATCCATTTTCGTTTTTAACAGCGATGTGGATATCGAGAGCCGGATCCAACGGGAGGGCAGCCAGTTTGAATGCCTTACCACGGCTTACAGTGCAGATCCTGACAAGGTGGAAGACTGGAACAGTGATATTTCAAAACAGTCCTACAGCCCCTATACGGAGGCCTTGGTGATCAAAGCCACCCTTGAGCGTCATGAATGGGACAAGGTCCTGCGCTCCTATACCTATGATCCTTATACGAAGCAAAACAATCCGGTCTATGATTACAACCTCCGTAAGGAACTGGAAAATGTTTTTGAATGGACCTATCAGGGTCCGGACCAGAACAGCTTCAAAGAAATCCTGCAAAGCAAAAACGCCTATACCTTGACTTTGGAAGGCATGGACCGTAACCGCCGGCCCTTCAAGCGTGAATTCTATATTCCGGCCTTGAACAATGAAAGCAATCTCGACGGCAGTTACGGCTATATGTGGCTTCAGACCGAAGACAGCGGCTTTACTGCGGATTTTAACGAGGAAGTGACCCTTCGCATGTACAGCGGAGAAGCGCCCTTGTCCTTTGAACAGGGAAACATGCTTTTTTATCGCAGTCGTGAGAAACTGATGGATCATACCCTGGCGCAGGAGAATGCCTATACATTCCGGTTCCTGGAGGCATACCTGCCCAACATCAATGTGATGGCTGTATATTTTGACGGCCGCAGCTATTATCCGGCTTCCAATGCTTACACTTGCCTTGCCAACCCCTCCGAGCGGGAAGCGGTGGTCCAGGTCAAAACAGACAAAGAGGCTTATGCGCCGGGAGAAACGGCAAAATTGGAGCTGACTTTAACAGACAAAGCCGGGACACCCATGGAAGGCTATGTCAACCTCAGCCTGATCGACGAGGCCTTGCTGGCCATTGAAAACCAGTACGTAGACATCGGGCGGCGGGTCTTTTGGGAGAATCAATACACTTTTGATTTTAATTATGATGTGAGCCATGACAGGATCATACCTGAGAATATGGCGGAGAGCGGCGGGGAAGGTGACGGTGCTCGGGAGAATTTCCGGGATACGGCCTATTTCAAAACCCTGAAGACCGATGCCAAGGGACATGCTTCGGCAGAATTCACCCTTCCGGATAATATTACAGCCTGGCGGCTTATCTGGCAGGCTTATATGCCGGATATCTGGGTCGGAAACGGAACTGGTAGCATCCCGGTGACGAAGCCTTTCTTTACCGACAGCCGTTTCAATGGACCGATTCTGACCGGTGACGAAGCGGTGCTGGGTTTAAGGGCTGCCGGCACCATAATTCGGCCGGAGGCATCCAATGCGGTCAGCTGGAGTGTGGAAATACCGGAGGCCAGTTTTTCAAGGCAGGTGAGCGGGGCACCGTTCATCTGGAATGATTGCAATTTGCCAGCCTTGCAAGCGGGCATCTATACCCTGCAAATCACCGCGAAATACCTGGATCGGCAAGATATAACCAAGCAGACTTTTGAGGTTTTGGATAGCGGACAAAGCTATCAGAAACAGGATACGGTCACCTTGACCCAAGGCTATCGGCCTTCAGGGGACACAAAAGGCCTGACGACACTGACCTTTGCCAATCGAAAACGCAGTCAGGCCCTTCAGGGCCTGTGGCGGCTGGCAAACCAGGACAGTATCAGGGTCGAACAAAGCGTCGCCTCCTATGCGGCCCAACAGCTGCTGACCGATTATTTCAAAATGCCCTGGTGGCAACCGGAGGCAGAGTCCCTGCGTCAAAAGCAGGAACAGTTGCTGCGTTACCAAAAGTTTGACGGCGGCATTGGGATCCTTCCCTATGCGGAATCCTCCCTTGAAGTCAGCGCTTTGATCGCTTCCACAGTCCCTGACCGGTTTGATCAGGGGGCCTTGGCAGCCTATTTTAACCGGATAAGGCAAGACAAAAAAGCCAGTCAGGAAGATCAAAGCATGGCTTTATGGGGGTCTGCAGCCCTTGGAGAACCGGTACTCAATGAAATCAAAGCGATGCTGGGATCCTCGGTTTCGACAGGCCAGACCATGGCCGGAGAAGTGAAGTTGAATCTGCTGCTTGGACTGGTCTGCGCCGGAGACGGCGCCCATGCCGCTTCGGATGCCCGGCAATTCATCATGGATTGGACCGAAGATTTGGGGACCTCCATGCGGGCGGTCATCGACGGCAATGCGGACACGACGGTGAAAGCAACGGCTCGGCTGGCCATGCTTGCCAATATGCTGCAGTTGCCCGAGAGCGAAAAACTATACCAATATGTCCTTGAAAATCAAAGGGACAGCGATTATTTCCTGTTAGAACAACTGGCCATATTGAAAGCGCGAGCCAATGAAGCTGCGCAGGAAGCAAATTTCACCTATGGTTTGGATGGCGAGACCGTGAAGGTGGATCTTCTTGAAAATCCATATTACACCTTGACCTTAACACCGAAGCAAATGACCGGAATCGACTTCAAGGCAGTGAACGGGGAAGTCACCGTTTCATCGCTTTATCAGGCGACGGGTTTACCTCAGGCATCTGGAACAGCGTCCAAAGAATTATCGGTAACGCGGGAATTCAGGGTCGCGGACAAGGTGACTCAAAGTCTGCCGGTCCAGGGGAAAGTCTTGGTGACAATTCACTACAAGCTTAGTGAAAATGCGCCGCAGGGATGCTATAACCTTGTGGATTTCCTGCCGGCCGGTCTGCGTTTTGTTGCGATGGATTCCGCGGTCTATCAGGAAAACGACCATCCCTGGTTGTTACAGCAGTACGGATCGAAATTGGTCTTCGGCTTTTATAAAGGAGATCAAGCTGTAGAAAAAACTTTGCGATATTATGCAAGGGTCGCCATGCCGGGTACCTTCCGTGGGGAGGCACCTTATCTAAACCATAGCCGTCAGCCTCAAACCTTAGCTGCCGGTCAGGAGACAAAGGTCGTTATTCGTTAGATGGAGAAGCTGGGTATGGGGAGATTCAAGGTTATGGCCTTTTTACTACTCCTGGGACTCGTTGTTTGCATTGCCTTCGGGCAGGATACCTTGTCGATCAGGGAAACTTCTGCAGAGAACGGTCCCATGGATCCAAAAATCATGACAGCGCCGGAAGCCATTGGCTTCGGCGCTCGTCGTATTGACACGGATCGGTTTTTGCCGGTCGGTGCTATGCAGCAGAAAATGCCCTCCGGATCCAGCCAGGCAGACAGTATGCCTGCGGATATTCAAGCCTTGGTGGTTCCCCATCATGGCGTGGCGGCTGAAATGGCGGCAGAAGCGATTTCCCTTTGGGCTCAGGCTAAAACAATGCCCACGGCAGTTATCCTTTTAGGGCCAAACCATGAGAATGCAGGGCCACCCGCCGCCACCACCCGAATCGGCTGGAAAACAGCAGCAGGTCCTTTAGACAGCCAGAAGGAGATCATCCAAAGTCTTATAGACCAAGGCCTTGTGAAAGAAGACGAGGCCTTATTTGAAAATGAGCACAGCATGGGAGCCCTGATGCCTTGGCTGGCGAAATATTTGCCCGGAACGCCGGTGGTGCCCTTGATCTTTCATTATCGTTATCCGACAGAGGATTTGGCTGCGTTGTTCAGCGCTTTGCAGCCTTGGATCGATGATGGCGCTGTGATTCTAGTTTCCATCGACTTTTCCCACGGCCTTTCCATGGAAGCGGCAGAAAAGAAGGATCGTCAAACCAGGGAATACCTTCTGGAAAATGATTGGAAGACCATCGCTGGTTTAGACAGCACGCATTTGGACGCACCAACGCTGCTTTCGGCGGTGATGGCGTATTATGCCGCACAAGGGCAGGGAGGCCCCTGTATTTTAACCAACACCAATGCCGGCCGGCTGATGAAGAACAGCCGTTCGGAGGTGACCAGTTATTTTACCCTGGCCTTCGGCCCGGAGAAATAGGGCCTAAATGGAAACATGCTGATCAAAAAAGATAGCTTATGAAAGGAAACCATCATGAAAATCATCGATATATCCCGTGAATTTTTCAGCGCGCCGCTCTATCCCGGCGCCATGAAGCCGGAGCTGATCAAAATCTCGGATGTACGCAAGGGCGATGATTGCAGTCTATCGGCAGTCAAAGCAGAGGTTCATACTGGGAGCCATGGGGATGCACCCAGTCACTTTCTGGATTCGTCCCGGGACATTGCGGAGATGCCTCTGTTATCCTATATCGGGTCTTGCCATGTTATGGATTGTGAAGGCTGCGGGGAAATCGGCAGGACGTTTTTCGATGCCATACCTGCAGGAGCCCGGCGATTGTTGATAAAAAATGCCGAAAACCGGTATTTCACGGCTTCGGCAGGACAGATTTTGAAGGCGAAAGGGATCCTGTGCATCGGAACGGACGGATTGTCGGTGGGCTGTCTCGACAACGAATCGGAGGCGCATCGCAGCTTGTTATCAGAGGGCATCGCGATCCTGGAGAATCTGGATTTGAGCCAGGTTGAACCGGGTCAGTATTTTTTAAGCGCGGCACCCATTAAAATGGCTGGAAGCGACGGGGCACCCTTGCGGGCTGTGCTGCTGCCCTATGCGCCGATCCTCGATGAAAACAGCCAGCGTGAAGCCATGATCGAGCCCAAAAAAATTGAAGCACCGATCCAATTGACGCCTAAAGTCTTGCTTTGCTTTTTCCCGGATGTTCTGCAGAAGCTGGAGCAGGAAGGGGAGCTTCGGATCTTCTATACCCATCCTACAGAAATGGGACCGCGTCACTTTTATCATATCAACTGGCAAGGAGAGACTCTCACCGTAGTCCATCCGGGCTGTGGCGCATCCTATGGCGCGCTGATGATGGAACGCGCCATAGCCTGGGGCGCAGAAGTCTTGCTAGCCTGCGGGGGCGCCGGCGTGATCGGAGAGAAGTTGCCCATGGGCGCCTTGATGGTGCCGGAGACCGCAATCCGGGACGAGGGTACATCTTACCACTATTTGCCGGCAGCACCTGAAATTCAACTGGAGCCAAAGGCCGTGGAACATCTCGCGAAAACGCTGGAGCGAATGGGATGCCGATATGTCCGGGTCAAAACCTGGACGACGGATGGCTTCTATCGGGAAACCAGGGAAAGGCTCACACAGCGGGTAGCGCAAGGCTGCCAGGCCGTGGAGATGGAATGTGCCGCCTTTGCCGCCATTGCCCGATTCAGAGAAGTTCACTATGCTCAGCTGCTGTACAGCGGGGACAGCCTTGCCGGTCCTCAATGGGAGCACCGGCAATGGATGAGCCAGACCGCGCTGCGGGAGCAAGTATTCCGTTTGGCCTGCCAGGCCTTGGCGGATTGGAACCTTACGGATTGATTCTAAAACAAAGGCTTGCTATTCTAAATTTAGCTTGTTTTTCAACAAATAATCAGTGAGCAGAAAAAATAAAGCGCAGCCGGCGGCGACTCCGGCAAGGATGAGCGCCAAACCTAGATTCAGGTTGATGCGTTGGATCAGGTCATGAAGGGAAACCACCTGGCCCGATAAACGGGCGGCAACAATAACCAGGTTTTGGACGGCCCAATGGATCATAAGGTAGGCGCCAAAGGAAGCCAGAATACGATACTTGCTGACTGCGGGCAATTGGCCAACCGCCATGGCGCAGTACAAGACGAGGATCTGATAAGCGCCAAAGACGAGCACCAGCAGGATGCTTTCCACGACAGCCAAGGGAAAATTGGCATTCAAAAGGTTGAATTCCAGGAGGATTTGATCATAGAATTGCGGAAAATATGAGAAGGCATGCATGAATTGATCCCAGTTCAAGGGCGCAAACCAGAGGAGCATGGCCAATAGGCCGACGATGCAGCTGATGGTCACCCAGGAAATTCCGGAGATTAATTTTGACCAGATGAGCTGAGAAGACTTGACCGGCAAAGTGAACATCAAATATCCTTCATCTCTCAGAAGGTTCGTCCAAAACCGCTGCAGGATCAAATAGAAAGAACAGACAGCGATGGCAAAGCAAAGGCCGCTGGTCAAAGCGATGGCGATACCGGTCAAAAAGTTATATTCAAGGCGCATATTGAAACCATTGATCAGGGAAAGCACCAGTAAAGCACCGTATAATGGCAGCAATGTCCGGGCACTGGCCTTGAATTCGTATTTTAATAATTTTCCTAGCATTTGAATTCCTCCCTAAATAAAGCATCAATGGACATGCCCTTCGCTGAACGAATGTCGTCCACGGCACCTTGAAGGACCGCTTTGCCTTTGTTCAGAAAGATGATCTCGTCGAAGATCTGTTCAACATCCTGGATAAGGTGGGTGGAGATGAGCAGCGTCGCTTCTTCATTATAATTGTTGATGATGGTTTTCAGGATATAGTCACGGGCGGCAGGATCGACGCCTCCAATCGGTTCATCCAAAAGATAAAGGCGTGCTTTGCGTGCCATGACCAGAATCAACTGTACTTTTTCTTTATTGCCTTTGGATAGAGTTTTCAAGCGTGCGTTTTCATCGATATCAAGGCTGTGCAGCATATCATATGCCCGGGTCTGATCAAAGTCGGCGTAAAAAGACTTGAAAAAAGAGAAAATTTCTTTGACCTTCATCCAATCGCTGAGATACGTGCGGTCAGGGAGGTAGGAAACCAGCGCTTTGGTTTGGGGTCCGGGCAGTTTCCCATCGATATAAACCTGGCCTGAGGTCGGCTGCAGCAAGCCGTTGATCAATTTAAGCAATGTGGTTTTTCCACTGCCGTTGGGCCCCAGCAGACCGATGATCCGCCCCGGCTCAAAGGTTAAATTCAGGTGGTCCAAGGCCAGGGTGCTGCCGTAGCTTTTGGTAAGGTCTTTACATTCCAAAACAGGACTCATTGATTACATCTCCTCCATTATGCTCTGGATCAAGGAAAGAAGATCTTTTTTCCCATAACCCATGCGTTTCATCGTTTCAAGAAGCTGCTGGACGTATTCTGTGGCCAGCTGTTTGCGCAGCCCATCGATTTTTTGCTGGTCTGCGGTTACAAACCGACCGCTGGTCCTTTGTGCGAACAATAGATCTTCCCGCTCCAGTTCACTTAAAGCCCGCTGCATGGTGTTGGGATTGACCCCGAAGTCCGATGCCAGATCCCGGACCGAAGCCAATTTACTGCCGGCGGAAAAAGCCCCGGCGACGATCTGCATTTTTATGTGATCCATCAACTGGATATAAATCGGACGATTCGAATCGAAATCATACATGACGGTTCCTCCCTTCTATGAAGACATTGAAGGCCTCCAATTGTCCCAAGTGAGTACTGTACTAATGACATGATACAATAATACATAAAGATCGATGCTTTGTCTAGAGACTTTAAAAAATAAAATGATCCCTGCGGATGACCTCAGGGATCATTGATGCGATTTGTTTAGAAAAAGCAGCGCATAGAGACCGGCACAGGCGAAGATCAGAACATTGCCGTATTGCGTAAAAAAAGTAAGCTGCTGCCGGGGCGTGATCTCTCCAGAGAGGGTGCCGCTGCTGCCGGAGGGCAGCCGGCTGAGAATCCTGCCGTGTTCATCGATCAAGGCGGAAATGCCGGTGCTTGAAGCACGGACCACATAACGATTGTTTTCAACGGCTCTGAAGACCGCCTGACCCAGGAGACTGGGCTGAAAGGCCGTGCCGTCGAACCAGGAGTCGTTGGTGCTGATCACAAGACTCTCAGCGCCGGCCAGTACTTGGCCGCGGGCCAGGTCTGAAAAAATGCCTTCAAAACAAATGAGGCTTCCCGTTGGTCCGGCATCGGTCTGCAATAAAGGCAGAGGTGATCCGGCCGAAAGTGTAAAGTAGGATGCTTTGCCGCCCTCCAGCCAGGATAGAAGCGGTTCCAGGAATTCTTTGAAAGGGAGAAATTCTCCGAAGGGCGCCAGTCGCTGTTTGTGATAAAGCTGGAGGACTTGATGGTCCGGATCGATCACTAGGATGCTGTTATAGTTTTGGTAGAAGGCGCCAGCCAGAATCTGTGCCTGGGTTTTATCCGCCAGTTCCCGCATCATGAGATCCAAGTCCCCGTCGGCGACCCATTGGATGGGAACTGCTGTTTCAGGCCATACGATGATCTTCGGATGGCTGCGTCCTGCCTGCAATGTCAAGGTTTCATACTGTTTACTGCAAAATGCCAGGTATTCTGCATCCCATATCCGGGTGGACGAGAGCCCTCCCTGGACGATGGCGGTCTTTACCGTGGGGCTGTGGCTTCCGGTGGTCACCGCCAGTTTTGAGTAGCCTGCGGCCAGGTTTAAAAAGAAAACCAGTAAGGCCAGGGCAAGGCTCAACACACCACGGGCAGAGAATTCAGACCGTTGCCTGCAGTAGACCAGCAGAGAGGAAGCCAGAAGACTTTGGCACAATACAATGATGAAACTGACAAATAGAGCGCCAAAGAGGGAAGCGCCCTGGATCATGGCTGGAAAAAGATATTGGGAAACACCGATTTGTGCGCCGGTAAACCCAAGGGGGGATAGGCTTTGAAAAAATTCTGCCAAGACCCAAAGGCATGCCGCCGCAAGCGGTTGGCGCAGTAACCCCGGTTTTGCCAGGACGGTGAGGGCGGAAACCATGCCCAGCCAAAAGGCTTGGATGAAACTGAAGAAAATCACACCGCACAGGATCGTCAGGAAGCTGACCCCCGGTGTGATGCCCAGCCAGTCCATGGGATACAGAGCCCATAATGCACAAAAATATATGCCATAATAAACAAAGCCAAAGAAAAAGCCGTAAAGCCAGGCACTCAGACGGCTCCGAGGATGCCCGAATAAGCTATAGAAAAAGGGAACCAGGGCAATCCACATGAGCAATGCCAAAGAAGAATGCTGCCAAGCCAATCCTCCCAACACACCGGACAGGGCCGCCGGGATGAGGTTGCGAAAGTTTTTCATAGGGTACTCCTGTGAAGCGATATAATTCTTATTTTTAATATAGCATGCTTTTAATAAAAAGCGAAAGGTTGAACATCAATATATTCCCATGTATAATAAGCCTAATCGGAGGTGGATTATGATCCCAGGAATGGAGATCACGGCAGAGCTTATCATATTTTTCATGTTCTATGCTTTTTGTGGCTGGATCATTGAATGCGCCTATGTACGTTTTATGGACGGTGAGTGGGTCAATCGCGGATTTCTTCATGGGCCTTTCGTGCCGCTGTACGGGAGCGGGTCCATCATCGTTATTCTTGCCTTAGAGCCCTTCAGCAGCAATCCGGCGGCATTGTTCATATCTTCCTTTCTATTTATGTCTGCTTTGGAATATTTTGTCGGTTGGGGGCTGGAGGCGGTTTTCAACACCAAATGGTGGGACTATTCCAATCGGGCATTCAATCTAAAGGGAAGGATATGCCTTCAATATTCCCTGTATTGGGGCGCATTGGGCATTGTTTTAGTGGATTGGGTCCACCCGGCCGCGGAGATCTTTGTATCGAGTATGCCGGAACAGACCAAAGAATTGATTGCGATCTTGTTTTTAATGTATTTTTTTGCCGATGTGATCGCCTCGGTGAAACATGCTTTGAATTTTGAAGCCTATATCAGAGAACTTGTCGTTTTGGGTCAGGAGCTGCGCAAAGAATGGGACATGGCCATGCGCGAATTGGATTTAGCCAGACAGGACGCCCAGGATGAATTTCGGCAAGCTTTCAAACGTAAGTTTTCAGAAGGGCTGCGCCAAACCAAGGCGACTGCCCATGACTTTTCCCGTCTGATCAATTCCTTCCCAAGCATGGATTTCCCTAAAGCAGGGCAGCTGCGTGATAATTTATTTGAAATCCTTGGAGCGGAGTCCCGGCTGAAGCATTGGAAGAACAGGAACAAATTCAAGAAATCGTCATGACCAAGGTGTTTATGGGAGGGCCCATCACATAAAAAAATCAAAAGGAGGCGTCACTAATGAAGAAGTATATTTGCACTGTATGCGGTTATGTCTACGACCCGGAGGTTGGCGACCCGGATGGAGGAATCGCTGCCGGCACTGCTTTTGAGGATATCCCCGAAGATTGGGTATGTCCCGTTTGCGGCGTCAGCAAAGACATGTTTGAGGTTCAGGAATAAGCAAGGAAAGGCCTTTTTCGTTTCGGCGAAAAGGGCTTTTTTCATTATGATATTGCAATTATTAGGTGTTATGAAATATACTAATCATATTGTCGGAAACGAATGCCTGGAAAGGATGGACTGCGATGCACATACAATTTTTAGGCGCTGCGAAAACGGTGACAGGATCCTGTCATCTTGTTAAGACAGCAAAAACCACGTTCCTGGTTGATTGCGGAATGTTCCAGGGAGATAAAATCCTAAAAGAGAATAATTATGGAGCCTTTGGCTTTGAACCGAATGACATTGATTTTGTTCTTTTGACCCATGCCCATATCGACCATTGCGGACTGCTTCCAAAGCTTTATAAACAAGGCTATGTGGGGCCCACCTACACCACAAAAGCATCCAAGCAGCTGTGTGAAGTGGTGCTTCCGGATAGCGGATATATCCAGGAAAACGAAATTGAACGCAAAAATAAAAAATTGGCACGCAGCGGGGTTCCTCTGCTTCAACCGATTTATACATCCGAGGACGCAAAAGCCTGCATCAAATATATCAAAGGCATCAACTATCGAGAGACCTTTCAGGTCAGTGAGGATGTGAAAGTCTGTTACCAGGACGCCGGCCATATCCTTGGCGCTGCCATGCTGGAGATTTTCATCCAAGAAAACGGCAAAGAGACCAAACTGGTTTTTTCCGGAGATATCGGAAATATCAACCAGGCCTTGGTCAAAGAACCCACCCAAATTAAGGAAGCTGATTATCTGATCATGGAATCCACCTATGGCAATCGTTATCATATCCACACCGAAGACAAGGTCGAGCTTCTTGCCAAGACAGTGAACGAAGCCATTGCCCTGGGCGGCAATATTTTAATCCCATCCTTTGCTGTTGAGCGGACCCAGGACATGGTCTACTTATTGAAAAACCTCAAGGATGAGGGGCGGATCCCACAGGTGGATATCTATATCGATAGTCCCATGGCAGTGGCTGCCACTAAAATATTCATTGACAACGAGGAAATGTTTGATGATGAAGCAACCGCCAAATTGTGTGGCGGCAATGCGGACTGCTTGTTCAATGACGCCCACATCCATTATATGATCACTTCGGAAGAATCCATGAGCATCAATCGAGTCAAGCATGGAGCCATCATCATATCCGCCAGCGGCATGTGCGAAGCAGGCCGGATCAAATATCATTTAAAGCAAAACCTGTGGCGTCCCGAATCCACCGTGCTTTTTGTTGGCTACCAGGCAGAAGGCACTTTGGGCCGGCGGATCCTCAATGGTGAAAAAAAAGTACGGATTCATGGCGAAGAAGTGGTCGTCAAGGCCCAAATCAAAGAAATCTCTGAATTCTCCGCCCATGCCGACCAGAAGGGTTTGCTGAATTGGCTCAAAGGGTTTGACTCCAAGATGCCGAAGCAGGTTTTTCTGGTTCATGGTGAAGGTGAAGCGATCACCACCTTGGAAAACCGAATTATTCAAGATGTCGGGCTTCCGGTCATCGTCCCGGAGATGGGCGCGGAATATGATTTGAATAAGATCAAGCCTGAAATGCTTCGTCGCGTGGTGACCGTACCAGATCAGAAGGTTATGGAAATCGCAGTCAATGAAGCCTTTGATACCATCAAAAATAAAGTTGTGGCAATTTCCAGGGAGCGGGGCCAGGATCGAAAAGTATTGGAGAAACTGATGGCCAAAGTCCATGAAATCGAATCGGATTTAGCCACCATTGCCAACAATCATAACGGTCAAAACGGCAGCAACGGGAACAACGGCAATCCTGGGGGCAGCGTCAAAGGCGGCCAAGGCAACGATCACAACCAGGGGTATTATAATAACCATGGCAAGCACAATCATCACAACAATCATCGTTAACATAAAAACCAGAACTGAGGTGCAATGGGTGGACAATGAACGAATCGACGGCTTGCTTTGGGAGCAGATGATTTCCGCTGCCAGCCAATACCTGGAAAGCCGAAAGAGTATAGTCGATGCATTAAATGTTTTTCCTGTGCCTGACGGCGATACAGGAACCAATATGAGCCTTACGCTGCAGGCGGCGGCCAAAGCCATGATCCGAGAGGCGTCACAGCATTTCGGTGTCAAAGCCGAAGCAATGGCCCAAGGGGCTTTATTGGGTGCGAGAGGCAATTCCGGCGTGATCACCTCCCAAATCTTATCCGGCTTTGCCAGCACCTGCCGTACCATGGAAACCATTGATGGCGACATTTTCTGCGCAGCGCTTCAGAAAGGCGTGGAAGCTGCTTACCAAGCCGTGATGAAACCGGTGGAAGGCACGATCCTTACGGTTTCCAAAGCAGCCGCCCAGGGAGCCCAAGCGGCTCTGGAAACCGGTGAAAAGGGAATCGAGGCTTTGCTGGAGGCTGCAAGGGCGTCGGCTTTAACAACTTTGGAACTGACGCCGACCATGCTGCCGATCTTAAAACAAGCTGGTGTGGTGGATGCCGGCGGACAAGGATTCCTGTTCATTCTTGAAGGGTTTTTAGCTTGCCTTCGAGGTGATGTGCTGGAAGCCGCAGGGGACCTTCGCGCAGCTTCGCCGATCCTGGCCACAGAAGCTTCGATCGAGGATATGGTGGTCGAAGACAATCTGGAGCCTGGAGAGATTCAATTTGCCTACTGTACTGAATTCGTTGTTAAAGACAAAGATGGCGGCATCGATTTGAATAAGGTCCGGGATTATCTGAGCACCTTGGGGGATTGCGTCCTGGTGGTAGGAACCCCTAGCATCTGCAAGGTCCATGTCCATACCAATACCCCTGGCAAGGCACTGGAATTTGTAACCCCTATGGGGACCTTGCATAAAATGAAAATCGACAACATGCGGGAAGAATATGAAAAGAAAAGCAAGCAGGAAAGCAAGAAGATCGGACTGATCAGTGTGGCTTGCGGCCCCGGCATCGAAGAGATCCTTAAAAGCTTGGGCGTCCACAAAATCATCACCGGCGGTCAAACCATGAATCCCAGCACCCAGGATTTTGTAGAGGCCATCAAGAATTTGCCAGCCCGTGAAATCATCATCCTGCCGAACAATTCGAACATCATCATGGCCGCGAACCAGGCAGCCAAGGTCACAGACCGCATCGTGCATATCGTTCCCACCAAAACCATTCCCCAAGGGATCGGGGCGCTCCTGGCCTTCAATGAAGAGGAAACAGGCGCTGAAAACGCCCGCAGGATGGAAGCGGCAGCCCAGCAAATCATCACGATTGAAGTGACCTATGCGGTCCGGGACGCCAATTATGAAGATCAACAGATCACCAAAGGTGAGACCCTTGGTTTGGTCAATGGGAAATTAGTGCTGACCGCGGAGAACCCCAGGTCAGCTGTGGATCAGCTCATTCAGGCTCAGCTCAATGAGGACCATGAGCTGGTCACCATATACTATGGTGAAGATGTGACCAAAGAAGAAGCGGACGCATTGGCGGAGCATCTTTCAGGCATCTACGATTGGGTGGATTTTGAGGTTCATTCCGGAGGCCAGCCCTTATATTTTTATTTGATTTCGATCGAGTGATTGATTGAAGGGACGACAGGAGGCAGCAAGGTGTTTCATATTGTGCTGGTCGAGCCGGAGATCCCGGCGAACACCGGTAATATTGCCAGGACCTGCGCGGTGACCGGTTCTGTGCTTCATTTGGTGAAGCCGCTGGGTTTTTCCATCGAAGACAAATACCTGAAAAGGGCCGGACTGGATTACTGGCATTTATTGGATATTCGAGTTCATGAATCTCTGGAAGCTTTTATTGCCCTGCATGGTGAAGAAAAGCTTTGGCTGGTAGAGACCCCGGGAAGCAGACACTATGATGAGGTCAGTTTCCCGGAGGGTTCTTTTTTTGTATTTGGAAAAGAAACCAAAGGATTACCAAAATCACTGTTGGAGCAATATCCCGAGCAGGTGGTCAGGATACCCATGCTTCCTTCGAGGGCTGCCCGATCCTTGAATTTAAGCAATTCCGTGGCCATTGTGCTCTTTGAGGCGCTGCGGCAGTGCGGCTTTCCCGGATTGGAATGAAGCAGATCTTAAGTGCCTCGGAAATATGGAGGCAGACAAAAAAAGACTGCTGCAAAATGCAACAGTCCTGATGATTCAATGGTACGCCAGAGAGGAATCGAACCTCCGCACCCGGCTCCGGAGGCCGGTGCTCTATCCACTGAGCTACTGGCGCAAGCGGAAAGGTAACAAAAGAAATTATAACATGGTATGAGAGTACTGTAAAGGGGGGGACCTAATGGAAAAATATTATATTCGAGATATTGATCTTGCACCATCCGGCACGGATAAAATCGCATGGGTCTGGCAATTCATGCCGGTCCTCAATAAAATCAACGATGAATTTATTAAGACGAAGCCTTTTGCCGGCCAAAGGATCCTCGTATGTCTTCATCTGGAAGCTAAGACGGCCTGTCTTGGTCTGACCTTGCAAGCCGGCGGCGCCAAGGTCATTATGGTCGGATCGAATCCGCTTTCTACACAGGACGATGTATGCGCTGCCATGGTGCAAAAGGGCTTGACGGTTTTTGCCCGCCATGGTGCCGATGCGGCAGAATACAAGCATTGCCACAAGCTTGCCATGGACCTTTCACCCAACCTGATCATTGACGATGGCGGCGACATGATCGCCTTGCTGCACGAGAAATATCAGCATCTCCTGCCGCAGGTCCTGGGCGGCTGCGAAGAAACCACCACCGGCTTGCAGCGCCTGAGAGCCATGGAAAAGAGTGGGGCTCTGGACATTCCGATGATGGCCGTCAATGATGCGCAAATGAAATACCTCTTTGACAACCGGTACGGAACCGGTCAGTCCGTTTGGGACAGCATCATGAACACCACCAACCTGGTGATCGCCGGAAAGACCGTGGTGGTCGCCGGTTATGGCTGGTGCGGCAAAGGAACCGCCTTACGGGCAAAAGGGCTGGGTGCCCGGGTGATCGTCACGGAGATTGACCCCATCAAAGCCAATGAAGCCTGGATGGATGGGTTTCAGGTTATGATGATGAGAGAAGCGGCATGCCATGGGGACTTTTTTGTGACGGTGACAGGCATGAAGGATGTGATCACGGCGCAGGATTTTCTCAAGATGAAGGATGGGGCGATTTTGGCCAATGCAGGCCATTTTGATGTGGAAATCTCAAAAACTGATTTGGACAAAATCAGTTTTGAGAAGCATCCGGTGAAACCCAGCATCGAAGCGTATCACCTTCATTCAGGCAAGAGACTGTTCTTACTCGGGGAAGGCCGCTTGGTCAACTTGGCCGCTGGCAATGGCCATCCCGCAGAAGTGATGGATACATCCTTTGCGACCCAAGCACTGGCACTGCGCCACTTGGTCTTGGGGCAGGCGGGGCTGAAACCGGGTCTGCATAAGGTTCCGGAAGAGATTGACCGGCAGGTTGCCATGATTCGCCTGGAGGCCTTGGGGATCCGGATCGACGAGCTGACACCTGAACAAATCGAATACCATGAAAGCTGGGCGCTGGATTGAAATGACAGAACAACTGGACATGGAATGGTTATTCATCGATTTAGAAACCACAGGGCTCAATCCTGACTTTTGTAAAATCACTGAGATCGCCGCCATCCGCCGGCAATGCACCGATGACAGCAGTCGTGAGTTCCAGTCCCTGGTGAACCCCGGCTGTGCCATCGATCCGTTCATTCAGAGGCTCACAGGCATTACCGATGCGATGGTTGCGGATGCTCCGGTATTGGAATCGCTGAAACCGGACATCGCAGAGTTGCTGTCAGGGGCCTATTTGGTCGCTCATAATGCAGGCTTTGACACCGGATTTTTAGAGTCGGGTCTGGGGCTGCAGATTTCTCGCGCCTTTACAGTGGACACCATTGAATTGGCTAAAATCTTATTTCCAAACATTAATTCCTACAGCTTAAAAAATCTTGTGCGGCAATTCGATCTTAAGGTCAATCCCAGCCATCGGGCCATGGAGGACACCAGGGCGTTAGAACAATTGTTCTTCTACTTGGTCCGCTATGCGCAATCCTTGCCTATCAAATTACTGTCGGATATGGCCTTATGTCTGAACGATGACCAGCAGGGCCTTTCCAGGCTTTTCAATCAAATCCTGTTAGGGCGCAAGCTGCTTTGGAAACAGGACGGTATTCCGGAAGCAGGCGGTTTGCTGCTGGGAAAACAGCTTGAACAGGACCGGATCCAGGAGGCATGGCAGCTGGCCGGATGGAAGCTGACAGAATCGGAGCAGCCCAAACTACCTCCCCAATGGCAGCCTAAGGACATGGAGGCGATGCTGCAGAAGGGCGGTATGCTGGATCATGGAATGGAACATTATCAAAGCCGGCCACAGCAGATCGAAATGCTGCGGGCGGTGACGAAAGCCCTTGCCAATTCCCGCTGCCTGATGGTTGAGGCGGGCACCGGCGTCGGCAAATCTTTGGCTTATCTGATCCCGGCCCTCACATGGGCAGCTTCCCGTGAAGAAAAGGTCATTGCAGCGACCCATACGATTGCGCTGCAGGAGCAGCTTTTCCATAAGGAAATTGAATTCCTCCACAAAACGCTGCCCTTTGAATTTCATTGCGCGATTCTAAAAGGACGTGGCAATTACTTATGCCTGTCTCGATGGCGGCAAGTGATGGAACAGGGGAAAGACATATTTTGGGGGGAACGGGTCTTGCTGGCAAGGATCTGTGTCTGGCTGCAAAGTTCGGCCAGCGGAGATCTGGATTCCATCCATTTGCTGGGTCCGGAGAGGGATTGGTTTGCTCAGATGGCCTCTTCCAGAGAGACCTGCCAAGGCAGCCAGTGCCTCTACTATAGAGACTGCTTCTATCAGAAAGCCAGGCAGCAGGCTGCCGCCGCCGATCTGATCATTGTGAACCATTCTCTGCTTTTGGCGGATGCCAAACTGGGCGAAGCGGTGTTGCCAAAATATCAATATCTGATCGTTGATGAAGCGCATCATCTGGAAGAAGAAGGGACCCGCCAATTCACGGAAAGCTTTTCCTTGATCGATTTTGAGAAAAAGGTCCAGATGCTTCACAAGCGCCGCGACGTTTTCGGACGTCCCGGATTTTTGCATTATATCAAGGCTTGGCGAAGCCAGGGAATCGGAGAAATTGAAGCGCTGTCGCCGGCCCTGGAGGAACTGGCCCTTGCGGTGAGGCAAGCCCTCAAGCGGATCAATACGATGCAAAACTACCTGATGGGCGGATCGGGGCCAGAGATGCTAAGGATCAGCTGCCAAACGATTTTGGACGGCTGGTGGCAGAATATCCATGCTCTTTTGGACAATTTAAAAGTTGCGGCCCTTACGCTGGGTGACGCCGTCGAAAAAATCGATCAGCACCTGCAAGGTGACGGTGGTAAAATATTCGACGAGTCCTGGTTGAAAATGCAGCTGCAGCTCTTTGCCTTGGTCAAGGAGGATGTGTACTTGCTTTCAAAATTCCTAAAGGGCGTACAATATTTGAACAGAATCCAAAATAACGAAGCGGTTTCAGATACAGAAGACTGGCCGCAGCAAGTTCTCTGGCTTAAACGGGACAGCCGTCAGAACGATATTTCCCTTTGCATCACACCCATCAACACAGCCGGCTGTTTTAAAAAATATTTATTCGAAAATAAAGAAAGCGTGATTCTCACCTCTGCAACCCTCAGCGTCAAAGGGGAGTTCACGTTTTGCAGTGAACAGCTGGGAATCGATCCGGAGTGGCTGGACACCAAGCTGCTGCAGTCCCCTTTTGATTATCATGAACAGGTTCTTCTGTTATCGGATATTCAGCTGCCGGACCCCGCCCGCACCTCGGAAACCGTTTACAACATGGCGCTGCTGGAATCCTTAAACCAAATATTGGAGGCCTGCGGGGGTCGTACCATGGTTCTTTTTACGTCACACCGGCAGCTGCGGGCCATGTATGACGGCCTTGCCAGCCCGCTGCTGACCCGCGGCCTGGAATTATTTGCCGATGGGATCAATGGCAGCCGTTATACTTTGCTGGAAGAACTGAAAACCAATGAAAATGCCATTATTTTCGGAGCCAATACCTTTTGGGAAGGGATCGATCTTCCGGGATTGGCTCTAACCTCTCTGATTATCGTGCGTTTGCCCTTTGCGCCTCCGGGACAGCCCTTGGCAGAGGCAAGGATGGAACAGATGTCCCAGCAAGGGCAGGATCCTTTCTATCATTACAGTCTGCCTCAGGCAGTGCTGCGTTTCAGGCAGGGCTACGGCCGTCTGATCCGAACCATCGATGATTGGGGCGTTGTGGTGGTATTGGATAACCGCATCGTGAACAAGCGCTATGGGCGGGTATTTTTACAATCCTTACCGGATCCCCGCTGTGTCACAGGCCGACCACAGGAGCTTATTCGACATATAAAGGACTGGCAGCTTCGTTTTTTGCCGGCTGTCAAAAAATAACTTCAATATTCTTTAAAAAAGTGTTACAATTTTAGCATCATTGTATTAGGAGGGGTATATTAAAGTGGACCGACGAAGGTTTCCTATAGTAACGGATGCTTGGCCTATGCTGGCAGCAGGTGTGATTCTGGGAGTCATATTAGGTTTGTGGCTGGGACCCAAGGGTTGGATTTTACCGGGGGTATTCATTCTTTTCACCTTGTATTTTTTCCGGAATCCTGAACGCAACGTTACTTGTGATCCTCAAGAGGTTCTTTCGCCGGCAGACGGGGTTGTCATGTCGGTTGAGGAAGTTGATGAATATCGTTTCATCAAAGGGCCGGCCGTGAAAATCAGCATTTTTCTAAGTGTGCTGAATGTCCATGTGAACCGTGCGCCGGTGGCGGCGCAGGTGGAATATTCTTTTTATCAGCCAGGTCAATTTCTGCCGGCGTTCAAGAGCCATGCTTCCGAGGTCAATGAACGGAATTATCTCGGGATCAAAACCCTGACGCACAGGCCTCAATATATTTTATTGGTCCAGATCACCGGTTTCATAGCCCGGCGGATCGTCTGCTGGAGCAAACCAGGGGATCATCTGGAACAAGGCGAACGCTTTGGATTGATCAAATTCGGTTCATGTACCGAAATCTATTTGCCGCGGGGGGCGGAGATCTATGCCGAAAAAGGCATGAAGGTGCGAGGCGGGATGACCGTTCTCGGGAGGTTGTCTGAATGAATAAACGGTTGATTCCCAATACAGTGACCATGGTCAATCTGTCGTTGGGATTCTTTTCCCTCTTTTTAACAATGGAAGGCATGCAATATGAGGCGGCTTATGCAATCTTCGGGGCGATGATCATGGACAGCATGGATGGCAGGCTGGCTCGGAGACTGCAGGTTTCATCGGATTTTGGAAAGGAACTGGACTCTTTATCCGACTTGGTATCCTTTGGTGTGGCGCCGGCGCTGCTGGCTTACAGCATGGAATTGAACCGATGGGGTTATTGGGGGCTGCTGATGGCCATTGGATTCGCCCTGTGCGGCGCCTATCGCCTGGCACGCTTTAATGTCTTATCGATCAAAACCCACTTTGTGGGTGTGCCCATCACCTTTTGCGGCCCGATCCTAACGCTTCTGCTTCTCCTGACCCGGTGGATCTGTGACGGTCTATATCCGGTCTTTACGATCATTTTGGCTTATCTTATGGTGTGTAATATCAAGATACCCAAATTATAAAGCTTATCTTCAGGCACAGCAGACAGACCGGCCTTGGCCCGCCTCGATCGGGTGCCCGGTCTGTTTTTTTTGAATTTGATCATGGAGGCAGTATCATGGATTATGAAAAAATCAAACAAGCAGTGAACTTGTTTTTAGAAGGGATCGGAGAAGATCCCCAGCGCCCGGGACTTCTGGAAACCCCTGACAGGGTGGCGCGGATGATGGATGAGATTTTATCGGGAATGAATGTTGAACCCCGGGAATACCTGGCAAAGGTTTTTAACGAAGACCATGAAGAATTGGTCCTTGTCAAGGATATACCGCTTTACTCGTTTTGTGAACATCATCTGCTGCCGTTCTTTGGCAAGGCGCACGTAGCTTATATTCCACGCAAAGGCTTGGTGACCGGTATCTCCAAATTGGCCAGGGTCGTGGATGGATACAGCCGCCGTTTGCAGATCCAGGAAAGGCTGACCGGACAGATTGCCGACGCCATTATGGAAGAATTGAATCCCTATGGCGTCATGGTCGTTCTTGAAGCAGAACATATGTGCATGACCATTCGCGGCGTCAATAAGCCCGGAACCAAAACACTGACATCGGCAACCCGCGGTATATTCCGTTCCTCACAGGCTTCACGGGCGGAAGCCCTGGCATTGATCCGACGGGAGGGCAATCTATGAATTTTTTGGCCAAAGAGCCAGCCGATGGCAATCAAAAACCACTGAATATTTTGTTGACCAATGACGATGGCATCGATTCCATGGGCGTCCGCAGCTTGATCCAAAGCCTCGGCCCCTATGGACGGATATGGCTTGCCACACCTTCCAGTCAGCGCAGCGCAACCAGCCATGGCATCACAACCCGTGATGTGATTCCTGTCCAGGAAGTCGCCATCGACGGCACAGAAAAAGCCTGGCATATCGGCGGTCTGCCTGCCGACTGCGTCAAATTGGCCTTGATCGAACTGATCCGCGAACCCATCCATCTGGTGATTTCCGGAATCAATGAAGGCTCAAACTTAGGCACCGACACCCTTTATTCCGGGACGGTGGCCGCTGCGGTGGAAGGGGCCTATATGGGCGTTCCATCTTTGGCGATATCGCTGGCCCAGGAAAGGGGGCCATGGAACTTTGAACCGGCTGCGGCGATCTGCGCACATCTGGTCCGGCGTTTCCAGGCGGGGATTTTTTCTATCCCGCCTATGTCTATGATCAATATCAATGTGCCACAGGGCACTTTGACCGATATCAAAGGCTATCGTGCGGCGCGATTGGGCGTTCGCCGTTACACCGATTATTTTCAACTCCATTCTGAAGAAACCGGGGTGCGAAACTATTTATTGAGAGGGGATATCGTTCCCGGAGATGCATCAAGGGAACCCTCTGCCGGAGAAGCTGATATTGATTTGGTTGCCAAGGGTTACGTGTCCGTGGCGCCTATCTCTGTAGATCGTACGGCCTTTGATTTGCTCAATCGCCTTAATGGCATCATGGAAGAAATTATTTAAGCGCGGCAGGCGGTCAGCCTGCGGCGCTTTCTTTTTTCTGGACGGGGGAATTCAGACCTGTGGTTATGTTGTTTGTCAATTTCAAATTTTCTTGCAGCTTTATAACTTATAAAGAAGGATTTTTCAATTTCATGAGTAATTTATACTTTTGTAGGTTTTAACTGATTTTGGAAGCACCCAGGATTTCACATCAATAAAAAAATAATCATAGAGGAGGTTTTCAGTTTGCGCGTTTATTCTAGTAAACAAATTCGTAACATTGGCGTTTTATCCCATGGAGGGGCGGGTAAGACCTCGCTGGTAGAAGCGATGCTTTTCGATGCAGGTCATACAACAAGACTCGGCAGAATTGAAGATGGTACCACCGTCACGGACTATTTGCCCATCGAAATCAAACGAAAAGTTACAGTTGCCACTGTGTTGGCGCCCATTGAGTGGAAAGAGCATAAACTAAATATTCTGGATGCTCCTGGTTATGCAGATTTTATTGGTGAAGTGAAGAGCGCTATGCGCGCTTCCGATGGCTTGATCATGGTGGTTGACGGCGTTGCAGGCGTTGAAGTCATGACCGAGGTTCATTGGGAAGCGGCCAACGAAGCCAACCTTCCTAAAGTCGTTTTTATCAACAAGCTGGATCGTGAAAATTCAAGCTTTGAAAAAACAGTCGCTGCCCTTCGCGAACGTTTTGGCTCCCAGGTCGTGCCCATGACCTTGCCGATCGGAGCGGAAGATAAATTCAGCGGTGTAGTGGATATTCTGCAGAATAAAGCTTTCAAATTTGAAGGAAACAAAGCAATTCCGACGGATATCCCGGCTGATTTAATAAATGACATCGAGAAATATCATGATGCGCTCATGGAGGCAGCCGCTGAAGGCAACGATGAGCTCATGATGAAATATTTAGACGGGGAGCCCTTGACCGAGGAAGAAATTGCCGCGGGTATCAAGGCCGGCGTGAAGAATGCAAAAATCGTTCCTGTGTTCTGTGGCTCCGCGACGAAAAATATTGGCGTCCAGCCTATGATGGATGCCCTTGTTGAACTGATGCCCTCACCGCTGGATGCAGCCCCTGAAGGGGAAGATATCAGCAAAGGCCCTCTGACTGCCATTGTATACAAAACCCTGGCCGACCCCTTTGTCGGCAAGTTAAGCTTTATCCGTATCCTCAAAGGCACCCTGAAAGCAGACGGCACCGTCCATAATATCAACAAAGACAAAGACGAACGCTATGGCGCTTTGTTGGTTCCAAGGGGGAAGGCCCAGGACAATGTGACAGAAGCACATGCCGGAGATATCGTAGCCATCGCCAAATTAGTCGATGCGGGTATCGGCGATACCCTGGGTGAAAAAGGCAAGACTGAGATCCAGCCCGGCGTCGAGTTCCCGGAGCCTACCTTCTCCGTGGCCGTCGCAGCCAAATCCCGCAACGACGAAGACAAAATGGCGACTGCATTGTATCGCATGGTTGAAGAAGATCCTACCCTGCGCTACAGCAAAAATGCGGAGACCAAAGAGAGCGTGCTCACCGGTATGGGGGAAACCCATCTGGATATTATTATTGAACGGCTAAAAAATAAATTCGCCGTCGAAGTCAACACCAAAACGCCGCGGGTTCCGTATCGGGAAACCATTCGGGGCACCGGAGATTTTGAATATAAGCACAAAAAACAATCCGGCGGTCATGGACAATACGGTCATGTCAAATTGCGTTTTTATCCTTTGACTGAAGGCAACTTTGAATTCACCGAAACGATTTTCGGCGGTTCGGTCCCTAAAAACTACCACCCCGCCGTTGAAAAAGGCGTTCGTGAAGTCATGTCGGAAGGCGTCCTTGCCGGATATCCTATGACGCAGATCAAGGTCGAACTGTATGATGGTTCTTACCATGATGTGGATTCATCCGAAATGTCCTTCAAAATCGCTGCGGCCCAGTGCTTCAAAAAGGGTGTCGAGAAATGCAAACCCGTACTGATGGAGCCTGTCCAATATGTGGAGGTCCATGTGCCTGAGCAGTTCATGGGGGATATCATCAGCGACTTGAACGGCAAACGCGGACGGATCCTGGGTATGGAGCCCCATGGCAAGTGGCAGGTCGTTAAAGCGATGGCGCCCTTGTCTGAAATGTACCGTTATGCTATCGACTTGAAATCCATCACCCAGGGCAGGGGCTATTTCTCCATGAAATTCGATCATTATGAAGATGTTCCGCAAAACGTTGCCCAAACCATCATTGCCGAATACCAGAAGAACAAAGAGGACAAAGAATAAGCTGTGTGACCGAACACAAAAAGCCGGATGGGCATGCTGCATCCGGCTTTTTTGCAGAACATGCCGATGATGGCTTTTTGACCTGAAATTATTGCAGCCTGTCAAAATGGAAGGGGGATTCACCGATGCATGTCCTTGGCGGTACAACAAATTATGGACAAGATATAGGAATATTGATGCTGGACACAGTTTTTCCGCGAATCACCGGAGACATTGGCAATGCACGGACTTATCCTTTTCCGGTGCGATATAAAATCGTGAAAAACGCTTTCACTGAACGGATCATGAAAGACACCCCCGAACCGGAGCTGCTGAAACCTTTTATTGAGGCGGCACAGGAACTGGAAGCGGAAGGCGTCAAAGCCATCACCACCAGCTGCGGATTTTTAGCACCTTTTCAAAGGGAGCTGGCGGATGCGGTGAACATTCCTGTCTTTACCTCAGCGTTGATGCTGGTGCCCTTGGTGCATACGTTGATCAACCGGAACAAGAAGATCGCGATATTCACAGAACGCGCCAAGTATATGAATGAAGGCCATTTCAATAAGGTTGGCTGGTCTTCAAAGGATTTTCCCGTGATCATCAAAGGCATGCATGCGGATGCAGTCTTCCCAAGCGTTTTTATCGGAAACAAGCGGAGCATGGATCCTGAAATATTGCAGCAGGAAATGGAGGAAATGACCCGGGAACACATGAAAGCCCATCCTGAAACCGGCGCCATTGTCTTCGAATGCACCAACATGGGACCCTTTGCCAGCCATGTTCAGGAGTTTGCCAAAGTTCCGGTCTTCGGGATCAACCAACTGGTTGAATACATTGCTTCGGTGGTCAATGTGCGGACCTATTATTAAAGCAACAGTCGCAATCGTACCCCAAAAAAGGCATTGCCGGCCCACGAATCTGTGGATCGGCAATGCCTTTTTTGACTAGGACTAATTGTTGCAAAATTTACACAATTACTTGTAAAACAGGAGGAATAGCCAGCAAAATCTAGAATTAAAATTAAACAGGTTTTTTTAAACCATTTTTTCTTTCAAAAACTGGATTATTAAGGAATAAAAGGGTGAGGACCATGCCCAAAGAAAAGGATCGACTGCAAAAGGAGCTATATCTTTTCAATTCAGGAAAATTGTATCACAGCTATTTAAATTTTGGTGCCCATAAAATAAAGATCGGCGCATCCACCGGCGTCCGATTTATGGTTTGGGCGCCGAATGCCCGCAAGGTGTCTGTGGTGGGTGATTTCAATCATTGGCAAGGAAGAGACCATGGGATGGAACCGCAGGGCCTGACGGGGGCCTGGAGCCTCTTTATACCTGGATTGGATGAAGGCGACATCTATAAATATGAGATCGAAACCCTATTGGGCGAAAAACTTATGAAAGCGGACCCTTTTGCTTTTTTAGCTGAAAAAAGGTCTCAGACCGCGTCGGTGGTTTATGAACTGGATGGTTATGACTGGCAGGACCAGGCTTGGTGTTCCCGGCGAAATACGCAAGGACTGAGAACGGAACCTTTTTTGATCTATGAGGTCCACCTAGGCTCCTGGCGGCAAAAGAAAGATGGGAGCTTTTTAACCTATCGTGAGCTGGCGGAGGAATTGGTCCCTTATGTCAAAGAGATGGGCTTCAGCCATATCGAACTGATGCCCTTGATGGAACATCCCCTGGATCAATCCTGGGGCTACCAAATCACCGGTTATTATGCGGCCACCAGCCGGTTTGGCATGCCCAAGGACCTGATGTATTTGATTGACTGCTGCCATCAGGCCGGACTGGGTGTGATCATGGATTGGGTTCCGGGACACTTTTGCAAGGATGCCCATGGGCTGGCTTGCTTTGATGGGACGAACCTATTTGGAGGGGAAGAGCATGTGGAATGGGGAACCCTAAAATTTGATTTTTCAAAGAATGAAACAAGGAGTTTCCTCATTTCGAATGCCTTGTTCTGGTTGGACTGTTATCATGTTGACGGTCTTCGGGTGGATGGCATAACAAGCATGCTGCTCTTGAATTATGGGAAAAAAGAAACCGGGAAAAGAACCAACCTTCAGGGAGGCAAGGAAGACCTGTCGGCCGTGGAATTCCTGCGCACCTTGAATCAAACGGTTTTTCAATATCATCCTTATGCGTTGATGATCGCCGAGGAATCTACCGATTGGCCGATGGTGACTCAGCCGCCTTACGATGGTGGTTTGGGCTTCAATTATAAATGGAATATGGGATGGATGAACGACACGCTTAAATATGTGCATCTCCCTTTTGAGCAGCGGGCCAATCACCATCATCAGCTAGCATTTTCTTTGATGTATGCCTTCTCTGAAAATTTTATCCTTCCTCTTTCTCACGATGAAGTGGTCCATGGAAAAATGTCTCTCTTAAACCGGATGCCGGGTGACTATTGGCAAAAATTTGCCGGTTTGAGGCTTCTCCACCTTTTCTGGCTTTGTCATCCGGGGAAAAAGCTCCTGTTTATGGGCGGAGAGTTCGGTCAGTTCATCGAATGGCGGGACTATACTGAATTGGACTGGTTTCTTCTGGGAATCCAAGCCCACCGAATGCACCGGCTGTTTGTCATGGCGGCGAATCAACGCTATCTGCAGGAACAGAGTTTATGGCAGGCAGATCACGAGCCGGCAGGCTTTGAATGGATCGATGCAGATAACTGCAAACAGAGTGTGTTCAGCTTTATGCGGAAGGGACGTTTGAAAGGGGAAACGATCGTCGCGATCTTCAATTTTTTGCCTGTAGCCCATGAGCATTTCCGGGTGGGCGTGCCTGCGCCGGGAATATATCAGGAGATATTCAACAGCGATCGTCTGGAATTTGGCGGATCCGGCAGGATCAATCCCTCCGATCTTACCAGTAGCAGCGGTCTTTGGCATGGAAAAGCCGACTCGATCCAGTGTACGGTTCCGCCTCTGGGAGGCGTCCTATTTAAACGTTTGCCTGCATAAGCTGTGGACTTATGAGGCGCAAGACAGGAGGCGCAGGATGTTCAGAGGGAAAGAAGATTTTCAAGATCGATATAATGAAACATTTATCGAAATCCAAGGGAAAAGCCTGAAGGATGGGACAGTCTGGGAGCAATATGATGCCCTGGTCTCGCTGCTTCGGGATGAAATCAGCCGGGACAGTGCGGCAACCAACGAAAACTACACAAAAAACAAGGAAAAACAGGTTTACTATTTTTCTATGGAATTTCTGATCGGCCGCCTGCTTCCTTATTATCTGATGAACCTGGGTCTGCAGGAAAACATAGGGGAATGGCTGCAGGAGCTTGGGATATCCTTGGATTCCTTGGTTCAAAGCGAGAGCGATGCCGGATTGGGCAATGGGGGCCTGGGGAGACTCGCAGCCTGCTTTTTGGACTCCATGGCCTTTCTGGGGATCCCGGGACATGGAAACGGCATTCATTATAAATACGGGCTTTTTCAGCAAAAAATTCTGGAAGGGTGCCAGGTCGAGATGACCGATAACTGGCTAAGCAAAAGCTATCCCTGGGAAATACGTCGTGCGGACCGGGCAGTGGTTGTGCGTTTCAAAGGAGATGTCCGCACGGAAATGATCGATGGAAAGCTGAAGTTTTTTCATGAGAATGAGGAAAAGGTCCTTGCGGTGCCTTACGATATTCCCATTGTTGCCTACAACAACCGTGAAAACGTCAACAACCTTCGTCTCTGGAGTGCGGAACCTTTTATTGATAATTTTGATCTTGCGACGTATAACCGGGGTGAATTTGCCAAATCAACCAACTATAAATCGGAAGTGGAAGCAATCTCCGGCATTCTTTACCCGGATGACAGCTGCCAGGCCGGCCGGGACCTGCGGCTTAAACAGGAGTATTTCTTTACAGCGGCCGGCTTAGGGTCCATTGTTCGCCGGTTCAAAAAAAAATACGGGGATGTCCATTCCCTGGCTCAAAAGGTGAGTGTCCATATCAATGATACCCATCCAGCCTTGTGCATTCCTGAACTGATGCGAATCCTGGTTGACGAAGAAGGACTTGACTGGGATGAAGCATGGAGCATCACGGTCGCTACGATTTCCTTCACGAATCACACCACCTTGACGGAAGCCTTTGAAAAATGGCCGATTGAAACCCTGAGATACTTGCTGCCCAGGATCTATTTGATCATTGAAGAGATCAACCGCCGTCATTGTGAGGATATGCGCCGCCGCTTTCCGGGGAATTGGGAGCTTGAACAAAATACGCGGATTCTTCATGATGGAAAGGTACACATGGCCAATCTTGCCATCATCGGCAGCCATTCCATCAACGGGGTCGCGCCGCTCCACACCGAAATATTAAAATCCATCGTCTTTAAAGATTTTTATTGGAGCGATCCCGCGAAATTCAACAACAAAACGAATGGTGTGAGCCATCGGCGTTTTCTTCTCCATGCAAATCCCCTTTTGGCCCAGCTCATTACGAAGACGATCGGCGACGAATGGAAAAAGGACGCCCCACAGATGGAGAAGCTGCTTGATTATCAAGAGGATAGCGCTTTTCTGAGTGAATTGGCGGCTGTTAAACGTAAGAATAAGGAAATTTTGGCAAAACTGATCCTCAACAGCCAGGGGATCCTCATCGATCCGGCGTCGGTCTTTGATGTCCAAGTCAAACGAATCCATGCTTATAAGCGGCAACTGCTGAATGTGCTCAAAATCATAGAGCTTTATCACCGGATCAGGGATGGACAGCCCTTGAACCTTCCGCCGCAGACCTTTATTTTCGCCGGTAAAGCTGCTCCGGGATACTACTATGCCAAATCGATCATTCAACTGATCAATACCTTGGCCAAAAAAATCAATGATGACCCGGCTGTCAGGGATCAAATCAAAGTGGTCTTTCTGGAAAACTTCAATGTGTCCCTGGCTGAAAAAATTTATCCTGCCGCGGATATCAGCGAACAAATATCCACTGCCGGCAGAGAGGCTTCCGGTACCGGGAACATGAAGCTTATGATGAATGGAGCCATCACCCTGGGAACCCTGGATGGAGCCAATGTGGAGATCTTGCAGAAGGTCGGCGAGAAAAATATGATGATTTTTGGCCTGACCGCGGAAAAGGTCTTTGACTACTACCGGCATGGCGGGTACTCTTCCTGGGAAGCGTACCATGAACATCCCCGTTTAAAAAGAATGATCGACCCGCTGACCAACGGGTTTTTCCCCGGGGTAGGAAGCAGCTTTCAGGGGATTTATGATTCACTGCTTCGGGATAACGATGAGTATTTTGTGCTGAAGGACTATTTCCCATACCTGCAGGCTTATCAGAAATTAAATCAGTTCTATTTACAGGACCGTCTATGGAATCAAATGTCATTAACCAACATCGCCTGTTCCGGGTACTTTTCCAGTGACCGCAGTGTTCGGGAATATGCTGATGAGATTTGGAAGGTGTCCATTAAAAATCATCAGGGTCAATAAGACATAAGGAGTGAAGGCAAATGTTTAAAAAAGAGTGGATCGCCATGCTTCTGGCCGGAGGGCAAGGAAGCCGTCTGGGCGCCTTGACCCGCAATATTGCCAAACCTGCTTTGGCCTTCGGCGCTAAATACAGGATCATTGACTTCAGTCTGAGCAATTGCGTCAATTCCAACATCGATACCGTTGGCGTCCTGACACAATATAAGCCTTATCTGCTGAATACATACATCGGCATGGGCTCAGCCTGGGATCTGGACCTTAGCGATGGCGGTGTGCATATCCTGCCTCCCTTTGTAGGGGAAGAGGGGGGGCGCTGGTATAAAGGAACGGCCAATGCGATCTATGAAAATATTGATTTTATCGAAACCTTTGATCCTGAATATATCCTTATTCTTTCCGGCGACCATATTTATAATATGAATTATGAGGCGATGCTTGCCTATCACAAAGAAAAGCATGCCGACCTGACGATTTCAGTCCTTGAAGTGCCTTGGGAGGAAGCGACCCGCTTTGGAATCATCACCGCGGATCTGGAGGGGAAGATCAGCAGATTTTCAGAAAAACCGAAAAAGCCGGATTCAAATCTGGCTTCCATGGGTATTTATATTTTCACCTGGGCGGTCCTTAAAGAGGCGTTGAAGCAAGAAGAAACCAAGCCTAAATCAGAAAACGACTTTGGAAAAAATATCATGCCAACACTCCTTGCCGAAGGGAAAAGACTTTTCTGCTATCGATTCCAAGGATATTGGAGGGACGTGGGCACCCTCGAAAGCTATTATGAGGCGAATATGGACTTGCTGAAGGATCGGCCCGAGCTTAAACTTTACGACGATGGACATCGGGTATTTTCCAACAGCGCGATCCTGCCTCCCCAATACATCGGACCCCATGCGAAAGTATGCAACTGTCTGGTCGGCAATGGCTGCAGAATTTTAGGCGAAATCAAGAATTCAATTATTTCTTCAGGGGTTTATGTGGCGGAGGGAGCCAAAGTTGAAGACTCCATTTTGCTCCCTAATACCAGAGTTTTTGAAGGGGCGCAGGTCTACCGCGCCATTACCGGGGAAAAGGCCGTCGTAAAACCCCATTGTGTGATGGGCTCTCAAAGCAGTGAGGATCGCAGCCAATGTGCGATCACCGTTCTCGGGGATAAGGGCATTTGGACAAAAGGTTTCCAGAATTAAGCTGTCATGATCTTTTTAGCAGTTTTTGCAGCAAAAACACGAGAGAAGAGGCGAGATGCATGGACAAGATCATAGGCATAATAACCTGCAATTATCGAATTGATAATCCCGAAGCTTTGGGAAGGAGTTATCCCCTGGCCGCTTTGCCTTTCGCCGGCAGATACCATTTAATTGACTTCCCGCTTTCCAACATGGTGAATTCCGGAATCAGAACCGTGGGTATCATTCTGCCGTCCATGATCCGCCCGGTCCTTAATCATTTGGGATCAGGAAAGGAATGGAATCTGGACCGGAAGACGGGAGGACTGTTTATCCTGCAGGGAACAGACCCTGGCATTTATCCTCGGAATCATGATTTTGTCTTAAGGGATCTCCAGAAAAACATTGATTTTCTGGAAAATAGCATCGCAGAATACGTGATTCTGAGCAACTGCAGCAATATCGTAAATGTTGATTTTAAGGAAGCCGTACGGCAGCATCGTCAGACCGAAGCCGATATCACGCTGCTTGTTAAAGAAATGGTTTTGACTCCGGAGGATGAGCAGGTGCTTCTTGTGGAAACAGACCGCAGAGGGCGGGCTCAGAAGCTTGTGAAAGCCCAAGGGAAAACAGGTCAGAAAGCGCTGCGTTTCGCCAATATGCTGATTATGAAGAGAAATTTATTGCTGGATATAGTCCGGGGTTATCAGGATATAGAGTACATTAATATTATGGATGCCTTGGAAAAATATGTTTCCAGTTTAAAAATCGGTACGTATCGAATACCGGGGTATATTGGCAGGATTTATTCAAGACAATCGTTTTTTCAGAGGAGCATGGAAATGCTGCAGCCTGAAATACAAAAGGAGCTTTTCTTAGGTGAGCGTCGGATTTTAACCCGAAGCCGGGACTGCCCGCCTACAAAATACGGACCAACCAGCGCTGTTCACAATGCGCTGGTCTCCAGCGGGTGTATCATCGATGGCAATGTATCGGAAAGTATTATATTTCGCGGTGTGGCCATCGAAGAGGCCGCAAGGGTCACCAACTGCATCATCATGAAAAGCTGTAAAGTCGGCCGAGGGACCGTTCTGGAAAATGTGATCGTTCCTAACAATACCATTATCCAACCGGGCATTTTCGTCAGAGGTCAGCCTGAGGCCGTGATGATGCTCAACATCAACCAAACCGAATAGGCCGACAGGGGGAAAAATGACATGAAAGTCCTTTTTGCTGCTTCCGAGGCGTTTCCTTTTGTAAAAACCGGAGGTTTAGGCGATGTGGCTGGTTCTTTGCCAAAAGCGCTGCAGAGCAAAGACACGGAGATCCGAGTCATCCTGCCAAACTATGCGGCAATCGCCGACGAATTCGTAAGCCACATGACGCCGGAAGCAGAGTTTACGGTGGAACTAGGCTGGCGTAAAATCCCATGCCGAATCCAGAGACTGGATCACCAGGGGATCGTCTATTACTTTCTGAGCAGCGATTATCACTTTAATCGACCGAATTACTATGGGTATGCCGATGATGGCGAGCGGTTTGCCTTGTTCTGCAAGTCGGTTTTGACAGGGCTGAAGTACTTGGACTATCAAGCGGACATTCTTCATAGCCATGATTGGCATACGGCGCTGATCCCTTTGCTGCTGCAGGAAAATTTTCGTATGGAGCCTTTTTATTCCGGCATGAAAACCATGCTGACAATCCATAATCTTCAATACCAGGGCCAGGTGCCGCTGGATTGTTTTGAAGATTTGCTTGGGCTGGGAGGTCATACGGCGGCATGGGAAAAACTTGAGTATAAGGGATGCCTGAACTTTTTGAAAGCCGGAATCCTGGCAGCGGACGTGATCACCACGGTAAGCCCCACCTATGCTAAGGAAATCCAGCATGCTTACTATGGTGAAACCTTGGATGCCATTCTGCGCCAGCGGAAAGCCGATCTCCATGGGATTTTGAATGGAATCGATACGGATTTATTTGATCCTTCCAAGGATCCATTTTTGGCGATTAATTATCGCAGCGATTGGGCTAAAAAAAAGCAAAATAAAAAAGCGCTGCAGGAACTCCTGAATCTGCCTGCCGAAGGAGACCGGCCCATGCTGGCCATGGTAACCCGCCTTGTGGCACAAAAAGGACTCGATTTGGTGATGCATATTCTGATTGAACTGATGAGTATGGATCTGCAGCTGGTGGTGCTGGGAACCGGTGATAAGCGGTTTGAAGAGAGCTTACGTTATTTTGCTGAAAAATATTCCGATAAGTTCATCCTTTGCACAACATTTGATGAGGTTCTGGCCCATAAGATCTATGGCGGCGCTGATCTCTTGCTGATGCCATCCAAGATGGAGCCATGTGGTTTGTCCCAAATGATCGCCATGCGCTATGGGACGCTGCCAATTGTGAGAGAGGTCGGGGGGCTGAAAGATTCAGTCATCCCTTACAATGAATTTACCGGGGAGGGAACAGGTTTCAGTTTCGCCAACTACAACGCCCATGAATTGCTTTTTATGATCCAAAAAGCTGTAAAACTCTATTACGAAAATAAAAAGGCATGGACTGCTTTGGTTAAAAATGCCCTTTCCAAGGATTTCAGCTGGCATCAATCAGCCGGGCAATACAAGAAACTTTATCAACACCTGCTTAAAAAAGGCAATTAAAGGAGAGAACGAATTGCAAACCTTGACCGCGGTTCATGATTCACAACAACTGCTCTACAAGGCGCCCTTCGGAGCGGTGCGCTGCGGGGAGGAGATCAAGCTTCGCCTGAAGATCCTTGGCCCGGTGGAGGGGGTGGCCTGTCAGGTTTGCCTTCGCGAAGGGGAGAAGCAGGAAGTTTATTTGCCGATGGAACCTATGGTTCCGAAGGGAGAGGAAACCTGGTATGAAGCCTCCTGGACCATGCAGTCGACGCCGGGACTCCAATGGTACTTTTTCCGGATCATTTCAGGCTCTGAGATCTATTATTACGGCAACAATGCCGGCGGGCTGGGCGGCGAGGGCCAGCTCATGAACAGCAAGCCGATTGCCTATCAAATCACAGTTTATAGGGAAGCCATCGTGCCTTCATGGTATAAAGAGGGCATTGTGTATCAGATTTATGTAGACCGTTTTTATAACGGAATGCCCCATGGGCAAATCCTTCATCCGAAAAAAAACAGTCTTATTCACGGGAATTGGGATGATGCGCCCTTTTATGTCAAAGATCAGGAAGGCAGGATCCTTCGTTGGACTTTTTTCGGCGGCAATCTTCAGGGGATTATTGCAAAACTGCCTTACCTGGAAGAACTGGGCGTCACGATTCTCTATCTCAATCCTATTTTTTTGGCGCCGAGCAATCATAAGTATGATACGGCAGACTATCACGCCATTGATCCCATGTATGGAGACGAAGATACTTTAACCTGCTTGGTCCAGGCGGCGGGAAAATGTGGGATTTCCATCATCCTGGACGGCGTTTTCGCCCATGTGGGAAGCGACAGCCTTTATTTCAATCGATATGGTAATCATAAGGGGATTGGCGCTTACCAGTCGGAAACCTCTCCTTTCTCTTCTTGGTTTGAAAAGGGGGATTCTGGAGATGGTTTTCGGTACTGGTGGGGTGTTGAGGACCTTCCCAAAGTCAGGGCGATGGAGGATTCCTATCGGGCCTTTCTTTTTGGGGGAAAGAATAGTGTCATTGACCATTGGATGAGCCATGGGATCAAGGGCTGGCGTTTGGATGTAGCCGATGAGTTGCCTGATGAATTTTTACAGGAACTTCGCCAGGCAGTCAAGGAGAAGGATCCGGAAAGCGTTTTGATCGGAGAAGTATGGGAAGACGCCTCCAATAAAGTCAGCTATGGGAAGCGGCGGCGGTATTTTTCGGGAGATGCGCTGGATGGGGTGACCAATTACCCCTGGCGGGCGATCCTTTTAGATTTCCTGCTGGGGAAGACGTCTGCCCGGGATGCCGGACTTAGGCTGATGAGCCTGTTTGAAAACTATCCTCCTGAGAACTTCAGAGCTTCCCTGAATCTCATTGGAAGCCACGACCGGATGCGCATCCTGACCGTCTTGGGGGAAGCGCCGCCGCCGGAGAGTATCTCGGAGGAAGAGAAAGCCTATTATCGTCTGGACGCGGAGAAAAGGGAAAAGGCCATGAAACGGCTGCAGCTGCTAACGCTGCTGCAAATGACATTTCCCGGTGTGCCTTGCCTATACTACGGTGATGAAGCCGGCTTAGAAGGGTATGACGACCCCTATAATCGAGGAACCTATCCATGGGACAGAGAGGATAAAACGCTTTTAGCTTGGTATCAAAAAGTGCTTCGACTGCGTCAGGCTTATCCAATCATCCATCAAGGCGTATGGAGGCCTTTTAATCAGGGAAACGAGGTTCTGGGCATCCGGATCCAACACGAGGGGGAAGAACTGCTGGTTTTTATCAACCGAAGTGTGCAGGAAAGCGTCCCCGTTCAATTCGAGCTGCCCGGTGAATATTTGTGGGATCTGCTTGCCGGAGAAAAAGTCCCTATAGAGGAAAGGCCGAAATACAGCAATGAAAAGGCTCACAGCTCAAGCTTGGCCTTGCCGCCTTTGTCCGGCAGACTCCTCTATAGTCTAAAAAATAATCCTTATCGTCCCATGAAAAGGGCCTGCGGCATCTTGCTCCATCCTACGTCCTTACCCTCTCCATGGGGAATCGGCGATTTGGGAGAACCGGCAGAACAATTTCTGGACTTTTTGGCGGCATCCGGTCATCATCTTTGGCAATTGCTGCCTCTCAATCCAACGGGACCCGGAAATTCTCCCTATTCCAGCGGATCGGTTTTTGCTGGAAACTGGCTCCTGATCAGCGTAGAAAAGCTGATGAAACAAGGGCTTCTTGAAGCCGAAGAATTAAAAATGGCCATGACCGAATATCCTGCAGACCCTTCGGACCAGGTGGACTTCAACCGAGCGACGCAGCAAAAACAGCCGTTGCTCTCCAGTGCCTGCAAACGATTCTACGAACGGCGGGGAGAAGAGCAGGATGATTTTCTTGCGTTTCTGGCGGAAAATAGGTTCTGGCTCGAGGATCATGTGCGTTATCAGACGAATCAGGCGCATAGCCAATGGTCTTGCCGGGAGCAGGAAGGGATGGCATATCATCGCTTTCTTCAGTATGTTTTCTTTTCCCAGTGGGCAGCGTTGAAAGAATATGCAAATCGCCGCAGCATTCAAATCATCGGCGATATGCCTTTCTATACGGCGGCAGAAGGCGCTGATGTGATGGCCCATCCCGAATGGTTCAAACTTACCGCGGATGGACGGCCTTCGGCTGTGTCAGGTGTACCGCCGGACTGTTTCAATCCGGAAGGCCAGCTTTGGGGCACCCCCGTTTATCATTGGCGGAACATGAAACATGATGGCTTTATCTGGTGGATCGAACGTCTGCGTCATATGCTTAGGCTCTATGATCGAATTCGAGTCGATCATTTTCGGGGATTTGAAGCTTTTTGGGAGGTCCCGGTCGAGGCAACGACAGCTGCTGAAGGACGTTGGCTTCAAGGACCGGGCCTCCAGTTGTTTCATGCCTTACAGGAGGCGTTGGGAACACTGCCATTGATTGCAGAGGATTTGGGCTACATTACGCCTGAGGTTCATAATCTCCGTAACCTCCTTGGGTATCCGGGAATGAAGGTTTATCAATTCGACGCTTTGAAAGAATGTATAAATTCGGATGATATGCAACAAAACGTTTTTTATTCAGGGACCCACGACAATGAGACCTTGCTTGAGTGGATGTTAAAAAACCGGGGTTCTGCAAGCTGCAGTCCGGAATGTCTCCGAACTGCAGCTTGGACGATATTGCAGGAGATTTATGACGACTCGGCGGACTGGGTGATCATTCCTTTACAGGACATGCTTGGTCTGGGTCGGGAGGCCAGGATGAATAGACCCGGAACCAACCACGACAACTGGCGATGGCGATTGAAGACCCAAGCTTTGACCGACGAATTGTCTTTGAAAATGCGGAATATGGCTGCTGCAAGCAACAGAGACTCAAAGGAGCGTGATGGAAGATGACGGCGAATTGGCATAAATTCTGCAATTATTTGTTTCAATCCAAAGAACCAGATTTTCAGCTTGATATCAGCCGGATGGAGTTTACGGAAAGCTATCTTGAGGCCATGGAACCCAGGATGCAGGAAGTCGCCCGGCGGATCCAAGATCTTGAGGATGGCGGCATCGTAAACGTTGATGAACATCAGATGGCCGGGCATTATTGGCTGCGGGCCCCTGAACTGGCACCGACACCAGACCTGGAGCAGGCGATTCGAGGCGCTCAGGCCCAAGTGAAGGATTTTGCCCGACAGGTCCACGAAGGCATCCTGAGAGGACCGACCGGACTGCCCTTCACCCATATTTTAATCATCGGCATCGGAGGATCCCATTTGGGGCCCCATTTTATATCGGATGCCCTTTGGGAAAAGGAAGCCCCATGCGCTTTATACTTTATCAATAATACGGACCCGGAGGGCGTGGACCGGGTCATGGGCCTTCTATCGGACAAACTGGAAGCAACCTTGACCGTGGTGATCTCCAAAAGCGGAGCAACCGTTGAAACAAGGAACAGCCTGGAGGAGGTCCGCCGATGCTATGCAGGGAAGGGGCTGGAACTCAGCCGGCAGGCTCTATGCATCACGAAACAGGGCAGTAAATTGGATAAAATGAGCAGGGATGAGGGTTGGCTGGCCTCCTTTCCTATATGGGACTGGGTAGGCGGCCGCACGTCGCTCTTTTCCCCGGTAGGCCTGCTGCCGCTGGCGCTCCAGGGGATCGACGTGCAGGGCTTGTTGGATGGTGCCGCAGGATGCGATGTATTGACCCGCCGCAAGGAGACTCGACAAAATCCTGCCGCTTTGATGGCCTTAATGTGGTATGCCCAAACCGGGGGACGGGGCGGGCAGCAGATGGTGGTTCTCCCATACAAAGACCGTTTGGAGCTTCTGGGCAAACATCTTCAGCAGCTGATTATGGAATCCTTGGGAAAAGAAAAGGATTTGGACGGAAAGATTGTCCACCAGGGACTTACTGTCTTTGGCAACAAGGGTTCAACCGATCAGCATTCCTACGTGCAGCAGCTCTTGGACGGTCCGGGAAATTTCTTTGTTGTATTTGTTGAGGTGCTCAAGGACCGAAAAGGTCCCTCCCCAAAAATTGCTGAAGACAGCAGCAGCGGCGACTATCTGCAGGCATTTCTCCTTGGAACCCAAAAAGCATTTTCCCTGAGGGGCAGACGCTCCTTAACCTTGACCATTCCGGATATCACCCCGGCAAACCTCGGAGCCTTGATCGCGCTTTTTGAACGGACGGTTAGCTATTATGCATTGCTGGTCAACATCAATGCTTATCATCAGCCGGCTGTCGAGCTTGGCAAAAAGAGCGCCGATGAAGTGATCAAGCTAAAAAACCAAGCACTGTCAGTCCTTAGGGGCAGAAAGGAACCCATCTGTTCCCTGGAGGAACTGGTTTGGGATATAGAGTCCAGCGCCGGGACAGGTAAAGATTCAGTGGAGCGGATCATCCTTTTTAAGATTCTGCAGCATTTGGCAGCGAATCCTTATCAGGATGAATGGATTTCACTTGAAAGCGGCGGAGGTCCATTGGATGAATTAAGGATCCGCTATACAAAAAATGAAACGAATGAAACTGATATTTCGATTGGGCGGTTTTCGGAAGCGAGTCATTAGCATTGTCAATTCGATCTGGATGTTCTGAGTCCGTAAATATGAGTAAGGCCCCGCGTTAATTTAGATGATCCCAATTAACGCGGGGCCCTTACTCATATTTTTTTATTAAAGCAATGCACAACAAAAAACAAAATGTTTGTATCATATTGTTTTTCCCTATGGTAAAATAAAGACAGAAAATTATGAAAATAAAGCAATGTAAATTATGCAGACTGAATGACCATAGAGTTACCATCATAAACATTAACTTCGATATGATTTTGAATGAAGGAGGACAATCGTTATGGGAAAAGCAGTAGGTATTGATTTGGGTACGACAAATTCGGTGATCGCAGTCCTGGAAGGCGGCGTTCCCACAGTGATTGTAAACGCTGAAGGTGGCAGAACGACACCTTCAATCGTTGCGTTTAAGGACAAAGGAGAAATCATGGTAGGCGATATGGCCAGACGGCAAGCAGTATTGAATCCAGAAAGAACATTGCACTCGGTCAAACGTTTTATGGGAAGGCATTTTTCAGAGGTCACAGAAGAACGTAAACTTGTTTCCTATAAAGTTATCCAGGAAACGAATGATACCGTCAAATTTGATATCAATGGCAAGCTTTATGCTCCGGAGGAAATTTCAGCCTTTGTGTTAAAAAAATTAGTTGATGATGCTTCGAAATATTTGGGCGAAAAGATCACAGACGCGGTCATTACGATACCGGCCTATTTCAATGACGCTCAGAGGCAGGCTACCAAAGACGCAGGTAAAATCGCCGGTCTCAATGTTTTACGCATTATCAACGAACCCACAGCGGCTTCTCTGGCTTATGGCCTTGATAAGAAGAACAATGAAACGATTCTGGTATTTGACTTGGGTGGCGGCACCTTTGACGTATCAATTCTTGATGTGGGCAATGGCGTTTTTGAGGTGAAATCCACCAATGGAGATACGCACCTGGGGGGCGACAACTTTGACAAGATGATTGTCGAATGGATGGCTGATGAGTTTAAAAAAGACCAGGGGATTGATTTGCGTCAGGACAAGCAAGCCCTGCAACGATTGATCGAGGCGGCTGCAAAAGCCAAGATCGAACTATCATCGGTCATGGAAACACTCATCAACTTGCCTTTTATCACTGCGGACGCATTGGGGCCCAAGCATCTGGACTTGAAACTCAGCCGTGCAAAATTTGACGATTTGACCCATGGCCTTGTGGAACGGTGCCGTCAACCTGTCATGAATGCGCTTGCTGATGCAAAGTTAACAGAAAAAGATATTGATGAAGTGATCCTTGTGGGCGGGTCGACGCGTACGCCTGCTGTTCAGAAACTGGTACGTGAACTTATGGGAGGCCGAGCACCGAATCAAAGTGTGAATCCGGATGAAGCCGTGGCCCTTGGCGCCGCGATACAAGCAGGCGTGCTTGCAGGAGAAGTCAAAGATGTTGTGCTCCTTGACATAACACCGCTGTCTTTGGGCGTTGAAACCATGGGCGGCGTTGTAACAAAGATTGTCGAGCGCAACACGACCATCCCGATGCGGAGAAGCCAGATTTTTTCTACGGCAGAGGACAACCAGCCAGCCGTTGATATCAATGTTTTACAGGGGGAAAGGGAACTGGCTAAAGATAATCGGTCCCTTGGCAAGTTCAAACTTGATGGGATCGCTCCGGCGCCCCGGGGAATACCTCAAATTGAGGTTGCCTTTGATATTGATGCCAATGGCATATTGAAGGTAAGCGCGATGGATAAAACCACAAATAAGGAACAGACGGTTACAATATCCGGTTCAACAAGCCTTGAGAAGGCGGAAATTGACAAAATGGTGCGCGATGCTCAAGAGCATGCTGCAGAAGATAAAAAACGTCGCCAAGAGGTGGATGTGAGAAATTCAACCGACGCAACAGTCTATCAGATTCAGCGCCAGCTCAATGAATCGGGAGACAAGCTCCGAATCAATGATAAAAGCCGTTTGGAACAACTCGTCGCTGAAACCAAAAAGGCTTTAGAAGAAAACGCGCCCATTGAACGCCTCCGTGAACTCACGAGTGATCTGACACAGGCTGCCAATGCGTTCAATGCAAGCGATGAGGCCAAACCACAGGAAAACGACAGCCAAACTTCTCAGAATAAAACAGAGCCGCCTGATGATGTGATTGACACCGAATTTACAGAGAAATAAACCTAATTATTCGATTAAACGTCCAGGATGCCGAATAAACATTTCATAATGTTTTCCGGCATCCTAATTATAATATCGATAAGGATGGATAAAAATGACTGCAGCATTTATTGACTATTACGAGGTCTTGGGAGTAAAATCCAATGCTTCAAAAGAAGAAATCAAGACAGCTTACCGGAAGGCTGCCCGAAAACACCATCCTGATTTGCATACAAAGAATGAAAAAGCCGCAGCAGAGGAGAAATTTAAAAAGATCAATGAAGCCTATGAAGTTCTAAGCGACGATGAAAAAAGAGAGAAGTACGATCGCTTTGGCGAAAACTGGCGCACGGCACAGCAAGCACAGACCTATTCTGATCGAGAAGGACGTGAGGATAATACGTGGAGCCGATCCGATGCGGATGGTTTCAGTGACTTTTTTGAAAGCATTTTCGGGAATGCAAGAGGGTCTGGAGGATTTAAAGGTAGTTTTAACCAACAGCGAAACATTCGGGGGCAGAATCTGGAGAGCGAGATCAAATTAACTATAGAAGAAGCTTACCATGGTGGTCAAAAAGAACTTCAATTTTCGTTAAAAGGCAGATGCCCGATATGCAGCGGAACAGGGACGGTTCATCAAAATATATGTCAGAACTGCGGAGGCACAGGATTAAAGACCAATACCAAAGCACTCAATGTAAAAATCCCTTCGGGAATCAGGGATGGAAGCAAGCTCCGTCTTAGAGGACAAGGTGGAGAAGGAATTGGAGGGGGAGAGCGGGGCGATTTAGTATTAATTGTAAAAGTAGTTCCAAGTTCTATCTTCAAGCTGGAAGGGAACATAATTAAAACGATTGCACAAATAAGACCAGAGCAGGCTGTCTTCGGCGGCCGGATCTCTGTACCGACCTTGGATGGCGAGGTGATGGTCACCGTACCGCCCATGTCTCATAGCGGACAGAAACTGCGGCTGAGGTCAAAAGGCTGGCCGAAAAAAGATGGAACCCGTGGTGACCAGTATGTTGAAATTCACATCGATATACCGCATACCCTGACCCAGCCGGAACAGGAACTTTACCAGAAGCTCCTGGATCAAAGAAAAGAGGTGCCATAACATTGAGCGAATACAAGCTGCAAATTTATCAAAGCACCTTAAGTCCAATTTACCAAATTGATTGGATCATGATGGATGAATTACCCTTTCAACCCTTGATACTTGAGAGACTGGCGGCTCTCGGATTCATCGAAATCCAACAAAAGATGATTCCCACAAATCAGATCGATCGGATAGCCAAGATCCTGAGATTGAGGCAATCCCTTGGGGTGAATCTGACAGGCGCGGCAATTATTTGCGAACTGCTGGACCGATTGGAAGAGAAGGAAAATGAAATCGAACAAATCAGCAAATGAAATGGGATGGAACTTCGATAACAGTTATGCTCGTCTGCCGGCCTCTTTTTTTGTCCGGCAAGATCCTGTTCCGGTAAAAGCACCGAAACTGATGATCCTCAATGAGCCCTTAGCAGTTTCTTTGGGATTAAAAGGACAAGCCCTCCATCGTGAAGAGGGCGTGGCCGTCCTTGCCGGCAACCAAGTCCCTAAGGGCGCTTGCCCACTTGCACAGGCTTATGCAGGGCACCAGTTTGGGCAATTGACGATGTTAGGGGACGGACGGGCGCTGCTTCTCGGCGAACAGATCACGCCGTCCGGCGCAAGGTTTGATATCCAGCTTAAGGGTTCAGGCAAAACGCCCTATTCCCGACAGGGCGATGGTCGGGCGGCACTGGGTCCGATGCTCCGCGAATACATCATCAGCGAAGCAATGCATGCCCTTGGTATCAAGACAACCCGCAGTCTGGCGGTGGTCACAACCGGTGAATCCATCCTTCGTGAAACCGAACTTCCTGGCGCAATTCTAACCCGTGTGGCTGCCAGTCATCTGCGGGTCGGTACATTTCAATACGCTGCCCTGGGAGGGAATGTTGAGGAACTGCGAATTTTAGCAGATTATGCATTACAAAGGCATTTTCCTGAGCGCACTCATGATGAGAACCCCTATCACGCGCTGCTTCAGGAAGTGGTCAAAGGTCAGGCCGCACTGATTGCCAAGTGGCAGCTGGTAGGATTTATACACGGCGTGATGAATACGGACAACATGTCGATCAGCGGAGAAACGATGGATTATGGACCTTGCGCCTTTATGGACGCATACGATCCGGAGACCGTATTCAGTTCGATTGATCTTCAAGGCCGCTATGCTTACGGCAACCAGCCGAAGATTACCGGTTGGAATCTTGCGCGATTTGCGGAAACCCTATTGCCGCTGCTGCATTTGGACCCGTCGGAGGCGATCCGATTGGCTCAGGAAGCGATTTCAGAGTTCCCAAGACTGTATCATGCTCACTGGATTTCAGGAATGCGAGCAAAACTCGGTATGTTTGGAGAGGAGAATGAGGATGAAGCCCTTATTGAAGGCCTCTTGCAGCTGATGCAGAAATATCATGCAGACTTTACAAACACCTTTCGAGCATTGACTTTTCATTCCTTTGAGGAAACGAATTTATTTGGGGATTCGGAATTTTCCCAGTGGCATGCTTTGTGGCAGGCGAGACTAAGCAGGCAGCCGGAACCAACCGATTCAGCGCATCAGTTGATGCGCAATACGAATCCTGCGATCATTCCTCGCAACCACCGAGTCGAAGCTGCACTTGAAGCTGCGGTAAAACGAGGAGACGATAGCGTGATGATGCGGCTTCTTGATGTACTGGCAAAGCCCTATGCCCACACAGGCGAACAGGCTGAATTCGCACAATTGCCTCTGGGATCAGTCCCTCCATACCGAACCTATTGCGGTACCTAAATAAAGAGGGAACCTCATTGGAAGGTGATTGACATAACACGGATCGCAGTCTATGCGGATCATATTGTTAGGTTAGGAGCAGGTACAAACTGGAAATTAGTTTTGGCTGCCACGCTTTCAGCATTGATCGGCTCATTGACCGGCTCGCGTCTTATTAAGAAGATCACCTTTAGATCCGTTCATATGATTGTGGGCTTCATGCTCATCGTCATCGGGGCATTGCTTGGCATTGGATTTATTTAACCATTAACATTCGATGAAAGAACCTTAGGCATTGTCAAATTCGCTCAATGCGTGATACATTTAATAAACAGAAGATTCAAATAACAAAACCGAATAGGAGGGAAGACCTATGCAGCATGTATCCGTTCTTGTGGGGGGTGAAACCGGTTATGGCGTCAGCGATGCCGGTGTCATGATTTGCAGACTTTTCTGCAGGTTGGGTTATCGAATCTATATGTATAATGATTATCCTTCGTCGGTTCGGGGCGGACACCAATTTGTGATCGTCCGTGCATCCACGGAGAAGGTTGCGGGCCACTCTGACCAGGTGGACGTGGTCCTTGCCTTTAATCAAGATACCCTTGACGTTCACAAAATTAGATTTCATAACCATACCGTCATTATCTATGATTCAGAAAAGGTGCGAATCGATGGCATCAGCCAGCCTTCTTACGGACTGCCGCTTGGAAAAATACTAGAGGAAGAAGGCGGAAAGCCTGTTTTGGGCATAAGCTGCATGATGGGCGGGCTCTGCAAGGCATTGAACATTGATTGGAATATTTTCGAGGCTATGATGCAAAAACATCAGACAGAGACAGTGAAGAAGAGCCTAAAGATTGCCCATAAAGGCTTTGAAATGGCCCAAACCGTTGATTCTCTGGAAGTGATCCAGCAGCCACTGCTGCCTGTCCTAAGCGGCAACCAGGCCATCACGCTGGGTCTGCTTAAGGCTGGTTTGCAGGCTTATGTTGCTTACCCGATGACGCCCACATCACCCATTGCGGAGCTATTGGCCAGCCTGGAACCGGATATCGGGATTCATGTCGTACTTCCTGAAAGTGAGATCGCGGTGATGATGATGGCGCTTGGGTATTCCTATATGGGCGTGAAGAGTGCGATCGGAACATCAGGCGGCGGGTTTAGCCTCATGGTTGAAGGATTAAGTTTAGCCGGTCAGGCTGAGCTTCCAGTGGTGGTGGTGCTGGGTCAAAGGGCCGGGCCTGCAACGGGCATGCCAACGTATACCGCGCAGACCGATCTGAATTTTGTCCTCCATGCCGGGCATGGAGAGTTCCCGCGTTTTATCATAGCACCAGGCGATGCTGAAGAAGCTTGCTATTGGGCAGGCGTGGCTCTGAATAAAGCATGGAAATATCAGATACCGGCATTCATACTCGCGGATAAGACTTTATGCTTAGGTCTATTCAGCTTTGATTTAAGCCTGACCGCAGAGCTAAAGGAGGAGCCGCCTGTGCTTTGGGATGGGCAGGGCGAGTATAAGCGCTACCAATACACTGAGGATGGAATATCTCCATTGGCGTTTCCACCTGTGGAAGCTCAGGTCGTAAAAACAAACAGCTATGTGCATGATGAAAACGGAATAACCAGTGAAGATCCAGCCGATGCGAGAGCGGTTGCTGACAAGAGATTCCTGAAGGAGAAAAATCTTGCCGCCGAGCTGAAAGATTTTGAGACCGTCAAGGTTTACAATCAAGGCAAGACTGCCCTTCTATGCTGGGGTTCTAATAAAGGGGTTTGCATAGAGATCGCAAAAAAATATGGCCTTAAAGTGATCCAGATGCTGGTTCTTTCACCATTTCCAGAACAGGCGCTGACGCAAGCGCTGCAGGGTATCGAGAAAATCATCAGCGTGGAATGCAATGGGAAAGGGCAGCTCGTTACGCTTGTAAAGCAGCATGGATTTAAGGTCGACGATCAAATATTAAAATACGATGGAAGGCCTTTTTCCCTGGAAGATCTGGAAAATGATGTGAAGAAGGTGATCGGATGAACCGGTTAAAGACAACTGCGCCCATAACCTGGTGCCCTGGATGCGGCAACTTTGAAATTCAAAACAGCTTAGAGGCTGTTTTAGAGGATTTGCAGAAAGAGGGCGTTCCCTTCAAAAAAATCATTCTGGTCGGCGGAATCGGCAATCACGCCAAGATTGTGGATTATTTCCATATCAACAGCTTCAGCGCCCTGCATGGCAGAGCCATACCCGCTGCAGAAGCCATCAAACTGGCAGATCCAGACACCAAGGTCATCTGTTTTGTGGGGGACGGCGATACCTATGCCGAGGGTCTGGAGCATCTGATCTTTGCCGCCAAACGAAATGTTGACATAACGGTCGTGGTTCACAACAATCGGACCTATGCCCTGGCGACCGGCCAGTTTACGCCCACATCACAAAAATCGTTCAAAGGAAGCACCATGCCTTATGGCGCAAAGGAAGATCCCTTCAATCCCCTGGAGCTTATGCTCGTCAGTGGTGCAACCTATATTGCCCGAGGGTATCCGGTCCGAAGCCAGCACTTCAGAAAGTTATTGAAAGAAGCCATAGTTCATAAAGGTTTTTCCATAATCGATGTCCTTCAGGTGTGCGTAACCTACAATAACCTGTATACGATCTATAATAAAAATTTGGAAGAAATCGAAGTCAGTGACCCGGCCAGTTTTGATGAAGCGCTGAAAGTTATAAGAAGCTGGAACTATGATACTGGAGAGCGACCCATCGCGATCGGTAAATTTTTCGAGGCGGATCGGCCCAGCTACGAAGAAAACTACTCAAGATTCAAGGCTGAAAAGGGAGATCGAAATAAGATGATGAAGGATGCTTTGGATCGACTATTCTAATTATTGAAGTGGGTTGATGAAGAAAAGAGTGCGATGAAAAAAAGGATCTGATTTCCCAAGAAGAACATATGTTCTTTGCTTTCGGATGTGGAGATTTCGTGATGCTTTGGTGTTTTCACGAAGAAGAGAGGTGTCAAACGGTGAGATATGGGATATTCTTCATCCTGTTTATTCTTTTATTCTCTGCGGCAGGGTGTTCTGAGAAACCATCCCAACCATCGATTACAGATCAGCAGACCGCTGCAGAACAGCCATTATCCACAGAACAACCTAGGGGAACAGAACAGCCAACATCAACTGAACCGTCGCCGGTTGCGGGAGAAAATGTTTGGCCTGCACTGCAGCTTGTGGAGGCTTACCCTAATGTGTCTTTCAAGCAGCCCCTGGAATTTCTGCCGGCAACCGATGGCAGCAACCGGGTGTTTATAGTCGAAAAATCGGGGAAGATTTATACATTGGATAACGACCCTGAAGTGAAGACCGCAAATCTCTTCCTTGATCTGAGCAGCCGGGTGGATAGCAGTGCTTCAGAAAAAGGGCTGCTGGGGATGGCTTTCCATCCCCGATTTGAAGAAAATGGATTCTTTTATGTTAACTACACAAATCGCAGCCAAACGGTCATCGCCCGTTACACGCTGGATAGGGATCCTCCCCTTCAGCCGATGATCCAAAGCGAACAAGTGCTTCTCACCATCCCGCAACCCTATGAGAATCATAATGGCGGTCACCTGGACTTTGGCCCGGACGGGTATCTTTATATCGGCACTGGCGATGGCGGCTCGGCAGGAGATCCCCAGGGCCAAGCGCAAAACCTGAAGAGTCTGCTGGGAAAAATATTGCGCATTGATGTGGATCAAAACCAAAATGGCGATCTCTATAGCATTCCGCCGGACAATCCCCTGGAGGGCAACTTGAAAGGTTATCGGGAGGAAATATATGCCTATGGCTTTAGAAATCCTTGGAAATTTTGCTTTGATTTGAAAAACAGCCGTTTGTGGGTGGCAGATGTCGGTCAAAATACCATCGAGGAGATCGACATAGTTGAAAAAGGATTAAATTACGGTTGGAATCGCATGGAGGGCAGCCTTTGTTATCCCCCTTCAAATGATTGCAGCAAAGAGGGCTTGCAGCTTCCGGTTTGGGAGTATAAGCATCCTTTGGGAAAATCCATCACGGGGGGGTATCCCTATTATGGCAACCGGATTGCCGGCTTATCCGGAACCTATGTTTATGGCGATTTTGTGACTGGTTTGATATGGGGGCTTCGTCTTGATCATGACTTCGTCCCAGAAAATAGACTTTTGATTGAGAGCAAATTGAAAATATCATCCTTTGGAATCGATCAAAACAACGAAATCTATATTTTGGATTTTCAAGGAAAAATCTATAAATTTCAAGAAATAATACAATAAATGATTTTTTATTGCATGAAACCATTTATAATTTTTTAGCATTGCAGAGGGACTTTTTTGAATCACTTTTTAAGTTGAAGGAGGTGAAAAAATGGACCGCAATCAGATGGACCGCAATCAGATGGACCACAGCCAGATGGACCACAGCCAGATGGACCACAGCCAGGTGGCACAGGAAGACAGTGGGCAGGAGGCACGCCATGATCACCATGAGATGATGGTGGCAGATTTCAGGAAAAGATTTTTTATCTCCTTGATACTTATGTTTCCGATCCTTTTCCTTTCGCCAATGATACAGATGTTTATGAACGTTGATTTTCGATTTGCAGGAGACTCATATCTGCTTTTCGGGCTATCATCCATCCTTTTCTTTTATGGCGGGAAACCCTTCATTTCAGGAGCGAGAGACGAGTATAGAAACAGATCACCGGCGATGATGATGCTTATCGCGCTGGCGATTACAACAGCTTATGTTTATAGCGTGCTTACGGTGTTTTATTTAAAAGGAAATGACTTTTTCTGGGAACTTGCCACACTGATCGTTATTATGCTTCTCGGACATTGGATTGAAATGAAATCCATTGTAGGCGCATCGAAAGCACTTGAGGAGCTTGTCAAGCTAATGCCTGAGACAGCCCATCTCATTGGCAGAAATGGAGAGATCGAAGATGTTCCGGCAAAGAGCTTGAAAGCAGGGAACACCGTCCTGATCAAGCCCGGGGAAAAGGTACCGATTGACGGGCTGGTTTATGAGGGTAGTTCTTCGGTCAATGAATCCATGATCACAGGAGAATCGGTTCCGGTCGATAAAGCGAAGGGTGATGAAATCATCGGAGGATCCATAAACGGGGATGGAATCCTGAAATTCGAGGTAAGCCGGGTTGGTGACGATACCTTTCTTTCACAGGTCATTAAAATCGTTCGTGAGGCTGAGGCATCCAAGTCAAACACCCAGAGATTGGCCGATATTGCGGCCAAATGGCTCTTTTATATCGCAGTCACTGCAGGCGCTATGACATTCCTTTTTTGGATAACCTTAAGTAAGGATTTGAACTTTGCCATGGAAAGAGCAGTCACCGTCATCGTCATTTCCTGTCCTCATGCACTGGGACTTGCTGCCCCGCTCGTTACAGCGGTTTCAGCAAGCATAGGCGCGCAGAGAGGCCTATTGATCCGGGACCGGGCAGCTTTTGAAAACGCTCGAAAAATCAATGCAATGGTTTTTGATAAAACCGGTACCTTGACCGAAGGGAAATTTGGAATCACAGATATTGTTGAAGAGACCGTGACCAAGGATGAACTTATAGCCCTGGCTTATTCTGTGGAAATTCATTCCGAGCATCTCATCGCAAAGGGAATTGTTTCTGAGGGAATGAAACGTGAATTGGAAAGGATTGAAGTCAGCGACTACCGCAACATCACCGGACAAGGTCTGGAGGCGAAAGTCGGTGGAAGGGCAATCAAGATTGTAGGCCCTGGCTATATGCGTTCTCAAAGCATTCCCTTTAATGAGACAGATTATGAGAAACTTGCTCAAGAAGGAAAAACCGTGATATTCATCTTGGAAGGATCAAATCGGCTGGGATCGATTGCCCTCGCTGATATCATTCGAGACTCAGCCAAAGAAGCGGTGGATGCACTGAGGACGATGGGCGTCGAATCCATCATGCTGACTGGGGATAACAAAAGGGTTGCTTCCTTTGTAGGAGAAAAACTTGGGATTCGGGAAGTGTTTGCAGAGGTTCTTCCTCAGGAAAAAGCATCAAAGATCGACGCGCTGCACCATGCGGGCAGAATCGTCGGAATGACAGGCGACGGTGTCAACGATGCACCCTCATTGGCAAAGGCTGACCTTGGCATCGCTATCGGTGCAGGAACGGACATCGCGATCGAAACAGCCGATGTTATCTTGGTAAGGAGCGATCCATTGGATGTCGTAAACATTCTGAAACTATCCAAAGCAACGCACAAAAAAATGCTGCAAAACCTTGCCTGGGCAACAGGGTATAATATTGTAGCAATACCTCTGGCTGCAGGCATTCTATACAATCAGGGGATCGTCATCAGCCCCGCGATGGGCGCCATACTCATGTCCCTCAGCACGATCATCGTTTCAATCAATGCAAAACGACTCAAGATAAATTAAGCGTGCGTTTTGGTCGGAATCGACTATTTTATACCGATCCATTTTTGAACGAACTCAGGTAAACATTGTATATTTTATCTTGAGGAGGCCTGTCATATGGATAAAAATAAAAAATCAAAAAAGCCGGCATTTGTTATTTCAAGCTTAATTGGAGTCGCCCTTTTATCCTTGCTCAAAAAAGGATGCTTATCTGAAAGCTCAAAAGGAGGGACTGCAAATTTTGATGGGGAATTGACAAATACTCTAGGCGCCACAGGAAACCAAGAAGGTACGGCAAGTCGAGGAGAGTCATCGGCCAAAAGTCAGTTGATGGACCGGCTTGCCGTTATTAAAAATGAAGAGAAATGGGGTTATATCGATCACAGAGGGACCTCTGTGATCGATCCTCAGTATGACTACGCGGATTCTTTTGCGAACAATGGGCTTGCAGTGGTAACAATTGAGGAGAAATACGGCTATATCAATCATAAAGGAATCTTTGTCATCGACCCTCAGTTCGATTCTGCAGGTGCATTTGCCGATAATGGACTGGCTGCCGTAAAAATAGGCGAAAAATGGGGATACATCGATCATCAAGGGAACCTCGTGATCGATCCAAAGTATGATTTTGCCTACACCTTTGCTGAGCATGGATTGGCGGTTGTAAAAACGAGAGAAAAATTTGGTTATATCGACCGCAAGGGAGCCTATGCGGTATATCCTATGTTCGATGGTGCCAACGAATTTGCCAATAATGGTTTAGCAGCCGTTAAGACGGGGAAAACCTATGGCTACATCAACCAGCGAGGGATTTTTGTGGTTATCCCTAAGTATGACAATGCCAAGTCGTTTGCTGACAATGGATTGGCTGCAGTAAAAATTGGCGAGCAATATGGCTATATCGATCAAAAAGGCACTTCTGTCATTGACCCTCAGTTTGATTCTGCCCATGAATTTGCTGACAATGGATTGGCTGCAGTAAAAGAAGGCAATCAATGGGGTTATATTGAAAATAAAGGAGTATATGTCATTAACCCAAAATTTGATTATGCCAAGACGTTTACGAATCAAGGATTGGCTGCAGTAAAAATCAACAATCAATATGGTTATATCGATGAAAAAGGAACTTTCGTGATTGAACCCCAGTTTGATTATGCCTTTGAATTTGCCGAGGATGGTTTGGCAGTGGTCATTGTTGGAGAAAAATATGGCTATATCAATCATAAAGGAGCCTATGTCATTGATCCGAGGTTTGACTATGCCTGGAACTTCAGCACGTTTAAGCCAGAGTTGTTTCTCAACCGGGCATAATGAAACAAATCAAATGCAAAGGAGCGGATCAAAATCCGCCCCTTTTTTATGCGTTCATAGGGTGTTTTGTCGTGGTAAATCTATTCTAAGTCAGGTCCTATTAATTAAAAAAGGCCTTGCGAAATTCGCAAGACCGTGATATACATGGCAGGGGTACTAGGACTCGAACCTAGGCCAACGGTTTTGGAGACCGCTACTCTACCAACTGAGCTATACCCCTACGCAACATGTATGATTATACCTAAATCCTATGTTGCTGTCAACCCAAATGGCGGATCGTTGCGGCACAAATTATTGGATTTTCCATGGATATTTTATCAGAACAATGAGCGGTTGCAATCATTCACAGCAAATGGTAAGATATGGAAGAAACGCAGGCAGATCACTTGTCATCGTAAATCCAACCTGCGGAGTGTAGGAAAATGCCGACGCTAACATCGGACAAACCTTATTGGCTGGCTGTTCATAAAATATTAGGCACCTCCATGAACAGCAGCTTCGGTCCCCTATTGCATTATTATGGAAGTTTATCTGAATTTTGGCTGGCCAGGGATACGGTACCAGTATCTGGTCTAAAAAATGAAGCCCGCCAACGATTGATTGAAGGACGAAAAAGCATGGATGCCGAAGGACTATGGCAGTCTTGCCAACAGCTTGGTATTGGCATCGTGACATGCAAGGATGAAGAATTCTCCAAAGAACTGTTGCAAATCGCTGCATATCCTTGTATCCTTTACTATCATGGAAATCTAAATTTACTGAACCATTTATCCGCGGCGATCGTAGGCTCCCGGATGACGAGCGCATATGGGCTTATGCACAGTTCTTTTTTTGCGGAATATTTATCGGCCCATGGGATTTGTGTCGTCAGCGGAATGGCGGAGGGTATCGACAGCGCGGCTCATCGGGGTGCCCTGAAGGCCGGGGGAAATACCATTGCTGTTCTGGGAACCGGGATCGATGTTTGTTATCCGAGGAGCAATCAAAGCCTCTATGAGCGTTTATGCAGGGAAGCACTGGTCGTCAGTGAATTCCCCCCGGGCAGCCCACCGAACAAATGGCAGTTTCCCCAACGAAATCAAGTGATCAGCGGCTTATCAAGGTTGGTGCTTCTTATTGAAGCGAAAGCCCGCAGCGGCGCTTTGATCACCTGCGATCACGCGCTGGAACAGGGCCGGGAAGTGTGCGCATTGCCTGGGCCGGTGACCAATCCGGGCAGCATCGGACCCTTGAGGCTGATCCAACAGGGCGCCAAGCTTGTCATCACCCCGCAGGATGTCATGCTTGAGCTTCAGGAAATAAAGGATGATTCGGCGGTATTCCACCGCCAAAATTCTCTTTTTGATGCATCACAGGATACCGCTGCAGGCACCCTCGAGCAGGAAGAAAAAAAGATCATGAGTCGATTGTCCTATGAGCCGGTTCATATCGATCAGCTGTTAGAGCTGACCGGTATGGCATTCGGTTCATTATTTATAAGCTTGGCGAAACTTAAGAAAAGACAGATCATCGACGAATTGCCTGGAAGTTATTATTTACGGATCTGAAACCAATAGAAAAAGTGGGTGGAGAAATGACTAAAGTTTTGGTGGTGGTTGAATCACCGGCAAAGGCCAAAACCATAGGAAAATTCCTGGGAAAGAAATACACGGTAAAAGCGTGCATGGGCCATATTCGTGATTTGCCCAAAAGCCAGTTCGGAATCGACATGGAGAATGATGTGGCATTGAAATATATCACGATCCGCGGCAAAGGCGAACTGCTGCATGAATTGAAAGCCTTGGCTCAAAAAAATGACGCTGTTTTACTGGCAACTGACCCGGACCGTGAGGGAGAAGCCATTGCCTGGCATCTGGGCGAAGTGCTTCAAATGGATGTGAGCAAAGCGTGCCGAATCGAATTCAATGAAATCACCAAACGGACCGTGGAGGAAGCAGTAAAGCATCCACGCCCTGTGGATATGAACAGGGTGGAGGCCCAGCAGGCCCGCCGGGTCCTGGACCGTATCGTGGGTTATAAATTGAGCCCTTTGTTATGGAAAAAGGTGCGCAAAGGCTTATCGGCCGGCCGGGTGCAATCGGTAGCGGTCCGCCTGATCTGCGACCGGGAAGCCGAGATCCTTGGTTTTGAATCCCAGGAATATTGGGACTTAAAGGCGCAGCTTGCGAAGGGGAAAGAGAAGTTTTTATCAAAGCTCGCGCTGGTCAAAGGAAAAAAGACGAATCTTTCATGTCAGGCCCAAGTCGAAGAAATCAAAAAAGCCATCGGTGATTCAACCTTCACCGTAAAATCCGTAAAAAAGAAGATGCAGCAGAGAAATCCTGCGCCGCCTTTTACCACCAGCAGCATGCAGCAGGAAGCTTTTCGGAAATGCAACTTTACAGCGAAACGGACCATGATGATCGCACAACAATTATATGAAGGTTTGGATTTAAGCAAAACAGAGGGCACGGTCGGCCTGATCAGTTATATTCGTACGGACTCGACCCGTATCAGCGAAGAGGCTCAGCAAGAAGCCAAGACCTATATCACTCAAAATTATGGCGAGCAATATATCCCTCCGGCTCCGCGGGTCTATGCCAACAAAGGAAGAATACAGGACTCCCATGAAGGTATCCGACCCAGTTCGGTGGAACGGACACCTGCAGACATCAAAGAATATCTCACAGCGGATCAGTTTAAATTATACAAACTGATTTGGGAACGTTTTCTGGCATCTCAAATGAGTTCCTTGCTTCAGGACGTGACCACCGTTGAACTTCAGGCAGCGGATCACACGTTTCGCAGCACCGGCGTGATCGTGACGTTTCCGGGCTATACCCGGCTCTATGAGGAAGGAAAGGATGCCAAAGAATCCAGTGATGATCAGGAAGAAGAGGAGACCGCTATTCTCCCATTATTAAGCGAAGGAGAAGCGCTGCCTTTAGTGAAATGGCAGGACAAACAGCATTTCACCCAGCCCCTGCCGCGATATACTGAAGCTTCCCTGATCAAGACTCTGGAGGAAATGGGCATCGGCCGGCCCAGCACCTATGCACCCATCATGGATACCATTGTGTCCCGCGGTTATGTCCTCAAAGAAAAAAAGATGTTCAGTCCGACAGAATTGGGCGGGCTTGTGGTCGACCTTATAAAAACCTATTTCCCGAAAATCATTGATAAGGATTTCACAGCCAATATGGAAGGCAAACTTGATGAAGTCGAGGATGGGAGCGCCCAGTGGAAGCAAATCATCCGGGACTTCTATGATCCGTTCATCCAAGAGCTCGCCATTGCGGAGGAAGCAATCGGTCATGTTGAATTGGTCGACGAAGTCAGTGATGAGATCTGCGATAAATGCGGACGCAACATGGTGATCAAGCATGGACGCTTCGGAAAATTTCTTGCCTGTCCGGGTTTCCCATCCTGCCGGAATACGAAACCGATCCTGGTTTCTCTGGATGTTCCATGTCCACAATGCGGAGAGGGTAAAGTCGTGGTGCGTTCCACCAAAAAGAAAAAGAAATTTTTTGGCTGCAGCCGTTACCCTGAGTGCGATTATATTTCGTGGTATGAGCCGACCGATCAGCGCTGCCCTGTATGCGGAGGGGTCCTCGTGAAAAGACCCGGCCGTGGAGATACGGTTCAGTTAACCTGTTCTGCTGAAAACTGCAAGTATTCAACCACGGAAATGAAGCCTAAATCCGAAGATAACGATTAACCCAAGCATTCGAAAGGGGAATCATCCTATTGAAGCCAGTTAAAATCATCGGCGCCGGCCTGGCGGGCAGTGAGGCTGCCTGGCAGTTGGTGAAGCGCGGCATTCCTGTAGAAATCTATGAAATGCGGCCGCAAAACCATACGCCAGCCCATAAAACAAACAATTTTGCAGAATTGGTCTGCAGCAATTCCTTGCGAGCTGCCGGATTGGAAAATGCAGTAGGGCTTCTTAAAGAGGAAATGCGCCGTCTCGGTTCCCTTATCATGGAATGTGCCGACCAATGGCGCATTCCGGCGGGGGGGGCTTTGGCGGTTGACCGGGAAGCATTTTCCGAAGCGGTTACCCAGCGTCTTTGCAACCACCCTTTGGTCACGGTGCATTACGGTGAAGTGACAGCGCTGCCGGAAGAAGACATAACCGTATTGGCCACAGGGCCTTTGACAAGTCCGGCGATGACCGAAGCCCTGATGAAACTTACGCAAGCGGATCAGTTGTATTTTTATGATGCCGCTGCGCCGATCATCGCAGTCGATTCTCTGGATACGGAAGAAGGTTTTTGGGCTTCCCGCTATGACAAGGGAGAAAAAGATTACTTCAATTGTCCTATGGACAAAGAACAATATGAAGCGTTTTACGAAGCTTTGATCCATGCAAAGGTCACCCCTGCCCGGCAATTCGAAAAAGAAAAATTCTTTGAGGGTTGCATGCCGGTGGAGGTCTTAGCCTCCAGAGGCCCTAAAACCTTGCTGTTCGGGCCTCTCAAACCGGTTGGTCTGCTGGATCCCCGAAAAAACACAAGGCCATATGCCGTCGTTCAACTGCGTCAGGATGACGGTGCCTGCACCTTGATGAACATGGTCGGTTTCCAGACTCGGCTGACTCGTCCCGAACAATTGCGTGTCTTTCGGATGATACCGGCCCTGGCCCATGCCGAATTTGTACGTTACGGAATGGTCCATCGCAACACCTTCATTAATTCCCCGCAATTGCTGCTGCAGACGGGCCAGTTAAAATCGGCACCCCACATTTTTCTGGCCGGCCAAATGTCTGGTGTAGAGGGGTATGTGGAGTCGGCAGCTTCCGGCTTGGCGGCCGGGATCAACAGCGGCCTTATGTTCAAGGGGAAGGAACCGGTGGTATTTCCTGAAGAGACAGCGATAGGAGCCCTTCTTCACTATATTGTTGCCGCAGATCCCAAGCATTTTCAGCCGATGAACATCACCTTTGGTCTTTTGCCGGCACTGGATCCTATACCTCGGGACAAGAAACTGAAAAATCAGCAGTTGGTCCAGCGGGCTTTGGACAGCATCGATCAACTTAGCCAAAGCCTGAATTGATGCCAGTAAAGATGTAACCAGCCGTCATATCTTGAATGCAAAGAGGGTAATGTCATGTTATTGACCGAAGCGCTTGACCGCTATTACGGCTGGATGCGTGATGAACGGAATGTATCCCAGCTCACCCTACAGGCATACAGCCGGGATTGGCAGTCCTATATGGACTGGTTGGAAACAGCCGAGAAGCAGCCGCCAGAAACCTTCGAAGCGGAGGGGATCACCTTAAATCAAGTGCGGCGCTATTTATATGATATGAACCGGAAAGGATTGTCCAGGGGAACCATTAACCGACGGCTTGCATCCATGAAAAGCTTTTTTAAGTACATGATCCGGCACGATCTGGTCCCTGAAAATCCACTGTCCTCCATATCCCTTACCAAACAGCAGCGGAAGCTGCCGAGATATCTTGATGTGGATGAGATGGTCCAGGTCATCGAAATGCCGGACTGCGCGACAGAGGCGGGCAGTCGAGATCGTGCCATTATGGAGATTCTTTATGGCTCGGGCCTTCGTGTGATGGAACTTGTGGGACTGAAGGTCACAGATCTCAATCTGTCCGCCGGTGCTGTTCACGTCATGGGCAAAGGGGGACGGGAACGAATCGCTCCTTTGGGAACAAAGGCTGCGGAGGCGGTTTCAGCCTATCTGCTGAAAAGCCGGCAGACCCGGGCAATCCGTCATGAGAAAGCCCTGCTTCTTAATTTAAGGGGAGGGCCCTTGACGGATCGAGCTGTCCGCGACATTGTGCGAAAGTATTGCCTGGAGGCGGGAACTAAAGAAGTGCTGTCTCCCCATGGATTCCGGCACAGCTTTGCCACCCATCTGCTGGATAACGGCGCGGATCTTCGGGTCGTTCAATCCCTTTTGGGCCATCGGCGGATTTCGTCTACTCAAATCTACACCCATGTATCCAGAACAAAGCTCAGAAAAATTTATCACAAGGCCCATCCCAGGGCCAATTAATGACAAAGTCAGGGCATCTTCGGTCGATGAAACGATTGAAGGGATAAAATATTAGAATAGAATTATTATTCATACAAATTACAGTTGAAGTTGTCAATTATTTTTTGTATACTGTGTATCAGGGACTTAATGAGGCTGAACAGATACTGTACAGCCTTCGTTTTTGCCTATTTCAGGGCGATAGAAGAAACAACATAACAAAAAAGGTGACCTATTAAACAATTCAGAAAAAATACAGGAGGAACAGAAATGAAAAATCTGTTAGAAAAATCTCGTACCCTTAACAAACTTATGCAAAAAGCGTCAGGCAATCCTGTAGAATTCACAGGAATGGCACGGGTTTTGGGTGATCTGATCGATGCGAATGTCTACATTACCGGACGGACCGGCCGTTTGCTCGGATATTCATTTATGGATGATTTTGAGTGCCCGGTCATTAAAAAGAACTTTGAGGAATCCGGCAACATCTCTGAGATGCATAATGAGGCGCTGCTGCGTGTCCCCCAGACGATGGTCAACATGAAAAGTGAAAAAAACATCTGCATTCTGCAGAATCCAGAGGGCGGCGTCCCCTGTCCCTACAGCGGCAAGGTGACAACCATTGTTCCGATCGTTGTCAGCGGCCATCGCCAGGGAACCTTGGTTCTCACCAAATTCAACAACAATGAATTCAACTTTGAAGACACGATCCTTGCTGAATATGGCGCAATGGTCATCGGCATGGAGATCCTGCGGGCACGTTCTGAACGGATCGAAGAGGAAGCACGGCAAAAAGCGGCAGTCCAAATCGCCATCGGCACCTTGTCTTATTCCGAGCAGGAAGCCATTGAGCACATCTTTGAGGAGCTAAACGGCAAAGAAGCCCTTCTGGTTGCCAGCAAAATTGCGGATCGAGTGGGGATTACCCGTTCCGTGATCGTCAATGCGCTGCGCAAGTTCGAAAGCGCCGGCGTCATCGAAACAAAATCCTTGGGCATGAAGGGAACCTACATCCGCATCCTGAATGATAATCTCCTTGAAGAATTGGAAAAGCGCAAAGCGAAATAAACTTTCTGGGAATTCTAAGGCGTGCTGACAGGGGGTTCTCTGAAGCACGCCATTTTTATGCCCTATGTTATACCCGTTAGCAAAAAAAAATTGTCAAGAGCATAGGACCTATGATATAATCTCAAATGGTGTAAAAATACACACGTCTGCGGATTGGCTGCAAGGTGCCTTCGGGTCTGGAGCCAGGATGATGCAGGCGGAGGAAAAAAACAATTGAGGAGGTGTTCAAATGGGCGTTATTTCCATGAAACAATTATTGGAAGCTGGGGTACACTTCGGGCATCAAACCCGTCGGTGGTGTCCCAAAATGGCACCCTACATCTTTACGGAGCGGAACGGGATTTACATCATCGATCTGCAGAAGACCGTAAAGAAAGTTGACGAGGCTTATGATTTCATTCGGAGCACAGTCGCTGAAGGCAAACACATCATGTTTGTGGGAACCAAGAAGCAGGCTCAGGAAACCGTGAAGGAAGAAGCCGAACGCAGCGGAATGTACTATGTGAATGAACGGTGGCTGGGCGGTACGTTGACCAACTATCCCACGATTCAGAAGCGGATCCAACGCTTAAAGGCCTTGGAAAAAATGCAGGCAGACGGTGTTTTTGAAGTGCTGCCCAAAAAAGAAGTCGCCAAACTTCTTGGTGAAATGGAAAAATTAGAACGATTCTTGGGCGGTATCAAGGACATGCCCGGTTTGCCCGGTGCAATTTTCGTCATTGATCCCCGCAAAGAACATATTGCCATTGCAGAATGCCGCCGGCTGGGTATCCCCATCGTTGGCATCGTGGATACGAACTGCGATCCCGATGAGATCGATTACGTGATCCCCGGCAATGACGATGCGATCCGTGCGGTGAAACTGCTGACAGCAAAAATGGCAGACGCCGTCATGGAAGCAAATCAAGGCAGGACCGCCAAAGAAGCAGCCGAAATGGCCGCTGCAGAGGCTAAAATCGAAGAGGCTTAATGGTTTTTGGGGGTGGTCAGGGGAAAACGCCCCTGGCCACTTTTTAAATTAAGCCGGATTCTTCACGATCCAAACGAAAAGATGACGGTCAATGCACCGTAATAGAATAAATAAGGAGGTTTGTTGCACATGGTAACAGCCGAAATGGTCAAAGAACTGCGGGAACGGACAGGCGCCGGAATCGTAGACTGTAAAAAAGCACTGGTAGAAAAAGACGGTGACGTGGAAAAAGCCATCGAATACCTTCGTGAAAAGGGATTGGCAGCAGCGGCCAAAAAGTCAGGACGTATCGCAGCAGAAGGCGTTTGCGAATCTTACATCCATGGCGGCGGCCGCATCGGTGTGCTGGTTGAATTGAACTGTGAGACTGACTTTGTCGCCAAAACGGACGCTTTCAAAGCTTTGGCAAAGGATATCTGCATGCAGATTGCCGCTTCCAAGCCTGAATACGTCCGTCGTGAAGAAGTTCCTCAGGACGTTCTGGAGAAAGAAAAAGAAATTTTCACCCAACAGGCGCTGAATGAAGGCAAGCCCGCTGCGGTGGTCGAAAAGATGATCCATGGCCGGATCGAAAAGTTCTACAAAGAAATCTGCTTGCTGGAACAGCTCTTCATCAAAGATACAGATAAGACCGTGAATCAGCTGATCGTTGACAAAATCTCCACCATCGGAGAAAACATCAACGTCCGCCGGTTTGTACGCTTTGAACTTGGCGAGGGCATGGAAAAACGGCAAAATAATTTTGTCGAAGAAGTCATGGCTCAGACGAAATAAATTCAATATGCGGCCCCTTTTTGTAAAACAAAAAGGGGCTTCGTAACAGATAGGCTGGTTTGATCTATATTGATCCGACCCGTATACTAAAAAGAGAACACCCCGTGTTCTCTTTTTAAAAATAAGGATATTTCAACTATCTCAAAGAGGATTTTGCCATAAAATGTAGAAATTTTAGGTTTATGAAAATGGGGGCGTTAAGAAAATGACGAAGCCAAAATACCAGAGGGTGGTCATTAAACTCAGCGGTGAAGCCTTGGCAGGTGCGCAGCCCTTCGGGCTGGAGCATCATACATTGGATTCGATTGCACATCAAGTCAAGGATTTGGTAAATGCAGGGATCCAGACCGCCATCGTTGTCGGAGGAGGCAATATTTGGCGCGGCATTTCCGGAAGTCAGCGCGGTATGGACCGGGCGACTGCGGACTATATGGGTATGCTGGCCACCAGCATCAATGCGCTTGCCCTTCAGGATGCGCTGGAGAACCATGATGTCCAAACCCGCGTTATGTCAGCCATTGAAATGCGGCAAATTGCAGAGCCCTACATCCGCCGCCGGGCGATTCGTCATCTTGAAAAAGGCAGAGTCGTCATTTTCGCCGCAGGCACCGGCAATCCATTCTTTTCAACGGACACTACGGCTGCTCTGCGCGCTGCCGAGATCGATGCGGAAGTGATCCTTATGGCGAAGAAGGTCGATGGCGTCTATGACAGCGATCCGGTCAAAGACCCAACGGCCCACAAGTTCGAAAGCTTAACTTATATTGAAGTCCTGAATCGCGGCCTTAAGGTCATGGATTCAACGGCGATCAGTTTGTGCATGGATAATGATATTCCCATCGTCGTGTTTAGTATCCTTGAAGAGGGCAATATCCTAAAAGCTGCCCTGGGTGAAAAAATTGGAACAACTGTAGGGAGGGGAAACGTATGTTAAAGGAAATACTGACTGATTCCGAGGACCGCATGAAAAAATCTGTTGAAATGCTGCGCAAAGAACTGGCCACGGTTCGGGCCGGCAGAGCCAATCCCGCAATTTTGGACAAAATCGTCGTGGAATATTATGGCGCTGCAACACCCTTGAATCAATTGGCGAACATTTCCGCTCCTGAGCCGCGCATGCTGACCATTCAGCCCTGGGATAAATCTGCGATCAGCCTGATCGAGAAAGCGATCCAGAAATCCGACATTGGGATCAACCCCAACAATGACGGTACTTTGATCCGCTTAGCCATCCCCCAGCTTACTGAGGAACGGCGTCTTGAATTGGTGAAGTCCACAAAGAAAAAAGGCGAAGATTGCCGTGTAAGCATCCGAAATGTCCGCAGGGATGCAATGGAGAAAATCAAAGCCGCTGAAAAAGCCAAGACTTGCTCAGAAGATGACGCCAAGAAGGCCAATGAAGAGCTGCAGAAGCAAACCGATAAACATATCAAAGAGATCGATAAAGTATTGGATCTCAAAGAGATTGAAATCATGGAAGTTTAAGCATGGATGTTTTCTTGTGGTTGGGATTGACAGTCAATGAGGCAGAGGCCCAGGCAGCAGACCTTGGCCTCTCCTGTATTTTTCAGGATACCAGGGACCCTAAGCAAAAAGAGGAAGACCTGGTTGGCAAAGTTGTGCGGGTGCGGCAGCAAGGGCAGCAAATATGGCTTGTTATCGGCTATTTTTCACCTGCGGCTTACTCAAAATAAAATCCCTGGCACCATCGATTGTGGCCGGGGATTCTTCTTAAAGGAAGATGATCGGTGATGCCATCAAATCAGTAAGGAGGTGCTGCGATGAAGGATGAAAAGCAAGGGATTTTGCGCCATGTGGCGATCATCATGGACGGGAACGGCCGTTGGGCACAGGCTCAAGGATTGCCCCGGGCGCTAGGGCATCGAGCGGGCATGGAATCCTTAAAAAAGATTGTTGAGGCATGTCCTGATTTGGGGATCGATTATTTAACGGTTTATGCCTTTTCCACTGAAAACTGGAAACGGCCGAAGTTGGAAGTAGAAGCTTTGATGCGGTTGATGTCAGAATATATAGACTCGGAATTGAGCCGGCTCAAAAAAAATGGCGTGCGCATCAAGATACTGGGAGATATCCTTCCGGTTCCTGCGGCGCTGCGGTCCAAAATCGAAAATGCTGTGATGGAAACCGCGAACAACCAGGGCCTGACTTTTTCTATTGCGCTGAATTATGGCGGCCGTCAGGAGATCCTGCAAGCAGCCAAAAAGCTGGCCCATCAGGCACTCCAAGGTGAAGACCCGGATCAATGGACCGAAGAGGATTTTCAAAAATCCTTGTACATCGGGGATTTGCCGGACCCGGACCTGATGATACGAACCGGAGGAGAATTAAGAATCAGCAACTTTCTGCTTTGGCAATTGGCTTATTCCGAACTCTGGACCACACCGATTTATTGGCCGGATTTTACACCCGATGTTCTTGCTCAGGCATTACATGACTATGGCAGCCGCCAGCGGCGTTTTGGAGGGATCTAGATGCTTTGGACCCGGATAATCAGTGCAGTTGTGGGTATTCCTATCATCCTGGGATTGGTGTATCTCGGAGGTATCTATTTTCTTGCGGGTGTGGTCACATTGTCCGTGCTGGCTATGATCGAAATGAGGCGGATGCTGTCAAGGATGGGACGTCAGGATATGCCGGTGTTTTTGTGGGTAGGCGCGGTCCTTTTTCCGATCCTGCTCTATTTTCAGCCCGCATGGCTGCCCAGCTTCACGGCTTTGTTTGTGCTTTCCGGCGGATTGGTATGCCTTGGCCAATATCCAAGGATCACCTTTCAGGATCTTGCGATCAATTTCTTTGGCATTCTGTACATTGGTTTTGGCTTCGCTCACTTTACACTGCTGCGCGGCTTAAACCAGGGCATGATGCTGGTGATGTACGGGCTCATTATTATATGGTGTACAGACAGCGGTGCTTATTTCATTGGCAAGAGCATCGGTCGCCGGCCTTTTTTTAACACCATCAGTCCCAAGAAGACCTGGGAGGGAGCCATTGGCGGCCTGGTTGCCGGAATCTTGAGCGCTATGATTTTTGTTTATGTTTCTACTAAGTACGGCACACCTTATGAAAACCAGACATTATTGCTATGGTCCGCACCTTTTTTATCCATCGCCGGCCAATTAGGTGATTTATTTGAAAGCGCATTAAAAAGGCAGGCAAGGCTCAAGGATTCCAGCAGAATCATTCCAGGCCACGGGGGAATATTAGACCGCTTCGACAGTGCCCTTTGGGTACTGCCGGTACTTTACCATTGGATATTGCTCTATGAGGCTATATTGAAGGTCTGATTACAAAGACTAGCGGATCAAGTTCAAGGTGAAAGGAACCCAAAATGTTGAATATCATCGTAACGGTCGTTGTGTTAGGGGTTATTGTACTGATCCATGAACTGGGTCATTTTTGGGCAGCTCGAAGCATCGGTGCTTCCGTGCTGGAATTTTCCATTGGAATGGGCCCGAGATTATATAAAATCGAAGGTAAGTCAACCGTATTTTCCTTGCGGGCAATTCCTCTTGGCGGCTATTGCATGTTTGATCCGGACACCACCAAGCATGACAGCAACGGGCGCCCGACCTCGATTCTTGGTCGTCCTGCCTGGCAAAAGATTTTAGTTTCATTGTCCGGTCCACTCATGAATTTCATATTAGCCATTCTTATTCTCACCATGTTGTTTTCTGCCGTTGGTCTGCCAAGCGGTTATCGTGCGGTGATTGGCGCCGTCAATCCAGGCAGTGCCGCAGACCAGGCCGGCTTGTTGCCGGGGGATCAAATCATTGAAATTGAAAATCAGAAAATTGCGGATTGGCAGGAAATGACGGACATCCTGCAGCAGCAAGAGGCAGGACAAACCATCCGCGTGACGGTCCAGCGAAATGAACAGCGCCTGGACCTGGAGGTATTGCCGGCATACGATGAAGCTGAAGGAAGGCTCATGATCGGCATCACCGTGGATGAGAACAGCGCGATCATGGTGCGCTATGGTTTGTTGCAGGGGTTTGTCATGGGGGTGAAACAGACCGTTGTTCTTTCCGGCATGATGCTGGATTCGATTGGTCAGCTCATTTCAGGAAAGGCCAGTGTCAGCGAGAATCTGTCAGGACCTGTGGGGCTGGTTCGTATCATCAGCGATACAGCCAGCAGCGGTGCATTAAATACGATCTATTTAACTGCTTTTTTATCGATCAATTTAGGACTCTTGAATTTATTGCCGATACCTGCATTGGATGGCGGGAACATTCTGATCTATGTTGTCGAACTGATCCGGAGAAAAGCGATGGACCAGGATAAAGAAGGCTTGATCCATCTTGTTGGATATATCCTTCTTTTCGCGTTGATCATCATGCTTACATTTAAGGATATCGTGCAGCTTCTCGGAAACTGATATGAATCTATTCAACGAACAGAAGGGGAAAGAAATGACGAAAGCCGGATATGATTTTCACATTATCCGCAGGCGCAGCCGGCCGATCCATGTGGGCAGTCTTGGGATCGGCGGCGATTACCCGATTTCAGTGCAATCGATGACCAATACACCGACAGCGGATGCCATCGCCACCTTGACCCAAATCCAGCAGTTGGCGGATGCAGGCTGTGACTTGGTACGGATTGCTGTTCCCGATTCAACCGCAGCGGCGTCGATTCCTGACATCGTCAAGAAGTCACCGATACCGGTGGTTGCTGATATTCATTTTGACTATAAATTAGCCTTGGCCGCTATTCAGGGAGGAATCCATGGGCTACGCCTGAATCCGGGAAATATTGGATCAGTATGGAAAGTTGCGGAAGTCGTCAAAGCAGCCAGCGAACGATGCGTGCCGATCCGTATCGGCGTCAACGGCGGTTCCCTGGAAAAACGTTTATTGGAAAAATACGGCGGTCCGATTGCGGAAGCATTGGTAGAAAGTGCTATGGACCATGTTCATATATTGGAAGACTTGAATTATCAGGAAATAAAGATCTCCTTGAAAGCCTCCAGAGTACCGGTCATGCTGGCGGCTTATGAGCAAATCAGCAGTCTGGTGGAGTATCCGCTGCATCTTGGCGTCACGGAAGCAGGTTTGCCGGAATACGGCATCATCAAATCCGCTGTCGGCATCGGCAGCTTATTGGCCCAGGGGATCGGCGACACCATCAGGGTCTCCCTTACAGGGGATCCGGTGGCAGAAATCCCTGCAGGACGCCAAATATTACAGAGTCTAGAATTGCTTCCGGGAGGAATCCAGGTGATTTCCTGCCCGACCTGCGGCCGAACCCAAGTCGATTTGGCGGCGTTGGCCCGGCAAATCTCAAATCAATTGGTGTCGCGGCCGGAACTGAAAGGTAAATCCCTGACCATTGCGGTCATGGGTTGTGTGGTGAACGGACCCGGCGAAGCAAGGGAAGCAGATTGGGGAGTCGCCTGCGGCAAAGGCTGCGGCGTGCTTTTCCGAAAAGGACAGCGACAGGATACGGTGCCTGAGTCAGAAATCGTTGAGGCCTTAGTGGCCGAAATATTAAAATATGAAGGAGCAAACGAAGATGCGTTTTAGCCAAATGTTTTCACCGACACTGAGAGAAACACCGGCAGAGGCAGAAGTGATCAGCCACAAACTGTTGGTACGTGCCGGTTTCATCCGTAAATCATCTGCAGGGATCTATACATATATGCCAATGGGCCATCGCGTCCTGAAAAAGATCGAAGCGATCGTCCGTCAGGAAATGGATTGCAGCGGCGGACAGGAAATTATGATGCCCATCATACAGCCTGCGGAGCTTTGGCTTGAATCCGGCCGCTGGTATGTATACGGCGGTGAGTTGATGCGCCTGAAGGATCGCCACGACAGAGATTTTTGTTTAGGACCCACCCATGAAGAACTGATCACCGCTTTAGTCCGGGATGAGTTGAACTCCTGGCGCCAGCTGCCGTTGAGACTTTATCAAATCCAGAATAAATATCGTGATGAACGCAGACCACGCTTCGGCTTAATGCGGGGACGGGAATTTGTCATGAAAGACATGTATTCCTTTGACCGTGATGAAGCCGGTCTGGAAGACAGTTACCAATCTATGTTTGATGCATACGTCCGTATCTTTTCACGGTGCGGACTGGATTTCCGTTCTGTTGAGGCCGATACCGGCGCCATCGGCGGCAGTCATAGCCATGAGTTCATGGTATTGGCAGAGTCCGGCGAAGCAGAGATCATCTATTGCAGCGAATGCAGTTATGCAGCAGACGGTGAGATCGCTGCCGCCCAGACGCCTTCCGCCCAGCAAGCTGTAGAAGGAGAAATGACTTTGGTGGCCACGCCCGGGCAGGAAACGATCCAGGAAGTCGCCGCCTATCTGCAGATTCCAGAAACCTCGCTGATCAAAACATTGTTTTACGATGCGGATGGGGAAATCGTTTGTGTCCTGCTTCGGGGAGACCGGAGTCTCAATGAGATCAAATTGAAAAATGCCCTGAATTGTCTTGAATTAGATATGGCCGACAATCAGGATGTCCTGAAAATTACCGGATGCCAGCCCGGGTATGTGAGTCCCATTGGCTTGACCGGCGATATCCAGGTCTATGCAGACCTGGAAGTCAGCCTGATGGTCAACGGCGTCGCCGGCGCGAATCAGAAAGATTACCACTTCAAAAATGTCAAGCCAGGCCGGGATTTCAAAATCGATGTGGTCGGTGATTACCGTCAGGTCCAGGCAGGCGACAGCTGCCCGAACTGTGGCAAGAAACTGAAATCTGCCCGTGGCATTGAAGCTGGCCAGGTCTTTAAGCTTGGAATAAAATATAGTGAAAAAATGAACCTATTCTTCACCGATGAAAATGGTGAGAAACAGCTTGTGGTCATGGGTTGCTATGGCATTGGCGTCAGCCGGACCCTGGCGGCTGCGGTGGAACAGAACAATGACAAAGACGGGATCATCTGGCCCATGGCCATTGCACCCTTTCAGGTGGTGGTTGTACCGACTGCGACGGATGGCAATGTTTTGGATGCGGCAATGGGTCTCTATCAAAATCTGCAGCAGCAAGGTGTCGAAGCAGTGATTGATGACCGGGATGAACGGGCCGGTGTGAAATTTAAAGATGCGGATTTGATTGGTTACCCAATCCGCATCACCGTCGGCAAAAAATGGACAGAATCCGGCCAATTCGAATTAAAGCAGCGAAAAGAAAAAGAAGCTGAACTGCTGTCCCCCGAGGACACCATTCAACGCGTGAAGGCTTTGATTGCAGCAGGGACCGCACCCTATCAGGATTAAACAGAAGATCCTATTTAATCTGAAACAGCATAGAGGGAGGAATAACCCATGGAGCAGCAGATGTTGATTTTAATAAAACTGCTGATTTCAGCAACACTGGGCGGATTTATCGGCTATGAAAGAGAACGACAGAATCGCTGGGCCGGTTTTAGGACCCATATCTTGGTATGCATGGGTTCCTGTCTTATTATGATTACTTCGGTTGAAGTTGCAGCAATCAACGGCGGCATGTTTACCGCGGACCCGGGGCGCTTGGCGGCCCAGGTCGTCAGCGGCATCGGATTCCTGGGTGCCGGCACCATTCTTCATTCGCCTTCCAGGATTCGCGGCCTGACCACGGCGGCCACCCTTTGGATCATGGCGGGCATCGGTTTGGCTGTCGGCGTCGGTTTATACTGGGCCGCCTTCACTGCCACGGTATTGTCCTATATTGTTTTAGATTATTTCAGAGTCGTGGAATCCAAAATCAAAAAGGTTCAGACTTATGACAGCTGGAACATCGAATTTATTCTGACCGGCGAGCACGATGGCATGCAGGGCTTTTTTCAGATCCTGGAGCAGTTCGAGCTTATGACAAAAAGCATCAAAATTTCACCGGAAGAAAAGGGAAGTCATGTGATTGTAGAGATTAAGGCACCCTTTGAATTTGAAGAATCCCATTTTATCGTAGAGCTTCAGCGTCGATTGAATATCGATACGATCAGAATCAAGAAAAACATATAATCAAAATAGGGGGAGGCAGTTCAATGGTTCCAACACCCTGGCAGCAATGTGTGCAGGAAGCACAGCTGCCGCTTGACACTGCACAGCGCCTCAATGCGCTGTCCATAAAGAAAATTATGGTTTCCCAGGCAGACAATGCTTGGGAAATCTCTTTTGCAAACTCATTTGAAGTCAGCGGGGAAGATCAGCGGCTGATCCATGAGCTGCTTCATGATGTCTTCGGAAAGGACTTAAAATTCCGCCTGGATTTTGAACAAAGAGAGAGCGTTCCGGATCTTAAGGGCATGCTCCAGGAAGTGGATCACAATGCACTGGAATTAATCAGTGTCGAAGCGGAAGATGAGATATGCAACGAACGGCATCAAGAAAAATTGAAGCAGACAGGACAAGTGAGCAGCGAATCCAAAGACGGGAAACCAAAAATCATCCTTGGAAAGAAAATATCGAGCAAAGCACGTCCGTTGGCCGAGATCCAGGAAGAGAGCGCCAACTGCGTTGTACAAGGAAAGGTATTCAAAATCAAGGACTGCAGAAAATTAAAAGCAGGGACCTTGCTGTATGATTTTGATATTACGGACAATACAAACTCCATTAAAGTCAAAATGTTTATCGACCCGGAGCGAAGCAAGCGATTCAACACCGATTGGCTTACAACCGGTTCCTGGTACCTTTTTAAGGGCAATATCAAATATGACCAGTACACCCAGGAGCTGACCCTTTTTCCCAATGACATCATGACCATCGACATGCCCGGCCGGCATGATGATGCCAAAGAGAAACGTGTGGAGCTGCACATGCATACCAAGCTCAGTGCTCTGGACGCGGTGAGCACCACCGAGGATTTGATCAAACAAGCCATCGCCTGGGGCCACGAGGCTGTGGCGATCACGGACCATGGCGTGGTGCAGGCTTTTCCTGAGGCGATGAAAAGGGCGAAAGTGGGCAGCGACGGCAAGCTACCGCCCATCAAGGTCATTTATGGGTTGGAAGGGTATTTGATCGAAGGGGATGGCGTTCAGTTTATGGCGGGCGCTAAAAGGAAAAAATCACGAAAGAAAGCCGAAACGGTAGAGCCTGTCACGCCCGAACCCAAGGACGATACAGAGGGTAAAGGAAGCTGGCATATCATCCTTCTTGCAAAAGACATGACAGGGATCCGAAACCTCTATAAGCTGGTCACCCTGTCTCATATAAACTATTTTTATAAAAAGCCCAGGATTCCCAGGGCTGAGCTTGAAAAGCACCGGGAAGGCCTGATCATTGGCTCGGCCTGTGAAGCCGGCGAGCTTTATCAACAGATCCTGAAACAAGCGCCGGAGGATGTTATTGAGGGAACGGCGCGGTTCTATGACTATCTTGAGATCCAACCGATCATGAACAATGAGTTCATGATCAGGGAAGGGATTGTCAAAGACGCGGAAGCTTTGCGTGAGATCAATCGGAAAATCTGCGTTCTCGGGAACAAGCTCAACATCCCGGTGGCAGCGACCGGCGATGTGCATTTCCTGAACCCCGAAGATGAGGTATATCGGCGGATCCTCTTGGCCGGCCAGGGCTATGGGGATGCAGATACCCAGCCGCCGCTTTATTTAAAAACCACCGCTGAAATGTTGGATGAATTCAGTTATTTAGGAGAGGAAGAGGCCTACAAGGCCGTGGTCGAAGCCCCACGGGCGATTGCGTCGCAGGTGGCTTTTTTGAATCCTATTCCGGACGGGCTGCAGACGCCTAAAATCGAAGGCGCCGAAGATACGATCAAAGACATGGCGGTCAAAAAAGCATTTGATTTGTATGGCGATCCTCTGCCAGATATGGTTGCCAAGCGACTGGATAAGGAATTGGGCTCCATCATTCAATATGGTTATGCCGTGCTGTACCTGATTGCCCATAAACTCGTGAAACATTCCAACGAAGATGGCTATGTGGTAGGATCCAGAGGCTCTGTGGGATCTTCTTTTGTAGCTTTTTTAACCGATATCACCGAGGTCAATCCACTGCCTCCCCATTATCTATGCAAAGAATGCCATACCATCCATTTCGGGGACGACACGCTTTATGGCTGCGGTGCGGATATGCCCGATCGACCATGCCCCCATTGCGGCTGTTGGATGAGCAAGGATGGATTCAATATCCCCTTTGAAGTCTTTCTGGGCTTTGAAGGGGATAAAGTACCTGATATTGACCTGAACTTTTCGGGGGAATATCAGACACAAGCCCAAAAGTACACGGAAACTTTGTTCGGAGCCAAAAATGTTTTTAAGGCCGGAACCATCTCAACCATTGCGGATAAAACAGCGTATGGGTTTGTCAAAAACTATTTTACCGATCGAAAGCTTCCGATTCGTGATGCGGAGGTGGAACGTCTGGTCCAAGGGTGCGCCGGCGTTAAAAGAACCACCGGCCAGCATCCCGGCGGGATCGTCGTACTTCCCAAAGGAGATGAAATCACGAACTATACCCCGGTCCAGCATCCGGCCGACGATGTCAATTCAGAGTTTATCACCACGCATTTTGAATATCATGCCATCGACAACTGTCTGGTAAAACTTGATATTCTGGGCCACGACGACCCAACCATCATTCGTTTGCTGGAAGATTTGACAGGCATTAAAGTCAGGTCGATCCCCTTGGACGAACCCAAAGTTTTGTCCTTGTTCACGGGACCGGAAGCCCTTGGATTATCCAAAGATGAAACCGGAATCGAAACGGGATCCCTTGGTTTGCCCGAATTTGGAACCAGTTTTGTTCGGGGCATGCTTTTAGATACCCAGCCCGGAACCTTTGCCGATTTAGTCCGAATCAGCGGATTTTCCCATGGTACAGATGTTTGGCTGGGCAATGCCAAAGACATTCTAAAATCTGGTCAGGGTACCATGAAGGAAGTGATCGCTGCCCGGGATGACATTATGCTTTTTCTTATCCAAACGGGTGTTTCCCCAAAGCATGCTTTCAAGATCATGGAGCAGGTACGCAAAGGCAAGGGCTTAAAACCAGATGACATTGCGGCGATGGAAGAAGCAGGGGTCCCTGAGTGGTATATCCAGTCCTGCCAAAAAATTAAATATATGTTTCCTAAGGCCCACGCGGTAGCCTATGTGACGATGGCCTTCCGTATCGCCTGGTTTAAGGTCTACCATCCCTTAGCCTATTACGCTGCAACCTTCTCAGTCCGCGGCGGCGGCTTGGAGGGCAGCGTAGCGGCCGGCGGCTTGCCGAAAATCGAAAAGGCAATGGAAGAGATCCGTCGGAAACGGGAGAGTAAAGAACAGACGGCAAAGGATGAAGACTTGTACACCATGCTGGAGCTGGCAAGGGAAATGCATCTGCGCGGTTATGCCTTCCATCCTGTAGACCTGAACAAATCCCACCAATCCCGGTTTAAAATCGCACCCGACCAGCGATCCCTGCAGCTGCCTTTCACATCCCTGAACGGTCTAGGCCCCAACGTAGCTCAAAGCATCGTTGCAGCCAGAAAAGACAAACCCTTTATGTCCGTGGATGACCTCAGAAACCGGGGCAAGGTCGGAAAAAGCGTGATTGATATTTTACGGCAGCAGGGTGCTTTGGATGAACTGCCGGAGAGCGATCAGCAAACATTGTTTTGAGATCCTTTCCTCTGGGAATTTTCATGAAGACGGATAAAATCATGACGGTCCCTTGATTATGCCCCTGTTTTGCAGTATTATGTTTTGGCAAGTTATTTCAAGGAGTTGATTCGATGGCCACGGTTGTAACCTCATTGATCGAAAATGAACGGTTTGATGAAACGCTTCTTTGCGAGCATGGACTGTCGCTGCTGATCCAAGCCGATAACCAAAGGATCCTGTTTGATACGGGCGCGACCTCTGCCTTTATCGACAATGCAGAAATGCTGAATATCGACCTCACCAAAATCGACTATGTGGTTCTGAGCCACGCCCATTACGACCATTCAGGAGGGCTGCGCTGCCTTTGCCATCACACACGGCGGAAGTTTGAACTGGTCTTGAATCCCCACTTTTTTATCAAAAAATTTGTCAAACACGACCAGTCCCTTCAATATATTGGGAATGACTTCTCTGAAGAATATCTGCAGATCGAGAATATTAAAACCACATTTCCTTTGACCGATACCTTTGAATTGGCCCCGGATATCTTTATTATGTCCAATTTTGAACCTTGCTGTGATTTTGAGACGCAGGATCCGAAGTACGTCATGCTCAACGGCGGCGAATACAAAACAGATTCTTTTCCGGAAGAACAGGTGCTTGTGATCAGGACCTCGAAGGGTTTGCTTTTGTTTACTGGATGCTCCCATGCCGGCATTGTCACGATCTGTGAGAATATCCGCCGGCGCAGGCAGGAGTCAATTTATGCGGTCATCGGGGGCATGCATCTGAAGGACGCCGATTTGGAGCGCGTCAAACAGACGGCCCAATATTTCCGTGAGAATCGTATCCAAAAATTATGCGCCTGCCATTGCACCGGACATGGTGCCGTAACTTGTTTGACCTTGGAAGGTCCTGAATATGTGGAGATTTCCGCTGGGAAAGTCATCCATTTCGATTTTGACTAGATTCAGCCGGCGCTTTTTGAAATAACCCAATGATCACAGAACCGATCGAAGCCTTCAGGAACGCATGATGTTTCTTGAAGGCTTTTTGTCAAGGTTCATCTGTAAGACCATGATGTTTTATGCTATAATTATTAAGTGTGTTGTATTGCCAGCATAAAAACGGCAGCCTGAATTTGACAGGCTTTCTGAAAAACCATTGGATAGAAAGAGACAAAGCAGATGATTCAAACGACCCAAATCGATGGAATCGATACTCATTATATCGATGCCGGCCAGGGTGACACCCTCTTGCTGCTGCATGGTTGGGGTGCCAGCAAGGAAGCCTTCGGGCCGGTCATCGAGGGACTCAGAACAAAATACCGTGTCATTGCCCTTGACTGGCCCGGTTTCGGCAAAACCCGCGAGCCGGACCGCCCATGGACGGTGGATGATTACAGGGCCTTTCTGGAAAAATTTATCATGACCTTGGATTTACAGGATCTCACCGCATTGGGTCATTCCTTCGGGGGCCGTGTGCTCATCAAATGGGCAGCAATGCATCCTCCATGTTTGAACAAGATGATCCTCGTCGACAGCGCCGGGATCCGGGCAAAACGGGGGGTGGGTTGGTATGTCCGAGTCTACAGTTACAAAGCGGGGAAGCGCCTCCTTAAAATCCCTGTTTTGGGCAACCGGTTCGGCAAAGCGATTAAAAAACTGCAAAGTAAAGCCGGTTCCGAAGATTATCGAAACGCATCCATTTTAATGAAACAGACCATGAGCAAGGTGATCAACGAAGATTTAATGCAGTTCATGCCTCAGATCGGCGTTCCCACGCTGTTGGTCTGGGGGGACCAAGACACCGCCACACCGCTTGAGGATGGACGTCAGATGGAGAGGCTGATTCCGGGTGCCGGACTGGCTGTCTTGAAACCGGCAGGCCATTATTCCTATCTGGACCAGCTGCCCCAGTTTTTAAGGACCGTCATCTATTTTATGGAACATTAGACAGGGCTGATTCCGGGGTGCGACCGGACAGCATAGGAGGTAATGTCGATTGGCTCTTTATATAACGCTTTTAATTGTCAGCTTTGCCATTTATATGTGGACAGATTTACGGAAGCAGATCCATATGCTGCAGCTGAATTCATACCGAAACGAACGCTATTTTGACTGGATGAAGGATCAGAAACGTGTTGAAGCGAGTTATCTGATGTTTGGCCTGATCATTTCGAATCTGGCATTAAACAAGATGCTCACTCCGAATGTTTATTTACTGATGCATACCACGCTTTTTCTGGTGATGAGAATCATCCATAAAAAACATCAAGAGAAAAAGCCCTTGGTTTTCACCTGGAGAGTCCGGAGGCTTTTGCTAACCTTTACTCTGTTGTGTGCGGTGATGCTGCTTGGACTTTGCTATTTATTCAGAGCCACCGTAACTTATGACATTACGTTCTTGGTTGGTATCGTCAATTTATTTTTACCTGCCATGATCCTGCTTTCCAACAAAATCAATCAGCCTTTTGAAAAAAAGATTGCCCTGGATTTCACGAAAGATGCCATGGAAAGGCTCTCTGCCGCACCCGAATTAAAAATCATCGGTATTACCGGCAGTTATGGAAAAACCAGCACGAAATATATCCTTAACCAATTGCTATCTGTGGGATACCAGGTTTTGATGACCCCGGAAAGCTTCAATACACCGATGGGGGTGGTACGCACCATCCGGGAAAAACTGAACGGCACCCATCAAATATTCATTGTGGAAATGGGCGCTAAAAATATTGGGGATATCAAAGAAATTTGTGACATTGTATCTCCAGATATGGGAATCATATCCTCCATTGGCGAACAGCATTTGGAAACATTTAAAACCATCGATAATGTCATCGAAACGAAATATGAGCTTGCGGAAGCCGTCGGCTCTAAAAAGGGAACGATGTTTCTCAACTACAACAACGAGTATATCCGCAGACAGAAGCTTTCCACACCGGTGGTGCGATATGGGGTGGCTAACGGCACCGAAAATCCGCTGAAACATTATGATGTATGGGCAGAGAATCTTTCCAGCGGACCCAATGGCTCCACCTTTGATATTTGCCAGCCGGGAGGCAAACGCATGGCTTTTGAGACCCGTTTGCTGGGACCCCACAATGTGCAGAACATCGTGGCCGGTACCGCCGTAGCCATGGCTTTGGGCATCAGCTTGGAGAAATTGGCACCGGCAGTCCGACGGCTTGAGCCGGTGCCTCATCGTCTGCACCTGCTTAAAAATCCTGGCCGTTACCAAATTATTGACGATGCCTTCAATGCCAATCCCGAGGGTGCAAAAGCTGCTGTGGAAACCTTAGGCACTTTCAAGGGATTCCGTGTCCTGGTAACCCCTGGCATGGTCGAATTGGGAGAAAAAGAAGAAAGCCTGAACCGGGAATTCGGTGGTCAGGCAGCAAAGTATTGCGATTACATCATCCTGGTCGGATACCATCGCGCCAAGCCCATCAAGGAAGGCGCCCTGAAGGCCGGTTTCAGCGAAGAAAATATTTATATTGCCAAGGATATTTATGATGCATTGAAAATGGCCGACAACCTGGCCAATGGTTTGAAGCCTGAAGAAGGTCCGATGTATGTGCTCTTGGAGAACGATCTTCCGGACAATTTTCTGGAAGCATAGGACGTTGCAGAAGTGTTCCATAAAATAACAGGAGGTGTATCAATGAAAATCAATGTTGGCGTATTTTTTGGGGGAAAAAGCGTAGAGCATGAAATTTCTGTGATCAGCGCAGCGCAAGCCATGGCAGCGATTGATCCGGTCAAATATCAAGTCATTCCTGTCTATATCACCAAGGATAACGAGCTCTATACAGGGGATGCTTTGTCGGAAATCAGGAACTTTGCCTCACTGCCCAAGCTTTTGGAGCAATGTCAGCGTGTTTATCTGCTGAAAGAAAAAGGCAAAACGCTGTTGCTGCGATATCCCTCCAAGCTTTTCGGCAATCCGGTTTTGACCGCATTGGATGTGGCATTTCCGGTGGTTCACGGTACCAATGTAGAGGATGGCTCTTTGCAAGGATTTTTTGAATTGCATGATTTGCCCTACACAGGGCCGGATGTCTGCGCGTCAGCCGTCGGTATGGACAAATGGGTGATGAAATGTGTGCTTCAGGGCGCCGGTTTGCCGGTCCTGCCGGGATATTGTTTCCAAAGCTCGTTGTATTATGTTAGGACCCAGGAACTCATCGATAAGCTGGAGTCCCTGTTCGAGTATCCGATGATCGTCAAGCCAGTCAATTTGGGTTCCAGCATCGGAATCAGCAAAGCATCGAATGCTGATAGTCTTAAAGACGCCATTGAACTCGCGGCATCCTTTTCCGGAAGAGTCCTTGTGGAGCCAGTGGTGGTGGACCTTAAAGAGGTCAATTGCGCGGTTCTCGGAGATTTTGAATATACCCAGACCTCAGCCTGTGAGGAGCCTGTCAATACCGATGACATCTTAAGCTATCGGGATAAATACATGGGGGGCGCCAAGCAGGGTGCCGGCCAGGGTGCCAAAGGCATGGGAGGCGCCATGCGGAAATTGCCGGCGGATATTCCGGCTGATGTGGAAGATCAGATCAAAGAGCTGGCCCAAAAAGCGTTCATTGCCATGAACTGTTCCGGTGTGGCAAGAATCGATTTCCTTCTGGACATGGCCGACAACCAAATCTATATTAATGAACTTAATACGATTCCCGGTTCACTTTCCTTCTATCTATGGGAGGCAGCCAGCCTGAGTTTCAGGGATCTCACGGATCATATGATCCAGTTGGCACTTAAACGGGACCGTCAAAAAAAAGCATTGATATGGTCAAATGAAACCAATATTTTAGCCAATTTTAATGATTATGGGGTAAAGGGCGCCAAAGGCGCCAAGGGAGAAAGGTTTTAATGCGTTTTAACGATAGACTCGGTGGTCGTTTTCAAAAGACCCAATATGGTTTTCTCCAGCCATTGCTACGGATCATCGAGGTCCTAGGGGCTGCAGCTGCGGCATTGCTTGTTTTGGAACGTTTTAACCAGGAAGGTCTCATGCCGCTGCTGCAATGGATCGAGGGATCCCCCAATATCTTTCTAGCAAACCTGGCGATTCTGGCCTGTATCTACATTTTGCTGCGGATTTGGTTCCTCAAGCCGCTAATTCCGGCCAGCCTTTTCGGTACGTTTATTTTTGCTATTGGAGGCGTCCATTATCTGAAGGTCCTTCTCAAAGGAGAACCTCTGATGCCTATGGATATTTTCAGTTACAAGGAAGCTTCCATGATTGCGCCCAATATGAATATCCAACTTAATCGCGGATTTTGGTTCAATTTAGTTTTCTTGATCCTATGCATTGCCTTGATCTATGGGTACCAGCGGTTTATATGGAAGCCCCTGCCGGTCCGGCGCTGGCTCCTTGTTGTTCCCGCTGCTGTTTTAGCAGTGCTTTGCCTTGCCAGCCTCGGCAGTGTAAAGATCCGCAGCCGGTTTGATGTTATCGATATTCGGTACGATCAAAGCACCAACTATATATACAACGGATTTATGGTGGCCTCGGTCATGAACATGAGCGGTTCCCGTGTCAAAATACCGGCAAATTATGATCAGGCTTATTTTCAGCAATTGCTTCAATCGACGGAATTCAATGAAAAGGCCACAAATCCGGAAAAGCTCCCGAATATTATTGTGCTGCAGATGGAAGCCTACAGTGATCCAAGATTGTTGGACCCTACACTTCAATATGATCCGGATCCTTTTGCCGCGCTGGACAAGTACAAAGATCAAATGCATTCCTTTCATACGATGACTTCCGTACTGGGCGGTTCCACAGCCACGACGGAATTTGAATTCCTTACAGGTTTCAACATGGCCCATGCGCCTCAGGGCATTATGCCTTTTGTGCAGTATATGACCAAAGAACGTCCCAGCCTGGCTTGGGATTTACAGGAAATCGGTTATAAAACGATTGGGGTCCATCCGAATATAGGATCTTTTTATTCAAGAGATACAGCTTATCCCTATCTTGGCTTTCAGCAATTTCTGACGCTGAATGATTTTAAGGATCCAAAATATGTTGGGTACTATATCTCCGATCAGAGCACCAAAGATAAAATTATCGAAACCTTTGAAAATAGAGATAAAGAGCAGCCGCTTTTCTGTTTCACCGTGACCATCCAGAACCATGGACCCTATAATCTTGATGGAATCGACCTTGCTTACGGGGTTGAGGATGGCGCGGTGTCCTTGAACGACACCCAAAACCGGGAACTGCGCAATTACGCCTCGAATCTTCAAGATGAAAGTCAAATGCTGGCGGATCTCCTCGGATATTTTTCCAAACAAGACGAACCGGTTTTGCTGCTGGCCTACGGGGATCACCAGGCCACTTGGAGTTGGTCAAAATCACTCCCGGACAGTCAGAAACTACAGACGGCCAAATATTTGACGGAGGGTTTCTTCTGGGCTAACTATTCTGTAGATTTTGAGGAGCGTCCTGTGATTGGGGCAAATTATTTATCTCCCTACCTGCTTAAATACGCAGGAATTCCCCAGCCGGAATATTATCAGCTGCTGTACCAGCAAGCCGAGCAGGTACTTGGCTACAATCCTTTCTTCGTCTTAAACCAGGACCATTCCGTAACCCTGCAGCCTGACATCAATATTGAGTCCTTTGCCTTGGTTCAATACGATAGAATGTTTGGCCGGAACTATCTGGAAACCTTGCTAAAAAACGGCGAAAAATAACCATTGAGCGCAAGCTGGGAAAGAGGACAAGCTTAACATGACCGAAGATCAGAACTCAATGCCGGTGCACGAGCGATCCGGCCAACCGGGACATCTGAAGCAATGGCAGCCCAGCCCTGTTTTGCGATTGATGCTGACACCGGCGATTCTCATCCTGGTCCTAGCCGGTCTCGTAGCCTTAAATTCGGATTTGCTTCGATCCACCGCACCTGCGGTTCAGACTGCAGATCCTTTGCCGGGGCAGCTGCCCGGTGAAACGGACGAGGCCCCTTATCTGAATCCGGGTGAAGCGATTCGACTGGGGACCCATTATATCGGGGACTCTGTCCACAGCATCGTTGGCCTTCCTTCGCTTTACCAGGGAGATTTGGTGCTGGTCAATCAAATGCAAAAGCTCCCGAATGATTACGCGGCGACGGACCTGATGTTTATCAATGAATTGGCAACGATGCTGCCACCAGAAGCATTCACGGTCAGCAAAACCGATATACAATTGAACAAAAGGGCTGCGGATGCCTTGATGCAGATGATTCAAGACGCCTATACCAAGGGTATCGAGGGTTTCACACTGGTCAGCGGACACCGGGATCTCGCTTACCAAGTCACGCTTTTTCAGAGAAAAATCAAACAATATTTGGATCAGGGCCTTGATGCTGAGGCAGCGGCAGCCAAAGCGAAAGAGATCGTGGCAGTGCCGGGAGAAAGTGAGCATCACACGGGATTGGCCTTGGACCTGCCTTCAAAAAACCACATGAATCTGGAAACGACCTATTTTGAAACGACCCATGGTTTATGGTTGGCAGAGAATGCCTGGCGTTTTGGTTTTATCATTCGATACCCGGAAGATAAGACGGAAATCACCGGCATTTCCTTCGAGCCTTGGCATTTGCGTTATGTAGGCAAGCCTCATAGCGAAGTCATGCGGCGGCATGGATGGTGCCTGGAAGAATATATCGAAGTCCTTCGTCAAAACGGAGGCATTACAGTCCGGACGGACGAGGGCAAGATATGGCAGATCGATTACCAACTCGCCCAGGATGGAATGATTGTCATTCCTCTGATCGTCGGAACCAGATACTCAGGGGATGGACGCGGCGGCTTCATCGTTTCGGCGCCTGTGGGCTGATCCGGCATCAAAATAAAAAAATCCCATGATGTTTTCCAAGGAGGATCACATCATGGGATTTTATGTTGTTGTGGCATTCCAGTATTAGGGACGGATGCGATCAAAGACGGCTTTGCTGCAGTTTTCCATGGAAGCAAAGGCGGCATCAACATCAGCCGGTTCGGTCATCCAATTGGTCAAGCATACCCTTAAAGCCGGTTTCCCATAAAAGGAACCCATGTTGGAATAGGTGACGCCCTCGGCCTGGAGCTTATCCAGGATTTCCTGGATGTCAGACTGGGCGATCCGGTCTTCAGGAAGATTCAAAGTGAAGCAGACCACATTTCCCCGGACCTGGTTCAGAAGCCTGAAATAAGGGCTGGCTTCAACCTTCTGGCCATAATATTCACACAGGGCGACATTGCGTTCACATAGGTCCGCATAACCTTCTTTGCCATAGGCAAGCAGGGTGAACCAAACCGGCAAAGCCCGCAAACGGCGGGACCCTTCGGGTGTCATGTGATAATGGGAGGCCTGGTTCGGGACGGCACCGGAGGCGGAAAGGGCATTGGTAAAAGATTGGTACTGAAGATCAGGATGCCTGCAAAGGATCACCGCGCCGTCATACGGAACGTTTAGCCATTTATGGGTATCCATAGTGATCGAATCCGCTTCCGCTAATCCTTTAAAAAGACCGGCGTATTTTGGCGAGCAGGCCATCATGCCGCCAAAGGCGCCATCCACATGGAGCCAAAAATTATATTTCTTTTTTAATTCTGCAATGGCGTTCAGATCATCATGGTCTCCGCTGCTTGCAGTGCCCATATTGGCGATATAGATCAGCGGTTTTTTGGGGTCCCTATCGGCCAGGTAGGCTTCCAGGGCAGCCGGATCCACAGCTTCCCGTCCGGGCAGCAGCGGCAAAGCATGGACCTTGCGTCCGATGCCAGCCATTGAAAGGGCTTTGTAATTGGCGCCGTGGGTCAAACCGGAAGCAACGTCCGGACGTTCCAGTCCGTAAAGACCTTCCTCACTGGCGGAATGGCCTGTTTGGCCCGCCGCCCATTGGCGGGCGCAGACCATGGCCGTCATTGCGCTGGTCGTGGCCCCGGATACAAAGACGCCAAAAAAATCTTTTGGAAGATCCAGCAAATCCCGGATAAGCTGAAGGGTCTCCGCTTCAATTTGACGATCCACAGTACCGGGATGACCGAAGGCATTTTGATCATAGAGAGAGGTATACCAATCGCCGGCAAGAGCGGCGGGAGTCACGCCGCCGATCACATAACCAAAATAACGGCCGCCGGAGCTGGCAGGGATCCAAGGAAGATAATCTTCAGAAAACAGTTTACGGGCCGCTTCAGCACCCATCCCCTGTTGCGGAAGATGCCTTAAAGTCTGCTCCTGATAAAAGGGAGCCACCGTCCGGCTGGGTCTCTGTTCCAAAAAGCTTACAGCGTCTTCGCAGACCTTTCTGAGAATTTGGGCTTGTTTTGCATGGTCTTGAGAAAGCATCTCGTACATTTGATCCCTCCTATATTAGATAAGCTCAATCATCTTATTTTACCATACGTTGAGGGCATATAATTCTATTTAAAATGAACCGGCGCGATGTTGTGAATCTACATAATATGCAATAAAATCGGATATTTAATGACCAGTTTACAAGAAAATGATTTTATTTACGAAAAATACCATAATATAGAAAAAATGACTTGACCCTTCCATTGAGAGGTCTATAATAAAAAAAGGTTGACGATTGGCCGCCGGCTTTATGAGGCGGTTTTTTGTATGTTAAACAGTCGTTATTTTATCGATCGATTTGGAGTGTGATTTTTTTGAAGCTGAAGCCAAGTTTATGGAGTTCCTTGCGACACTATAACAAAAAAATGGTAGTCAATGATGTGATTGCAGGCATATTGGTAGGTATCATCGCCATCCCGCTGTCCATTGCACTAGCCATCGCGTCAGGCGCTTCACCGGAAACCGGTTTATGGACCGCAGCTTTGGCCGGGTTTGTGGTTTCTTTTTTAGGGGGCTGCCCGGTTCAGATCAGCGGTCCCACCGGCGCTTTCGTGGTCATCGTATATGGCATCATACAGCAATATGGTTATAACGGGTTGGTAACGGCCACTTTCATGGCAGGCGTCATCATGCTGGCCCTAGGCTTTGGCCGTGCCGGCAGTATGATCAAATTTATTCCGTATCCTATTACGATCGGATTTACCACCGGTATTGCCGTTACGTTATTTGCAGGCCAGGTCGGGGATTTTTTGGGGTTGGCCATTGAAAAAATGCCTGCTGAGTTTTTTGAGAAACTGTCGGTGTATGCGGAGACGATGGATACGCTCAACGTATACACTGCCCTGGTGGGTGTCGGTTCCCTGACATTGATCCTCTTATGGAATCGCTTTAATCGATACATCCCCGGATCCTTGGTGGCGTTGGTTGCGGCAACACTCACTGTCAAATTCACCGGATGGGACGTGGCGACCATCGGGTCGCGGTTTGGGGAATTGTCAGCACAGCTGCCGCCCCTGGCGCTGCCTTCCATGGATTATGCAACAATCTCTGGATTGATCGGTCCGGCATTATCCATTGCGGTCTTAGGCAGCATGGAGTCGTTGCTGTCCGCCGTTGTGGCGGATGGAATGACGGGTCAAAAACATAATTCCAACATGGAGTTGATCGCTCAAGGCGCAGGCAATCTGACTTCGGCCTTGTTCGGCGGTTTGCCGGTCACAGGGGCGATTGCCCGTACCGCAGCCAACGTGCGCAGCGGCGGCCGCACAGCGGTGTCTGGTTTGGTCCATGCGATCACGGTGCTGTGCTGCACGTTGATTTTTATGCCTTATGTGAAACATGTGCCGATGACCACCTTGGCGGCGATCCTCTTTACAGTCTGTTACAATATGATCGAACGACGCAGCATACAAGAAATATTCCGCGCTCCCAAAAGTGATCTATCGGTCGGACTGATCACCTTCGCCATGACGGTGGCTTTCGATTTGGTTGTTGCTATTCAAGCCGGCCTGATCATGGCGGTGGTTCTTTTTATAAAACGAATGATGGATGTGACCGATATCCAGGATATCACCGACGATACGCTGGTTTTTGACGACCAGAACGCGGAGCTCCTGCCTAAGGAACTTAAGGGCAAAGTCATCGTCTATCGTTTACAGGGGCCTTTCTTTTTTGGGGCAGCAAACTCATTTCTAAACGTGGAAAACAGTCTGGAAAAAGGGGTTAAGGCGATCGTTTTCTGCATGGATGGTGCAGAGGCCATCGATGCCACCGGACTTCATGCCTTGTTGGTTTTCTTGCAAACTTGCCGCAAAAGAAACGTTGAGTTCTTTCTGGTGGGCGCCAAAGAACAGCCTATGAAAGCCATGGAAAAAGGGAAGATCCTGGCGATGATCAACGAAAAACACATCTATGCGACCAAAGAGGAAGCGATCCAATATATCAAATCGGTCCAGGTTCACTTGGTTCATATGGATGAGCATCCTCATCACTGGCACAAGCTCCACAAAGCCCCGTCTGATAAAGATTCCGGACAAAAATCATAGCAAGGTTTCCAACAGGCTTCAAAGGGCAAAAGGGCCTCTTGCATGCACTGTTATATGATGTTATAATATTTTTAGAGTAACTGGAAGCGTACGTGACGAAAGAGTGGGACAACCCACTCTTTCGTATTATGTGGTTTAGGGAGGGAAAGAAATGAGCAGCAAACTCCTGGATCAGATGCTGGAAGAGGCAGAGCCCAAGGTGGAAGCTTTAGGCTATGAACTGGTGGATCTGGAATTGGTAAAAGAAGGGGCAAACTGGTACTTACGTTTCTATATTGATAAGGAAGGCGTCGTCGATCTGGACGATTGTCAAAAAGTCAGCGAAATGATTTCTGACTGGCTTGATGAAGAAGACCCGATACCCCAAGCCTATTTTCTGGAAGTGTCTTCTCCGGGGATCGAACGGGTCCTCAGGCGGGAGAAAGACTTTCTTAAATTTGCCGGTTCTGTTGTTGCTGTGAAATTATTCGGACCCTGGCAAGGTAAAAAGCAATACGAAGGCACATTAGGTCCGGTAACGGCTGACCATCTGACGATCACGGATGCCCAGGGGCAGGTCTTGGAGATCCCCCGGGATATGGTTTCTCGAGTCAATTTAGCCTGGATAGATATAAAGGAGGGATGAGAAGGCAATGAATATGGAGTTAATGTCCGCACTGAAGGACTTAGAAAAAGAAAAAGGGATCGATTTTGAAGTTCTGGTGGAAGCCATTGAGGCTGCGCTGATTTCTGCCTATCGCAAAAATTTCGGAGCCATGCAGAACGTAAGGGTCATTTTGGACCGCAACAGCGGCGAAATCAAGGTGTACACCAGAAAGAACGTTGTGGAAATGTTGAAAGACGACCGTTCAGAAATCGCTTTGGCGGAAGCCCAAAAGCTTAATCCCAATTATGCGGTGGATGATGTGGTCGAATTTGAAGTGACACCCAGGGATTTTGGCCGCATTGCTGCTCAGACGGCCAAGCAGGTCGTTGTGCAGCGCATTCGTGAAGCCGAAAGAGATATGATCTTCGACAAGTACTATAGCCAAAAAGGTGACGTCGTCACCGGAATCGTTCACAGAGTGGAAAATCGTTCAGTCTACGTGGACCTGGGCAATACAGAGGTCACCTTAGGCCCGAATGAACAGATGCCTGGCGAAATTTATGAACCTGGCATGCGGGTCAAGGCTTACATTATCGACGTCAAGAAGACCACCAAGGGGCCTCAGATCCAGGTTTCCAGGACACATCCCGGCTTTTTGGAACGACTGTTTGAACTGGAAGTGCCGGAGATCCAGGATGGCACCGTGGAAGTGAAGTCGGTGGCCAGAGAAGCCGGTTTCCGCTCCAAAATCGCGGTCTATTCCGAAAACGAGAATGTTGACCCCCTGGGTGCTTGTGTCGGGCCGAAAGGCATGAGGGTCCAGGCGATTGTCAATGAGCTTCGCGGTGAAAAAATCGATATCATCAAATGGGATGAAGTGCCGGCATCTTTTATCGCCAGCGCCTTGAGCCCGGCCAAGGTTGTTTCAGTGAACGTATTTCCTGAAGAGAAGGCAGCCCGTGTGGTGGTGCCGGATTACCAGCTTTCTCTGGCCATCGGCAAAGAAGGACAAAATGCCCGGCTGGCAGCGAAATTGACCGGTTGGAAAATCGACATCAAGAGCGAGACCCAGATGAGCCAGCTTGCTCTCCAGAAGCCCCATCCGGCCAAAGAGGATGGGTTGCATCCCGATTTGGGCGATGAATATGAAATAGAATCGGATCTGCCGCCAAGGGATGAACGATCTGCCGAAGATCCTGCAGAAGCCTCTATCCAGGATGAGAAGATATCCGGCAGCGAGAGCGAGGCTTGATTGCATTGAACGGAAAAAAAGTTCCTATGCGGATGTGCGCCATATGCCGCAGCTTGAAGCCGAAACGGGAACTGATCCGTCTGGTGCGCACAGCGGACGGACAGGTATTTATGGATGAAACCGGCAAAAAGCCGGGCAGAGGCCTCTATGTTTGTCCGGAAAAAAAGTGCGTCGATGAAGCCCTGAAAGGAAGCCGCCTGGACAAGACCATCGGCAGAGCCGTAGACCAAGACGTTAAACAACAATTAAAAAATGCAGTTTTTGAGTCCAAAGACGAAGGACTTCAGCGGCCGAACAAGGGTGAAGCGAGGTGAACATCGGATGCTGCAGCCTAAGGTAACCACACTGATCGGATTTGCCGTGAAAAGCGGCAAATTGCTCTTGGGAGAATACTCTGTGGAATCCGGCATTAAGACAGGCAAAGCGAAGCTTGTGATTCTAGCTGAGGATGTCAGTTTGCGAAGAAGAAACATTTTACAATTATGGTGCCAGGACCGTAACATCGCTTTTCTGGTCATGGGCACAAAAGAAGAATTTGGGAAGCTGCTAAGCAAAAAACCATTGGGTCTCATGGCTATCACCGACAGCCAGATGGCCAAGGCTATTTGCAAGGCAGCAGATCCATGCGGAGGTGATTGAATGGCTACAATTCGGGTATATGAATTAGCAAAAGAAATGAACATGAATAGCAAAGACCTTTTAGATAAAATGCAAGAGCTGGGACTGCCCATGAAAAATCATATGAGCACCATTCCGGGAAAAGAAGTGAACCGGATCAAATCGATGGTACTGAAGCATATGGGAGACCCAAGTGCGGAACCTATTCCCCGGCCGGCCGAAAAGAAAGAGAAGCCGCCCCTGAGTGGCCTGCGCCCTCCTCAAAGTGTAAGGCCAGGAGAAACCGCAGCGCCTGAGGCACAGCATGCCGCCCCTAAAGGCAACGCTCCTTTCCAGGGCGCAAGACCCCAGCCCCAGGCGGGTCAGCCGGCCCGGCCGATGCAGCCTGGCGTCAGCACGCCCGCACCCGGTCAAAGACAGCCCTTGGGCGGTCATCCCGGTGAAGCAAAGGCTCAACCCAATATTGGATACCAAGCCAACCGGCCGCAGACCCAAGCACGGCCGGCTGGAGGACAAAGACCTGTGCCAGGTTATCAGCCCGGCACGCCCAGACCTTACGGCGGACAGGGGCCCGCAACCCCTAGACCTCAGCAGCCTGCCCAGCCGGGCGGACAGAGACCTCAAGGTACGCCAACCGCGGGTGGTCAGAGATATCCAACGCAACAGCAGCCAGGTGCCCCAAGACCTCAAGGCGGGACCCCAGGCACAACCCAATCCACACCACAAAATCGGCGCCCCGGCGGCCCAACAGAGGGGAACAAGGGCTTTCGTGGTCCGAGCCCAAAGCCACCGGTCATTCGGAAGGAGACAGCGGATCATTTGTCACAAATCGTAACGAGTCATGAGGAAGATAATCGTTTCCTCAATAAGGTAGAAAGTGCTGTGGGAGAAAAAGCTTTCGACCGCGGTGGAAAAACCAAGACCCCCAATCGCAAACCAAGCCGTTTTGAAGATAATAAAGGCGGCAAGGGCAGAGGGAGAGGCGGATATAACGCCAGGAATCCCCGTATCATGCCCAAAGAACCAGCCCCGGTGGTAATCAAAAACGTGACCTTGGACGGCCCCGTCACGGTAACGGAGTTTGCGCATTTAATGAATCGCAAAGCAGCCGACCTGATCAAGAAATTGTTTAATTTAGGCGTCATGGCAACCATGAACCAAGAGTTGGACATGGATACGCTGGTGCTGCTTGGGCAGGAATTTGGCACGACGGTGGAAGCCAGAGTCACCAAAGAAGAAATCCTGACGGCTGCGGATGAGCCGGATGCTCCGGAATTGCTCAAAGAACGTCCCCCTGTTGTAACCATTATGGGGCACGTTGACCATGGCAAAACCTCACTGCTGGATGCAATCCGTCAAACCCACGTACAGGCATCGGAAGCCGGCGGGATCACCCAGCATATCGGTGCTTATCAAGTCTTTATCAACAACCGTAAGATCACCTTTCTGGATACCCCCGGCCATGAAGCCTTCACGGCGATGCGGGCCAGAGGTGCCCAGGTCACAGACATTGCTATTTTGGTGGTCGCAGCGGATGACGGCGTCATGCCTCAGACGGTGGAAGCGGTCAACCATGCAAAAGCTGCAGGGGTACCCATTATTGTCGCGGTCAATAAAATCGACAAAGAGGGTGCCAATCCTGAACGGGTCAAGCAGGAACTGACCGAGTATGGGCTTGTTTGTGAAGAATGGGGCGGCGACGTGATTTTTGTGGAAGTGTCCGCAAAGACCCATCAGAACATTGACCAGCTGCTGGAAATGATTTTGCTGGTGGCTGACATCGGCGATCTGAAAGCCAATCCCAACCGCAAGGGCAAAGGTGTGGTGATCGAAGCCAAGCTGGACAAAGGCCGAGGTCCGGTAGCCACGGTGCTGGTTCAGAACGGAACCTTGCTTGTGGGTGATTTTGTGATCGTCGGTATGGCTCAGGGCCGAATCCGAGCCATGAACGATGAACGTGGGCGTATGGTCAAAAAAGCACTGCCATCCATGCCTGTTGAAATCGTCGGACTATCTGAAGTACCTCAGGCCGGGGATATCTTCCAGGTTGTGGAAGACGAACGTTTGGCAAAACAAATCGCCAGCGAACGAACAGCTGTGAAACGTGAGGAAGCGATCCACGCTCGAGCCCGTATCTCGCTGGATGACCTGTTCCAGCAAATTAAGACAGGGGAAGTTAAGGATCTTAATATTATTATCAAAGCCGATGTTCAGGGCTCCATCGAAGCCTTGAAGCAATCGTTGGAAAAACTGTCCAACGACGAAGTTCGTGTAAATATCATCCATCAGGGTGTCGGCGGCATCACGGAAACCGATGTGGACTTTGCAGCTGCGTCCAGCGCCATCATTTTGGGCTTCAATGTGCGTCCTGAAGTCAATGCCCGGAGATCTGCTGAAAACCAACAGGTGGATATCCGGCTGTACCGTGTCATCTATAACGCCATCGAAGACGTGAAGTCAGCCATGAGCGGACTGCTCAAGCCTGAGATCCGTGAAGTCGTGCTTGGCCGGGCTGAAGTGCGGCAAGTGATCCACGTTCCCAAGGTTGGTTTTGTGGCGGGCGCCTATGTACAGGAAGGGAAACTTATCCGGAATTGCCAATGCCGTATCATTCGTGACAACATTGTCATCCATGAAGGGGACCTTGCTTCGTTGCGCCGGTTTAAGGACGACGTCAAGGAAGTCGCTTCCGGTTATGAATGCGGAATCAGTTTTGAGAAGTTCAACGACATCCGTGTAGGCGACCAAATCGAAGCCTTTATTATGGAAGAAATCAAGCGGGAATTAAGTTAGGGGGTGAGTTCATTGACCATTCATCGAAAGGATCGTATCGGCGAAGAAATCAAACGGGAAATCGCAATGCTGATTAGGGACAATATCAAAGATCCCCGGGTCAATGGCTTAGTCAGCGTGACGGATGTGGAAGTCACCAAGGACATCCGTTATGCAACGATTTATGTCAGTTGCCTGGGGGATGAGGAAACACAACAAAAGACCCTTGCCGGATTAAAGCAAGCATCCGGGTATTTAAGATCTGAACTGGCCAGCCGTTTGACCATCCGATATATGCCAGAACTGATTTTTAAGTTTGACCACTCCATCGAGATTGGAGCTAGGATCGATCAGCTGCTGGCCGATCAAAAACCGAAATCCTGAAGGGGGCGGCTATATGAACTGGCAGCAAGTTGAACCTTTGCTCTTTAAGGGGCAGGATGTAGCCATTATGGTTCATGAACGCCCGGACGGCGATGCTTTGGGCTCAGCTTTAGGACTGGCCATCGTCCTTCATCAGTTAGGGCTGAGTCCCCGTGTTTTGCGGACTCAGCCTATCGATGAGACCTTCACCTTTCTGCCGGGACAATCATACGTAGAAGTCATTCCCCGCGGCGAACTGGAGCTGCCGAAAAACGGCGCCGTTATGGTGCTGGACTGCGGTGATGCGGAGCGCTGCGAATATTTTTTAGGGAACAAACGCCCTTTGGTCAATGCAGACCATCATGTCACCAATCCGGGCTTCGGCATCATCAATTGGGTGGATGCCGAAGCCGCGGCCACTGCTGAGCTGCTTTGCCGATTGCTGTATGAAGAGGGCATCACCATCCCGCCGGATGCGGCAACATGTTTTTATGTGGGCCTGCTGACGGATACCGGCTGGTTTCATTACCCTAATGTGACCTGGAAGACCATGGATGCCGCTTCCCATTTGATTCGTCAGGGTGCGGACCTGCAATTGATCCGCACACAATTTGCAGAGAGTCATCCTTTAAAAGAATTGCGGTTAATGCATGAAGTGATGAACCGATATCGCCTGATTCTGCAGGATCGAGTCATTCTTTGCAGTCTGCCTTACGAAACCATGATGAAGCAAGGGATATTGTCCTCTGAAACCGATCATGTGTTCGATGTCCTGAAAAGCACCAAAGGGGTGGAAGCCGCTGTTCTGCTCAAAGAAATTGAGCCAAGACTCATCAAAATAAGCCTGCGGACCAAAGAACGTCTGAATGCCTCGGAAATTACCGGGCTTTTAGGCGGTGGCGGTCACGCACGGGCTGCCGGAGCTACCTTTGCAGGAACCCTGGAGGAAGCTGAAAATAAACTTATTGAAATGCTGGGCAACCGCCTGGCTTAGGAACCGGGTATTCAGTTTTTGTATGAAAACCTATGAATACCTGGCGGAGGAACCATGGAAGGCATCATCAACGTATTGAAGCCGCCAGGCATGACATCCCATGATGTGATCTCTTTTTTACGGAGGACGCTGAGTATCCGTAAAATCGGGCACAGCGGGACACTGGATCCTCAGGCAGCCGGCGTCCTGCCGGTATGTGTGGGGGATGCCACCCGATTGGCAGATTACCTTGGCAACGGCCGAAAAAGCTATTTATGTGAAATGACCTTGGGAATCGCCACCGATACCGAGGATGCCTGGGGCGCCGCAGTGTGTGTCAAACCGGTGCCGGCGCTGAGCAAAGCCGAAATTGAAAGCGCAGCCTTGAATTTTGTCGGGCAAATTACCCAACAGGTTCCGGCATATTCTGCAATCAAGGTCCAGGGACAGCCTTTGTATAAGGCAGCCCGCCGCGGCGAGGAAACTGCGGCGATTTTTCGCAATGTCCACATTTATGAGCTGAAGATACTTAAAATCCGTGACGAAAAAATCCAGTTCTGGGTCGAATGCGGCAAGGGGACTTACGTGCGCACCTTATGCCGGGATTTAGGCACAGCCTTGGGCACCGTAGCCCATATGTCGTTTCTGCTCAGAACGTCGGTGGGGGCTTTTCAGCTGGAACAAGCCTGTACGTTGGAAGAAATCACTGAAAAGAGAGGTGGTCTTCTTCAGCCCAAGGAATTGGCTGTACAGGCCATGGCCCAGATCATTTTGACCGAAGAACAGGAAAAGCAGATCCAACACGGGCAGTCCATTCAGATATCCGCACCCTCAGCCCTGCTGGATGAAGAGATAGCTTGTCTTAATATCCAGGGGAAGCTTATCGCCATAGGAAATTGGATGCCGGCTGCTGCAGCAGAACAAGGATACAGCCTTATAAAACCACGCAAGGTGTTTAAGTCATAATTATTGGAGCGTTTCCATGATCGTATCGTCTGACATAATGGAGATCGGCAATTTTGCAAAAAAAAATAAAATTTATATTGCCTTAGGTTATTTCGACGGCGTCCATCTGGGGCATCAGGCTTTAATGGCCCAGTGCCTGCAGCTTGCCGGGGAAAACCAGGGAGAGCCCTGCGTATTGCTGTTGGAGCCTCATCCTTTACAGGTATTGGAAGGGATGGAGGCATTAAAAAACCTCAACAGCCTTCGCCAGCGGATCGCATTGATCCGGCGGCAGGGCCCCTTTAATATTTTCGTTTTACCCTTCACTCGTGAGTTCGCAGCTTTGTCTCCAGAAGATTTTGTATGCAACTATTTATTGGAGCTGCTGCAAGTCAAAGGCGTTGTGACCGGTTTCAACTATACATTCGGAAGCAAGGGTGCAGGTCATTGCTCTGATTTGCAGCATTTTGGGGATAAATACGGTTTTCAGGTACGGCAGGTTGCACCGGTTATTGTAAAGAATGAGGTTGTCAGCAGCACCGTGATCCGAAAATTGATCGAAGAAGGCAGATTGGAAAAAGCGGCCCAATATTTAGGCCATCCCCATGTGTATGAGGGAAAAGTGGTGGATGGAAATCATCTTGGCAGCTTGTTAGGTTTTCCCACGGCCAACGTGGATATCGATCAGCAGCTGCTTTGGCCTGCTTACGGTGTTTACGGTGGCTGGATCATGGATGAAGACGGAAAACTGCACAAAGCAGTGGTCAATGTGGGCATCCGTCCCACGATCCAGCAGGCGAACAAGAAGCCCAGTTTTGAAGCCCATTTGCTGAACTTTGCCGGCGATCTTTATGACAAGCAGCTGCAGATCATATTGACAGACCGGCTGCGGCCAGAGCAAACCTTTGATGATTTTGCCGCGCTCAAAAACCAGGTTTCCCGTGACAAAGAAAATGCACTGGCATATCTGAGCCGAGTTGCCAAGCAGGCGGAGGCTTTTGGCACACCGCTGGAAAAATGTTTTTTCCCTTGCAATCGTCCTGGGTATCCGATATAATAGCCAAGTAACTTAGCGTACCCCAGTCCAGCGACTTACCAACGCTTCACTTGGCTGCGCCGTATCAATGATTCGAAAGAGGTGTATTTCTATGGTAATGTCGAAAGACCAAAAAACCCAAGTCATCGAGAAAAGTCGGACCCACGAGACCGACACCGGATCTCCCGAAGTACAGATCGCAATTCTCACTGAGAAGATCAATTACCTGACGGAGCATTTGAAGGTCCATAAAAAAGACCATCATTCCCGCCGCGGCCTGCTGAAGATGGTCGGTGCCCGCAGAGGTTTACTGAATTACGTCAAGAAACAAAGCTTCGAACGGTATCAGAGCATCCTGGAAGTCAACGGGATCCGTCGTTAGTCCCAATTTCAGATTGCCAAAGCGTCCCCTGATCGCAGGGGACGCTTTTATGTTTTGGGACAAATATATTTGCAGTTCGTCCTTATTGAGTGTAAAATATCATTTAGAACAAAAAGAGAAAAGAAGAGAAGAAAATGGAGGATTTGTTACATGCCTTATAATGAAGCAAACGTGCTAAGAAAAGAAATCACGCTGGCCGGCCGTACCTTAAGCCTTGAAACCGGACGCCTTGCCAAGCAAGCGGGCGGCGCAGTGTTGGCCCGTTATGGAGACACCTGTGTGTTGGTTGTGGCCACCGCGTCTAAAAATGTAAGAGAAGGAATCGACTTTTTCCCCTTAAGCGTGGAATATGAAGAGAAAATGTATTCTGTGGGCAAAATTCCCGGAGGTTTCATCAAAAGGGAAGGCCGGCCCAGTGAGAAATCCATTTTATCCAGCCGTTTGATCGACCGTCCCATCCGGCCCTTGTTTCCTGATGGCTTCCGTAATGAAGTCCAGGTTGTGGCCACTGTTTTATGTGTAGAACAGGACAATCCCCCTGAAATATTAGCAGGCATCGGCGCGTCAGCCGCCCTGCATATCTCCAATATTCCTTTTGCCGGGCCTACTGCAACGGTTTCCGTTGGCTTGGTGGACGGCGAATTGGTTTTGAGCCCCACCATCGAACAGACTGCAAACAGTTTGTTGAACTTAACGGTATCCGGAACCGGCGATGCCATCATGATGGTCGAGGCGGGTGCCAAAGAAGTTTCCGAAGAAATCTGTCTGGATGCAATCATGTTCGGCCATGACGCAATCAAAGAGATCACGGGATTCATCGAGGACTTCCGTACGGAAGCCCTGTCGATGGGATTAGCCAAAGAAAAAATGGTCCCTGTGTTAATAGCCTTCGATCCCGAATTATTGAAAGCAATCCGGGAATTCGCTTCAGACTCAATGCTTGCGGCTTTAAAAAAACCGGAAAAGAAAGCCCGGGAGGAAGCTGTCGATCAGGTCAAGGCAGATACCTATGCGAAATTTTTGGAAGCTTACCCTGAAAAAACCAAGGAGATCGGTGCGATTCTCGAAGATATCGAAAAAGATCATGTACGCAAGCTGATCAGCATTGACAAGATCCGTCCTGATGGCCGTGCAACCGATGAGATTCGCCCAATTACTGTGGAGGCGGGCGTTCTGCCGAGAACCCATGGCAGCGGTTTGTTTACCCGTGGACAGACCCAGGCGCTTACGGTGACCACTTTAGGTTCTGCCAGCGAGGACCAGCTCCTGGATGGTCTGGGACTTGAAACATCCAAGCGGTATATGCATCATTATAATTTCCCGCCCTACAGCGTGGGAGAAACGAAGCCGATGAGAGGACCCGGCCGCCGGGAAATCGGACATGGTGCTTTGGCTGAACGTGCTTTGGAACCCATGATTCCCTCTCTCGAAGAATTCCCCTACACCGTTCGTTTGGTTTCCGAAGTTTTGGAATCCAATGGCTCCTCTTCCATGGCCAGCGTCTGCGGCAGTACGATTTCCCTGATGGATGCCGGGGTACCGCTCAAGCGGCCCGTTTCCGGGATCGCGATGGGGCTCATCAAAGAAGGAGAATTTTATACGATCCTCAGCGACATTCAGGGGTTAGAAGATCATCATGGTGACATGGACTTCAAGGTCGCAGGCACAACCGAGGGTGTCACCGCACTGCAAATGGACATCAAAGTGGACGGTTTAAGCCGGAAGATCCTTTGGGATGCCTTAAGCCAAGCCTACAAAGGACGTATGTTCATACTGGACAAAATCCTTTCTGTGATTCCCGAGCCCCGCAAGGAGATGTCACCTTATGCGCCTCGAATCATTACCATGAACATCGATCCTGACAAAATCCGCGATGTCATCGGACCAGGCGGAAAAATCATCAAAAAAATCATCGAAGATACCGGCGTGAAGATCGATATCGAAGATAGCGGCTTGGTGATGATCGCTACGAATGACGCCGCTGCCGGTGAAAAAGCGGCTCAAATCGTCAGAGATTTGACCCGGGATGTGGAAGTCGGAGAGGTCTACACAGGCAAAGTAACCCGCTTGATGACCTTCGGCGCTTTCGTTGAGGTTCTGCCGGGCAAAGAAGGGCTGGTCCATATTTCCCAGCTGGCGGAAGATCGCATCAATAAAGTCGAGGACGTTGTTAATGTGGGCGATATCATCACCGTCAAGGTCACTGAAATCGACCGTCAAGGCAGGATCAACCTTTCTAGAAAAGAAGCAATACGGATGCAGAAGTCATAAAAAGGAAATCCATCATCGATATGCTGACAGGCCGGGCGTTCTCGCCCGGCCTGTTATTGTATAACCCTATTTTTGATCGATCCTTCCAGGACATCGTCAGGAAGGGATAAGGCAGGCTTCATAGGGTGAGTATTGCATATTTATTAGAATTCAGATATTGTAAAGAAGTTGAATCTTATGCTGCAATAAAGATCATGCAGGCCGCTAAGGCCCATGACAAGGAGGATATCATGCGTCAGGAATCCATTCAAAGCATCGAATTATCCAATGGTGTACGCATTTTGACCGAAAAGGTACCCGGCATCCGGTCCGTAGCACTGGGAATATGGATCGGTTCCGGCTCCAGGATGGAGATTTCGGGGGAAGAAGGCGTATCCCATTTTATCGAACACCTCATGTTTAAAGGAACGAAGAGACGGACTGCAAGGGATATTGCTGAATCTCTGGATGCGGTGGGCGGTCAGCTAAATGCTTTTACGGCAAAAGAAATGACCTGTTATTACGCCAGGGTCATGGATGAGCATTTGCCGCTGGCGGTGGATGTTCTGACAGATATGCTGTTCAATTCAACCTTTGAAAAAAAGGCGCTGGATAAAGAACGAGGGGTCGTGAAAGAAGAGATCAGCATGTACGAGGATACACCGGACGAGCTGATCCATGATGTGTTCATGGCCACTGCCTGGCCCGACAATCCTTTGGGCAAACCGGTGCTTGGAACGATACAATCCTTGGATGAAATCGATCGAAATGTGGTAAAGAACTATATTGAACGACAGTATGTACCCGAAAAAATTGTGATCGCAGCGGCGGGATGTTTAGAACACGAAGCAGTGCAGACATTGCTTCGTCCAATTTTCGAAACATTAACCAAGCGGTCACAGCCGGCACTCCATCCGGCGCCCGCTGGTTTGTCAGGCATGACAAAGAAGCTAACGAAGCCTACAGGTCAAATGCAAATCTGTCTTGGGACCCAAGGCATTTCCATCGCGGATGAACGGAATTACCCTTTGTATATTTTGAACAATATCTTAGGGGGCGGCTTGTCTTCCCGGCTGGTCCAATCGATCCGTGAAGAGCGGGGGCTGGCTTATTCCGTTTATTCATTTAACAATTCCTTTAAGGACGCCGGGATATTTGCTTTTTATGCTGGAACCGCACCGTCGGCGGCAGGCCAGGTTATCGAATTGTTTCAAAAAGAAATGGACAACCTTTGCTCCCAAGGGGTAACCCAGGCGGAATTTGACCGGGCCAAGGCCCAGGTCCGCGGCAGCCTCTATATGGGGATTGAAAGCGTCAGCAACCGCATGAATCGGCTGGGCCGCAACATGCTGCTTCTTGATAAGATCATCCCCCCTGAAGAAACGATCCGCAAAGTCGAAAATGTCTGCATCGAGGATATTCAGAAGCTGGCGGCGTATCTGTTTCATAACCAGCCCCATGTTCTAGCGACCATTGGGCCTGAGATGTAAATCAAGAAAATTCCAGGAAACGTCAATTATGAGCAAGGGCCGCCTCCGGGCGGCCACTTGCTATTCAGTAATATTTATCATATAATTAAAGGACAAGAGATTTGTACGGACCAACTGAATTGATGATGATGGCACTCTGCGAATCAGCAGTGCCTTTATTTTGTTACGTTTCAAATCAAAAATAAGGAGGAAAATATGGCAAAAAATCAAAGTCCCCTGCAGATCATTCCGTTGGGCGGATTAGGGGAAATCGGAAAGAACATGACGGTGATCCGTTATGAAGATGAAATGGTGGTTATTGATGGGGGACTGATGTTCCCGGAGGACGAAATGCTGGGCATCGACATCGTGATTCCGGACATCTCATACCTCATTGAAAACAAGGATATGCTCAAAGGCATACTGCTGACCCATGGACACGAAGACCATATCGGAGCACTTCCCTATATTATGAGGGAACTGGATACACCGATCTATGGCAGCAAGCTGACCTTAGGGCTGCTTTCGGTCAAATTGAAAGAAACCGGTTTAACGAAAGTAAGTCTCAACATGGTAAAACCACGCAGCGTGATCAAACTTGGGGAACATTTCAATGTGGAGTTCTTTCGAGTGACCCATAGCATCCCCGGATGTTTCGGCATGGCGATCACAACACCCTTGGGAACCATTGTTCATACAGGGGATTTCAAGATGGATCAGACCCCGGTCGATGATGAAGCCATGGATTTCGGCCGCTTGGCTGAGTTTGGCAAAAAAGGGGTTCTGGTCTTGATGTCGGACAGCACCAATGTGGAGCGTCCGGGCTATACCCGCTCCGAAAAAGAAGTAGGGGTCGCCCTGAAGAATTCCTTCGAAAAAATCGAAGGCAGAGTTATTCTCGCTACGTTCGCTTCCAATGTTCACCGCATTCAGCAAGCCATCGATGCAGCCATACTATACAACCGAAAGGTCGCCATCGTAGGCAGGAGCATGATCAATGTGGTTTCCATCGCTCAGGAGCTCGAGTATCTAAAAATTCCCGAAGATATCTTGATCGATATCGATGAAATCGGTAAATACCCGAACAACCGGATTGCGATCATCTCCACAGGCAGTCAAGGAGAACCCATGTCGGCCTTAACACGTATGGCGAACAATGATCATCGAAAGGTCGTGATCATACCGGGGGATACCGTGGTGATCTCTGCCAATCCCATTCCGGGAAATGAAAAGCTGGTTGCACGAACCGTTAACCAACTCTATCGACAGGGTGCAGAGGTCATCAATGATCCTTCGGTCGGTATCCATGCCTCCGGCCATGCCAGCCAGGAGGAGCTTAAAATGATGCTGAGCTTGGTTCGGCCCAAGTTTTTTGTGCCCGTGCATGGAGAATACAGAATGCTGGTCAAGCATGCCCAGCTGGCAAAACGCGCAGGGATGTCGTCAGAGAATATCCTGGTCGGTGAAAACGGTCAAACGATGGAATTCACCAAGGAAAAAGCCCGGATCGGCAAGCGGGTCACTTCGGGCATCATCTTGGTCGACGGTTTGGGCGTGGGCGATGTGGGCAACGTTGTGCTCCGTGACAGAAAACAATTATCAGAAGATGGCATCCTGATCATCGTTGTCGGTATGAATAAAAGCGAACGCATCGTTGTGTCCGGCCCTGATATTGTTTCCCGGGGCTTTGTTTATGTTCGGGAAGCAGATCAGCTGATGGATGACGCCAAAGACCGGGTCAATCAGATACTGGATAAATGCAACGAAAAAAATATTACCGATTGGACTGGGATCAAATCACAGATCAGGGAGGGCCTGGGCCGGTTCCTGTATGAGAGAACCCGTCGCCGTCCGATGATTCTTCCAATTATCCTGGAAGTTTAAAGGGGGATACTATGCCGCGTACCACGAAAAAACCAGCGCCTAAAAGCCGGAATAAAGCCTCGCAAAACACTTTGCGCCAGGAACTCAAACAGGACCTTGCCGGCATCGCCATGCTGGCTTTTGGTGTGTTTTTCGCGCTGTGCCTATGGTATGGAGCTGACGCAGAGACCAATCATTTGTTAGGCGCCGTGGGAAGCTGGGTTTATCGGATCAGCGGTTTGCTTTTTGGCAAAGGAGGCTGGCTTCTGGCTTTCGCTTTTATTTTTTTGGGGGCCAGCCGGTGGTTTGGCGGTATAAGTTTAAACTCTGTGATTCTTAGCGCCTATGGGGTTCTCGTCCTGTCCTTCTGTGCCATTGCGCATCTTTTACTGCTTCCGGTATCAGAGCAGACCTTAAAAGCTGGCCTGGCTGGTGAAGGCGGCGGTATCTGCGGCGGCTTTTTGGTGCAGGGACTGAATTATCTCATTGGTTCAACCGGCAGCCGCATATTATTCATCGCACTGGTCTTGGCCTCTCTGCTGGTGATCACTAACCGTACTCTGAATGAGATCCTGAGTTCCGCCGGTACGCGGGCCAAGGGCATTGCCCAAAGCGCCCAGAACGAATTGAGCCAGTTCGCCGGCCGTAGGGAAGATCAACGAAGCAAATCCCTCTATGACCAAAGTGTGATCAACAGCTTAAGTGTGCCCATCGAAACCGAATTGCGCACTGATAAAGGGCTGCCGTTGAAAAACATCCGAGGCGCGACGGATTACAAGACAGGGTTCCCGGAAGACCTTCAAGGAAATCGAGGAATGGACCACGTCTTTGCGTATCATGACCATCAAAGCAATGGGGCGGCTGTTCATGACAAAGAAGCAGAAGCAGCGGGAGCCCACATGGACCGCTCCGGCAAAATGGCTTCCCAGGCCGCTGGAACAGTCCAAGGGCTTTCCGTTGAGACGGCTTCCGCAGAAGCTGGACGTAAATCGGGGCAGGGGTACGAAGGAACTGCCAAAACAGACAGTATCCGTAAAGATATCGAACAGACTGCAGCGGCCGCCCATGAAGTTAGCACATATGTTCTTCCACCCATCGGGTTGCTGAACACGGTTCCCAAGATCAAAAGTCAGAGGATTAATAAGGATATTACGGACAATGTCCGCATTCTCGAAGAAACCCTGGCGAATTTCGGCGTGAAAGCGGTGGTGACCCAGGTCAATCGCGGTCCCAGCATCACCCGATACGAACTGCAGCCTTCTCCGGGTGTGAAGGTCAGCAAAATCGTGAATTTAGCCGATGACATCGCCTTAGCCTTAGCCGCATCCCATGTGAGGATCGAAGCGCCGATCCCGGGAAAAGCTGCGGTGGGCATCGAAGTTCCCAATTCGGAAATGACGCCGGTCAGTCTCAGGGAAGTGCTTGAGGATCCCGGTTTTCACAGTTCAAAATCTAAATTGGTCTTTGCTTTAGGCAAGGACATTGCCGGTCAGCCTATTGTGGCGGATCTGGCGAAGATGCCCCATCTGCTGATCGCCGGCTCCACAGGCTCTGGAAAAAGCGTCTGTATGAATGCTTTGATTGCCAGTATATTATTCAATACCCATCCGGATGAAGTCAAAATGATGATGATCGATCCCAAGATGGTCGAATTGTCGAATTACAACGGAATCCCTCATTTGATTCATCCTGTGGTGACCGATGCCAAAAAGGCAGCCACCGCCTTGCGCTGGGCAGTCCATGAAATGGAGAAGCGTTACGAATTGTTTGCCCATGCCGGGGTCAAAGACATTTCCCGCTACAATCTAGCAGCCTTGGAAAAGGAACCGCAAAACCGCCCGGCGCCGCTTCCCCAGATCGTGATCCTCATCGATGAATTGGCGGATTTGATGATGGTGGCTCCGGCCGATGTAGAGGATGCCATTTGCCGTTTGGCGCAAATGGCCAGGGCAGCAGGGATGCATCTTGTAGTTGCGACCCAGCGGCCCAGCGTCGACGTCATAACAGGGGTCATCAAAGCCAACATACCGTCCCGAATCGCGTTTGCAGTCTCCTCTCAAGTCGATTCCCGCACCATACTGGACATGGGCGGGGCGGAACGCCTCTTAGGGCGCGGGGACATGTTGTTTTATCCAACCGGTCAGCCGAAGCCACTGAGGGTTCAGGGGGTCTATGTATCCGATAAGGAAATCGAAGCTTTGACCGAATACCTGAAATCGATCACGGAGGCCCCGGTCTATATCGACGAACTGTCTGCTGAAGGAGATCATCCGTTTCAAGAAGAAGATGAACTGGACAGCCTGCTTCCGGAAGCGGCCAGGCTGTTTATCGAGTGCGGACAAGCATCGATCTCCCTGCTGCAGCGCCGGCTTCGAATCGGCTATACACGCGCCGCCAGGATCATCGACCAAATGGAAGAACAAGGGATCGTAGGCGGTTATGAAGGCAGTAAAGCCCGGGCTATACGTATGACAATGCAGCAATATGAAGCACGTTTTGGCAAGCCAGACGGTTTCCCGGAAAAAGATCATGAAAAATAGGAGCTCGTGGGAAAATACTGTTCTTTTGAATGATAGTTTGATATAATAGTACATTGAAGTAGGTTTGCACAAAGGAGGGAAGCAATGGACCAGATCGGCAGCATACTTCGTGAAGCTCGAATGGCACAAGGAATTTCTTTTGAGCGGATCGAAGAAGACACCATGATAAAAAAAAGATATCTTCAGGCGATGGAAGACGAAGAATGGTCTAAACTGCCGGGCAGGGTCTATGCAAAGGGCTTCCTGCGTTCTTATGCGCATTACCTCAAAGTCAATGAACAAGCGATTATGGACCTTTTTGAGGTTGAGGTACGGCCGGAAACTTCCATCAGCAATACCGTCAGCATCCGTGAAATCCCAACGGAACCTCGCCATAAAATCGAACTGAACAATAGACCCAAGAAAAACCTCATCATGATTCTCAGCGTGCTTTCGATCCTTCTGCTCTTAGGTGTTCAATGGGCCTGCAGGGTCTACTGGGGGCCGTCCACAGCCTCTGAGCCGACCCAGGAAGCCCAAGGGTCCACAACAGCACCGGAAGCCATCCAGGAGCCTGCAGCCGAACCTGAAACCGTACCTGAGCAAGAGGTTGTCACCGCACCGAAGAACACGATCGATGTCATGGTTTTGGCACAGGAGGAAGCCTGCTGGATCCGCATTGAGGATTCAGGGACAAAAATATATGAAGGTCTGTTAAAACCAGGGGAAAAGGTCGAGTTTACAAATTTAAAGAAAATGTATATCACAGCCGGAAATGCCGGGGCGATCCAGGTGACCATCAATGGGCAAACCCTTGAGCCGCTGGGAGATTTCGGCAGAGTTGCCAAAAAAACCTTTACAGTCGAAAACGACGTGCTGATCGATTTAAGCTAAGGGTCGATCCGGACGATACGATTTTATTATGGGAGCAAACGATGACCAAAAAAATTTATATTATGACCTTGGGCTGTCCCAAAAACCAGGTGGATAGCCATCAAATGATGGGAATGTTAAAACAGGATGGCTACCTTCTGGTGGATACGCCGCAGGCTGCAGAAATCATTATTCTGAACACCTGCGGCTTTGTTGATTCTGCCAAAGAGGAGTCCATCGCCGCCATTTTAGAGATGGCCCGATACAAAACTTCAGGAAAATGCCGGCAGCTGATCGTGGTCGGCTGCCTTGTACAAAAATACGGGCTGGAACTGGCTGAGGCTTTGCCAGAGGTTGATTTGTTTATGGGAACTTCCGATTGGATCAAACTGTCAGAAAGACTTCGGCCATCGGCTGATTCCCAGGCCGGCCGTGTGACCATCGGATCGCCGGAACAGTACCTCTTCAATAACGACTGGGCCTTGAACCAATTTGACGAGACCCATACCGGGTATGTGAAAATAGCCGATGGCTGTGACCACCGCTGCACGTTTTGTGTGATCCCTTCCATGCGCGGAGCCTATCGAAGCCGCTCAAAAGCCGATATTATCGAGGAAGTCACAGCCCGGGCCAAAGCCGGTCTGAAAGAAGCGATCCTGGTTGCCCAGGATACAGGATGCTATGGCAAGGATCTGCATCCGACTGAAACTTTGGCGTCTCTGATCAGGGCATTGTGTGAGATCCAGGAGCTCCGCTGGATCCGGATCATGTATTGCTATCCGGAAGCGGTCACGGAGGAATTGCTGGAAGCGATGACCCATGAAAAGGTTTGCCCTTATATTGATATGCCCATCCAGCATGTATCGGATCCGGTGCTGAAAGCCATGGCAAGGCCGCTGAATGCCGAAGGCCTTAAAAACAAACTGCAGCAAATTCGCAGGGCTTTGCCTGATGTATTCATCCGCACGACCCTGATGGTCGGCTTCCCGGGTGAAACAGAGGACCAATACAACGAACTTCTGGATTTCTTAAGGGAATACAAATTGGAACGTGCAGGATTTTTCGCATTTTCACCGCAGCCTGACACGAAAGCTGAATCCATGGCAGCCCAAATCCCGGAGGACGAAAAAGAACGGCGTCTTGCCATAGCCCAAAATGTGCAGGCAGAGATTTTAGCACAAAGAGAAAGCAGCTTGGTGGGACAGACCGTTCAGGTGATGGTGGATGGTCAGGCTGAAACCAAAGTGAGCCGCGATGGCATGATGTTATGGGAAGGCCGCACGGTATGGGATGCGCCGGAAATCGACGGCTATGTCAGCTTCAGATCCGGACGGGCACTGAAACCTGGAGATTTGGTCAAAGTATTGATTACCCATAGCCAAGACTACACATTGTTAGGGGAGATCGTCCATGAATCTTGCTAATCGGTTGACCATGCTGAGGATTTTTATGATCCCGGTGTTTATGTTTTTCCTGCTGGTCCGGATACCCTATGGAGATGTGATTGCGGCCATTATTTTTATTGTTGCTGCCAGCACGGATGGTTTGGATGGATATATTGCAAGGAAACGCCGGCAGATCACGAATCTGGGGAAACTCTTGGATCCCTTGGCTGACAAAATGCTTGTCACTGCAGCGCTGATTACTTTGGTCGATTTAGGAAAGGTGCCGGCGTGGATCGCAGTTGTGATTCTAGGCCGGGAGTTCTTTGTTACAGGACTTCGGGGGGTCGCAGCTTCCGAAGGCATCGTCATCGCCGCCAGTATTTTGGGAAAGGTCAAAACCGTAAGTCAGATCCTTGCCCTGACCCTGTTGTTGCTCAACGATTACATTCAGCCCATGATCGGTCTGGATATCGGGATCTATGCGCTGTATGCCGCGGTGGTCTTTACGCTCTGGTCCGGATATGATTACATTTCTAAAACGATTTCTCAAATAAAGCTGGAGTAGTTTCGTAATGGATGTTTCATTGAACAATCAAACTAAAGACATTTTGCAGCAGCTTGCCAAGGCACTCCGGGCCCATGGCTGGACCTTGGCTGCTGCAGAGTCCTGCACCGGCGGGCTGCTGTCCGGTGCGTTGACCGCGTTGCCCGGTTCCTCCGATTATTATCTGGGTGGGATCATTGCTTATTCCAATCAGGTCAAGCATCGGATCCTCGGCGTCGAAGAGCGGCTGCTTTCGACCTTTGGAGCCGTCAGTGAGCAAACGGCCGCAGCCATGGCGGAAGGAATGGTTCGCCTCATGGGCAGCGACATGGCAATCAGCGTGACCGGAATCGCAGGCCCTGAGTCGGATGGCACCCAGAAGCCGGTGGGCCTGGTCTATATAGGGATTGCCGGCATGAAGGGCACCCGGGTGGTCCGGCATCAATTCAGCGGAGAGCGACAGAACATACGAAGCTGCAGCGTAACGGCGGCACTGCGGCAGGCATTGGATTACATAGCCGATACAGAACCAAATAAACAGAACGGGCTTTGAGGGCCCCATAGGGAGGAAAAATATTTTGACAAACAATAAATTATTCGGGGAATTGGAATTAAGTAAAAAAGTCATGCAAGCTCTGGAGGAAATGGGGTTCGAAGAACCCACGCCAATTCAAGCCCAGGCTGTGCCTTTGATATTTCAGGGAAAAGATATCATTGGCCAAGCACAGACCGGCACGGGGAAAACCGCAGCATTCGGTATCCCGATCGTGGAGAAGGTCGACCCCAACCTTAACAAGATCCAGGCCTTCATACTGACACCCACCAGAGAACTTGCCATCCAGGTTGCAGAGGAAATGGGCCGCATCAGCAAATTCAAACGACTGAGGGTCTTGCCGGTATACGGCGGCCAGCCGATTGACCGGCAGATCCGCCCCTTAAGAACAGGTGTCCATATTGTGATCGGCACACCCGGTCGCGTCCTTGATCATCTGGACCGCAGGACCATTGACCTTAGCCATGTCCAGACCTTTGTCATCGACGAAGCCGATGAGATGCTGGATATGGGCTTCATTGACGACATAAGTTCAATTCTGGACCAGGCGCCGGCTGATAAGCAAACCCTGCTTTTTTCAGCAACCATGCCGGATCCGATCCGTCGTCTTGCAAAAAAATACTTAAAGGATCCCGAGTCGATCAGCGTCAACCGCGAGACGGTCACGGTGCCGCAGGTCTCCCAAGTTTATTACGAGGTCACCCAAAGTTCAAAAATCGATACCCTTTGCCGGATATTGGATTATGAAAATTATGATGCCGTTATTATTTTCTGCCGTACAAAACGCGGCGTTGACGAGCTTGTCTCTGCCTTGCAGTCCCGGGGCTGTTCTGCAGATGGTCTGCATGGAGATTTGACCCAGGTCCAGCGGGATAAGACCATGAAAAGTTTCCGCAACGGAGATACCGATATTTTGATCGCAACGGACGTTGCCGCCAGAGGCTTGGATATCGACCGCATCAGCCATGTCATCAACTATGATATACCTCAGGATCCAGAATCCTACGTTCATCGGATCGGCCGTACCGGCCGGGCCGGACGGGAAGGAAAAGCTCTGACTCTGATCGTGCCTGCGGAATACCGGCATTTAAGACTTATCGAGAAATTGATCCGCAGCCGGATCACAAGAGCCGTCCCTCCCACATTTAAGGAAATGCTGGATCAGCAAAAGAAGGCGATCCGCGAAAATGTGGAAAATATTTTAGAAGAGAACAATTTGGACCCTTATCGGGAAATTGCTCAGGAACTGCTGGAATACTTCGATAAAGAAGACGCCTTGGCTGCGTTGCTTCGCCACGCATTTAGCCTCCGGGGGATTGAACTGATCGAGACCAAGGAGAAAATCGTCAATGATTTTGGAAATACAGGGGCAAAGCCCGGAATGGTCCGCCTTTTCTTAACGATCGGACGTTCACAGAACATACGTCCGGTTGACCTGGCGAAAATCATCAGTCAAGAAGTGGATATTCCGGAACATTTGGTTCGCAGCATCAATATTTATGACAAATTTACCTTTTTGGAAGTGCCGGATGAGTATGCCCAGCGTGTGATCAGCACCCTGGACCGCAGCAATGTGGGTGGCCGGCGCATTGCCGTTCAGCTGGCAAGAGCGAAATAAGATCATCGATTGACAATAAATGTAAAAAAATGGTAATATTGAAGCGGATTCAATCCGGTTTAATGTAGACTGCGAGCCAAAATGAAGGGAGTGACTATTTTGGACGAAAAGAAGAATAAAGCCCTTGAGGCTGCCTTGACCAACATCGAGCGGCAGTTCGGAAAAGGATCGATCATGCGCATGGGGGAAGCCAGAGCTAAAATGCAGGTTGAGATCGTACCTTCGGGCATTTTGACACTGGATCTGGCCACGGGTGTGGGCGGTATCCCCAGAGGCAGGATCATCGAGATTTTTGGTCCTGAATCCGGCGGCAAGACCACCGTTTCCCTGCATATCATCGCAGAGACCCAAAAATTAGGTGGTATCGCAGCGTTTATCGATGCGGAGCATGCCCTTGACCCGTTATATGCAAGCAAATTAGGCGTCAATATCGACGAGTTGCTGATTTCCCAGCCGGATACCGGTGAACAAGCCTTGGAGATCTGCGAAGCCTTGGTTCGCAGCGGTGCTGTGGACATCGTCGTGGTGGACTCCGTGGCGGCATTGGTTCCCAGAGCTGAGATCGAGGGTGAAATGGGTGACACCCATGTCGGTTTGCAGGCAAGGCTTATGTCACAGGCTTTGCGTAAATTGACCGGTGCGGTGGGAAAATCCAATACAATTTGTATTTTCATCAACCAGATCCGCGAAAAGGTCGGCGTGATCTATGGCAGCCCGGAGGTCACGACCGGAGGCAGAGCCCTGAAGTTCTATAGCTCAATGCGTTTAGAAGTCAGAAAAGGGGAAGCGATCAAACAAGGAACCGAGATCATCGGGAACCGCACAAAAATCAAAGTCGTTAAAAATAAAATCGCGCCGCCCTTTAAAACCGCTGAATTCGACATCATGTACGGTCTTGGCGTTTCAAGAGAAGGCAGCATTCTGGATTTGGCGGCCGACATGGACATTATCCAAAAGAGCGGGACCTGGTATTCTTATAACGAAACCCGCATGGGCCAAGGTCGTGAGAACTCCAAACAGTATCTCAAAGAGAACCCGGAAATTGCCAAAGAAATCGAAAACAGGATCCGGATACAATTTGTTGCCCCGGCAGCGGTCGAGGAAGCGGATACGGACAGCGACAATTAATCGAAAAAGTCAAGCCGATTGATTCTAAGATAAGTTATTGATAACTATTTGACGCTCTATTTCACACAATGGGTTGTTTTAGAGGCGAATTATGTGTCATTTCTGATACATGGTTCGCCTCTAGTCTTGACATGGGACTGGATAACAATTAAAATAAAAAAAGGATTCTGGTATTGTTTCTGCTTTTGGAACGTAGATTATGACGCGCAGGGCGCCTCCTAATATATAATACATAGCCATGAATAGTATAACGAATGGTATGATGAAGTCGTATATTAGAGGAGAAGGTAAGGTATTGATGATTTAGGGTGCCTTATCATGTCAGCAGTCCGACGTTTTATTTTCAGGCAGAAAGATGACCGGGTATCAAAACCCGGTTTTTTTATGGAAAATTTCATTCAAATGCTAGGATTTCCATCAAAAACGAAATAAAAAATAAATCATCGAAAGGAGGAGAGGTTTTTGCCGTATTCACCCATATATCTTATTATTGCTGCAGTGATCGCAGTCGCCGCAGGTTTACTGATCGGTTATTTTCTTCGAAAAAATGTGGCAGAAGGTAAGCTGGCTTCTGCTGAAAGCATGGCAGAAAAAATTGTTGACGATGCTAAGAAGTCTGCCGAAGGCGTCAAGAAAGAAATGGTCCTTGAAGCAAAAGACGAAGCTTATCGCCTAAAAAACGAAATGGAGCATGAAATCCGTGAACGGCGCAGTGAAATTCAACGTCAGGAACGCCGCATCGTTCAAAAGGAAGAAACCTTAGACCGGAAAACCGAACAAATCGAACGCAAAGACGAGGCTCTCCAAAAAACAGAGCAGGAGCTCGGCAAACAAAAGAAAAGCATCAATGAATTGATGCAAAAGCAGATGCAGGAATTGGAACGCATCGCCAATTTATCCTTTGACCAGGCGAAAGATGTTCTTCTGAATCGTGTTGAAACCGAGATCCAGCACGAGACCGCTATGATCATCAAAGAAAATGAGAATTATGCCAAGGAAGAAAGCGAAAAACGCGCCCGCAATATTATATCTTTAGCGATCCAGCGCTGTGCCGCTGACCATGTTGCTGAAACCACCGTATCCGTGGTGGTCCTGCCCAATGACGAAATGAAAGGGCGGATCATCGGTCGGGAAGGCCGAAATATCAGAACATTGGAAACTTTGACCGGTGTTGATTTGATCATCGACGACACACCGGAGGCAGTGATTTTGTCAGGCTTTGATCCGGTTCGCCGTGAGGTGGCCAGGATCGCTCTGGAGAAATTGATTCTTGACGGCCGGATCCATCCGGGCCGCATCGAAGAAATGGTTGAAAAAGCCAAGAAAGAAGTCGAGCAAAGCATTCGCGAAGAAGGCGAGCAGGCGACCTTTGAAACCGGGGTCCATGGTCTGCATCCTGAATTGATCCGTCTTCTGGGCCGTTTGCGTTATCGGACCAGCTATGGCCAGAATGTACTGAAACACTCGATCGAGGTTGCGCATCTGGCGGGTATGATGGCTTCCGAAATCGGTGCCGATGTAACCTTGGCAAAACGGGCCGGCCTGCTCCATGACATCGGGAAGGCCATCGACCATGAGGTTGAAGGTTCCCATACGGTCATTGGTGCCGACCTTGCCAAAAAGTATCGCGAATCCGGCGAAGTTATTCACGGCATCGCAGCCCATCATGGGGATGAACCCTTCCGTTCTGTGGAGGCGGTGCTGGTCTCTGCAGCGGATGCGATTTCTGCCGCCAGACCCGGTGCACGGCGAGAGACTTTGGAAGCGTACATTAAGCGCTTAGAGAAGCTGGAAGAAATTGCAAACAACTTCGAAGGCGTGGATAAATCCTTTGCAATTCAGGCAGGGCGTGAGATACGGATCATTGTTAAACCGGATAAGATCGATGATGATGCCGCGACCATTATGGCGCGCGATATTGTCAAACAGATCGAAGGCAATATGGAGTATCCCGGTCAGATCCGAGTCGTCGTGATTCGTGAGACCCGCGCCGTCGATTACGCCAAATAGTTCGGTTGACAGGATGCGGTGAAAACCGCATCCTTTTCTTATGGCAGCAAGACGCCATATTCTATGGAGAAATAGGAAGGATTCACGTTATGAAAATATTATTTCTGGGTGATGTGGTAGGAAGGCCCGGCCGCCGCATCCTAAAAGACGCCTTGCCGCGGCTTGTTCGCAGCCTGGAACCGGACATGGTGATTGCCAATGGGGAGAATGCAGCCGCCGGCAATGGTCTGACCGAAGAAACGGCCAGAGAGATCTATTCAGCGGGTGTGGATGTGATCACCATGGGCAATCATACCTGGGACAAGAAGGAGATTTTTGACTTTATCGATACAGATCCCCATTTGATACGGCCGGCCAATTATCCCCCGGGCACACCCGGAAAAGGCTGGACGATCTATGAATCAAGGGCTGGAAAACCCAGAATCGCTGTAATCAATTTAATGGGAAGAGTCTTTCTGAATGCCATCGAGTGCCCTTTCCGAATGGCGGATATCTTAGTCGAGGAAGCACGAAAACAAACGCCGATCATCATCGTCGACTTTCATGCTGAAGCCACTTCCGAAAAAATTGCCATGGGCTGGCATTTGGATGGACGGGTCAGCGCCGTGGTCGGCACCCATACCCATGTTCAGACTGCGGATGAAAGAATTCTGCCTCTCGGAACGGCATATATCACCGATGCCGGTATGACAGGACCTCGTGACTCGATCCTGGGGATCAAACCGGATATCATTGTCCGCAAGTTTTTGACCCAAATGCCGGCGCGTTTTGAAGTTGCCGAAGGGATCGCCCAAATCAACGGCGTCCTGATTCAAACCGATGATCAAACAGGCTTGGCAACGGAAATTTGTAAAATCAACCAATTATCGATTTAGAGAAAAAGGAATTCAATGCTTTTTGTCGAATTAGTCGATAAATTCTGCGGCCTTCCTTAGTGAGATGAGGGGCTCATTGGCAGCAGGATAAATAGGTGTTGGGAGGAAACGTTGTGGATGTATTAAAGGTGTCCAGTAAGTCAAGCCCGAATGCAGTGGCGGGTGCATTGGCTGGTGTCATCAGGGAACGAGGCAGCGCCGAGATTCAAGCAATTGGAGCTGGTGCGCTCAACCAATCTGTCAAAGCTGTCGCAATTGCCAGAGGGTTTGTGGCACCCAGCGGGATTGATTTGATTTGTATTCCTGCTTTCACTGATATCATGATCGAGGATGAAGAGAGGACAGCAATCAAACTGCTTGTTCAACCTCGTTGAATCCAAATCCCTTCAAGCTTCATAACAGCACAGAACAGGCCTTGACAGCTTGCTGTCAAGGCCTGTTCTGTACTATAATATTACAAAATGCTTTTTAAGGATGTGTTAAAATTTGGCAGGGCAAATCATTCTGATCTCCGGTCCAGTTCGCAGCGGTAAAAGCGATTACGCTGAAAAAATGGCAGCGCAGCTTGCCGGGAAGCAGGCAACGGATCAACAGACGGTAGCATATATAGCAACAGCCCAAGCTTTTGACGAAGAAATGACTGACCGTATTGAAAAACATCAAGCACGGCGCCCGGCAGACTGGAAAACATTCGAGTCGCCCTATGAGCCTTGGGAAGCGGTGATTGCCGGCTATGAAGCAGGGCATAGGGTGTTTTTATTGGATTGCCTGACGATGCTTGTCACCAATTGGCTTTGCCGGCAAATCCCCGATCCTGATCAAGAACAAATTCTTGCGGAAAACGAGCAGCAGGAAGTTCTCGATATGCTGGAAAAATTATGTAAGACGGCTTCTGAAAGGGATGACTTAACCTTGATCCTTGTTACCAACGAGGTCGGATGGGGATTGGTTCCGGATTATCCTTTAGGAAGGCTTTATCGTGATTTATCGGGACGCTGCAACCGGCAGATTGCCCAAGCCGCGTCCAAAGTGTGGTTGGTGGTCATGGGATTGCCGTTACAGTTGAAATAAGGGAGATATTATGAATAGCCTGACCTTCGCCATTAAATTCTTTACACGATTGCCCTGGCCGAGAGAAGCCAAATGGGAAGCCAAAGCAGCCGCAGGCGCTTTGGGCGTCCTCCCTTTGGTGGGATTGCTGCTTGGCGTTTGGCTTGCCGGCGGCAGTTATTTGATCACTGGGTTTCTTGGCAAAAACTGGGCCCCGATCTTACAAGCTGCCTTGTTGATCTTTTGGGAATGGATCATGGGTGGAAGTTTATTTCTGGATGGTTTTGCAGATACTTGTGACGGCGTATTTTCCGGTACACCGCCTGAACGCGCTTTGGAGATCATGCATGACAGTCGGATCGGTTCCATGGGCGCTATCGGCCTCAACCTGATGTTCATCCTTAAACTGGGCCTTATGGTACAACTCCTGGAGTCCGCTTCATGGCCTCTTTGGAAGTTCTTGATCGTTTATGCCTGTTGGAGCAAATGGTTGGTCAGCCTGGCTGTCTTCTGGCTGAAAGCTGCGAAGAACCATGGCTTGGCATCCTTTTTCCAGCAAGAGAGAAACCCGGCGTCCTGGTGGGCCGGAACTTTCATGATGGCGGTGTCCTCCGTGCTTTTGCTGCCTGTGCGTTTTTGGATGGTTGCCTTACCCTTTTCCGGCTTGACAGTATTCGGGACCGGATTATGGCTGCAACGCCGCCTTGGCGGCCAGACGGGCGATACCTACGGTTTTCTCAGCCAAATCGCTGAACTTTCTTTTCTGCTGGCTGCAGTGATCGGCCTAAGCTGAATGGTTGACCCGATCCTCATGCGATTAAACCTTCAACGCAGAACTCAATTCCACAGAATATAACAACAAATGGAGATATGGCGATGAAATACATCTATCTGATACGGCACGGCGAAACAGAATGGAACAAGATCCATCGATTCCAGGGTTACAATAAAGACATTGAGCTCAATGATGCGGGCAGGCGCCAGGCAAGGATGCTGCAACAGGCAATGGCCGACATCTCCTTTGACCGCATTGTGGCCAGCGATCTGCTCCGGGCAAGGGAAACTGCAGAAATATTAAACGAATCCCATGGTTTGAAGATCGAATTGGATTCCGGGTTGCGTGAAATGAATTTTGGTTGCTGGGAAGGTCTGAATTTCGAGCAAGTGAAGGAAATGTATCCCAAGGAGGCAGAAATCTGGCAAACAGAACCGGAAGCATTAAAAATTCCAGGCGGTGAAACCTTTGAGGAGCTTTTTGACAGGGTTTGGCATCGTTTCGTGTACTGGACGCACAAACAGGACTATCAGAACCTGGCAATCGTCTGCCATGGCGGTACATGCGCCGCGCTGATCACCGGGGTGCTGAATGCGCCCATCGGAGCTATGTGGCAGTATCTTCAAGGCAATACCGCAGTCAATATCGTTGAAATGGATCAGCCCGGACAATATATATTAAAAGGATACAACGACAAATCCCATTTAGAGAATACGAAAGAATGAGCCTGAATGTCCTTGGGTCTGTGATTGACAAGGAAAATCGGTTTCTATATAATTAATTATTGCGGATACGATTGTCCTGGGTGCATATCCGGGACGTTTGTTTTTGACAGATGAATCAGACGGCTTTTAATAATCTGTACTTTACATCCAGAAGTGGATTCTGCCATAGCGAATCGAACAATAAGGGAGCGTGTTTTACTCATGATGACAGGGAATGAAATCCGTGAAAAATTCCTTCAATATTTTGAAAGCAAAGGGCACACAAGGGTTGCCAGTTCCTCGCTGGTTCCTTTTAACGATCCAACGTTACTGTTTACAAATGCCGGTATGAATCAATTCAAGGATGTCTTCCTGGGCCTTGAGAAGCGGCCTTACACAAGAGCCACCACCGCCCAGAAATGCGTGAGGGCAGGCGGCAAGCATAATGACCTGGATACCGTTGGCAGAACAGCCCGGCATCATACTTTTTTCGAGATGCTGGGGAACTTTTCCTTCGGTGATTATTTCAAGCGGGATGCCATCCGTTACGCATGGGAATTTCTCACCGTCGAAATGGGGCTGCCTGTGGACAATCTTTACATCACGATTTACAAGGATGACGACGAAGCCTATGACTTATGGCGCGAGCTGACCCCTGTCCCGGAAGAACGGATCGTCCGACTCGGTGAAAAAGATAATTTCTGGGCCATGGGCGAAACCGGGCCTTGCGGACCCTGCAGCGAGATCCATATTGATCGGGGCGAAGCGCATCGATGCGGACCGAATTGCGGCTTGGGCCAATGTGACTGCGACCGTTTTCTGGAGATTTGGAACCTGGTGTTTATGCAGTTCAATCGGGACGCCAAAGGCAATATGACGCCTTTGCCCAAACCCAGCATCGATACCGGCATGGGATTGGAAAGGATCGCCTCCGTCGTTCAGAAGGTTGGCTCTAATTATGATACAGATATCATGCTGAAAATCATGGAAGCAGTCGAGCAATTGAGCGGCATGCCTTATTACAAAGATATGAGAGGCTTTCCCTTCCGTGTGATCGCAGACCATATACGGTCCTGCACCTTTCTGATCAGCGACGGGGTGCTGCCCAGCAATGAAGGCAGAGGGTATGTTTTACGTCGGATCCTGCGCAGGGCGATTCGGTTCGGCAAGGTATTAGGCATCGAGCGTCCCTTTATGAATGAGTTAGTGCCAGTGGTGACCCAACAGATGGGGGAAGCCTATCCGCAGTTGTCACAGACCCAGGATTCTGTGATGAAAGTCATCAAACGTGAAGAAGAACGCTTTCACGAAACCTTGGATGCCGGGATCCGTTTGGCGCAGGAGATCGTTCAGGGCGTCAAAGACAGCGGCGGGCACGTTCTGCCAGGGCAGGAAATGTTCCGCCTCTATGATACGTATGGATTCCCCTTTGATTTATCACAGGACATTGCGGAAGAGGCTGGATTGCAGATCGATATCGATGGTTTCAACGCAGCCATGGAAGAACAACGCCGTAAATCCAGGGAGTCCCGTCAGGATGCCGGCGCCTGGGACCTGGCACTGTTAATGGCAAAGCTGAGCCAGGGTGCTGCAACCAAATTTCTGGGCTACAGCTGCCTTGAAGCGGAAGGGAAGCTTCAAGCGATGGTCCGTGAAGGTGAATTGGTGGATCGGGCCAACGAAGGGGAAAGTGTGGACTTAATTTTTGACCAAACACCTTTTTATGCTGAAAGCGGCGGCCAAGTGGCCGACAAAGGAATGGTTTCCGGCGCAAACGGCCATGTGACGATACAAGGTGTTTATAAACTGCCGGACGGACGGTTTGTCCATCATGGTGTCGTTTCCGGACAGATCCGTCAGGAAGAACCATTCCAATTAAAAGTCGATGCCTTGACCCGCAGGGAAACCGCTGCGAATCATACCACCACCCATTTACTGCATAAAGCCTTGCGTACCGTGCTGGGCAGCCATGTATACCAAGCCGGTTCAATGGTGGAGCCTGAGCGGTTGCGTTTTGACTTTGCCCACTATAACGCCATGACTCAGGTAGAAATCCAGCAGGTCGAAGCCATTGTCAACACGGCCATTATGGCAGGATACCCTGTGGATACCCAGGAAAAAGATATAGAAGACGCTAAAAAAGACGGCGCCATGGCTTTGTTCGGCGAGAAATACGGCGATAAAGTCCGTGTTGTCACCATCGGACGTGGTCAAGGCGCTGATGCTCCCGTTGCCGTCGATGCCAAAGAAGACCAGGTCCTACCAGAAGATTACAGCATGGAACTTTGCGGCGGCACCCATCTGCAAAACACAGCACAGGCCGGGTTGTTTAAAATTATCAGCGAAGGCGCGGTCAGCGCAGGCGTACGGCGGATCGAAGCCATCACCGGTCCCTCGGTCCTTTCGATGCTCAACGAAAAAGAAAAGACGCTTCAAGATCTTGCCGATCTGCTGAAAACACCGGTGGCAGGGCTGGAAAAAAAGATTCAGAATCAAATCGATGGCCTGAAGCAGGCCGAAAAGGCCTTGGCACAGGCAGAAGCAAAGATTGCCAATTTGCAAGGCGATCAATTCTTATCGAAGGTGATTCAGATTGCCGGCGTTCCGGTGATGATCAGCAAGGTTGAGGCAAGAGATATGGAGAGCTTCCGTGCCTTGTCGGATACCTTAAAAGAGAAACTGGGTTCCGGCATCCTGGTGATCGGTACGGTTCTGGAGGACAAAGTCAGCTTTATCGTCACGGTTTCAAAAGATCAGCTGGCGGCAGGTGCCCATGCCGGCAACCTCATTAAAGAGATCGCGAAAGTGGCCGGCGGCAGCGGCGGAGGACGTCCGGACATGGCGCAAGCCGGAGGCAAGGACCCGGAGCTTCTGACCAAGGCCCTGGAACAGGCGCAGACGATCATCGCACAACAACTAAAAAAATAATCTAAAACAGAAGGTATTTCCGATATTTCATAGAAATCTATGACAGAGTTTGATAATGCAGTATATTTGGAGGTGAGACTATGACTACAGATAAAATTAAACGGGCAAAGGATTTACACACGCCGCCGCAGGCGCAAGATATTGACGAAACGATGATGTTCCGTGTGAAGACCGAGGAAGCTGGCAGCATCGCTGAAATCCTGCACAGTGTATATAGGGCATTGGAGGAGAAAGACTATCAGCCAATCAACCAGATCGTTGGCTATTTGCTTTCTGGCGATCCGGCATATATTACAAGTCATATGAACGCCAGAAACATGATCCGAAAGCTTGATCGGGATGAATTATTAGAAGAACTCGTCAAACATTATCTGGCGACCAAATAATATCGAAAAGCCTCCGGGCCGGCCCGGAGGCTTTCCTGATTCTAAGACGATTGCGGGGGGGGATAATATGTTAGGACTCGATGTGGGAGACCGCAGGATCGGCATTGCCGGATCCGATGCCTTGGGCATGACAGCCCAGGGTTTGCCAACCTTGGAACGAAAGGGCCTCTCCTATGACTTGGAATTTTTGGAAAAGGTCATCGACCAACGGAAAGTGCATACGCTTGTGGTGGGATTGCCCAAAAACATGGACGGGTCTTTGGGCCCCCAAGGCGAGAAAGTAAAAGCGTTCATTCAGGCTCTGCTGGCGCATCTCGAAAATTCGCATTCTGATCCGTCGAAGCTCACCCCAAACCATAGGGAAGCCGGAAAGTCTCCCCTGAATGTTATATACTGGGATGAGCGGCTGACCACCGTCGCTGCCCATCGCTCAATGCTGGAAGGGGATCTATCCAGGCGAAAACGAAAAGAAAATGTGGACCGGATTTCGGCGGTTTTGATCCTTCAAGGCTATCTGGATCGGCTGGCAATCCAAAAAAAACGTACGGCGTCCGAAAACCTGACAAACGGCGGAAAAGATCATTCCCCCAATTGACAAGCCTGTAATTTACAAGTACAATAACGTTGTTTGCAAGGCATTGTAATGATTTAACCTATAAAAAGGAGTGAGGTGTCACAATGGAAGAAAATATGGAATTAGAAACTGTTATGCTGGTGGATGAAGACGGTGAAGAGCATGAATTTGTTCTTATTGACGTTTTAGAAGTGGATGGCAACGAATATGCGATTCTGGAACCCTCGGAAGCCGATGAGGAATCTGACGAACCTGCAGAAGCAATCATCTTAAAAATCGGTAAAGACGAAAATGGCGAAGACATTCTTTACGATATCGAAGATGATGATGAATGGGAGAAGGTTGCGGACCTCTGGCAAGAAGAGATGGAATCCAATACCGGTTCAGAGGAAGAATAGTACCTTCCTCGAGAGATCTTTGATCTTTCAGCCCGAGAAATTTCCCAAAAGCACCCAGAGCTGGGTGCTTTTTCATATGGGTTTTCAGGCCAGTCTATAGTATAATAAATAAGATGCCATGTTTAATCAGCATTCATTCAATTCAGACAAGTGAGGCGCAGTGATGTCAAAACAAGCCGAAAAGCATCCAAAGGGTCATAAATCTCGCGGGTTGTCGCTTTTTTTGGTGATCCTGCTGTTCGCTGGTGCTGCGGGATTCTTTTATTACCAAAGCTATCAATCGAATCTTCAGCCGTATACCGGCACTGCGGAGGAGGCGTCTTTATTCACCGTGGAAAAGGGCTGGACCTTGACACGGATCGCCACCGAATTGGAAAACGCAGGTTATATCCGCAGCGCCAAGGATTTTGTGACCTATGGCAAGCTTAAGAAGACCGGAGGAAAGCTGCAGGCAGGAAATTATTTATTATCGCCTTCCATGAGCGCAGAAGAGGTCATGAATGAGCTGGTAAAGGGGCAAGTGATCGTCAAAACGTTTACCATCCCTGAAGGCTATCATTTGCGCCAAATTTGCACGACTTTTGTCGCTGAAGGGATCTCAACGGAAGATGCTTTTTGGGATGCGGTCAAAAACGGCCAATACGATTATGGGTTTTTAGAGGGTTTGCCCAAGGACGACAAACGTCTTGAAGGATATTTATTCCCGGATACTTACACCATCGCGGAAGGCACACCCGTGGAAAAGGTGCTTGACCGCATGTTGAAGCGTTTCAGCGTGATATTTGAAGGTTTGCCCGAAAATACTAGCGGCCTATCCATGACCGAGCTGGTCACTTTGGCTTCCATTGTGGAAAACGAAGCCAAAATTGATGAAGAAAGGCCAATGATCGCCTCTGTTTTCCTCAACCGCCTGCGTGATGGCATGCGTCTGGAATCCTGTGCGACCATTCAATATCATTTCGAAGAAAAAAAGAGCCGTCTTCTATATGCTGATCTTGAGATCGATTCGCCCTATAACACATACCGGCATGAAGGGCTGCCGCCTGGACCCATCTGCAGCCCGGGCAAGGCTTCCCTTGAAGCTGTGGCCCAGCCTGCCAATACAGATTATTATTTCTTTGTTGCCAAGGAAGACGGCAGCGGTGGCCATGTATTTAGCCATAGCCTTAGTGAGCATAACAAAGCCAAATGGACAATTCGCAATTAGGAGGTTGCCTCGTGAAAATGGAACTGCTGGCTCCGGCCGGCAATATGGAAAAACTGAAAGCGGCGATCCTTTTCGGAGCCGATGCTGTGTATCTTTCCGGAAAGGAATTCGGTTTGCGTGCTTTTTCGGATAACTTTACATTGGATGAAATGATATCGGCTGTGATGTTTGCCCATGAACATCATGTTAAGGTTTACGTCACAGTCAATGTATATGCCCGTAACAATGACTTAAAGGCGCTGCCTGAATATCTTCGGCAGCTGCAGCAGATCCGAGTCGACGCGATCATTATTTCCGATCCCGGCGTCGTGATGATCGCACAAGAAACCGTACCGGGGCTGCCGATCCATATCAGCACCCAGGCCAACACCACCAATTGGGCTGCTGTTAAGTTCTGGGAGGCCCAGGGAATCCAAAGGATCGTCCTGGCCAGAGAATTATCCTGGCCCGAGATCCGCGAAATTCATGAAAAAGCAGAGACTGTGGAACTGGAAGCTTTTGTTCATGGCGCAATGTGCATGTCCTATTCCGGACGCTGCCTCCTGAGCAATTACCTGACCGGCCGGGATGCCAATCAGGGCGCCTGCGCACAGGCTTGCCGCTGGAATTATGCCTTGATGGAACAAAAAAGGCCGGGGGAGTATTTCCCGATCTTTGAAGATGAAAGAGGAAGCTATATCTTTAACTCTAAGGACATCTGCCTTTTGACGCAGATCCCGTTGCTGTACCGTGCCGGCATCTGCAGCTTGAAGGTTGAAGGCCGCATGAAAAGCGCCCATTACGTCGCAACCATCATCAAGGTGTACAGGCAGGCTCTGGATGCCTATGAGAGAGATCCTGAGCACTGGCATGTGGATGATGGATGGCTTCGGGAAATTGGAAGGGTCAGCCACCGCGACTATACCACAGGCTTTTTTATGGGGGATGACTTTCAAGATGCCAGAGTGAATCTGGAATCTAATGAGAACGGACGTTCCCATGACTTTGTGGGGCTCGTTCTCGGCTACGCTCCGTCCTCGAAGCGCCTTCTGTTGGAACAGCGCAATCATTTTCGCAAGGATGAACTGCTGGAGTTTGTGCCGCCGAAGGAAGAAAACTTTACCGCGGCGGCCGCTGATCTGCGGAATATGGCGGGAGAAGCCGTTGACGCCGCTCCCCATCCCCAGGAGCATGTAACCATCCATTCAGACCGGCCGATTCCACCCTGGACACTGGTTCGCCGGGCTTGAATATTTAATGTTTATTTATGGAGAGGTGCGCAGCGATGTTGAATTCCATCGTTTTTCTAATAAAAACGGACAAGCAGAAAATTGCATTGATCAACAAAATATTCGAAGCCATGGGACATCTGGCGATTGTGACAACCCTGGACCGGGAAGCCGGACTTTTGCGGGTAATGTGTGATCCGGGCAGTGAGGAAGAGGTGCTTCAGGTCCTTTCGACTTTACCCTGTGAACGGGTCAAGGCCTGAGTCTTGACAGGATTTATGAGAAAAAATATAATTATTCAGTTGAAAGAGGTGAATATTCATGCCACATTATGACTATCGCTGCACAGAATGCGGTGATTTTACGGTTGAGCAGCCAATTACGGAAAATGCTCTGAAAACATGCCCTGCTTGCGGGAATCCAATCCAACGCATCATCGGTAAGAACGTTAGCGTTATGTATAAAACCAGCGGCTTTTACTGCACAGACAAAGGGGCTTGCAACGGATGCAGCGCTTGCCGCTAAGGTTTCCGTCTGAAAACTACGGTCCATTTTTGGATTTCAAGATGGCACCGTGGTTTTTTCTATGCACCATATCCATGGGGCAACGAACACAATCGAGACGATAGGAGGCTGAGATGATCCCAATACTTAAACCGGATTATTCCGTGGAAAGCTTGCAGGTCCTCAATCTTAAGGATTGGCATCAGAAAGGTATCCGCGGCGTGCTGATCGACTTGGACAATACGATCTCACCCTGGAGAAAAACAACAATCACCCAGGAAGCCTTTGATTTCTTTGAACGTGCTGCCGTCTTGGAGATCCAGGTCCTGCTGTTTTCCAACGCAGCGGCGGCGAGGGCAGGTGTGGCTGCAGCCAATGCAAAAATCCCCTTTTTTCCTTCGGCAAAAAAACCATTGCCCTGGAAGTTCAAGCAGGCTGTGAAAACCATGGGATTAAAGCCGCAGCAGGTCCTGATGATCGGGGACCAGATATTTACCGACACGCTGGGGGGAAATTTAGCAGGCTGTGTGACGGTTCTGCTGCCCCCTTTGGAAGCCAATGAATATGGTGGAACGAAGATTCTTCGGTTTATGGAACGCATGATCGGCGTAAAGCAGAAACCCAGAAAATCCTAAATTCATCCCATGGTCTAAGCGAAAGGACAGAAAGGGGTAAAATGTGAGCCAAATCGAACAAAAATCCTTGCAGCGACTGGCAGCCTATCGACAAAAGATCAGCCAGCAAATGCTGGAAGGCTTTCTTGTGACCCGTGAAGTCAATGTCCGTTATCTGAGCGGTTTTACCGGTGACTCCAGCTGGATGCTGGTCACTGCACAGGATGCTTTTCTGTTGACAGACCCTCGATATACAGAACAGGCACGACAGGAATGCCCAAACTGCCAAGTCGTTTTAGTCAAAGATTCCATGGAAAAAACGGCGATTGCCCTGGCAGCGGCAGAAGGTATCCATACCCTTGGATTCGAAAGCGATGAGGTGACCGTCGCACAGCAGCAGCGGCTGCTGGTGGCTGCTGCTTTGCATCCTGAACTGATTCCCTCGGTGGACCTCTGCAGCGCCCTCAGACAATTCAAGGATGAAACAGAAAAAGATTGGCTTCAAAAGGCGGCGGCCCTGGGGGACCAGGCGCTGCAGCAATTGCGGCCCATGATCAAACCCGGGATCACCGAACGGCGGCTGGGCAATCAATTGAATATTCTCATGCTGGAATTAGGAAGCGAAGGGATGTCTTTCGATACAATCGTTGCTTCCGGTCAGCGCGGCGCGCTGCCCCATGGGATCCCTTCAGACAAGCCACTTGCGGAAGGCGACATGGTCACCATTGATTTTGGCTGTATTCTGGGCGGTTATCACTCGGACATGACCCGTACCTTTATCCTTGGGATGCCTGATGCGATCCAGCGACAACGTTATGAATTGGTGTTGCAGGCACAAATGGCCGCCTTGGATGCCATCCGGCCGGGACGTAATACCCGGGAGATCGACGGGGTGGCGCGTGAAATGATCAAAGCGGCCGGCTTCGGAGATCATTTCGGGCATGGCCTAGGACATAGCGTGGGTTTGGAGATCCACGAATTACCCCGATTCAGCCCCGTCGCTCCGCCGGTGATGTTGGAACCTGGCATGCTTCTGACGGTAGAACCCGGTATCTATATTCCTGGATGGGGCGGGTTGAGAATCGAGGACATGGTGCTTATCACCGAAGGCGGAAAGGATATTTTAACAAAATTTCCAAAAACACTGGAAGATATGACAATCATTTGCTAAACTAAGAAGAAGACTAATGTGAAGATATGCTAAAAGGAGGAAACTCATGATTTCAACTTCTGATTTCAGAACGGGCATTACTTTTGAAATGGATAATGACATTGTTACGCTGGTCGAATTCCAGCATGTGAAACCCGGCAAGGGCGCTGCCTTTGTCCGTTGCAAATTGCGCAGCCTGAAGACCGGTTCCACGGTTGAAAAAACTTTCCGGCCAGGCGAGAAATTCCAGAAAGCCCATGTCGAACGCAAGGATATGCAGTACCTCTATAAAGAAGGTGACAACTGGTCCTTTATGGACACGGAGAGTTTCGATCAAGTCACCTTGATGGAAAGCCTCTTGGAAGATGCACCTAAATATCTTAAAGAAAACATGTCCACAGGTATTTTATTTTACCAGGGCAAAGTCATCGGCATCGATTTGCCCAAGCAGGTCGAGCTGGCGGTGGTTGCCACGGATCCCGGAATCAAGGGTGACACCGCTTCCGGCGGCAGCAAACCGGCAACCCTGGAAACAGGTCTTGTTGTACAGGTGCCGTTCTTTGTCAACGAAGGTGATGTCCTGATCATCGATACACGCACTGGCGATTATGTGAGCCGGGCATAAGGTCCGGCAAGAAAGGGGGTCCGAATATGGATCTGAAACAAAAAGTAGCATTCGTTTCCGGATTAATGGAAGGTCTGAGCTTTGACTTGGATTCCAAGGAAGGCAAAATGTTCGACGCGATCCTGGGAATTCTGGAAGAACTGGTTGAAGAACTGGACGAAATGCAGGAAGATCATGAAGATCTTGAAGAATTCGTTGAAGCCCTTGACGATGACTTGAATGAAGTCGAAGAGATTCTTGGCTTTAGCGAGGACGAAGAGGAAGAAGAAGCCGAAGATGAAGACGAGGATGACGACTTTGTTGACATCAAGTGTCCTAAGTGCGGCGAAGTCGTTTGCTTTGATCCCAAGGTTATCTGGGATAAAGAGGAACCTGTCGAAGTTCTTTGCCCTAATTGCGACACCGTTGTGTTCTCCAGCGACCAATGCGGCGAAGGCTGCGAATGCGGCTGTGACTGCGGTTGCGAAGAAGCTGAAGAAGACCACGAGTAATTCTTATTGATTCACAAGCAAAAAGGCAGGAGCCGCCGGCTCTTGCCTTTTTTCAACAAACCACCGGCGCGGTATCAACGATTGTACGGGTTCATTCGAGACATAAACCAAGAATCAACATGCTATGCAAGGCGGTGATCATGTGGAGGACAAGGATCATAACCAGGAAACCGGCGAGCTGCGTATATCCCCCGAGGCAATCGCTGTGATTGCCAGTACGGCAGTCATGCAGGTGAAAGGCGTATCTGCTTTGGCCATCGGCCGGATGGAAGACTTAACAGAAAGAGTCGGCATGAGAAATCCTGGCAAAGGACTTCGGCTGGAAATCAAAAACAATACGGTTTCCATCGATGTCCATATCATCGTTCACTTTGGCTGCAGGATCCCTGATGTGGCGCGGTCAATTCAAAAAACCGTCAAAGGCGCGATTGAGCAGATGACCGATCTGCATGTTACGGCGGTGAACGTATTGGTGCAGGGAATTGATTTTTCGGGGACGCAGGAACGATTAATTTCCGAAGATTGAATTAAGAAATATCTTATCAATACATAATGATATAATCCTTTTGATTTTTTTGTTTACAAGAAAAAGCCGGGCATACATCCCGGTTTTTCTTGCTTTATGTATAAAATGACGGTATATTTAAAAGGAAAATGCATAAATGGACTCACAGCAGGAAGGAATCACGATCAATGAGACGTCGAAAAACCAGGGAACTGGTGATCAAAGCGATATTTGCTTATGAAATTGAAAAAGGGGATCCCTATTTCCATCTGGATTATATTTCAGAAGATGCTGAAATGGGTGGCTACACCGAAGGAGAAACGGAAAAATTTCTTTCTTCCGTAGAGGATGTTTATGCCCGTCAGCTGACGGGCGGGATCCTGAAGCATTGCCAGGAACTGGACCAGGTCATTGACCGGTATGCAGTCGATTGGGATATCAAACGATTGGGCGGCGCAGACCGGAACATCCTGCGTCTGGCACTTTATGAAATGCTTTTTGACGAAAAGCTGCCGCCGGCCATTGCAATCAATGAGGCAGTTGATTTGGCCAAAATGTATGGAACGGCAGAGTCGCCTCGGTTCATCAACGGGATTCTGGGAAGATTTGCCGATGACCAGAAGGAAAAGACAACAGGAAGCCAAGATGACCAGCAAATCTTATGATCCGTATTTCATAGGAATTGATACAAGCTGTTACAGCACCTCGGTGGCCGTGGCGGACCAGAACGGTCGGCTGATTTTTGACCGCCGGATCCTTTTGCCGGTTGAGATTGGCGCCAAGGGATTACGCCAGTCCCAGGCTTTTTTTTATCACCACAAAAACCTGCCCATTTTAATGGAAGCGCTTAAGGATGCGCTGAAAGAACCTCTTTCAAAGCATCTGGCCGCTCTATGCGTCAGCGAGAAACCTTGCCGTCGCGAAGACTCTTATATGCCGGTCTTTTTAGCAGGCACCGGCGTAGCCCGCAGCCTGGCCGCGGCATTGGATGTTCCACTCATCAAAACGACCCATCAGGAAGGGCATTTGATGGCCGCTCTATGGTCAGCTCAAATGCAGCCTTCACCGCCTTTTTTGGCTTTCCATTTATCCGGGGGCACCACGGAACTTATCCTGGTCCATGCCATCCAGCCATCGCCGGTTTTTGCCTTTGAATACAGCTTGGTCTGTCCGGCCACCGATATCCCTGCCGGGCAGCTTGTGGACCGGATCGGTGTGGATTTGGGTTTGAGCTTTCCTGCAGGTCCTCAATTGGAACAGCTTGCATCGGCCCTGGGTGGTCAAACGCTGCCAAAGCATTCGATCCCCACAAGCTGCAGGAAAGACGGAATCAGTTTTTCCGGAGCGGAAGCTTATGCCAAACGCTTGATCTTATCGGCGGAAGCACCCGCTGAAATTGCTCGCTCCATTGAGCATTGCATCGCCGGGACCTTAGAGAAAGCGATCCGAATGCAGCCGCCTTATCCGATTTTATTTATGGGCGGGGTTGCAGGCAACCAATATATCCGCCAACGTTTGATTGCTCGTCTGGAACAAAAAACGGGCAGCAAACGGTGTTATTTTGCCGATCAGCAATACAGCTCTGACAACGCGGCCGGTGTAGCCCTCATCGGTGCCGCTTCGATAAAGAACCGCGGGTACGCTTAGTTTTATGGCGGCCGATGTAGCCCTCATCGGCGGCCTCTATCAAGCATCGCGGAAACCCACAGGTTCTGTGTCAGACTGATTGTTTACGGATATTGTTTTTTACAACATTTAGGAGGGATTTAATTGTTTAAAATTCTAAAAAAAGAAGAGATGGGCAATAATGTCTATGGCTTCGACGTTTTTGCACCTAGAGTCGCTAAAAAAGCTGAGGCAGGTCAATTTTTCATTGTCCGTCAGGGAGAGGACTATGAGCGGATCCCCCTGACCATTGCAGACTTTGATCGGGAAAAAGGCACCATCACCATGATATTTCAAGTGGTGGGCGCTTGCACGAAGGCCTTATCGCTGCTGAACGTGGGCGATGAACTGACCGACATCGTAGGACCTCTTGGAAAACCTACCGAAATCGAAAATTATGGCAAGATCGTCGTGGTCGGCGGCGGTGTCGGCATTGCGCCGATCTATCCCATTGCCAGAGCTTTGCGGGCTGCCGGCAATGAGGTTACAGCCATTATCGGCGCTCGTACTAAGGACCTGCTGTTTTGGGAAGACAAAATGGCTGCTGTCAGCGATCGACTGCTGATCGCTACGGATGACGGTTCTGCAGGCCGCAAGGGATTTGTAACCCAGGTACTGGAAGATCTGATCAAAGAAGAGGAAATCCGCCGTGTATGGGCAATCGGTCCCATGATCATGATGCGGGCTGTCGCCAATATGACACGCACCTATAAGGTTCCCACCATTGTGAGCATGAATCCCATTATGGTGGACGGCACCGGTATGTGCGGCGCCTGCCGGGTTTCCGTGGATGGAAAAACGAAGTTTGCTTGTGTTGACGGACCGGAATTCGATGGACATGCCATTGATTTTGATTTGGCTATGAAACGCGCTGCCGTCTTCAAAAATGATGAGAAATTAGCCATGGATGCCTTGGAAAATCGTTTGAAAGGAGGCAGCTGCACATGTCACAGCAAGTAGGCCGGGTGGCAATGCCTGCCCAGGATCCTGAGATCCGCAATAAAAATTTCAGTGAAGTCGCTTTAGGCTATAGCGAAGAAATGGCCTTGATCGAGGCAAGCCGCTGTCTGATCTGCAAGAATCCCCAATGCGTCAAAGGATGTCCGGTGGAGGTCAACATTCCCGGCTTCATTCAAAAGCTTCGCGATAAGGATATGGATGGCGCTGTCAAAGAGTTAAAGAACAAGAACAATCTGCCAGCTGTTTGCGGCCGTGTCTGCCCTCAAGAAACCCAATGTGAAGCAAAATGCATCAAAGGCATCAAGGGGGAACCGGTTGCCATCGGCCGTTTGGAACGATATGTTGCGGATTGGGATTTGGCAAGAGGAATGGAAATGCCGACAAAGGCTGAGCCAAAGCATAAGAAAGTCGCTGTTGTAGGCGCCGGCCCGGCGGGTTTGACAGCCGCCGGTGATTTAGCAAAAATGGGTTACGACGTCACGATCTTTGAATCACTGCATACCCCCGGGGGTGTGCTGATGTATGGCATTCCCGAATTTCGTCTGCCCAAAGCCATTGTACAGAAGGAAATTGATTATATCCGGGCGCTGGGTGTAGATATTCAGACCAACGTGGTCGCAGGGAAAACTGTTTTGATCGATGAACTTCTCAATGAGGAAGGCTATGAATGCGTCTTCATCGGAACCGGTGCCGGTTTGCCCCACTTCATGGATATCCCCGGAGAAAATTTGAATGGGGTTTATTCCGCCAATGAATTTTTGACCCGCAGCAATCTGATGAAAGCCTATCGGTTCCCTGAATCATTGACGCCGATCCATGCGGGCAAACGGGTGGCAGTCATCGGCGGCGGCAACGTGGCCATGGACGCTGCCCGGACCGCATTGCGCCTGGGTGCCGAAGAGAGCTGGATCATCTATCGTCGTTCAGAAGAGGAGATGCCGGCCCGGATTGAAGAGGTCGAGCATGCAAAGGAAGAGGGCGTGCATTTTCAGCTGCTGACCAGCCCCATCGAGCTTAAGGGTGATGAAAACATGAATCTCGTCTCCATGATCTGCCAGAGATATGAACTGGGCGAGCCGGATGCATCCGGTCGCAGAAAACCGATACCGATTGAAGGCGATGTTTTTGAAATGAATGTGGATACGGTGGTTATGGCTATTGGAAACGGCGCCAATCCTTTAGTGACCAGCACTACCCCTGGTTTGATGATCACCAAGCGCGGCAACATTCAGGCGGATGAAGAAACCGGCGAAACCTCCCGTAAAGGCGTTTATGCCGGCGGAGACATCGTCACCGGCGCCGCCACCGTTATTTTAGCCATGGGAGCCGGCAAATCAGCCGCCCGCGCGATCGACGAATATCTTTCCAAATAAAACCTAACTTAGAAAGGAAGTATCATGCTTCCAAGCGGCAACGTATATTCGGTGACCCAGGTCGCCGGGCTGATCCAGGCAGCGATCCATCAAGCCCCGGAATTGGCCCGGCTCTGGGTGCGCGGAGAGATTACCAATTACAAACGCCATAGCTCCGGCCATCTCTACCTGTCCATCAAGGACACAGAGACGGTCATCCGGGCAGTCATGTTCAGAGGCCATGCCGGCCGCCTGAACTTTGAGCCTGCCAACGGACAGGATTGCTTTTTTTTAGGATACGTAGGTCTTTATCCTAAAGAGACACAACTCCAGTTTTATGTGGAGAAGATCCTGCCTGCCGGTGTGGGAGAAGAAGCGATGGCCCTGGAGGCATTAAAAAAGAAACTCAATGCCCAAGGATATTTTGCGTCGGATCGCAAGAGGCAGATTCCAAATCTGCCTCTTGCCGTCGGCGTGGTTTCATCCCCGACCGGCGCGGTGATCCAGGACATTCAGAAGGTGTTATGGCGCCGCTACCCGGGTATGCCGATTTATCTGTTTCCGGCGGCAGTCCAGGGAAAAGAAGCCGTCGATTCCATTGTCCGCGGACTCCAGGCGATGGCCCATGCGCCGGTGGATGTGGTCATTCTGGCCAGAGGCGGCGGGTCTGCGGAGGATTTAAGCGCATTCAATTCCGAGCAGGTGGCAGATGCATTATTTCGGTGCATCAAACCCGTCATATCGGCGGTAGGACACGAAACCGACGTGACCTTGGCAGATTTGGTCGCTGATTTAAGAGCCGCCACCCCTTCCATGGCAGCGGAATTGGCAGTTCCAATAAAACAGGACTTATTACGTTCCCTGGAGGACACAGCCCTACGTTTGCGAGGAAGTCTGCTTCGCAACCTGGACCGCGGAAATGAGCGTTTGCAGCGTGCCGGCGGCAGCACGGTTCTGGTGCAGCCCATGCGCTGGCTGGACCCCCGGCGGGATCAGCTGCTTCGCCTTGAAGAACGCATGCTGCTTCATATCCACCGTATCATAACCGAAAAACAAAACCTGATCCAAAAGGAAGCTGGACGCCTTCAGGCCTTATCACCTCTGGCTACCTTGTCCAGAGGCTATGCAGTTTGCCGTACAGAGGCGGGCGACATCGTTCTGAAATCCAGTCAGGTTCAGATTGGGGAAAAAATGCAGGTCCGGCTATCGGAAGGCAGTTTGCTTTGCCAAGTGACGGAAAGGAGCGTTCGATGAGTACAACCGATCAAGGGATGAAGACCGGCGAAGCCGGTAAAACATTTGAAGAGGGCATCCAACGGCTGGAATTGTTGGTTCGGCAGCTGGAACGGGGCGAATTGACCTTGGAACAATCCCTGGCATGCTTCGAGGAAGGGATCGGGCTGGTCAAACAATGCCAAAGCCAGTTGGACCGGACCGCTGAACAAATTCAAATCCTTACTGGCGAGAAACAGGAGCAGGCGTAGATGTTTAACTTAAATGCATACTTAAAAGAACATAAAGAAACGATCGACAAAGCGCTGCAGCTTTGTCTTTCCTTTCCCGACGTGACCGCTTCCCAAGCGAAAATCCATGAAGCGATGCGCTATAGTGTTTTTGCCGGAGGTAAACGCCTGCGCCCGATTCTTTGCATGGCTGCGGCCAAAGTGGCTGGAGGAAACGAAGTCGAGGTGCTGCCCGCGGCCTGCGCCTTAGAATTGGTTCATACCTACTCGTTGATTCATGATGATCTGCCTTGTATGGATGATGATGATTTTCGGCGCGGACGATTGACCAGCCACAAGTTTTTTGGGGAAAGCATCGCAGTGCTGGCAGGGGATGGTCTGCTGACCCTTGCTTTCGAAGTCATTGGGAGAGATCAAAAAGAACAGCCGACCTTGGCGGTTTTACAGGCCATCCGGGACCTGGCCTTGGCCGCCGGCAGTGAAGGCATGATCGGCGGACAGGTTATGGATATCCTCAGCGAAAACCAAAATCTGACCCAAGCCGAATTACTGATGCTGGACAACTTGAAAACCGGCGCTTTGATCAAAGCATCCTTAAAGATCGGCGCCCTCCTTGCAGGTGCTGTGCCGGAAGTCGTTCAGGCACTTTGCCGATATGGAGATGCCTTCGGTCTTGCGTTCCAAATTACAGACGATATCCTGGATGCCGTAGGGGATCCACAAAAAATGGGAAAAATGCCTGGCGCTGATGCTAAACACGGAAAGGCAACCTATACAACCCTGCTCGGTGTGGCACGAGCCCAGGAGCTGGCGCTAGAGTCTGTTGAAAGGGCAAAGGCTGCATTGCAGTCGATCCCCGGCGATACAACCGTGCTGCGTGCATTGGCGGATCATTTAATTCAAAGGGAATCATAAGAGGGAGCCTAAAATGAGAAAATACCTGGAGCAAATCAATTCTCCGGAGGATATAAAAAATTTAGATGAAGAAGCTCTGCAGGCCTTGGCAGCAGAGCTTAGAGCCTATGTGCTGGATATTGTCAGCCAAAACGGGGGGCATCTTGCTTCCAATCTTGGGGTGGTGGAGCTTACACTTGCCCTGCACAAGGTATTCGATACATCCCGTGACCGCATCGTTTGGGATGTGGGGCACCAAACATATGTTCACAAAATTATTACTGGCCGCAGAGAAGCTTTTAAGACACTGCGGCAATGGCAGGGCCTGGCTGGTTTCCCGAAACGCGAGGAAAGCTGCCATGACGCTTATGACACTGGTCACAGCAGCACTTCGATCTCTGCTGCCTTAGGCTTCGCCAAAGCCAGAGATTTGAAGGGAGAATCCCATCGTGTGGCGGCTGTGATCGGCGACGGCTCCATGACCGGGGGGGAAGCTTTTGAAGCGCTGAACCTTGCTGCCAGTTTGGAGACCGACGTTCTTGTCATTCTCAATGATAATCATATGTCCATCGCACCCAATATCGGAGGCATGTCAGATTATCTTAACCGGATCAGGACATCCGTTTTGTATAACCGCAGCAAGCTGGAAATTCGTAAGACCCTCGGAAAGATTCCTTTTATTGGCGGTGCGCTGGTCAAAGGCATTGAACGGTTCAAAGAAGGTATCAAGCTGATCATGATTCCCGGTATGGTTTTTACTGAGCTGGGCTTCAGCTATTATGGTCCTGTCGATGGCCATGACATAAAGGCCTTAATCGAAAATCTTGAGAAACTCAAAGATATGAAGGGACCCGTTTTACTTCATGTCCTGACCCGCAAAGGAAAAGGATATCTGCCGGCTCAGAAGGATGCCTGTACATACCACGGCATTGCACCTTTTGATCTGGAAACCGGCAAAATCTGCGCTGCCCAGCCCAAGACGCCCACTTATACAAAAGCGTTTTCTGACACGATGGTCAAAATCGCGGAAAAAGATCCCAGGGTCCTCGCCATCACCGCGGCCATGTCTGATGGAACCGGCCTGGGTGAATTTGCCAGACGTTTTCCGGACCGTTTTATCGATGTGGGCATTGCCGAACAGACTGCAGTGACCTTGGGGACTGCCTTGGCCCTGTCGGGCTTCAAACCTGTGGTTTCTGTGTATTCCACATTCTTGCAGCGTGCCTATGACCAGATGATTCAGGACACGGCAATCCAGGACGCGCCGGTTATTTTTGCCCTGGATCGCGCGGGTTTAGTGGGCGAAGACGGCCCGACCCATCATGGTGCTTTTGATCTTTCATATCTCCGAAGCATCCCGGGCATGGCCATCATGGTACCCCGGGATGAACAAGCCCTTCAATCCATGCTTTGGACAGCCTGCGGTCATGACCAAGGCCCGGTTGCCATCCGCTACCCCCGTGGCAAGGCACAGGGGCTGTCATTAAGTGAAACACCACCCCTTCTGGAATGGGGGAAAGGAGAAATCCTCCGCCATGGAAAGGAAGCCTTGGTTTTGGCGGTGGGCCCCTTGATCTATGAGGCGCTGGCTGCAGCAGAACAACTGGCGAACCATGGGATCCTTGTCGGGGTTGCCGACGCAAGGTTTGTGAAGCCTTTGGACGACTCGATGATCCTGGATCTATGCAGCCGATATCCCCTGATTCTTACCTTGGAAGAGAATGTCATTGCCGGCGGATTTGGGGCTGCGGTCATGGAGCTTTTGGCTGCACGGCAACAACAGACATCAAGGGTGTATAATTTAGGACTTCCGGATTGGTTTGTACCCCACGGCAGCCAAAAGAAATTGCTGGCCGGACTTGGACTGGACGCCCAAGGCATTGCACATAAAATCACCGAGCTTTTAGAGAGGGACGTATCGTTCAATGACAGAAATGACTGAGCCGTCGAATCAGACGAGCGTTGCAGCAAAGCGGCCATCAGGCCGTGGGACGAAGGAACGGATCGATGTGCTTTTGGTTGAGCTGGGCTTGGCGCCCAGCCGGGAAAAAGCCCAGGCCATGATCATGTCGGGCATTGTGTTTGCCGGTACGACGCGAATCGACAAAAGCGGACAGCTTGTGGATCGTCTCGCGGACATTCAGGTCCATGGTTCAAATCTGCCCTATGTCAGCCGAGGCGGCTTGAAACTGGAAAAAGGGCTTGCTGTATTTCCAGTGACGCTGCAGGACTGCCGGGTTCTGGATATCGGAGCCTCTACCGGCGGTTTTACGGATTGCGCTTTACAAAAGGGTGCTGCCGGTGTTGTGGCGGTGGATGTGGGTTATGGACAATTGGATTGGAAACTGAGGCAGGATCCAAGAGTCCAAGTCATGGAAAAAACAAATGCACGGTACCTCAAATTGGAAGACATCGGGGCACCGGTCGATTTTGTAACAATCGACGTTGCGTTTATTTCTTTAGGCAAAATATTTCCCGCATTGCCGGGGCTCATGCGTCCCGGCGCCCAGGGTATTGCCTTGATCAAACCGCAATTTGAAGCAGGGCGGGAAAATGTGGGGAAGAAAGGTGTTGTCCGGGATCCCAAAGTCCATTTGTCCGTCATCGAAAATGTTCTTAAGGAAGCTGAGGCTTCAGGATTGATGCCCTTAGGCTTGGATTATTCCCCGATACGGGGCCCGGAAGGAAATATAGAGTATTTATTATGGTTCGGCTACAAAACAGAGATTGAACCGATCCTTGAGCCGGACCAATCGGAAAAGCTGGTGGAAAAAGCCTTTCAAACATTGAAGGGAGAGAAACGGCATGATCCATAACATTGGTTTGATCATCAATTATCGTCGTGCCCAAGCAGTTTTCTTAGCGGAAAATTTAGTCATCTGGCTCAAAAATCGCGGGATCAAAGTTTGCCTGATGGAAGCCGATGCCCTGGGCAAATCTAAACTGGATCTTCCGATCCAGGATATTTGTCAGGAGAAGCCCGATATGGCCATTGCATTGGGCGGGGATGGCACTTTTTTAAGGGCTGCGCGTCTGACAGCACCTCACCAAGTTCCGGTCCTTGGCATCAATTTAGGACATTTGGGCTTTTTATCGGAAGTGGAAGAGTTCGCGGTATACCCGGAGCTGGAAAAAATTCTGACAGGCCAGTTTATTGTGGATGAGCGCATGATGCTGCAGGCTGAATTGCGAAGGGGAGGCAAGATCTTTAAAACCTTTCACGGTCTCAATGATGTGGTGATCCATAAAGGCGCATTATCCCGACTGCTGCAGATGAATGTTTGGGTTGAAGACGATTATGTTGGCCATTATAAAGCCGATGGGATCATCTTGGCTTCACCCACCGGGTCCACAGCCTATTCGTTATCCGCAGGGGGGCCGGTGGTCCATCCGGATCTTGAAGTCATGGTTCTCACCCCGATCTGCCCCCATACGCTCAACGGGCGTCCCACCATCATTCCAGCAACCCGCCGCTGCACCATTGAGGTAGAAAACGCGACCAGCGAAGTGATGCTCACGGTGGATGGCCAAACTGGTTTCAGCTTGGAGGAGAAAGATCAAATCATCGTTACCCGGGCACCCTTTAAGGCGGCCTTTATCCGGATCCATCCCCAACGGTTCTTTAATGTGCTGCGGAACAAGCTGGTCGAGGCGGACCGGGTCAGTTACGAATAATAGCAGGGAGGGACTTATATGAAAGGGAGACGTCAAAAGAAAATCCTGGAACTTATAGCCCATGATGCCATTGGTACGCAAAGCGATTTGGCAGCCGCTTTGTGCAATAGCGGTTTTAATGTGACCCAGGCTACCGTATCCCGGGATATTAAGGAATTGCGTCTGGTGAAAGTGGCGCGGGGCGATAATACCTATGCCTACGGCTTGCCCAAAGGACAGGTCCCGATGCAGGATGAAAGCCGGCTTCGTCGTCTCTTTCGTGACGCGGTGGTGAATCTTGACTGCAGCGAGAACATTGTTGTGATCCATACGCTGCCCGGCAATGCCAACAGTGTCTGCTCACTGCTGGACGCTGTAGACTGGCCGGAGCTCATGGGCGCCGTTGCCGGTGATGATACGATCATTGCGATTATTCGTACCAAAGACCAGGTGGATGAAGTGATGCAAAGGCTCAAAGTCTTGGCGGAATAATGAGCGAAGAGGTGTTCTTGGATGTTGGAACGGTTATACATCAAGCAATTTGCGATCATTGACGAGTTGGCTATTGATTTTGAAGCGCCCTTCACGGTTTTGACCGGAGAAACCGGCGCCGGGAAATCAATCATCATCGAAGCGGCCGCGATTCTGCTTGGAGGACGGGCCCAAAGCGAAATGATCCGTTTCGGATCAGATAGAGCTTATATCGAAGGCGTTTTTTCCTTGCCGATGGAACACGAAGTTTTGCAGTATTTGCTCCGGGAAAACTATGCAGACCAAGCAGAGGACCCTTTCATCCTGAGCCGTGAATTCAGCGCGGATAAAAAAAATGCCTGTCGGATCAATGGCAGGACGGTGACACTGAACCAGTACAAACAGGTGGCGTTGGGTTTGGTGGATATTCATGGACAGCATGATTATCAGCAGCTCATGCAAAGCCAGCGCCAGCTCAGCATATTGGATGCTTACGGAGGACGTGAACTCCTTGATCTTCGTGCTGAAACAGGAAGAATGTACATGCAATGGCAGGATACCGAAGGAAAAATCAAAGACGCCCAGGAAAAACAAAAAGGGCTGCTTGCTCAAAGGGATTTCCTTAAATTTCAAATGGACGAGATTGACCAGGCCAAATTACAGCCAGAGGAAGAAGACCTGTTGTCCGCTGAGATACGTCGGCTCAGCCATAGTGAGCGCATTATGAAGAATCTGCAAAAAGCCTACGAACAAATGTTTGGCGCTGCCGATGCGCCCTCTGCTTATGATATGTTGGGCAAGGCTTTGAATTATTTACGTGATTTAGGCAAATACGATCCGGAACTAACCGATCTCTATGACAGCTTAGAGCCGGCCTCATATATATTGGACGAAGCGGCGCGCCGAATCCGAAATTATCAGGATGCCATCGAGGTTTCCCCGAAAAGGCTGGAGGAAGCAGAGAATCGTTTGTACCGAATCAAAACGCTTTGTAAAAAATATGGAGAAACCGTGCAAGACGTCCTGGCGCATAGGGATCGTGTGGCTGAGGAGCTTCAAGCTTTGGAAAACTGGGAAGAACAGGAGAAAAACTGGGAAAGCGACCGCACAGTATTTTCCGAAGGCTATTTTAAGTTGGCAGAAAAGCTTCACGAAATCCGGTCCAAGACCGGCAAAAAACTCGAAGCAAGCATCGATGAAGAATTAAAGGACCTTGCCATGGAATCGGCTTGTTTCCGATCCAATATCCAAACGGCGTCTCCGGGCAGTACCGGCATCGATACCGCAGAATTTTTAATTTCCTCCAATGCGGGCGAAGCCTATCTGCCCCTGGCGAAAATTGCGTCCGGCGGCGAATTGTCCCGGATCATTCTTGCCATGAAACGTATCCTTGCTGCAATGGATTGCAGCGATACCATGGTTTTTGACGAGATTGATTCAGGGATCGGCGGCAAAACCGTTCATGCTGTGGCGGATAAGCTTACGGCAATCAGCCGGAACCAGCAAGTGATTTGTGTGACTCACTCCGCAACCATTGCAGCGCGTGCCAATCAGCATCTTCTGTTGGTCAAGGAGGAATCCGGCGGCAGGACCCAAACCGGGGTCAAGGTGTTGAGCGAGACAGAGCGAATCGAGGAATTGGCCCGAATGCTTGGCGGGGACAGCCAGTCTCCGGAGCTTCAGACCCATGCCAGGGGTCTTCTGAATCGAAAGAACGCATAGCAGAAGGAGCCGCATGGCAATATTGCATCAATTTATGAACGGGCATTTTCCTTTGGAGGCGCTATGAATAAATGGACGAAGCTGGATAACGCAGCCATTGTTTTTCCTTCGTTGGCCAAAGCAAAGAACTCGACGATTTATCGTGTATCCGCGGTGCTAAAGGAGACGGTTCTGCCGGTTCGCCTTCAGCAAGCCCTCGATATTACGGTGAAGCGTTATCCCATGATGACCATGCGCATCCACAAGGGTCTTTTCTGGCGATATATGGAATATGATGATGAGCCGCTGCGGGTGAAGAGAGAGGATGATTATCCTTGCCACCCATTGCAGGATCGCATGACCATGGAAGCCCTGCTCAAAGTATTTTATTACCAGAGGCGTATATCAGTCGAGGTTTTCCATGCCATAACCGATGGCAGCGGTGCTATGGAATTTCTAAAAACATTAGTTTATGAATACCTGCGGCTTCTGGGGAAAGCTGTGGAACCTGAGGATAAAATAAGAACAGCGTCCGAAGATATCCATCCTGAGGAATTGGAGGACAGCTTTCATCGCTATTATACGCCTGGACGGCCTCCTAAAATCAGAAACACCAAGGCTTATCAAATCACCGGCACCTATTTTGAACCTTATGGCAACAATGTGACCCAGGGTGTGGTCTCTGCTTCCGCTTTAAGGCAAATAGCGAAAAAGCAAGGCGCAACGTTGACTGAATTTTTATTGGCCCTTCTCATGTATACGATCTATCGACAAAGCAGCCAGGACCGAAAGGACCAGAGGCCCATCAAGGTTTCAGTTCCCGTCAATCTGCGGCAGATGTTTCCGTCAAAAACACTGCGCAATTTTTTTGCTGTCGCTTTGTTTGAAATCAGCAGCCAGCAGGAACAATCGCTATTTAAAATCCTTTGCGCGATAAAAGAGCAGTCCGTAAAAAACTACTCAAAAAAAGTTCTTCAAGAGGCGATCGTCCGCAACATCAATCTGGAAAAAATCAAAATTGCGCGTTTTATACCGCTCCCTATAAAAGATATCATTGTAAAAAACCGATATTTCCTGTATAATGATAAATTAAGGACATGTACCATGACGAACTTAGGACGCGTTGATTTGCCAAAAACCATGACACCCTATGTTGACCGCATGGAAGTTGTCTTTTATCCTACAGCCAACAATCCATTGAATTGCGGTCTGTGCACAGTCAATGACAATATGACCATATCTTTCTCCAGAACGATCCGGGAGAATCGGATCATTGGCGAATATTTCCGCTATCTGTCTCAGGAATATGGACTCGAGGTCAAAATTTATTCAAATGAATGGGGGATTTCAGATTAATCATTGCATTCATTGTCAGGTGACCGTTGAAGCGTCCTTGCAGGAATGCCCGCTTTGCGGTAAAAAGTTAACGAATACCCGTTTAAGTGTGCCGAGAAGCTATCCTGCCTATGCTCTGCACAACAAGTCAAGTTACTATTTTCAACTGTTTTGGAAAACTTTAGTTCCGTTGATGTTCATCGGCGCGTTTTTGATACCTTCTCTGATTACGCTTTTGACCGGAGAAGGCGACCTTTGGCTGAACCGCGAAACCTTAGGGATCGCTTCTGCCTGGGTTTTGGTTCGATACACTTTTTTATCCAGGATGCATATGGGCAAAAAGTTTTTGCTGCAAATCATGAACATTTCTTTGGCTCTTTTTATTTTTGATCATGTGGGTGAAGCCAGAGGCTGGTCTGTGAATTACGTCATTCCATTTATGCTGATTTGTTCCACCTTGGCCATGATGTATATTGTTTATAAGCGCAAGCGGCTGTGGAGCGATTATGCCGTTTATGTTATGACCTTGATATTTTTAGGATTTTTGCCTTCTTTTCTTTATTTGATCAGGGTGACCAGCCTGCTTTGGCCCAGTGCCGCGGCAGCGGGCTTTGCCATCGTTTCCTTGATTGCTGTCTACTTTTTTCTTGATAAAAACTTTCGCAGCTATTTTAACCGACGGCTGCATTTTTGAGGATGATGAATGGAAAATCAAGCGCTGATCCGAGCTGCCCAACCTGAGGATGTTCTGACCATCATCGGACTGATCCATGAGATGGCACATTTTGAGAAACTTGAAGACCAACTGGTTCTTACCCCTGAATTGCTTGAGCATTATCTTTTTGATCAGAAGAAAGCAGAAGCGCTTTTGCTCGAGGTCCAGGGGAGTGTTGTGGGCTATGCCCTGTTTTTTGAAAGCTTTTCGACTTTTGAGGGAAGAACAGGACTCTATCTTGAAGATATTTTTATCAGCAAGGATCAGCGCAGCCAAGGGATGGGCAAAGCCCTTTTTAAAGCGGTGGCATCCGAAGCGGTTCGCCGCGGCTGTCCGCGCATGGAGTGGGCTTGCCTGGACTGGAACCAGCATGCCATTGAATTTTATCTCAGTCTCCAAGCACAGCCGCTGGAACAGTGGACGGTGTATCGGCTGACCGGGGATGCTTTAAAGCAGGCTGGAAGCCAATAGAGGCTCTATAATCTAAAGTGAATGAAGAGGCTATGAAAAAATTATNNATAATTTTTTCATAGCCTCTTCATTTTCCATGAGGAACATTCGATATATAGGTTAGGATGGAAGGATTGAAAATCGTCTTTCCTGAAACCCCGGTTTAAGTTCCGCTGTATACGGCCGTTGCAGCAAGGACCGGAGCAAGCATCGAACGTGTAGGAGCAAGGATGCTCCGAAAAGAAAATCAAGGAGGAAAAATCAATGATCATTCAACACAATATTATGGCCTTAAATGCCAACAGACAATTGTCCAGCAACAACAACCTGGTATCCAAGAGCTTGGAAAAACTGTCTTCCGGTTACAAAATCAACCGTGCCGGTGACGATGCTTCCGGGCTGGCCATCTCCGAGAAAATGCGGGCCCAGATCAAAGGTCTTGAGGTTGCTCAAGCCAACTCCCAAGATGGTATTTCCTTGATCCAGACTGCTGAAGGCGCACTGACCGAAGTTCATTCCATGTTGAACCGCATGGTCGAACTGGCTGAGAAATCCGCCAACGGCACCATCGACAGCACAGTAGACCGGGTTGCCATCCAGAAAGAAGTTACCGCGCTTTCCGATGAAATCGACCGTATCGCATCCGGCACGAATTTTAACGGCATTGAACTGCTGGACGGCAGCATGGGACAGATCGCAAGCACCAATCTGGCAGATGGCACCAGTTTTGCAGCCAACTGCTTCGATATTGTCGGAGGTAATTTTGCGGATACCACCGGCACAACCACGATGACGGCCACAGCCGTGGGCACGAGCCTGGGAGCTACAACCCTTGAAATCGGCAATTACAACGGCGCGGCTGCAACCACCGGCGTAAGCTTTCAGCTGATCAGTACCAGCGGCGACAACCAAAGCGGTACCGTCACTTTCCAGGCTGTGATCGATAAGGACATTGCGACCGCTGCTGAACAGGAAGCCTTCCGAGGCATGACCATCACCGTGACCACCGGCGTTTTGGCCGGTGCGGACACCACCGATGCCACCATTGCGGCCGCTGCAACCGGCGGCGGGTTGACCCTCCAAGTGGGCGATACCTCGGACAGCTTCAACAATGTCACAGTGGCTGTCGGCGATATGAGCGCCTCCGGCTTAGGGATCGATAGCCTGAATGTTTCCACTCAGGAAGGTGCGGCGGCTGCCATTCAAACCATCAAGACCGCCATCAACAGCGTATCCACAAACCGCGCAAATCTCGGTGCGCTGCAGAACCGGTTGGAACATACCATCAACAACCTTTCGGTGACTGAGGAAAACATGACTGCTGCTGAAAGCCGTATCCGTGATGTTGACATGGCTAAAGAGATGATGACCTTCACTAAGAACAACGTCTTGACGCAAGCAGCTCAGGCTATGCTGGCTCAGGCCAACCAACAGCCTCAGAGCGTTCTGCAGCTCCTCAGATAGTCAAGTTTTCAAAGCTAAGAAACATCATCATGTACAGACAATAATTTTAAAAAAGGCGTATAAAACCATCAGGTTTTATACGCCTTTTCCATTGGATTCCCATATACCGGCAAGAACGTGAATCGGCTGTTTAATGATTGGGATGGGCCTTAACGACCAAAATTGACTGAATGATTGCAGTCAAGACTTCCGCATAGGTCTGTCTTGAGATCAATTCGACAATTTGATCCTGGGAAGCAACCACATATTTGGGAGGCAGACGGTTTAGAGCCATCGCCGCCACGTCCTTTTTGCATTTATCGCATTTGCAGCAATTGAATTTTGAGAAAGCTTCATCCAACCGCTGTGCAACCAGTCGTTCCATAAGATTAATCAGGATCGATTGATCCACGGTATGAAATTGCAGTTCAGGATTGGTTCGAAAGATGGTATTTTTCACAGCCCCTGCCGGATGGATTATGGATGGACCATGTGTCGCTATGTCATTATGAATCGTGCCGGAGTTTAACTCGTCGCCACCGGGAAATGCAGCCATGTCATCCGGCAGAAAAGTTGGTTTTATCTGGCCTTTGGAACCGCGCATGGCAGTAGGCATGATTTTATTGTACATTAAGTCCTTATCGATTTCTTTCTTTGTAGCCATGATCAACAGATACCTTTCTGAAACAGTTCATCCACGAATTGGCAGTAATCGGCAACGGCGTGGTTCCGCGGCGAATAGTCCAGGATATTGCATTGGACGGACTGGGCTTCACTGACCGTTATGCTGGACCGGATAAACGTATCGAAAAGAAAAATCCCAAGATCTTTGCTGATCATTTCCGCAGTGCCCTTGATTTCAGTGCTGAGCAGCGTTCGGGGATTGAATTTTGTCAGCAATATCCCTGCAATTTGCAGCCTGGGATTGCAATACTTTCTGACCCGGTCGACCGTATCATATAATTGGGCAATGCCCTGAAGGCTGAATATATCCGAAAGCATGGGAACAATGATATAATCTGAGGCGGTGAATGCATTAATGGTCAAAATGCTGAGGGCAGGGGGTGTATCGATCAGAATGTAATCATAGAGATCAGAAATCGGCGTCAGGACTTCGCGCAGGAGGAATTCACGGCCGGTGTTGGTGAACTCCAGTTCCACACTGCTCAGTAAAATCGTGGCGGGAATGATATCAGCCACAGGCGCATGCTGAATAGCATAGGACGTCTTGATATTCCCTTTCAGCACATCGTAGATGGTTGCGTTGTTTTCATTGTCGGCACCTAAGCTGAAGCTCAGGTTGCATTGGGGGTCCAAATCAATGGCCAGCACGGCATGACCTTTTTTCCGTAAACCGGCTGCTAAGGCGCCGGTCGTTGTGGTTTTACCGACGCCGCCTTTTTGGTTGGAAATTGAGATGATTTTACACATAGCCAAAGGGTTCCTTCCTGACGGTAAAAATCATTAGGTAAGAATAAACCTTTCCCATTATACATAACCCGGTTTGTTTTGCATAGGATCCGGCCTGCAGAAGAAAAAATATTTTTGGATTACGTACCATGCAGGTTAAGTTTATGTAAAAATGTACGAATTATAAGATAGACAGAGAAATAATGAGTTTACGGAATCATGATGAGAGAGTGAGGGACGGATCATGAATATTAATCCAACCAATGTCAATAACTTATATAAATCAAGCTTGAACGGCACAGGGGCGGGCAGCGGAAAAGCTCAGCCGGCCGAACAAGACCCTGCAAAGAAAAAAGAGGTCCAATACGATACCGTCACGATCAGCGCACATGGATCAAAAAAGAATGATGTGAGCCGATTGGCCAAGGGGATCGCCAAGGAAGTCGATGCGGTTGCATCGGCGGAACGAATGGAGTCCATAAAGCGGGCGATCCAAAACGATGACTATAAGATTGACAGTCAAATACTGGCCGATGCAATGATGACCCGTGCCAAGGGCGGTTTGAACCGAAAAATTTGAAGTCGTCCGATGAACGGGAATGGAGAATAAGAAATGGATCATGGGTCTTTACAGTCGCGCCTTTGGACGTTTTTTGATGAATATGCAGCCTTTTTTGAGGAAACGGCATCCTTGGAACAAGAAAAGCTTGAAGCGCTTTTATCCAACACACTTTCTCGGATCGAGCATGCGATTGCTCGGCAGCAGGCGATCGGGAAACGCCTTGAAAATTTGGAACGAAAGAGGATCGCGCTTCAAAAAGCCGCTGGCATGGAAAATCTCACCTTCAATGAAATCCTTCTGGCAGCGCCTGCAGAAGAGAGGCAACGGTTAAAAAGGTTATTTGACAGGACGCAATGCGCGATCTCCAACATCCGGTATATCAATGAAAAATCCAACGCATTTGCGAAAACCCAGCTTCAACGGATTCACGCTGAAAAGGGTGAGGTTCAAAGCTGTGGTTATTCCAGGGAACAGAAGGGACTAGGCCTTCGCAGCGCAGCGATTTTAGAAACCAAGGTCTGAAGGGTTATGGAGGGAATGGAATGAGATCAACATTTGTCGGGCTTGAAACTGCCCGGAGGGGTTTGGCTGCAAACCAGTTAGGCATTGATATAACCGGCAATAATATCTCCAATATTTCAACCGAAGGTTATACACGTCAGCGGGTGGATACATCATCGGTCGCAGTTTCTTCCCTTGAATCCAGATTTGCACAGAAATCATCGTCATTTTCAGGACAAGGGGTCAACATTGACGGCGTTTCACAAATCAGGGATAGTTTTCTGGACAAACGTTATTGGGAGGAGAAATGTGAAGTCGGTTATTACGACCAGGCTTCTCTGATCATGTCAGACATTGAAACCGCTTTGGATGAAGTGGATTCAGAGGGTATCAAGGAGGCGCTCCGAGATTTCAGCAATGCGCTGCAAGCCCTAAACAGCAATGCCGACCAGGTGTCTTATGCCAACATCTTGCTGACGGCTTCAAAAAGCCTGACCCAAATCATAAAGCAATTTGACACAAAACTTAACACCATCCTTGAGCAGCAAAAATTTGATCTGGATATTGCCGTTGATGATGTCAATTCAATCGTCGATCAAATCGCGATTCTCAATAAATCCATCGCTGCAGACATTTATGATTCCGGAACCAACCGCAGCGAATATTACAGGCCCAACGAATTGCTTGATAAAAGGAACCTGCTCCTTGACCAGCTATCATCCTATGGATCGATCAGGGCGGTAGAGGAACCGAATGGGGCTATGACCGTTGATTTTAACGGACAAACCGTCGTCAAAGGAAGCTGGAGCGAGACCCTGAATCTGAAACAGAATTCGGATCAAACGGTTTCTATGAGCTGGCAAAGTACGGGGGAGCAGGTTTCCATGAACTCAGGCTCACTGAAAGCCTATGCGGACATGATCAACGGCCGGGGTGAAGCGGCGTCGGGACCGAATGAAAGCAACGAACAAGGGATCCTCTATTATAGAGATCGGCTTGATTCATTCGCACAAATGTTCGCCCAAGCCTTCAACCATACCATCGAGATTGCATCGGTGGACGAGACCTTGGGGATTTCCACAGGGACCGGCACGTATAAAACTCTTTTTGAGGCCACAGGCGGCGGACAGATCCATGCGGCGAACCTGTCGGTCAGCGCTGCATGGAGCGCACAGCCAGACTATATTTTGAACGATATCGTTGCCAGCGGAGAATCAGACAATGGTCATATTTTACGGATGATCACCACGTTGGATGAAAAAATAAATTTTGGAGACTTTACAGGAACCTTTGAGGAATATGTCAATTCATATAACATTACCATCGGACAGCAAAAAAACCTCTACGTAACCCGTCTGGAGGCGACCTCAGCCGTTGCGGATGATGTGTTGGACAGCCGGGATGCAGTTTCCGGCGTATCCATGGACGAAGAGGGGACCAATCTGCTTTTGTATGAAAAAGCATACAATGCCATGGCCCGTCTCATGACGGTCATGGACGAAGCCTTGGATACGCTCATCAATAAAACCGGTTTGGTAGGGAGGTAATCCTAAATGAGAATCACTCAGAACACCATGACGCGAAATTATATGCGGAACTTGAACAGGAGCATTCATGCGCTGGCAGATTCCAACAGCCGTCTGAGTTCTTACCGAAAATTCGACCGGGTGTCAGAGGATACCGCATCTGCTTCAAAAGCTTTTTCTGTGCGGGAACAGCTTTATAAAAATGAACAGGCCTTGAGCAACATCGAAAACGCCCAAGGCGAGTTATCGTCGGTTGAGAGCAACTTGAAGTGTATCAATACTTTGATGCAGACTGCCCTGGAACGGGTCATGGAGGGGCTCAATGGTACGGCCGGCGGCAGCGAGAAGAAAGTTCTCGCCCGAGAAATCAACAATCTGAAGGATGAATTGCTTCAGACAATCAATGCCCAATACGGCGACAAATATATCTTTGGCGGCACCAACAATAGCAATCCACCATTATCCATTGCAGGGGATGGGAGCGTCTTGTTTAACGGTTCGGCCATTGATCAGCTGGTTTTAGATCCTTCCACTCAAAAAGCGGCGATTGCCATTTATGACGCTTCGGTTCCGCCGGTGATCACAGGTTATGCCAAAGTTCCAGAGAATGAGGATATTTATATTGATGTTGGCTTGGGTCTGACCCTCTCCGGTGACACCGTGGATACACGGACTGCCTTCAAAGTATCCGTTTCAGGACTGGATGCTTTGGGATACGGGACCACAGAGATGAACGGGGCCGCCATGCCGAACAACCTGTATTCTTTACTTGACAAGGTCGCTGCAGATCTGGAAAGCCAGGACACAGCAGCGCTTTCAATGGATTTGGAACATATCAAGATACGAACGGACGCCCTGATCATGAACATTACGGACATCGGCAGCCGGACCAGCTTTCTTGAGCAAACAACTTCACGACTGGAAAGCGACAATCTGAATCTTAAAGAAACCCAATCCAATCTCGAGACCATCCACACGGAGGAGGAAGTCATCTACAATAAGACCTATGAAACGACCTGGATGGTCTGCCTGCAGTTGGGCAGCAAACTGATTCCACCTTCGATTTTTGATTTTATGCGTTGAGCTGCGTTGATTGCAGATCGATTCGCAGGATTTGAGGAGTGATCCTATGCAACTCATAAAAATCTCTCATATTCCATTAGAATTTGAAATGAAAATTGAACACCCCAAACTGGAAATGCGGCAAGCCAAAGCACAAGTTCAGATGGAAACCCAGGCCGGCCAGCTGCGTATCGAGTCCGAGAACATCAAAGTCAGGCTCGACACATACGAAGCCAGGCGCAGTATCGGCTTAAAGACGTCAGGCGACTTGGCTGATGAACTGGCGCAGAAGGGAAAGCAGGCAGCTTCCGAAGCAACGGCACAATATGCGGAAATCGGCAATCGGATGGCACAGATTCACATGGATACCACCCTTGCGGATGCTGTGTATCCACGTCTTATCCATCATAGGGACACAGCGTTGGTCTTTTTGCCTAGTGTGGGTCCAAAAATCGATTGGGAACCGAATCAATTAAGTATTGATTTCCAGCCTGCAAAGGTTTCCATGGACCCCAAGCTGGTTTCTGCTGAAATAACCTATGTTCCCGGATCCATGTCGATTGAAATCAAGCAATACCCGAAGGTTGAAATCGAATATCTCGGCGAACCGCGATATGTTCCGCCCAGTGCCAATCCAAATTATGAGGAGAAGAAGAATTCTTAAAACAATTCTCCTCAGGATTTGAATCGAATCGATGAAAAAGAAGATGCATTAGGATGATATCCTGTTGGAGGAGGAAGCTGCCATGGAAATCAAAACCAGGGATTTCGGGATGATCGATATTGACGAAAATGAAATCATTACCTTTGAAGATCCGATTTTTGGATTCGAAACCATAAAAAAATATGTCCTGCTTTACGATGATTCAGTCGGCGGACAGCTTATGTGGCTACAATCCACGGAAGAACAGAACATATGTTTCATTTTGCTTGATCCGGTTGTGCTGACCTATCCGTATCCGGGAGAACTTAGACCTGAGCTCATAGAAATGCTCCAAAAGAAAAACATAAACGAACCAGTATTTAGGATCATTGCAGTGATTCGCGAAGATCTTCGTAAGTCCACGGTCAATTTGAAGAGCCCCATTGTGATCGATACCCAAAGTCGACGGGCTGCCCAAATCATCCTTGAAGATGATTATTCCATACGGGAACCTTTGCTGACCGAGCGGAAGGGAGCAGTATAGTATGCTGATATTATCGCGAAAAGTCGGCGAGTCTATGATCATCCAAGATGATATCGAGATCATCGTAACCGAAGTGACCGGTGATAAAGTCAAACTGGGGATAATTGCTCCCAAGGATGTCAAAGTTTTAAGGAAAGAACTGTATCTGACCGTGGAAAGTAACCGTGAGGCCGTGCAAGGCGTAGCGGAAAAACAATTAAAGGAACTTATGAAGGACTTGAAAAAAAGCGTTTAGAATGCGGCCTTCGGGACCGAGAAGCAGGTTTGGAGTATGATTTCAAGGAATCGAGGGCGGTTGTTCTTTTTTCTGTAAAAGCCGTTTGTTCTGATCCAAATAAGCGTCGAGATTTGCACGGGTGGGTTCAGGCATACGGAGGATCGAGCCGATATAACACACCGACATTCCGCCATAATGGACGACCTGGTCGATTTCCAACTCCAGCATTTTCAAATCAAACGGGATTTGTCCATTTTTCTCAATGTCCAGGATGAGGCGGTTGCCAGTTTCAAGTTTATCCATCGACTGAAATTTTAATTGGGTCATGGATAAATAATAAATCGCAGCATAAATTTCCTGGGGCTTCTTGAAATAAAAGGGAAATCGTACCGGTGCCTCCATGGTAAGAAATGACTCGAAAGCCGTATTGAACCCAAACAAGGACTTGATTCTTTTCAACGAACCTTCGTCCACAGCGGTTATTCTTAAAAACTGCCGGGAAGATACATAAACTTCACCATGAAAAGATTCCAGCTCCCGGTCATCCAAAGTACGTATGATCGTGACCAGTGTCCCGATTTTCAACAGCGGTACAAAGCTGCTCTTGAAACAAAGGCTGTTTGTCTCCAACGGGAGACTGGCAAAACCTTTTTCCAGGAACCGTCCTTTTTCATCGGTCAGAATTGCAGTAAACCATATCGGTTCCATTCGACGCCCACCTCTTTGAGTTGATCCTGTTGCTAACATCATAATGCATCCTTGATTGAATTATCAATGTCTGGTTTTGAACCAGGAAGGAAATGACCGCACCATGGAATCAAAAGAGAAAATCATCAAGCTGCTTTTCGATAAAAAACTGCTCTTGACGCAATATGAAGCCTTGACGCAAGCCTTAGCGGATAGTGATTTTGAACAACTGACCGCGTTGATGAAGCAGCGTCGCACGTATGCAGAGGTCATCGATCGTGTCGACGGCGAAATGGAGAAAGCATGCCAAGAAATACAAATTCAAAAAAGAATGCTGCGAAGCGCTTTGAAGAATGCCTGCGAACGAGAAGCTCTTCCATCATCGATCCAGCCGATTTTCGATGCGGTTCAGCAGAATTATATCATCATCAATCGGATCTCCAATCTTGAGCCACTGGTGATCGAAAGATTAAGAATCAACAAGCAAAAAATCGAAAACAAGATTCGGGAAGGCAGTTACACAGCGAAAATTATCAAATATCGTTTCGCCTATGAAAAAAATATCAATAAAGGGGTCTTCTTGAACTCCAAATACAGCAAAGCTTAAGGGTGAAACCCTAAAGTTTTCAACAAACCAAACGATATATACCTATGTGACCTAGAAGCAAAGGATAGCACATCGGATAACGGAGGAAGACTATGAGCATGATATCTTCAGCGACTTCAGCTGCAAATTCTGCCTACAATAGTACCGGCTTGTCAGGTTTGGTTTCCGGTTTGGATACCGAACAAATGGTTGAAGACCTGATGAGCGGTACGCAAGCAAAAATTGACGCCCAAAACGCAACGAAGCAGCAGCTGGTATGGAAGCAGGAAATCTACCGGGATGTGATCAACGATCTCAACAGCTTTCAGGAAAGGTTCTTTAGTTATACCTCGGAGACAAACTTCTTATCATCGGCGCTTTATAATTCGATGACCACAAACACGAGCTCCAGTTCAGTCCAGGTCACGGCTTCTTCCAGCGCCAGCGTTGGAAGCATGACCATCCATTCAATCGAGCAGCTCGCCGCTTCCAGGAAAGAAAAGTCGGCTGTCATGGCAACGGACGCTTTGACCGGCGATTTGGATCTTGCATCGATTCAAAAAGAAATCACGTTAACAGTCGGAGTTAATACCCAGTCCATCCGGCTGATTGGGAAAACGGATTCAGAAATTTTGGATAATCTCAATACGTCTCTCGCCGCTGCTTTTGGTACGACCCTCGTGGAGGGGTCAACCGTGAATAATGTATCAGCCGCCGTTGATGATGAAGGAAATCTGATATTGACGGCATTCGATACCGGCGCTGCAATGAGCATTACGGGAACCCCTATGGGCATGGCCATTCTCGGACTCACCGCAGGCACTACAGGAACCGGTTTATTGCAGGGGACCTTGGACGCTTCCTTAGGAACTCGAAATATATCGGTTAATTTAGACGGTGTTGCAAAAACCATCGAGCTGGATACGGATGCTGAAAACGAAACGGAGTTTACAATCAGTCTTCAAAATTCCATCGACCGGGCTTTTGGCAATGGCATCATTGTGGGCAACAACGGCAGTACAATCACCTTTGAAGTGACCGATCCCAGCAGACAAATTACAATCAATGGTTCCTCTGATGCGATGGATCTCATGGGCATGACCTCCGGGCTATCCAACAAAATCAACTTGAACCTGACCTTGGCCGATATTAATTTTGCTCAGGAAATCCAGGGAAGCACGTTTCAATTCACAATCAATGGGGTTGAATTCGATGTTCGACGGGAGGATTCTCTAGCCTCCATTATGGCCGAAGTCAATGCCAGCGAGGCGAATGTCAAAATGAGCTATTCGACGCTTGAAGATAAATTCCTCATCGAATCAACGGTATCAGGCAGCGGCACAATCATTGATTTGACTCAGGAAACAGGGAACCTCATGAGTGTCTTGTTTGGCTGTGGATGCAGTGGCTCAATCAATGGCCTATCAGTGACCGACGAGGCGGGAGGCCTGGCCGCAAAATCCGATTTGTTAAGCAGCTTTGGGCTTGATGCCGGCAGGATAACCATACAGGTTGGCACGGCAGAACCGACGGCCCTTGATTTATCCAATCTTCCTGGTGTGGCAGATCCTGCCAATGCGACCATCAACGATTTAGCGGCAGCGCTGAATATGGCCCTTGGCGGTGATGAAACGAATCCGAAAGTCGTTTTTGATGATACCCTAGGGAATTATCGAATCCTTGGAGTGGCTGAATCCGTGTCCATCAACGGTATTGACAATGAGGGATCCAACGCATTGACTACATTATTCGGTGCTGGTTCCATATCCCTCAATACGGCGGATATAACGAGGGATTTGGTTACCGTTGGACAGAATGCAATTTTGACAGTGAATGGAGTCTCTGTGGAGCGCAATAGCAACACCTTCAGCATTGATGGGGTCAGCATAAAATTATTACAAACAACGGAGCAATCGGGAGAAACCGACATAAATCTGGATACTTCCAGGAATACGAATCAGATCGTGGATGCGTTGACCTCTTTCGTCAAAGAATACAATAACATGATTGAAGAACTTAACGGTTTGATCGGTGAAGACGCGGCATACAAAAATTACCCGCCTTTAACTTCCGCGCAAAAAGCAGAAATGAGCGAAAGGGAGATCGAACTTTGGGAGGAAAAGGCAAAAACCGGCCTGGTTCGCAAGGATGATACCTTAACCAATCTGCTTGCAAACATGAGATCGATTTTGTATTCGAGAGTGTCAACTTCGAAATACGCGCTGTATGATTTAGGAATCACCACCGGTGATTGGGAAGGCAAAGGGAAGCTTGTTATGGAGAATCCTCCCACTGCACTCCTTGCAGCCCTGGAAAATGACCCTTCCGAAATTGAAAAGTTATTGAACAACGCAACAGACGGATTAGCGGTTCAGTTCAGCAAAGTGATCAGCGGCGCAGCAAAAATTAGTTCCGGATCCCCTGGCACCCTGGTTAAGCTGGCTGGAGCGTCAATCCTAAGCACAAGCAACAGCGGCATTGATCATCAGATCAAAGACATCGATGATGTTTTGGACAACCTGGCTAATTTATACGAGAAGGAAAAAGATCGGTATTGGGATCAATTCAATACGATGGAAGCGTTGATTTCTGAAATGAATTCGATGAGTTCTTGGTTATCTTCCCAATTTGAATAAGAGGTGAAGAAATTGGCGGCAAATCCCTACAGCAGATATCAAGAACAAGCCATTATGACCATGACGCCGGGAGAAATGGTGGTGCGTCTCTACGAAGAAGTGATCAACCAATTGAATCGAGGGATTTTGTCATTGGAATCAGGCAATTTTGCGGAAGCGAACACAGCACTGCAGAAATGCCAGAGGATATTTAAGCACCTGTTATCCACCCTCAACGACAAGTACGATGTATCCCACGGCTTATCTTCGCTTTACATTTTCTTTAATAGCAGGATCATCGAGGGCAATATCAAGAAAAGCAGTGTCCCCCTTCGAGAGATCCTCCCGCTGATCATTGATCTGAAGGAGACCTTTGCTCAAGCAGAAAAAAAATCAAGAATGTAATGTTCTAAGGATCAATCGATGACAGAGGTGCAAATGCCTATATTTGCACCTCTGTCATTTTAAATTTATAATTATAACTCAATATGACCTCATATGTCACTATATATTCTGCGCGAAAAATATATTACATAATCACATAAAAAGTTCTTGAACATTGGTTCCAAACATAGTAAAATCACAAACAAAGTTAATAAGATTTTATCAATGCATTGAATTACATGAAAAAGGCAAACCCACCGAAAGGCGGGGACGCAAAGCCGCGAGTCTAAAGCTAACAACGCAGCCATGACAGTCGGGCTACCATAATGGGGTGCAGTTTGTCCCTGTTTTGGAGTACCAGAAGCAGGGTATTTTTTTGTGCTTTTTGCATATAATAAATATTACATATGCAATTTGCACAAACTTCAGTGCCCGGCATGATTGCCAAATCATCGTCATCGTCAGCAGTGAGGAGGTCATATTAAACATGCTGTATAATAATGCAGAATTTAAGGCAATGCAAAGCGGATTGGATATGCTATGGCTGAAACAGAAGGTCATCTCAGACAATATTGCCAATAGTGAAACGCCAGGCTATAAGTCCAAGCATGTTCAATTTGAACAGATATTGACTGAAGCAGTTCAGGGAAAGGATGGGCGCAGCAAGCGCTTCCAAACCACCATCACAACCGATGCTGCAACGTCGATCCGTCCGGACGGCAACAATGTAGACATGGAAAAAGAGAGCTTGGAGTTATGGCAGACATACGCCCAATATACCTATTTAACCCAGAAAATATCGGAGGATTTCAAAAATTTACGCTATGTTATCACACAATCCCTGCGCTAAAACATAAAAGGAGACGATGGAGATGTCATTTCTAAATTCTCTGAACATACCTGGGTCCGCATTGACCGCGGAACGTTTTCGTATGGATCTGATCGCGCAGAACCTTGCCAATATCAATACGACGCAAGATGCCAAGGGTGAACCTTATCGTCGAAAACAGGCTGTTTTTCAGGAACGGGGACTCAGTTTCAAACAGACTTTGGATCAGGAGACTGGCCACACGGGCGGAGGCGGCGTCAGGGTGACGGAGGTCATCGAAAGTGATAAGCCCTTGACTCCTGTTTACGATCCATCCCATCCCCAAGCCAATGAAGAAGGCTATGTCATGATGCCAAATGTTAATTCGGCTGAAGAACAGGTGGACTTCATGGCAGCTTCACGAAATTATGAAGCCAATATCACAGCCTTGAATATTATTAAAGCGATGGCCATGAAGGCATTGGAAATCGGGGAATAACATAAGTTGGGTCAGCAGAGCGACTCAAAGAATGACGATTCATTGAGTGGATTTGGTACAGAAATCAAGGGAAAGGCGGGTTTACAATGTTCATCATACCGATGTCAAAATTGACAATGATTTCTGAATTATCTCAGTCTGTGCCGGCAATCGGAACAACGCAAAATTCTGTGAACATTCCTTTTGCTGAGATGTTTCAGGACGCCATTAAAAATGTTGAAACGACCCAGGCCCAATCTCATCAGGATGCCTACGATCTTGCCCTTGGAAAGAGCGACGATCTTCACACGATGATGATCAATTCTGAAAAGGCGGCCACTGCCATTGAACTTACTGTTCAGCTGACCTCCAAAGCGGTCAGTGCTTACAATGAAATTATGCGGATGCAGGTCTAGTCAATGAGTGATCAGATTAAGCAATTGCAGAAAAGCTTAAATGGATTCTGGAAAAATCAATCCCCGAAAAAACGCGGCATCATTGGGTTGGTCACCCTGGGGCTCGTCATTTTTTCGTTGGCCAGCGCTTACTACCTCAATCATAAAAATGATGGCTGGGTCGTCCTATACTCTGGAATCGACGCGGCGGAAAGCGCGCAGATTTATTCGACGCTCCGCGGCATGGAAATTAATGCACAGCTTAATACCGAAGGACAGCTGATGGTAGAGGAAACCCAAGCGGATGGCCTGCTCTTGCAGCTTTCCGGCTTAGGCTATCCCAAAACGGCGCCAAGCTATGATGTGTTTTCTAACAATACAGGTTTCACCACGACAGAATACGAAAAAAAACAATATCTGCTCTTTCAGTTACAGGATCGGATCGAAAAAACATTAAGCAACCTTGAAGGCGTAAAAAGCGCCATCGTAACGTTGGATGTTCCAGAGGAAAGCAATTATGTCTGGCAGGAGAATAGTGACCAGCGGAGTTCTGCTTCAGTTCTCCTAACGATGGCTGATGGAAAAACCCTTTCTTCAGAGCACATAAAAGCAATCAAAAACCTTGTAGCCTCCAGCGTTCCCAAAATGACATCAACGGAGGTTACCTTGGTGGATGCCGCTACTTCTATGGAATTAGTGGCCAAGGGTGAAGGGGAAGACAGCGAATCCTTCGATTTTGACCGGCTTGATTTTGAAGCCCAAGTGGAGAAGCAACTGGTCGACAAGGTCCTGAATGTCCTCTCGATTGCCTATCCCCCTGACAAAATAAGAGTATCTGCCACCGCTGTGATCGATTATGACAAGATGATCACAGAACAGATGAATTATGTTCCCGATGAAAAAGGGAATGGGGTTGTCAGCAGGATAAGTCAAAGCGACACCATGGATGGCCAGACTTTTGCCGAAGGGATTGCCGGCGAGGAGAATAATACTGATGTTCCAATCTATGTGGATACGAATCATGACGGACAGCCGGAATACATCGAACATGGCCGTGAAGCGGAATATCTGGTTAGTTACATAAAGAATCAGATAGAAAAGAATAAGGCACAGTTAAAAAGCGCTTCCCTTGCCATTGTTGTCAATGACAGTGCGTTATCGCCGGAGAAACAAGCATCCCTGATCGCCGTTGCCGCAAAGGCAACCAACGTGCTGCCGGAAAATATTTCGATTGCTGGCTTTGATATTCAAAAAACCGAAGACCCCATCACGAAAGAAACAGAGGTCATAACAGAGACTCCGCCACAGAAACTCAACAAGCTTTTGATGATCGGCATTTTTGCCGCCTGTGCGCTGCTCACGATTTTGATCAGCGTTTTCATCCTTTTGCATCGGCGGAAAAAGAAAAAACTGCAAACTGAACTGGCACGTGAAGCGGCAGAAATCGCCGAGGCGCAAAGCAAACTGACAGCTCAGCAAGAAATGGAAGAACATAAGAAAAAACTGCGTGAAGCAGCAGAAACCAATACAAAGGGCAATGCTGTCACGGACGAGGTTCGGGATTTCGCATCCTTGAATCCTGAAATCACAGCCGCCTTGCTAAGATCCTGGCTGAAGGAGGACGAATAAGCTGTGCCAAGCAAAATGAAGAATTCAGCAGCTGAACGAGCGGCCGCGGTGGTCATCGCACTGGGCGCCGAAAATGCGTCCAAGGTCTATAAATATTTGCATGATGATGAAATTGAATTGCTGTCTCTTGAAGTATCCAAAATGGACCGTTTGCCGCCGGAAGAAATGCATAAAGCCGTGGATGATTTTTACGGTCTTTGCCTAACGCAGAAGGTGATCAGCGAAGGCGGCTTAGAGTATGCTAAAAACATTTTAGAAAAAGCTTTTGGCCAGCAACAGGCGTTGTCCCTCATGGAACGGGTCACAAAATCGCTGAAGACGAAAGCCTTTGATTTTGTGCGTAAGGCAGACTATAAAAATCTACTGACGATCCTGCAGAACGAACACCCTCAGACGATTGCTTTGATTCTATCCTACGCCCGAGCGGACCAGGCATCCCAGATCATTTCCGAGCTGCCCAAAGACCGGCGGATCGATGTGGTCGAACGTATATCCAATCTCGACCGTGCTTCACCCGAGATCATTGCTATTGTGGAACATACATTGGAAAAACGTTTCGCATCCATGGTATCGGTGGACCTGGTCGAAGTCGGCGGAATCAACTATATGGCGGATATTATGAATCATGTAGACCGTGGAACAGAAAAGCATATTTTTGATGAGCTGAACATTAAGGATCCCAAGCTTGCGGATGAAATTCGGAAATTGATGTTTGTTTTTGAAGACATCGTTTATTTGGACAGTATGTCGATCCAGCGTTTTATTCGTTCTGTCGACTCGAAAGATTTAGCCGTTGCGTTGAAAGCTGCCAATCCCGAAGTCACATCCGCTATTCTGCAGAATATGTCGCAAAGGATGCAGGAAACCATTCAAACGGACATTGAATATCTACATAATGTCAGGATGCGGGATGTTGAAGAAGCACAGCAGCGCATTGTTGCCACGATACGCAAATTAGAAGAAGAGGGCGAGCTTGTGATTTCCAAGGGAGGCCGTGATGACATTATCCTCTAAAATCGTGAAGTCTCAAAATATTCGTGTTTCCGGCAACGTGATCACATTAAAAGACCGTCGATATGAGCATTCAGCCCTGGGCGCAGGCAGCCAACCGATTGGCCAGGCCATGTCTGATCAAGGCGATGATCCGGCTCAGGCGGATCTGCAGCATCATAAGAACAGCCTTATGTTGCAGAATCAATTGATCGAGAAAGAAAAAATCCGTCTCCAGGCACAAGCAGATTGGATCCTTTCCGAAGCCAGAAATGAAGCATGGAACATCAAAAATCTAGCTTATAAGGATGGCTATGCGGCCGGAAACCAGGCACTGGTGAAAGACATCGTTCAATGCATCCAGGATGTAGACAAAGCGATGTCTGATCTCGAGAAATCATTGAACCAGTTTACCAGCCAATATGAAAAAGACCTTTTCGCACTGGCGGTAACCATCGCCTCAAAAGTTCTTTGCCAACGCGTATCGCAGGATGATGAAGCCATGGCGGAGCTTATCCATCATGCCGTGGATTCCGTAAAGAACGCAGACTGGATATCTGTGGAAGTCGCCGAATCCATGGGCGGATACATTAAAACCTTAAATGAAGAACTTCAAAATTCGGTTCGTTCTTCCAGCGTCGACATCACCATGAAAGATGCCGCACCGGGTTTCTGCATCATCAAGACGCCCCATGTAGTCCTGGACGCTTCGATCAGCACCCAGCTGGAAAATCTGAAACGGCAATTTAATGTAAGTTAAACCGAAGAGGGAGAATCCATTGAATATTCAGGGGTATCAGAAAGCGATACAAAGCAGTGAACTTTTTACGAGAATGGGGAAGATTGACCAAATTGTCGGTATGACGGTCGAAGCCACCGGACCGGCGTGTAATATTGGAGATGTCTGCTCGATTTTCTGTGATGGAAAAAATCAGCATATTCCAGCGGAGGTCGTTGGTTTCAGGGAAAACAAAGTTCTGTTGATGCCTTATGGGGATATGGATGGCATCGGTTACGGCAGTGTGGTCAGAAATACGGGCGATAAACTGAATATCCGGGTAAGCGAGGAATTGATTGGCAGAACAGTCGATGCCCTTGGCAACCCGATGGATGGACTGGGCCCTATTTCAGGCAATGTGGTTTATTCGATCAACGGAAAGCCAGCCAATCCCATGATGCGGCCACGGATCACCGAACCCATCGAAATGGGTGTCAAGGCCATCGATGGCCTCATGACGATCGGGAAAGGTCAGAGAATAGGGATCTTTGCCGGAAGCGGCGTCGGCAAAAGTACCCTGATGGGGGTTTTAGCCCGAAATGTCAAAGCTGACGTCAATGTAATCGCCTTGGTGGGCGAGAGAGGCCGGGAGGTTGTGGAATTTATCCAGCGATCTTTGGGGGCCTCCGGACTTAGCCGGTCTGTCATCGTTGTGGCAACCTCCGATCAGCCGGCCATGATGCGTTCAAAATGCGCCTTGACGGCGACCACCATCGCGGAATATTTCAGGGACCAGGGAAAAGATGTTCTTCTGATGATGGATTCGCTGACACGTTTTTGTATGGCCCAAAGAGAAATTGGCTTGAGCATCGGTGAACCGCCGGTGGCGCGCGGTTACACGCCATCGATCTATGCCGCGCTGCCTAAGCTTCTGGAGCGTTCAGGGAATTTTCAAAAAGGCTCGATTACAGGGATCTATACCGTGCTGGTGGAAGGCGATGATACCAATGAACCGATTTCGGATACCGTCCGCAGCATCATTGACGGCCATATCATTTTATCCCGTAAAGTTGCAATGAAAAACCATTATCCTGCCATTGATGTTTTAGCGAGCCTCAGTCGGCTGATGAACGAAATTGTCAACGAGGAACAACTTAGAGTTTCCGGAAAAATACGAAATTTGCTGTCAGTGTACCACGCCAATGAGGATCTGATTGCCATCGGCGCTTATAAAAGCGGAACAAATCCGGAGCTTGATCAAGCATTGAATTGTATCAGCCGTATCCATCGTTTTTTGCAGCAAGGGGATGATGAATCCTTCAGTTTTGCAAAAACCCTTGAATTAATGAAAGAGACCATTGAATAGGCGGTGGGTCAATGAAAAAATTTCAATTCACATTAAATAAACTTTGGACCTTCAAGATGATGCAGTTGGATAAGGAAAAGTTGACATTGGCAGGGATGCATCATCAAAAACATGAGCTTGATCAAAAGATAGCCTTGGTTCAAGCTCAATATGATTTCAAAGAAAATGATTTCAAAGAGACGATCCAAAGGGGCACAACCGCTGAAAAGATCCGTGGATCACAGTTTCAGATCAATAACCTGAGGCGGCATCTCGAAGGGCTATTTAAAGAAAAAAGCAGCTTGAAGTCGATGATCAAGAAGCAGCTGGCTCTGGTCGTAAGCTTATCCAAGGAAGTATCCCAATTGGAGTCGCTTCATGAAAAGCAGCTTGAAGAATATAGGGTATATCAGACCAAGGCCGAAGAGATCCGCATTGAAGAATTTATTGCTTCAACAGAGGCTCGAAAGAAGGCCATTTAACCAGGGGCCATGCACGCTGCTGACTTGCATCGGAAATCTTATGCAAGTGCAAATATAGCATTTTGAAAGGAGGTGAAAAATGGAGATATTCGAAGCGGCCAAAGCCACTCCCATGAAGCCTGCGGCGTGCCGGCATGGCACCAAAGCCCCAGAAGGCAATCGCTTTCTTTCAGTCTTAGACCAAGTCAGCCGGCAACCTAAAAAGCCCCCTGAAGAAAACACAATCCACAATTCGGAGGCTGACCCTGAGCACAAGGAACCAAAACCGGCGGAGCGATCTGATCCGATGGAAAATACGTCCAGAAAATCCACTGCGGTGGATGAGCGCTCAGAACCACTAAAAACCGCGGAGATCCAGCAACGACTGAAAAAGCAGATGGAGAGTGAAGGTGCCCAGTATGGCTTGAGGCTTCTGGCAGAGGCCATACCTCAGAACGCGGATGAACCGGTGGAAAAAATCATCCCCCAGGAAACAGCCAGACCTTTCACAGTCATCACGGGTACGGAAAAAAGTATGTTTGAACAAGGGACCTGCATCCAGCCGGCTGTCACGGCCCTGGTATCCTCCAAAACGGATGCTTTGGACCCAGAAAGCGGATTCATAGGTAAAGCAGACATGGTTCCAGGTCAAAGCTTGGATCAAAGCAAGTCCAGCTTGACCTCGCAGTTCGTTCTTGCCAAGGAAAGCGTGACAGGTCATGGCCTAGAGATCGAAGCGCTTCAGAAAGCCTATGATGCAGGAAAATATCAAAATATATTCAACTTGAGAAATTCCTCATCCATCCCTGAAGCAGAGGCATCGATGGCTGAGCCGAAGCAGGTCCAAGTCATCAGCTTGCCCGTTGAAGACGATATCCCTGAGATGAAGCAAGCAATAACCGATGAAACCCTGGACGCCGCGATGGGTCAGCAAGCAGCCGCAAACAAAGTATTTGAGACAACCAAAGCAACCGAGTCCGGAAAAGAGGCAACCCTGGATACTGCGGACTTACTAAGCCAGATCAAAAGCACTTCCTCCAAAATCCTTGTTTCCGGCAAGCAGGAATTCGTGATCAAGCTTAAGCCGGAAGGATTAGGAGAAATCACAGTGAGAATCTCGGAGAACGGCGGGAAGTTGGCTTTGAGCATGGTGACGTCCAGTCTAGAGGTCGAAAAGCTGTTGAACAGTCAGTTAGGCACGCTAAGAGATGCTTTGCGTCCCTATCACACGGAAATCAATTCGATATCGACGGAACAGGCTCCTGAGTTGACCAGTCAGCCGAAAGAGGGTTCAAGCCCGTTTAGCCAGCAGCAATCCGGCTTCGCCGATCAAAGCTTTCGGCATGATCAGGAAAACGACAAACCTTTGGCCATAGGAAGGGGCCTGCAGATCCATCCTGAGGCATTATCAGGCAATCAGGGAAGCAACGTCGTTGCCAGTTCGATCTTAGACCAATATGTTTAAGAAAGGAGAGAATGATTTTGTCAATCCATCGGATGCCAGATCAAACCTATTTTTCAAGCATGAACAAACCCCGTTCCCGGGCGGTGGCCTCCGAAACAGAGGCTTCAGGAGTTAACATCGATGCGGTTTATGCGGATGCAAGGGAAAGCAGTGTCAGCATTGATGATTTTCTTCAATTGATGATTGCGCAGTTAAGCAATCAGGATTTTATGAACCCAACGGACAACAGCGAATTCCTGACCCAGATGGCGCAATTTTCGTCAATGCAGCAAATGCAGGTGCTTGCAGGTTATTCAAAATCGAATTATCTGATGTCCTTGCTCGGCAAGGAGGTCACGCTTTCAAAAACGTCTCTTGGCGGAAATGCCGTTCATCAGACAGGGGTCGTTGAAAAAGTATCGATGTCCGATGATGCCCTTAAGATTTTTGTTAAAGGATCAGCCTATGATTTAAGTCAGATCGTCTCGGTGCAGAATCCTGAGAACAGCACCGCAGCCATGGCAGAAGCCCTTGCCAAGGCCGTTGTGGAAATTGAAGAAGCTACCGGGGACCTGGCGGAAGCTTCATTGGCAACAGCAGAGGATTAAGAAAGGAAGAGGGCTCATGGACAATATCCAATATAACCGGATCATTCGGCAAATATCGTCTCCGCCGCCAGGCGCCGCTTCTCCCCCGTCCGTTCAAGCAGAATCCAGGCCTGGCACAGCCACAGCATTTCAAACTTTGCTGGAAAAGCAGCTTCAAAGCAACGGTGAAATCGTCTTTTCAAAGCATGCCGTTTCCAGGGTCCTTCAGCGTAACATCGAGCTATCGGAAAGCCATCTCCACCGACTTAACGAGGGGTTCAAGCTTGCTGAACGGAAAGGGCTTCAGGAGCCGCTGATTCTCATCGATAAAACGGCCTTCATTGTCAACATCAAGAACAATATGGTGGTTACAACCGTCAACGGGGATGATTTGAAGGGTAGTGTTTTCACAAATATTGATGGAACTGTAATAATTTAGCCGGACCTTTCAAGGAAGCTAAATTAAATTTTGACTGACTGATAAATTTAAACAGTTCCCAAAGAAGGAGAGAAATAAACAAATGATCAGATCTTTGTATTCTGGTGTTTCAGGAATGAAAGCGCATCAGGCAAGAATGGACGTGATCGGCAATAACATTGCCAACGTTAATACCTATGGATTCAAATCAGGACGGGCTTCCTTTTCCGATGTCTATTACCAGACGATCAGTGCGGCCACGGGTGCCACAAACACCAGCGGCGGCACGAACCCCAGCCAGATCGGTTATGGTGTTCAGTTAGGCAGCGTAGATACGATTCAGACCCGTGCAACCTTTTCAATGACCGATAACGCCTTGGATCTGGCGATTGCGGGAGAGGGCTTTTTTCAGGTTCAGGATTCGGATGGAAATACTTACTATACGCGGGCTGGCCAGCTGAGCATTGATGCGACGGGCAACCTGGTGGATTCCAACGGAAATTTTGTTTTGGGCGTATGCGGCGATCCCCTTGGAAAATCACCCAGCAGCAGCAAAATTCAAATCGCTGTTCCCAATGTGCAGCCTTCCGCGTCAACGGCTGAAGAGACGATCAATGGGGTCATTTATACGATCAAGGCCTCTAATCAGACAACCGACGGCAATGTGACCTTTAATTTTGAATCGGATCCGACGCTGCCCGGCGGGCAACCGGCCCAAGCATTCATTACAAGTGCAGGCATCACGATCAAACTGAATGCATCCCATCGTTTCGGCGATCTCAGCGAGCTGAACGATGCCATTAATGATGCGGTCACTGAAGCCAATGGCGGTGTTCAGCATTCAGCAGGAATCTTCACGATCACAACCGAGCCTTCCAATATCTTTCCTGGTACCGGACTGACCGGAGAGGACATTATCAGCACAGATTATTCCACGACCCTTGGATCGATCACTGGCCTGCCGGACAGCGGGGTGTTCGGCGGCATAGGATTCATGTCCGTCAGCACCGACTTCAGCAGCGAAGGCGTTGTCACCTTCAACCCGGCGATTTATGAGGCCGAGGTGGCATCAGGAGATAACAAGCATGCGGAAGGATGGAGCATCAGCATGGATGTTGACGGAACCACCTATACGGGATATGTCACGAAAGAAATGACTGCCTCCGGTTCGTTCCTGATGAAAAACACGGATGGAAACTATGTTCAAATGACCCATCCCGGTTTGGCAGCGGTCAATGTGGCAGCCGGCATCGCATCAGACAGCAGCGCAACCCTTGGGGATACCATCGCTGCGCCCATTGGAGACTATGAGGCCACGGCTTCCAAAAAATCCGAAGCGCTGGGATTGGGAAGCACGGCCATAAAACTGGAAGGCGGAACCGAGGGCGGCAGCCAAACCGTCGCGGATCTATCCAGCATTTCCATCGGCGCTGATGGCGCCATTGAAGCGATCCATGCCATGCATGGACGGATCCAGCTTGGACGGATCGACTTGGCCACCTTTGTCAATCCACAAGGCCTGGAGCAAAGCGGCAATACGTATTTTGTGGCGACAGCCAACTCGGGCGAAGCCCAGCTGGCCATTGCAGGCTCCTCCGGATCAGGCGCCCTGGCCACGGGCTCCTTGGAAATGTCCAATGTTGACCTTTCCAAGGAGTTTGCAGACATCATAACAACACAGAGAGGGTTTCAGGCGAATTCAAGAATGATCACGGTATCGGATACGATGCTGGAAGAACTGATCAATCTCAAACGATAAATCATAACTTTCAAACTGAACGATGCAGCTAGACTGCGAAATCTTAAGGCGGCGGCCTTTGAGACGCCGCCTTAAGATTTCCGAAAATATGCCGAATATAGAATTGGGAGGATATCATGATCATTTTAACAAAACTGAATGGTGTTTCTTTTTCACTCAACTGCGATTTGATCGAAACGATTTCCGAAAATCCGGACACAACAATTCATTTGACCAACGGAAACCTGTACATCGTCAAAGAAACAATGCATGAAGTGGTTGCTAAAGCCATCGAATACAAGAGGCAGTCTTGTCCGGATTTCATGAAGGATGATCATAACATTATCAAGTAGCTTGCACTTTTGACGAAAGGTGATAAACAGAGATGGATCTTTCCCTTATCTTAGGCGGTTTTTTAGGTATTTGTTTGGTTCTGTTCGGAATTTTGTTCAATGGGGATACGGGATCCTTTGTTTTCGGCAATCTATGGTATTTCGTCGATTGGCCGAGCATTGCCATCACTTGCGGCGGTACGATGGCGGTTTTGGTCATGTCTTTCCCAATAAAAACGTTGATCAAAATTCCAAAGCACATCAAAATCATCCTCTTTCCTTCAAAATATGATCCTGTGCAATATATTGACCAAATCGTCGAATTCGCCAGAGAGGCCAGGATGAAAGGCCTGCTTTCCCTTGAAGATAAACTTAATGGGATCAATGATGATTTTTTGAGAAACAGCTTAATGCTGGTGGTAGACTCTGTGGAGCCTGAAAAAGTTAAGCAGCTCCTGGAGTCTGAAATCGACTATTTGGATGACAGGCATGCCCAGGACCGTGATTTTTACGACAAAGGGGCTGCCTTTGCGCCCGCTTTTGGTATGATCGGCACATTGATCGGACTGATCAATATGCTCCAGGCACTGGACGATCCAGACGCAATCGGCCCAGCCATGTCCGTTGCCCTGGTGACCACCTTCTATGGCAGCGTCCTGGCAAACATGGTGTTTTTACCAGTCTCCTATAAACTCAAGAACCGTCATGAACAAGAAATATTATGCAAGATGCTGATCAGCGAAGGGGTACAGGCAATCCAGGCGGGTGAAAATCCCAAGTTCATTGAAGAGAAACTGAATCAGTTTCTGCCCTCCTATTTGAGCAAACGAAGTGATGAAATGATGAATAAAAATGAATGATCGATCTGGGAGGCAAGGATGGGCAAGCGAAAGAAACGGGAGTCCGGCGGTGGAGAAGGCAATTGGCTGAACACCTACGCAGACATGGTGACCTTAGTCTTAACCTTTTTTGTGTTGATGTACACCATGTCATCGGTGGATGCGGAAAAGTGGCAGATCCTCGTGGAAGCCTTTGATCGAAAAAGCAATGAAACCGCTCAGGTTGTGTTGGTCCCTGAAGGGGATGGTGCGGATTTAGGCGCCAACCATGGCGATGCGGCATTGGCTTCCGCGGATTCAGTGGATACAAGCAGCCAATTACCGAAGGATTTCGATGAACTTTATGAATACATCAAGGCTTATGTGGAAGAGAATAACCTGACGGCCTCCGTGGAAATGAGCAAAGGGGAGGCCAGCGTATTTATCCGTTTCAGAGATAATATATTTTTCAATCCCGACAGCGCATATTTACAAGCCCAAGGAAAAACCCTATTGAATTACATCGGGGATTGTCTAAAAAGCATTGAATCCCAAGTTCTCTCGATCCGGATCAACGGGCATACCGCCAGTGTGCCAGGAACAAAAAAAACGCCGGGCTTTGACCGCACATTATCAACAGACCGTGCAAACAGCGTTTTGATCTATCTCGAAGAGACGAAACGAATCGAACCTAAAAAATTGATCGCAATTGGTTATGGCCGGAATTATCCCTTAGTCAGCAACGATACCGAAGCGGACCGCCGCAAGAATCGAAGGGTAGAAATGATGATTCTTAGCAATGAGATCGATGTCAGCAGCGAGGAAGACGTTTTTAGGATATTAAAAGGCGATTATGATATTGAGATGTTTTCGGATCCGGAAAACAATGCAGGGATCTTGATGCCGATGGAATAGACAGACCGTTTGCAGCAATGCAATGTGAAGGAGTGGAAATCAAGGAATGCCGGATATTTTATCACAAAACCAAATCGATGCTTTGCTCAAAGGTTTGAATTCCGGAGAGGTGAGCGTTGAGGATCAGAAATCAGCTTCTCACCGAAAAATCAAAGCATATGATTTCAAGTCGCCGAAAAAGTTTACGAAAGAACAAATGAGGGCCCTTGATAATCTTTATGAGAATTTCGCTCGAATTATTTCTTCATATTTTACAGGTATGCTGAGGGTCTATTGTGAAGCAACGATCCTTCAAATCGAAGAGCAGCGTTTTTATGAATACAACAACGCCTTGCCTGACAGCGCACTGATCGGGTTGATCGACGTCAAGACCCTCTCAAATTCCTTTGATGATCTCACTTTGATGATGGACATGTCAACCTCCTTGGGGTTTTTTATGATCGACCGTTTACTGGGGGGATCCGGTAAAGGCACCTATTACAACCGCGAGTTCACAGATATCGAAATTGCAATTGTGGGTAATGTTTTCGAGAAAATCGCATTATTTACCCAAGAATCCTGGTCCAGTTACATCGAGGTCAAAGCGTCCTTGTCCAGCGTTGAAACCAATGCCCGCATGCTGCAAGTCTATATGCCGGAAGATGTTGTGGTGATCATTCTGATGGAATTAAAATTGAAAGATTTGACAGGAAATTTGAGCATCTGTATTCCGGCAATCAACTTGGAGCAGTTGATTGGTAGTTTCAGTTCAAAATATATGCGGGTGAGCAAAAAAACAGCGGTCAACAAAGAAGCCGCCAGAAAACAAGTCATTATGAATTGTTTGTCCAATTCTGATTTGGAACTTAAAGCCGTGCTGCATGAAATACAGCTGGATCTGCAAGATGTCCTGCAGATCCAAACCGGGGATGTTATTCCGCTGAATAAGAGCATCCATAGCAACATTGATTTGACCGTGGAAAATACGCCCTGGTTTGAGGCAGAATTGGGAGAAAATAAACTGAAAAAAGTGGTAAAAATCAAACAAATGATTTAGAGGAGAGGGAGTATATGGGACAGGGCCTTAAACAAGGGAATGATTTCGTCCAGATAGAAACCAGGGAATTGCTGTCACCCATGGAAATCGATGCCATCGGCGAGATATTGAATATCAGCATGGGCTCGGCAGCCACAGCGATTTCAACCATGCTTGATAAACAAGTTCTGATCACGACCCCGAAGGTATCCATCAAAATGCTTGACGACATTGATTTTACCATGATGGAGCCGGCGATGATCGTGAAAATCACCTATGTGGAAGGTGTGACAGGATCCAATGTCATGGTATTCAGACAAACGGACATGCAGATGATTTTGAACCAACTTATGGGAATTGACGAACCTCCGAAACCGGACTTTATTTTTGATGAATTGAGCATGAGTGCCGCATGCGAAGTGATGAATCAGATGATGGGCGCGGCAGCGACGGCTCTATCCGAGTTTTTAGGCCGCACCGTCAATATTTCCCCGCCCACGGCAACGGTTATGGATCATGATCATTCCTTCCAGTCGTCCATCGGCGTTGACGGCAACGAAGACATCGTATCGGTGGTCTTTGATTTAAGCATCAAAGACATCATGAAAAGTGAGTTTGTCAGTGTGATGACCTGTGATCTTGCCAAAATGATCGTTCGTCAATTTATGCATGAAGAGGATGTGGATGTTCTCAATGAATTGCCGCAGCCTAAGGGCGTACCGGCAAATCCATATGCTGGACAGCACGACCTGCCACAGGCAGCGGGAAGATCTCAGACATCGGAGGGAAACCACATTTCGCCGGTCATGCCGCCTCAGGGCACGGTTCCACAAGCAGCCTTTTATCCACCTTATCCGGCATACGCGCCGCTCTATCAGGAACAGCCGTTTCTGCAGCCCTTTCCGCCGGAGTATCAGCAAGCGCATCCGGGCTATACGCCTGGGTTGATGCAGCCGCTGCCGCCAAACTATCCTCCGCAAGCCAGTCAAACGATCTTAAAACAGCCGGTCAATGTTCAGAATGTACAATTCCCAACTTTCCCTCAGCATAAAAGCCTTTCCGGGGTACCTATCACCGGTGGGAACATGGATCTGATTATGAATGTTCCGCTAAGTGTGTCAGTTGAAATCGGGAAGACGAAGAAAAAAATCAAAGACATTATGGAATTTTGCCAAGGAACGGTTATTGAACTGGAAAAACAAGCCGGAGCTCCGGTGGATATTGTTGTGAACGGACAACTCTTTGCCAGAGGCGATGTGGTCGTGATCGATGACAATTTTGGAGTCCGTGTCACAGAAATCATCGGAACCAATGAACTCATCAATACAGTGAGCGCCAATAAAGGCTAAAAAATACAATCCCAAAATGATAAGGAGAAGAAATAATGGACAAAAAAATCATGATCGTCGACGATGCTGCATTTATGAGAATGATGATTAAGGACAGCTTGTCAAAAAATGGTTTTACGAATCTGATCGAGGCCTCGGATGGACAAGTTGCCTACGAAACCTATCAGTCAGAACGACCGGATCTGACCATTATGGACATTACAATGCCAAATATGGACGGAATCAAGGCGCTGCAGGCGATCAAAGCCTTTGATAACAGCGCCAAAGTCGTGATGTGTTCTGCCATGGGGCAGGAATCCATGGTTGTGGACGCAATTCGTTATGGCGCTCTGGATTTTATCGTTAAGCCTTTTAAGCCGGACCGGATCCTGCAAACCGTCCATAAGATCCTCTGTTAAATAGTTTACGTTCAGATCCATTGACAATGTGTGGGAGGCAGCTGTTTTGGAAAGTTTACAAAGTATTTTAACGGTGCTATTTACTTTAGCCATGCTCATCGCCGTATTATTTCTGGCATATTCTACCACTCGCTGGCTTGGTCAGAAGTCGATGGTTGGTCACGGTTCAAAAAATATTAAGATCATTGACCGGTTTAATCTGGCACAAGATAAAAACCTGGTGATCGTTCAAGTTGCCGGAGAATGCATGCTTTTAGGAATCACCAATCAATCGATTCAAAGAATAAGCAGTATTGAGGAAAGCAGCCTGCAGATCGGGCAGCCCGGTGAAGAAAACACATTTTCTTCAATCTTCGCAACGGCCATAAAAGAAAAGATCCGGGTCGATCCATGGCATAAAAAGGACCAAGGAGCGTTCGACGAATGATTGGCAATAAAGATCGTACCCCGGCATCAACAAAAAAAGGGATTTTACTTATTTTTCTTTTAGTCCTATTGATTTTCGCGCAGGGTGTTTTATTCAGTGAGCCAGCTTACGCCGTACCGGGGGTTTCCATTGATTTCGATGCAGGGAATGGATCCGAAGGCGCCATGGGTGTCCTGGATATTCTGATCATGATGGTCATCATTACTTTAGGCCCGACCATTCTTCTGATGATGACCAGCTTTACAAGAATCGTTATTGTACTTTCTTTTTTAAGAAACGCCCTCGGAACGCAACAAACCCCTCCGAATCAAATCGTGATCGGCCTTGCATTGTTTTTGTCCTTATTCATCATGCAGCCTGTTTTGGGAGAAATCAACGAGACAGCCTATGCGCCGTATCGCGCTGGGCAGATCAACCAGCAGCAGGCTTTGGATCAAGCAGCGAAACCGCTGAAAACGTTTATGCTTCAGCAAACTGGCAAAAAGGATCTCCGGCTGTTCTTATCGATCGCAGACCAAGCCCTTCCCGCAGGGGACGAGACCTTTGCAAACGACACACTACAATCCCTTGGCCTCGAGATTGTTGTGCCGGCCTTTATAACTAGTGAACTTAAACGGGCTTTTACCATGGGATTCCTTTTATTCATTCCTTTTCTGATCATCGATATGGTCGTATCGAGCACCCTGATGTCCATGGGTATGGTGATGCTGCCGCCGGCAACCATTGCACTACCCTTCAAAATCATGATATTCGTTTTGGTTGATGGCTGGGGCTTGTTATTGGGAACTTTAGCACGGAGCTTCAATTAAACCAGAAAGGAGAGCCGCAACGTGACAGAGGGGCAAATTATGGACATTTTAAAAGAAGCGATGCTGGTTGCCTTTAAGCTGGCAGGGCCCTTGCTCATCGTCAGCATCGTGGTTGGATTGATTGTTTCTATTTTTCAGGCGGCCACTCAAATTCATGAACAGACCTTGACCTTCGTACCAAAGGTTGTGTGCATTTCGTTGCTTCTGCTGATTTTAGGCTCCTGGATGATCGGAACAATGGGAGAATTTGTTCAAGGTTTGTTTCTAATCATGGAAAACTTGTGAGGTCACTTTGTGGACATAGAATTTACAAATCTAACCGTCTTCCTTATGGTTTTTGTCAGAATAAGCGCCATGATCCTGATGAACCCCATGTTCGCCAGGCGCAATGTGCCCTCACAGGTCAGAATGGGTATTGTCCTGTGTCTTTCAATCCTCTTGTCGGCTGTTGTCGATGGAGGGACGATAGGGTATTATTCGGATCTTGACATCGTTTTCGCAATGATCAGAGAAGTGCTTGTGGGATTCACCTGCGGATTTGTCTTTCAAATCTATTATTTTTTGCTGTTCTTCACTGGAGATCTTATGGATATGCAGTTCGGTTTGTCCATGGCCAAGGTCTTCGATCCGACAACCAGCATCCAAATGTCGGTAAGTGGCAGCTTACTGAGCATTCTTATGATTTTGTATATTTTTGTTACAGACAGTCACTTGCTCATGATCAAAATCTTTGCATCATCATATCGGATCATTCCCATGGGAGCACATTCCATTTCGTATAATATTTCAGGATTCATCATGGATTTATTTATTGATGCTTTTATCTTAGCACTAAAACTTGCGATCCCATTCATCGCGGCAGAATTCACCATCGACGCATCCATGGGGATCCTGATGAAAATCATTCCCCAAATCCATGTTTTTGTCATCAACATTCAACTAAAACTCTTCATGGGGATCTTGCTGCTTCTCTTATTTGCACATCCGATCGGCAATTTCATCGATAATTATATGAATGAAATGTTTATCCATATGGAGAAAGCCTTGGTCGTTATGTCATTGAATTAATTCCTTTCGGAGGGGGAATCAGATTGGCCGGGGAAAAAACAGAAAAGGCGACCCCAAAGCGAAAGGATGAGGAGCGAAAAAAAGGCAATATATTTCAGAGTCGTGAAGTCGTCATCGTCTTTTCTCTATTGGTCATGTTTTATGCGCTGAAAATCCTCATGCCGACCATAATCAACAGCCTTGAACTTTGCTTAAGTCAGTTTATCGGGGAAATGGAGCATATGGCAGAGCTTTCCATCGCAGAATCGAAGGTTCTCTACATCCATGGCTTGACGGCTTTCCTGATTGCAGCGTTGCCGCTGCTGTTGATCAGCGGTTTGATCTCTGTAGTGTTTACCTTTGCGCAAACCCGATTTCTTTTTTCATTTAAAACCCTGGAATTCAAATTCAGCCGCTTGAACCCGTTGGAAGGATTAAAGAAAATGCTGTCCCTGCGCGGCCTGATCGAATTGATTAAGTCGATCATCAAAATATTAGTTCTCGGATATATTATCTATACAGTCCTTCTAAAAAGAATCGCTTTTTTCCCCAGGATGATGGATATGTCGATTCAGCAATCGGTAGGCTATCTTGGCGACACGATCATGTCCATCGCAATTTCGGTTGCCCTTGTTTTTATTTTTGTCGCAGGTCTTGATTATTTCTATCAGTGGTGGGATTACGAAAAACGGCTGAGGATGAGCAAACAAGACATTAAAGAGGAATATAAACAAACGGAAGGGGATCCACAAATCAAGGGAAAAATCAAAGATCTGCAGCGGCGGCAAGCTATGAGCCGAATGATGCAGAACGTGCCAAAAGCCGATGTCATTATTCGAAATCCGACCCATTACGCCATTGCGGTTGCCTATGACGCGGGAAAAAACAGAGCGCCCGTGGTATTAGCCAAAGGGATGGATCATATGGCAAAACGGATTATTGAAACGGCGGAATCCCATCAAATAACGATCATGGAAAATCGACCGCTGGCAAGAGGCTTGTATGAAACCGTGGAGGTGGATTGCGAAATACCTGAGCAATTTTACAAGCCGGTCGCAGAGGTTTTAGCCTTCGTTTACAATCTTAGAAAGAAGGAATGGGGAAAAGGTGAAAATATTAAATAACGCTGTGTCCATATTTGTTGTCCTGATCATCTTTTTGATCATTATCCCACTGCCCACATTCCTTCTGGATCTTTGCTTCATATTAAACTTAACGATGTCCTTTGTGATCCTGCTAACGAGTATGCAAATCAAAGAATCCTTGGAATTCTCCATTTTCCCCTCGCTGCTGCTGATCACAACAATATTTCGGCTTGCATTGAATATTTCATCAACTCGCCTGATCTTGCTTGAGAATGGCTATGCAGGCCAGGTCATCAAAACCTTCGGCGAATTTGTTATGCGCGGGAATCTGGTCGTCGGGCTGATCATTTTTATGATCATTGTCGTGGTGCAGTTTGTGGTGATCACCAAGGGGGCAGAACGGGTTGCTGAAGTATCTGCCCGGTTTACCCTGGATGCGATGCCTGGAAAACAGATGGCCATCGACGCAGATTTGAATTCAGGCTTGATCGATGAACAGCAGGCGCGGCAGCGCCGACTCAAGATCCAAAGAGAAGCGGATTTTTTTGGATCCATGGACGGTGCTTCGAAATTCGTCAAGGGTGAAGCGATCGTCTCTATTCTGATCGTTTTTATCAATGTGATCGGCGGAATCCTAATGGGCTTCATCAATCACGTAGGTGCTTTTAAGGAAATCGTGACCATCTATACCACAGCCTCTGTTGGGGATGGTTTGCTTTCTCAAATGCCGGCGCTGTTGATCTCTGTTTCGACAGGTATGATCGTAACGAGGTCCGCTTCAGAATCCAATATCAATAGCGATGTAGCCAGACAGTTTTTATCCCAACCCAAAGTCCTGATCATGGCAGGAGGCACCATTGGCTCGCTGCTGCTGATTCCTGGTTTTCCAAAACTCCAGATTTTCACGGTTGCGGCAGCCCTTATTATGCTGGGTTCTGTATTACAGAAAAATCTTGTTGCAGCAGCCGCTGTCCAGGAAGCCATGACAGGGGTCACGGAAGAAATCACCAGTGAAGCATCCTATTATAAGAATATCGAGCATGTCTATGAACTTCTGAATCTTGAACAAATCGAGATGGAGTTTGGCTACAGCTTAATTCCTTTGGTGGATGAAAGCAGCGGCGGCAGTTTCATTGACCGGGTGGTTATGTTTCGAAAGCAATTTGCCATGGAAATGGGCATGGTCATCCCCTCGGTTCGATTGAAGGACAGTGGACAGCTGAATCCCAATCAATATTCTATCCGATTCAAGGGCGAGGAAGTGGCGCAGGGGGATGTTTTGGTCGACCATTTCCTGGCATTGTCACCTTCAGAAATCGTTGAATCCGTCGAAGGAATCGATACGATTGAACCTGCCTTCGGCATTCCGGCCAAATGGATCAGTGAAGATAAAAAAATCAAAGCGGAGATGGCAGGATACACCTTGATCGATCCGACCTCGGTGATCATCACCCATTTATCCGAAGTCATCAAGCGCCATGCGTATGAACTTTTGAATCGCCAGGAAGTCAATCATATCCTGGAAAATATTAAAAAGACCAATGCGGTGCTGATCAATGACATCATTCCCGGAATCATTACGGTCAGTGAGCTGCAGAAGGTATTGTCCAATCTCTTAAGGGAAAACATACCGATCCGTGATATCGAAACCATTCTGGAGACCTTGGGGGATTATGGCGCCACGGTAAAGGACGCTGATATGCTGGCCGAATATGTGCGGCAATCCCTGAAACGCACCATTACACGACGCTTTGCTGAAGCAGGCCAATTGAAAGTGATCAGTCTGGATGCCCGTATTGAGAACCAGATCATGGGGGCTGTTAAAAAATCGGACAGTGGTTATTATCTTGCCTTGGAGCCTCAATTGATACAGGATATTATGACGATGACGACCACGGAAATCAATAAAGTCAAGGATTTAGTTCAAAACACCATTGTGCTCACGTCTCCGATCGTAAGGATGTACTTCAAAAAGCTGGTCGATCAGTTCTATCCCAATGTGGTTGTTTTGTCATTTAATGAAATTGATGCTCAAATACAGATCCAGGCATTGGGCAATATTTCCTTGTAGGGTAGAGAGAGGGGATCGCGGGATTGGACACAATGATTTTAAGCGGAGAAAAATGCAAAAACCTGACCAACGAGCCGGAGGGAAAGGCGAATCCATTGCTGGACCAGTATTTAACAACCCGCGACTTAGAAATCAGGAATCAACTCGTTTTGCATTACAGCTATATCGCAAAGACGGTCGCACTGCAGATGAGAGGTATATCCTCAAACTATGCGCAGCTCGAAGATATTGTCAATCAGGGCATCATTACACTGATTGATTGCATTGAGAAGTTTGACCCTTGCAAGGAAGTCAAATTCGAATCTTACGCATTTATGAGAATTCGGGGTTCGATCATCGATTTTATCCGCAAACAAGACTGGCTGCCCCGCCGAGTCCGTAAAACAGCCAAAGACATCTCAGCAGCCTATGAAAAGCTTTCCAGTCAGCTGATGCGTGAGCCAAATACCCATGAGTTGGCAGAGTATCTCGACATATCGGTGGATGTGATCTACAAGCATTATGGAGAAATGACGCGTTCGGTCATGCTGTCTTTTGAATCTCTTTTGGATAATACAATCAACAATATATTCAGCTTGGAAAAATGCAATGACGGCCAAGAACTTCCGGAATCGGGTATATTCCAGGAAGAAATGAAAAAAGTTCTGGTTGAAGCCATAGATTCGTTGACAGATCGAGAGCGCATGGTCGTGACTTTGTACTATTATGAAAACCTTAAACTCAGTGAAATTTCTAAAGTTTTAGAGGTCAGTGAATCAAGAGTTTGCCAGATCCACTCCAAGGCGATCATCAAAATGAAAACCAGAATCGAAAGTTATATGAAAGGGTGATTTTTCAATGCTTTCCGGATTTTATACGGCGGCTTCCGGCATGTTGACTCAGCAAAGGACCTTGAATGTATTATCGAATAACATTGCCAATGTCAAGACGCCAGGTTTTAAAGTCGATCGGGTGGTTACCAGCACGTTTGAAACAGAGCTGCTGAGCCGGCAGGAAGCAGGAGCTCTATCAAGCATCGGAAGTGGATCGCCCATCGTGGTCGTCCACGATGTGGAAGGGAATGATGAGGGCAGCTCCCTTGAGCATACCGGACAGCCTTTTGATTTAGCGATCCAAGGTGAAGGTTATTTCAACATTCAGGGGGAAGGCGGCACAGTCTATTTAACCAGGAATGGCCGGTTTTCCATGGATGACCAAGGCTTCCTTGTTCTGGAAGGTGTCGGCAAGGTATTAGGAAAGACGGGACCGCTTCAGGTGAAAACCTCCGATTTCTCGGTATCTGCCGATGGAACCGTCCATGACCGGGAAAACCGCAGCTTAGATCAAATGTTGATTTCGAAACCCGAAACAGATAGCCGGCTTGAAAAATACTCAAACGGTTTGTATGTCGCCTCGGTTAATAAAGGAACTGAAATGGTTTCTAAACCCAGCCTTCTGCAAAAGGCCTTCGAGCGATCCAACATTGATCTGAATCGTGAATATACCTTAGTGATGGAAACCCAGCGGAATTTTCAGTCCTGCAGTACAATCCTGAAGGGGATGGACCAAATCAATCAGAAAACGGTTACCGAAATCGGCAAATTATAAAAGAGGAGCAAGAAACGATGAATGCAGGCTTTTATACTGGTGTATCCGGCATGGTCGCCTTTCAGCGGGAAATGGATGTGACGGCAAACAACATTGCGAATATCAACACAACCGGGTTCAAACCATCCCACGTCTCATTCGGCGATCTGTTATATACACAGATGGATACCAACGGAGGGGCCGATTCCCGAATGGGGCATGGCGTCAAGGCCGAATCCGCAGATTTATCGATGGAGGCTGGCCTCTACGAGCAAACGCAGCAAGCTTTGGATTTTGCAATCGTCGGCGATGGGTATTTTGCCATTGAGCAAGGCGATGGGAAGACGGTTTATACCCGGAACGGCTCGTTTAAAATCGGCGTCGAGAAGAACAAATCCTACCTGACCACAAGTTCAGGTGATTATGTATTCAATGCTTCAGGCAAAAGAATCGAAATCAATATGCTGAAAAACAGCAAGCTGCCGGATCTGTCGGAAATCAGAGGAAGCATCGGTCTTTTTACTTTCGCAAATCCAGTAGGGCTGGAAGCCACTGAGAATGGCTGTTTTAAGGTAACGGATCGATCAGGGATCGCCCAGGCACAAAAAGCCGGAAGTAAAAAATCATCCGCAGAAGGCAATGCCGCAGTGATGTCAGGCGTCTTAGAAAATTCCGCAGTGGATATGACAAAAGAAATGGTCAATGTGATCCAATCCCAGCGAGCATTTCAGTTTAACGCAAAAATTGTACAGATTTCTGATCAAATCGAAGAAATCATTAATAATTTAAGATAAATGAATCAAAGTGAAAATGAGGATGTTATATGGTGTTCAATGATTACAGCGATTTAAACCCGGTGCAGCTGGATGTGATCAAAGAAATTGGTAATATCGGCGCAGGCAATGCAGCAACGGCTTTGTCTGCCATGCTGGGCAACCCTATTGGACTGACTGTGCCGGAGATCCGTTTGCTAAGCTGTCAGGAAGTCACGGAGGCCTTAGGGGGCCCCGAGAACATGATCGTAGGCATTCTTCTCTCATTAGAAGGGGATTTTGCGGGCATGATGATGTTCCTACTGCCGCAAACCTTTGCCCACATCACACTGAATGCACTTTTGGGTGTATCATTCAATGATTTCTCACAAATCGATGCGATGGGGTATTCTGCAATGAAAGAGGTGGCGAATATTATGGCATCATCCTATGTGAATGCCATTTCGCAGATGACCGGAATGCGCATCCATATCACTGTCCCTGATATTTGCATCGATATGGCAGGCGCTATCTTAAGTGTTCCGGCTATCCAATTTTCGGACATTAGTGAAAAAATCATTTTTATTGCGGATGAATTTCTTTGTAGCGATGAAAAAGCGGCGAGCCATATTCTAATGATTCCGGATGTACAATCTCTTGAAAAGTTGATGGGGAAATTGGGGATTGACCTATGAGCAACTCGTTTACAGTTGGAATATCCGACTTAAAGGTTGTGCGGGCGCCGGATGTTCTCGTCACGTATGCACTGGGTTCATGTGTCGGCATTTGTTTGTATGATCCGATGAATCGCATCGGAGGGATGGCTCATATCATGCTTCCGTCCAGTCAAGAAACAGGTATGAAAGGCGATGGATACAAATTTGCTGATACAGGAATTGCTCTCTTGGTCAAAAAAATGGAACAGACAGGTGCCAGGAGCCCGCTGATGAGCGCTAAGATCGCCGGCGGGGCCCAGATGTTCGCATCGATCACCAATTCAACCATCGCCAATATAGGCCAGCGCAATGTGAGCGCTGTAAAAAATATCCTGGCTCAAATGAAGATTCCTATCGTTGCAGAAGATACAGGCAGTAATTACGGAAGAACCTTGTATTTTTATGCAGAGGACGGAAGGATGAAAATCAAATCGGCTCAACGGGGCGAGTGGATATGGTGAGCTTAAATGAGGGGGATCCTATGAGTTTAATTGATAAAGAGCGACCGAAGGCTGTCTCTGTAGGCCTTAGCTTAAGCGAAACCAGAGAACGATTAAGGAACAAGCTTTCCTCAACAATCAATGAATCATTGCATAATAAAGTAAAAGTGCCCGAACAGGCTGTTGATCTCATTGAATCCATCGGCGAGTCCATGACTGAACCTGTGGATGCAAAGGTTGAAATCTATGTCGATCATGATAAGATGACCGCCTATGCCAGGGTATTCCCTCCAGAAAACAACGGCGCTGACATCCATCGGGAAATGATCCTCAAGGCATTGACCACGGAAAATATTATCTATGGCATCGATCCAATTCAGCTTGATGCGATGGTTGAAAGAAAGCCCTATATGGAAAAATTTCCGGTTGCTTGTGGCCGGCCGCCCGTCGATGGAAAGGATGGGGAGATCATTGATTGCTTTGAAAGAGAGAAATCCCTTAAATTTGCAGAAAAAATCAATGGCGGTATTGATTTCAAAACCTTGAACATTATCACCGCCGTCGATACAGGCACCGTGATTTGCACAATCACGGTGCCTATGCCTAGTCTGCCGGGAACGGATGTTTATGGAGCAGAAGCTATTGGCCGGGAAGGGAAGCCTGTTTATATTCCGCAAGGCGCCAACACGATCTTATCGTCGGATGGGCTTAAGCTGCTGGCAGGAGAAACCGGCAATCTAGTTTTTCGAAATAATAAATTTACCATCGACCCCGTCTTTGAGGTGCGGGGCAACGTGGACAATTCGATTGGCAATATTGATTTCCCTGGAGATGTTACTGTTTTGGGAGATGTCTTTGAAGGCTTTCAAATCAAAGCGAAAGGCAATGTAACTGTTTTTGGAAGAGTAGAAGGCGCTTCCATTTTTTCCGAGGGCTGCATTGTTCTTAAAAACGGCATGAATGGAATGAACAAAGGGGAATTGGAAGCCAACGGCGATATCACCAGCAATTATCTGGAAAACTGTAAGGCGAGCACCCAAAGCAACCTCAATGTGGACTCGATCGTGAACTCCATCATCTATTGCAACGGATGCCTAACAGCATCTGGGAAACGGGGCGCCATCATTGGCGGCAGCTGTTCGGTTCAAAAAGCCATTGAAGCAAAATCCATCGGCAGCCGGGCAAACCTTCTGACAACCATCGTTCTAGGCGCCGCATCCGAATGGATCGCAGAGCGGCAGCAAATCACGGATGAGCTTGCCGAACTTGAAAAAAACTTTGAGAATTTGGCAAAGAACCTGGACTATTTAGAAACCCGCGTACAGCCCATATCCTTGCCTCCCGAACGTCAGAAGATCTTCGAAGCTATGAAAAGAGAAAAACCGATCAATTTGATTAAGCAGGCTCAACTGAGAAAACGTTTGGAAAAAATCAATAAACAGCTGGATGATGTTGAGTCAAGCCGGTTGAAATGCATGGAGATATTTCCGCATACAAAAATCACCATCGGCAATGCGACGATGGTGACACAGGTATTATACAATCAATGCATTATGTACTATTCAGAGGGTGCTATAAAGACGACCTATTATTGATTTGAGTTTAGCATGAATCAACGGACGATGATATGCGCCATCTTTGTCCGTTTAATTCGATGGGATCGAGAAAATCAAGGATGGAGTTGATTCAGATAACGAATGATTTCACCGCTGATTCTCGGCAAAGGCATTTGTTTTGTGACAGCCCCAATATTATAAGCAACCATCGGCATCCCATAAACAATGGAGCTTTCTTTGTCCTGACCAATCGTATATGCACCTTTTTGCCGCATCTTAAGCAAGCCATTGGCCCCGTCCGAACCCATGCCCGTAAGAATAACGCCGATTGCTTTGCGACCGGCCACCGCTGCAACTGAATCAAATAGGACGTCAACCGAAGGGCAGTGTCCGCTGACTTTTGATCCTTGCTCGCTTTTGATATAGTAGCCATCACGGTCCCTGGCTAGCTGCATATGATATTCACCGGCGGCGATGATCACTTGGCCTTTTTGGACCCGATCCAGGTTCTGCGCTTCCTTGACCCGCATCTTACATAATTTGTCGAGGCGCTGTGCATACATATTGGTAAAAACCGGAGGCATATGCTGAACGACCACGATGCCTGGGCTGGTTGCCGGCAAATCTTTGATAACTTCCAGAATGGCTTCGGTTCCCCCGGTGGAAGCTCCAATGGCACAAATCATATCATGAGAGGTGTTGACCAGCCGTGAAACCGGCAGGGGCGTCATGAAAGGTCCTCGCTTGATACGGGCCGTTGAGGCAATTTTTATTTTAACGAGAAGTTCACTGATAAAGGCATTCAATTCCCCCGGATGCTTGATCAGCGGCTTTTTAACGAAGTCGACTGCCCCGGCATTAAGGGCCTCAAAAGCATTGATGGGCAATGCGCTGACAACCACAACCGGCAAGGGATGCTCCGGAATCAGCGTTTTAAGAAAATCGATGCCGTTCATTTTCGGCATTTCCACATCCAAGGTCACAACATCCGGATCAAGCTGCCGGATTTTTTCCAAGGCGTCATAAGAATCCACGGCGCTGCCGACGATTTCGATATGGGAATCCAAACCTAAGGATTTGCATAGCACCTCACGAAACAGAATAGAGTCGTCAACGATCAGGACCCGGATTTTTTTAATTTCCCGCATCGCGTTCAACTCCCTTTTTGATAGATTGCAGGCTTAATGTAATTATAATGGGTTACAGAACGGTTCAAAACTTCAGAATGGCCAATAAAAAGGAAGCCGCTCTTTGCAGTCCATTGATAAAACTTACCGACCAAACTTTCTTTTGTGGCTTCATCGAAATAGATCATGACGTTTCTGCAGAAGATCAGGTCGAAGGGCTTTTTGAAAAGGAAAGGGTCCATCAAATTAAAAGGCTTAAAAATGACTTCACTTCGAAGCTGGCTGCAGATTTGATAGGTGCCGTCCTTCAAATCAACAAAATATTTGTTCCTCCACTTATCAGGGATGATTTCCAAGCTTTCTGAAGGGTAAATCGCTTTTCTTCCTTTATCCATCGCGTTCATGGAAATATCAGTTGCCAGTATTTTTGTATCCCAAAGATGCTTTTTGGCGCCAAAATATTCATCCATTGCCATGGCAATGGTGTAAGGTTCCTGACCGGAGGAGCAGCCGGCACTCCAAATTCTTAAATCACGGTCTGGATGGTTTTTTTCGAAATAAGGTAGGACTTTGTTAAGCAAAAATTCGAAATGCTCGTTCTCACGCATGAAAAACGTATGATTTGTGGTGATCTTATTCAGAAGCAGCGTGATTTCCGCGCCGGTTGGGTCATTGTTCAGAATCGACAAGTACTGGTCAAAGCTTGCAAGGTTCTTTTCCCGAAGGGTATTGGACAAGCGTCCTTCAATCAAGATGCGTTTTTTTGCCAGATTAATTCCAAAGCGGCTATGGATCATCGTGGTTAAGTCATGAAATTCTTTTTCCGTCAGTTTGATCATAAGGCAACGGTCCATTCTTGGTTGCCATGATTTTTTTCAAGCACGGGCGAAGCAACCTCATCATAAAAAAAACGACGGCAATCGATATTAAGAACCAGGTCAGAACCGATTTTACCGATGGACTCAAGAAATGTGCTTGATTTGCTGTTGCTGAATTCCGGGAGATCTGTAAGGGTTTCATCTTCGGCTGCTGTTACCTCGGAGACTTGATCCACGATCATTCCTATATTCATATCGTCCATATTGACCACAACAATGCAGGTCAGATCATCATAGCTTTTTTCAGGCAAGCCAAATCTTAACCGCACATCGATCACCGGAACGATTTTGCCGCGTAAATTGATGATTCCTTTAATATAGGAGGGAACGTTGGGGATGTGGGTTATGGCTTGGACACTTATAATTTCAAGAACTTTTGATAGTCCGATGCCGTAAGTCGAATCGCCGATATAGAAGGTTAAAAATCGACCATAAAGATCATCATGGATTTTATTTAATTTTTCTGCACAATCGGACATTTTTGGCACGCTCCCTTAATATTTATTCAAAAGATTGTTGGCATCTAAGATTAAGCTGATGCCGCCGTCCCCAAGGATAGTGCAACCGGCCAAGCCGTTTTCCTTGATGTTGTATTTATTAAGGAATACTGGGAATGGCTTGACAACCACCTGTTGTTCCCCAAGCAGTTCGTCCGCAAACAAGCATGCAGCTTTTTGGTCGTTTTCGATGAGGATCATGATCCCTTCAGTAAATTCTGTCTTGGTGTCAGGAATTTCATAGATGCCATGGAGCCGGATGATCGAATAGCATTCTCCACGCACCATGATCATCTCATGACCGTTCGTATCAAGGATCAATTTATTCTCAGCAGAAAACTTAAAGGATTCCTTGATCGAGGTGATGGGAAGCGTAAAAACCGTATCCCCCGCCCGAATTTCCATTCCATCCACAATAGCCAGTGTTAAAGGAATTTTGATCGTAAAATCAGTTCCTGCATCGGGTTTGCTTTCGACGAAGACGGAGCCGCCAACTTTTTCAAGATTTTTTTTCACCACGTCCATTCCAACACCGCGGCCGGAGAATTCGGTGACTGTATCGTTCGTGGAGAAGCCTGGCAGCATAATGAGGGAATAGATTTCCTTCGGGCTGTATTCCCCTTCGGGTTTTGTCAGCAGACCTTTATCCCGTGCTTTTTTGAGAATTTGTTCTGTATTGAGACCTCGCCCGTCGTCCGAGATGATGATCACGATTTCGCCGCCGATGTTTTGAGCCGACATTGTGATTTTACCAATTTCTGGTTTATGGCGTGCACGACGCTCCTCGGGTGTTTCGATGGCATGATCCATTGCGTTGCGGATCATATGCATGAAGGGATCTGCGATCATATCGGTTATGGATTTGTCGACCTCAGTCTCGCCACCGATGGTTTCAAAGACAACTTCTTTGTTCAGTTTCTTACTCATATCCCGGACGATGCGATTCATTTTTTGGAAAACACCGGACAAGGGAACCATGCGGATCGACATGACGATATCCTGGAGTTCATCGGTCAGTTTGCGCAGCTGACGGGTCGATTTATAGAAATTATCAAGTTTCAAACCCCTTAATTCAGGATTGCCGGCAACCATCGACTCGGCAATAACGATCTCCCCAACAATATCCATGAGTTGGTCCAGCTTGAGCTGATTCACGCTGATCAGGCTTTGTTTGCCAGATTTTCCTAAGGCGCCGGAAATCGACGCGGCAGAAGGGAGAAGCGCTTCTTCAAGTTTATGTTCCGAATCTAAAGCGATGGAAATGGAGGTATCCTCTGCGCTTTTGGATAGAGGTCCATCCTGTGCAGTTTCAAGAAGTTCATAAGATTTTATGTTGATAGAATTCTCAATGACCCCAAGGATATCCTGGATCGGGCATGTTGTTGTGAATGCGATAAGCAAGCCATTCTTGACAATTTCAGACGACAAACCAGAATCCTGTTCAGGATGCGCCGGTGTGGAGTCCATGGTATCGCATAGTTCTTTCAACTGGGCAAGCAGCATAAAAGCCCTGATGTTCTCCATCTGACAATCGTCTTCAAAGAAAACTTTTACATAATGTGTCTGTCTATAGGATACAACGGAAGCACTGGGCGTTGATTCAACGGACGTCTCGCCTTTCAAATTGGCGACGGTCATCATGATCCGGTGAATCAGTTGATCATTTTCGGGAGAAAAGTCTGCATTTGCCGTGATGCTCTCGATTTCTCTCTTAAAGGAATCAGAGGATTGGAAAACTAAATCGAATACCGATTCACTGTTTCCACCGATGCACTTGGGGTTTTCCCGGACAAGAAAAAACATGTCTTCCACGTGATGTGCCAGATTTGACATGGCTTCCATTCCCATCATTGCGGAGGAACCTTTGATGGTGTGCATAATACGAAAAATCTCATCAACATCGTCTTGACCAAATCCACCTGATTTTTCGGAAGCGATCATGATTTCATCGAGCTGTTCCAATAACGTGGTGGTTTCAAAAACAAACATATCCAACATTGGTTCCATACTGACATCGATAGGGCTCATATAATTTCACCTGCTCATCGTATTTTGTGTTTAAAGGTCCCCAATCATTCAATTCGGCACGAGTCCATTAAAATTTAATTATATTTCTAAATTATTTGAAAAACATAACGATATATAGTAGTAGAAACAATAAATATGATTTGCTGGGGGCTGTTCATGGCTGACATATTAAAAATTTCGACACCGCTTCTCCCCAAAAACACGATCCAATCCATAAAACAATCAGCGGATCCAACGGTCCCCTTTCAATTGAACGATGTCCAAAAGGTCATCAAACCCCAAGCCCAAAGCGAACTCTTAAGTCAGAACAGCGGCGCTTCGATCAGGGATGAAGCGCCAACGATCCTGACCAGTTTATTAAAGGATCCAATGGTTACCGTCAGCTTTCTAAAGAATATTTATTTGCTTCAGGAAATGATATCGTTGCTGCCCGTGAACAACAACACGGTCACCAAGGAAATTCAAGAGCTTTTCGAGCAATTGCTGATCACTCAGGATAAGATCGTACCGGAGCTCATACGGCAAGAGAATGCTTCCACAAGGTTCAAAGGTGGATTGTATGATTTTTTGCGTAAACTTTCTTTCTCATCGTCGTCTCCTGACGTGAAATTCGGGATCGCCAATCTGCTTAAGGCGCTCAATGGCACATTGTTAAAAAAAGACATTTTGGACTCGGTCTCGAACAGCTTAATGTTTCTATCAAAAGAACTAACGGCAAGCCCCATTCTAGGTAAACAGATCCATTTGCTGGCTGAGCAATTCCGCCAGAACGACGCAGCCGATCGTTTCAGTGATTTAAAACAGAAAACGCTGTCCCTGCTTCATGATGTCGAAGGCAGCATCCTGTTCTCAGCAAAAATCGCAAAGGTCGTTCCGATCATTATTTATAATCTTTCCCGCTTTCAAGATAATCCGGATTTTTTACGTGAATCGATCAGCCATTTGTTGTCAGCCATTGAAAGCAGAGAAAACCGTTCGGAGCTGGTTGCTTGGCTGAAGGAATTTCCCGAATTTGATCCAAAGGGCCAGACCATCGACAACCATTCAAAGGTCATGAAAATATTGGCTGATATTATTAGCAAAGAAGCGTATGAGCCAGCGAGCAGTCTGATAAATTCGGAAAAAATTGAAAATATTATCAACAGCCTGCTTTCATCACCATGCAATTTTACACCGCTCCTCCATTTTGTGATGCCTGTTCGATATGAGGGCCTCCGTTCTTTTGCCGAGTTATGGATCGATCCCAAACATGAGGAAAAGCCAGGGCTGTCAAAGGATGATTTCTGCAAAAATATCCATGTGTTCATCGTTTTTGATATTGAAGGAATCGGCCAATTTGAAGCTGAAGTGCTCTTAAATAATGATACCATCGACTTCAATCTTCTTTGTCCTCCGGAGCATGTCCAGGCAATGACGGCTTGCAGACAAGGTTTCCTCCAGGCCATAAACGGCTCAGGTTACCATATTGGGGAGGTGCGGATCAACCAGATGGAGCACATACGTTCTCTTATGGACGTATTCAAATCTTTGCCTTATAAAAGGACGGGTGTAAATGTCAAAATCTAAAAAAAACAAAGCCGTTGCCTTAAAATATTGCGCCAATGACAACATCGCACCGGTGGTGATTGCCTCGGGTTATGGTACGATGGCCGAAAAAATCATTGATGTGGCTGAAAACAAGGGGATACCGGTCTATCGTGATGACAGTGCCGCGTCCTTATTATGTATGCTCGAGATTGGCAGCAATATACCGCCGAAACTCTACGAAGTCGTTGCGGCAATCTATGGTGAGTTATTGAAGGCTTCCCGTGAGATCATTGAGCGGGAAACATCCTTTTCCAGTCAGTCTCCTGGAAATACCATAATCTCAACGGATCGTTAAAAGGAGGAGAATATCATGACCGAAGCCATGGAGGGTGGATTACCCCTATCTAAACGATATGAGGGCTCTTTGTGTGAAATCAAATCCTTGACGAATGAAGCTTTAGCTTGTGGCTATATCTATGAGATTTCTGATCAATATATTAAACTTGGCAACCACAATGACATAATAAACATATTAAGATATAACACGAAGGTAAAATTGTGTGTTCATAATGTGAAATTAGGACTCAAAGTATTGGTCGGTTCCGTCTATGTCTCAACCACTCAATTTATGTTGATTTCCGACGCTGCATCTTTGACAGATTTTGAAAAACGAGACTTTTTTCGTATCCGTGTATCGATCAAAGGTCATATTATGCTGCCGGCACCAAATCATGATACGCCAATCCACTGCGACGTTGAAATTTTTGACATGAGTCTTGGCGGAATCTTATTGAGCAGCCATGTAAGGTTTGAAGTGGGGGACAGGTTTCAAATTGATTTGGATCTTCCTGCAGGGCCGCTGACGCTGCAGTGCGCCGTAAGACGGATCAGCACTGAAGGGTTCGATCCCTCTAACGACGAAAGCCAATCCATGATTTATAAATGCGGTTGTCAATTGTTAAATTGCACCAGCAAAGAAGAGGATTTGCTATGGAAGTATATTCTCCATCTGCAGCGTGAAGAAATCTTAAAACAAAAACGGATGTTGTCATCATGAACGATCCACACATGAGCAAAACAGAGAATGAAGGCAGCGACATGATCGATGGATGATTTTAGATGGCGTAAACATATTGCAGAAATAAAAAGCTGTACCTGTCATGAATCAACAGGTACAGCTTTTTCAATCATCATATTATATTGCGGCTGTTTCTTGAGCCAGTAGTTCAAACTCGTTTTCGCTGAGGATTTTACTGATATCCAGCAGCAGTACAATTTTTTGTTCCAATTTACCTATACCGGTAAGGAAGGAGGCATGCTGATCCTTGCTGCTCATTTTCGGTGGTAAAGAAATCGAAGAATCATCGATATCTGTAACCTCATCCACCGCATCAACGATCAGTCCCACCGCATTCTCGTGAATATTCGAAACGATGATGCAGGTGCGTTCGTTATATTGTGTCTCTGGTTTGCGAAAGCGCAATCGGATATCGATAACCGGTATAATCGTCCCACGCAAGTTGATAATGCCTTTTGCATAAGCAGGGAAATCTGGGATTACGGTTATCTGCTGAATCCCGACGATTTGTACCACGTCCGCAATGGGAACACCAAATAATTGTTGGTCTGTCCAAAATGTTAGGTATTTGCCGTCCATTTCTGCAATGTTTTGGCTGGAAAGTCCCGAATTGTTGAATTCTTCCTCCATGGTTATCACCTCTCCTATGAATCAGTGTCTTAGAATTGCAGGTTAGATTCAGTATTTATCCGAATGAAAACCAGAAGCTCCATGCATTTCAGAAGTGGCGACGATGGCAGAGTAACCTTCTTTTTGAATGCCGCCGAAACCCTCAGAATGGGAGGACAACGTAGATTCTGAATGCCGTTTCAGCTTGAAGTGACGCACCAAATCTTTCAGGATCTGTGCTTGTCCGGATAGCTCCTCACTGGCGGCGGCACTTTCTTCTGATGTTGCGGAATTGGTCTGGATCACTGAAGAAATCTGTTCAATGCCTTGGTTGATCTGCGTAACCGCACTGGCTTGTTCGTTGGAGGCCGCGGCGATTTGACCAATCAATTCCGCGGACTTTTTTGCGCCGTCAACCACGCTTAGAAGTGATTTAGCGGTTTGATCCGCAATTTTAGTGCCTTTGCCAACGGCATTGATCGAGCTTTCAATCAAAACGGTGGTGTTCTTTGCAGCTTCCGCGCTTTTACTGGCCAGATTCCGGACCTCATCGGCAACCACGGCAAAGCCTTTTCCGGCAGCGCCTGCCCGCGCAGCCTCTACAGCGGCATTGAGTGCCAGGATATTGGTCTGGAAGGCAATGTCGTCGATGGTTTTGATGATTTTACTGATTTCATTGGATGTATTGCTAATTTCCGACATGGCGCTGATCATGGTCTGCATTTGTTCGTTGCTGTCCAGAACTTCTTTACCGGATTGCGATGAAAGCTGCTCAGCCTCTAAAGCGTTCCGTGCATTGTTTTTGATCTGATGGGAGACTTCGGCAATGGTCGCGGACAGCTCTTCGATGGAACTGGCCTGTTCCGTGGCACCTTGGGAAAGTGCCTGAGCTCCGCAGGCTACTTGGTCAGAACCGCCGGCCACTTGCTGCGCGCTTTGCTCGATTTGGCTCATGGCGTCATTCAGTGAAGCAATGATTCCTTTGGTTGAAGTCTCCAGAGGAACGAAGTCTCCTTTATATTGACGGGTCACGGTGGTGGTCAGATTGCCCTTGGCAATTTCACCGAGATGATAGGAGACGTCGGTAATCGCACTGTTCAAGGCATCGACGACTTCCTTTAAGGAGGTCAACAAAACCGATGTCTCATCTTTGGCTTTCGTGGTGGGAACTTCCGTTTTTAAATCACCCTGAGACAATAGATTCAGCCGCTGAGCGCAGGCTTTTATGGGATTGGCGATCATGTTTGCCATACTTAGTGAAACAAATGAGCCTACAAGGATCATGGCCACAGCAATTGCGATGATGATCAGAATGGCCCGGGTGGTACTGCCTGTGTAGGCGTCCTGCAAGACGTTGACACCGATGCTCCAGCCGTTGGATCCGGGAATCGGAGCATAGGAAAGGAATTTATCATTTCCGCCATAAGTGTAAGCACCGAAACCGGTCTCGCCGGCAATCATTTTCTTTTCCAGGTTGACCAGGTCTTTCATTTCAGAATCATTTGCATTATTTTCGATCCGGTTTGCAACGGTTTGAACTAAATTCCGGTCCTGATGGGCGATGGTATCGCCTTCACGGTCGATAATATAAGCAGCGCCTGCATCACCTGTATAAACACTGTCAGAAATTTCCGAGAGGAGAAGACCGTCAAAGGTGAGGACCACAACGCCGATCACCTGTGTGTTGGCGACGCCGCCGGCCCAGAGGGGAGCAGCTACGAATATCTCCATTCCACCGGAGGCTTCGTTGACTTTCGGATCGGCAACAAAGGCTTCACCCTTTATCGCGGATTGAAAGAAAGCTTCGTTGGCCACATTCCTGGATGGCTTCGTATCCACGGTTCCGGTTGGCCCGGCAGAATATACATCTTTCAAATTATAAGTCTTGATGCGTTCCCTGTAGATCTCGATTTTCTCTGCCTGCGTGGTTGCCGGATTAGAGAGCCTGGCCATGCACCCCATATCGATGGCGATGGTCTTGTAGACATTCATTTCTGCTTTGACTTGTCCGGCGGCGGTGGTTGCCAGCTCTGCCAATGTGGTTTCCAGGGTGTCCAATGTGCTGCGATAGCTTAGAAAAGAACTGATTCCTCCGATAAAGACTGCGACGATGGTGATCAACGCCACCATGCTGACTAAAATTTTTGTCTTGATGCTTTTCATATGACCCCACACTCCTACTTTGTATAAATCCTGTTGCAAAAAAAGTGTAATTCCCATCGTATTAAGATATCAGCCGTACTCTGCGATCCTCCTTTGCGAAGCATTTTGACGGATATGTTTATTATCGGCCTCCTCAGATTTTAATTTAGTGTCTTTCGAATATTATTAATCAAAGCAAAATTTATCATTCTAAAAATGTTTCATCGAGTATAATAGAAAGGGAATAGGGATAAACCTAATATGCCGTCAACAGGAAGAGGATCGTATGGAAAAGCAGATACGTGATTTCATTCAATTTCTAATCATTGAACGTGGGCTTGCCGCCAATACTGGAAAAAGCTATCAAAATGATTTAACTCTTTTTTTGAGTTTTCTGGAGCATTTGTCCGAAAATCAAGAGCCTCCAGCTGAAAAGGCGATGAATGGCTGGCAGGATGTGACGCATTACCATTTATCAGCGTACATTCATCAGCAGAAGCTGAAAGGCGCCGGCCCGGCCACCATCGCAAGAAAAATCACAAGCATCCGAGTGTTTTTCAGATACCTGGCTCAGGAAAAAATTATCATAACGGATCCCAGCTTTTTTTTAGAAGCGCCCAAAATGCCGTTCCATTTACCTAAGGATCTTTCGAAAGAAGATATGGCCCAATTGCTTGATTCTTTGGATCCGCCGGATAATGCTGCCGGATTCCGGGATTTAGCCATGCTGGAGCTTCTTTATGCCGCCGGTTTACGTGTCTCGGAATTGCTGTCCCTGACCTTGGGCGATGTGGATTTATCCTTAGGATATGTGCGGTGTCTGGGAAAAGGCAGCAAAGAACGGATCATCCCGATCGGTTCACGCTCTCTCGAAACCATAAGAAACTATCTCACCGTGGCCAGGCCTCAATGGGTTGTCAATCAAAGGGAGAGAGGGCTTTTCTTGAATCAGAAAGGGAAGCCCTTAAGCAGACAGTGGTTTTGGCAGATGCTAAAGAAGCGGGCAGAAAAGGCAGGCATTCAAGCGAATATTTCCCCTCATACCTTCCGGCATTCCTTCGCTACGCATTTGTTGGTCGGTGGTGCTGATCTCCGCTCGGTACAGGAGCTTCTGGGGCATGCAGATGTTGCGACGACCCAGATCTACACCCATTTGACCGACACACGGCTTAAAGAAGTATACAATAAGACCCATCCAAGAGCGTAGGTGATGCTTTGGAAAGATTTTCTTCAGAGGAGCGATGGAGTATGAAAACGATTTTGATAATTCTTGACAGCTGCGGTGTCGGCGCTTTGCCGGATGCGCCGCTTTATGATGTGGAGCCCGGCAACACCCTTGGCAACCTGTCCAGGGCACGAGGCGGTCTGCATTTGCCACTGCTCGAATCTTTGGGGATAGGAAAGATCACCTCCGTGCAAGGGGTCGCCGCGGATAAGCCAGCAATCGGCGCTTATGGCAAAATGGCCTCGCAAACCCATGGAAAGGATACGACGGCCGGTCACTGGGAAATGGCAGGCGTTATGCTTGAACGGCCCTTTCCCACATTTCCCAATGGATTTCCCAAGGACTTTGTCACGGAATTTCAAAAAGCCATTGGCACCGGCACCTTAGGTAATGTGGTGGCCTCCGGTACGACGATTATCGAAGAACTGGGCGAGGCTCATTTGGAAACCGGTTATCCCATCATCTACACCTCAGCTGACAGTGTTTTTCAAATTGCGGCCCACGAAGAGGTCGTGCCTTTGACAACGCTTTATGACTGGTGCCTCATCGCAAGAGATATGCTGAAAGGTGATTTAGGGGTGGGCAGGGTCATCGCAAGGCCATTTGCCGGAAAACCTGGAAACTTCAAGCGGACTGCAAACCGTCATGATTATTCATTGGATCCCATCAAACCAACGATTCTTGAGCGAATGGCCGCTGCAGGCCAACAAGTGATCAGTATCGGAAAAATCAAAGATATTTTTAACGGTAAAGGCATCACCTCAAGCAAGCCCTCAATATCCAATGCCGATGGCATCGCCAAAACGATGGAAGCCATGGATGAACTGACGGAAGGTTTGATCTTCGTCAACTTAGTCGATTTTGATATGCTTTACGGTCATCGGAACAATCCGATCGGCTACGGGGATGCGTTGGAAGAGGCTGACCGGCTTCTGCAGCCTTTAGCCAAACGATGCTGCGAGGAAGGGTATATGCTGATCCTGTCCGCAGACCATGGCAATGATCCGACAACGCCTGACACAGACCATAATCGGGAGTATGTGCCATTGCTTGTCTACGGCCAAGACATTAAGGAAAATCACGATTTGGGGATACGCAGCACCTTTGCGGATGTGGCGGCAACGCTGGCCAAACGTCACCATATACCTTATGAAGGCCCCGGCAGCAGCTTCTATGAGGATATAACAACAGGGCTTTGCAGAGAAGGCGAGTTTCAAGTATAATATCTAGCATGACGAATGGGAGGTGCTCTATGCGCCAAATCACTGCCCCGGAGATAACCAAAGCGGTCAAGACCCTTTTTTTAGAAGCTAATTATCAAATCGGCGCCGATGTATCCGCGGCTCTACAGACAATGTGCGCCCAGGAGGACAGTGCCATCGGGCGTGAAGTTCTGAGCCAGATTATGGAAAATAATCAAATTGCGGCACAGGAAAGCGTGCCGATTTGCCAGGATACAGGAATGGCCGTTCTTTTCCTTGAGCTTGGACAAGAACTCAAAATCATTGGCGGCGATTTGGAAAATGCCATCCAGGAAGGTGTGCGCAGGGCTTACACCGAAGGCTATCTTCGCAAATCGGTGGTCAAGGATCCCCTATTTGACCGGACCAATACCGGCGATAATACCCCGGCAGTGATCCACACCCGGATCGTTCCTGGCGACGGGCTCAAGATCGTCGGGACAGCCAAAGGTTTCGGAAGTGAGAATATGAGCCGATGCAAAGCACTGACACCCTCTGAAGGCGTGGAGGGCTTCAAGAAGTTTGTGCTGGAAACCGTCCGTGCCGCCGGGCCCAATCCGTGTCCACCTATCATCGTCGGCATCGGCGTCGGCGGAACCCTGGATAAGGCGGCTCAGCTTGCTAAATGGGCAACGATCCGTCGGATCGGTACGCACCATCCAAAATCACAATATGCTGAATTGGAGAAGCAGCTGTTAGCCGAAATCAACAAGTTGGGAATCGGCCCTGCGGGTTTGGGCGGTCATTGCACCAGCCTGGCAGTCCATATCGAGTATTATCCAGGACACATTGCCGGTATTCCTGTGGTCGTCAATATTTGCTGTCATGCTGCCCGCCATAAAGAGATCCTTCTTTGATCTGGAGGGCAAGTTGACCCTATCCTAGAACATTTGATCAGGATGTGATAACCTGTGTTAGAAAATAAAGAAATTAAAAAAATCAACCTGCCTCTGACGGCTGAGGTGGTCAGCGGTCTGCGTGCGGGCGATCGGGTAAGGCTTAACGGCAAAATTTATACCGCGCGGGATGCAGCCCATCGCAGACTCGTGGATCTTTTGGAAAAAGGCGATCCGCTGCCCGTGGATTTGCAAGGTCAAACTTTGTATTATGCGGGCCCGTCACCGGCAAAGCCCGGTTATGTCATTGGTTCCGCAGGTCCTACCAGCAGTTACCGCATGGATTCCCTGACGGTACCCCTGCTTGAGATCGGTCTCAAAGGCATGATCGGAAAAGGTGTACGGTCTAACGAAGTGGTCCAGGCTATGCAGCGTTACGGTGCAGTCTATTTTTGTGCTGTGGGCGGCGCCGCCGCGTTGATTTCCCGTTCGATCATCAAAGCTGAAGTCGTTGCCTATGAAGATCTTGGACCCGAGGCAATTTATTGTTTAACCGTCAATGATTTCCCGGCCATCGTGGCAATCGATGCCCAGGGGAATGATTTATATCAAATCGGTCCTGAGGACTGGCGAAAAGGGAGAGAATAAAATGAATTATGGTGAAGAATCTTTGAAACTCCACAAGGAAGCCCGGGGAAAACTGGAGATCCGCAGCAAGGTGCCTGTCAGAGACCAGCATGATCTTTCAATCGCTTATACGCCTGGGGTGGCTGAACCATGCCTGCGGATCGCAGCGGATAAAATGGCTGTCTATGAATACACCATCAAATCCAACTTTGTTGCCATCGTTTCCGATGGCACCGCGGTTTTAGGTTTAGGGGACATCGGGCCGGAAGCCGCCATGCCGGTCATGGAAGGGAAATGCATTCTTTTCAAAGCTTTTGGCGGTGTGGACGCAGTCCCTTTGTGTGTGGATACCAAAGATCCTGACGAGATCGTGAAATTGGTAACTCAGCTCGCGCCGACCTTCGGTGGTATTAATTTAGAAGATATCAGTGGACCACGATGTTTCGAAATTGAACGAAAACTCAAGGAAAAGTTGAATATTCCTGTTTTTCATGACGACCAGCACGGGACCGCTGTGGTGGTTCTGGCCGCTTTGATCAACAGCTTGAAAATCGTCGGCAAAAGTTTTGACGAAATCAAAGTGGTTGTCAACGGAGCCGGCGCCGCCGGAATCAGTGTCACCCGTCTTTTGAAAAGCGCAGGAACCGCCGATGTGATTCTTTGCGATACCAAAGGCGCCATTTATCGTGGAAGACCGGTGGGCATGAATCCTGAAAAAGAAAAAATCGCTTTAGAAACTAATTTGAACAATCAGAGCGGAAGTTTAGCGGATGTTCTGAAAGGTGCTGACGTATTTATCGGCGTTTCCAGTGCAGGCGCCGTCGATCAAGCCATGGTGAAAGGAATGAAACCGAAGGCCATCATTTTTGCCTTGGCAAATCCTGTGCCGGAGATTTACCCGGAGGAAGCCTTAGCCGCCGGTGCTGCGGTGGTAGGCACAGGACGTTCTGACTTCCCAAACCAAGTCAATAATGTATTGGCATTCCCGGGTATTTTCCGCGGCGCATTGGACACGATGGCCACCGACATCAATGAGGACATGAAAAAAGCAGCGGCTTACGCCATTGCCGGCATGGTTACGGAGGATGAACTGAATCCATCCTATGTTATGCCTAAAGCCTTTGATTTGCGTGTCGGACCTCACGTGGCAGCGGCCGTTGCCCAGGCGGCGGTGGATTCAGGCATTGCCCGTCTCCGTATCAGCTATGAACACGAGTTGGAGCAAGCTGAAAAGCGGATGGGCCGTCAGGATTAGTCCACCGCTTTCACAGATAAGAGGACCTTTAATGACAATGAACGAAACAAAAGGACTGCCGGTTTGATCCACAAACCGGCAGTCCTTTTGTTGTTTATTGACTGGATCCCTTGGATTTGCTTATTTTCTTAAAACAGCCTGTGCTGCGGCCAGACGTGCAATGGGAACACGGAAGGGGGAGCAGCTGACGACGGTCAGTTCGATGTGGTGGCAGAATTCAACAGACGATGGATTGCCGCCATGTTCACCGCAGATGCCCATCTTTAAGTTCGGCTTCTTGGCTCGACTCTGCTGTACAGCGATCTTCATTAACTGTCCAACACCTTCCTGATCAAGAACCGCAAAAGGATTTTCTTTCAAGATTTTCTGATCAAGATAGTTGTTCAGGAATCTGCCTTCAGCGTCATCACGGCTGAATCCGAGGGTGGTTTGGGTCAAGTCGTTGGTTCCGAAAGAGAAAAAGTCAGATTCTTCGACGATATCTCCGGACATCAGGCATGCCCGGGGCAATTCCAGCATGGTGCCCACTGTATAATCGATAGGGATGCCGGTTTCTGCAATGACTTTATCAGCTTCTTCCGTAACGGCTTTGCGAAGGATGGACAATTCCCCGCGATCAATGATCAAGGGGATCTCAACCTCCGGAACAGGATGGAAGCCTTCTTTCAGCAAGCGGGCAGAAGCCAGGAAAATGGCTCTCGCCTGCATACGATAGATTTCGGGATAGAGGATGCCCAGACGGCAGCCGCGGGTTCCCAGCATCGGATTGGCTTCATGAAGCGAACGGACAGTGCCCAGAAGTTTTTCGATTTCCGCCTGCTTTTCCTTGGATTTATTGAGGACTTGCAGCGTGTTCAATTCGATGGCAAGAGATTCCGCGTTGGGAAGAAATTCGTGAAGGGGAGGATCCAGCAGACGGATGGTTACAGCCAAACCATCCATAGCCTTCAAAATCCCGTAGAAATCTCCTTCCTGGATCGGCAGGAGCCGGTCTAAGGCACTGATACGGGCATCGATGTTCTCCGCCATGATCATTTCCTGGACGATGGGGAGACGATCCTGAGCCATGAACATATGTTCTGTGCGGCAAAGGCCGATACCTTCGGCACCCATTTCACGCGCTTTTTGCGCATCGAAGGGGGTATCTGCATTGGCATGGACTTCCAGTGTCCGGATGCTGTCCGCCCAGGAAAGAAAGGTTTGGAAAGCGTCACTAAGCACAGGATCGATCAAGGTCACTTTTCCTTTGGCTACACGGCCGGTGCCGCCGTCCAGGGAAATAAAATCGTCTTCATGCAATACAATGTCCCCCACTGTGATGGTTTTATTCACCACATCGACGTTCAGGGCGTCACAGCCACAGACACAGCATTTGCCCATGCCCCGTGCGACAACCGCAGCATGGCTTGTCATTCCGCCCCGGCTGGTCAATACACCTTGGGCTGCCACAATGCCGTGGATGTCATCCGGTGTTGTTTCAGTACGAACTAAAATTACTTTTTCACCGTTGATGCCGCGGCGATCGGCTTCATTGGCACTGAAAACGATATGCCCGCTTGCTGCGCCGGGGGAAGCGGGAAGTCCGGTTGCCAATACTTCCAATTTGACCTTGGGGTCGATTTGGCGATGCAGCAGTTGGTCAAGGGAAGAAGGATCCACACGCATGATGGCTTCTTCTTTTGTAATGAGACCTTCATTCACCATATCCACCGCAGCCTGGACTGCAGCATGGGCAGTGCGTTTTCCGCTACGGGTCTGAAGCATATAAAGATGTTTGTTTTGGATCGTAAATTCGATATCCTGCATATCACGGTAATGTTTTTCAAGAATACCGCAGATTTCGACAAACTGCGCGTAGACTTCAGGAGAATCGCTCTCCAGTTTGCTGATCGGCAGCGGCGTCCGAATACCGGCAACAACGTCTTCACCCTGGGCATTCATCAAGTATTCTCCATACAATTTCTTTTCACCGGTGGACGGATTGCGGGTGAAGGCAACGCCGGTGCCTGAATCATCGCCCATGTTGCCGAAGACCATGCACTGTACGCTGACGGCAGTACCCAGATCCTCAGATATTCTATTTAACTTGCGGTAAACTTCCGCACGGGGGTTGTACCAGGAGGCGAACACAGCTTCAATCGCCTTGAGCAGCTGATCTTCGGGCTTGAAAGGAAATTCGACGCCGGTTTCGCGGCGGACAATGCTTTTATATTCTGCAATAAGCTTGCGAAGGGAATCTGCATCCAGGTCCTTGTCGTCCGTAACACCTTGGTGTTTTTTCTGGCTTTCTAAAGCCAATTCAAAATGATAATGCTCAACGCCCATGACAACATCACCAAACATCTGGATGAACCGTCGATAGCTGTCCAGGGAAAAACGGGGATTGCCCGTGATGTTGATCAAACCTTCCACCGTCTCATCGTTTAAGCCCAGATTCAAGATCGTGTCCATCATACCAGGCATGGAGACAGGGGCACCGGAACGAACGGATACCAGCAGAGGATCCTTAACGTCGCCGAACTTTTTGCCAATTTTTTCTTCCACCGTTTTAAGATTATCCCAAAGCTGCTTTTCCATGCCATCCGGGAATTTTTTGCCAGCGTTAAAATATTCTTTACAGGTTTCGGTGGTTAAAATCAAACCGGGAGGGACCGGCAGCCCGATGTTGGTCATTTCGGCCAAATTGGCGCCTTTGCCGCCCAAAAGCATTTTCATGTTGGCCTTGCCTTCATTAAATAGATACACAAACTTCTTTTCTGTCACTACTCAACACTCCTCTGCATGATTTGCATAATTTTGCCCGCGGTTTCTTCCATGGCTTTATTTGAAATATCAATGATAGGGCAACCGATTTTTTTCATGACGCTTTCCGCAAATTCGATTTCCATGAGGATGCGTTCCAGGTTCGCATAATTCGCATCCGACTGAAGACCCATTTCACGCAGTCGATTGGCACGAATCGAATGGAGGACCTCAGGCCTGATGGTGAGGCCGATCACCCTAAAGCGCGGCAGATGGAATAATTCCTCCGGAACCGGTGTTTCAGGAACCAAAGGTATATTGGCAGCCTTAATGGCGTGATAAGCTAAATACATGCATAGCGGTGTTTTGGACGTCCGTGAGATCCCGATCAGAACAACGTCGGCTTCTTTGATGCCGCGACTGTCCTTTCCATCATCATAACGGATCGCAAACTCGATGGACTCTACCCGGCGGTGATAGGCATTGTCGATTTGATGGGTCAGTCCGGGTTTCAACCGTGGGTCAAGATGGAGCAGCTGGGATACCTGGTCCACATAAGGGCCCAGAATATCCATGGTGGGGATTTCATTGAGCGCGCATTGGTCTCTCGTAAAGGCTCTTAATTCCGGTGAAACCAAGGTGTGGGCAATCAATCCAAGTTCGGATTCTTTTTTTTGCTTCTTGAACTCATCGATGGCCTGCATGACTGAAGATTCCTCACGAACGAAAGGGAAACGGCGGATTTCCAAATCAGGAACTGCAAATTGGCTGACAGCGGCTTGAACGACCTTGGCCCCGGTTTCGCCAATGGAGTCTGATAAGACATAGATCAGCATGAAAGGTCTCCTTTTAATATATTCTGTATTGATTGCGATCAGGAGCCAAGTTTGACAAAAGCCTTTACGATCGTTGTTTTGGTTATACGGCCTAAGATTTCTAAGGGTCCGCCAGGGTTTTCTATGCTGCGGCGTACCACTGGCAAACTGTCGATTTGATGGTCTTGAAGCTTTTGGGCCGCTGACATGAGTGTTTCTTCAGGGGAACAGGTGATCAGATTTGGCATTCTGGTCATGATCATCGAGATTGGAATTTGCCGGATCTCACCCTGGCTGATTGAAACTTTCAAAAGATCTTTCCTGGAAACGATCCCGGTCAGTCCACCTGTTTCGTCTGTAATGAACAAGCTGCCCACATCCCGCATGAAGATTTCGACGATGGCTTCATAAACCGATAGCGTACCGTTGATTATGATGGGTATGCCCATCCAGTCCTTAACAATCAAGGAAGTCAGGAGATGGGTCATGCGGTCGGGAATGCCGCCGCCATCATAGAAATAACCGACCCTAGGCTTGGCGCCCAAAATGCCGGTTCTTGTTAAGAAGGTGAAATCAGGGCGAAGCGTTGCCCGGGTCAGCCCAAGGCTATCCGCAATTTCATCTCCCGTAATCGGGCCTTTTTTGTGAACGATGGAAAGGATTTGCTCTTGTCGTTTCGTCAGAAGAATAAAACTCACCCCTCTACGATGTGGAGTCATGGATACCTATTCGAATTAGAGTATCACAATTACTTGATTTAGCATAATAATGTTATACTATAATAACGATTGTTTGTCTAGTGCAAAATGACGAAAAAGTGAATTCCATCCGGTATACATCAAGAGGGATAAGATGCTATAATCGGCTTAGATATAGATTCTAATCCAGTTCTAATTATTACTTAAAGCCTCTGTAACATCGCTGATTTATGATAAGGATGTCAGCAAATATAAGCTTTAAGGAGGGTCTCTATGAAATACTCAGTTGAAGATCTTGAATTTCTCAAACAAAAGGCAAAAATAACCTATGATGAAGCCATGGAACTCTTAAAAAAATATGATGGGGATGCTGCCCTGGCCATCATTGAATTGGAAAAGCAGGGCAGGCTGCGTTCGGAATCCCAAGCCCGGATCAATGGTAAAACCGGCGAAAAAAAGCAAAGCAAATTTTGGAACCTTATGCGGAAGCTGATGGCGCATCGTTTGGTTATCAAGAAGGGTGAGATGATCATTGCGAACATTTCCTGGCTTTTTGTCATCATCGCAACCCTTACAGCGCCCTGGCTGGTTGCCTTTTCATTCATCGCGACCATGGTGATGGGCTATAAGTACAGCCGAACTGTGAATTGGGACATGACCGGTGATGAGATCAAATCCTTCGGCAACAAAGCGGTTGCCGGCTTCAAAGACATGACCAACAAAGTGTTCGAAGAAGATCCCGCGCAGTCTCGGGCAAACTCTGCCGACAAAGCAGCCCAAGCGCCTGCGTCCGCAGCGGGGGAGCCCAAGCCGGAAATGCCGCTTCAAAAGGAAGCCTCGGAAATCATCATTGAATAAATCACCATAAGGAGTCTGCTATGACGAAGATTTTGCTGGTGGAGGATGAATCAAAAATTGCCCGGTTTCTCGAGCTTGAACTGACCTATGAGGGTTATGAGGTCGAGCTTGCCGCCGATGGCCGAACCGGACTGGAAAAAGCCCTTGCCGGGGGCATTGATCTTCTTGTGCTTGATCTGATGCTTCCCCAACTCAGCGGAATCGAAGTCTGCCGCCGGATACGCCAGACCTCGGATTTGCCGATCATTATGCTGACTGCAAAAGATGACGTATGCGATAAAGTCAACGGACTGGATACCGGCGCTGACGATTATATGACGAAGCCCTTTGCCATCGAAGAATTGTTGGCACGGATCCGGAGCATTCTGCAGCGGCGGCACAAGCAGGCCGCCGCCGCTGTCAGTGCCCCTGAGCAGCTTAAGTACGGCGGCGTGAGCATGGATATCAAGGCGCACACCGTCCATTTCAATGGCACTGAGATCCTTTTGACCAAAAGGGAATTTGATTTACTGGAGTATTTGCTCCGCCACCAAAATATCGTGGTTACCCGGGATAAACTGCTGGATCAGGTGTGGGGTTATGATTATGCAGGGGATACCAACGTTGTGGATGTTTACATCCGTTATCTGCGGGCAAAAATCGACGACCCCTTTCATGTCCACCTGATCCATACGGTTCGTGGCGTGGGGTATGTGTTAAGATATGAATAAACGCAACATCCACACCATTGAGAAATCCGTTTCATCCGTCAACCGGCTCAGCGACCAGGCGAGCCTGGCTTTTAACCAGATGCTGAGCAATCTCAGGCTTTCCATCAGTCTTCGGATCACGATCAATTATTGTCGTATGCTTTTAAAATCGGCCATGATCATCTGGCTGATTTTTTCCTGCGTTTTTGCATGGGTGGCCTGGCTGAATACAAACAACCAAGCCGATCTTGCCACCGATCGCTTAAGGATTGCCCTGGAATCCAATCAGGCCTATGATCCTGTTCTTCCCGAAGACCTTTCCAGAATCAGGATCCTCGACCCGGCTGGCCAGATCTATTTCTCAAATTGGTATACCGATGAGGAATTTGAAGGTTTTTGGCCGCAAGGTACGGATTGGCCGTTCAGTCTGGACGTGGGCAGGCGATTTGCAAGCCTTCAGACAACCCGTTTTGTTACAGTCGGTCTTGACCGATGGCAAATGGACTTTTCCTACAACTCATCGGAATGGTTGGTTCTTTATCTGGCCGCAGTTATGGGACTTATGGCCGTGGACACCTTTCGGATGATTTATTTCCTGATTCGCAGCAAAAAGCTGAATCAGGCCGTTTTAAAACCTATTGACGAAATCGCCCAAACGTCCAGAATCATTACAGCGGAAAACTTAGGCCAACGAATCAACATCCACGGTACGAAGAATGAACTCAAAGACTTAGCCCTTGTAATTAATGGCTTGCTGGACCGTTTGGAATCCGCATACAACAGCCAAAAACAATTTGTTTCGGATGCTTCTCATGAATTGCGGACGCCCATTGCTGTGATCCAAGGTTATGCTGGATTGCTGGAACGCTGGGGCAAAAGTGATCCCGCGGTCACGGAAGAAGCCTTGTCGGCTATCGTCAACGAGGCAACTAACATGCAGAAATTGGTTGAAAACCTGCTTTTCCTGGCCAGACACGATAAACAGACATGGAAGCTGACGCTTTCTCCGGTCTTGGTCCACGATTTGGTGGAAGAGATAGCGAAAGACACCGAGGTGATTGCCGTCCGTCATCAGGTCAAGGTTGGACCGCTGGAAGAAAGCGTGATCATGGCCGATAAAAATGCCTTGAAGCAAGCACTTCGTATTTTTGCAGACAACAGCATGAAATATACGCCTGAAGATGGTCAGATCGGTTTTAGCTGCCGGAGGGAAGGACCCTGGGTGGTTATGACGGTTTGGGATACAGGACAAGGCGTCAGCAAAGATGATCTTAGCAAGATTTTTGACCGTTTTTACAGAGCAGACCCGTCACGGAACAGCGGTTCTGAAGGTCACGGCTATGGACTGGGTTTATCAATTGCCAAAATCATTGTGTCCGCCCATGGGGGAAAGATACGGGTGCGTTCGACACCCGGGGCCGGTTCGGAATTTTCGATCCTGTTGAAACGAGCGTTGGAATAGAAGAAGGGAGCTGAAATCCTATGGCTTCATTGCCGATCATCGCCTTACTATATGACTTCGACCGAACGTTGTCCCCCAAAGATATGCAGGAGGACGCCTTTATTCCCAGCATCGGCATGCCAACCGCCCAATTTTGGCATGAATCCAACGGCATGGCGGAGCAGCATCAAATGGATAAAGTTCTGGCCTATATGTATTTGATGCTGAAAAAATCCAAGGAAAAGGGACGGTCCATCCGCCGGGAATCCTTTCAGGATTATGGTCGTTCCGTTGAATTGTTCCCCGGCGTACTGGACTGGTTTGAGCGGATCAATAATTACGGTGACCAGAAGGGCTATCAGATCCAGCATTATATCATCTCGTCAGGACTCAAGGAAATCATCGAGGGAACCGATATCTCCGGATGCTTCAAAGCAATTTTTGCTTCTTCTTATTATTACGACGAAAATGGCATCGCACAGTGGCCGGCATTGGCGGTGAACTATACTTCGAAGACCCAGTATTTATTCCGCATCAACAAAGGCATCCTGGACATCAACCGGGATGAGGAGGTCAATGCCCATATGCCGGACAACATCCGGCCGGTTCCTTTCCAGCGCATGATTTATCTGGGCGATGGGTTTACCGATGTCCCCTGCATGAAATTGGTACGGGAGAATGGCGGCCATTCCATTGCAGTCTATCAGGGACAAACCAATGAGAGTATTGCCGCTTTGATGAAAGATGACCGGGTAAGCTGTGTTTTCCCAGCGGATTATCGGATGGGAAGCACGCTGGACCAATATGTCCATCATGTGATTGATAAGATCACTGCCAATGACCGGATCCAAAGGATCTATTTAGAACAGAAAGAAGCTATATCAGCCATAAAATTATAAGAAATCAGGTGAAACGGTGAAGGCTGTCATCAACACACAGGACTCCCAATGGCCTGCTCTTTATCATTTGGCAGCCGATTTAGGCTTTTCCCCGGAAAGATCCGGAAACGCTGCCGGATCTGCGTCTGCCCATGGCCTGTTTTGGCGTTTTATCCGCTCCCATCCATTCAGTGGCTGGATCCGGGGTTGGCTGGCCCTGGAGGCTTATTGGGAATGCAACTGCTATATCCGGTACCTGCTGTACCAAGCTAAGGCCATACAAAACGAGGACAATGTCCCTCTGATCCGGCAAATCATACGTCACGCCCAAGAAGATCTGGCTTTCAGCGCCCGGGACGCCTGGGGGGAATTGTCGGGTCTGTCCGTTCAGAAATTACGGCATGTGCGCTATTACGAAGATGTGGTCGGATATCTGGCCGATACCGAAACGGAATAGTTTTACTTGACCCCTATTAATAGTGAGTGATAAAATATAAAGAATAGATAGAACCTCATCTCCTTTTGAGCTGAGGTAGAGGTCGCGGCGGTTATCAGTAGCTTTCATGAGTCGGCGGACCATGAGGGAAAGTGAAAGGAACCGTCGCCGAAGCAAATGCCCTGCAAAGGCATTGGCTGGGTCTGCATCCAATAGATGCAGAACTGTCACCGTTTTCGGTGGAGCACTATCTCTCGATGAGGCCGGGAATCGATCTTCGGCTTTTCAATTTTCTCAAAGATAAGGAGAATTCAAATGAAACTGCATGGAACCATGGCCATCAATGAACAAGGACACTTGACAATCGGCGGCTGCGATACCACGGCCCTGGCGGCTGAATTCGGAACGCCTCTTTATATCTTGGATGAGGATCTGATCCGTAAGACGTGCAAAGACTTTCACAAGGCTTATATTGAGGGTTATCCGGGAGCTGAAGTGGTCTACGCCAGCAAAGCTTTTATGACCCTGGCGATGGCAAGGATCATCGCCCAGGAGGATCTTGGCATCGATGCAGTTTCCCAGGGAGAGATTTACACAGCGCTCAAAGCCGGTGTGGATCCCTCCCGAATTATTTTTCATGGCAACAATAAATCCCCCCTCGAGATCAAATATGCTTTGGAGAATCGGATCAGTCGGATCATTGTCGATAACCTTTATGAATTGGATATGCTGGATCAGATCGCCGGTTCCCTAGGCCTATGTCCCAAGATTCTTTTCAGGATCCAGCCTGGCATCGAAGCCCATACCCATGAATATATCCAGACAGGCAAGATCGATTCAAAGTTCGGCCTTAGCATCGCCACCGGCCAAGCGATGGAAGCGGCGAAGGCAGCACTGCAAAAAGAGAACCTGGAGCTTGCCGGCATGCATTGCCACATCGGTTCACAGATTTTTGAAATCGAATCATTCCGCCAAGCCTCAAGGATCATGGCCCATTTCATGAAAGAAATCCAGGAGGAAACGGGCAAGGCGCTGCCTGAACTCAATATGGGCGGCGGTTTCGGCATCTATTACCGTGAAGGGGATATGCCGGCGCCCATCAGTGACTTTGCGGAAATGATGTTCACCACACTGGCGGAGGAATTCCGTTTTTTAGATTTCCCCATGCCAACACGTCTGACCGTAGAACCCGGCCGATCCATCATCGGTCCGGCCGGCAGCACCTTATATACCGTTGGTTCGGTCAAAACCATACCCTGTGTCCGCACCTATGTAGCCATCGACGGTGGGATGGCCGACAATCCAAGGCCGGCGCTTTATCAGGCAAAATATGAAATGGCCTTGGCCAACAAGATGAACGCACCCAATCAAATCGTTGCTTCGGTGACAGGCAAGTGCTGTGAATCCGGTGACATGCTGATTTGGGACGCCTCGATGCCTTGGGTGGAGGCAGGGGACCTTCTGGTCATCTCCTGCACCGGCGCCTACAACTATTCAATGTCCAGCAACTACAACCGGCTCCTGAAGCCTGCGGTGGTTTTGGTCAAGGATGGAAAAGCCGACCTGATCGTCAAAAGGGAAACCTTTGAGGATCTTACCCGCAATGATGTCATACCCGAGCGATTAAAATAAGGTAAACAAGGGGATATTCCATGTCATTTCTAATCGAAAAATTGCTGGTCCTGAGTGTGGTCATGGTCTCTTTAACCATCCATGAATTCTGTCATGGACTGGTTGCCTTAAGCCTCGGAGACAAAACGGCCAAGCTTCAGGGCCGCCTTTCTTTAAACCCAATCAAACACGTTGATCCCGTCGGACTGCTTCTTTTAATGGTAGCGAATTTCGGCTGGGCGAAGCCTGTTCCGGTGGATCCTCGGAATTTCACCAAAACGGATATTTATACCGGAATGTTGCTGACCGCAGTTGCCGGGCCTATGTCCAATATTTTGCTTGTGTTCTTAGGGGTCATGACGGTGTCGTCAATGTCCGGCGCTTTTCTGCAAGCCCATGAATTGGTCTGGACATTCCTGAGCTTTTTTATTGTGATCAACGCGAATCTGGCGTTTTTCAATTTGCTGCCGGTGCCGCCGCTGGACGGATCAAAAATCCTGTTTGGTATTCTGCCCAAACGTTTTTATAATATATTATATATGATGGATCGCTATGGCGGATTGCTTCTGATGCTGCTGATCGTTACGGGCGGTACCCGTTATATCATACAGCCTTTATCCCAAGGAATTATTTCTGCCTTTTTTGATTTGGCAGGGATCATTTTCAATTAATTTATAGGAGGAACCACTATGCCTACCCATAAGGAGAAAACCGAGGGAACCATATTAAGCGGCATGCGTCCTACGGGGCGTTTGCATATCGGGCATCTGAGCGTTTTGGAAAACTGGGCTGCTTTACAGGAGAATTACCGATGTTTTTTTATGATTGCAGATTGGCATGCATTGACGACAGCTTATGATGATACAGAAAAAATCCCCGAAAATATTCAAAGGGTGCTGCTGGATTGGCTGGCAGCCGGCTTGGATCCGGAAAAAGCCACGATTTTTGTTCAGTCCCATGTAAAAGCCCATGCCGAGTTGACCCTTTTGCTGGGAATGAATACGCCCCTTTCTTGGCTTGAAAGGGTTCCCACTTACAAAGACCAGCTTATACAGCTGGGAGATCAGGGGAAGGATATCAACACATATGGTTTTTTAGGTTATCCCTTGCTGATGGCTGCCGATATTTTGGTTTATCGGGCCGATACGGTTCCTGTGGGAGAAGATCAGCTGCCTCATTTGGAATTTACACGGGAAATAGGCCGGCGTTTCAATCATTTGTATAACGTGGACGTTTTTCCGGAGGCCAAAGCAAAATTGGCTAAGATCGCGGCATTGCCTGGTGTGGATGGCAGAAAAATGAGCAAGAGCTATCATAACGATATTGCCTTAAGCGCAACGGTCCAGGAAGTGGAAGAAAAGGTCCGTGCGATGGTCACCGATCCTGCCCGGATCCGCAAAACGGATTTAGGACATCCTGAAGTTTGCATTGTGAACAAATACCAGAGCATTTACAACGAAACTGCCTTAGAAGAGATACAGACAGCCTGCAGAGCCGGACAGATCGGCTGTACGGACTGTAAAAAGCGTCTGGCGGTTTGTATCAACCAAAAACTGGAACCGATCCGTCAGCGCAGAGCCTACTTCGAACAAAATCCCCAACGGCTCGGACAAATCATCTCTGAAGGTGACGCAGCGGCTTGCCTGGAAGCGGAAAAGACCTTGGAACTCGTTCGAAAGGCAATCCATTTCTAAACGACGCGAGAGGATACATATGAACTACCAAGTGGTTTTGCCGGTCTTTGAAGGGCCGATGGATCTCCTGTTGCATCTGATCGACACCAATGAACTGGATATCTATAACATCCCAATTGCCTTTATTACGAGCCAGTATATAGACTATCTCAACAAAGCGGAAGAAATCGATTTGACGCTGTCCGGCGATTTTGTTCTGATGGCCGGAACACTGCTGACCATTAAAGCCCGTATGCTATTGCCCAAGCGGATACAAGCGGAAGCCGATGAAGGGGAAACCGATGACCCGCGTGATGAATTGGTCGAAAAATTGCTTGAGTATCGCCTGTATAAAGAAAAAGCCGCGGAATTTAAAGCGCTTGAACAAAGCCAGTCCAGGGTCTTTTTTCGGGAGGTTGATGATAAAACCCTGCTGCAGCTCTTCCCGGCGCCGAATCCTGTGGGAAAGCTGACCACCGATGATTTAACCAGAACCTTTATGCAGATCCTTGAGAGTTTGGCTGGCCGGGAAAAGTTCATCCAGCTGCCTAGGGACACCGTGACGATCCAGGCTCAGATTTTATATCTGCTGAAAATCATCAAACAACAACCAGGGGGGATCGCTTTCCGCTCATTGTTAGGCGGAGATTCCCTGCGGACCATGGTTACGACCTTTATGGCATTGCTTGAGCTTCTGCATCGCGGCAAGATTTGGGCTCGCCAGAAAGAATCTTTTGGAGAAATTTATATTTTTTATAATGATCAGAATGGAAAGGAAGCGATTCCAAATGAATTTGTTTCCTGCTGAGGGAAAACGCTTATTGGAAGCGCTCTTGCTTTGTTCGGCAGAGCCACTGACCTTGAAGGCGTTAAGCGATATTACCGAGTTTGAATCAGCGGAGATCCTTGATCTCCTGGCTGCCATCCAGGCTGACTATCAACAGCAGAACAGAGGATTTGCCCTCACGGAGATTGCCGGCGGATGGATGTTTGCCACCTATCCACAGCATGCGCCGTACATAGAAAAGCTTGTCAAGCCGCGCCTTTCCTCCTTAAGCCAGGCTGCTTTGGAAGTTTTATCGATCGTGGCTTATCGTCAGCCGATCACCCGGGCTGAGATCGAAGAAATCCGGGGTGTCAGTTGTGATTCCTCGTTAGGAACGCTCCTGGATCGTGGGCTGATCGATGAAAAAGGCCGTAAAGATGCGCCGGGACGCCCGATCCTTTTTGGTACAACCACAGATTTTTTGAAATATTTTGGACTTTCCTCCATCAAAGACCTGCCAGCCTTTTCAAAAACACCTGATGAAGAAGATGCAGCAACGCAACGGATCGAGGAGGCTTAACTGCAAGAAGGAGTTTTTTATGGGATTGATTTACGATGCCAGGTCCATCGCCTATCGCGATCCGGCCGCAAGAAATATGTTCGAAGTTATTTTATTGTATCCGGGTTTTCATGCCCTGATCTATCATCGGATCGCTCATTTCTTTTACAACGCGCATCTGTTTTTTGTTGCCCGGCTCATATCCCAGTTAAGCCGCTTCATGACCGGAATCGAAATCCATCCGGGCGCCACCATTGGCAGAGGTTTATTTATTGATCATGGAATGGGCATCGTGATTGGCGAAACGTCTGAAGTCGGCGATGACTGTACGATCTATCATAACGTAACCTTGGGCGGAACAGGCCATGACATAGGAAAACGTCATCCGACCTTAGGCAATAATGTTCTGGTGAGTGCGGGGGCAAAGATTTTAGGACCGATCAATATCGGTGACAACGCGCGCATCGGCGCCAATTCCGTCGTGCTGAAGCATGTAGAGCCCAATGCAACAGTGGTCGGTGTTCCCGGAAATGTGGTCAGGCTGAACGGCCGTCCGGTGGATAAATCATCAGAAGCTTTGGATCAGATCAACATGCCTGACCCGATCGCCAATGAATTGCAGCTCATTGAGAAAAGGCTTGAAGCACTAGAAAAGCTTCAGCGAAAGGATGTTCAGGATTTATGAAGATCTTTAATAGTTTGATTGAGCTCATCGGCCGTACACCGCTGGTGTCGACACCTCGCTTAAGCCAATCCCTTGGCTTGAAAAAGCCTCTCCTGGTGAAACTGGAATCCTTCAATCCCTTGGGCAGCGTCAAGGATCGTGCCGCATTGGGCATGATCGAGCAAGCAGAAAAAGAAGGCAGTCTTTCTGAAGGCACCGTGATCATCGAACCCACCAGCGGGAACACAGGCATCGGGCTTGCCTTCATCTCGGTGATCAAAGGCTATCGATTGATCCTGACGATGCCGGAAACCATGAGCCTGGAACGTCGGAAACTTTTGCATGCGCTGGGTGCCGAAATTCAATTGACGCCCGGAGGCCAGGGCATGGCCGGCGCCATCGAAAAAGCGAATGAACTGGCAGAAACATATCCCAAGTCATTTATCCCGATGCAATTCAAAAATCCTGCAAATCCGCATTCCCATACACAAACGACGGCCGAAGAAATTTGGCAGGATACCGACGGCAAGGTGGACGTCTTCGTGGCCTGTGTCGGTACAGGCGGAACGTTGACAGGCGTTGCCCGCGGCTTGAAAACCCATAATCCATCGATCGAAATCATTGCAGTCGAACCTGCAGGATCTCCGCTGCTTTCCGGCGGAACCGCCGGTCCCCATAAAATCCAGGGTATCGGCGCCAATTTCATCCCTGAAAATTATGATCCCAGCCTGGTCGACCAGGTTGTAACGGTGTCTGATGAGGAGGCCTATTTCTTTGCCCGCAGGCTCAGCAACACAGAAGGGATCTTGGCGGGCATTTCTTCTGGGGCTGCTGTATGCGCCGCGGCAGGATTAGCCCAACAACCGGTTTATCAGGATAAGACGATCGTCGTTCTATTGCCGGATACAGGAGAGCGTTATTTATCGACGGATCTGTTCGAATGAATTTTAAGGTGATGGTGTAAAATTGGAAAGGTTACAGAAATACCTTGCCCGCTGCGGCGTCGCTTCCCGCCGGCATGCCGAGCAAATGATTCTTGACGGTCTGGTACAGGTCAATGGCGTCACCGTCCGTGAGATGGGTGTCCAGATTGATGAAGCGCTGGACATTGTCGCCGTCGATGGCAAACCTGTGAAGCTTTCATCAGAAATGATATATTATATATTAAACAAGCCTCAGGAGGTTGTTACGACCTGTGAGGATCCCCAGGGCAGGCGAACCGTTTTAGACCTGTTGCCCAAGGATATTCGAATCTATCCTGTGGGACGTCTGGACTACATGACAGAGGGGCTGCTCCTTTTAACCAATGACGGCGATTTAGCCAATCAATTGACCCACCCCAAATATAAGATCGCCAAAAAGTATTGGGTCGTTGTGAAGGGGTATATTTCAGACCAGATGATCCTGGCTCTTCGCAAAGGGATCGATCTGGAGGATGGGCCTACCATGCCGGCAGAGATAGAACTGCTGAAAAGAGATCCTGTCCAAAGCGATTTTTTTATGACCATCTATGAAGGAAGAAATCGTCAAGTGCGCAGGATGTGCGCAGCGGTTTCCCTTCCGGTCACAAAGCTGCGTCGTGTACAGGTCGGTTCACTGAAAATAGGCAATTTGCAGCCGGGTCAATACCGGCAGCTTCGAGAGGAAGAAGTTGCCGCTTTGAGAAAACTTTTGAAGGGCGAAGGGGCCGGTTGATAAGAGGGATTGCATTTTCATGGGATATATATTATACTTTATGAGTATATAAAGGTAAATTTGGCTATATCGAAGGAGCTGAGTCATACTAAATGGAGTATGGTTCCAAGAAAATCGCTTCTGCTGCAATCCGTATGGCTTTGACAGAAAGCCGGGAGGAAGAGCAGCAGTTAAAGGCTTCATTGGCTCATTTAGGGATTCGCGCCGTCGCCGTTGATTATGGCGGCGATTTTGCCTTGTCTGCAAAAAAAATGATAGAACGGGCGGTTGTCGCAGCCAAACGCGAACATGTGATCAAGGATAATCATTATGATGAAGGTGCCGTTGCCGGAGCCACACGGGAAGCTTTGGCCCAAATATTGACCAAAGCCTATGGTTTGAATGTTGGCGGAAAGCTGGCAATTGCCCGTTATGGCGACCATATTTCGGTGGCTGTTTACCTTGCCATCGGATTGCTTCATCTTAATGAAGTTGCCATTGGTTTAGCCCATCGGGTCGCACCGGATATGGACTTGAAAACCATTGACCGTCCTGCGGATCCCAATACGATCCAGCGGCCTTCTGAAGGAGGAGACTCTCATTCAGATCACCATTGACGGTCCGGCCGGAGCCGGTAAGAGCACGGTTGCCAGAGCCGTTGCAAGAAAATTGAATTACGTCTATATCGATACCGGCGCCATGTACCGGGCGGTTGCCTGGCTTGCGGTCCAGCAGGGACTGTCCGTTGAGGATCAAGCAAGTCTAACGGTCCTTGCTGAAAAGGCCGATATTCAGTTTAAGGTCAGCCATCGAGGGCAGCAGAAGATTTTCTGCAATCATATCGATGTGACCCATGTGATACGAAGTCCTCAAATCAGCAGGCTGGTCTCAGAAATCGCTGCGGTTCCCGGTGTCCGGCAAGCCTTGGTCAAGATGCAGCAATCTCTGTCTGCCGACCAGAATGTGGTGATGGATGGCCGGGATGCAGGGACTGTGATCCTTCCACAAGCCCAATGCAAGATCTATTTAACAGCATCTGTGGAAGAAAGGGCTCGTCGCCGCTTGGCTCAAATGCAGCGGCTAGGGCTCACACAGCCCATGGATGAAGTGATTCGTGACATTAAGCAGCGTGACTACCAGGATGTGCATCGAAGCACAAGTCCTCTGAAACCCGCAGAGGATGCGATCCTACTCGATTGCACCGATTTAGATTTGGATGAAACCATCTCTGAAGTCCTAAAGATTATTCTAAACAGCAAACAAGATCATTAAACTTTTGTCTCAGGACTTGTTTGCAAGGAGTAGCAAATCAATGTTTTATCGGTTTATGCTGGGGGTTGCCCATTGGCTGGTTTTTCCTTTTCTCCGTTTATTCAATCGTGTGGAGATTACCGGGATCGATCACATTCCAGAACAGGGGGCTTTTGTTTTAGCCGCGAATCATTTAAGCTTTTGGGATCCCGTCTATTTATTTTGTTGTGTGCATCGCAAGCTGAATTTCATGGCGAAAGCGGAACTGTTCCAGGTCCCTGTGGTTGGCTGGGTTATCGCCCATGTGCATGGCTTTCCTGTCCGTCGGAACACCATCGACCGCAATGCGCTGAAAATTTCTGCTGAGGTTTTGGCACAAGGAGAAGCTCTGGTGCTTTTCCCGGAAGGCACCCGCAGCCGAAACGGCGAATTGCTCCCCTTTTATGACGGGGCAGTATTGTTTGCACAGCGTTCCAAGGCTGTTGTCATCCCGGTGGCAATCATCAATACACCCAAATCTTTTCCGGCAGGATTCCGTCAAAAGGTCCTGCTCCGGTTTGGCGAACCCATCGATTTTTCCGATTATCAAGGGAAAAAAGTCAATTCCACCATGCTGCATCAAATGACCGATCAGCTTCGATGCAGGATCAAGCAGCTGCAGGAGGGTAATTCTTAATCCATGAAAGTCATCATCGCAGATAAAGCAGGTATGTGTTATGGCGTTAAGCGCGCCATCAATTTAGCCTTGGAAACGTCTCATCATCAGCAACAGGTTGAGGCTTTAGGCCCGCTTGTTCACAATACGCAAGTTACTCAGCGCCTTGAAGTCCAGGGGATCCACAAAAAAGATCTGGAGAGCATCACCCCAGGGTCTGCGGTCATTATCCGCAGCCATGGAACAGGACCTGAAACCTATCAGCATTTAAAAGAAATCGGCTGCCAGGTCGTCGACGGGACGTGCCCCTTCGTATCCAGAGTCGTTCAGTTAGGCTTGGAGGCGATCGCTCAAGGCTATGATGTATGGATCCTGGGCGATAAGAAACATCCGGAAATCCAGGGTTATATGGCTTGGCTCAAGGATCGATGCCGGATCATCGCAGACCCACAAGAAATTCTTCTGGAAAAAGATTTACCTGAGAAGATTGCCATCATGGCCCAAACCACTGAGAATCTTGATCGTCTAGAACAATTAGCTGAAAATGTGGTCAAGGCAGGACGGGAACCTAAAGTCTACAACACCATATGCAGTGCGAGCCGGGAGCGTCGGCAGGCTGCGGAAGCTTTAGCGGCCAAGGTGGATCTGGTACTGGTCATCGGTGGCAAACACAGTGCAAATACAGCAAAATTAGGCGAGTATTGCCGTAATATTCAGTCAAATACATACGTTATAGAGAACTATTCAGATATTGATTTTGACTGGTTAAAAGGTATAGAGTTAATTGGGATCACGGCAGGGGCTTCAACCCCTGAGTGGATAATCAAGGAGGTTGTTGAGAAGATGGAAGAGTTCAAAGATCAGGCAATGGAGCAAAAAGCTCAAAACACAGAAAAAGAGCAGGAAATGGAAGCAAACTTTTCTGACATGGAAGCTCAGATGGGCTGCAAAGAATTCCATCCCGGCGATGTCGTAAAGGGAATCGTAGTGAAAGTATCCTCCGATGAAGTGCTCGTGGATATTGGCTACAAATCTGAGGGGATCATACCTGCCTTTGAGCTGGCCTTTACAAAAGTCGACCCCTTCGCCCTTTTAAAAGTCGGGGATGAAGTCAGAGCAGAAGTCATCAAAGAGGATCGGGAAGGGAACATTGTTCTTTCCCGGAAAAATGCTCTTTTTGAAGAAAAAATAGATCTACTGGAAAAAGCCTTTGAAAATGGCGAAACCGTCACTGCGACCGTTATTGATGTTGTCAAAGGCGGCCTTCTTGTGGATGTTGGAATGAGAGGCTTTGTACCTGCTTCCCATATCGAACGCGGCTTTGTGAAAGATCTCAATGATTATCTTAAGAAAACCTTGGACTTCAAGATCATTGAATTGAACCGCGGTGCCCGGAAAGTCATCCTGTCCCGTAAAGCTTTGCTGGAAGCGGAGTATCAGGGACAGAAGGAAAGCTTCTGGAGCAGCATCCAAGAGGGGGAAGTCCGTAAAGGAACGGTCAAACGGCTCACTGATTTCGGAGCGTTTGTCGATATCGGCGGTTGTGACGGATTGCTGCATGTCTCTGAAATGGGCTGGGGCAAAGTCGCCAAACCTTCTGACGTGGTTGCAATCAATGATGTGATCGATGTTTATGTACTGAAGGTCGACCGTGAAAAGGAAAAAGTATCCTTGAGCCTGAAGCAGCTCGGACCCAATCCTTGGGAGATCGCAGACAAGAAATACATTGTCGGCGAAATTTATCCCGGCATGGTCATGCGTACCGCAGCTTTCGGTGCGTTCATCCAGTTAGAACCCGGTTTGGAAGGCCTTGCTCATATTTCACAGCTGGCGAAGTTCCGGGTCAATAAAGTCGAAGACATTCTGAAGGCAGGTCAGGAGATCCCAGTAAAGGTCCTGGAGATCGATATGGAGAAGAAGCGGATCAGTTTGAGCGTCAAGGATGCGGTCGATCTGCAGAAGCCCGAATCAGAAGCGGAACCTGCATCGGAAGAACCTGTTAAAGAAATTGCGGCTGCGGTAGAGGAAACCAAAGAAAAACAGGCTGAAGACGAAACGGAAACTACCCAGACCACCGAATTCGTCTCCGGGAATGAAGAATAAACCCGAACATCATATCCGTGGCATGATTAACGTCACAGATCCCTTGGCAGTATGCTGTCAAGGGATCTTTTTAAGCCTGATATTGATTTGTATTGAGGAGAATTATTTTGGAAACGATCATTTGGGGCCCGGCTGTCAGCAATGCCGATAAAGATTATATTGCAAAGGCTAATCTTATCTTATTTGATTTGGATGGCACTTTAATCGACTCCGGCGAAGGGATTTTCAATGGTTTGCGCTATATGCTGGAGCAAATGGGGCTGCCTTCCCGGAGCAATGCGGAATTGGCCTCTTTTGTCGGTCCGCCCTTGCGGGATAAGATTAGCAGCACCATCGGCTTAAACCACGCTGAGACAACCACCGCTTTGGAGTACTATCGCCGTTACTATTCAAGGACCGGTCTATACGAAGGCACGCCTTATGCAGGCTTAAACGATGTCCTAAGCGCCTTACAGTCCAGCGGTAAAATATTGACCGTCGCCACTTCGAAGCCTTGGGTCTATGCGCACCGTGTTTTGGAGCATTTTGAACTCCGAAAGTATTTCGATACTGTATTTGGCTGCTACCTGGATGGACGTTTAGACTCAAAAACCGCTGTCATTCAGCAAGCGCTTATGCATTATCGCGGCGAACAACGCTTAAACAGCGGCCGCCTTCGACCGGGGGCTATCCAGCAATCCTTAGGCCAGGATTGTATCCCTGTGATGATCGGAGACCGTCATTATGATGTGCAGGGAGCCGCACGGAACGGGATACAGAGCATTGGCGTTGCTTATGGCTACGGAACGAGCCAGGAGCTTTTGGACAGCGGTGCAATCGCCGTTGTCCAGCAAACGAAGCAACTGACCTATTTATTAATTTAAGATGGATCTTTAAGTGAGGGAACATGGCATATATATTTGAAGCGCAGAATTTAACAAAATATTTCGGTGCCAACTGTATCTTTGAAGACTTGTCCTTTTGCCTGGAATCCGGAGAGAAGGCCTCTCTGATCGGCGCCAATGGGATCGGCAAGACCACTCTGATGAACTGTCTCATGGGCAAGGAAAGCCTGGATGAGGGTTCGATCCGTCTTGAAACAGGGATATCCATTGGCTATTTGGAACAAATCCCCGCATTTTCTGAAGATACGACCTTGATAGGCATTGTCATGGAGGTCTTCTCTGATATATTTGCCCAGAGAAAACGGCTGGCCGAGTTGGAAGCGATCATGAGTCATGCCTCTGAGGAATCCTTAGAGAAGGCATTGCGTCAGTATGGGGCCTTAAGGGATGCCTATGAACGTGCCGGAGGCTTTGTATGCGAAGCCCAAACCCGAAAAGTCCTTGCGGGACTTGGCTTCAAAGAAGCTGATTTTGAACGGCCTTTTTCAGGATTCAGCGGCGGAGAAAAAACAAGAATCAGTCTGGCCAGGATCCTGGTTCGAGACCATAGCATCCTTTTCTTAGATGAACCCACCAATCATCTGGATCTTGATTCCATTGAATGGCTTGAAAACTACATTAAAGCCTACCGGGGCGCCGTGCTGGTCATTTCTCATGACCGTTATTTTTTGGACCAAGTGACCCAAACGACATTTTCCTTTGAAAACCGCCACATCAAACGATACAAAGGAAATTATTCTGCTTTTATGGTCCAGAAGGCTCAGGAAGATGAGGCCCTCGCCCATGCCTACGACAAACAACAACGGGAAATTGAGAAGACCGAGGAATATATTCTTAAAAACAAAGCCGGGATTAAGTCGAAGCAAGCGAGGGGACGACAGACTCGACTCAACCGATTGGAGCGCATCGAAAAACCCCAGGAGCAGCTCAGATTCAACATGGGCAATTCAAATATCCATTCACGCACCGGCGAAAAAGTGCTCTATCTGGATAAAATAAGCTTTAGCTTTCCTGATCGGACCTTATTCAGCAATCTGGAAGAAGAAATACGTTATACGGAGAGAGTGGCCTTGCTTGGACCCAACGGAATGGGTAAAACCACATTGCTTAAAATCATCTTGGGCCAGATCCAACCTCAGCAGGGGAGTGTCCGCTTCGGCGCCAGAGTCAAGCCGGCATACTTTGATCAGGAACATAGCAACTTGAACCCTGAGAAGACCGTCATGGATGAAATCCTCGATAATTACGATCTGACCATCGAAGAAGCTAAAAGTTTACTGGCAAGATTTTTATTTCGTGACGATGATTTGGCAAAAACAATCGGCAGTCTTAGCGGCGGGGAACAGGGGAGATTATCCTTATTAAAATTGACCTTGGAGAAAGGCAATTTCCTGATTCTGGATGAACCCACCAACCATCTGGATATAAATTCCAGGGGAGCCATCGAAAAATATTTACAGAATTATCCAGGGACGCTTTTAATGGTTTCCCATGACCGTTTTTTTGTCGATGCCGTCGCTGACCGTATCCTTGAACTTGATAAGGGCCAGCTAACATCCTATATAGGCAATTATAGTGATTATAAGCAGAAAAAAGCTGAGCTGGCGAAGCTTAAAGCGAATCAAGCAGAGATACAAATACAGAAAAAAGGGTCCGAAGTTCAAACGGATAAAGAGAACCGAAAAAACCGCAGCAATGAACGTATCGTTAAAGCAAAATTAAGAGATCAGGTTCAGACACTGGAAAAAGAAATCCAAGGGTTGGAACAGCGGCTCGACGAAGTCACCCAGGAACTGGCGAATCCGGAGACGTATCAAAACGTTGATTTTGAATTGCAGCAAAAATTAAGCAAAGAATTGGAAGACATCCAAATCCGTTTGCCACAAGCTTATGATGAATGGACGGAGACAATATCTCAATTGGAAACTTTGTAAACATTTCAAAGAGAGAAGGCCGATTCGTTTGCTGTACCCAGTTTTAGTTTACATAACATTTATTATCGGAAGTTATGGAAGCGCTTATCCGGCTGCATCCCAAGCCTCACAGCTCTTTTTGATAAAATGATCGATAATCCCTTCAAAATCCATCCGTGGCTTTATTCTTTTCCCTTTTTCATGATATACTTAAAAAAAAGTCTGTAGGTGATGATCATGTCTTTGCCTGAATTGAATGCAAAACAAACAGCCGTTCTTGATTTTGTACAATATCAAATCGAACATCAAGGGTACCCTCCTTCTGTCCGTGAAATTGGCAGCGCGCTGGGCATATCCTCAAGTTCAACCGTGCACGGTTACTTGAGGCAATTGGAATCCTTAGGTTATCTTCACCGTGACCCTGCCAAGCCCCGGGCCATGGTGATTGCCCAGAAGCATATGTCCGCTGAAATTCCTTCATCTCAATCCCAGAATCTATCGCCGGAATTCAATATGCCATTGATCGATTATGAGAGCTTGTTAAAAGCAGACTTTGACTTAGGGCTTTTTGTTCCGACGAACTTTTGTTCTTTTTGGGAGGATATTTTGCCGGCAACGCAAGCTTATGTGTTCATCATGCCGGATGACAGTATGATCAAAATTGGTATTTTTCCTGGCGATTATTTGCTGATCGATCCTAAGGCTCCTACAAACGGTGACATTGTTCTTGCTTGTGTCCAAAACGCCCTGACCGTCAAAACATATTTTAAGGGCATACGCCAGATCCGCCTGCAGCCAGAAAACGATTGGTATGAACCTCTTTACTTAACAGAATCTGATTACCAACATATCGGAAAGGTCTGTGCGAATATCCGTCGTTTCTAATATCATCGGAACGGTTTAAAACAAAATAGCCTATGGTTCGTCTCGACGTTCGACGATCCATAGGCTATTTCTTTCGATTTCCGATCGCTTCTATTTTCTCTTTAAATAGGTACTTGCAATGGTTTTTCCATATTCTCTGATTTCTGGCGAGCCGACACTTTCCAAGGGAATGCTGGACATTCTCTCACGGAAAATCATGACGTCCAATTCAGGAAGATGATTTTTCAGCGCCTGGGCCAAGGGAATTCCATTTTCATAGATTTCCATAGCATGTGAATTGCCGCAAATGAAGTTTAATCCTAATTCTTCAGCTTTTGCAATCAAATCATTGCCGGGATAGACGCGGCTTATGGTAGCCAGCAAAGTATCGATCTGAGGATAATCTTTCAGCAAAGTCTCTAAATGGGTTACATTAAAACCGGTGTGCGGGAAAAAATGGACCAGATGCTTCATAGGCTTGCTGCGGTCTCCGACCAGGATTTTTGCTTTGACCTTGATGCTGGTCTCATCGATGGCTTGGCAGCCCCGAATCTGACGTTCTGCTTCCAAAAGGGCATTGTCTTCCTTCACATTCATTAAGACATCCAAGCGGTCGACCATGTCGCCGACCGTTTTGACTTCTGGCAAACATTCCCCCACATACACGACGCAGCCTTGATCTCCGCCATAGTTTATACTGGTAAAATATGGCTTATGGCCATGCAGCCAGGGTATGCCCGGATGGGTACCATGAAAAGCTTCGTGAAGTTCAAAAACAGCCAGATTATAGAGATTGAGATAATACTTAAACAAAACACCGCCGGAATTGCTGGCTTCAGCCACCGGATGATGGGCAAGGATCGCGTCGACACCGGTTCCTGCCGCCAATTCAATGGCGCTTTCCGTCATGGTCATCAGCACAGCCAGTTTTTTAATGGGCATGTCCGGATCGCCCCATACCAAGCCAGGAAGCTCAACCACCGCTTTGCCGGGTACATTGGACGATTTGATGGTGACAAAAGGATTTTTTCCACTGGACCAATCCGCTGGAGATTTAACGCAACGGCCATTGGTGATATCATCCAGGGCATTGAGAACATCTTTTGCATATACGGTCATGGTAATCCTCCATTCTTCAATGTTTTGTTTCTATTAGAATGAAGGCAGCAACAGTTCGGCTGCCGCTGCCTTCATTCGCAGAATCTGATATTATCTTAAGATCAAATGTGCTATTTTTTACAGGAACAGTCCGAACAACTGGGCACAAAGGGCGGCGTACAGCAAACGGATGAAGCAGCCAACCACAGCACTCCAGATGATTTCACCGGTGCTGATGTCAAGGATGGGACCCCAAACTGCGGGGATCTGTCCCAGGGGAACCTGTACAGGCCAGGAGGAGTTTGCCAAAATGAAGGAACCAACAACCAGTTTCTTTGCAGCTGCTGCGGTGGCAGGATTCGTAAACAAGCCATACAGTGCGGTGGCAGCGCTCACAGTGCCGTCAGCAGCCGTCACAGGGCCGCCAAGACTGAGGTTCAGGTTCTTCATGGCTAAGGTGCCGGCTGTGAAGATCGTATCAACACCGGTGGCAGCATCGATGCCAACGATCTGAAGGAGTCCGCCGACGCTGCTCGTAATAATAGGCCATAATTTGAAGTATTCTAAAGCGCCGATGATGGCGAACACAGCACAGCCTGCGGGCAGGATGAACAGGACGACCACATTGACACCCTCACGGGCGGAACCAAAGATCAGATCCATGGCGCCGGTATCCGGTGTGAATCGGGGCAGATCTTCAATTTCAACCGCTTTGGTATCTCTCCAGAAAATTCTCAGAATGGCTGGAATCACAATGATCGGAAGGAAAACACCGATGACCATGACCGGCAGAGGATTGATGCCGGCAGCGGTGAGCGCCATCAAACCAAGAACGACAATGGAAAAAGAACAAGGGGCTTGGCAAAGGGTCGCAATCGCGATCTTTTGTTCGTCTTTGGTTGCGCCAGCTTTCATAACCACAGGTGCAGCGATTTTGCCGGCGGCATTGACGTCGCCCAGAATGTTGTAAATTACGCCGATAACAACCGAAGCATTGATTTTCAAGTATTTCATAATGGGAAGAAAAATACGCATAAGGGCATCGGTCATACCTAAGCGTTCCAGGATACGTCCGGTCATAACGCTGACGACGATGGTGGCACCAAGTTTTGCAGGTCCAAAGAGATAGTATTCAAACATTTTATAGGATCTGGTAAACATGGCATCGAACAGACCTGAAAATTGTTTGTTGAATAATCCGATACAGAACAAGCTGCCAATCAGAACTGCTAAACCAACATATTCAATCATATTCCATTTTTTACGGTCGGTATTCTTTACGGGTGTGCTCATATTGGTATATACCTCCTCATATTTTTGTAATATTAACTCTTTTTACTTTCGATGCAGAAATTGGCTGGACATGTTTTCTGCATAATCCCTGATTTCCTGGGAACCGATTTCATCCAAAGGTACACTGGTCATTCTTTCTCTGAAGATGACGACCTCGGCTTCCGGCAGATGTTTTTTGATCGCGTTGGCCATGGGAATGCCATTTTCAAAGATTTCCATGGCATGAGAGTTGCCGCAAACAAAATTCAGACCCAGCGCTTCGGCTTTGGCAATCAATGCATGACCGGGATAAACGCGGCTGATGGTGGCAAGAAGCGTGTCCACACCGGGATTGTCTTTAACCAGCTTCTCCAGATGATCGCAGTTGAAACCACAGTGTGGGAACATATGAATGACTTTTTTCATGGGTCGGTCTTTCGAGCCGACTAAAATCTTGCAGCGGGCTGCAACGCTGGTTTCATAAATGTCATGACAATTGCGGATCTTCCGTTCCGATTCCAGCATAACTTCGTCGACTTCCACGTTCATCAGCTTGTCCAAACGAGTCATCATATCGCCAACGGTTTGGATCTCAGGCAGGACATCGCCAACATAGACGATATTGCCGGGGATGCCATCATAGCAAACCGTTGCAAAATAGGGCTTATGACCATGAAGCCAAGGGATACCAGGGTGCATGCCATGAAAAGCTTCGTGAAGTTCAAAGGCGGCAATGTTATAAGCTCCAAGATAATATTTTAAAAGAACGCCGCCTGAGCTTGCTGCATCCGCGATGGGATGATGGGTAACCATGACATTGACACCGGTGGCAGCGGCCAGTTCGATGGCACTTTCCGTCATGGTCATCATGACTGCGATTTTCTTCACTTCCATGTCCGGGTCTCCCCAAACCAATCCGGGCATTTCAGTAACAGCTTTACCAGGGATACTGGAAGATTTGGTCACCACAAATGGATTTTTGTTGCAAGACCAGTCCCCCGGTGTTTTTAGACAACGACCATTGGTCAAATCGTCTAAAGCGGTCAGAACATCTTTTACATAGACTGTCATTATTTGATCCTCCTCTTGACTTTACACAACGTAGAATACCTTGGATAAGAGTTTCTGATACGCGGGGACTGATGTTTGGATCGCTGCCCTCCTTTCGATAAAATAAAAAACCGCAAAACCATACAAATACGTATCGACGTATTCATATAATCTTGCGGTTGTTTTGAGCACTCCCATGAAGGTTTTGTGTCGCATTCCATTAAATCGTTGGCATTATAAAATTATAATGACAAATATTTCTTGGCGTACGGTACGAGGTCTCGAATCACCCGACGTATTCAATTTTCTGTTATTGTAAATTCGACGATGATTTTTAATATCCTTCTACTTTTAAAAATATTTTTTAACAAAAGTTAATAACTTTCGTTAAGCAGTCCATAAAAACTTGGAATCATTGGGATGATTCATCATTTTTTTACGATGATCGTCGGCAAAAGTTCTTCCACCGGCTTCTCTAAAATGCTGACGCTGGCAGAAATCTCTGACTTGGGATCATAATCTTTCAGGTGGGTAAGCACCTTGATGCCAAGATGCTCCTCCATGGCCGTGATAAACCGATCCTTAAACTCCATGATCAAGGCAATGTCCATGATCTTAGAGGTTATATTGTCTGTCCGTTCCACCATAGAAAGCATTTTTACCCGGTTATTGTGGGCGATGATCAGGATTTTGTCCTGAAATATTTCAACCCGCTGTGATTTCAGACCTTGTCCAAACACTTCAATATTGACCTTGTTGTTGACCCTGATAATTTCCTGTTTGAACTCACCGATTTGCATCCGGCACCTCGCATTTCAAAGGGTAAAACTTTCTGATTCGAAGGATTATGAATGATGACAAAATAACCTTAACATAGGTTAATACCTTATTCATCTTATATTCTGTATCTAAAGAAAAATTCCTGCTCAAAAAGGATCATTTTGAAGGGATACTGGATATTTCCTGGGCCGCCAATAAAATCCCCAGCTTGATCTGGGCAAGAGACAGCCCACCCTGCAAATAAGCAATGTAAGGCGGACGGATCGGGCCATCGGCGCTTAATTCGATGGAAGATCCTTGGATAAAAGTCCCGCCGGCCATGATGACAGGATGCTCGTAGCCGGGCAGCATCGCAGGCTCCGGAATAAACATAGCATCCAGGGGACAGGCTTTTTGGATACCTTGGCAAAAAGAAATCAATTTATCCGGCTGATTAAGACATATGGCCTGAACGATGTCTACACGAGGCTGATTTGGCTTGGGAAGAACTTCATAGCCAACACGGGAAAAGAACTCAGCAGCCAGCTCAGCACCTTTAACAGCTTGTCCGACAATCAGCGGTGCTTGAAATAATCCTTGATAGGCCGTGCGGTTGAATTCCTGGGAAGCGCCGATATCTCTGCCTAATCCTGGCGCAGTCAGGCGCCAGGCTGCCGCAGCGATATATTCTTTCTTACCAACCAAGTAACCGCCGCATCGGGCCAAACCACCCCCCGGATTTTTAATGAGCGAACCGGCTGTTAAATCAGCCCCCACTTCACCCGGTTCCAAGGCTTCGATCATTTCGCAATAACAATTGTCTACCATGCATACGATCTTCGGATCATAATCCTTGACGATTTGTATGGCTGCCTTTAATTCCGCAATGGTGGTTGATGACCGCCATTGATAGCCTTTGGATCTCTGAAAAAGGACGAGGCCGGTTTTTTTTGAGAGCTTGTGCTTCAATGCTTCGAGATCGATTTTATCTTCCGAGGTCAAGTCGATCTCCTGGTAACTGACCCCTGTATCCATTAAAGAGCCCTTTTCGTCATGGAATCCGATGACCTTTTGAAGGGTATCATAAGGGCGGCCGATGGCAGAGACCATCTCCTGCCCGGACTTCAGGTTTCCCAGGAGTCCCAATGCCAATGCATGGGTCCCAGATACGATTTGGCATCGGACCAGGGCGGTCTCGCCGCCGAAAAGGTCTGCAAAGATGGCTTCAAGGGCATCGCGTCCTACATCCCCATAACCATAGCCAGTGGAACCATTCAAATGATAATCAGTGATTTGGTGCTTTTGAAACAGCTTGAGCAGTTTAATCTGATGATATTCAGCCTGTGCGTCGAACCGTTTAAAGCGTTCCTCGCAAGCAGTCTCCGCTTGCCCCATGATTTGGATCAATTCATCCGAGATTTGATATTTGTCTTGATAAATCGATTGCAACCCGGTTCTCTCCCTCTCTCGATGCGCCAACCTAAAGACTTGGGCATCCCATCGATTTTGTTTGGATGTATTTGCTTAATTTTTGAATGGTCAGTTCAGGTAAAAAAGCCTCGCCGATGATTTCTTCGGGGCCATAGTCGATGCTGATCACTGAACCCGCCTCATAGAGCAGATTGATGATGTGGCCCTCAGCCGCCGGAATCCGGAAGGTGACTTTGCGCGGGGGTTTCGGCAGGTTTTCCAATAACACTTTTTTCAGTGTATCCAAACCATTGCCTGTTTTAGCTGAAATAAGGACGGCCGGTGAATATCGGCTGAGGGATTGCTGCAGTTCGATGGGATCGGCAACCTGGTCGACCTTATTGAATACATGGACGATCGGTTTTTCCTGGCAGCCGATTTCTTCAAGGACTTTATGGACTGTTTTGATTTGACTTTCCATATCCGGGTGGGAAGCATCAATGACATGGATCAGCAGGTCGCTGAAGCTGGCCTCTTCCAACGTTGCCCTGAAAGCGGTCACTAAAGAATGAGGCAGCTGCTGAATAAAGCCCACGGTATCGGTGAGGAGCGCTTCTGTACCATTCAAATCAAGCCGGCGGGTGCTTGGGTCCAAGGTTGCAAACAGTTTATCCTCCGCTGTGACCGCTGATGCTGTCAAGGCATTCAGCAACGTGGATTTGCCGGCGTTGGTATAGCCGACCAGCGATAAAACCGGTAACTCCATCTTTTCCCGGTGACTTCGTGTCACATTGCGTTGTTTCCGGATGCTTTCGATTTCAGATTGCAGGGATTCAATATGATGCCGGATTTGCCGACGATCTTTTTCAAGCTGCGATTCGCCGGGTCCCCGGGTGCCGATACCGCCACCCAAACGGGACATTTCCTTGCCCTTGCCGCTGAGACGCGGCATCAAATAAGACAATTGCGCACATTCGATTTGAAGCTTGCCCTCCCGGGTTTTGGCGCGGTCTGCAAATATCTGCAGGATCAAGGCACTGCGGTCAATCACCCGGCACTGGATCTTTTGGTCCAAATTCAGCTGCTGTCGAATGGAAAGCTCATCATCGATTATAATCAAATCGATCTCTTTGTCGGCCACGATTTCATTGATTTCGTCGATTTTTCCTTTGCCCAGATAATGACCAGGATGAGGCGCTTCCCGATTGATCAGTATTTTTTCTGCAACGATACCTCCGGCAGTTTTTGTAAGATGTTCCAATTCTTCGAGAGATGCTTGAGCGGAAAGCATTCGCTTAGGTTTGAAATAATTCAAACCGATCAGAAGCACTTTTTCCAGTTGAGTTTCATTATTCATGTCCAAGAAGACCACCTCCTTCTAAAAGATGTCGATCGATGTGAGGAACTAATGCTTCGAACATTTGTTCGAACTCTTTGGTTTCGCGGATTGCAATGCTGTCATACCAATGGATACGGGAATCCCGGCGAAACCAGGTCAGCTGTCGTTTGGCGTATCGTCTGGATTCCTGCTTGATTGAATCAATGGCTTTCTCTAGAGAAATACAACCTTGAAAATACTGGATCAATTGACGATATCCGATGCCCTGCATCGCCTGGCTTTCTGGCAAGCACCCTTGGTCCAGCAAACATCTAACTTCTTCCAGCAATCCTCCTGCCATCATGCCATCCACACGTTCCTCGATCCGCCGGTAAAGCTGGCTTCGTTCCATGTTTAAACCAATCAAGTAGCAAGGATAAATGCTTTCTTTTTTTCGGAAGGCCTGCAGATTCTCAGAAATCGGCTTTCCGTTGAGCCTGTAATATTCTAAAGCACGGATGATTCGTTTTTCATCGTTGGGGTGAAGTTTCTGAGCGCTGACCGGATCAATTTGCTGCAGTTCCTGATAGAGTTTTTCTTTTCCCTCGGAACGAATCCTTTGCATGTAATCTTCCCGGATCGCTCCGCCGTCCTCCTCCTCCGGTCCTGAAAAATCATAGGGGTCAATGACGCTGTTAAGATAAAGTCCCGTGCCGCCAACCAAGACAGGTATTTTTTTTCGGCGAAGGATATCTTCGATGGTCTTTCGTGCAAGCCTTTGAAATTCCGCAACACTAAAGGATTCGTTAGGTTCTTTAATGTCGATCAAATGATGGGGAATGCCGCCCATTTCTGCCGGGGTGACCTTGGCTGTCCCGATATCCATGCCTTTATAGAGCTGCATCGAATCAGCAGAGATGATCTCGCCATGAAGCCTTTGCGCGATTTTTACTGCAAGGTCTGATTTTCCGGAAGCCGTTGGTCCAACAACAACGATCAATTGAATTTGACTTGAAGCATCCTTGCTCATACTGACCTCACTTTTTTTCCCAAATGCCATAGGCAACCGGGCCGTATTTACTTTTTTGGATCTTGGGGCAATCCAGTTTGGCGAACAGTTTGCTGAACACCCGTTCTTTTAGGATGACCGCTTTCCGGCATACTCTGTAGGCTTCTGATAGAGCCTTTTCGTCAAAAGCTTCATAACTGGCCATCGGTCGGATCCGGTTCATTCCTGAAGAGCTGTTGACTGCCGCCTTAAACATGGGGTCAAAATACACCCGGTCCCAACTGTAGTCGGGTTGCTGACCCAGAAAATCCATGGCGAAGCAATTTCGCACCTTGATTCCTTTTGCGGCTTGGCTTAAAGGTACTTTTTTGCAGTCGTAGCGGCTGCTTTGATATTCCAGGCCCCATGCTGTGATCGCGCTGATCAGCGGTGAGGCTTCCAAACCAAGCACCTGCCCCTGGGGACCGGCAGCCCAGGCTGCGATGAGGGCATCCGAGGCAAAACCCAGGGTGCAGTCCAATATTTTTTCACCGGGCTCGATCTTCGCCGCTTCCAAAAAGGCATCCTGCTTCCCCTCGGATAAGCTGCGCATTCGGGGAACAGCCATTCCGGGATGCCAGATCAACTCAGGTTGATCCATAAACAGCCTACCATTGCGGTCCAAGATCATAATATATGCGCAGCCGCTCTCTGCCTGTAATTCTGCAATGCTTTTATTCATTCTGGGCAAAAAGCGGCAATTCAATTCTTTCGCTAATTCCTCAGCCCGATTCGACAAGTCGATGTTGGCCTGGCTAGCTGTGGTTACAGCGCGATCCATCTGAAAGCCGCAGCTTTCCTCTGACAATGCAGCTTCGTAATTCGGCAGCTGGGTCATGAGGACCTGCCAAAAGCCCGTAAAAGCCGGTGATAGGGCATGATATAGAGGATTGGCCGGCCATGGGGACATGTCATCGGATGCCGGGTTTTCTGCAGCTGCACTAAAAGCGTCTCCATTTCTTGCAGGGTTAAAGGTTGATTCGCTTTGATCGCGCTTTTACACGACATCATGATCAACAAGGATTGCCTTGCATCCACAGGATGAAGGCTGCTGGGGCGTTCGGCCAGCTGCTCAAGGAAATCCTTGAAGAAAGCTTCTGAGATATCGGTTTGGCCGGTGGGTGCCGAACGCAGGATATATTCACGTGGGCCAAAGCGTTCGATGATCAAGCCCATATCGCTCAGCGCCATGATGTTGCGGATCAAGACCTCTTCCTCGGCCTCCGTGAGCCGCAGGGTCATCGGGGTCAGGAGCATTTGCGCCGGGATCGCGGCATGTTCATGTTCTGCCATGAGTCTTTCATAAATAATCCTTTCATGGGCCACATGCTGATCGATCATCAATAAACCGGCAGCGGTTTCAGCCAAAATAAAGGTATTGTGCAGCTGGCCGATCACCTGGAATCTGATTTTTTCATCAAAAATAAAATCTTCCGGGTTCACAGTGCTTCCCGCAAAGGCTTTCAACGCCGCTGTATGGGCGGCCGGGCCGACGCCTGAACCTGCCGGCAACGTCACAGGTTGAAAATCACCATGAGCATTTAAGGACGGAGACCATGGGCCAACCGGTTTTTCTGCCGGAAGGGTCTTATAAGGCTCTAAGCTATGCTGGTCAGCGACGGTTGGCGCTTCCTTAAACCAATGGGGGCTGATTTCACCGAAGGATTGTTCATACGGCTTGTCTAACTCGCTTTTTTTACTGCTCCCGGCGATTTGTCCGAAACGGCTGAAATCAGGCATGCTCTGACCGCCGGAAATCGCCGATCGTATCAAATGGGTCAGATTTGAATAGAGCTGCGGATCGTTGATCCTTACTTCTAACTTTGCCGGATGTACATTTACATCCAAAAGGGTTCCCGACAGGGTAAAACGCAGGACTGCAATCGGAAAACGACTTCTTGGCAGCAGAAATTCATAACTGCGTTCAATCGCCCATTGGATTTCTTTGGAAACGATCCTGCGCCCATTGATAAAGAGATGAATGCTTTTCCGCGTTCCTTTGCTAAAAGGCGGTGCCGTCAGAAAACCGGTGACTTCCGCGTGGGATACCTGTCCATGGACCGGTGCCAAGGCGATGCGGGCTGCTTTTCCATAAAACAATTCGATCAGGTCTTCTGCATCAGAAATGCCGGAGGTGTCCAATAAGGTCTTGCCCTGGGCATCCAGCTTGAAATCCACATGGGGGTACCCCAGCGCCATCTGGATCATCAATTCATGGATCAAACCGCCTTCGTGCCCAACGGTTTTTAGAAACTTGAGCCGGGCCGGTGTATTGAAAAACAAATCCTCCACCACGACCCGTGTACCCACGGGACAGCCCACGGACTGGATCACCGGCTGGGAAACTTCTCCTTTGACCTTGATGCTGCAGCCTGTGGTTTGGGTGATATGGCGTGAGGTCAGCGTCAAACTGGAAACGGATGCGATGCTCGCCAAAGCTTCACCGCGAAATCCCAGAGTTTCCAGGGAATCCAGGTCCTGAATCACCCTCAGCTTGCTGGTTGCGTGTCGTTCCAAGGCTAAGGGCAGCTCCGCCGGCACAATTCCCCTGCCATTATCCGTAATTGAAATCTGAGCCAAACCGCCTTCCCGGATATCCACAAGAATCCGTGTGCTTCCGGCATCCAGGGCATTTTCGACAAGCTCCTTGACGACGGAAACCGGGCGTTCAATGACCTCGCCGGCTGCGATTTGATTGGCCGTCACCGAATCAAGCCGCTGTATCTGATGGCCCATGCTTGTCACACCCTTTCATGGAGCTTTTGCTGAAGCTTAAACAAGTAATTCATGGCATCCATCGGCGACATGGCCAGCAGATTCTTCTTTTTTAATGATTGGACAACAAAGCATGCGTTCGGGTCTTCCATCAGCCCGGTCGTGGCCTGCTTTTGGAAGGAATGTCCCGCTGCAGACGGTTCAGAGAACAGCTGAAGCTGATCCTGCGGTCCGATTTTATGCAAGGCATTGGCCTCCGGCTCTGAAGGAAGGCTTTGCTGGTTTTTGTTTTTTTCCAATCCGTCCAGAATGCGCTGTGCCTGTTCGATCACCATGTCCGGCAAGCCGGCCAATTTGGCAACATGGATCCCATAGCTTTTATTGGCCGATCCGGGCAGTATTTTATGCAAAAAAACGATCCTCTCGCCCTCTTCCTCCACAACCAGGGAAAGGTTTTGAACTGAAGGCTCTTGCTGTGCCATATGCGTCAATTCTAAATAATGGGTCGCAAATAATGTTTTTGCTTTGATCTGTTTCACAATATAGTCACTGACAGCCCATGCCACACTCAGTCCGTCAAAGGTGCCGGTACCCCGGCCGACCTCATCCAAAATAACCAGGCTGTCCGATGTGGCATGCTTTAATATATGGGCAACCTCATTCATTTCCATCATAAAGGTGCTTTGTCCGCCTCTTAAATCGTCGCTGGCGCCGACCCTGGCAAAGATCCGATCGCGAATCGGGACCCTCGCTTCGGAGGCTGGCACAAAGGAGCCCATTTGAGCCATGATGAAGGCAAGGGCAACACTCCGGCAATAGGTGCTCTTGCCGCCCATGTTCGGCCCTGTGATAATAAACAGCGTGGTTTCAGACTTCATGTGAAGATCATTCGGGACGAAACGCTCATTGTCCATGATCTGCTCCACCACCGGATGCCGCAAATCTTTAAAAAACAGATCCTGCTTGCCTTGATGCAAAATCATAGGGCGGCAATAATGGTGTTTGACGGCCGCTTCAGCTAAAGACTGAAAAACGTCCAGCTTGGCTAAGGCACGGGAGCTCCCTTGGACCCTGGACATGGCTTGGCCAAGCATTTCCAGCAGCTGCTGATACAAGTTCAATTCCAAGGAAAGCATTTTTTCTTCGGCACCCAGGACCAAACCTTCCAGCCGTACCAATTCTTCGGTAATGAAGCGCTCACCGGATGCCAAAGTCTGCTTTCGCTGAAAATAATCAGGAACTCCCGAGAGGTTTGATTTGGTCACGTCAAAATAATAGCCAAAGACTTTGTTATAACCGATTTTCAAGGATTTGATCCCTGTTTTCTCTTTTTCTTGCCGTTCCAGATCAAGCATCCACTGCCGGCCGTTTTTTGCGCTGAGTCTGTATTCGTCGGCTTGGGTGCTATAGCCGTCACGAATGAAGCCGCCTTCCTTCCAATTGGCTGGAATATCTTCTGCCAAAGCACTGTCCAACAGTCCCCAAAGGTCTTCCAGTGTATCAAAATCCTCCAGGATCATCGTAAACTCAGCGGTGGCCGGCAAGGCCTCCACCGCATTGCGCAGTGCCGGCAGAACGCCGAAGGATTGCTTAAGTGCCAGCAATTCCCTGGGTGTTGCCCGGCCATAGGTCACCCTTGTCATAAGCCTTTCCATATCATAGATTTCTTTCATGAGCCTGCGGATCTCCTGGCGAGGGCTCCATGCCTTGGCCAGCCGTTCCACAGAATCCAGGCGGTCCTCGATGGCCTCCTGGATGACCAGAGGCTGCTCGATCCATGTTTTCAATAAGCGTGATCCTGCCGCGGTTCGCGTATCATCCAAAAGATCAAAAAGACTCCCCTTTTTGTCAAAGGTGCGCAAATTCCGTGTTACCTCCAGGTTACGGAAGGTGGTGGGGTCCATGATCAGGCGGTTGCCCGGCAGATCCAGTTCCAGATGACGGATTTGTTGAGGTATCGTCTTTTGTGTTTCGGATAAATATAATAAAATCGCTCCGGCACAATCACCGGCCAGGGGATAATCCTTCCATAGCGGCTGATGTACCGCCAAGTCCGGAAATTGTTTGGACAGAAGCGCAATGCTTTGACTGCGGTCGAACTGTTCCGCGCTGCGCATGGTCACCGCTGCCGGTTTCCGGTCATCCAGCAGCCATTGCTGGATCATTCCGGCGATAATCAAATAATCATTTTCTGATATCAGGATCTCACAAGGTTTCAGACGAACCATTTCTGCAGAAAGTTCGTCGAAGGCGTCAGCGCCCTGGAACTGAGCGATCCTTAGTTCACCGGTGGACACCTCGCACAAGGCCATGGCCCATTGCTTTTCTTCCTCTCTCAGGATCGCGGCGATATAATTTGAAGCGGTTTCCTCGGAAGCGATCTCCATGGCGGTTCCCGGCGTTACGATCCGGACAATCCCTCGCTTGACCAGGCCTTTGGCCAGCTTTGGATCCTCAAGCTGCTCGCAAATCGCAACACGGTAACCCTTCTGAACCAAACGTGCTAAATATTGTTCCAAAGCATGATGAGGAATGCCGCACATCGGCATCCTTTCTTCCATGCCTGCCGCCCGTCCGGTCAATACGATATCCAATTCCCGTGCGGCCGTCTGGGCATCCTCTCCAAAAAATTCATAGAAGTCCCCCAACCGGATCATGACAAGAGTTCCCGGATTTTCAGCCTTGATTTCCATGTATTGCTTCATCATCGGCGTTTGCGGGATGAATCTTTGTTTTTCTTCGTCTGAAAGTTTCTTCGCTTCTGCCTTTGTTTGGCTCATACAATTTCCCCTTTGAGCAGAAAAGTTTGAGGCTCGGTGATTCTGACCTTGAAGAATGTGCCGACTCCGGTATCAGGGCCGGGAAAGTGGACCAGCTGGCTGCCCTCGGCGCGTCCGGTCAGGATCCCTGATTCGTAAGACTCTGCCAGCACAGAAACCGATTGGCCCAGCATCGCTTGGTGGAGCCGCAGACTGATGGCAGCCTGCGCATCCATCAAGCGATGCAGCCTGTCTTTCTTTTCCCGCAGCGGGATCTGGTCCGGCATGGTCGCTGCCGGGGTGCCCTGCCGTGGAGAATACATGAACGTAAAGGCCGCATCAAAGCCGACTTCCTCCACCAGGCTCAGAGTATCAAGAAAATCCGCCTCGGTTTCACCAGGGAAGCCAACGATAATGTCCGTCGTGAGGGTTGCCTCCGGCGCTTTTGCCTTGATTTTGCGGACCAGTTCCAAATATCTTCCGCGATCATAACCACGGTTCATCCGCTTTAGGATTTGGTCGCTGCCAGACTGGACGGGCAGGTGGAAATGACGGGATATATGTTGGGAAGCGCAAACCGCGTCGATCAGGGAATCATTAAAATCTCTGGGATGAGACGTCATATAACGGATACGCTGCAAGCCTTCGATCTTGTCAGCTTCCAATAGAAGCTGCTCAAAGCTTGCCGCGCTGTCTTCGAGATCCCGGCCGTAGGTGTTGACATTTTGTCCGAGATACATGATTTCCAGGGCCCCCTGGGCTACGCGCTGACGGCTTTCCTCCAGGATCGCGGCAAGGCCGCGGCTGCGTTCCCGTCCCCGTACATAAGGGACGATGCAATAGGTGCAGAAATTGTTGCAGCCATAGGTAATGTTGATCAAAGCTTTAAATGGATACGGCCGGATCGCCGGCAAGCCTTCGATGATTTCCCCGGTTTCTTCGATATCACATTGGAAGCCCATGCCGCCCTGGATATTTCGAATCATCGCCGGAAGACGATGCAGACGATGGGTTCCAATGACGAGGTCCACATAGGGGCAGCGGCGCCGCAGATGAGGGATCGTGTCTTTTTCCTGGGCCATGCAACCGCAAAGCCCAATGATCAGACTTGGTTTCTCATCTTTTAGTTTCCGCAAGGTCCCAAGACGACTGAAGACTTTTTGTTCAGCCTTTTCACGGATCGAACAGGTATTTAATAGAATCAGATGGGCCGCTGCAGCATCTTGGGTCATTTCATAACCCAATTGCTGCAGCATTCCCTGAATCGTTTCTGAATCGCGCTCATTGGCTTGGCAGCCAAAGGTTTCCAAATATGCCAGCATAGGCAGCCTCCTGATGTCAAATCTTTGATGGATGAATGGTTAAGGCATGATTATGCCGCCGCCCAGCATCTGATCCTCCTGATAATATACAACGGACTGACCGGGGGTCATGGCTCGTTGCGCCTGTTCAAAAACCAGTTTGATTTTGTCTTCGCTGACGGGATAAAGCATGGCTGGGGCGGCTAGGTTGCCGGAGCGTATGCGGGCCAGGACCGGCATCGCTTTTTCGGGGAACTTTCCAGAAATAAAATTGTTCTTATTGGCGAATAAGGTGTCTGAAAACAGATCCCCAGGTTCTCCTAAAAGGACCTGATTTAAAGGCGGATCGATCTTAAGCACAAAGACCGGCTTTTCTGAGGAGATCCCCAATCCTTTGCGCTGACCGATGGTATAGCAAGCGATCCCTTTGTGTCTGCCTAAAACCTTCCCGGAACGATCCACGAAATCACCGGGAAGAAAACCTTGAGCGCAGCCGTGGCTTCTCAAAAAGCCCTGATAGTCATTATCCTGGATAAAACAGACTTCTTGGCTGTCTTTTTTGGCGGCTTGAGGGATACCGGCTTTGGCCGCTTCCCGGCGGACTTCATCCTTGGTGGTGCTTCCCAGTGGAAACATCGATTTGGCAAGCATCGCCTGGTTTAACGCATACAGAAAATAGCTTTGGTCTTTTTGGGGATCCCTGGCCTTCCGCAGGATATACTGCTGCAGGTGCGAATCAAAGCCGCATCGCACATAATGGCCCGTGGCAAGCTTCAGTGCGCCATGGCGCAGCGCAAAATCCAGGAGCAGCCCGAACTTGATTTTCGGATTGCAGACAACGCATGGATTGGGTGTCTGGCCCGCATCATAGGTTCTGCAAAAATATTGGACGACCTCTTTTTCAAACTCGGCGCTCAAATCGAGATGATGAAGCTTGATGCCGAGAAAATCAGCTGTTTTCAGGGCCTCCTGATACGCATTGCTTCCGGGAAACAGCGTCATGGTCACGCCTTCAACCTCAAAGCCCCTGTTCAACAAACGCAGCGTTGTGACCGCACTGTCCACACCGCCGCTGAGGGCCACCATGATTTTGCTGCCGGATGCCGGCCAGCATGGGGCATCCTCATTGGAAGGCCGTTGCCTCCCGATCATTGAACTGTCATCAAATTGGATCATCCTTTTTCGGAGGCCTCCTTACACCTTGGTCTTGCCCTGTCATACAAGGCTTAAAGTATTGGACATCCTTCATTTCCTCAGGCAGGTAGGTTTGCAATACCCAATGCCCGGAAAAATCATGGGGATATTTATATTGCTTGCCATGTCCGGAGCCGGCAGCCCCGGGATAATGGGTGTCTCGCAGATGCAAAGGCACCTGTCCGTATTTTCCTTTGCGGACATCCTCCAGGGCAGCGTCGATGCCTGTATAGGCAGAATTGCTTTTCGGTGCGCAGGCCATATAAACCACCGCATCCGCCAGAATGATCCGTCCTTCCGGCATGCCCACCTGTTCGAAGGCTTGGGCTGCCGAAGCGGCCACCATCAGCGCCTGAGGATCCGCCAAACCCACGTCTTCCGCCGCCAGGATCAGAATTCTTCGCATGATGAAGCGCGGATCTTCTCCCGCCTGCAGCATACGAGCCAAATAATGAAGCGCGGCATCCGGATCCGAGCCGCGCATGCTTTTGATAAAGGCAGAGATCACATCATAATGCTGATCACCGGTCTTATCGTAAACGATGGCTTTTTCCTGGATAGACTCCTCCGCACTGTTCAAATCAATGTGACGACATCCATCCTCTGCCGGTTGAGTGGATAAAACGGCAAGTTCCAGGCCATTTAATGCTTGCCGCACATCTCCCCTCGCCGCCTCTGAGAAGTGCGTAAGCGCTTCCTGGGTTATGGAGACATGAAAACGTCCCAAGCCGTTCTCCTGGTCAGCCAAGGCCCTCTGCAGGATGATCAGGATGTCCGCACTTGTAAGAGGCTCAAGCCTGAAAATCCTGGAACGTGAAAGCAAGGCTGAATTCACACTGAAATATGGGTTTTCCGTGGTGGCTCCGATCAGGACGATTTTGCCTTCCTCCACAGAAGGCAGCAGCGCATCTTGCTGGGATTTATTAAAGCGATGGATCTCATCGATAAATACAATGGTGCCTTTTTGATGGTATTTGAGACGGTCCTCTGCCTCTTTGACAACTTGACGCAGTTCCGCCACGCCGGAAGTCACTGCGTTGATCTTGACGAACTGGGCTTGCGTTGCATTGGAAATCACCATGGCCAGCGTCGTTTTACCGGTCCCTGGCGGTCCGTAGAAAATCAAAGAACCCAGCTGATCGGTTTCAATCGCCCGGCGAAGAAGTTTTCCTCGGCCAAGAATATGGTCTTGACCAACCACTTCATGGATGGTCTGAGGTCGTATCCGAGCGGCCAGGGGCATTTGTTTTCTTGCGGCCTGCTCACCCGCGGCACTGAAAAGATCCATTCGGTCAACTCCTTTGACACAACTGCCGTACAATATAGGAAGCCATCATAAGACCGGCAGAGGCGGGTACAAAAATCATACTGGCAGGTCCCTCCCCCGAGCTTTGGGGTTCGATGGCCGGTTCATCGCTCCACACCACAGGGATTCCCATAGTGATCTGCTCATCCTTTAACATTCTGCGCACTTTTCTTGCCAAGGGACAGGTATGGGTCTTGGACAGATCATCAATGCGCAAATGGCCAGGATCCATGCGATAGGCCGCACCCATGGAGGAAATGATCGGAACGTGACGGTCGAAGGCTGTTTTGAGCAGCTGAACTTTGGCAGGCAAATCATCGATGGCATCCGCAATGTATGAAAAATGGCTATTGTCGAATAGATCGTCCATGTTTTCTGTCGTAAGCTTTGTTTTGAGATTGATAATTTCAAGATTCGGATTGATTTGCAGAAAACGCTGTTCCAGCACATCGGTCTTATATCGGCCTAAGGTTCCCATGTTGGCCGGCAGCTGACGGTTGATGTTGGTCATCCCGATCTTATCAAAGTCCAATAGAAATAAATGCCCGATGCCGGATCGGACAAGGGCTTCCGCCGCAAAAGAACCCACGCCCCCCAAACCGCAGATCAGGACATGGGATCGGTTCAGCTTTTCGATGGCTTCTTCTCCCAGCAGACGCTGGCTTCTTTCACGCCAATCCATTCCGAGACTCCCTTTTTTGAATATTATCAGTATATTATACCATGTGAAACACTGATTGTAAAAAAAACAACCCCACAATGCCGTGGGGTCGTCGTTTTGAACCTGCGCGAGCAGGTGGGTGCCCTCCCGCTTGTTTTTTTGTTCCCTCATAAATGAAGGCATACAAGTCTGCAAGTGGAGCTCTGGGGCTCCCAATGTAAAAGTGTTGGCTCAAAACATAACGACACGGTCACGCACACCGCAGGGTAAATTTCTTCTGGTTCTAGATTAATGCTAGCACAAGCTTGCGGCGATTACAAGTCTTGATTAAATTTCTGTATTGCGCATTTTCACCGCGATATGAAGTTCACGCAGTTGTTTAGGGGCAACCGCTGAAGGCGCCTGACTCATCAGTTCCATGGCACTTTGGGTTTTGGGGAAAGCAATGACATCGCGGATGGTATCGCGGCCCATCATCAGCATCACTAAACGGTCCACGCCAAAAGCTAATCCGCCATGGGGCGGAACCCCGTATTCGAAGGCATCCATCAAATAACCGAATTTTTCACGGGCTTCTTCGTCGGTTAAGCCTAAAGCTTTGAACATGGTTTCCTGGATTGGGCGCTGGTGGATACGAATGCTGCCGCCGCCGATCTCCACGCCGTTTAAGACGATATCGTATGCCTGTGCCAGCACCTTGGCAGGATCGGTCAAAATAAGAGGCAGATCTTCTTCCCGGGGCATGGTGAAAGGATGGTGCATTGAAACAAAGCGCTTTTCCTCTTCAGAATACTCAAACTGCGGGAAGTCAACGACCCAAAGGAAATTGAACTTGCTATCGTCGATAAGGCCAAGGATCTCTCCTAATTTCAAGCGGAGATGGCCAAGGGCGGCGGCGGTCACGGATTCGGTATCCGCCACAAAGAACAGGATATCCCCGGTCTGTCCTTCCATTTTGCTGATCAATGCCTGAATCTGCGCATCGGTGAAGAATTTAGCGATCGGCGACTTGTACCCCTCCTCGGTCAGGGTGATATAGGCAAGGCCTTTGGCTCCATACACAGCGGCCAATTTGGTCAGGTCGTCGATTTCCTTGCGGGAGAATTTGGCGCAGCCTTTGGCATTGATGCCTTTCACCCGTCCGCCTTTTCCCAGAACCTGGGTAAAGACCTTGAATTCACTGTCTTTGACCAAATCCGCCACATCCACCAATTCCAGATCGAAACGGGTATCCGGTTTGTCAGAGCCATAACGTTCCATGGCTTCATTCCAGGACATACGGGTCAAGGGCAGGGGCACATCAATGTTCATCGTTTTCTTAAAGAGTTCTGAAATCATGCCTTCGATCAGCGTCAAAATTTCATTTTGTTCCATGAAGGACATTTCCAGGTCGATCTGTGTAAATTCCGGCTGCCGGTCAGCGCGCAGGTCTTCATCCCGATAGCAGCGCGCAATCTGGAAATACCGGTCGATGCCGGAAACCATCAGAAGCTGTTTGTAGATCTGCGGTGATTGAGGCAGTGCAAAAAATTCGCCGGGGCGCGTACGGCTGGGCACCAGGAAATCCCGGGCGCCTTCAGGAGAACTTTTGATCAAGGTCGGTGTTTCCACTTCCAAAAAGTCATGGTCAAGGAAATATTCTCTGGAAATCCGGTTGACCTGACTGCGCAGCTTAAGGTTGCTGAGCATTTCTGGCCGTCGCAGATCCAGGTAGCGGTATTTTAAGCGCACCATTTCATCCACGTCCACACCGTCTTCGATATAAAAAGGCGGCGTTTTTGAAGGGCTCAGCAGGCGGATTTCCGAGGCAAGAACCTCGATTTCACCGGTCTTTAAGTTAGGATTGGCGGATCCTTCAGGACGTGGGCGTACTTTTCCTGTAACCGCCAAGACAAATTCGTTGCGGATGGTTTCCGCTTTTTCAAATAAAGCCTCCCCGATGTCAGGGTCAATGACGATTTGGACCATACCTTCCCGGTCTCTTAAATCCACAAAGATAACACCGCCGTGGTCACGGCGCCGATGGGTCCAGCCCATTAACGTAAGTTCCTGTCCAACTTGATCTAAAGTAACCTGGCCGCAATAGCAGCTTCGTTTCATTCCTTGTAAAGACTCGCTCATTTCATTTCCCCCTCAACCTCGATTGCTGAAAGCGTGTTGACCACAAAGCTAGCAGCATCCTTTATTTCAATGGTGGTCTGTTCTCCATTCCACATTTGCCGGCAAATCAGGACCTGCCGGTTGATTTCTTCATCCCCAAGGATCAAGACGATTTTGGCTGCATAGCGGTCAGCTGCTTTCATTTGCGCTTTTAAGCCTTTGCCCTGAAAATCCCGCTGCACCCGAAGCCCCGCAAGGCGAAGCTGATGACATAGGGTGCTTGTAATGATTTCGGCGTTCTCCCCCAACCCTGCAACAAAGACATCGCAAAGATCAGGTTTGGGCAATGGGATCCCTTGCTGATCCAAGACCAGAAGCAAGCGTTCCATTCCCAGGGCAAAGCCAATTCCCGGCAAGGCTGGTCCGCCGATCTCCTCGATCAGATTATCATAGCGGCCTCCGCCGCAAAGGGCGCTTTGGGAACCTTCTTTGCCGGCAGTGATCTCAAAGGCGGTCCGGGTATAATAGTCCAGGCCGCGAACCAGTCCCTGGTTGATCTTAAAAGAAATACCCATGCCATCAAGGATCGCCTTGACCTGTTCAAAGTGTTTCTGGCAATCCTCGCAAAGGTATTGGGTGATCGTAGGCGCGCCTTGGATCAATTCATGGCAGTGTTTGCTCTTACAGTCCAGGATCCGCATGGGATTGCGCTCAAACCGATTCTGACAGGTATCGCATAATTGGCCCAGCGAAGGTCTGAGAAAATCCTGCAGAACCGCCCGATACGCTTTTCGGCAAGTGGGACAACCGACACTGTTCAGATGGACCAAAACATTTTCCAGACCTAATCCATGGAATATTTCATAGGCAAAGGCAATAACTTCACTATCAATGGCTGGTTCGTGTCCCCCGATGGTTTCAACGCCAAACTGGTTGAATTGGCGATAGCGTCCTGCCTGAGGCCGGTCATAACGGAACATGGGTCCAATATAATAGTATTTGCCAGGCAATGTGCCGGAATATAATTTGTTTTCAACAAAAGCCCTGGCAACGCCTGCGGTGCCTTCAGGACGCAGCGTCAAAGAGCGGTCGCCCCGGTCCGTAAAGGTGTACATTTCTTTTTCTACAACATCGGAGGTGTCGCCGATTCCTCTTTGAAACAGCTCCGTGTGTTCAAAAATAGGCATCCGCAATTCCTGAAAGCCGAAACGTCCGGCCAGGTCCCGCAGACGATTCTCGATATATTGCCATTTCCATACTTCTTCCGGCAAAATGTCATTGATCCCGCGGGGTTTCGTTGTCAGCATGAAACCGGCTCCTTCCTGAATCTCTGTTTAGAATAAAAAACTCTGTTCTTAAAAAAGCTCACTTAAATAAATTTATACAATCTGCATGAGCTTGTCAACTTTTCGTTGGATTAATTCTTCAATTCTTTCAATATATTGGATCAAATCCTTCGGATTATAGAAATTTTCCAATGTCCAGTCCTGAGGGGATAGAAATTTACTGCCGGCGCCCACGCCGATTCCTAAAATCGTTTGCCGTTCCTCCATCATCAGGATATTGTATAAGCAATGCTTTCCGGGAAGGGCATATCCGATGTTTTCGGTCATCGCAAGGATTTCTTTTTGCCGGTAAAGATAATAGGGAACATAACCAGCCTCCTGCAATTTTTGCCGGGCTGAATCGCCCATGGCCAAAGCGGCGGCGCCTTTGATGATATTTGGGTAGGATTCCTTGAAGGCAGAGCCTCGTTTGATGGCCAAACCATGGAGCGTTATATTATCCGGCTTAAAAGCCAGAATTCGGTCGATGGTGTCGTTGACCTCGGTCAAGCCCTCCCCCGGCAGACCGATGATCACATCGCTGTTGATCACCATATGCCGGCCTTCCAACCGGCGGAAGGTTTCTTCCACATCCTGGACGCTGTGCTTTCTTCCGATCTGGTCTAAGGTTTTTTGCTGCATGGTTTGTGGGTTGACGCAAATGCGCTGGATCGAATGCCGGCTCAGCACTTCGATGATCTCATCGCTGAGGGTTTCAGGCCGTCCCCCCTCCACGGTCCATTCAGCATCGGGCATGGTATCGAAATGGCTTTCCAAGGCTGAAAGCAACTGATCCATATGATGGGCGTCCATCGAGGTGGGTGTTCCTCCGCCAAAATAGAGGGTCTGGACTCTCAAGCCAATCTTCTTGGTCGCTGCGCCTAATTGGGCTATTTCCGTCAGCATCGCCTGGAAACAAGGCTCCGCCCATTTTTTCCAGCGCTTGAGGTCATATCCGGGGAATGAACAGTAACTGCACCGGCTGGGGCAAAAAGGGAAACCAATATAAAGACTGATCACCTTTCTGTCCTCATGCTCTGAAAGGATCGGCCTTTGATAAAGGACAGTTTTAAGTAGCAATTCGATTCGTTTAGGCTCGATGCCATACTCAATATCCAGGATCCTTCGGATATCCTCTTCCGGAATCCCCTGATCCAAAAAACGATGGATCATTTTGGTTGGGCGCACGCCGGTCAGGATGCCCCATGGATTTGGACGGGCCAATCCATAGGCGATCACCAGATGATGGAATGCAAGCCTCAGTACACGGCGCCGACGATACTCCCTGGTTTCCTCAAAAGCAAAGGGTCTGACCTCTTCCTCCCAGGAACAGGTTTGCTTGTGGTTATGCCAATACAATTTGACGGATTTTTTTTGCCGGTCCCAGGCGATCTGAAGCAGCGGGGGCTGGTCCAATGCGTTTGATACGCATACACCCATCTCATGATTCACTGCCATTTTCATGACGTCTTTGGCGTTGACATCCATAAGATCGTTGCTGGTGAGCTGATCCTCGGATTCCATGCCGCATGCCTCTGCCGCCTGGGCCTCCTCGGTGCGCACCTCATAACCGTAACAGCGCAGCAAATCATTTAAAACAGCTCTGTCCGCGCTGCAGTTCGATGTCAAATTTAAGGGTTTGAAAGGGTTCTCCATGCATATCATCCTTTTCGTCACATTTTCTCGTTAAAAAATGCGTTGAATTTCTTTTCCTCCCCAATGGTCGTCTGTGGGCCGTGTCCGGGATAGACCACGGTTTCATCCGGAAGCGCATAGAGCTTATTCCGGATCGATTTTTCCAAATCTTCGAATCGACCGCCCTGCAGATCGGTTCTGCCGACGGAACCTTGGAACAAGGTGTCGCCGGCAAAAACGCAGCCATCGCCCAGAAGACTGATGCCGCCTTCCGTGTGCCCGGGGGTAAACAGTACCTTTAGATGAAGATTCCCCAAGGAGATCACTTCATCTTCTTCAACGTATTGATCTGCTGTCATGATTGCCTGGCTTCCCATGAGACAAATCAAACTGCTCCGCGGGTCGCTTAAACGGTGTTGTTCCAGCGCATGGACAAGCACCTTTGCCTGGGGGAAAGCTTTTTTTAATTCAGGGATCGCACCGATATGGTCTCCATGCCCATGGGTCACCACGATATATCTGATGGCCAATTCATTCTTTTTTAACCGGTCAAGGATCTTTTCCGGCTCAAAGCCGGGGTCGATGACAATGGCTTCCTTGCCCTGCTCCTCGAACAGGATATAACAGTTGGTCTGATAAGCGCCTAACGCCAGAGATGATATGCGCACTTTCAATGCCTCCTTTGATATCGCTTCCAGGCAAAATACACCGTTGCCTAAAAACTGTCTTGCTTGTCTTTGCCAGGCGTAACCCGATAAACTTCACTGATATCTTTGATCCGACGGATCCGGTCAAGCACATAATTCAGATGGTCTAAATTTTTGATTTCCAGTTTGATATTGGTGGTCGCCAATCCATTTTTCATAGCCCGTGAATGGATCGCATGGATCGGCATCTTTAAGTCCGCCAAGGTGGTCAGGATATCGCTGGTCAACCGTGCCCTATCCTTTGAAATGATCTCGATTTCAGCAATAAACATACCGCTGGCCGTGTCTTCCCAGGCTACATCGACAAAACGCCCGCCCTCTTCATTCCGGTAATGATGGGCATTGGGGCAATCGGCCCGATGGACCGATACACCGCGGCCCCGGGTGATGTACCCAATGATGGCATCGCCCGGCAAGGGGTTGCAACAGCGGGACAGGCGAATCAGCACATTGTCAACGCCGCGGACAATAATATCACCGGCAGCCCGATCCGAACCGGCTTCTTTTTTCCGGTTCTTGACCGCATTGGCAGCCGCCGCAACTTTAGCGGCAAGCTTTTCTTCCGAAAGCTCCGCCCCTTTATAAAAATCTTCACGGATACGGTTCATGACCGTGGTCAGATTGGTGCTGCCATCGCCCAGGGATGCCAAAAGATCATCGACCGTGTTGAAGCCAAAGCGTCTGGCAACCTCGATCAAATTGTCATCTTTTAATAAATCGCCGATTTCCAGATTATTTTTTTTAAGCTCATGTTCGATCAGGTCTCTGCCCTTGATGAGATTTTCTGATTTCTTACCCTTTTTGAACCAGGCGCGAATTTTACTGCGGGCTTGGGAAGTCCTGACGATGTTGAGCCAGTCCAATTTTGGTCCCGCAGCGATTTTTGACGTCATGATCTCAATGATGTCGCCGTTTTTCAGCTGGTAATCCAACGTAACGATCCGCCCGTTGACCTTGCAGCCGATGCATCGGTGTCCGATATCCGAATGCACGCGGTAAGCAAAGTCCAGGGGTGTCGACTGGGCTGGCAGCTCGATCACATCGCCTTTGGGTGTAAATACAAAAACAATATCCTCGAACATATCCAATTTCAGCATCTCGATATATTCGTCGGTGTCCTTGATCTCGGATTGCCATTCCAAGCTCTGCCGCAGCCATTCAAAATAACGGTCGTAAGATTTCTCTTCTCCTTCTTTGTAAATCCAGTGGGCTGCGACGCCATATTCCGCCACACGATGCATTTCTTCCGTGCGAATCTGGATTTCAAAGGGTTCCCCGTCGACCCCCATGACCGTGGTATGGATCGACTGGTACATATTTTCTTTAGGCATGGCTATGAAGTCCTTAAAACGGCCAGGGATCGGTTTCCAGATCGTATGGATGATGCCTAAAGAAGCATAGCAATCCTGGACTGATTTCACGATGATCCGGATCGCCACCAAATCATAAATCTCGGAAATTTCCTTGCCCTGGTTGATCATTTTTTTATAGATGCTGTAGCAATGCTTCGGCCTGCCTTTGATATCCGCCTGGATGCCCTCGGCTTCCAGCCGCTGACGCATAAAATCGATGACTTCCTCGATATAATGCTCTCTTTCAGACCGCAGACTGGACAGCGCATCCATAATGTAAAAGTATTTCTCCGGATCCAGATAACGCAGGGACAGGTCTTCCAATTCATTTTTCAAACTGAAAATACCCAGCCGGTGCGCTAAAGGCGCATAGATTTCTATCGTCTCCTTGGCGATCTCCTGTTGTTTTGCCTGGGAATGGACGTCCAAGGTGCGCATGTTGTGCAGACGGTCTGCCAATTTGATCAGGATGACCCGAATGTCTTTGGCCATGGCGAGAAACATTTTCCGGAAGCTTTCAACCTGTCGTTCCGCCTTGGAGCGGCACTCCAGCTTGCTAAGTTTTGTGACGCCGTCGACCATGAGGGCAATGTCGGGTCCGAATTCTTTGGCGATGTCTTCAACGGTGATTTCCGTGTCTTCCACCACATCGTGCAAAAGACCGGCGCGGACGGAGGCCGCGTCCATCCCCATATCGGCTAAAATGCAGGCTACGGCCAGACAATGGGTTATATAAGGAACTCCGGATTTCCGGAATTGCGATTTATGCGCTTCCGCAGCAAAATCGAAAGCGATTTGGATCTTTTCCGCTTCTTGGGGATGAGGATATTTCGATTTCAGCCAGTTTAAAGATTTTTGTTCATGAATGAATAATTCTTTAGCAGTCATAACCTCACCCTCCTTTGATCATAAATTTAAGATTCCGTTGGCAAAATAGGCCGGTTGATTCCTTCCAGCAGAAGATCCAGGTTTTCAGAAAAGGCAAATTCAGCATATTCAGCAAAAGCGGCGTTTTCATCCTGTCCTTCCATGAAACGGCTGGAATGATTCAAATCAAGCTTTGTAGGCGGAGGCGGTGCCAGGTGGATATAACGGCGTCCGGCATCCTGTTCCCGCAGCAGCAAACCCAATTCCTCTAAAATTCCCAGACAGGCGGGGATCGTCCGTTCTCCGATTTCAGTTACGCCCCTTGCCTTCATAGCTTGGGCGATCTCCTGGTTCGTCAAGGAAAGAGGATTCTGGCGTTTTGCCTCATCTCGGAGATATAGATAAAAATGGCCCAGTGCTTGACGGTCAGGGGCTGCGCTTTGCAGGATGAATTGGTTCAGCTGATGATCTTTTTTGTCGTAAAGCAGATGGATACGGGCCGGTTGGCCGTCCCTGCCGGCTCTGCCGGATAATTGATTATACTCTGATTTTGCAAAACACATATGATAAAGCACAACATCCCGGACGTTCCTCACATCGGCGCCTTCACCGAAGGCGCTTGTGCTCACCAAAACATTGATTTGTTCCTGCTGGAACATTCTTTCGATGGTCTGTCGGCTGACCCTATCCAAACCGCCGTGATAATACGCGATCTCCTTTTTTAAATGAGGCAGATAACTGCGGAGGGCGGATGCCAATTCATACGCCTGACGGCGGCTGTTGACATAGATGACACAACGGGGTTCCCCTGTAAGCAATTCCAGCAGATAGGTGAGTTTATCATCGCAGCCGCGAGCGTCCACCAGCTGCAGATTCTGGCGGCAGTGCGCTTCCAGAACCACATTTTGGATTGCGAAGGCATCCTGTATTTTTTCAGCAGTTTCTTTATTCGCGGTGGCAGTGGCAGCTAAAACCAGCGGCTTTCCAAGGTCCATCCAAACCTTTCCCAATTTTTTATAGCTGCCCCGGTTGCTTTGCCCCATGTGGTGGGCTTCATCGATGACCAGAAGCCGAAGATCCGATTTAATATTTGAAAACTCGTTTTTATGCAGTTCTAAAAATTCAGGCGTTGTCATGATGATTTGAATCTGTTTTTGCCGTAGCTTTTTAAAAAACGCCTTCCGCTCCCAAGAATTCAACCCGCCGCTAGCGATTGCCACGCCGATACCAAGCGGGCTTAGCTGACTTTGAAATCGTTGGTACTGGTCATTGATCAGAGACCGAAGGGGATAAACCAGAAGCGTCATACCGCCGCTCTGAGCTGCAAAGGAGGCCGCCGCGGTTTCAAAAACAGCTGTCTTTCCTCGGCCTGTGCCCATCACTAAAAGGGTGCTGCGTCCTTGGAAAAGGCTGTCAATGGCTTCCAACTGCTTATCATGGTACTTACCCTGCCCCAGGATTGCCTGCCGGATGCAGTCTTTCTGTTCATCCGCCGAAAGGGTCCTGATATCCTTACATGCCGGTTCGATTAAATCGTTGCTCTGGTCTTTCAGATTCCAGGGCATAGGCTCCGAAGCAGAGTTTTCTTTATAGACGCAAAGGTTCAGTCCTTTCTTTTCGTGCTGCCTGCCGGTGATTTGTTGAGCATAGGCGCTATAACTTGTGCCGCTGCGTATGGAACAGGCAAGATGCCTGGCTAGTCCTGATTTCAGATAACCCAGCAGCCGTTCTTGAAAATAAACAGCCACTGCATTCGGATCATAAGCATTGTCGGGTTCAAGGCGTAAGGTTACCGCATCGCCCGGTGCAATATCATTCAATATTGTCTGCCGGTCCTCAAAGGATATCCCCGCGACCTTGGTAAAAAAGGTTTCCCGATAAGCGATATCCCGAAAAAGGTCTTCGTCTTGCCAGAGGTTTCCTTCATCGAACAATTGTTCTATGAAGTCCCGCTCTTGTCGGAGATCGTCGGGAACTTGATGATCCTTGATATCTTTGATCAGCAGCTGCAGGCTTTCCTGATCATTCCAAACGTTGATCTCCGGGACAAACATAAGGTCGAGGCTCTCATAGTTTTCGATTTCATGCTGACGCTGCCCCATATTGAAAGCAATGCCGTTCAGCGGCAGGCTGCCTGCCTCCAGCATAAATTTTAGATGTTGTTTTTCATTGCCTATGGTTCTTAGCTGACGGGCCTGCGCGTCCCGCAGGACAAAAACAGGCTGAGGATTGCCGGCCCCGAAAGGCGCCAGTCCTTCCATTCGATGTACAAAGTCCATATCCAGCAAGCTGGCGTCCAGTTCCAAATCTGCAGTTTTCACAGGTATCATGTCATATTCTGTCAGATGTTCCCCGGCGTAAGCTAATAAAGCTTGCTTCAAAGCTGGGTATTGCGCTGCTTCAACACTGCATCCCGCAGCCATTGCGTGGCCGCCATAGCCTGAAAGCCACTGGCTGCAGGCATGAAGTGCTTTGTTAAGATCAAATCCATGAATGCTGCGACCGGATCCTTTTCCCATATTGCCGTCAAAGGCGATCAGTAAAACAGGACGGTGGTATTGTTCCACCAGTCTTGAAGCTACAATACCGATCACACCATGATGCCATTGGTCAGAGCTTAGGATGAGCATCCGTTCCTGTTTCAGGTCCACCGCCGTTAAGATTTTTTGGGCTGCATCTTCTGCAATGGCAGCTTCGATGATCTGTCTTTTTTTATTGGCTTCATCCATGAAACGCGCCATCGACAACGCTTTCTCGGAATCGGTCTCCATCAGCAGATCAACTCCGAAGGAGCCTTTCGCAAGCCGGCCGCTGGCGTTAAGCCGCGGTGCGATCCCAAAAGCAAGGTTGACCGTCTGCAGCTCCCTGCCGGCCAGTCCGCTGATCTGGATCAAAGCCGATAAGCCAGGTCCCGGATTCCTGTTCATCTTATGCATGCCGCAATGGACCAGGATCCTGTTGTCTCCCTGCAAAGGAACCACATCTGCAACCGTGCCTAAAGCGACTAAATCAATATATTCAAAGACGGCTTCAGGTCTGTTCAGGGTTTGACAAAGGCACTGGGCTAGCTTGAATGCAACGCCAACGCCTGCTAAATGGGTATCGGGACGCTCTTTTTGGTACCGTTTCGGATTGATCACTGCAATCGCTTTCGGCAATTCACCCTGGGGCTGATGATGATCGGTGATGATCAAATCCAAGCCATTTTCTAAAGCATAAGCAGCCTCTGCATGGGCTGTAATCCCGCAGTCCACAGAAATGACCAGTTTGGCGCCTTCGGATCTGAGACGTTCCAGGGATTCGATGTGCAGGCCATAACCTTCATCCTGCCGATCTGGGATATGATGATCCACGTTTGCGCCCAAATCCATCAAAACTGATCGCAATAAAGTGGTGGCTGTCATGCCGTCCACGTCGTAATCTCCGTAAATCACGATAAGCTCCTGGCTGTGAATCGCCTGGACAAGGCGCTCCACCGCCAGTGGCAAATCTGGCAAATCCCAAGGATTTGCCAGATAGGACAAGGTTTTATGAAACAGGAAAGCCTCCTGGGCCTCTGGAGACTCAATTCCACGAATCCTTAACAGAGAAGCCACCAAAGGGCAGATCGGTCCTTGGCGGCTATCAATGGAATCAGCGTTTAATCGTAAGGGATCTTTTAGTTTCCAGATTTTATCAGCTGACATGGAAGGGATCCTTCGATTGATCCTGGGTCTGGATTGCCGAATTGGGATCCAATGCAGTGGGTTCTTGAGAGACCGTCTGTTCAATGGGCTGAGCCATGGATTGAATTGCCGCCGCTGGATTGTTTTGGCTTACCAGGGCTTCAACTTGCTTTGTTAAATCGGCCACTTCTTTTTCAAGCCGTTTATTTTGCGTTTTCAAGTCTTTTTTTTGCCGGTGGTTGCTGTATTGCTTAAACAGCCCAATAAAGAACAGGAGCAAAGCTCCAGCCGCTAAGGATCCCAGGATGACCAGGACCAGCGAAATTTCAGCCTGCCAGATCAAAAAGTGCACCGTGACCATCATCGTATTTTGAATGGCAAACGCTGCGATCAATAGAGCAAAGATCAATGCTGCAATAAGATATGCCTGCATAACAGAGTCCCCCTTTTTATTTTTGTATCAACTATCTGTGTTGACCGGTTTGCTTCCTAACCTTGATTTTACTACAAATTAGCTATGTTTAACAATAACTATCATTAAATAATATAGATATTCATAGGCACGATAAAGAAGCAGCCTGGCCTAAGGCCGGCTGCTTCGAGAAATCGGTTGTATGCGAGGGTTTATTCTTCGGGCTTGTCTTGCTCAACAACGTATTCCGCATCTTCAGGTTCAGACGCTATATCAACCTCGGGTTCCTCTGCTTTGACTGCTTTCGCATCGCTACGAACAATTGAAGCAATTGCGCTTTTGTTGAAATGGACATAGATCTCAGATGCGATCTCCAGGGTCACCCGGTCTTCCTTGATTGCTCTGATAATACCATGGATACCGCCGATGGTGATGACTCTGTCGCCCTTTTTCATGCTGGACAACAAAGCTTCCCGTTCCTTTCTCTGCTTTTGCTGGGGACGCAAGATCAAGAAATACATCATTGCTACCATGACTAAAATCCAAGTAATACTGCCGCCTACACCTTGCATGCGTTAACCTCCTCGATTTTGGGGATCTGCGAAGATCCTTCAAAAAATTGTAAACTCTTATATGAAATAATACCCTGTACCGCCAATAAATGCAAGCTTAACTTTCCCTCTGCCAATCTGCCAGCAGACAGGCAGCCACTTCAGCCAGATTGTCTTCTGCAATAGCACGGCGCAGGGTTGCCATCAAGTTGATCAAAAAATGCAGGTTATGAGTGGTCGCAAGCCGGGCGCCCAGGATCTCTCCTGCCATAAAAAGATGCCGGATATAAGCCCGGCTAAAGGTTCGGCAGGCATAACAGCTGCACTGAGGATCCAAGGGTCCCATGTCTGATTTATGTTTTGCATTGCGGATCACCAATTTGCCTGATGAAGTGAACACCGTGCCGTTACGGCCGATGCGGGTCGGCAGTACGCAGTCAAACATGTCCACGCCGCGCAAAACGCCCTCCACAAGGCAATCCGGGGAACCGACACCCATCAGGTACCGCGGCTTGTCCTGCGGCAGCAGAGGCGTCGTATGGTCCAAAATCTCGTACATCAGAGGTTTGTCCTCGCCCACGCTCAGACCGCCGATGGCATAGCCCGGAAAATCCATCGCGACGAGGTCCCGGGCGCTGGCTGTTCTCAGATCCTTATACATGCCGCCTTGGACGATGCCGAAAAGACTTTGATCCTCACGGGTGTGGGCCGCCTTGCAGCGCTGAGCCCATCGTGTGGTACGCTCTGTGGCTGCCTGGGCATATTCGTAGGTTGCAGGATAGGGAATGCATTCATCAAACGCCATGGCGATATCCGCCCCCAGCAATTGTTGAATATGCATCACATTCTCTGGAGTAAACAAATGCTTCGAGCCGTCGATATGGGAACGGAATTCCACGCCTTCTTCTTTGATCTTCCGCAGATCCCCCAAACTGAAGACCTGAAATCCGCCGCTATCCGTCAGGATCGGGCCATTCCAGGCCATAAAACCATGGAGACCGCCGGCTTGGGCCACAAGCTCTGCACCGGGCCGCAAATAGAGGTGATACGTATTAGATAAAAGGATCCTTGCGCCCATTTCCTCAAGCTCATAGGGCGCCATGGCTTTCACAGTGGCCTGTGTTCCCACCGGCATAAAAACCGGTGTCTCCACCGTGCCGTGCGGAGTCTCTAATCGTCCCAGCCGGGCCATAGAACCGGGATCTTTTTTTAGACATTCCCATCGTACTTTCATTGAATACCTCACCTTTTATATTATAGTATCAGCATTGCATCGCCAAAGCTGAAAAAGCGATATTCCCGTGCGATGGCCTCTTTATAAGCTTCCAGGACCCGTTCCCTGCCGGCGAATGCGCTGACCAGCATGAGCAGGGTTGACTTCGGCAGATGGAAATTTGTGATCAATCCATCGATCATTTGGTATTGATACCCAGGATAAATGTAGATGTCCGTCCACCCGGTCCCAGGGATCAATCGGCCTTCTTTGGTCATGCTTTCTAAGGTTCTCACCGATGTGGTGCCTACTGCAATGATCCGCCGGCTTTCGCTTTTGGCCTTGTTGATCCGCTGTGCGTTTTCATCCGTGATCTCGAAGTATTCCCTATGCATGATATGGTCTTCCACCGTCTCTGTTTCCACCGGACGAAATGTGCCTAATCCTACATGGAGGATCACTTCGGCAAATTCCACACCCTTATCTTTCAAAGCCTTAAATACGCGGTCCGTGAAATGCAGCCCGGCGGTGGGTGCCGCAACGGATCCTGGACGATTACCATAAATGGTCTGATATCGCTCGGGATCAGCCAATGCTTGGTGGATATAGGGCGGCAGCGGTACCACACCCACTTGGTTCAATACCTTTTGAAAATCACCTTCCCAGTGAAAACGCACACGGCGGCCTCCGCCCTCGATACGGTCTTCAATGGTTGCCTGAAGCTGTCCGTCGCCGAATTCCAATCGCGTTCCAGGCTGCAGACGTCTGCCGGGTTTAACCAAACAGTCCCATAGATCCTTGGCTTCCTGATGGAGTAAAAAACATTCCACCTGTCCGCCGGTTTCGCGCTTGCGCCCCAACAGCCGGGCAGGAATGACCCGGGTCTTATTGAAGACCAGAACATCGCCGGCATGCAGATGATTGGGCAGATCCAAAAACTGTTCATGGCATAAAGGTCCGTTTTCTTTAGGGAGATATAAAAGCCGGGCACTGTCCCTGGGCATAACCGGCGTCTGAGCAATCCGTTCTTTTGGCAAATCGTAATCAAAATCAGTCAGCTGCATGGTTTGTTGTGTACCTCAAATCCTTATGATATCGAGCGGACGATCAACCGTCCGTCGTTCTTGCCTTGGTTATAATAATACTCAATGATTTCCTGGCAGGTTTTGCCTGCCTCCGCCATTCCGATGGCGCCCCATTGGCTCATGCCGACGCCATGTCCGTACCCTCTGCCAGAAATAATCACCCCGGTTGAGACCGCCGCAGCGGATTTGTCCATCGTCTGAATGCCATCGGCGGTTACGATGGAAATTTTGCTTTGATTTGGAGCAATGGCCGCTGCCACTCCGTAGGCTGCAACCGCCTTCGCCGATGAAATCGGCTGTGAAAGCGTCGCGGTGATTCCGGCACCGTTACGCACCAAGGTTCCGCCTTCCGGCGTGAGGGTGAACAACGTGCTGCGTAATTGCAGGAAACTTCGAACATCTTCTTTATAAAGGCTGGCTATTCCCGCGGTTCCGATGATGTCCAGTTCTGTGATCCGTCCTGAGGCGGTTTTCTGAGTTGTGATTTTTTTCGTTACAGGGTCATAGGACAGGGCTTTTCCCTGAATTCCTGTGACGGTCCCTACATTGATGGGATTGTTTGCATGACTGGCGTTCCATTCGCTGACCAGTGCCTGAAGCTGGGCATAGGTGTATTTCTTTTCCCACTGGTAGCTGGAGGATGGCCAGCCGGTGCCGTCCTGTGCTTTGCTGAGGACCACCGCATCATAAGGGGAATAGACAGATTTGGCATAATTAAGCCCGGAACTCCATACATTCTCAGAGCTCTCTGTATAACCGCCGGCATTGGCACAGAAATAGGCATTGATCAGCTGCTGGTCATAAAAAATCGCCATGCCTCTCGTCGCGTCGATGGCTGGTTTTGTATAATCAGCCTCAGCGCTGTACCCGCCATAAACCTGGGAGCTTGTGGTGGCTGACATATCATAGGAAACGCCGGTATTCTTCTGTTTTAAGGCGTAGGTCCGTGATACGATCGCCTGGGTTTTCAAGGCCTCCTGCGGGGCAGTGCTGATGCCCATTTCTTTGGGAAGCACACCATAAAGATAATGCTCCACATCCAAGATGTTGATGATATTCAGCTTTCCGTTTTTATTCTCGATCATCATGCTTCCGCGATAAAGCTTATTATTGAAAGAAATCAAAGCCGTTTCGCCGGTATCAGCCTGTTTGATCAGTATATAGGTGCCGGTCATCCCGGGGACCGCATTGCCATTGTTTTCAAGATGCAGATTCAAACTGCCTACCGGCGATACCAATAAATTAGAGCCCGATTCCACGCTGGTTGAGAACTGGGTCATCAAATCAATCATCGTATAAGATCCTTGCTGGATCTTCAATTCACTGGTGCCGGCACCGGTTTTCAGCGCGATCCGCACCATATCAGGACCCGTCGGAACCAAGGCTTCACCCAGAACCGGCAAGGTCAAGGTTTGGGTCAGAAGGATCATGATCAGGATATAGCTCAGCCGTTTCCGCAACTTCATCAAGGCACCTCCCCGCAGTCTATTGATTGTTTTTCTTTATTTTAGGCTTGTATCGGTCATATTCACTGAACACACAGCCGCAATAGGACTGCATATACAAACCCAAGGCTCTGGCTTCTTTCTGGGCTTCCCGGAAACCGGGGCGGAAATCTCTGTAAATAAAGGGGATCCCATGGTTTTTGCCGATCTCTTCACCCAAGGTGCGGAGCAACTCATGGTTTTGATAGGGGCTCACCAAAAGCGTTGTGGAAAAACCGTCCTTGCCCAATTCCAGCGCTTTTTGAGCTGCCGCTTCCAGGCGCAAACGATAACAGACCGGACATCGGTCCTCGCATGAATGATGACCAGCCTTCAGGGCGTCAACAAAGCGCTCCAGTCCATAAACGTCATCGATATGAACGGAAAGCGTCTTCATATCCGCCAACAGTTTATACGAATCGAGCCGTTCGATATATTCCCGGTACGGATGAATGTTGGGATTGGAGAAAAAACCTTCGATATGAAAACCTTCCTGTCGAAGCGCCTGCAAAGGGTAGATCGTACAGGGACCGCAGCAGCTGTGAAGCAGCAAATTCATCGTTATAACCTCGATTCTATTGGGGAGAAAACAACGAAGTCTGGTTAGATTGGCCGCTGCCCGTCGGTTCGGCAATGCTTTCCAGATTCCGTTTGACCTGATCCGGCAAGGGTTGTCTTAAATAATCATAAGCCATCGGGGTCGCGATCCGTCCCCGGGGGGTCCTCTGTAAAAAACCCAGTTGAAGCAGATACGGCTCATAGACATCCAGGATCGTATCGGTTTCTTCGCTGATGCAGGCACCCAGCGTATCCAGCCCCACCGGTCCTCCATTAAATTTCTGGATGATGGTCAAGAGCATATGACGATCGATGGCATCCAGTCCCATCGGATCCACTTCCAATCGGTTTAAGGCGGAGACGGCCGTCTCCCGGTCGATCACATCGACATCCTTGATTTGTGCAAAATCCCTGACTCGTTTGAGAAGGCGATTCGCGATCCGCGGAGTCCCCCTTGCCCGACGCCCGATTTCCCGGGCGCCTTCGGGATCGATACCGATTCGCAGGATGCGGGCTGCCCGGGTCACAATGGTGATCAGATCCTCTTCTTTATAAAACTCAAGACGGCAAACGACGCCAAAACGATCCCTTAAAGGAGCAGAAAGATTTCCTGCCCGGGTGGTTGCCCCCACCAGGGTAAAGGGCGGAATATCCATCCGGATGGTGCGGGCGCTGGGCCCTTTGCCAATCATGATATCCAGACAATAATCCTCCATGGCCGGATATAGCACTTCCTCAACCGATCGGTTGAGACGATGAATTTCATCAATAAAAAGAACATCCATCGGCTGCAGGTTGGTTAAAATCGCCGCCAGATCACCGGGGCGTTCGATGGCGGGCCCGGATGTGCTTCGAAGTTGGGCGCCCATTTCCGCGGCGATAATATTGGCCAAGGTCGTTTTTCCCAATCCCGGCGGTCCATAAAGAAGCACATGGTCCAAGGCGTCACGGCGTCCCTTGGCAGCCTGGATGAACACATCCAGGTTGTCCTTCACCTTATCCTGTCCGATGTACTCCGACAGACGGGAAGGACGGATCTTGTTTTCCTCCTGCTCTTCGCCGGTCCAGTACGCGGTTACAATGCGTTCTTCGTCCATGGTACCTCCTTAATATCGTGCCAACTGCTTGAGTCCGGCGCGAATCAAATCCTCAACCGTCTTTTCTTCAGTATCCGGTCCGGACGGCAGTGCCTTATACGCCTCCGCTGCGGAATATCCTAATGCCATCAGCGCGGAAACAGCCTCTCCGTGAAGATCCGCGGCCGCCATCCCTGCAGCGGATCCCTGGGCTTCTGCAAATCCCGGCATCATATAATCTGCGATTTTACCGACTTTGTCCTTTAATTCCAGAATCAGCCGCTGTGCGGTCTTTTTCCCAATGCCCGGAATACTCGTCAGTGGCCCGTCATCACCGAAAAGAATGGCTTTTTGCAGGACAGGAACCGAATAACCTGATAAGACGCCCAGTGCCATCTTAGGGCCGATGCCGGATACCTGGATGAGCAAATTGAAGAACTCACGTTCTTCCTGGGTGTGAAATCCGTAGAGGGAAAGCTCATCTTCTCGAACATGAAGATATAGATAAATCAAGGTTTGATGTCCCATCGCTGGCAGACGGTCCATGGTCTGGCCGGAAACCAGGACCCGGAAACCAAAGGAGCCGGCCTGCAGCACCACGGATCCTGTATGTTTGCTTATGATCTGGCCCTCAATAAAATCCAGCATGCCTTACTCCTTTTTTGCAATGGTTCCCCGTTCTTTTAAGACGGTTTCCCAGGTGGTGCTTTTTGTATCGGAGGAACGCCAGCATTTGTTTCCGCCGAATTGACAATGACATATGGCAATAGCCAGCGCGTCGGCAGCATCATCAGGCTTTGGGACTTCTTTTAAACCAAGGATCCTTTGCACCATATACTGCACTTGTTGTTTTTCAGCGCGGCCATAACCCACCACGGCTTGCTTGACCTGAAGCGGTGTGTATTCGGCAAAGGGAATGCTATGCAATTCAGCCGCCAATAAAACAATGCCCCGGGCCTGCCCGACGGTGATTGCCGTTGTCACATTCCGGTTGAAAAATAATTCTTCCACCACAACAACATCCGGCCTGACTTCCTCAAGGACCTTATTGATTTCAAAATAAAGCTGTTTAAGCCTGAAGGCTGCGTTTTCTTCTTTCGAGGTTCTCCATACGCCATAGGCAAGCGGAAAGTGTTTGCTTCCTTTATATTCGATCACGCCATAGCCCATAATGGCTGTGCCTGGGTCGATCCCAAGAACGATCATCGTCGCCCCTCCTCTGCCCGGTCCATGAAGTCCGCATCATTATTGAGATGCTATCTGAAAACAAGCGTCCAGTCTGGCTGCAAACTGGCCGCTTGGCAATCATATTATGGAAGCTGATTTGCGATCTCGTCGGATATGTCAAAATTCGTGAAAGTGTCCTGGACATCATCATGGTCATCCAGATAATCCATGAGACGGATAAGGTATTTGGCTTGTTCCAGGTCAGTCACTTCGACCGAAGTATCCGGAACCAAGGTCACCTCGGCCTCGCTGAAGCGAATGCCTTCCTTTTCAAGGTTTTCTTTGACAGGCTCGAATTGATCAGGCGCGGTATAGATCAGAAAACTGTCCTCATCATCCTGGATATCGTCTGCGCCGTGCTCAAGGGCCAGCAGCATAAGATCGTCAAATTCCAAGGTGCAATCTTCCTTTTCAAGGGTCAATACGCCCTTTTCCTGGAACATCCAGCCAACACAGCCGGTTTCCCCCATATTGCCGCCGTTTTTCGAAAATATATGCCGGATTTCACCGGCTGTACGATTGCGATTATCCGTCATGGCTTTGACCATGATGGCGACACCGCCCGGGCCATAACCTTCATAGGTCAATTCCTCGTAATCCGAACCTTCGCCGCCGCCGGCTCCCTTTTCGATGGCCCGTTTTATATTGTCATTGGGCATATTGGCCGCTTTCGCTTTGGCAATGGCAATTTTCAAACGGAAATTCGTATCGGGATTGCCGCCGCCTGCTTTCGCCGCCACAATGACCTCTCGTCCAAGCTTTGTAAAAGCCGCCCCTTTGGCAGCATCCTGTTTTCCTTTTCGATGCTTGATATTCACCCATTTGGAATGACCTGACATCTTCGTTCCTCCTTGATTAGGCACGCTTAAATTGTTTTTTACTTCAATATTATACTTGTTTCGTTCCAGAGTGACAACCCCCATGAAATACATATAAAACGCCTCTGCTATCGCTGGGAATAAGATGTTTGTCTTCTGCCTGGGATAATATTCCATAAAAATAGGGACCACCCGGAAAGGGTGGCCTTTAATTAATTATATTAAATTCAAACTGGCCACCGTTATACCTTTAATCTTCATGCCTTGATACCCAGGATTTCCTTCGTATCAAAAACTATATTTTCATTTCTTCCATTTCACTTTCAGCTAATAAAAGTTCAAGAAGTGTGCAAGTGATCTCTTCCGCCACTTTCAGCAATGCTTTGATATCATCAGCATGGGCGGCAGCGATATGAACACCTGCAGTGACCACCACCGGAACCTCCAATGTCACGCATAAACATTGAGCCATAGGAACACCTACACCATCATCTTTGTGCCCCATTAGATTGATTGTTGAAGTGGTTTGGCTGAGACTTCCTTCCGTTTTGAGACTTTGGCGAGGCTGACATAACACCACCGTTCCGATATGAGGCTTTTCTCCGCCTCCCAGGTATACGTTGACGCCATCATCACTTTGTGTTGCAATTGCTTCCATCGCAAAACGTCCTTGACCCGCCTTCACATGGTGAACTGCCAGCATTTCCATTCCCCCCTCTTATTCTAAATGTTCCTCACCCATCCAACACCGAGACCTGGTTTTCCGAGACCTCCACAAAACCGCCGGAAATCTCCATTTCCCTTTCCTCCCCGTCGGGAAGGATGAATCGGAGGGTGCCCCCCACCAAATCGCTGACCATGGGGGCATGGTGAGCCAGCAGGGTCATGGCGCCCAGGCTGCCGGTCATGCTGATTTGGACCGCCTCGCCCTTA
>DIWW01000023.1 GCA_002435905.1 Peptococcaceae bacterium UBA6096
CGATCACTTCCTGGCATGCAGGCTTATCAATCCATTTCAGCTTTGCTCCGGAGGCATCTCCGATCTTTTCCCATAAGTCACTTACATGGGCAATCAACCGGTTCAGCGAAGTATCTTTCGGCAGTCCAAGCATCAGGGCACAGTTTGCCGGGGAATTATGAACGCCAACCACAATGCGCTGTCCCGTATAGCCTTCCAATTGATCCGTGATCAATGCCGGCGCAAATTGTCCAAGCCTCGGCAGTGATCTTGAGACATCCGGAAAGTCCGGTGAGATCTTGATCGGTTTATCGTATTTGATCAGCTGGCCTTCTTCATCCAGCTTTTGGAGAAAAGAACGTAAATCCTTGTAACCCATATTCAACCTCCTTATCAAATTTTAATAATGCACTTTCATTTTTGCGTTTTGGCCAAAAATACGTAATTTGATACGTGCGCTAAGGACAGTATAGGATGCGCAAAAATCCCAGTCAATATGCGCACTGCCTGTGTTCTCTGCAAAAAAGGCGTCCTCATTGTGCACCCTGCACATTGCCCTCTGTCAATTTGATATTCCCCCCGGCAAGTGAGAAAAATACGCCCAGGAAGCATAATATGGAGTATAGAATGAATGTCATGTGGATGCTCTTCATTAGGAGGCTGGGATCCACATTCGATAATTGAGAATCCGCAATAAAAATGGACATGAGCAACGTTACCAGCGCCATACTTAAAGCCTGACCCACCATCCTCATGGTTGACAGGGTCGACGAAGCAGTTCCGTAATACCGGGGTTGAACTAAATCCATAATCGCATTGGTATTGGGTGAGGAAAATAAAGCAAAGCCTAATCCAATGAGTGCCAGATTCCCGACAATTAAAAAGAGCGGTGTTTTCAGACCCAAAAACACGAAAAGTAAGATTCCCACCGTACTCAAAGCCATGCCCAAGGATGCCACCTTACGTGAATCGACACGATCAGACAAGGCCCCCGCCAAAGGAGAGAATAAGGCCATCACAACAGGCTGCGACAGGAGGACCATCCCGGCTGCCTGGGAACTATAGCCTATCACCACTTGCAAGTACAGGGACATCAAAAAGCCGATTGCAAAGGTTGCGCTGTAATTGATCATGGTGGCAAGATTTGAAAAAGCAAAGGCAATATTGTTGACAAACAGTCTCAATTCGATCAGAGGATGAACCTGCCGTAATTCATAGCGTACAAATAAAATGATCAGAACCAGCCCCATGAAGGCTACATATCTCGACGATATTGAAGTCGAAACCGACGACATGCCATAGAGAAAGGCTGTCAGTCCGAATACATACAGCAGGCTGCCTGTCATATCAAATTTTTCGCCTTCGGCTTCCCGCCACTCTCCTTTTAATCGGGTTGAAGCGTAAATCCATATGATAAAGCTCATGATGGCAATAAAATAAAAAATACTTCTCCAACCCAAATTGTGACACATCCATCCACCCAAAACGGGTCCTGTGGACAAACCGATATAAGTACTCGCCACAGATAATCCAAAGGCCTTGCCCCTTCTGTTCGCAGGGTAAACCGAGGTTAGAATTGCCATCGACGTGCAAAAAATCATGGCTGCGGCGATTCCTTGCAATGTCCGAAAGACGATGATCCATTCAACGGACTTAGCCAGACCGCAAAGGAAAGAGACCAGGGAGAAAAAAATAAGTCCACTAAGAAATACCTTCTTACGCCCTATAATATCAGCAAGCCTGCCGAAAGGAAGCAAGAAAGCTGCCGCGGCTAAAAGAAAGCTGGCAACGGCCCAGCTGAGAAGAAGTGCGCTGGTATGGAATTCTTGTCCTAATGAAGGAAGCGCTAAATTAAGCGCACTCCCTATGAAGGGAACTAAAAAAGATGTACCCATGACTGAGATTAAGGCTGCCCTTTCAATCATTGTATCGACCTGGCTCATATCGCTTCCTCCTGCTTTATTGATTCAAACTATTTTCTGGGTTTTGGTTACACCCGCCAACAAGTAAGGAAGGGTGCTGAGGGCGAAAACGGTCTTCGCGCGACAGCACCCTTCCATTAATACTGGGTGTGATCTCCCCGGCTAAGCAGCTGATTTAGCTGCTTGTAATTTTTGCATGAATTCTTCGTTTTCCTTTTGGGTTTTTGCAACAAATACAAAGCCTGCAATTGCCAGGACGGCAAAGCTCACGGAAACAGAACCCAAGGTCATGGCGGCGTTTTTGCCCACCACATTATCAACAAACATAATATAGTAAGTTGCCGAGAACTGGCCGAGGAAATTGAGGATGGTAAGGGTTGTGATCGCCATCGATCTCTTGCTGGGCGGTGCGGCGAGAGAGACGCGGGAGGTCAAATAAGGCATAATGCTGCCGAGAGAGCCATTGGCCGCGATGCCTGCACCAATCAGGAGCTGCGGAATAGAGTGCGCAGTACAGAAGGTCAGATAACCAATCGACGCCCACGCGCAAGCAATAGGAAAGGTCCACCTATGAAATTTCTTGTGCCAGAAGCCGAAAAGCCAGCCACCCAAGAAGGTCCCTATGCTGGCAGCGGCAGAAACCCATCCGGTCAGTGTGGTCGCGCCCAGTCCAAGTTCTCTGACGAAGGGAGCGGTTCTAACCTGAATAACGGTGGCGATACAGAAGATGCAGAAGCCAGCCATCCACATGGCAATGACGAATTTACCGTACGGTTCATTCTTGCCTTCCTGTATGAGTTGAGCCTTTTTGGGTTCTGGAGGGAGTGTAGGAATGAATGCCAAGGCGAGAGCGATTGCGATCAGGGTGAAGACGGGGAAAAGCAAGAGCCCATTCCGCCAATTTGCGGCTGCAATATAGCCCATGCCGATGGAAATAGAGAAGGAGATAAAACCGCCGAACATGCTGAGGTAACCCATGGTGGAAGCGACTTTATCACCGGACAAGACCTGGGCGATCATAGAGCGCGATTGCGGGTTGACCAGACCGAGGCCCACGCCCATCAAACCGCGGACAACCAGGAAGACCCTGTAGTCTTGTACGAAATAGAGGGCCAGGCCGCATAGACCATAAACGAACCATCCACTCACGACGATCCACTTCTTACTGACACGCGTCAAGAGCCAACCGCTGAAAAGGATGCTGGGGATCATAACCAGGGTAGGCAAGGTCTGGATCATCGAGAGTTGGGTGGTTGTCATCCCCTGAGGCTTGAAAGCCTCCGCAATATCCGACATGATGACAACGAAAGACGACGTATTGGTATTGAAAATGATGGCTACGAAAATCAGAGCAAATAACTGCAAAGTACCTGATTTAGATGCCTCTTTAATTTTTTCTACCATAATAGAAGGACCCCTTTCTTTCTTAACTGATCGTCGTTCTTTGGGAACTTATAAGTCGAGGCTTTCCTTTTGTCAAATTAAAATGTAGGATCCCACGACAACTCCAGTAAACGGTCATAGAATTTCCTGCCGGGTAAGCCTTGGTCCTCTGCAATGCGGATCCGTTCCTCGACGCCTGGCTGCATAAGGTCGATGCATCGATCCAAGTCGGATTCGTCATATAAGCTTATTTGACCATTCTTCCGAATGTAATTTAATGCATCCTCGAGATTTGCATCAAAATCAGTTCCGTTATGATTCGCAAACCAGCAATCTCCACCTGCCGGGCCAATTTCGTCGATTGCTTTTTGGACATCTGCAGGAAGTTTATTCCACGCTTCCCATGTCATCGCAAGACGCATTGCATGCGTTGATATATTCCCATCCGAGGCCAATGCACAGTAGGGTGCTACTTCCTCTACCAGATTGAACGTCAGGGCTGGAAGCAAACCCAGTAATGCACATTGCATTTTGCCACTTTTCATATCTTCTTTAAGCTCGAGATAATTGACGTGAACCGGCTCTGCGCCGATTGAGGTAAGACATGAATCAAAGGGTAGAATCGACCTGCAACGTGAGCCTTTCAGGTCCTCCAGACTTTTTATGGGTCCCCACTTCTCCGTTGAGAATATACCCATAAGCGATCCAGTACCCAAACCACACACTTTGACATCACTGGTTTCTTGACGAAATTCCTCAAATTCTTTATACAATTGTGCTAATACTCGTGAGCCGTCAAGGGATTTTCTGGTTACGAAAGGCATTTGAATCAAATCCATAAGCAAGTATTTACCGCCTGTGGCAACGCTTTGACGCCAGACATCGGCTTTGCAATCACTGGGTAACTCTCTGCCAACATATTTGGTAAAGTGGACTTGCCCCTGGCATCTTTGTTCAACTTCTTGTATCCATAAGTCGCTGATCTTGACGTGATGGTCATGCACTTCGTGAAATATAAGTTCGATAGGTTCTTGGTTCATTTCTTTCCTCCTTTTTTCTGGAAAATCTATTTTCTCCGTTTCTAGAATATTTTTCTTCCTCCTTTCCTGTATTATTTATGTGTTTCTTTCCAAATAAATCATATAACAAGGGCTTTCTTTTACAATGGACATACTATACACTTTATGTCCCCTTTGCTTATTGCAGAATGTGCATTGCGCACATTCCAGCTTATGAATGATTTCTGTACCGTTCAAAAAACAGAACCTGTCCGTTCTGGAATCCATTCATAAAAAAAGGAACCTCCCCAAAGACAGATCCATGGGATCTGTCGGGAAAGTTCCTCGCAAAACAGCAATCAAATCCATACGTCGGTGTGCACTGCACACAGACGTATCACTTCTACAGATTTTCCGGTTTTGCT
>DIWW01000004.1 GCA_002435905.1 Peptococcaceae bacterium UBA6096
CCGGCCGGGACGGCTGCGGCGGCGCCACCGGCTCCAGCAAATCCCATGACGAACAAAGCATCGAAACGTCCGGCGCCGAGGTGCAGAAGGGCAATGCCCCCACCGAACGGAAATTGCAGCGGCTGTACCGCAATCCTGACTTTACGAAGCGGGTGAAGCGCTGCAATGACTTTGGCGCCGGCGGCGTCAGCGTGGCCATTGGAGAGTTGGCGGACAGTCTGGACATCGAGCTGGACGCGGTCCCCAAAAAATATGAGGGACTGGACGGCACGGAGCTGGCGATTTCCGAATCCCAGGAGCGGATGGCCGTGGTCATTGAAGAAAAGGACCTGGAGGCTGTCCTAGCCCTGGCAGAAGCTGAGAATCTGGAAGCGACTCCGGTGGCCCGTGTGGCGGACCATGGGCGGATGCGTATGAATTGGCGGGGCAAGACCATTGTGGATCTGTCCCGAGACTTTTTGAACACCTCCGGCGTGAGCCAGCGGACAGATGCAGTGATCGCCCAGCCCACCGGCGAAGATTATTTCAAGAAAGCCCTGGTGGCAGAGACGGATATTGGAAAGGCCTGGCCTCAGGTCATGGCTGATCTCAACCTATGCAGCAAAAAAGGGCTGATCCAGCAGTTTGACAGCACCATCGGCGTGGGCACCGTGCTGCTGCCCTTGGGCGGCAAACGGCAGGAAACGCCGGCGCAAGCCATGGTTTCCAAGCTGCCGGTTTATGGCGGCGGTACCCGGACAGGGACTTGGATGAGTTACGGACTGGATCCGGAGCTTAGCCAATGGAGCCCCTATCACGGCGCTTTATATGCGGTGGTGGATGCGCTGACCAAGCTGGCAGCGTCCGGCGGCGATCCGCTGAAAAGCCGGATGTCCTTTCAGGAATATTTCGAACGTCTGGAAAAAGACCCGGTGCGCTGGGGCAAACCCCTGGCAGCGCTGCTGGGCGCCCAGACCGTCATGAATGCCTTGGAGGTGCCGGCCATCGGCGGCAAGGACAGCATGTCCGGATCCTTCAATGAAATGAGCGTTCCGCCTACCCTATGCGCCTTTGCCCTGACCACCGGCGACATCGAGGGTGCGATTTCGCCGGAATTGAAGCAGGCAGGCAGCCGGCTGATCTGTCTTCAGGTGCCCCGTAATTCCAAGGGGCTGCCTGATTTTGAGATCATCAAGAAGAATTATGCATGGGTGCAGACCCATGGCAAGGCCATCCTTTCGGCTTCGGCCATCGGCAAAGGCGGCATCGGCGCTGCCCTGGCGAAAGCCGCTTTTGGCAATGATCTGGGCGTCAGCCTGGAAGGCAAATGGTCTGCCGGCGAGCTCTTTGAACCGGCTTATGGCAGTCTCCTGCTGGAACTGGCGGCAAGCCAGCCAACGGATGGGAAGGAAGACTTCGACGGCTTGATGATACGTCAGGTAGGGATTGTGACGGCAGAAGCGAAGCTGTGTTGGGAAAATCAGGAGCTCTCCCTGGACGCGCTGCGTCAGGCCTGGGAAAAAACCTTGGAGCCGGTATTTCCAACCCAGACCAAGGAGAAAGCGGACAGGATGCCTGAGGCACCTCAGCCCTTATTTTCAATGCGAAGCCTGGCCAAACCGGCCGTGAAGGTTGCCAAGCCACGGATCTGCATTCCTGTTTTCCCGGGAACCAACTGTGAATATGACTCGGCGGCTGCCTTTGAAAAAGCTGGGGGGATCGTGGAGACGGTGCTGTTGCGCAACCTGACACCCCAAGCGGTGGAGGAAAGCAGCCGAGCCTTGGAAAAGGCGCTGGACAAAGCCCAGATCGTCATGATCCCCGGCGGCTTCAGCGGCGGCGACGAGCCGGATGGCAGCGCCAAGCTGATTGCCGCGACCTTCCGCAATCCCCGCATCAAAGAAGCGGTGGCGCGTCTGCTGCAGCAAAGGGATGGGCTTATGCTTGGGGTCTGCAACGGCTTCCAGGCACTGATCAAGCTGGGGCTGGTGCCTTACGGCGAGATCCGGGACATGAGAGACGACAGTCCCACACTGACGTTCAATACCATTGGGCGGCATGTCAGCGGACTTTACAGCACACGGATCACCAGCGTGCTGTCCCCCTGGCTGATGGGCGTTGAGGCTGGAGATGTGCACACCCTTCCGATTTCCCACGGGGAAGGCCGGATCCGGGCCACCGCGGAGGAATTGGCGCTGCTCTTCACGAATGGGCAGGTGGCCACTCAATATGTGGATGAAAACGGCACGCCGTCCATGGACATCCGGGATAATCCCAACGGATCCTTGATGGCCATTGAAGGTTTGACCAGTCCCGATGGAAGGGTCTTGGGCAAGATGGGGCACAGCGAACGGGTCGGCCGCGGACTGTACCGCAACATGACCGGAAAGTATGACCAGCATTTGTTTGAAAGCGGCATCCGCTATTTTGGATAAGATGATCCTATAATGCAAGACTCCCTGATCAGGAAGGGCTCCTAGCCAAGGGGACAGTGAAATCATGAAACTGTCTGCCGTAGGAGGAGCATATTATCCGATCAGGGAGTCTTTTTATGTTGATGGCAGAACCGCCATCCTGTCTATAACAAAACAGGACTTCCGGCATGGGCGCCAAAGTCCTGTGATCGATCGAGCCTGCAGCGTAAACGAAAGGATCCCAAGGTTCTAGGCTTCGTTTTCCGCTTCAACTTTTACCAATTTTCTATTTGCGTCAAAGGTCAGGGCAGTGATTCGGGCACGGGTGAATTTAAGCAGATTGTCCAGACGGTCCTTCTCATCAGGACCGTAGAAGAGATAGGAGATCCCGGCTTTCTTGGCCCGGCCGGTGCGGCCGATGCGATGGAGGTACTGATCGTTGTCCTGGGGGATTTCGTAATTGATGACCGCGTTCACATCGCTGACGTCAATGCCCCGGGCCGCCACATTGGTGGAGATCAAAATGCCGATGTTGCCGGCCTTGAAATCTGCCATGATTTTATTGCGGGCAGGCTGGGCCATATCGCCGTTAAGGCATGCCGCATCCATACCCATCTTGGTCAGCTGATAGCATAAGGCTTCGGTGGAGTATTTTGTATTGCAGAAGACCATGACACGCTTAAATTCTTTTTGCCGTATCACCTCGGCCACATCCAGGATTCGCTGGGTACCCGTGCTTTCAATGGCATATTGGGTGATTTTAGGCTGGCTGTCTTCCAAAGGCTGCACCGAAAGCTCCACTTCATCCCGCTGGTAGAGCCAGGAGATGTCCATGACCTCACGGGACATGGTGGCGGAGAACATGGTCATTTGCTTGGCTTTCGGCAGGCGGTCCAGGATTTTGCGAACGTCCTTATAGAAACCCATGTCCAGCATTTCATCGGCCTCATCCAAAACCACGATGCGGATGTTGTTCAGGCGGATGGTCTTTCGGTTCATATGGTCCATGAGGCGGCCGGGGGTTGCCACAATGACTTGTGGGAATTTGGATAGGGATTCGATTTGCTTCTGGATTGGCTGTCCGCCATAAGCCGCCATGATGCGGATTCCGGGCTTGAAGTGGGCCAAATCTTTCAGATCTTCACAAATCTGAGTTGCCAGTTCCCTGGTCGGCGCCAGAATCAAAGCCTGTGGCTGTTTGATCTCTGGATCGATTTTTTCGATGATGGGAATACCGAAAGCACAGGTTTTGCCGGTGCCGGTGGGCGCTTTGCCGATCACATCACGGCCCTCCATCATCACAGGAATGGCCTTTTGCTGGATTTCGGTCATCTCGCTAAAGCCCATGCGGTCTAATGCTTTGAGCAGTTCCGGGGATAGATTGAAATCTGTGAATAAAGATGAATCCATTGAATGTTGACGTCCTTTCATAATTAAGCAGTAAAACGGATGCGATTTGAGGCAGATGCCTGTCAGTCCGGTTCGCTGAAAACCTTATTTTGCCAGTTCATACATGGCTGACGCCATGATCTGGGCGGTTTTGATCAGATAGGGGATCTCCACATACTCGTCTGCCTGATGGCAGAGATCAGACTGTTCCGGGAATTGCGGGCCGAAGGCCAGGATGTTTGGCAGGCTGCGGGCATAGGTGCCGCCGCCGGTGGACATGGGGGATAAATCAAGACCGGTCTTTTTGCTGAAAACATCCATCAGGATACGCACCAGCTCGGTGCTTTCATCCACATATAAGGGCGGGGTGTTGGTGATAGACTCAATATCGAAGCCGCCTTCATACAGACTGGCCGAAAGCTTGGATAGAACCAAGTCCTTGGAAGCGGTGACTGGGTAACGGATATTCAGCCCGCCGCGAATCTGATGCATATCGGCCTCCAGCATGCCCAGGTTGATCGTAAGCTTGCCGGAAACCTCGTCCTCCATGGCGAGCCCCAGATTTTCCCCAAGGGTTTCCTGGCCAAGGCTGTAGGCAAGAAAAGCAAAGGCATCCTGCATGGTCAGAGGCAGATCCTGATGAGAGAGAAAATCCAGCATCGGGGCGGCTGCGCTTTGGCCGCTCTCAGGACGGCTGGCGTGGGCGGAGACGCCGCTGGTCTTGACTTGAATGACCTGACCGTGGAGCGCCAGTTCAGCGGTGGCTTGGGCAGGGACCATATTGAGGGCGCTGCCGCACTGAAGCCTATTCAAGGCCACGGCCGCTTCCTCAAGATCCGAGAATTCTTTGATGAACCAAATGTTGAGGATCCCTTTTTCCGCATTGATCACCGGGAATTTGGCGTCCGGCGTAAAGCCGGCCAAAGGGAGTTCTTCATGGGTGCTGTAATATGCCATGTCGGCGCTGCCGGTTTCCTCACTGGTGCCAAACAGGATCCGAATGCGGCGGCGCAGAGGCAATCCGCTGTCCTTGATGGCTTTCAAGGCAAAAAGAGCGGCAAACATGGGGCCTTTATCATCGGTGGTGCCCCGTCCATAGATCCTGCCGTTTTCAATGATGCCTGCGTAAGGAGGATGCTGCCAGCCTTCGCCAGCCGGAACCACATCCAGATGCCCCAAGACTGCCACCATTTCTTCCCCTTCACCATATTCGGCGTAGCCGGCATGGCCGTCCACCTCCTTGATGCTGAAACCTAATTGAGCGGCGACACGGAGGGCGTGTTCCAAGGCGCGGGCGACGCCGGGGCCGTTGGGCTTGCCTTCCTCCGGCGGCTGGGCATCGCTTTGGATCCGCAGATTGGTGCAAAGGGCTTGAATCATTTCATCCTTGAGGGAAAGCAGGGCTTTATCGAACATACAGCACCTCTTTTTATGTTAGAGACTATAAAAAACTCTATCATTTCTATTCTATCACATGCACGTAAAAAGAAAACAAAAAAAGCCAGGATAGCCGGAAAGGAAACGGCCAAGCAGAATATACCCGGGGCTTCCCGGGGGTGCGGTTGTGTGAACTTAATTTTTCTTGCATCGCCAGCCAAAAGATAATATAATGCCCTCAAAATAAAAAGGTTGTTTTCGGGGGAGGTAATCCATGTTTATCCAATTGCGCAATGAAACAGGCAATCTAAGGATTGTTAAAATCGGCTTTTCCTGGACCATGCTGTTCTTTTGGTTTTTTGCGCCGATGCTCCGTGGTGATTGGCTGCATATGATCCTGAGCTTGGTTTTGGGGTATTTGACCAAGGGGCTTAGTTTGTTTATTTATCCGATTGTCTATAACCGACTCTATATTATGGGCTTACTGGCCACAGGCTGGGGACCGGCCCGGGCAGAAGACCGGGAAATGTTGGAGCTGAAGGGCTTCAGAGTCAAGGCGTCCTACGCATACCGAGAAAAACCGCAAGAAAGCGATCACAGCGGCCAGCCTGGCTACGCACATCGGGACACTGGAGAAGCCGAAGCAGCCTGGGAAGAAGATACGGGTTATGAGACCGAGGAAGAATGGGAATCTGAAAAGAACGAAGCTGTGGATGTGGAATGGAAAGAAGAATAGCCGGCTTGCCCTGACGATGGGGCCGAGAGAAACCGGTCGATTTTAATCGTGGAATTGTGATAAAACAAAGCCGAATGGGTTGACTTTGATTATTCTTTACCATATAATAATGAAAGTCAGCCTAGGGAGAGATGGCCGAGTCGGCTGAAGGCGGTCGCCTGCTAAGCGATTATACGGGGTAAACCTGTATCGAGGGTTCGAATCCCTCTCTCTCCGCCACGTACGTGCCCATAGCTCAGCTGGATAGAGTACTTGACTACGAATCAAGGGGTCGAAGGTTCGAATCCTTCTGGGCACGCCACTAAAATTCAAGCACCGCAAGGGTTTCGGCCCTGACGGTGCTTTTCTTATTGCCAAAGATTATCAGTTATAGAGATTTTTCCCCCGTTTTTCCCCCATATATCAGCAAAATTTTTTCGAGAGGTATTTTTCTATTGAAATCACCTTCTGACCACCATTCTCTGAGGATGAAGGTTCTCTCTTTGAGACTTGGGATTGGGGTGCTGGTGTCTGAGTGTCCGGCCTTGTATACATATGGCTGCCAATCGCCGTTACAGCATCATCTTGCTTTTTCTTAAATAGCTTGGCGTATATATCTAAAGTGGTTTGGCTTCTAGAATGTCCTAAACGATTTTGTATGGATTTTAAATCTACGTTGTCTGAAACCAACCAGGTGGCTTGTAAGTGACGCAATGAATGGATGTCGGTCGATCTGACATTTGCTTTTTTGCACAATCTTTGAATATGTTAAGTGCGTTTCTTCCATCCACAAGAGTGAGGTTCTTTGTTAGAAAGATGGCATTGGCAACATTCTTTATCTCAGAAAGATCGAGCATCTTTCCCTGATCTGCCTGATGTTGCTTGAGCTCATCCATGATTTCAGCAGGAAGCGATACTGAACGATAAGAACTTTTTGTTTTAAGTGGCTTGAATTCAAGCTTCTTATTCAACTGGCGATCGATGTGGATCTCGCTCTTGTCGTAGCAGACATTATCCCAGGTCAAACCAAGTGCTTCGCCGAGTCTGCATCCTGAGGCCATAATCAAACGGAAAAGTAATCCTAAATAATGATTAAAGGTGGCAAGAAAGGCCCAGGCCCTAATCATATGACACTTCCATGATTAGAAAGAATAACTTGAAGTGTTTGACAATGTTTTAATAGCAATTCAATTATATAGCAAAAATAATCTAATAGTTTATTTAAATATTCGAATTTCCCAAATAATAATCCGGCCAACCATAGAAACGCTCAATATTATTCCTTATATCGCTCATGTCATACGATTTCCCACGGCAACGCAGAAGGTCGTCTTCTGGGAACCTCGTATATCCATCTTTGAGTCGCTTGTTCGGATCCAGGCTGAGCGGTTAATGCTCCTTATTCTGAGACGCAGTTTCGGTGAGAGGGAGCTCATCGCGGCGGAATGATTGGCTACGCTATTCTTAACTTGTTGATATTGGTAAAAAATGACTATTTAAGAGCCCCTAATGATTCTGAATTTATTTCGTGACACAGTATTGGGGCACGTTCAAAAGCACTGGGGTAGCGGTATTCGCGAAAATTTCCTGCTTTATACATCGCTTCTATTTCAGTAAATTTTTTATTGAATTCTTGAACATTATCATATCCAAATATTTGAGCAGCTTTTGAAAGATACTCTGATGATTGCAATTTAGCTGTAAAAGCATGCATTAGGTCATTCTCATGGTCCGAGTAAATATAGGTTATAGGAAACCAATACCAATCACGGTGATAGTCTTTGCCAAAAACAGCATAGTTAAAGCACAATATATCAGCAAAAACAAACTCTCTTTTTGAACAGGTTTCTGTATCGAGGCTATCTATCCAATACTGAGCGGTTCCAGAAAGATATTTTTTACCATCGCGTTTGTTCACTGCATTATCAATATTTGGGTGAGAGGAAAAGAATAAGTTAAAGTTCTCAGCCCGGTTTCCGAAGCGATCATTATTAAAATACGTCTTTCCAAGAAAATAGGCTAATCCATCAAGGTTTTGATTCTTATAGTAAATTGCAATTACATATATAAATAGTTCATGCAATAGAGCGAGTTTAATTTCCTTCAACAAGCCATTTTCTAGGCAAACAAGATTTTGAGTTGCCTCAAGCATATTTGCAATATTCTGCTCCCCACTCTTTATATATGAAACATATTTAATTAATAGCAGGAATTCATCGCGTATTGATCTGCTATCTGTATATGCTGACAGATATTTTGAATAAGAGGGATCGCTTGAGTCGTCATCATTCTTAAATTGAATTATCTTATCTTTCAAATGTGAAAGGAATAGCGTGAACTTCTCTGTTAGAACTATATCTGACGAGTTTGTCTTTAAAATGTCATAGGCACTTCTGGTTCTTGTGCTCACGATCGGCGAGGAGTCCAGCCACGATGGTATATTACCCAAATCAGGCTTTTGATAAATCTCAATTCCATAAAGCCGTTTCACAATCTTCTGATACTCATAATCATATTGCTCACTTATTGATAGGTCAAAGTGCAGCAAGCCATTAAGATATGTTGGCTTATGTATGTTTCCATCTACTCCACGTTCAAATACCACAGGGAGAAATTTCTCTTGTTTAACCATATTATAGATTTCGGGTGAAATAATTTGTGTTTCTGTTCCAACGCCACCGCTTTTTAGGTTTGCTTTTTTCTCGTACTGCTCATCGAGTAGAATCAAGACATTTGTAATGCTTGGATCATTGACGCATTGCTCCATAAAGGCATAAGTGTTATGTCCTTCTTTAAGCGACCATTTATCAATCAGTACATCAATTCCATCGCTCATTAAATCTTTTGCTAAAGATAACACTTTATCTTGATACTCCTCAGTACCCCACGCATAAGAAATAAATACTTTAGGATGGTCAATTTTGGGATTGCTCATAGAGCTACCTCCCTTAAGATTGTAAACATTTTTCAAGAAACATACCAAAACAACAATTCAATTATATAGCATAAATGATCTAATTGTTTATTGGATTTCTCGAAATTTTCAAATTTTATTCTGGCCACCCATAGTACCACTCAATATTATTCCGAATATCGCTCATACCAAAGGATTGCCCACAGCAACGCAGAAGGTCATCTTCTGGAAACCTCACATAACCATCTTTGACCGTTTTTTCGGATCCAGGTTGAGTTGCAGCTTGTGCAGCTTCCAGAAAACAGGGCATACGGCCGAGATATTGGCGCTTTTGATCGTGCGGGGAGACATAGTGATCCATTCGAATTCATCTTTGGTAAAAGTCCTTTTCCTCATAAATATATCCTTTCCAAAAAGATTAGGCGATTTGTTCAATCTTTTTTGATATCGATATAAATATTATTAGCATTGTACTCATATATGTACAATGCATGTGCTAAGATATAATAGAAGTTAAATTATATATCGGGGAAGTGAAGTTATGTTGCATATGTTATCTTCTCTTTGGGATATAATCACAATTGGGGCCATGTGGATAACATTGCTCGCTGCTTTTCGCTGGTCTTGTATGTATATATATAGAATCTTTCGTCAAGAAATCGATAAGAAAAATGTAGTATTAGAAACAGTTACATTTTTATTATCAGTTGGATACCTTACGCTTTATTTTATTATAGGGCAAAATAATTTTGTATTTATATTTTCAGTATTTCTCATGGTATTTACAGTTATCGCAATACAATCCCAGAAATATGAAGATAGAAAAGTAGGAAGGCGCTGGTGGGAACAATGAGTACGATCACGACATATACTAAGATAAAGATGAGCCCTCTTTACCCTCATAATGAAGATATTTGCATTGAAGATATTGCTCATGCCTTATCACTTTTATGCAGGGCAAATGGTCATTTCAAACAGTTTTATTCAGTCGGTCAACACTCAATCAATTGTGCTGTGGAAGCAGCGGCGAGAGGATTTTCTTCCAAGGTGCAGCTTGCTTGTTTGCTTCACGACGCCAGTGAAGCGTATATTTCGGATATAACCCGTCCTGTGAAGCAACATTTGCCGGAATATGTTTCTTATGAAGAAAAGCTACAGGGCTTAATTTGGAAGAGTTTTTTGCATGAACAATTGACAGAAGAAGAAATCAAACAGGTTTTTTTAATTGATGATGCACAGCTCTATCACGAATTTCTCAATTTTATGGGAGAAAAGGTTTTTGACGATCAGCCCCAATTATTTACCAACCCAGATTTCGAATTTAATGATTTTATAAAAACCGAACAAAAATTCCTGGCACTTTATAATCGCCTTGCAAACAAGCAGAAAAACCATTTTTGCGTTGGAATTGATGGTTGCAAAGGAAATTGGCTTGCAGTTGCGATTGATGGTGATTGCTATGAAGTCAATAAATTCAAGACGATTAATGAAATCTGCAATGCATATGACAATGCAGTCTCAATACTGATTGATATTCCTATTGGCTTGCCTATGACAAGAATGGAAGCAGATAAGCGACCAGATCAGTTGCTTCGCCGTTTAATGAAAGGAAAAGCCTCGAGTGTGTTTTCAGTTCCTTGTCGTCAGGCGATTTATGAGGATGATCAGAGCAAAGCCAGAAAAGAGAACCTTGCTGCATTGGGGCGAAGCTTGTCAGCCCAGAGTCTTGGAATATGCAAAGCGATCAAGCACGTGGATGCTTTTTTACAAGAATACCCAATGTGGAAAGGTAGGTTATTGGAAAGCCATCCTGAATATATATTTGCAGTATTGAACGGTGGGAATGCTGTTATTGAGAAGAAGACGGACGCGATAGGACAGAAGAAAAGGCTAGATTTATTAACAAAGCATTATAATCAATCGGAAGCGGTTGTAAACGAATTCCTTTCAGCAGTAAACGGAAGAAAGAAAATCGATGATGTGATCGATGCGCTTGGGCTTGCAGTTACTGGACAATTAGGAGTTGAAAGAGGATTCAGGAGCATTCCGGAGAAAGCTGAAAGGGACTCGACTGGGCTCGAAATGCAAATCGTCGTTGCGGATATATAATATCCTATATTTTAAGTATCGAATTAGCGTGTGATGAGTTACAGTTTGAGATCCAGAAATTAAAAAGCTATCTGTATCAAACCTAAGATAATTTAAGGATGAATGCATGATATGTATAATATAGAATATGACTAAGAATATATAATATCTTCAAAATGTTTCAACAATCTTATCATCCCATGAAGGGTTTCATAATTTTCATGAAAGTGGTGATGTAAATTTGAGCGGTAATTATACTCTTATGCTGCTTCTTTCGGTATTAATAATTCTTGTACATTTCGTCGGCAAAAAGAAAGAGATTTCCGAGACGGGACATAATATCTTTTTTGCTTTACAATCTGCTTTAGCTATTGCCCTATATTTCTACATAACAAATTATCTTACCTACTATAACAACATGTTTATTGGAATAATATTTATAGTATTTTATATATACGAAGTGTGGTCACTTGGAAAAATCTATTATCAGACCAGAAAACATAGATCTTTGAGTATATCGCTAATTTATGCAATGATATGGTCGCTAATATCCATTATAACGGCCTTTTCTTACTTTAATTTTTTTGCATATCATTTTTATCCATACTCTTATACTATTAGGCCAATTGATGGATGGTTTGAAATGTCCTTTGAATTCTTATTTCATTCATTCTTTTTGAGTACAACTATTAGTTTTACTAATGTAATGCCAATATCAGTGCTTGCTGAAGCCCTTGCAGTGATACAAGTTGTGTTTTTTTATTGGATTGTTGGGGATTCTTTAATAATACTTTTTAACCCAAAGAAGGATCAAACAATCTAAAACTTTGGAGATACTTAAATTCTCGACTAGATCTGTGTAACCTTAACCAAGATAAAATTATGATGGATTTGGTGCCAATATGGTAGTACTATTATAGTCTTTTCGGTAGCACCTCCAATTGAGGTTTAATGTAAACATAACCTCTATCGGGAAAATGATGAATAACACTATCGACTTTAGCATAAAGATTTGATTATATTATGTAAAGGTGGCGGATCCAGTGGAAAATATGGAAGTTTTTTTAACCAGCCTTGAAATTGTTGGTAAAACGGCATTAAGCGGAATTCCTGTTGGAGGAACATTAGTGACATGCGTATGGGATTCTGTTAAAGCCCATGCAGCACAACGCAGATTGGATGATTGGAAAAATATCATTGAAGATCGTTTGTTCATACTTGAAAATACATTAGAAGATATGGGCAACAATGAAATGTTTGCTTCAGCAATGATGAGGGCAACAGACATTGCGATAAAAACGGCAGAATCTGAAAAGCGGAAATATCTTGCAAATGCTGTGTACAATTCAATAAAGACCCCACTAGATGAAAGCATTTTTATGATTTATTTAGATATGTTAGATGAATATACCGTATGGCATATTAAAATACTTCACTACTTTAGTAACCCCAAAGCATATAAAGGGGTAGATGTTGAAAAATTTGTGATGGGTTCAGCAATGGAGCCACTACTACAAGCATTCCCAGAGTTAAAGGATAGAAAAGAAATTGTTCATAAAATTGTAAAAGATTTACAGTCAACTGGTTTATTGCCTGAAGGAGTTTATCTTGGCTCGACTATGACAGGAAATGGAATGGTGGCAGCCAGAACAACAGACTTAGGCAGTGGTTTTCTTGAGTTTGTAACAAAATAAATGGCTAAAATTTCCCCCGTTTTTCCCCCATTTGGACATTAATTTCGTTTTCCTTCACTCTTGTTTGATGCTTAGATATCTTGAAAAACGTTGATAACATTAGGTTTCTTATTCTTAGAAAGTGCTTAACAGAGAGCTTTTGATGCCTGGGAATCAAGGGGGCGAAGGTTCGAATCCTTCTGGGCACGCCACTTAAAATTCACCGTAAGCCTAAGCATTGCAAGGGTTTGCGGTTTTTTATGCCTTTTTATCTTGAAAAAAACCAGAGCATTTAATGTTAATCATCACAAGCTATGGGTGATTATTTCGTAAAGGATTCGTCAAAGTTTTGAATGTCGAAACCTTGATTACTAAATGCAGGAAATACAAATGCCGCCGGCTTGAGGAGAAGCATCCTTAGCCGGCATTTTCATTGGATTGACAAAGTAAGGAAGGCATCGTAAACTAAGTGCAACAAGACTATATTCGTAATGAATATAGATGGACTCGCTGGAGGTGAAACCGTGACTGAAGAACACGCTATATTTTGCAACGGCAAGAATCATAAAATGGAAAGATTCTTAGAAGTATGTCTTTTACTCCTTTTGTATGATGAAGTTGGATATGGTTATGGTCTGATTGAGGGCCTTTCATTTTTGGGATTTTCAGAAGACGAACTCAATGTGAGTACACTGTATCGAACTTTAAGAAAAATGGAGAAGGAGAATTTGGTCACATCAAGCTGGGAAGAAGGTGGCCCAGGCCCCAAACGAAGGGTTTATGAGATAACAGAAAACGGTAAAGATGAGATGGATCACTGGATAAATATTCTTAAAGGCAGAAAAGCCCGTATTGAAAAGTTGATTGGCAAGTATGATGAAAAGAGGAAGCACGAAAATGATGAGAGCGAGGCGTAAACATGGAAATATTTGATTTGATGAAATTAGAAGCACAGGGATATGAAAACAGAGCAGTCAATGTTTTTTACCAAAATGATTTATTTAAGACACGAATCATTGTTCTTGAGGCTGGGGGAACGATTCCAGAGTGTCCGATGGATTCCTATGTTATGTTTTACGTGGTTGAAGGCGAGGTGCTTTTAAGGAAAAATGACGAATCCTCCGTATTAAAAGAAAACCAAGTATTCATCTCTGAACCGGCATTGCTCTCGATGGAAACAACTTCTGGAGCTAGACTCATGGGTGTTCAAATCAAGACACGTGAATAGGGAGGATTTAAATGGTCACGATCATTACGATCTATGGATTGTTGGGAATATGCCTGATCGCTTCTGTAATAAAAAGTAAGGATAAAACAAAGAAAGCCTTTAAAATTGCAGGCAAAGCACTCCTCAAGACAGCCCCTAGTTTATTGAGTGTACTTGGAATCGTAGGATTGACCTTAGGGCTCTTAACGCCAGAGACAATTTCTGGATTAGTGGGTGCAGAGGCTGGGTTTTCCGCAACGATTCTAGCGGCAGTAATCGGTGCGGTTACTTTGATCCCTTCGTTGGTGGCGTTTCCCCTTGCGGGTTCGCTTCTTCGTTCTGGTGCAACGGTCATGACAATATCAGCGTTCATCACGACCCTTGTCATGGTTGGGGTTATGACAGCGCCCATGGAAATAAAAGAACTCGGGAAAAAATTCACGCTGCTGCGCAATAGCCTTGGCTTCGCGGCGGCTTTGATCATCGCAGGGATTATGGGGGTATTGTTATGATGGAAATCTTCAAAAAATTTAAGTTTCCGATACTCATCGTCTTTGTGTATATTGGATTGGCGGTTTGGATACCGGATGCTGCCAGCAGGTCATCGATTGTTACAATTGATTACTTCAAAGAGATGGCATTAATCATGCCGCCCGTTTTTATTATGATGGGATTGATGGAAGTTTGGATTCCAAAGGATAAGATTCAAAAGTGGCTCGGAAGTGAATCAGGAATAAAAGGTGCAGCGATTTCCTTTGCACTTGGAACATTACCAACCGGACCCCTCTACGTTGCATTCCCAATGACGGCAACGCTAATACGTAAAGGTGCCAGCATCACAAATATGGTTGTTTTTCTGGGGTCTTGGTCTGCTTTGAAAATTCCTCAGCTTATAGTTGAAATTAAGTTCCTTGGGGTTTCGTTTGCATTGGCTAGATTTATTCTGACACTCATGGCCCTGATGCTGATTGGATTCCTGATGGAAGCCATCCTACGGAAGCATCCGGATAAAAAATGGCTTGAAAGTATGAGTAACGAAATAGAGGAAAGGACATGATCACGAAGACGGAACTGAAGAAAAAATAGACCGGAAATTCGATGATTTTATTTCATGGGCTGAATGTTGATCGTTTTCAAGAAACCGCTTCAAAAAGATATGAATATTGGTCAAGCCAATATAAATGAAGGCAGGTACGCGCTTGAGGCAGTGGCAGTCCAATTGGAAAGCTATGGTTGCAGGGCTTTCATCGATAAATCACCAACGAAAAGGAGAGACTCGATGCATATTCAACATGTGACCTTCATGGTCAACAACTTGGAAGAATCGATTGAATTTTACGAGACAATGACAGAACTGACGATTTCCCGACGCTTTAAAGCAGGGCCTGGAGAAATTGCATTTCTGACAAATGGCAGCGGAGAAACAGAGATCGAGCTTGTCTGCATGCCGCAAGGTCAGAAGTATGAAGGCAAAGGTATGTTTATTTGCTTTAAAACGGATAAACTGGATGCAATGCATAAGCTTGCACAGGAAAAAGGTCTTAATCCTTCTGCCATTCAAAACCCTGACATTGAAACCCGTTATTTCTATGTTTATGATCCCAATGGGGTGTCGGTGCAATTACGTGTTTTTTAGAATGGATTTCAAAAGCAGCCGGCTTGATTTAGTAGAACGCTGGGTAAATGCGCCTTCCTCTAAAATGGGATTCGGAACTTATTGGAAATATCATAAACAAAAAGACAGTCTTCGCTCGACTGTCTTTTTTGCTTTAAACATCAAACTTCATCTTCATCAATATTATATTCAATTGCTTTTACAGGGCAAGATTTTATGACAGCTCGAAGGAAATCAAGGTTAATATCTTCTGCATTTTTATTGATGTAAGCCTTTTGGCTTTTCATATAGAAAAGCTCAGGATAGTTTTTAGAGCAAAGCGTACACCCCATGCAAGCATCCGTGTTAAGCAGCAATCCGGACTTTTGTTTTTCTTCTTTTGCAGGGAGATCGCTTTTCTGTACGATTTTAGAAGCGATTGCAGCGAAAATTACGATTGCTGTAACCGTCAAGATGTACCGTACGATCATAAATTTGGGGCCTAAGAACTTAGCTTCAATGGTAAGCATTGGGATTTTGATCACAGCCCAGGAACTTAAGATGATAATAATATTTTTAATGGAAGCTCCCTTTTTTAGAAGCATGATGCAAAAAGGGAATGCAGCATAGATAGGTCCTGCGGAAACACTTCCGAGAACAAATGAGAGGGCGACGCCTTTAATCTTTGATTCATCACCAAGGTGTTTTTCGATCTTTTCTTTTGGTATCCATAAATCAAGGAGCGCTGTGAGCACAAAAACCACAGGCATAATCATTAACATTTCTTTAATGTAGTACCCGCTGTTTATGATTGAATCAATCCCCATTTGTGGCTTGAAAATAAACATCACTAAATAAGCAAAGGCCACAGTAAAAATGAATAGGTTATCTTTTATTTTCCGTAAAACCTTCATAGAATCACCCCCAAAATCAAAGCTATGATCATCGCAAAAATAAAGCTAAGCCCATTTCTCGTTAGGGCAAATTTTATTCCAAAGGCACGCTTCTCAAGTGGAAAGGTGACGATTCCCACCATGGTCAAGGTTGTTAAAAAGGCTGCTGCCGGAACAGCACTAACGCCAGAATCAACCAATGTTCCGACCAACGGGAAGGCAATGAAAGCTGGCACCAAAGTAATGGTACCAAGGGCAGCGGATGCCACGGTTGCAATGAAGAGAGACTGTTTTCCGAAAAAGAGTGCAATTTCCTGGGGCGGAAGTAGGGTAAGAAGCAGTCCTATGAGAAAAATAATGGACAGAATGCTGCCGAGCATGCCTTTGCCCATGCCCAATGCCATTTTAAGTGCTTGTTTTGTTTTGGACTTATTTTTAATGAATGAGACGATAAGAAACATGGCTGTTCCTATCCACAATGAACGTGTAAAGATATCCATAAAATCCTCCTTAATTGAATTACATCGATATCATAAGGCATCAGACCTTCTAAAATATAGACACCTATGTTTCTTTTTGATAAGATTCATAGAAAGAGGTGGAAATATGCTCGAAATATTAAAACAAATTGCATTGCTATCCGACGTTGATTTGGAACTGCTCGAGAAGCATGTGAATGAAAACCATATTTATATAAGGAATTATCGAAAAGGCGATACCTTGCATAGCCAGAATGATGCCTGTTCAACTCTGGATTATGTGCTTTCAGGCAGTCTTGTTGCTTATTCTCTTGCTGAAAGTGGTTCAGCCACGAATGTGTTCGAATTCAAAAAGGATCGCCTCATCGGCGCAAATCTTCTTTTTGGGGACGACAGAAAGTATCCGTTGAGCATATATTGTCTAACGGATAGCACACTGATCCATATATCCAGTGAAGCGGTACGGGATTTTTTTCACTGCCATGGCTTTGTCTTGAAATTTGTAAGGTCACTTTCTAATAATTCTCAAGGAATGAATCAAAAGATTGCGATGTTTACTCAAAAGAGTCTGAAGGAAAACATTCTTGATTATTTAGATCAAATATCCATTCAGCAAAATTCAAAGATGGTTAAGATCCCTATATCAAAAAGACAACTTGCAGATTATTTTGGCGTGCAGAGACCATCCTTGTTTAGGGCGCTGAAAAGCCTCAAAGATGAAGGGAGCTTGAAAATAAACAACCGTGAAATCGTGATTTTAGAAAAACCCGTGGATTCGTAAATTTCATGTTCAGGGTGAAGTCTTTGCGCGATGTTGATCGGGTCTGCCAAAGGCATGAACTTAAGTGTGCAGGTAACTAGACCCTAAACAGTGAGGTAAACAAAGATGCTGAAATATTTCTGGACCTATGAAACGGATTTGCCGCCGAATGTTGGAGTGGCTACGTTTGGGGTGGTTCATTTTGCTTGGGTTGCCATGGTGTTGTTGACGATTTTTCTGACCCTACAACTATATCGTGGACAGACAGCCGCAAACAGGCGCAGAATTCAAGTCGGTGCGGCATATTTACTCGTGATAGGTTACATTGTACGCTGGACTTGGGCTGCGATCATTGGGCATTATTCGATTGTTGAGATGCTGCCATTGCATCTATGCACAATATCGGTCATCGTGGAATTTGCGGCCGTCCTATCGGACCGCGTCATTTTAAAAGAGTTTGCTTATTGCTGCAGTCTTCCTGGCGCCATCTCCTCACTCATTACACCAGGAATGGGTTTATATCCATTGCTGAGCTATTATTATTTGCAATTTGCCATGGCCCACATGATTCTTATTCTTCTTCCTTTGATCTGGGTCTTTGTGGATGGGTTCCGTCCCGATATAAAGCGCTTTCCCCATTGTGCTGGGCTTTTGCTTGTGTTTGCCGGAATAGCCTTTGCTGTTAATCAAATGATTGGAAGCAATTATATGTTTTTAAGCTATGCGCCGAAGGACACACCCTTAGAAGTATTTGAATCGTTGTTTGGCAATCCTGGATATCTTATTCCAACGATATTGTTGCTTTTTATAATATGGTTTCTGTTCTATATACCTTGGCTGATTCATTCATATAGAAAAAGGAAAAGGGAGATTTAAAACCATTGCCAAGATGAAAAGTCACCCACATAACATGGATCAGATGATGTTTTGAAGACATGCGAAAACAATAAAAAACATTCCGAATATTCTTGCTATATCCATCCGCTTGTGCTACCATAAAAATGGAAGCAATGAACTCATTAGTGTATGTGGACGCTTTTCTAATGAGGGAGCGAGTAGCGTAACCGACCGAGAGGTCGGTTTTTGTGGTTTACAAGGGCATTGCATGCCCTAAAAGCAGAGAGAGTTTACAGAATATTATGAAAAAATATATATGATTGAGAGAATGTGGGCGCATTTTAAACGTGGAAAACATAATATGAGCCAAGGAATGGGAGCGATGAATCCTGAGAATTATTTGGACGCTTTTTCCAGGATGAGCGAGTAGCGTAACCGACCGTGAGGTCGGTTTGTTGTTTTATTGAAGGGGGTGGTTGTATCGATGATGGACACGATTCCAAGCGGACAGGTTTGCAGCCGGATTGCAATATTAAAAAATTGAAGGGGGATAAATTTATGAAAACGAAACGATGGCTAGCTATTCTATTAACACTGGCAATGGTATTTGCTCTGTCGGCGCCTGCCTTTGCTGCTCCTGCAAAGGAAGACAAAATTCCAGACACTTGTATCGAATGGAGTCCTGAAGCAACGAATGTTGCAGCTGAATTAATGGCCGGTCAGGATATCCCTGTTGGGGAGGTTCGCATTGATGCTACTAGTGAAGCGAACGAGTTTATTATAACCTATATTGTCGATGAGCCTTGGTTCCTAACAGAAATACATTTTGAAGCCATTAGTGATACTGACGAAAACTATATCTATAGCAATGGTGGTTTAATTCCTGGTTCATTTAAATGTAAAAAATCCTGGGATATATCAGAAGAAGTAGCCAGTTACACTTTTAAATACACTGCAGGAGCAGCGGTAACAGGCTTTGCAGCGCATGCTGTAGTATCAAGGCAAGAATGTACTGTTATTGCTGAGGCAAACGATGCACCAATTGTAAGCGACCTTACGACCATGGTCACTCATGGGAATACTGGGGCAATAGAACCTTTTGCCGCGGTGGAATCTCATCCAGACCTTCCATTAAATAATAACGTTCCTTATGCAGAAACCACATGGAGTGGTGCGACTGCTTCCAACGGATGGACATTAGATCCTGATCCTGATCCCATGTGGATTTGGGAGCAATATCAGGTAGTTCATCCAACAGATGGTGATATTGTGACTTTCGAAAAAACCTTTGATATTCCCGGCACTCCGATTGACAGTACACTTAAAATTGCCGTAGACAACGGGTATGCGGTTTGGGTGAACGGTCATTATATTGGTTCTGACAACCTCTTAGAGGGTTTTGCTGACGATCCCGAGCGCGATACTGAAACAGAGTTTCGTTCTGCGCTTAGTGCGTTAACTCAAGCTTACGTCGATACAACTACCTGGCAAAGTGTTGGAACATTCAACATTCCTGCAACATTTCTGGGTACCGGATCGAACACCTTAACAATCCTAGCGGTAAACGAGTACTGCAATGTTGGCGATGGCAGTAATCCTTATGCTACCAACGAAAACGGATTGAACCCTGGTGGACTTGCCTTCTATCTCGATGCGAACTGGGGTGAGTTAACCGAATGCAACACCATTAGCGAAACCGCTTGGGGCGCTGGTGGTGACGTCGCTGGTGGCAACTGGTCTATGATTATTCCACGTAACCAAGTACCGCCTGGGTATAAATTCATTGACCAAGTAGATGTTCAAAGTGAAAACGGCATTGGCGTGACCACAACTGCAATACTGGAAAATGGAAAGCAATACGAACTGAGAGCAAGCGGAACATTCGATTATAGTTCTGACATTTACGATGAAGCCGATGCAGAGTGGTTTGAAAAAGCTGGTGGTTGGATCAAAGGAGAGACTGGTGTATATGCTGATAAAACGAATGTCATCGATGTAAGTGTTAATGGAGACCCTGTCAATGATGATTGGGGAGATTACAATCCAACACACGAGTATACCATGGATTATACTGGGACAGGTTCCACGCTCCATCTCTTTATCTATGATACAAATTACACCGACAACTCTGGTTCTATTCATGTAGATATTTATGAAGTGCTATGGTAAAGCCGGAACTTTGTAAAATGTCGGGGTGATCATCGAATAGTAAAGAACCTTAAGTCCCATAGGTAATCAATGGAGCAATTCACCTGATTAAACAGCGATGAGCAAAGGACCTGCTGGTTAAAACCGGCGGGTCCTTTAATCTTATGTGGTTCTGCGCTGTTAGTTTTTTTGCTTCCTTAAGAGCATTAAATCACGTGCTTTCAAGATTCGAGCCGCTTTCTGTATCGCCTTGTTTTCGGTTGAGGTTTCCTATAGAATGAGATTAAATTTAGGCATAAGCCGTTAGAGAAGTGATGATATGGTTAAAAATGAGAATAGGGATCTGTTTTCACAGTATTTCCCTGTATGGGAACATATGTCCGAAGCCGAGCATGCCGCCATGCTTGAAAACACCACACAGATGCACTATAAAAAGGGCGAGGGCATCCACAGGGGAGAAAACGATTGCGTTGGCGTGCTTCTGATCAAACGCGGGATGCTGCGCACCTATATGCTGTCTGAAGAAGGGAAAGAAATCACTCTGTACCGAATGGGCCGGGGCGATCTATGCATCCTTTCGGCTTCCTGTGTTCTCTCAACCATTAACTTCGATGTGTATATCGACGCAGAGGAGGACTCCGAGGTGCTTCTCATCGGGTCGCCATTTTTTACGAAGCTTGCCGAACGAAATATCTATGTTGAATGTTTTTCCTACAAACAGGCAACGGAACGTTTTTCCGATGTCATGTGGGCCATGCAGCAGATCTTATTTATGAGCATGGATAAGCGGTTGGCTATATTTCTATGGGATGAACTGTCTAAATCGGAAGGCGATACGATTCATCTCACCCATGAACAGATTGCCAAATATATGGGAAGCGCCCGGGAGGTCGTCACAAGAATGTTTAAGTATTTTGCAGCTGAAGGTATTGTGGAACTCTCTCGAGGCGACATTCGAATCATCAATAGGAAGAAACTCCGAAGTCTCACACAATAAAGAAACGCGACAGTCGTCATCAACCGTCGCGTTTGTTTGTTTATACACTGAGCATTTCGATAATATCTTTTTTCGGTCTGACGCCCACGGCGGAATTCACCACCTTGCCATCCTTTACAACCGCTAAGGTGGGGATGCTCATCACCTTAAACGCGCTGGCAAGCTCAGGCTGCTCATCCACATTGATCTTGCCAACCTTGGCATTGGTGACCTCATCGGAAATCTCGTCAATCACCGGAGAAACCATACGGCAGGGAGCGCACCAGGAGGCCCAGAAGTCCAAAAGGACCGGCTTGTCGGACTTCATGACTTCGTTCTCAAAATTATCCTTGGTTATCGTTAATACTGACATATATATACACCCTTTCTTTTGCAACGTTTTGAACGTTTATGTCTCTATTATATACATTTTCGGACCAACTTCTGTGAGCAGGTCACAAACCTGCGGCAAGCAGTGCCCGAAGCATTGGATGCAGGTAAAAATGCAAGGGATGGCCGGCTTTAGTCATTATTCAGCCACATTTGTATACCATAATGTAAAAAGACGGAACTGCAAAAAGGAGGTATCACCATGATCTTTATATGGATTCTATTGGGAATAGGGATTTACTATCTTATTATAGAAAAAAACGGTAAGAATCTAATAGACACAAAGAAAGATGACGCCAAGGAAGCCCTGGATCTCAGGTATGTCAATGGCGAGATCGATGATGAAACCTATGAAAAAATGAAAAAGCTGATTAAATAAAGGAGGAAATTAAGATGATGTATGCGAGAGGTATGATGGGACAGTATGGAAATTATGGCCCAGGATGTTATTTTGGCGGAATCCATATCCTTTTTGGGATTGCGCTTCTGATTGCAGCCATACTCGTCGTAGTCTATTTCGTTAAAAAGAGCAAAAAAAATAATTCCGTTGAAGCCGTATCAGATTCAGCATTGGATGTATTGAAGCTGAGATTGGTGCAGGGTGAAATTTCTGAAGAAGAATATATGAAGAAAAAAGAACTGCTGAGTAAAAAATAATACAGATATAGAATATTCATGAAGCGTCCCCATCCCATCGAGGGGTGGGGACTTCTTCTATAGATTATGGTAAACTTAGGTGGGGGTGAGAAGATGAGATACAATATATTGGTCGTTGAGGATCAAAAGGAAATCAGGGACATTGTTTCAAAGTACCTTGCCAATGAAGGCTATCAAGATTACATTGCCAAGGATGGATTTGAAGCTTTGGATCTCTTTAATCAATATAATATCCATCTTGTCCTCCTTGATGTTATGATGCCGGGAATCGATGGCTTCGATGTCTTAAAAGAGATAAGAAAAATTTCGGAGGTCCCTGTGATCATGGTCACTGCAAAACAGGAGGAAGTGGATCGCTTAAAAGGCTTTGATACCGGAGCAGACGATTATGTGGTCAAACCCTTTAGCGCCAGGGAACTTATGAAGCGTATCAAAGTGCTCTTAAAAAGGGTCTATAATGATACGGATGAGATTGTCTACAAGCATCGATACTTGAACTTATACACAAAGAGCATGAAATTAACAAAGTATGATGAGGAGATCGATATTACTTCCACAGAATACAAATTATTATTGGTTATGTTCAAAAACAAGGGAAGGGTTTTTACTCGGGAGCAGCTGATCACCCTTGCATTTGGAGACGATTATGAGGGCTATGACAGGAATATCGACAGCTACATAAAAAGGATTCGACAGAAGATTGAGGAAGATCCCAAGAAGCCGACCTTTCTTATCAGTAAATATGGCGCAGGTTATATGTTTGGAGATGCTGGCGTATGACGATAAGACGACAATGGCTGATGATCCTGATATTGGTTGCTGTATTTTCTGTGGGAGTCAATGCGTTCGTATTGAGCTCCTTAACAGACCGATACTTTGTTGGCTATATGACTGAAAATTATGAGAAGCACTTCTCTGAGATTGTTGATTATTCCCAAAAAGCATTGATCGATCAATTCTCAACCAGTCAAATGGCCATCGAATTGGAGACCCATCTTGATGACCCCATAACGAGAATAAAACTCTATGATGCCCAAGGCCAACTGATCGTGGATGTTGGCAAGGCCAATAATATGATGGGTGTGATGAGAAACAGAGGGTTGATCCGGCGGATGATGGGAACGCAATCAGAGGAAGTCGACAATACGCAGCTCTTTGATGGGGACCAATTAATCGGTCAGCTCAATATAACAAGATATAGCTCCGTTGAGAATTCCACGGCAACAAGAATGTTTAAAGAGGCCTTATTAACAAACAGCCTGATTTCCATTGGAATTGTGCTGGTTTTTGCGATTCTGTTAGGATTTTTTATCAGTAAAAAAATCAGCAAGGATTTGATTCAAACAGCGGCCTTATCTCAAGACGTTGAGTTGGGAAACCAAATGAATTTCAGCATCTCGAACATTAAAGAAATCAGGGTCATACAGCAGCGGCTGGAAGCCCTTGGAACACAATTAAAATTGAAAAACAAGAGCAGAAAAAGTCTTGTGGACGAGATCGTTCATCAATCCAGGACGCCGCTCACAATATTAAAGAACCATCTTGAGGGTTTTGAAGACGATATTATCAAAATGAACCCGGAAGAAATTAAAATCTGCAAGGAGCAAATCGAAAATCTAACCTCAATTATTGAGGATCTCCCCCAAATCATCGATGCAGAGAAGGGCGCAGGAGAAATCAAAGTCGAAGCCTTTGATTTGCATCAACTGCTGCAACAGATCATCAGCGGCTTAAAAGTTCAATTTGACAAAAAGAAGATTAGCTTAAAGATCCTGAGCCACCAGCAAACCGTCATCACAACCGACCGATATAAACTAAGTCAGGCGATCTATAACATCCTGACCAATGCTTATAAATATACGGATCCTCATGGGAAAGTGAGTGTATCGTATGAAAATGATCATGACGACCTTTTGATCGTGATTGAAGACAACGGCATTGGCATAAGCCCTGAGGATCAAGAAAAGATATTCGATGCTTACTATCGAAGCCGAGACGCAATGAATACGACCGGGGAAGGGATTGGTTTATTCGTCGTGAAAGAAAACCTGGAAAAGATTCAAGGTGCCATTACCGTCGAGTCTGAAATTGGATCCGGGAGTAAATTTATTATACGAATACCCTTGACCATGGCGATACAATCAAGCGAATAAACCCTCAACATAAAAATTTTGTGCGGGGAATAAAGACAAATCAAGACCTCGCTGGAAAACGATATGATTGAAAAAGGGGCAGCCTCATGGGGCTGCCCCTTTACATCGTGTCTATCTCTGTTTTCCTGACTTTCTTTTCAGCTCGACAAATCTGAGATAATTCATGATTTCCGCAAACTCTTCATCCGTAAGATCCTTGACTTCCCCGGACAAGGCAAAGCGGAGGTCTTCCATATCAGGCTGCTTTTTTGGCCCTGCTTCGGCGGGGTCATTTTTTATCTCGATCCGACCAAGGAGGTAGTCTACGGATACGCCAAAAAAATCGGCTATTTTCTGTGTTGTTTCGAAATTGGGTTCACGTTTCCCGCTTTCCCAATTGCCGACCGTTGATTGGGCAACGCCGATCGCATCTGCAAAAGCGTATTGGGAATAGCCGGCAGCTTCTCTAAGTCCTTTTAATCTGATATGAAACATTTCATCATCCCCTTGCAGATATTTAATCACTTTCTGCAATTAAATGCAATTGAAAAAGAAGAAACATACTGGAAAATTACATTATGTGTTGACAAACCCAATGCGAAATTGTACAGTGATTTCACAATGACATGATTGCTATTCGGGCATATCCTTATCTTGTGCGAGAAGACAAATCCCATAGAAGAAAGAGAGTGGATGCTGATTGAACAGAAAACTAATTCTATTGATTTTTAGTTTGGCTCTATTGCTTGCCGCCGGGCTTGTTCCTGTCTACCATCTGCAAAAAGCAAACCAGACCCTTGCTGATCAAGTCGCATCCATGCAAAAGGAGCTGGAAGAGCTTCGCCAGACGCCGGGGCCAACCTTATTCGAGGCTGAAAGCAAAGCGCTTGTCATGAACTATAGAGAAATTGAAAACAAATATATTATCATAAAGGAAGATGCAGAGCTGCTTCTGTTGCCTGTAAACAGTTCCCCCAGTATCAATCATATTGCATCGAATACAATTGCCGGTGTCAACGATGCCATCATGGGATCTGATCAGGTCTGGCTTAATATCACGATCCCGGTTTATGATAGCCCGGCGAACATGAAAGGGTGGGTCCTGGAATCCCAGACCGAACCGGTGACGGACGCAAACCGCAAACTCATTAAAAACGGCGTCATTGTGAAAGCAGGATCATTGGTCTATGAAACAGAGAATTACGAGGATATCGCCAATAGGACGCCGACAACCCTGGAATCGGAACATATAGGCCATATCCGGGATGTGCGGCAGGATTTTGTCAGACTGGACGTTTCTGGGGGCAACATGATATGGGTTCGGGGAAGCGACATCACCTATCCCGACTTGATCCACTGACCCCATGATCGTTGCTGCGTTTCATGGGGGAGCGAGGATAGCTCCATACGAACCGTCACTAAAAACATTGCAAATAAAGAGGAAGAGGCATATAATTAATTATCAGAAAAATCAGACAAGAGATCAAACCATACTTTCAGCGTATTTCGACTCAAGACGCAACCCAACCGAGTTTTGGTCATGGGTCGAATTTAGAAAGGAGAAATTCCAATGTTTGAAAAATGCATCAAAAATATTAAAAAGTGTAAGCATGATAAGAAATGCATGAAATCAGCCCATATGATCCTTGGCGGAATTTTTGCTTTGTCTGCGATTTGTACGGCAACAGCCATCACGATTTTTGCGGTGAAAGCAAAAAAAGAGAAGAATAAAGAGTCGGAAAATGCAGCCAAGTTCAAAGATATCCATGATGTCGAAACAGAAATTGAAACTTGGTAAAGAATCATACTGAACATAATGGATGCGATGATATAAGAAATATCAGCCTTTCGTGAAACTGAAATCTTCAACCTGAAAAACCTCCATGGTGCCCGCCATGGAGGTTTTTCAGGTTGGCGGACATTGACTTTAATAAACCGTATGGTTATAATCATAGCATAACCCCCTGGGGGGGATATGCTATGATGTGGATCGAAAGATTCGTTAAGGAGCGCCTATGACAAGGAACGATAGAAAAATGACCAAGAACCCGCTTTTACAGAAGTATAAGAAATTCTTTTTCCCCGGAGCGCTTTTATTGCTGATCCTCTTGGCGATCTTTTTCCAATATGCCCTTAAGATATTGCCTTTCAATTTTGCGTTGATCCCGCTTGTTCTTGGCGGGGGTTATGTGATCTGGTCAACCATGGAGGCCGTCTTTAAACTCAGGAAAATCACGGCAGGGATCATGGTCGTCCTTGCCTTGATCGGAACTACCTATGTGGGCGAATACCTTGCAGGCGCAATTGTTGCTTTCATGATGATTTCCGGGGAATTCCTTGAGGATATCACCCTCAATAAAACCCGAAATGCAGTGAAAGCCCTGATCAAGCTTGTGCCGGAGGTGGCCAGGAAAAAAATCGACGGCGAATATCAAGAGGTCTCTTTGCGAAAAATAAGAGTCGGCGACATGCTTCTGGTGAGACCCGGCGAAGGGATCGCAGTGGACGGTGTGATCATCTCCGGCCAGGCCGCCATCAATGAATCCTCCATCACAGGAGAATCGATGCCTGTGGATAAAACCATCGGCGACAAGGTGTATGTGGGGACGCTGAACGAAAACGGAGTTTTAGAGATTGAAGCAGAAAAAATAGGCAATGATACGACCCTGGGCAAAATCATCAAGACGGTGCGCATGGCCCAGGAGAATAAAGGGGATGTCCAGAAAATAGCCGATCGCTTCGCCGTCTATTTTACCCCATTGATCCTTTCCATCTGCGTTCTGGTCTGGTTCTTGACCCACGATCTCATGAGAGTGATGACGATCCTTGTCATCGCCTGTCCCTGCGCACTGGTGCTGGCTACACCCACCGCAGTGGTCGCCAGTGTGGGCAACGCAGCGAAAAGAGGCGTTTTGATCAAGGGCGGCATTACCCTTGAGAAGGCGGCTCAGATTACAACATTATGTGTTGATAAGACGGGCACGCTGACACGCGGGAAACCTAAAGTCGTGGATATCCGGGGTTTTTCTGCAATCGCTGAAGATGAATTGTTAATGAGCGCTGCCATCGTGGAAAAAAATTCACAGCACCCCTTGGCTAAAGCGATCCTTGAGTATGCCTATTCCAAAGGAATCATGGATATTCCAGATTCTAAGGACTTCAAGATGATGTTCGGGCGAGGGATCAAAGTACAGTACGACCATGCTTCCCTGGAAGTCTCCAACGCCAAGGCATTGATGGATACGGATATAATCGAGAACCGTGAAGCCGCAGACTACTTGAAGGAACAGGAAAGCCAGGGCAGAACCGCGTTGGTTGTGATACGAGACCGCAGGGTCATCGGCGGCCTTTCCATTGCGGACACCCTTCGCGATGATATGAAATCAGCGATCCAGCGGATCAAAGACACAGGGATCCAAAGAATCATCATGCTTACCGGGGACAATGAGGCAACCGCAAAATCCATCGCTGACCAGGTAGGGATCACGGAGTTTTATGCAAATCTTTTGCCTGAAGATAAGTTGGAAATCATCAAAAGCCTAAAGCAAGCTGGGGAAAAAGTTGCCATGATCGGCGATGGCGTCAATGACGCGCCTGCTTTGATGCTGTCGGATGTGGGGATTGCAATGGGCGCCATGGGAACCGATGTGGCCATCGAATCCTCAGATATCGCCTTGATGTCTGACGATATGATGATGGTTTCGGAAACCTTTGCCCTAAGTAAGCGGACCTATGGCATCATCAAGCAGAATATATGGATTTTTGCTGTATTGGTCAACGTTGCCGGCGTTTTCTTCTCCAGCCTGGGGATCCTCAGCCCGATCATCGGGGCGATCATTCACAATGTTTCCTCGATCTTTGTGGTCTTGAACTCTGCAAGAATGCTCACATATACTTATCATCAACCGCAAGGCAGCCTGTCCGGCCATAGGAAAGCTGCGTGAAAACCATGATCCAAGACGTTTTGCGAGAATTGATCCAGATCGACACCCGGACCTCACAAGCCAATGAAACAGAGGCTGCAGTTTATCTCAAAGGCTTGTGCGACCGATTCGACATTGAGAATCAAATCCTTGAGCCGATACAGGGTAAGGGCAGCTTAATTGCCCGCATTCCGGGAACGGACCCAAGCAAAAAAGAACTGCTGCTTTTAGCCCATCTGGATACCGCGGACTTTGGAGAATTGGAGAAGTGGCATTTCCATCCCTTGGCAGCCACGGAATACAAGGGGCGGATCTTTGGCCGGGGTGCCATCGATTGCAAAGGCTTGGCTAGCGTATGGATGTCCATACTCATCAATCTTCGTCAAAATGGATTGCAGCCGGAAAGAGGTATCCTCTTTGCTGCCGTTGCCGATGAAGAAAGCGGTGGTGAATATGGGATGAAGTATCTGATCGAACACCACGAAGGGATCAAAAACTGTGGGTACGTGATCGGTGAAGGCGGGGGCTATCCGATCCAGTTGGAGGGAACTATCTATTATACCTGTCAAAACGCGGAAAAAGGCAGAGCTGCCTTTCGGGTGACCGAGCCCGTTGAAGGCATTGAAATGGGTAAGGAAATCTATACCGGGCATCCTATCATCAATCTCCTGAAAGGGCTTTTGATCACTAAGATCTATGATGGTGAGCTGCTGCGGTTTTTCATCAAGCAACCTTTCTCAGGTTCCCATAAGAGAAGATTGGATTATAAGATGATGCTATGCGATTCCTATTCCCTGGACAGGGATGAAAAGGGGGAGCGCGTGACGATCCAAGAGATTCCAGGCATGAAAGCGAAGGATTTTAGCGTTTTGCGCAATAAACTTGCAAGCCTCCTGAGGAACGCTGAGATGACAAGCCATATTCCAGCCAGCTATTCAAGAGTCGATACAGAACTTTACCGAGTGATTGCCCGCGAAACGAAAAAGCGCTCGGCGCAATATAAGGTTATCCCCTTTACAACACCGGGGTACAGCGACAACCGGTACCTGCGAGGCACGGAGAGGGCGGTTTATGGATTTTTTCCGCTCACGCTGGAGGATGGCTTGTCAGGCATCCATGGGCATGATGAAAACATCAGCACGGAAGGGCTGCTAATGGCATATGATCTCTTAAACCGCATCGTCCAGCAGTTTATCCGCACCAGGCCTGCAGAGCGCCATAGAGCTTAGGGCAACGGCAATCCTGGAGGATTCTATGGTTGACAATCTTGGTAGAGGAGCTTATACTCAAATCACCGCATCCCCCGTGGGGGGATATTATATTAAGGAGTGATGACGATGCACGAAGGAAAACATGGGATTTTAGACGACCTGGATGATATGGATGCGTTGTTCGGCAAGGACGAGGATGAATGCAAGGATTGTAAACCCGGTAAGCCGTGTGAGAAGCACAAGCACGCCCATGATCATGACCATGACAAAGAGCATAAGCATGATTCGTTACATGATCACAAGTAAAACATACCGATCCTTATAATGCCTTGATGAACTGCGTCGATATCGGACCAATGGATAAACAGGGGGATAGAAATGACAACGAAAGGATTGTTTGGGTTCTGTAAAGAGGGGACTCGGAAAGCGACCTATTGTCACCGGGAATCTTATCCCAGCGGATTGGGTGTAAAAGTTGTTGCATTTTGCAGAAACACTTCGATGGACAAATTGAACAGATTATTCGATGAGATCATCATGGTGGACGAAGAGGAAGAAATGACCCCGAAGCAAGTCCAGGCTTATAAGAACTACCTGCCGCAAGCATACTGGAACGAGAATTTGGACTGGATCACGGTGTTAAAGCATACCAAGGATCCAACCTGGCCACTGGCTGACGGTTTCAAGTTTATGGTTGAGTATGGCTCATTTCTGGGTTCAATGCGCTGCCGATGGATCTATACAATAAATCTTGATACCCAGATGCTTGAGGTATATAAAAACGGGCTTGAAAAAATTGGCATCGCAACCGATGTGGACCCGGCGCAATATCTAAACAAGGATGCATTGATCCCAGTCCTTGTGGGAGAGTTTCCATTAAATAAGATACCTGATGATTGGCTTGAGGCCGTCAAAAAATAAGCATCGGGAAGTCAATATCAGGCGAAACAGAATTGCACAGACTGCTGATGAGGCCAATGCCTTCAGAAATGATAACTAAGCGTATGGCTCCATTGCCCTGATGAAAAAAGAGAATTCCTTCCGTTAGTTAACGGAAGGAATTTTTTATTGTTAATGATGAACAGCGCCATAAAAAGATATAAGAAATATGGTTTATTGATTAATATATGAGACTGTTGCTAAAATGGGTGGAGTTGCGGTCAAAATTTTTATAACGGGTGGCTGGATTTCTGATGCTTCATCATCACAATGAGGCATCCTATACGGAGAGGAAAAAGCACAAGTGGAGCAAAGACTTAGTGTAAGCCTTATTTACAATATAACCATTTTATTGACCATGGCTTTGATATACTCAACATTTCAGAACAAAGTAAAAATGAACAATCAATTCAAGAACATATTCTTCGGAATCCTCATCGGCGGTGCGGGATTGTTGATCATGTCAACGTCAGTGCATCTCGACAACGATGTGATCTTTGATGCGCGATCGATTTTGATCAGTGTTTCAGCATTGTTCTTCGGTGTGATGCCCAATTTGATTGCCGGCGCAATGATGATCGCATATCGCATGATCCTTGGCGGCCCCGGAATCAATGCGGGCATTTTAACGATCCTGACAACCTTAACGATCGGAATGGTATGGCGCTCTTATCGCTTTAGAGGAATCCTGGAGCACAGGGACTCCTATGTCTTTGAATTTTATATCTTCGGCCTGATTGTGCACATCGACATGCTGCTTTGCATGCTGTTTTTGCCTAAAGAAGAAGTGTCTATCACGCTGGGCAGTATATTTTGGCCGGTGATCATTCTGTTCCCAATGGGGACGTACATTCTTTGCATGGTGTTTTTAAACCTGTATGAACGGAATGAGCTGATAACGAAGTTAAGCGCAAGTGAAGAGAAGTATCGGAAAATTGCGGAGAACACCTCCGATATGATTTGGACGGCTGACAAAGCGTTCAATCTGACCTATGTAAGCCCGTCGGTTGAAAAGCTTTTTGGTGAAGATAGCTTGGCGTATATGAAACGAACCATGGAGGAGAAATTTCCCCCAGAGGATTTAAGTCGAATTAAAGCGATTTATAAGGAAGAAATCATTAAGAATAGGAATATGGCTTCAGAAAGAAGCAACTCCAGAATCATTGGGGCCAGACATTATAGCGCCGATGGTTCATTGGTATGGGTATCCATGCATGTGTCCTTTATCCGTGATGCGCAGGGGGATATCATAGGTTTAACTGGCGTCACCCGGGATATCACAGCACTGAAAAAAGCAGAAGCGAAGAAGAGGGAACAAATAGCGTTTATTGTGTCCTTGATCGACTTTATTCCGGACCTGATTTTTTATAAGGATATGTCAGGGGTTTATGTTGGCTGTAATAAAGCCTTCCTGGAATTTGCCGGAAGACCGCAGAGCGAAATCATCGGCAAAACTGACTTTGACCTTTTTAATGCAGAATTGGCTGAGCTGTTTCGACGCAATGACCTTGAAATATTGAAGCAAAAAGTTCCAATAAATAATGAGGAATGGGTCGTTTATCCGGATGGGAGATACATCCTGCTTGATACGCTCAAAACGCCTTACTATGATTTGGCAGGAAATCTCAACGGTATTCTTGGGATCAGCCGCGATATCACAGAGCGAAAGCAAAAGGAAGAGGAAATCTACAACCTTGCTTTTCATGATTATTTGACCGGACTTTATAACCGGAGATTTTATGAAGAAGAATTATTGAGGCTCGATGTCAAGCGAAATCTACCATTGACGATTGCCATGGGGGATGTGAACGGACTGAAGCTGGTGAATGATTCCTTTGGACACAAACTCGGCGATGAACTGCTCAGGAAAGTCGCGGCTGTCATGAAAGACAGCTGTCGCGCGGATGATATCATCGCAAGGTTTGGCGGGGACGAGTTCGTCATCTTATTGCCAAAAACCGATGCCGCCGGAACCGAAAAAATCATCTCGCGAATCAATCTGCTTTTATCCGCCGAAAAAATCAATGGGGTCGAAATATCCATATCCTTTGGTCATGAAACCAAAGTTCATGAATTGCAAAATATCGAAGATGTGCTTAAAAGTGCAGAGAATCATTTATATCAGAACAAACTCTTTGAAAGCGCCAGCATGCGCAGCAAAACCATCAATATGATCATGAACACGCTTTACGAAAAAAATAATCGGGAAATGCTTCATTCAAAAAGAGTCAGCAAAATTTGCGAAGAAATCGCATTGCACCTAAAACTCAGTAAGATTTCTGTTGAGAAAATCAAATTGGCAGGCTTAGTCCACGATATCGGAAAGATCGGCATTGATGAAAAAATTCTTAATAGTCCGCTCAAGTTGTCCGGAGACGAATGGAATGAAATGAAAAAACATTCGGAGATTGGATACCGCATATTAAGCTCAGCCAATGAGTTCTCCGAAATCGCAGATTATGTTCTGCAGCATCAGGAAAAATGGGACGGGTCCGGCTATCCAAAAGGGCTTAAAGCGCAAGAAATCTCCATTGAAGCAAGGATCATCGCGGTTGCCGATGCTTTTGACGCGATGACGGGCGAGCGGACCTATGGCAGAGTTTACAGCACCCAAGAGGCAATCGAAGAGATTCAAAATTGCGCAGGTACAGCCTTTGACCCGCATATCGTCAATGCTTTTAATGGAATTATGCTTGGCAAGGCCGTTACCTATTGTTGAGAGGCGGTGGCCGGTTCAAAATGATGGATAGACTCAACATATTTATTAAAATGATCCCATGGCAAGGATTATTTCAGACTAATTTCAGAATCACCCTGCATAATAAGAACAAATACAAATAAGATTAAATCATAACAGGAGTGAAAGATATGAACAAGAAAACGAAGATCAAAATTTTACTCGATGTTACGATGGCGATCATGTTTTTAGCCCTCATGAATGTCAGGGGGACAGGGCTCGCTTTTCATGAGATCACCGGACTGGGCATATTGGGTTTGTTTGCCGCACACATTGCGCTGAACTATGTATGGGTAAAAAACCGAATGAAAAACCTGTTTAGTCCAAAAATCAATCGAAAAGCCAAGCTCATGGTTGCTTTGAACGCAACGCTGCTTCTCTCTATTGTAACGATCAGCCTCACTGGGATCATGATCTCCGAAGTCGTCTTTAGCTTTGGATCCTCTGAAAGTCCGGAGATCCTCTATATCGTGCATCAATGGGCTTCCTACCTTTGCCTCGGACTTTTCGGCGTTCACATTGCCCTGCACTGGAGATATCTTTTGAATGGGCTGAGGCGTATGTTCTTCAATCCCGCGGGCGGTAGGCTCGTCCGAAGTTTCAAGCGCATCGGGGCAACCGCCATGATCGTCGGCATCCTCTATACGTTGGTCAATCCGGACCTGGGCAGCACAACCCCTCAGGCGGCAGCCGTTATCCCCTCTTACCCATCGGCTGCCTCCACACCATCGATTTCATCCGCAGTCGACACAAAGGAGGATTCATCCGACGACGTCATCGGGAATTCGGAGACGGTTCCCACAGACGCGGTCAGCTTATCAGAATTCCTCGGCGGCTTATTTTGCACCGGCTGTCATAACCACTGTCCCTTATCCAATCCGAAATGCGGCAGGGCAGCTTCTCAAATCGAAGAAGCGACCGCAGAGTATCAGCATTTATATGGAAACAGCGAAGCCTAAGGCGCACTGCTTGTGAATCAAGGAGACCAAGGTTCGAGTTTCCGGGGCATCGCGCGAAAAAATGCCGCAAACCCATGAAGGGCTTGCGGTTTTTTGTGCCCATGAAGGATCCCGGCCTTCTTAGGCTGAAGATAGGATGAAAGGTCGTTGTAAACAGGCATCCTTTTTGTTAGTATATGAGCATAAGCGATTATAATCATATAAAGGGAGTGCAGAAGGGTGATCGATTTATTTAAGGCGCTTAGCGATGAAAATCGACTCAGGATCTTGAATGTTCTTATGAATGATGCGTTGTGCGTTTGTGAATTGGAGGTTGTGCTGGGGCTGACCCAGTCAAACGTCTCCAGGCATTTAGGGAAACTTAAGAGCTTGGGGCTCCTGAGAGCCTCCAAGGATGCTCAATGGATACACTATAGAATAAATGATGACTTCGTGATAAAGCATGAGGCGCTGGTCGAGTACTTAAAAGTGAATTTTGAAAGCAACGCTTTGATGACTATGGATTTGAGCAGATATAAGGCTTACAAAAACAGCGGGTATAATTGCCAAACGATTACGAACGATAAAGCGATGGTGATTGAATACATTGAGCATGAGACCGGTTGCTGCGTATAGGGTTTTAGGTAGTGTATTGAAGTATATAAATGGTCAAATAAAGAAGGGGGTATCCATGGTGGGGAAAGAGAAATTGCAAGGAATCGGGTTTTTTGAAAAATATTTAACCCTTTGGGTTGCACTGTGTATGGCCGCCGGCGTTCTGATCGGCAGATTCCTTCCGGCAATCCCGGCATTTCTCAATCGATTTGAGTATGCAAAGGTATCGATTCCGATTTCTATTTTGATTTGGGTCATGATTTATCCCATGATGATGAAGGTTGATTTCCAAAGCATAAAGAATGTAAGGAAAAATCCCAAAGGATTGTACGTTACGTGGGCAACCAATTGGCTGATCAAACCCTTTACCATGTTTGCCATTGCTTCATTTTTCTTCTTTGTGGTTTTCAAGAACTTGATTTCTCCTGAACTTGCGAAGGAATATTTGGCAGGCGCCATCTTGCTCGGCGCAGCACCGTGCACAGCCATGGTTTTTGTTTGGAGCACCTTAACGAAAGGTGATCCCGCCTATACGGTGGTACAGGTAGCTACCAACGACTTGATTATCCTTGTCGCATTTATTCCCATCGTAAAGTTCTTGCTGGGGGTAAGTGACATTTTGGTTCCCTGGGCGACATTGATCCTATCCGTGGTTATGTTTGTTGTGATACCTCTATCCGCCGGGATGCTGACCAGGCTCTATGTCACAAATAAAAGAGGTTTGGAGTATTTTGAAAAGGTATTTACGCATAAATTCGATGATGTGACGATCGCCGGGTTGCTTTTGACGCTCATTCTTCTCTTCTCATTTCAGGGGGAGGTCATTCTCAACAACCCGCTGCACATCCTGCTCATCGCGATTCCCTTGACGATCCAAACCTTTCTGATCTTCTTTATTGCCTATTTTACAAGCAGATGGCTTAAGCTCAAGCATGCGATTGCAGCCCCTGCGGGAATGATCGGGGCATCAAACTTTTTCGAGCTTGCCGTGGCAGTGGCCATTGCATTGTTCGGCACCACATCCCCTGCCGCCCTGGCTACGGTGGTTGGGGTGCTGACTGAGGTGCCTGTTATGCTGATGCTTGTCAAGATTGCAAACAAGACGAAGCATTGGTTCCCGGAAAAAAAATAAATTGGAAGCCTATAGGGCGCGTGCCGGGTATATAATAAAAGCAAGCATACGTTGTCCAATGACATTTGTGAAGAGGGAGGGATCAACATGTTTCGACGTCTCATCGTAGCGACGGATCTATCGGCAGCTTCCAACGCGCTTATCCATGGCCTGGGTGGATTAAGGACATTGGGCGCAGAGGAATGCTTGTTATTGCAATGCCTGAGCAGCCAGGAAACGAATCCCGTAGCCTTGCCTTTTGCTACGGCTGTGCTTGAAAGAAATCTGCAAAGCCAGAAAGAGATTTTAGAACACCAGGGATTCAAGGTTGAAACAAGAATCCTGCCGGGCGTTGAAAAAGACGAAATCAATCGAATCGCGGTTGAAGAAGATTTTTCAATCATTGTGGTGGGTGCGCTGAAGCATACTTTGACAAATGACTTGTTTTTTAGCGGCTTGGCTTATAACCTGATCCATCATGCAAACAAGCCGGTACTTATCGTGAGGCTGGAAGCGCATCCAACCGAGGGGTTTGCTTGTTTGAACCCCATCGGCATTGAAAGGGGAAATCCTATCCTCTTCCCGACAGACTTCTCAGACAACTCAGAAACTGCATTTAAATATATTGAAAAAATGGTAATGGGCGGCATAAAGAAAGTGATTTTATTCCATGTGATGAACAAAGCCAAGATTAAACCCGAACTGGAGGAATGGCTTCCAGAATTTAACGAAGCAGACAATCAACGAATGAAGAACATAAAAAATACACTCCAGAAGATAGGGAATGCAGAGATCGAAACCTTGATACGTTATGGCATGCCGGCAGATGAAATATTTAAGCTCATCGAGGAACGCAATCCCCAGCTTGTTGTGATGGGGAGCCAGGGCAGGGGATTTGTTAAAGAAATCTTCCTGGGAAGTGTTAGTCATGACGTTGCCCGTCACTCATCGGCCTCGGTATTGCTTATTCCGGCAAAACGCGGCGGAGAATGATCTGAAGGTTGTGAAATCGAAGGATGTTTTTGTCGCAGCTTGTTCATATGACGGTCCAATGAATTTATTGCCTGATGGCCGGTGGCGGAATGCCCTCGACGGTCAGGCATTACTTTTTTAAAAAATAGGGCAAAAACACATTGACATTTATCGATATGATGCATACAATTAGATACATCGAGATAAATCGATATGATCGACATACATCAATAGATAAAGGGGCGAGATCATGGAAAATGTGGATGGCCGCTATGCAAACATGATGAAGGCGCTTGGCGATGAGGCCAGGATAAAAATATTCGTCATGTTATCGAAAGGTGAAGAATGCGCCTGTAAATTATTGGACGAGCTTTCGATTACCCAGCCAACCCTTTCCTATCACATGAAGATATTATGTGATAGTGGATTGGTAGAGGGACGGCGTGATGGAAAATGGATGCGATATAGCCTAAAAGCAGAAGTGCTAGCCGAGCTGATCGGATTCCTAAGCGGGATTCAATGAAATCTTTGAATATATCGATATTGGATTAAAAAGGGGACTTGTGCGTGAGCGTGTTTCAATGGATCAATAATCAATTTTTGAAAATGGACTGGCTGTCCAATCTCGTAAAATTGCTCGTGGAAAATGTTTTTGGTTTGAGCATCCAGGAGCGTTTGGGTGGTAGCATCCACTTCTTCATATATGATGTGATCAAGATTTTTATTTTGCTTTCAATTCTGATTTACATTATTTCATACATTCAAAGCTTCTTCCCCCCTGAAAGAACAAAGAAAATATTAGGCGGGTTCAATGGCATTTCAGCGAACATCCTGGGTGCGCTGCTTGGAACGGTTACACCATTCTGTTCCTGCTCCTCAATACCGTTATTTATCGGCTTCACCAGTGCAGGATTGCCGCTGGGGGTAACCTTTTCTTTCTTGATTTCGTCTCCTCTGGTCGACTTGGCCTCCGTGATCTTGCTTGCAAGCATTTTCAATTGGAAGATAGCCTTTGCCTATGTTGTGGTTGGCCTGATCCTTGCCGTCATTGGCGGAACGGTCATCAGCAAACTGAAGATGGAAGAATATGTAGAGTCCTTCGTCTATGGCAGCAAGATCGCTGATATTGAACAGGAGGAATTATCGCGAAAGGATCGCATCGATTACGCAATAACACAGGTAGCCAGTATCATCAAGAAGGTCTGGATGTACGTTTTGATCGGTGTGGGTATTGGGGCGCTGATCCACAACTGGATCCCTGAGCCGGTGATCGCAGCGGTCCTTGGCCAGGACAAATGGTACTCTGTGCTCGTGGCAACCCTGGTGGGTGTGCCAATGTACGCTGATATTTTTGGAACCCTTCCCATTGCGGAGGCGCTGGTCTTAAAAGGTGTGGGGATTGGAACGGCCTTAGCCTTCATGATGGGGGTTACCGCACTCTCCCTGCCTTCCATGATCATGCTTCAAAAAGTCGTGAAAAGGAAGCTCCTGATAACCTTTGTGGGGATCGTTACAGCGGGGATCATCATCATCGGATACACTTTCAACGCATTTGGTTATTTATTGATGTAATGGGTTGAATCATCCTGACGGCAGGGTATTAAGGTAGGGTTATCGATATTGAATCATAATTTTAAGGAGGAATTGTCAATGAAAATCAAAGTATTGGGTTCGGGCTGTAAGAATTGTGTCACCTTAGCTGAAAACACAAAGGCTGCGCTTTCTGAAATCGGTGTTGAAGCGGAAATCGAAAAGGTCACCGACTTTGCAGAAATAGCAAAGTATGGCATTATGTCGACGCCGGGTTTGGTGATTGACGAAAAAGTGGTTTCTTTTGGGAAAGTGTTAAAGCCTGCAGATATTGTTAAAATCATTGAAAAGGTCAGGTAAACAATATGAGTAAGGTATCAAGCTGTTGTTCTTGTGGTTCAGAGTGCTGTGGTCCGGCGCCAACAAAAAAGAAAATCGAGATCGACTTCCTCTATCTTGATCTGAGTACCTGCGGTCGTTGCCAAGGTACTGAGACAAATCTTGACGAAGCAATACGGGAGGTATCTTCGGTACTCGAAGCAGCCGGATATGAGGTGACCCTGAACCGCATCCATATCGACACGAAAGAACTGGCCTTAAAACATCAGTTTGTCAGTTCACCCACCATCCGGGTCAACGGCCGGGATATTGCCATGGAATTCAAGGAATCCCTGTGCCAGGATTGCGGAGACCTTTGCGGCGATACGGTGGAATGCAGAGTCTGGATATCGGATGGCGTCGAATATAACGAGCCGCCGAAATCCATGATCGTCAATGCGATCCTCAAGGAAGTGTACAGCGGAAGCGCGGCGCCCCAGGATAAAAATGAGAACTATGTTTTGCCGGAGAATCTGGCCCGATTCTTTATGGGAAAGGAAAAAAGTGAGGCATAACATGAATAAAGGCAAACCCAAGGTTGCTTTTGTCTGTGTCCATAATTCCTGCCGCAGCCAAATCGCAGAGGCCCTGGGCAAGCATCTTGCCGGTGATGTCTTCGAGAGTTATTCCGCAGGGACCGAGACCAAGCCGCAAATCAATCAGGATGCGGTCAGATTGATGAAGGAACTCTACGGGATCGATATGGAAAAAAACCAGTATTCGAAACTTTTGTCCGAGCTTCCAGAGATCGATATCCTGATTAAAATGGGTTGCAATGTGATTTGCCCATTTCTGCCAAACCGGTACCAGGAAGATTGGGGTCTTGAGGATCCCAGCGGGAAAAGTGACGAGGAATTTAAACGCATCATCCGCATGATCGAGACAAACATAAAATTGCTGGCAGAAAAAATTCGGAATCAGGCAATCGGCTTATAGAGAAAAATGGATTATTGCATAACCGCAGCCTTTGATTTCAAAGGCTTGCCATGAAAAACAAGCACCGCAAGGGTTTTGACCCGGACGGTGCTTGTTTTCGTCGTATTCAGTTTGTTACGCATCCTTATTCGTGGCGCTGCCCGTTTTTCAGCATGATCTGCTTGCTGCCGTAATAGGTGGCAAGGAAATAGGCACCGTAGACCAAAAGGATCAGAAGGGCGGTTGCCAGCGTATTTTGCAAGGCGTTGAGGCTGCCCACTTCCCGCACCACGTCATTGGCCACCTTTAATCCGACCAAGGCATGGACGCAGGCAAGGGAAAGGGGAAGCAAAAAATAAATCGCGATCTGCTTAAAAAGGGTGCGGTGGATCAAAGCATCATCGGCGCCGATCTTTTTCAGGATTTCATAGCGCTGCCGATTGTCGGCAGCTTCCGAAAGCTGCTGCAGCGCCAGCACCGCAGCGCTGGTGATCAAAAAGACGATGCCTACGTAAATGGCAAAGAAGGCAATAATGGCTTTGGATCCACCCATCACCGCCTGGACCATATTGCGGGTCACGCAGCCTTCCTTAAAAGGCAGCCGGCCTTCGCCGATCAATGCATCAAGCTGGACGGTCAATGCATCCTGCATGGCCGCCGAATTGCCCCGGCAGTTGAAACATAGTGCGCCGGTCACGGCCGTACAGTCGGCAATCACTGCATCGGGAACGATCAATGTCATCAGATGGTCGCTGTCATTGACGATACCTTCGGATAGGATCTCCGTTTGTACACGGTAAGGGGTGCCTCCTAAGGAGAGGCGGCCATCCGTACCCACATATTCTTCGATGATGCTTTGAAAATCCGCATCGACCCAAAGAAACTGGGACATCAGGGCCACTTCGCTGCCCCCCAAAGCCAGGGGCTGTTTGTCCCGGAGCTGCATCAAGGCGTTGTAATCGGACAAAGCCACCACATCGAGCGCCTGGGGGAAAAGTCTATCCACGATGTCCTGGGCGTTTTCCTCCGGCAGCAAATCCGCCACTTCCTTCAAAATCGTGCCTTGGGTCAAGGCCTGAAGATCATATCGATAAAAATGAAAACGATGGAAATCATCCGCGTAATCCTGGAGGTCAACGCCGCTCTGGGCCAGAAGCGCCCAGGGGTCATCGGCGCCAGGCACCTCAAGGCTGACATCGAAAGGGATCACGCCGGAATAGCCCCGATTCAGCACGCCGGTCATCCCCATGCCGGTGGAAAAAATGCCGATGGTCACAAATAGCATCAGACAGATGAATGACATGGAAAGATAGGTTGTATTGATTCGGCTGTTGATCTGCCGCATGATGAATAGGTTCAGGCCCTTGTAATAGAAGCTCGGTTTCTTTTGGACCAGGCCCAGCATCGCTCCGGATAAAGATGCAAAAAACAAAAAGGTGCCGATGCTGCCTAATATCCCTTCGATCACGATCTTTCGGTCAAAGGTGGCGATGCCATATTTCAGCACCATGGCGTAAGCGATTCCAATGCATAGAACTGACAGTAAAAAGAGAGTCAGAGTCATCGCTGGTTTTTTTACCGCCGGGGTTTCGTTATGCTTAGAAGCGTTGATCAGTTCGATCAGGGAGTGCCGGGATATGGACAATGTGCCGGCAGAGACGGCAATTAAAAAAATTAGGCCAAAATAGAGAATGGTTTTCCAAAAGGCCTGCAGGGAAAAGATAAACCGATATCCGCTCATGTCGATTTCAAATAATCGGGCGGTGATCACCGAAAGGCCCTGAGACAAAAACAAGCCCATCAGCAGTCCGGCGGCCAGCGACAGCACGCCGATGATCAGGGTTTCGCAAAGCAGGATCCTGGAAATGTTATGCTTGCTCATCCCTAAGGTCATGTACAATCCGAATTCACGTTTTCTGCGCCGAATCAGAAAGTTATTGGCATAGATGATCAGGAATCCCAGAATCAATGAAACAAAAATTGAAATGCCGTTCATTAGCTTTGTAATCGTATGCATGATTTCCAGCATGGAGAGGGAAATGCTTAGCATGACTTCCTGGGCTTCCAAGGAATTGAATACGTAGAACATACAGACCCCAAAGGTCAGCGTCAAAAAATACAGTGTATAATCGCTCAGACTTTTACGGACGTTGCGTAAGGACAGCTTAAAGTACATTGGCAGCGTCACCTCCCAAGAGGGTCACCACATCAATGATTTTGCTGAAAAATTCCTTGCGGGTATCCTCCCCCCGGATCAGTTCATTAAAGAGCTTGCCGTCCTTGATAAACAGGATCCGCTGACAGTAGCTTGCGGTGAAGGCGTCATGGGTTACCATCAGAATTGTGGCGCCCAGGTTCCGGTTCAGACGGTCCAGGGACTCCATAAGCCTGCGGGCTGACTTGGAATCCAAAGCACCGGTGGGCTCATCGGCCAGGATCAAGGCCGGATCGGTAATGATCGCCCGGGCTGCGGCGACCCGCTGCTTTTGCCCGCCGGACATTTCATAAGGATAATGGGCAAGGACATCCCGGATCTCCAGACGGTCAGCCACAGCCTCCACCTTCGCGGTTGCTACAGCCGCCGGGATACCGTGGATGGTCAGGGGAAGGATGATGTTTTCGAACCCGGTCAAGGTGTCTAGAAGATTATAGTCCTGAAACATGAAGCCCAGGGCGCTGCCCCGGAATTTGGCCAGTTGCCGGCTTTTCAGGCCGGTGATTTCCTGGCCGCGAATCATGATGCTGCCGCTGGTGACGGAATCTAATGTGGATATGCAATTCAGCAGCGTGGTTTTTCCGCTGCCGCTGGATCCCATGATGCCGGCAAATTCCCCCTCGGCCACCGAGAAGCTGACTTGATCCAGCGCCTTGGTCAGGCTATCTTTGTTGCCATAATATTTTTCAAGATTGGATACCTTCAGAATTTCAGCCATGGCTGCCTCCCTGTTACCGCATGGATTGGCCTTCGGCGGATAGCCCAGGCCGCTGCGTATGATCTAATTTTAGAAGGCTGCGGCTGTCACTGCCATAAGGATGGCTTACAGCAACCTTACATTTTTGTAAAGGAAGGCTGACCGGGCCCCTCGATTTAAACGATGTGGGTCATGGCGCTTTTGGGGAACGTCAGGCAGATCGTGGTGCCGCATCCGTAGACAGACGCTGCGCTGATCGCGATCCCCAGCTTGTCGCAGAGTTTATGGCAGATATACAGCCCCATGCCTGTGGACCGGCCTCGCAGCCGGCCGTTGGTGCCGGAGAAGCCTTTGTCAAAGATTCTGGATAATTCATTAGCGGGAATCCCTAAACCGTTGTCAGCCACGAAGAGAAGGCAGCAGTTAGCTTTTTCCTGGGCGGACAGGGTGAGCCGGGGATCGGAGGCTGCGGCATATTTAATGGAATTGATGATCAGTTGATGAAGGATGAATTCAAGCCATTTGGAATCTGTATAGACGGTGATGTCCAAGTCTTCTGCCGATACAGCCATCCCCGCTTCGATCAGTTGACGGGCGTCCTGTTTCAGAACGGAATAGATGGGCGCCTCCAGGCGGATTTCTTTGATGAAATAATCCTTTGCCACCGTATTGCTGCGGGCATAGTATAGAGCCTGTTCCACATAGCTTTCGATGGCTTCCAGATCCTCGATGATACGACCTGTGGCAGCACTGCGGTTGTTCTGTGCGGTCAGCTTAGAGGCGGCGATGGGGGTCTTGATTTCGTGGACCCACTGCTCGATGTATTCGCGGTATTCGGTCTGCTGATTTTTCAGGTGGCTCATTTCATCGAGATAAGCTTTGTTGGTGCCTCTCAGCAGGTCGTACAACAAGGCGCCTTCCCAGAAATCTGGGACCCGGAGCATTTCCGCAATTAGATTCTTGCGGTCCATCTGATCATAGGTTCGGATCAGCAGATCATAAAACCGCTGTTTGCGGTAAAACTCCATAGCCAGCGGCACCAGGGCGCCGGCAAGGTATAAACTGCCGGCCAAAAGGGAAAAGGGGACTCCGCCGGTAGGGTTCAAAGCCACCAGCATACTGACCGTTAAAAGGATCACCGTCAGATGGCTGAGGATGTATGGGATTTTATCCTTGAGAAAATCGGTTATTTTCATTGCAGTAAATACCCCTGTCCACGCCGGGTCCCAATCACTTGGTACAAACCGGCATCCTCAAGCTTGTGGCGAAGCCTGGTCATGTTGACGGTCAGCGTATTGTCATCGACAAAGAGCTCGCTATCCCAAAGGTAGCGCATCAATTCATTGCGGGAGACGATGGCGCCGCGCCGTTCATAGAGACAGCTAAGAATTTTCAGCTCGTTTTTGGTCAGCTCGATGGAACGTCCCGCATGGTCAAGGGTGCTTTTAGACAGGCTGACGCTAAAACCATCACAGATCAACCGGTCGTTTGCGCTGTCCGGGAAGGCGCGTTTGAGAACGGCCGCGATGCGGGCCAGGAGGATCTGCGTATTGTAGGGTTTGGTTACAAAATCGTCGGCGCCCAGATTCATGGCGATCAGTTCATCCAGTTCCGTATCACGACTGGTCACCACAATGATCGGCACGCTGCTTTGTTTACGGACTTCCCGGCATATGTGATAGCCGTCGCAGACAGGCAGATTGATATCGAGAAGAACCAGCTGCGGAGGGTCCGCCAGGATCGATTCGATGACGTTGCCGAATCCTGCCGGAGCTTCGCAGAAGTACCCGTTTTGGGAGAGAAAAACACTCAGTTCTTCCCTGATTTTTTGGTTGTCCTCAATGATCAGGATTTTTTTCATGGCAGCCACCGCTTTCTGCTGTTGTTTGATGGGGCCTTGGTCGATTCAATGATTTCCCAGCCTTTCGGGAACCGGGATAGAGCAAAGGAAGCATATCAAGGAAAATATATCATGGCAGAGCATGTTATTCAACCGATGAGAGACAGGATCGTGGATTTTAGCCCGCAAAAAAACACCGCCGGGGGAGTGGACCCTAACGGTGTTTTTTGTGTTCCGCGATTCGATATCATGATCTTGCATGGAAAAGGATCCGAGAAAGCTCAACCGATCAATTCATATTCAAAATCATACTGATCGAAAAGATCGTCCGGAATCGCTTGATCGGTCTCGCAAATCAGATGATCTACGTGACGTCCATGAAAAATAGTATCGATGAGTTTTGCCCGGGCATCTTCGCGGAAATAGACATACTTCCAGCTTTGACAGCTGCGGCTTTTGGGCCAGACCTTATACCGCATGACATAACCTCCGTGATTAAATTTTTTCACGTCTGAATTATAAACCGAAAATTCTAACAATTCAAGCATTATTTTTTATACTTTTTGATAAAACCAACATATTATTTTCTTAGAGACACTGCATATACCAGAGCGGAAATAAATAAAAGGATGTAGGACGCCTTTTGAGCGGCGCCGTTTAAAAAATATGCAGATAAAAAGAACCAGATCCAGAGTAAAACCAAAAATATCTTATCTTTTTTACGCATTTTGGCCCAACATCCTTTCTTTGGCAAAAAAAATATGAGGATAACAATATTATATCAAAATTATTTAAAAAGCAATGAAAAGTTAAAAATTCGAAGGTCTGCAGAGAGGAACCTTTGGATCGCACCGCTTTATTGCAATATGAATCAACCGATGTTATCATAAAGCAGTATTGAAGATTTCATCACAGCCGGAGGTGCAGACGTGAATATTTGCAATATTCAAAAGCATACAAAATGTCCGATAACACTGGGTTGCAGGACCATGTACAGAAACTTCAATACGGTCATTCAAACCTTTGACCAGTTACAGGCGCTGAGCCCGGTAGATTTCACAAAGAAGTTATTTTTTGATGTTTTTGAGTTGGTGCCGGAAGCTGAAAAGGGCTCCTATTACCGGTTGGCCGGGGACCGATTCGTGCCTTTGTTCTCGAAGGGCTATGATGAAGCCGTCCTATCAAGGCTCTCTTTTTCAAAGGAAGACCTTTTTATCGACTTTGAATGCTCCACGGAGCAGGGAATCGAAACCAGGCAGGTGCTGATCAAAAAGCGCGATGCCAGACGGTTTTCTCCTGAAATGATCCAGACCTTTCAGGCACTGGGTACTTATGAGGATTTTGCCTCGTTGTATGCGCCGCTGAAAGCCAACGGAATGATTATTGGCTTGATTTGTCTGGAAAATTTCTCGAAAAAGAAATTCTCCGCCCATGCCGTGCGAACATTAAAATTTTATGCGAATCTGATATCGTCGCGTATCAAGAACCAGATCAATCAAAGCCGTATACTGCAAATGCACAATGAAACCGTGGCAGCCCTGGTTTCCGCCATCGAAATCAATGATCCTTATACAGAAGGTCATGGCAGACGGGTCAGCTTTTTTGCCAAGCATCTCGCGGACATGATGCATTTGCCACAGGATGTTGCCGCGGATCTTGAAACCGCAGGCTTGCTGCATGACATTGGAAAACTGGGGATTCCCACAGAGATATTGAATAAGCCGGGGAATCTGACAGCGGCAGAGTTTGAGACCATCAAAGGGCATCCGGGAAACACCTGGAAAATATTAAAAAAGGTCAGCGGATTGGACCGGATCAGCGAATACGCTTATTGCCACCACGAATGTTATGATGGGAGCGGTTATCCAAGGGGGCTGCAGGGGGATGAAATACCCTTGCCTGGGCAGATCCTTGCCGTGGCGGATACGTTTGATGCCATGACATCCGCCAGGGCTTACCGCAAAGCGCTGACGGTCAGCGATGCCGCCGAATACATCCGAAGCCAGGGCGGCAAGCAATTTGCCCCGGAACTGGCCCGGATCGCATCGGAGATGCTGCCGATGATCCATAGCGTCTATTGTACCTTCGAAGCCAATAAATCGGCCGGCGCTTAATCATCCTTGACAGGATGCTGCTGCCAAAAGAGAAATGGGGAACCATTTCTCTTTTTTACTTTTCTGATCCAATAAGATGGTGGGATGTTTAGGTCGATGCTATAATGGTTTCAGTCAAATTCAGTGCTGACGAGGTATTATAAAAATGAAACATATCACACTCCGTGTGGCGAAAGAAAAAGACGCTGCTGAAATTTTAAAGATCTATGCCCCCTATGTCCAAGAGACGGTGATCACATTTGAATATGATGTGCCGGAACTTGAAGATTTTAAAAGCCGCATCCGGTCCATAGCGTCAGAATATCCGTATTTGGTATGCCTGATCGACGGCCAAATCGTCGGGTATGCCTATGCCCACAGACTGCTGGAAAGGGCTGCCTATCAATGGAATGCGGAACTATCGGTGTATGTGGACCGGGCCTTTGTGCGTTTGGGGATCGGAAGGTCGCTTTATGCTTCCCTTTTGGAGATCTTAAAACTCCAGAATGTCCAGAACGTGTATGGAATCGTTTCGTCTCCGAATCCAAACAGTGAAAGACTTCATGAAAGCTTCGGCTTCCGTTGTTTGGGCGTGCATCGGAATACCGGATTCAAACAAGGGGCCTGGCATGATGTGTCATGGTATGAAAAAAGCATCGGTGACCATGGGCTGAATCCTCTGCCGGTGGTGCCCATCGGTGAAATCAGCCAACAAATGATCCATGACATACTTGGCAGACACTGTTCCATGATCAAATAAGCTAGCTTCGGTTAAGAAATTGATTGCTTTTATTTTCCGGCATTCCAAGAAACCCGTGCCGGAAAATAAAAAAACCCCAAATCAGGGACGAGGTCTGATCCAGGGCGGTGGAGAAGCGATAGCCAAAGTTATTAAATTGTATGAGTTGCTTGAGCGCAAGTCGAAAATCATTAACCGAGGCTAAGTATAGCACAATCTATAAATCATGACAAGAGGGGTTGAAAAAGTATACAAACTATTTTAAATCGCGGCCGGGACAGATTCATTGGCTGCGATGTTCCCGGAAACGGCCATTTCATTGGCTTGGAGCCGGTCCACGAAATGCAGCAGATTCTTTTTCCTGAAATAAAGGACACTGAGAACCATGCGAAACACCATATCCGCGGCGATGATTATCCAAAGGTACGTGATGTTGAAATGCCAGACCAGGCCTATCAGGAGAATCAGCGGAATTCGGAAACCCCAAATAACCAAGGCGGCAATGTACATCGGAATACGCTTGCCCCCCGTTGAACGAATCGCACCGCTATAGACTTTGGTCAGCACCTGCGGGATCTGGACAAAGCCCATGATCAATACATAGCTGGCTCCGGTTTTCCATAGCTCCGTCTTGTCCGTGAGAAGAGCCATCAGCGGATAGGGAAACAGAATCAGCAGCCCCATGGCGGCCAGGGCCGCGGCCAATGCGATGCGCTTAAGCTGTTGGAAATAAGCGCGGAAGCGTTCAGCATCCCGGCTGCCTATGGCACGGGCGGTCAACGAGGTGGAACAGGTGATGAAAGCTAATGCGGTCAGCTCCGTCAGCTCTTCAGCCTGGAGACCCAGTTGGAAGGCGGCATAGCTTTCTGTGCCGTAAGTAAGAATCACCTTGGTCATAACAACGGCGCTTAACTGCCAAAGGATGTTTTCACAAGCGGCGGGGAGGCCGGTGGAATAAATGGCGGATAGATAGACGCCTTCAGGGCGAAAAAAGGAACCTGCCTTCGGAACCCCGGCAAAGGGACCGCTGAGACGGTAAAGCAAGCAGATTCCCAGGCAACAACTTAGGCTTTGGGAGATCAGCGTGGCAGCCGCCGCGCCGCGAAGACCCAAGCCGCCCAGGCTGCCAAGGCCAAAGATTGCGACATAGCCGGCGGCAATATTAATGCCATTGAGAACCATGGCAATAAACATGGGCGTCCGGGTGTTTCCCTGACCGCTGAAGGCAGCGGTGGTGATGCTCATGACCGCTGCAAAGGGAAGATACCAGATGGCAAGCCGCAAATAGGAGGAAGCGCGGGCAATCAGTACCGGATCATGGGTGAAGATGCTCAGAAGCTGCGATGAAAAAAGCGATGCCAAAAGGGATAGAAAGATTGCGGTAGGGATGGCGGTAAGATAAGCTTGTTCAGCCATTCGGCGGCATTGGGCTGTTTGACCGGCGCCGTATTGAATCGCAATGGCTACGGTTGCCCCTACGCCGATCCCACGGAAAACCACCCAAAAAAAACTCATCACCCGAAGGGCTATGCCCTGGGCGGCAATATCTTCTGCGGCCAGCCGGCCCACCATGGCGGTGGTGATAAACGCGGCCAGCATTTGCAATGCGCTTTCCGCCACATTGGGAATCAGGAGACGGAAAATCTCCTTTCGGATGATTCGCTGATCAACCATTGATGATGCCACCGCCCTCCTTGGCTTGCATTGGTTTGCTTCTTTCAATATAATACAAGCAGGAAATTAGTAAAACGCAATTTATTCATAAATAAAATGAGAAAGTCTAATAGATCATGAAGGAGGCATCCAATGGGAGACGCGAAATACGAGGTATTTCTCAAAACCGTGGAGATGGGCAGCCTGACCAAGGCGGCAGAAGCCTTAGGCTACACCCAGTCCGGTGTCACCCATATCCTGAACGCTTTGGAGGAAGAATGCGGACTGAAGCTTCTTTCCCGAGGCCGTGCCGGGGTTCGTCTCACATCGGATGGAACATCCCTCATGCCTTATTTTCGTGAGCTTTGCAACAGCCGGCGTAAGCTGGAGGAGCAGATTGCCGGATTGCATGGGCTGACCGCCGGACTGGTCCGAATGGGAACATTCACCAGCATATCGGCTCACTGGCTTCCGGATATCCTTAGATCTTTTTGCGCAGCGTACCCGAACATCCGATTTGAGCTGGCTCATGGAGATTACGATGAAGTCGAAAGCTGGATCCTGCAAGGGCAGGTGGATTGCGGTTTTGTCCGGATGCCTTCAAAAGAGCCTTTGGAAACAATTTTTTTGAAACGGGACCGCATTCTGGCGGTCTTGCCGGAGAACCATGCCCTAGCCCCCCTGGACCGGGTTCCCTTGGAGAGACTGGCGGAATATCCTGGTGTATATTATGAACGAAACTGCGCCGGGGGTATCCGGGAGTTTCTTGACGCATGTCCTATCCGGCTTAATATCCAATTCGCCGCCGAGGATGACCAGGCCATTATGGGCATGGTCGAAAGCGGGCTGGGTGTCAGCGTTATGCCGGAGCTGACCCTTCGGCGGACGCCGTATAAGATCCTTCAAAAGGAACTGGATCCACCGGCCTACAGGGACCTGGGAATCGCATTTCGAGCGGGCGCCGGACTTTCCCCGGCCGCCGGGCGATTTATCGCACACGTGAAGGCCTGGGCCGATTTTTGATTCAGAAAGCGCGATGAATGAGCAATAAAAAAGCAAGCTTTCCCGTTCCGGGGATAGCTTGCTTTTTTTCTATGGCACCGATCAAAAGCCCGTTATAGATCGATCTCTGTCCATCGGCCACCGGCAAACCGTTTGTATACCAACAAGGAACGTACACCCTGATCCGCAAGAATCCCCAGCCAGGCGCCAACGACACCCAAGCCCAAGACATAAGCTAAAAAATAAGAGGATAATGGACGCATGATCCCAAGTCCCACCAATGCCTGCTTGGCCACATAGGCCGTATCGCCGGCTCCCCGCAAGGAACTGGAAAAAATAACCTGGACCGTCTGGATGACTGTAATCACCACCAAAATCAGCAGCAAACGGGAAGTGAGAACAAGGACCTGTTCATCCTCCGTAAAGACATGGACAATCGGATGCCGGGCCCAATAGATGAGAAGTGACGCCAAAAAGGAAAGAAGAAAGGCCAGCCGCTGACTGACACGTCCGTACATCATAGCCAGGTCCCGACGCATTGCCCCCAGAGATTGTCCCACCAAGGCGGCCGCGCCGATGCCGAAGCCATCGCTTAGATTATAAGTGACACTGTAAATGCTCATGACGATGACATGGGAAGCATATTCAATCACACCAAGGGAGGAAACCACACGGGTATAGAGGAGCATGCCAAATCGGATGAAAAGCTGTTCGGCCAAGCCACTGGAGGAAACCTTGAAAAGGCTGTTGAACAGATCCTTTTCCAGGCGCCAGCCGCACGCGTAACGAAGATGGATAAAATTCTTTTGGGGAACAAGGGAAGCGACGGCCATAAGAAACGCAACGATATTTCCAAGGGCTGTGGCAAGGGCGGCACCCTGGACACCGAGACGAGGGAAGCCGAAGTTGCCGCCGATCAATAAGTAATTGAAGATCACATTGATGATATTGGCGGTAAGATTGGTCCTAAGCGCCAGCCGGGTGTTGCCGATGCCGCGCTGAGCGGCATTGATGGTCAGGCAAAGTCCATAAAAAAAAGTGCCGAAGCAGATGATTCGCAAATAAACAATGGCCATTGCCAAAAATTCCGGGCCGGCGCCGGCCAGCCTCAACAGCGGCTCGGCAAAAAGAAAGGCAAGGCTGCAGGCGCAGAAACTGATGAAGGCGCTGTACAGAATCGATTGTTTTAGGCATTTGTTGGCGCCCAATGAATCATTGGCGCCTTTGCGGCGGGATATGACCGCCGTAACACCCATGTTCAAGGAGATGATAAAGCATAGCATAATCATCCTGGGTTGGCTGGAAATACCGACGGCTGAAATCGCAGCCGGACCCAGGCTACCCACCATCATGGTGTCCGCAGCTGAAATCAGGGCTACAAAAGAGGACTCCAAAGCGGAAGGCCAAGCGATGCGGAATGCTTTGCCATAAGCCTGGCCTTCCGAAGGCAAATCTCCTTGCCGCATGGAAAGGGGGACCATCGATTGGACAGAAAAAAGTTTGGCCAACAGGCCTGTCATGTTCATTGGTTGAAAACCTCATCCCGCGTAAATTGCATGAAATAGACGATGAATCCTGCGATAAATAACAATGTTTATACTATACCATGGCCCCCTAAAGTGCAACCGACCGGGATGCACTCGCAAGCCGGGATAGGGATTTCAATGGAGATTGTCGATAAAAATGCGATGGATCCATTGCATTGGATCCATGGTTTGAAAGCGCAGCATGCGTCGAAATGGGGAAGCATAAGCGACAACCTGAATAACGCAATGGGGTTGTCGGAGAGGGCGTTATATGGTATACTTATAGGGAAATGTGAATATCGGTTCATGCGAATTGATTGAAATCGCAATTTGAATATGGGTTCTTGGATGAAGAGCGCATGGATCATGAGCGCTCTTTTTTTATTAGGGTCCATGTTGCAAATACAAAAACATCCAAAATCAACACAATGAGAAGGAGGTTTTTATGAGTAGACATTACAATCAAATCCCATTATGGTCGAATGTGACGGAAGCGCAATGGGGTGATTGGCATTGGCAAATGTCAAACCGAATAACCGAAGTGGATCAACTTGAACAAGTCATTCACTTGACGGAGGAAGAACGGAAATCCATTGAGGTTTGCTTGGGCACATTAAGAATGGCAATCACACCTTATTATGCAATGTTGATGGATAAGGATGATATTGCATGCCCAATCCGAAGGCAGGCAGTACCTACAATCAACGAGACGATGATATCAGACTGTGATAGCAGCGATCCGCTTCATGAGACGGAAGATTCACCGGTTCCTGGAATGACGCATCGTTATCCGGATAGGGTCTTGCTTTTAGTGACCGACCAGTGCTCGATGTATTGCAGACATTGCACGCGGCGGCGCTTTGCCGGCAATGATGATAAGGCGATGCCCATCAAGCAAATCAGCAAAGCCATCGAATACATAAAGAAGCATAAAGAAGTACGCGATGTCTTGATATCGGGCGGGGATGCATTATGTATATCAGATCAGAAACTTGATTATATTTTAGGCGAATTAAGAAGCATTGACCATATAGAAGTCATCCGCATCGGATCAAGAACGCCAGTGGTTATGCCGCAAAGAATCACGCCGGAACTCTGTGAAGTGCTTAAAAAACATCACCCGGTGTGGCTAAATACGCACTTTAATCATCCTAAAGAAATCACAATAGAAGCTCAAAAAGCTTGTGCTATGCTTGCGAATGCCGGTGTCCCTTTGGGAAACCAGTCCGTCTTGCTTAAGGACATTAATGATTGCCCCTATATTATGCGCAGTCTTGTGCACCGGCTTGTGAAAAACAGGGTTCGCCCATATTATTTATACCAATGTGATTTATCAGAGGGGATCGAACATTTTCGCACATCGGTTTCTGCCGGCATTGAGATTATCGAAATGCTTAGAGGCCATACTTCCGGTTACGCGGTGCCAACTTTTGTTGTTGATGCACCAGGCGGTGGAGGTAAAATTCCGGTAAGCCCCCAATATTTGATTTCACAGTCCCCGGACAGAGTGATCTTACGGAACTATGAGGGTGTCATCTGTAGTTATACAGAACCTAAGAACACAGGCCATCAATGTCAAGATTGCGGACTGTGCCATAAGTATAAGAAACAGGGGGCCAAAGGCCTTGAAAAATTATACAATAACGAAACGAATTGTCTGGTGCCCACAAACAATGTAAGACTAAAGAGGAGAGAGAAACTTAGTGAAACGATCAGCGGTTAAGGAAAATATCGGCTCTAGGTTTAAGCAGGTGGATCTATATTTAGATCCTATGAATTCACGGCTGAAGATCATGGATTTCCCTAAAATGACAGCCGAAGTTTTGGAAGACATCAAAGGTTATGCTGCACAAATGAATTTTGGGAAAATCCTTTGCAATTGCCGTATTGAAGCCTTGGGGAGTTTTATCCAAAGCGGCTTTACTGAAGAAGGGCATATTGATGGCTTTTTTAATGGAGATACAGCTTATTGTGTATCGTATTTTATCAATGGGGACCGAGAAATTCCTGTGCAGGAAGAGGTAAAAGATAAAATTATTGCCCATTGTCAAGCAAGCGAGCGGGTGACTGGTCCAAGCATCCAAGACAGGATATTGATCAGAGATGCAGAAGAGAGGGATATTCCCCGAATGATTGGGTTGTTCAAAGAAATTTTTGAAACCTACCCGTCTCCAGTTTTCGATGCTGATTATTTAAGAAATAGTATGCAGACCAAAACCATGTTCAAAGTTGCGATCATGGATGGAGAAATCCTTAGCATTGCATCAGCTGACATGGACCTGAAGAATAATAACGCTGAAATAACAGATTGTGCTACGAAACCGATCCATCGAGGGAAAGGCTTGCTGACATACTTAATCGCTCAGTTGGAAGAAAGCCTTAGACAGAAAGAGTTCAAGACGCTTTACAGTCTGAGCAGGGCCATTGAGCCAGGCATCAATAAAGCGTTATGGAAGATGCACTATGAATATTCTGGCAGACTGGTCAATAACTGCGATATTTGCGGTGGCTTTGAAGATATGAATATTTGGGTCAAAAGATTATAATAAATTCTTGTGAGAAGCTGGTCTTGTTGATGTGGAACATAGGCTGTGAGAAGCAGCGATCAGGAATAAACTTGACTCAGTACGGGCTGCCGCGTATCGACGGTCGATTTTCGACTTCCCTGGCAAACAAAGGTATAGTATGATGGAAGCATGAAAAATGATTCTGGCAGTTGTCGGGACGACAAGCACGACGTGCTTTTTATTTGACGCAATACTGAGGAGACGGAGATATGAGAACTGAAAGAAAGCCCGGCTGGTGGGGCAAAGCTTATGCATTTATCAATCACAAGGAATGTGAGTATTTTCCCTGCCACCCGACGGATGACCCGGATAACTTCAATTGCTTGTTCTGCTATTGTCCGCTTTACGCCTTAAAGGACGCCTGCGGAGGAAACTTCGTTTATGATGTGAACGGGATCAAGGATTGCAGTCATTGTTCTGTCCCGCACAAAAAAGAAAATTATGGCTACATTACAGGCAAGTTTGACGAAATCATGGAAATCACCAGGAGGTGACGATCCTGGTATCTTCTGAATGATCAAAGCCCTGGCAATCCTTATGAAAATAGGTTGCCAGGGCTTCTTGTCCTGCTAAAACGTCAATCATCCAGGGGGCGTTCAGGAGAGTCAAAACAGTTCTTCACATGGGTCTTGTAGGAGGCCAGAGTTTGACGAAGGCTTGCCAGAGTGGGTTTGCCATGGATTTTTAACCAGGTGTATTGTTTCCCGATCCCCCATAGGCCATGATGAGAATCCCCTTCATCATTGGGATTGTCCGAAAAGGTCAATAGGGGGATGTCGATTTTTCGGGCTTCCAGGTAAGCTTTTTGCCACTCTTTGGCCCGCTGGATGGGAATGTCAGCGTTGTAGCGATCCCTGAGTTTAAGGTAAACCGAATCCTCATCAGTGTCCTTGAATCCTGTTGCACCCCAAATATCCTGGTTGTCGATCTGAACTGCATCGATATATTTATGATCTAAAATTCGTTTTAACGGATGTTGGGCTAGACTGCCAAGACCGTGAAAATCATCGATGTGGGCGGGGATCACCAGACAATCCAGCGTCCTTGCGATTTCACATATCTCAAAGATATTTTTAACGGTGCCTTTGCTGGAACCTATATCGGCGCCTTGAATGCCGCATTTAGACAGGAAATCCTGAATGTCGCTACCGGCTTTATCCACATCAAACAAAATCAATACGTGGATCTTCAGATTGCCGCATGAGATTTCAGTCCCCGGAAAAACGGTGATGCCTTTGCCGACGGAGGCCGCTTGGATTTGGTCGATTCCCCTGTAATCGTTATGATCTGTTACAGCAACGCATTCCAGGCCGGCATCCAATGCGGCCTGGATCCATTGAACGGCTGTCACTTCATGGTCAGAAAAGCAGGTGCTCTGCATGGTGTGCAGATGAAAATCGCACTTATACCAGGGGGCTTTCAGGTGCTTCATAAGGCATTCTCTCCCGTTTGATATTTCCGGTCACGGATCATTCCGGGCCAAAGGAGACTTTATTTATACGGCTGGCACACCAGATGGGCGGCCGGCTCATGAAGGATGCCTTGAATATCGCCATGAGGGGAAAGCCATTCCCGTTGGGCCTCCCGCGGCAATATCACCGGCATCCGATCATGAATAAAAGATATCTCAGCAGCGGCTTCCCTTGTCAGGATGACAAATACCGGAATCTTTGAGGATTCTTCATAACGATAAAGGCCCGCCATATAGATCATGGGTTCCCCCGCGGTCTTGATGGCATATTTTGTATGTTGGACGCTGTGCTTTTCCCATTCGAAATATTGAATGGCAGGGATCAGGCAGCGATGCTCCAAAACCGCGCTCCGGAACGTGGGTTTCTCAAGAACGGTTTCACTTCGGGCGTTGATCAGCTGACCTTTGCGGCCGGGGCAGGAAAAGCCCCACTTCATTAAAAAAGGCATGGTGTGCATTGTTTTGCTGTTGGCGATGACCGGGACGACATACGTGGGATAGATCTCGCCAAGCCGCATGGACTGGTATTCGGGTGTGCCTCGAAAGCGTCTGCCGATATCTTCGAGGATCTTCATCATTTCAGCGATATTTCCATCGGTGTCAATATAATATCTTCCGCACATAAATCGCATCCCTTTCCGAGGCCGACAGCTGTCTCAATGGGCCTGGCGTCTCTCAACAAACCATCGGCCAATATGGTTTCCGCTGATGCTGGCGCTTCGTTCAAAGAAAAGATAGCTTTGCTGGCCGGCAATTTGGACGGTGTACCGATCGCCTTGGCCGCCAGCCTTCATGGCTGCCATGGGACGGACTTCTAAAACCCGGTCGATGGCATATCTTCGCCCGTCTTCCCAAATAAGGCAGAGAGGCAGCAGCCTTCCGTCACTGTCAAAAGCGGCTGTGACTTCAACATAGACTTTTGGACCATTCATATGGCCTCACCTGGTGAACGGATATTTTTGAGGAAATCGGAATGGGCCTTTAAGGGAGGATCGATGACCTTATAGCCTTTCCGCTTCAATACGCGGAACTTGAAATCCAGAAGTTCCGGAGGAACCTGGAGCAAGCTGGCTGCGCCAAAGAAGGAGATGTCATCGTTCAGAAGATCAAGCACCTCATCATCGTCCATAAGGTAATCTGCCGCAAAAATATTTGCTTCGTATTCGTAAAGGGATGCTTCATCAAAAAGGGAAAAATCATGAAAGGCTTTCGCGCCGGAAACTTTCCGGTGCAGCACCGCATGCCCGATCTCATGCATAAGGACGATGCGCTGCAGTTCTTCAGGCAGGTCGCTGTTGATCACAATGACCTGTTTCCGGGATTGCATGAGATAAAAACCTTTGCACGCTCCGCTGCCGGGACCCATGGCTGCGGAGAGCAGGGAAATATTCATGGCCTGGCAAAGGCTGCCGGGATCCTTTGCGGCATATTTCTTCCGGATCCGTTTCACTTCTTTAGAGATAAATTCAATGGACATATCAGCCTGCCTGGTTCTTTTTGCCGAAGGTCCTGCGGCTTTCTTCTTTGCAGGTCACATAGGCTGTCATGACGGCTTCAAAGAAAGCATCCTTGGCTTCCTGGGACAAAGCGCCGCCGGCAAACAGCGCCATGTTCTTTTCAAGAAGGCGGTCGGCCTCTTCTTCGCTGCGGGCGCCGTAGGATGCGCGAACCATCTCGAGATAGGGGTCTTTATCGATCCCGCTGCCGGGATCCTCCACCGTTTCATTAAGTAGATAATCCACAGAAACGTTCAGGGCGCGGGCGAGCTTTCTGACTGTGCCGCCGCGGGGTTGTGCTGCATCGGTCTCATAGGCGGTAATGGAGCGCTGGGATACATCGACCCGCTCGGCTAAAGCCCCCTGGCTGATGCCTAAGATCTCACGGGCTTCCTTGACTTTGTCGCCAAATGTCTTCATAGATGACAGTTCCTTTCGAATTAGTGCGGATAAGGCAGCTTCATAAAACTTCTCAAACTTCCTTGACTTAACTTCTTAAAACTGCTATCCTAAATGAGGAAGTTCAAAGAAGTTAAGAACATAATACTTCTTATCCGAGGCAGTGTCAATAGGATATGAATGACTTATTAAGAAGTTATGCGAAGCTGCATGGCGGGGGTGATGAGATGCCGGGCAGAGGAAGGGTGATCCTTCACAGCGACCTGAATAGTTTCTACGCTTCCGTGGAGATGATGCTGGAGCCTTCTCTCCGCGGAAAAGCCGTGGCTGTCTGCGGCAGCACGGAGGACCGGCACGGCATCGTGCTGGCAAAGTCCGAAACGGCCAAGAAAGCAGGGGTGAAGACCGGCATGGCCAACTGGGAGGCCAGGCAGCGGTGCCCGGAGCTTATCGCGCTTCCGCCCCAGTTTGAGCAGTATCTTAAATATTCGAAGCTCACCCGGGAAATCTACCGCCGGTATACAGACCAGGTGGAACCTTTCGGTATGGACGAGTGCTGGCTTGATGTGACCGGCAGCCAAAGCCTTTGGGGGTCCGGGGAAGCCATTGCCGAGGATATCCGAAAAACAGTCCGTGAAGAATTGGGCCTGACGGTCAGTATCGGAGTTTCTTTCAATAAAATATTTGCTAAGCTTGGATCGGATATGAAAAAGCCGGATGCCACCACCGTGATTCTTGAGGAGGATTTCCGGCAAAAGATTTGGGGCCTGCCGGCGGCGGAACTCCTCTATGTAGGAAGAGCCACCGCAAAAAAGCTTGCCTGTTACGGCGTGCATACCATTGGCGACATCGTTTCCATCGGTCCTGAGTTTATGCAGCGTCTCCTTGGCAAAAACGGCTTGCAATTGTGGATCTTCGCCAGCGGATCGGATACCTCCCGCGTCATGGCCAACGATGACCAGGTCCCGGTGAAGTCCATTGGGCATGGGATCACCTGCACCGCGGATTTGACAGAACCTATGGAGGTGTGGCGGATCATGCTTGAACTGAGCCAGGATATCGGACACAAGCTGCGGACCCATGAACTGTCCGCCAAAGGCGTGCAGATCACGGTCAAGGACAACGGTCTCCAATATAGACAATACCAGGCGCCGCTGGACCCAGGGACCCAAAGCCCCATGAAGATTGCCCTGAAAGCCCGCAGCCTGTTTGAAGAGAACTATGACTGGCATGCGCCTGTGCGGGCGGTCACCGTCCGGGCGATCCGGCTCATCCCTTCAAGCCAGGCCCGGCAGCTCAGCTTGTTTGATGATTCTGTCCAAGGGGAGCGGCAGGACCGATTGGAGACCGCCATTGACGGACTCCGTGCCCGCTTCGGCAAACGATCGGTCTATAATGCGATCCTCATGGGGGAGCTAAAAATACCCGGGAGCGGGATCCATGAAGTGATCATGCCGGGAATCATGTACCAATAGAATAATGACCCGTAGAATTGCGCGGCACAGGATGAAATCCTCTGTTTTTCCTGGCGCTGCGCGGCGGCAGGGCGGATAAGACCGGCCCGGAAGGGCCGTCGCTTTTACTTTTCAAGAGGATTATGATACATTAAAATTGGTTGATCATATGAGGTGCAGAGGAAAGGTGACCGTTATCATGAAAGTCAAATACGTCCATACCAATATCATTGCAAAGGACTGGAAAAAGGTTTCGCTTTTCTATCAGAGGGTTTTCGGCTGCAGGCCGGTTCCGCTCCAGCGGGACTTAAGCGGCGAATGGCTTGATAAGTTGACCGGGATCCAAGATGCCCATATCGTCGGGGAACATCTGGCATTGCCCGGATATGATAAAGGATTGCCGACTTTAGAAATTTTCTCATACAATAGCGTTGTTGGAGACAATCCCAAAGCGGTCAACGGCATCGGGCTGGCCCACTTAGCGTTTGAAGTGGATGATGTGGCGGCTGTGCTGGAAAAAGTCATACAGGAAGGCGGCAGGCCGATCGGTGAAATCGTGGCAAAGGAATACCCGGGTCAGATGAAGGGAACCTTTGTTTACGCCGCCGACGTGGAAGGAAACATCATTGAACTGCAAAGTTGGTCAAAGCAGCGATCATGACCGCTTTTATACGGGCAACAGACCTCTATCAAAAGATTTCTTGAAAGGAGCCGGTCATTATGCCCTTTTCCATTGTCCGAAATGATATAACCAAAATGTCCGTCGACGCCATCGTCAATGCGGCCAACACCGCCCTGCAAAGGGGAGGCGGCGTGTGCGGCGCTATTTTCGCTGCCGCCGGCGCTGAAAAACTGCAAAAGGAATGCGATAAAATCGGGAAGTGCAATGTGGGAGAAGCGGTGATCACCAGCGGGTTTGACCTTCAGGCCAAATACATTATCCATGCGGTAGGCCCCATATGGTGCGGCGGAGGGCTGAATGAAGCACAGCTGCTTCACGACTGCTACATCAATTCGCTCCGGCTTGCCCTGGCATATTCATGCCAATCGGTGGCTTTCCCGCTGATCTCATCTGGAATTTATGGTTATCCCAAGGACCAGGCCCTTCAGATCGCTATTTCTGCCATCAGCGAATTTCTGATGCACCATGAGATGATGGTGTATTTGGTCGTCTATGATAAAAGCGCCTTCGCTTTGAGTGAAAAACTTTTTTCCGATATTGAGAAATACATTGATGATCATTATGTTGAAGCCCATGAAATTCGGAAACGACGCAGAGAACTGGAACCCTATGAATTCCAGCAGATGTCCGATGTGCAGGCTGTCATCGTGGAAAAAAAGCCATACGTTTCGATGACTGTTGTGAAGGAAAAGCCTGCCCTGGAGGATATCGTGGACCAGCTGGACGAAACATTTTCTCAAATGCTGCTGCGTAGGATCGATGAAAAAGGAATGACGGATATTGAGACATACAAAAGAGCCAATATCGACCGCAAACTGTTTTCCAAGATCCGCAGCGATAAAAATTATAAACCCGGTAAAGCAACGGCAATCGCTTTTGCCATTGCCCTGGAGCTGGATCTGGATGAAGCTTTGGATCTGCTGGGCAAGGCCGGTTATGCATTGTCCCGCAGCAACAAGTTCGATGTGATCATCCAATATTTTATCGACCAAGGCCAATACGACATCTATGAAATCAATCAAGCCTTGTTCGCATTTGACCAAAACTTGCTGGGCGAATAAATGTCGCTTGCCCGGCGACCTGGAAGCCTCCCCAAAGCGTTATCCTAAACTCATCAAGAAAAGGGAGGATAACGCAATGAAGAACCATAGAACAGAGCTTATATTTATTCTGGACAAAAGCGGATCCATGGAAGGCCTGGAGAGGGATACCATCGGGGGCTATAATGCCATGTTAAAAAAGCAGCAGGAAGGGCCCGACCAGGTCTTCGTCACCACCGTGCTTTTTGATGATGGCTATGAGGTCCTCCATGACAGGATCCACATCAAAGAGCTTCGTCCCATAACCGGAAAAGATTATTATGTCGGCGGATCGACGGCACTGCTGGATGCCATAGGCAAAACCATTTATAAAGTCGGCCAGCTGCAAAAAGAAGCCGATGCAGCCCAGCGGGCGGATAAGGTCATCTTTGTGATCACCACCGATGGTATGGAAAATGCCAGCTGCGAATACACCGATACAAAAATCAATCAGATGGTTCGGCGTCAGAAAGAAAAATACGGCTGGGAATACATTTTTTTGGGCGCCAATATCGATGCCATTGCAACGGCGGCACGATGCGGGATCCATGCCGACAGGGCTGCCAACTATTGCGCCGATGCCCAGGGGACAAGGTTGAATTACGAGACGGTCGGCCAGGTGCTTAATGAGTTTCGCATGACCCGGTCCATCAGCAATCAATGGAAGAAAAAGATCGACGAAGATTTCAACCGCCGGGGCCAATAGAATAAAGCGGGTCCATGTGCCCAATCGGAAACAATCAAAAAGGCCCTTGCTGAAAATAAAATATTTTCATCAAAGGCCTTTATCAAAGGCCTGTAGGGAAAGACATCCTTACAACGGAGGTTCTATGACGGTTTGGCAGGCATCGAATCAAGCGATCGCCGGTCGTTGGTAACATCGCCGTTGCCACTCAGCGGGATGGGTTCTCCTAAATAAGTCGGATCCGGCTTGACCATAACCTTAAAAAAATCTTTGATCCGCCCTAATATTTCACGAAGTTCCCGATATTCCTGGCCGGCATAGAGCCTTGGGTCGGAGGCAACACCCCAGGCGTCAAGACCAAGGGCTTTTGAAATATACAATGCCCGGTACAAGTGGTATTTTTGGGTAACGATGAGGATCCTTTCCGCCTGGAAAATGGCCTTTGCGCGGTAAACGCTTTCGTATGTTGAAAATCCGGCATGATCCATGAAAATATCCATTGAGGGAACCTCTCTGTCAATGGCAAACTGTTTCATGACGTTGACCTCATCATAAGCTTTTTGCCCATGGTCCCCACTCATAAGCAGACGCTTCGAAGCGCCGGTTTTATAGAGCTCGATGCCCTGCAGCAGACGGTCCTGAAGCATGGGACTGGGAACACCGCCGGCACGGACACCTGCGCCAAGGATCAGAATGCAGTCAGCTCCAAGTGATTTTGCATCGGCAGGAGACAAGATCCGATTTTTTGCAGAAAATTTGACATAACCATTGACCGACCACAGGGCGAGCATCTGGATCAAAAAGGCCGCACCCAAAAACAGTGCGATCCGCTTTTTATGAAGTTTTTTCGTTTCTATTGGTTCAAGCATAAGACGCTCCTTAGCCATTGGTGAAGATAAGGGTCCTATTCACTATTATATCACAACCGATGACCTTATATTTTTGCATAAGGCTTATATCCGTAAAATACGCCTTAAGGAAAGAGGCCGTCGAGCACTCAAGACAAAACGATGGAGGGGTTTGGAATGCTGGGAGCAATCATCGGTGACATTATCGGATCAGTTTACGAGTGGCATAATATTAAAACCAAACAATTCGAACTGTTCAAAAGCAGCTGTTTCTTTACGGACGATTCGGTCATGACCTGCGCCAATGCTTTGGCAGCCATGGAATACAAGGCATCCAAAGGCCAAAAGCCCTTTGGTGGGATTTTGATTCCGGAGATGAAGCGGCTTGGACAAAAGTATCCTGATGCCGGTTATGGGGGCATGTTCATGCAGTGGCTTTTTTCCGGAGAAACAAAGCCTTACCTAAGTTTTGGCAATGGTTCTGCCATGAGGGTATCGCCGGTGGCCTGGATCGCTGCGGATTTGGAGGAGGCGGAATCCTTAGCTAAACAATCCGCGGAAGTGACCCATAACCACCCGGAAGGGATACGGGGGGCGCAGGCTGTGGCAGCGGCCATTTATTTAGCCCGGGCACATCAATCGAAGCAAGAGATTAAAGCATACCTTGAAAGCAAATATTACCCTCTGAACTTTAGATTGGATGATATCCGGGCGGATTATAAATTTGATGTGACCTGTCAGGGGAGCGTGCCTCAGGCGATTGAGGCATTTTTGGAATCTGAGGATTATGAGGATGCGGTGCGAAATGCGGTTTCCATTGGCGGAGACAGCGATACGCTGGCGGCGATGACCGGCAGCATTGCAGAAGCCTTTTATGGGATACCGCCTGCCATCAAAGCCCGGGCCTTGCAGTTTTTGGATGAGGAACTGACGGGGATCGTGGAACGATTCTACATGATATGAACCGATCCGAACCGTGGGCAAATTCTTCTTTTGGAAGTGCTCAAGACGGTTGCATGCCGTTGCTCTTGAAGATAAAAAAAACAGGCCATAAGCGTTTTCTTCATATTAATAATTCTGCCGGAATGACGATATATAAATTATGAAACAAAATTATAGCCATTAAATCAATAGGATGAAAATTGCTCTTCACAGCATTTTCATATCCCACACAAACCTTTTTATGAAAAAACCGCTTTGAAAAAGCGGTTTTTTCATGGGCATATTCAGCGGTAATCAAGCTGCGGTGCAGCGAAACGGCCAACCCTATTAAATATTTTAAATAATCGTTCACTAAATGAGTGTAAATAGGTATGATAAAGGAAGAAGCCGATATTTGCAGAATATTATGAATCATGGCAATCGACTTGAAATGAATCAGTAAGCTTAAGGAGGTGTCTGCAATATGTTTAAGCGAAGCACAAAGAAAATCCCGGCAGTCACAAAGGTCGATTTGAAAAAATATCTTGGCACTTGGTACGAAATCGCCCGATTCCCCCATTCCTTTGAAAAAGGGCTGAGTCATGTAACCGCAACGTACAAACTGCGAAAAGACGGTAAAATTGAAGTCCTCAACGCCGGCTATAAGGATGGCAAGAAAAAAACAGCGAAAGGCGTTGCGTGGATACCTGACTCGGCCAATCCGGGAAATCTTTTGGTCAGCTTCTTTTGGCTCATCCGAAGTCCCTATAAAATCATCCGGTTGGATGAAAAGAAGTATAAATATGCGGTCGTAACCAGCGGCACCATGGATTATTTATGGATCTTAAGCAGAGAACCTAAAATGAGCAGCGAATTATATCAGGAGCTGCTTGCTTTTGCGGCCGAACAAGGCTTCGATACAAGAAATATCCAGCAGGTCCAGCAATCACGGGTCAATAACGTCAAGCTGGGAATCGGCAGGCTATTAAAAAGAGGCCGATGATGAAATCGATTTATGCAAGGCAAATCAAAAAGGTCGAGAAGCAGGAGCAGAAACTCCTGAACAAAAAAGAGAACCAGGAACGCCGGGAAAAAATCGAACCCATCCAAGCAAAAATCGCTGAGAAGATACCCCCAAAACTGATGGGCGTCTTGGAAGAGGCGTTTTTCAAGGGTTTCCAGCTGATCTTTGAAAAGGGCAGCCCATGGATCGAGAAATCCTTTAATAAAGGCAAAATCCAGTTAGAATACGATGTCAATAATTATGCTGCAGATAAGCTCGGCACGAGAAAACAACTGCGCAAAATGGATCATCGCGCCAATCGGAGCAGACGGTTAAATACCGGCCTTGCAGTGATTGAGGGCGCCGGGCTGGGGCTCCTGGGGCTGGGACTTCCGGATATTCCGCTTTTTACGGCCATGCTCTTAAAGACGGTTTATGAGATTGCGGTTAGCTATGGTTTTGATTATGAAAAGCAGGATGAAAGAATCTATGTCCTGGCACTGATCAACGGCGCCATCGCGAAGGGCGGGAAGCAAAAGGTACTGGATGGCCAATTAGAGAAAATAACATCCAGGCTTGAAAACGACGTTCCTTTAACGGAAAACCTCAAAGAAAAAATGAAGGAAACCTCCACAAACCTAGCGGAAGCCATGCTGTTGGGGAAATATATCCAAGGCTTGCCGGTAGTTGGCATTTATGGGGGACTGCTAAATTACAATTTAATGACCAGGGTATCGAGATATGCGAAGCTGAAATATAAGAAGAGATACTTAAGGAAGAAAATCTGAAGCTGTGAAGGCGACGGCGCCACCTTCACAGCCGAAAAGCGTATTTTGAAAAGCACAAAAAACAAGTCGCAATGGAGGGAGCGCCGCCATGACTTGTTGTTTATGAAACCTAAGAGGCTGTAGGCAATCGTTTTGATATAAGATATAATAAAGATCATAAAGACCCATATTAAAAAGGGGGAGCACTGATGGATAACAAAGCTTTTTTCAAACTAACGTATGGTTTATTTGTCGCAGGAACGACTTGGGAAGACAAGCAAAATGCCTGCATTATCAATACGGCAACGCAGGCGACCTCAGAACCCGGACGGATGCTGGCAACCATGATGAAGACGAACTATACCACAGAATTGATCCAAAAGAAGGGCAGTCTCACCATCTCGGTTCTGGCATTGGATTGCCCCCTGAACCTCATTGGCAATTTCGGTTTCAGCAGCGGCAGGGATCGAAACAAATTTGAGGAGATACCCTATGCCTTGGATGAGCAAGGCAATCCTTACCTTCTTGAACATATCATTGCCCGTTTCAGCTGTAAGGTAGAGCAAACCATTGATTTGGGGACTCATTCCTTATTCGTGTGCGCGGTCACAGAGGCCGAAGTGACGGGCAGCGGGCAGCCGATGACCTATGCTTCTTACCGCATTCTTAAGACTGGCGGATCGGTGCCGGGCTTGGAGAAACCCGAAACGGCAGCCAAAGCGACTGAAACCGCGGCTGCGGCCGTTCCGGAAAAGCCTCAAAAACGCTGGGTTTGCTCAGTTTGCCATTACGTCTATGATGGAGAGATCCCATTTGAGGAACTGCCCGAGGATTATGTCTGCCCGGTCTGCAAACGGCCCAAGTCCGTTTTCGTGCTGGAGGAGTCGTAGCAGCAGGGAGAGGTGGCTTTACGGGCAACGGACGAACGGGATACAGCCATCGAAGGGCAGATAATTCATCCGCTGCATAAAAAATACGAAAAAGGCTATGTTTTCGAAAGGGAAACATAGCCTTTTATAAATATAAAAATAGACATGCATTGACGGTGCCTCGTTGACCTGGCTGTTTTGTGCGGCGCTGGCAACAAAAAGTCACTGTCCCCCCATGGGATGCCGGACCATGCAATACTGGGTCAGGTCAAACTTTCGCCGCTCGATTTTGTAAATATTAAAACCAAAATGTTGGTACAGCTCGACGTTGGAGCAATTATGGGTTTCCAGAGAAATCAAAAGGCCGTTCTCTTCGGCATAATCGATGACCCCGTCCATAAGCTTATCAGCGATACCGTGGCCCCGCATCGCCGGCCGAACGGCAAAATAGATGATGTGCAGGCGGTTGTCTTGATGCAGTTCATGGGTCCATGAGGAATTCAAATAGGATTTGCCTTTAATAAAATTCCAAAGGGTCCGCAGAGAGAGGTCGTCCTTGATAAGGAATGCGTCTGTTTTGAGCTGGTAAAAAGCTTCGGAGGCATAGTAACGGATCGGATCGTAGGGCTCTGACTCATCGGAAACCACGATGATGCCGTTGATTTCCGGGCTGTCTGCAAAGACCTGGCAGTTTTCAAACAGTTCTTCCACATCACAATTAAAAATCTCCGGAAGGATTTTGTCACGCAAGGCCTTATCCGGGATCAATACGTGATACAGAGGATCTTGCTCGAAGCATTCCGTCAGAAGGGGGATCAATTGAGGGGCGTCCTTACTAGATAGTTGATATAATGCATCGGTTTTCACGATTTCACTCACTTTCTGCATTTATTAGAAACGTGTTGATTTTCGGATCAAAGGGTCTCAGCCGCCGAGCGCAGCAAGGCTGTCAAATGCCGAACTTGCTGGAGTTCTTCATGGATCACATCATTAAGCTGGTCCAAGAGCCTTTCCTCGGCTGCTTCCAAGGCAGCCACCTCAGGCCCGGTGTCCATGGTCTCATTGTGTTCTGCCGCCAGTTGTTTGGCCTTTAGGGAACGGATCACATCATACAATTCCGTTTGGCCCATGATTCGGCCTGCACCCCACAGAAGCCGCTCTGCCGGCTGAAGTAAAACATAATCGCGGAAATAGCGGCAGACGGTATCGTCAAAGGCATAGGCGTACCAATTGTCATCAATTCGATGGAGATGCTTGTCCAGAGCATGACCGATATCGTCGTCGTCCAAAGCACGCAGGGCGCCCTTCAGGTTCAGGAGGTTGGTTTGAAGGGGCTCATGGGGAAAAACAGCTTCGTCCTCCCAATTCAGCCTGACAAATTGATCCTCGGCATATTTGAAAGCGGCCAACAGCTGCCGGCTCATTTTTTTTGCAGTTTCTCCAAGGCGATGCAGGGTTGCCTGATCTCCCTTTTGGAAGGCTGTTTGAAATTGACGGTTGACCTCAGAGGCTTTATCGAAGGCCTTGTCTGCGGCTGAGAGACCTTGGTCGATGGCCTCCTCAAGCGCTTCTTCATTTGCGCCGCATTCATTGATCAAAGGCGGTTCCAGACTGGACTGCAGCGCCATCAGCCGGGTTGAGAAATCCAGGGGCGGTACGGCCAGGTGGTCCAGGGCCAGCAGGAGCTGGCCATAAAGCTCATGGTGAAAACGATAAACCGTTTCATGATAAGCGTCGTGGGTGTCAAATTGAGAGTGATAATGGGTTTCCATGAAGTGCCCGCTGCCAAAATCGTTGACCATGGAGGGAATTCCGCCGATGGCGATGGAAAAATCATCGGACCAGGTCTGTACAGGGCTGATCACAGTGAGCCCTTCGGGATAGGCCTCGGCAGGAACGGTCACAGTATCGGAAAATTCTGCTAGATAACGATGATATTCATAGACACAGCGGATGATATCTTGGACATGATGCGCATGGGCCGGGAGTTCAAAGTTTAAGTTGGCCACCACCTTGCCTGCCCAGTCAGGACGCCCCCGAAAGAGCTGGCTGTATGCACCTGCCGACCAATCATACCGGCTGTTGGACATGCCCCATTCCTCCGCGGCCATAGCACAAAAGATCAGGGTTTTTTCCGGTTTATATTGGCTGGCCTTCAATGCTTTGGCAATGCCGAGCATCATGGCGACGGCGGCATTGTCATCCTGAAATCCGTCGAAATAAGAGTCATAATGGGCGGAGAGCAAGATTGCCGACTGGGGATCTTTCCCGGGGATCCGCCCGACAATGTTGTATGTCTTGGCATTGAGAAGCACCGTGGATTTCGCGTCGAAGGTGACCTGCAGGCTTTGGGGCTGCGGCTTATTCTGCAAGGACTCCCTTAAAATCGCGGCGTCCGCCTGAGATATGGAAAAGGCCGCTGCGTAAGGAGGGCCGCATATGTCCTGGGCATTCAGCGCGGCAGAATCCACGGTGGCATAGCCGTTATCCTGAACGGCAAGGACAGCGGCAGCACCTTTAAGATGGGCTTGCAATACAGGATAATTGATCCACCATTCATCCCGCTGATTGATGTCCACGATCACCAGCTTGCCGGTCAGATCCAGGTTTTCCAGGTCGGCGGCCGTACCCCGCCGGGCATAGACCAGTTCATAGTCCCGGGGGCCAGCGGTATCAAAGGTGCATTGATAGCCCCCCAACTCGAAGTTATGGTGCCTGCCGCCTGTGTCGGTGAAGGATAGGCGGGCTTTTTCAAAATCCCAGCCATCAACGATGATCTCATCTTTGGTCACATGCTCCAAACCGATCCGGAGCATTTCATCATAGAGCATTTCCCCGGTAAGAAACTCAGCCTGGGAGCCGGCGGTGCGGTAACCCAGGGCAGCGTTGGTTTTATAGGTCTCCATCTTTTTGGCCAATTGAAAAGAGGCATCCACATCCACCTTCGATAAAAAAGCTTTTCGGGAGACTTCCGGATCCATGGGCATGTTCATGACAGGCTCCTTTCAAAGCAAAATATTAAAAGCAAAGGGTACTGATACCTTAATGATAAGCATTGAAAGAATCATAATCAAGAAATAATCCCGCGAATCCGTGCAAGGCAATACGAAAACTTGAAAAAACCTGTTATTATAGGAAAGGAAGGGCAGGGAGAGCGCATGAATATCCAGATCTACGGCAAATCCAAATGCTTCGAAACCCAAAAGGCTGAGCGGTATTTCAAGGAGCGGCACATTCCTTACCAACGGATCGACATTCTGAAATATGGACTGAGCCAAGGTGAATACCAAAGCGTGAAAGCCGCTGTAGGCGGTCTGCGGGCCCTGCTCGACGAAAAATCAAAAGCCTATGAAGCTTTATATATTCAATACCTATCCACGGAAAGCGCCATTGAAGAAAAATTGCTGGAGAATCCAAGCCTGTATAAAACGCCCATCGTCCGCAACGGTAAGAAAGCAACCCTAGGCTACCAACCGGAAATATGGAAAACATGGGAGTAAGCGATGCGTTTATTTATAGCGATCAATTTTGAAGAAGCGATTCGGAACAGCATGGCTGGCACCCTAGAGGCACTACAGCGCCATGGCGTTACAGGCAGTTTTCCGGACAAAGAAAATATCCATCTAACGCTGGTCTTTATTGGAGAAGGCGGTCCTGCGGAACAGGAGAAGATCGAAGGGGCTATGAAGCAAGTCCAGGTGCCACCCTTCAAAATGACCATCAAAGGTTTTGGCAGATTCCCCCGGAGTGGCGGGGATATCTGCTGGCTGGGCATTGAGCCCTGCGAGCCGCTGCAGCTTCTTTATAAGCAATTGCGGGATCGCTTGAAGTTGGCTGGCTTTTCTTTGGAATCCCAGGAATACAAGCCCCATTTGACCTTGGGAAGAAAAGTGATCCTGCCCAAGGATTTTGATTTGTTTGTTTTTTCCCGCGGCATCCAGCCGCTGTCCGTGGAAGTCAGGGAATTCAGCCTGATGCAGTCTTTGCATATTCAGGGCGAACTGCGCTATAGGCCGCTTTATACACAGACACTGTCTGTACAATAAGTTATCAAAGGAGTCTGAACCATGCAAAAAACCATCGATGCCTGCGGTAAAGCCTGCCCCATTCCGGTGATTTTAGCCAAAAAAGAAATCGATGCCGGTGTCCCATTGTTTTCGATCCAGGTGGACAATGAGATTGCGGTGCAAAATCTGCGAAGAATGGCGGAAAACCAGCATTATCAAGAAACCGTCACAGAAGTTGGAGGGGTCTACACCGTATCGATGCGCAAGTTTGGCAGCGCGGAATCCCAGCAGGATATTGCGCCGGTACCGGTCCGGTCCGTCCGTGGCGTGTCCGCCGGTCCTGCCGGGAATTGGGCAATTTTTGCTGCCAAGGATACCCTGGGCACCGGCGACGAGACCCTGGGCAGCAGCCTGATCCGCATGTTTTTTTATACGCTGGCCCAGTCGGAGGATCTGCCGCGCTGGATCGTCTTTATGAACAGCGGTGTGAAGCTGGCGGTTTCCGATGAGCAGGTTGTAGCCCACTTGAAGGTGCTTCAGGACAAAGGCTGTGAGATCCTGGTTTGCGGCACCTGCCTGAATTTTTATGAAGTACAGGATGGCCTTCAGATCGGCACCATAAGCAATATGTACGATATCGCCACATGTCTGCAGAAAGCAGACAAAGTATTGACACTATAGCCGGAAAGGCGGAAACGAGGAGTCAATTATGGATTTTGGGGTTATCACGTTTGTTTCCACTCATGCGGCCATTCGAACGCAAAATTATCTGGAACGCCATTTAAAGGTTTCCATGATGCCAACCTTGCGGGAAATATCCCAGGGCTGCGGCATATCTTTGCGTTTTGCTTTGGATATGGCCGAAAACGTTCAACAGCGCATGGTGAAATTTGATCTGGATCCCCAGTTGTACAGCATCTATCGTATCCATGTTGAGAATGGCAAATACATCACAGAACGGCTTGGCCCCGAAGAGCCTCGACCTTAGGGCAGCTGAATGGCAACGCCGCGGTTAAACGGCGATCCTATTGATAATAACTTAACAGGGGGTCGGCATGGTATTTCAGGGATTTGCTTTTGTAGCAGGATTTGGTTTAGATATGATATTGGGGGACCCGACTTGGATGCCTCATCCCATTCGTTGGATCGGCAGGCTGATCGCCTGGGAAGAAAATGTGCTTCGGCGGATATTTCCCAAAAACAGGCAAGGGGCCTTGTGGGCGGGCCGGCTGCTGGTTTTGACGGTGGCGCTGCTTTCCGCGGGGACAACCTATGGTTTTTTGAAAATCGCAGGCACATTCAGCCCGTGGCTCAGCTGGGGACTTGAAGTCTGGTTATGCTATCAGCTGCTGGCCGCCAAGGCGCTGAAAGCAGAAAGCATGAAAGTGTATGATGCTCTTAGGGAAAACAATCTGGACCAGGCCCGATACTGGGTCTCCCGGATCGTCGGCCGAGACACCGCCTGCCTGGATGGGCCGCAAGTAGCCCGGGCTGCCGTTGAAACGGTGGCGGAAAACACATCCGACGGTGTGATCGCCCCTTTGCTATATATGGCCATCGGCGGAGCACCCCTGGGGATTTTATACAAGGCGATCAACACCATGGATTCCATGGTCGGTTATAAAAATGAACGTTATCTGGATTTTGGCCGCAGTGCGGCCATTCTGGATGACTGGGTCAATTATTTGCCGGCCCGGATATCCGCGATGCTGATGCTGACGGCGGCAGTGCTGTTGGGCTTTGACGGCCGGCAGGCATGGAGGGTCTATTGGCGCGACCGAAGAAACCATGCAAGTCCCAACAGCGCCCACACTGAAGCGGTCTGCGCCGGGGCCTTGCGGATCCGTTTGGCCGGGGACGCCTGGTATTTCGGCAAACGATACCCAAAACCCACCATCGGGGATGATTTACGGCCCGTCGAGCCGGAAGATATTGTGCGGGCAAACCGTTTGATGTATGGAACCGCATTTTTGGCGCTGGCCTTGTTTGCAGGGCTGCGCATTCTTTGCGGGCAATGAAATGAGGATGATGCTTTGATGAAACCAAAAATCATCGTTGCAGGCTTAGGGCCCGCCGATCTTGGACAAATCACCCTGGAAACCTGGGAAGCGCTGCAAACCCACCGCCGGATCGTTTTACGGACGGAGGTGCATCCTTCGGTCCAAGCCTTGAAGGCGAGGCATATTGCGTTTGAGACCTGCGACGCGTTTTATGAAACTTGTGAGGATTTTCAACAAGTGTATGAGGCCATTGCCGCCCATTTGCTGGAGCAGACCAAAGCTGCCGGTCACGAGGGAGAGGAATTGCTGTATTGTGTGCCGGGACATCCCATGGTGGCTGAGGAAACAGTCCAGCGTTTGCTTCAGGAAGCACCACGGCAAGGCGTGCAAATCGAAATATTATCGGCGATGAGCTTTTTGGACCCGGTATTTACAGCCTTGGGGATCGACCCGGCCAGGGACGGATTTGCGGTTCTGGACGCGCTGCGTTTGCCGGAAACGCTGCCCCTGCAATGCCGTTGTCTCTATACGCAGGTATACAGCCGGCTGGTAGCTTCGGATCTCAAACTGTCATTGCTTGAAACCTACCCTCCTGACCAGCCTGTGACGGTGGTTTTTCATGCAGGCGAGCCGGGAAAGGAGAAACTGATGCAGCTGCCTTTGGCGGAACTGGATTTTGAGGAGATTTTCGACCATTTGACCTCGGTGTACGTGCCCGCCCTGAAGGAAGGGGCGGAACCGGCGGCACCCGAGGAAACCAAAGGGACCAGCCAATATCCCCTGGATCCCCTGGTCCATGTATTCGAGCATTTGCTGGCCCCGGATGGCTGCCCTTGGGACAGGGAACAGACCCATGCATCCCTGAAGCAATATCTGCTGGAGGAAACCTATGAAGTCATGGAAGCCATTGATTTAGGGGATATGGCTTTGCTGCAGGAGGAACTTGGGGATGTTCTGATGCAAGTGGTTTTTCATGGGGCCTTGGCCCAAGACCGGGGGGATTTCGACTGCAATGACATTATCCGGGATGTGACCGAAAAATTGATTCGGCGCCATCCCCACGTTTTCGGCGAGGTCCATGTGGATCATGCCAGACAGGTTTCGGTTTTATGGGAGCAGATCAAGTCGGAAGAAAAGAAAAACGGGCCGCAACAGGACAAGGCCCCTCAGAATCTATATGGCGGGCTGCCGGCCCTTCTGATGGCATCGGAATATCTGAAGCTGAAGAAAAAGCTGACTGGCGAAAAAACCCCAGCCGCCGTCGCAGCGGCGGAACAAGTGGATATGCTATGGCAAAAACTGCAGGTAAAGCGCCAGGGAGAGGGGATACAGGAAGAAGATTTAGGTGATTTTCTGTTTGCTTCGGCGGTTTTGGGCAAAGCCTGCCATCTCTCGCCGGAAACCGCTTTGATCCGTACAATCCAGAAAATGAACCGTGATTTGGTCAAAAACGAGGCGTATTTATAAAAAAACAGAAAATACCTATATAAATATTAGATTCTTGGCAGGAATTTCCCCGGGAGCATCGAAATTTAGTATGGAAAAACTCACTAAAGTATGGGAGGGAATTATTTTGAACAAGGCAGAATTGGTCGGCTTGGTCGCCGAAAAAGCAGGACTCTCCAAAAAAGATGCAGAGAAAGCAGTCGTGGCAGTATTTGAAGGTATTCAGGACACTTTGGTAGCTGGCGACAAAGTGCAGTTAGTGGGCTTTGGAACTTTTGAGACACGGGAACGGGGCGCCCGGACCGGTCGCAATCCCCGCAGTGGCGAAACCATCCAAATCGCTGCTTCAAAAGTGCCCGCTTTCAAACCTGGCAAAGCCTTGAAAGACGCAGTTGAAAAATAAGTCTTTTGGAGGTAAGCAGTGAGGCTGGATAAGTTTCTGAAAGTGTCACGTCTGATAAAACGCCGGACTGTGGCAAAGGAAATGGTGGATGCGGGACGTGTCCGGGTCAATGGCAGGCCGGCAAAGCCCGGCTTGGAGGTCAGTGTCGGAGACGTTCTTGAAATCGGCTATGGCGACAATGCCACCAAGGCGGAAATATTAGAGATACGAGAAACTGTAAAAGCGGAAGAATCAAAAAATCTTTACCGAATTTTATGAAGACAAAGCATCTGCCTGGCATTCGTAAAAATGTCGCAAGGCAGATGCTTTTCTTATTGGTAAAAAGACGGGCGACCCTGCCGGCGCCGGAGGCGCAGCGCATGCAACGCCCCAAAATTTAAGCAGGTCAGGATATTAAGCAGGAATCAAATCAAAATTGGCGAATTATAATATATTCATTCGCAATTATTCATTGACCCAGAGGAGGCAGCTATGATTCAAGGCGCAGGAAGAGGTCCAGCAAAATCGAAACTGGCTTCCCAGAAGCAAGTTTCCCTTACGGTGCTTCCGCCAAAGCCTGATGCCGGGAAGGACGACCTGATCCAGGTTGAAGTCCGCCGGCAGCCGTCACCGGGCAAGCGCAGAAGTCAGCGCCGTTTTGCGGTTTGTTTGGCTGCGGTCATGATGCTGATGGTGCTGCCGATGATCCGCGACGGGATTGCTTACTATCATCTTAACCAGCAATATCAAGTGCTTCAGGATGAAAGAGCAAGGCTTATGGCTACACAGGAAACATTAAAGCTGGAACTGGAAAGCTTGGAAGATCCTGTCACCATTGAAAGGCTTGCCAGAGAAAATTTAGGCTTGGTCAAGCCTGGAGAGAGTAAAGTATTCCATGCGATTCCGGATGAAAACATCCCACAGAAGGTGACGGTGAAGGCCGGGGAAGTGATCCACTGACCGCCAAATGCCCGGGCATCCAAATAATCACAGGATTTTCTGAGAGGTTCCATTGAAACTATTTAAATAATTCGTTATAATATATTAACAACTAAACGCAGTCAGGAGGAATTTTCATTTCATGGCAATTGAAGTTGGCACAATAGTTGAGGGTGTTGTCACCGGGATCACAAATTTCGGAGCCTTTATTACATTACCCGGCGGCATCACAGGTCTGGTTCACATTTCTGAGGTAGCGGACGCTTATGTCAAAGATGTGAAAGATTACCTAAAAGAGCAGGATCAGGTTCAGGTCAAAGTCATCAACGTGGATGCCAAAGGAAAGATCGGCTTGTCGATCAAACAGGCAAAACCTCCCGTCCCGGCAGCAGCACCGGCACCGGCGCCCAGGCCTTTCGTCAAAAGAGACCGGCCTCCGATCCGTAGTGTGGCCCCCGAGACTTTTGAAGATAAGCTGTCGAAATTCATTAAAGAGAGTGAACAAAAACAGCTGGAATTTCGTCGCAGTACCGACGCAAAACGCGGCGGCAGGGGCGCAGGACGATCATAAGATAAGCTTCATCCAAACAAAGGATATTTTGCGCCGACTTTTAGAGAGTCGGCGCTTTTTATAAGGAGGATACAGCATGCGTGCAGTTATGGATATCGGCACGAATTCCTGTCGTTTGATCATCGTTGAAACGAAGGAAGGTCAGATGGATACGGTCTGCCGGCGTTTGACGACGACGCGGATCGGGCAGGGGCTTGGCCGGGGCAATCGCTGCTTATCGGAGGAAGGCATGCAGCGCACCTTGGAAGCCCTCCGGGATTACAGTCGGGTCATGGCGAATTATCCCATCGAAAAGGTCTATCTGATTGGGACCCAGGCCTTGCGCGAAGCAGAAAACAGCGGGGAATTCTGCCGCCGGGTCAAGGAGGCTTTAGGCTGGGAGCTGGACATCATATCCGGTCAGCGGGAAGCATACCTTAGTTATCTGGGAGCCATCAGCGCCTTGCCGGATCTTACTAATCCTGTGGTGCTGGACATCGGCGGCGGCAGTACAGAAATCATGGCGGCGACGGACAGCGGGATCCAGGCTGCCAGCGCTCCTCTTGGCGGTTTGCGCCTGCTGGAGAAACCCAGGGATGATCGGGCGATTCTGCAATGCCTGCTTGATGGATGGCAGGGTTTTGAGTTGCCTTCAGATTGCAGTTTGGTCGGCGTCGGCGGAACGGCAACGACCTTAGGGGCGATTTATACAAAAATGAAGGTCTACGATCCGGAACAACTGACGGGCGTGGAGATGTCACGGCAGGCCGTGCAAACGGTCCTGCAGCTTCTGGAAAGTCTGACAGCTCAGCAGCGGCTTACGTTGCCGGGCATGCTGCAGGGGCGAGAGGATATTTTACCTTGGGGTTTGCATATCCTTCTAACGGTGATGGATCATTTCCGATTCTCGTCCTTGCGGATCTGTGATCGGGATCTAATGTATGGCATCTTGTTGGAATCATAGGGCCAATGGGGCTGTGTTGAAACTTAATTAGT
>DIWW01000012.1 GCA_002435905.1 Peptococcaceae bacterium UBA6096
TTGATCAGCGTGGATTTGCCCACGTTCGGTATGCCGGTAACCATGACCCGGATGCTTGTATTCATGATGCCGCGGTTGCGTCGGCGCTCCAAAACTTGCTCTGCCTGCTTTTCAATGCCGGCGGTCAACAGCTTGATCAGGATTTTCGGGTTGGTGGTCCGAAAGTTCCCTGCGATGGCCGGCCAGCCGGCGGCTTCAAAATTCCGGATCCAGGCTTTGGTCATTTCAGATTCCGCCAAATCTTCTTTGGCCATAATTATTAAACGAGGCTTGGCCCCGATCAGATCATCGATCAGCGGATTGCGGCTGCTCATGGGCAAGCGGGCATCGACCATCTCTACAACCACGTCCACCAGACGCAGATTTTCGGTCATCAGTTTGCGTGTTTTGGCCATATGGCCAGGAAACCACTGAATCATCGTTACCTCCACTTAAACAAATATTTTCTCTATAAACTATATACCTTTTACATAACCATCGCAAGGGAGAAGCCTCTTAGCTACCCTTAGGAAATCTGCCCAGCGGCGACCAGTTCGCCGAAGCTCCATATACAAAAAAGACGACGGCTTCTCTGGGAAATGCCGTCGTCTGCTTGCTTTTTTTTTTGATGAATTGCTTAAGCTCTTTCTTTGATACGAGCTGCCTTGCCAGACAATTTGCGGAGATAGAAGAGTTTGGCACGGCGTACTTTACCTTTGCGCAGCACTTCAATTTTCTGAATGCGCGGCATATGAACAGGGAAGCAACGTTCCACACCAACGCCGTAGGATACACGGCGAACTGTAAAGGTTTCGTTGATACCGCTGCCGCGGCGCTTGATCACGACACCTTCGTAAGCCTGTACACGCTCCTTGGCGCCTTCAACAACCTTAACATGAACACGAACTGTATCACCAGGACGAAAATCAGGAATGTCCTGACGTAATTGTTCAACTTCAATACTTCTTAATAAATCCATTATATGTCCCTCCTCCCTGTATAGATGTTCTTGCCTTGCCTTCATTATCAAAGCAGCGGACCATCCGTTCTTGCCCACAGGCGAATACTAAGGTATTATAACATAATCTTTTTCACGATACAAGCACAGGATCTTGATAAAATACGCTTTTGTTGAGGTAAAATTTATGCCTGATCGATCGTTGATCCTTCAAACCATGCAGGCCCAAGCAGCCGGTCCATAATGATCGACGCTGCGCTTCTCACCGATAAATGATTGTAATCGCTCCGCCCGACCACCGGATCCAGGATCACATCCGCCGAATCCAAAACCTCCTGCGCCAAGCCATGGCCTGTGCCAAAAATCAGGAAATAGTTGGTTCCCGGCTGGCCCTCTTGAACAGGCCGGGCGATTTGCTGCCGCAGATCGAGATATCCTGTGGAATTTTCGTGATGATGGGCATCGGTCACAACGCGGCAAAGGCTGCCCCCAAAGGTATCAACGATTTCTTTTTCAGCGGCGGCCAGGGATTCAGACAAGCGAATCTTCAGCAGCGCTTCGCAGCGGTCCGGATTGTATTGGGCACCGGCACCTTGGATCCAGTAATGCAGGAGCTCATTTGCCAGCTCATGCTGGGCCGGATGGGGATGGATAAGATAATACTGCTGAAGATCGTAGGTTGCCGCGCAGCGGGAAATATCATGAATGTCCAAATTTGTGATCGAAGTGGCAATCACTTCGCTTCGTTTGTTATAGATCGGATAATGAACCAAACCTATGAATATCCGGTTACCTGCCAAGTCCCTCGCCTCACTCGTCATCTGTTTTCATATCCTCTTCCCGATGGATCTCTTCAAGAAATTTCTGGTCTTCTTTGGTTAAAGGAATGGTTTTGAGCAAATCTCGGCGCCGCAGCCAGGTCCGGCGCAGTGCCTCTTTACGCCGCCATCTCCGGATCTGTTCGTGATTGCCGGAAAGCAAAACCTCCGGGACCTCACTGTCCCGAAAAAACCTGGGCCGGGTATAGTGGGGATGCTCCAGCAGACCCTCCGAAAAAGAATCTGTTTCATGAGACTCCGCCACACCTAAAACGCCGGGCAGCAACCGGCAGACAGCATCGATCACAACCATGGCCGGCAGCTCCCCTCCGGTCAAAACATAGTCACCGATGGAAATTTCTTCGTGGGCCAAAGCCCTGATTCGTTCATCAAACCCCTCATAATGGCCGCAGAGAAAGACCAGCCGCTTCTCTTGGGCCAGGCTTTTGGCTTTGGCCTGGGTGAAAGGGGCCCCCTGTGGACTCATTAAGATGATCTTTCCCAAAAATTGTGCAGGATCCCCGATCCGGTCTTCCAGGGCGCTGAAAATAGGCTCCGGTTTAAGGACCATGCCGGCGCCGCCCCCATAAGGAACATCATCTACATTTTTATGTTTTGAAGTGGCATAGGGACGAAAGTCCATCGCCTCGAACTTGAAAAGGCCTTTTTCCCTGGCTTTTTTCAGGATGCTTTGATTCATGGGGCCTTCAAACATCTCCGGGAAAAGGGTCAGAACTAAAATATCCATCGTTTCCTCACAGCGCTATCGGTTGTATCGGCTAATCCAAGAGTCCGGGCGGCAGGATGACATCCATCCGGCCGGCCGCCAGATCCACCTTTTGGATCACGGTTTTCAATGCCGGGACCAGGATCTCCCTTTTACCGTCCTGTACAACATAGACGTCGTTGCTCCCGGGCTGGAGAACCTCCACGAGGGTGCCATAGCATTGGTCGCCTTCGTAGACTTTTAATCCCTCAAGCTGATATATATAATACCTGCCTTCCGGCAAAGGTTTCAATTCAGATTCAGGCAGTTGCAGATAATACCCTTTAAGGGCTTCCGCTTGGTTCATATCGGCAATCTCTTTGAATGTGATCAGGACCATGTTCTTATGGAAACGGACCGTGTCGATGGTCAGCGGACGCCGGTCTTCCATTCGGTCTGTTTTCTTTTCATTCGCCGGGTTGATGGCATAAATTGTTTTGAGCTCCTCAAAACGGCTTGCATCATCCGTCATAGGCCGAATCTTCAATTCGCCCCGGTTTCCATGGGTGTTGATGATTTGTCCAATGGTTATAAACATAGGATCCTCCCCTTTGCGAATGGTTGCTGCTGCCATAACCCGGCAGCGGACATGAGATCGGCGTCAGTTTGAGAAACGGGAAGGCCCCTCATTGGTGCCTTCCCGTTTTGTGGTGCGTATCTCAATAGGATCAGGACACAATATCCACCACAATTTTTTTCTTTTCGCTTTGGAGGGCTGCCGCCTTGACCAAAGCACGGATCGATTTAGCGATACGGCCTTGCTTGCCAATCACCTTGCCCATATCTTCAGGCGCCACACGCAGTTCTATGACAATGGTGTCTTCCTCTTCACGCTGTGTGACAACAACCTGATCCGGATTCTCAACCAATGCCTTCGCCAAATATTCTACGAGCTCTTTCATGCTGCGTGCCCCCCTTATTTGCCGATGACGCCGGCTTTAACCAATAAAGCCTTCACGGTCTCGGACGGCTGAGCGCCGGTGCCGACCCAATATTTAGCGCGTTCCTCGTCAATCTTGATAACAACAGGATCCTTGGTGGGATCGTAGTATCCAAGTTCTTCAATGCAGCGGCCATCACGGGGTGACCGGGAATCAGCTACAACCACGCGGTAAAAAGGTGCCTTTTTCGCGCCCATTCTTCTCAAACGAATTTTTGTTGCCATGAATTTTCACCTCCTCAAAATAATCTGTGGATCTTCCACTTTGTTTCTATTAAAACTGCCTTTTACATGAAGGGCAGTTTGAAACCTTTCTTGCCGTGGCCGCCTTTGCTCATCTGGCTCATCTGCTTCATCATTTTCTGGCCTTGCTCGAACTGTTTGAGCAGACGGTTCACATCGGTCAGGGTGGTGCCGCTGCCGGCAGCGATCCGTTTACGTCGGCTTCCGTTGATGATCATCGGCTTCCGCCGTTCCTCCGCCGTCATGGATCGAATGATCGCTTCCGTGTGGGCCATGTCCTTTTCGTCGATCTGAAGGTCCTTCAGTCCTTTGATTTTTCCTGCGCCGGGGATCATCCCCAACAGCTGGTCCAAAGGTCCCATATTCTTCATTTGTTGCATTTGGTCAAGAAAGTCGTCCAAGGTAAACTCAGCCTTGCGAAGCTTCGTTTCCATTTCCTGGGCTTTTTTAAGATCCACCGATTCCTGAGCCTTTTCGATGAGGGTCAGCATATCGCCCATCCCAAGGATACGGGAGGCCATACGATCCGGATAAAAAGGCTCCAATGCATCGGTTTTTTCGCCCATGCCCACATACTTGATGGGCTTGCCGGTGACGGCCTTGACGGAAAGGGCTGCACCGCCTCGTGTGTCGCCGTCCATCTTGGTCAGGACCACACCGGTCAGCGCCAGCCGGGCGTTGAAGGTCTCTGTGACCTTGACCACATCCTGGCCTGTCATTGCGTCCACCACCAGTAAGATCTCCTGAGGCGGGACCGCGGCACAGATGGCGTCCAGTTCAGCCATCAGGGCGTCATCCACATGGAGGCGTCCAGCCGTATCCAGGATCAGAATGTCCAGGGCCTGCCGCTCGGCAGCGGCGTAAGCCCCTTTGGCGATCTCCACCGGGCTGACCTTATCTCCCAGGCTAAAGACTGGAATATCCAGTTGCTGCCCTAATACTTCTAATTGTTTGATGGCTGCGGGCCGATAGATGTCACAAGCGGCCAACATTGGGCGCCGTCCCTGCTTTTTCAAATGCCGGGCCAATTTGGCGCTGGAGGTGGTTTTGCCGGAGCCCTGCAGGCCGACCATCATAATGACTGTAGGCCCTCTGCCGGCGTTGTTGATCTGCGCCGGATTATTGCCCATCAGCCGGGTCAGCTCTTCATTGACGATTTTAACGACCTGCTGGCCGGGGGTCAGACTCTCCATAACCTCCGAACCGATGGAACGTTCCTTGACGACGGCTATGAAGTCCTTGACGACTTTATAGTTTACGTCGGCTTCCAGGAGTGCCATCCGCACTTCCCGCATCGCTTCCGTAACGTCCTGCTCCGTCAGCTTACCTTTGCTCCGCAGACGCTTAAAAACATTTTGAAGCCGGTCGGATAAACTTTCAAACGCCATTGCTTTGTCTCCTTATAATTCTGAAAGCCGGCCGAGCAGCGCTGCCCAATCGGCCTGCTGCTGTTCGGTCAGATGATCTTTGATATCTGTCTGCCAATCCCTAAAGCACCGGATCAGATCCTCCCTGGTCTTCTGCGCCGCGGCATCCGTGGCGATCAAGCCCAGGGATTGTTCGAAATGCTCCAGTTTCTCGTCGGTTCGGCTGATCAAGTCATATACTGCATTTCTTGATACCTGCTGCAAATCGGCGATCTCACCCAGAGACAGATCCTCTTGATAATATAAATCATAAATGATCCGCTGCTTCTCGGTCAGAAGTCCGCCGTAATAATCCAAGAGCAGGGAACGCCTCGCGATTTCTTTCATGAAGCACCTGCCTGTTAAACAAAATCACTTAACAATCGATCTCTCTCATTTTAACCGAGAGGTTTTGGGTTGTCAAGTGATTTTGCATAACGCTTTTTGATGATTTGATGCATGATCCTACCCCCTCACGTTGTAGATGATCACTGCGATGATTATGACCAAGACGCCGATTCCTAACAACATCATCATATTCATCATTCTTCTCCATCCTTTCATCCTACCTGGGTCTAAGACTGCTTTCCCAAAGAGATCTGCTTTCCAGAAAACTGTCTCAGAGTATCCTCGAGGGACTCTTGTTTGACTTTAGCAGCATCAAACCGCCGTAAATAAAACACGCTCTGGATACATACACCGGAACCCAAAGCGGCCATCACCGTGCCAAAGCCCACCGGTCCACCCAGGAACCATCCGATCAAAACCGCCGACCCCTCGATGAAGATCCGGCAAGTGCCCACAGGAAGTCCGGTTCTCCGCATCAGAACCACCATCAAGCTGTCTCTGGGCCCGGCGCCGAAGCCGGATCCGATGTATAAGTAGGAAGCAAAAGCGATGGTAAAAAGTCCCGCCATCATCCAGAGAAACTGCAGGGGCAGCCATGTTTGGATCTCAATCATATCCAAAAACAGAAAAAAGTCTGTGAAAACCCCGATCAAAATCATATTTAAAAGGGTTCCGAGCCCGATTTTTTCCCCAAGCAAAGCAGCCAGAAGAACAAAACATGCCCCCGCAAGGATGCTGATGGTGCCGATACTAAGTCCGACGGTCATCCCCACCCCGGAATGAAAAACTTCCCAAGGTGCGTACCCCAGATTCGCCTTCATGGTCATGACAATGCCCAGCCCGTAGATCATCAAGCCAAATACCAGACGGGTCAGGCGTTTAAATAATTGTGCCATCTTATTCTCCAATACTCCCGATTTCTTATTAAACCGTTAAATATAATTTCCTTGTTTCAGAATCACGATCCACAGGAACATGGTCAGAATTGAAAAGGCTGAACTGTATACCACCAGCTGTCCGGCCAACTCACTGTCGCCGTCCATCTGCTTCGCCATGGTAAAGGAGGATACCGCCGATGGCGATGCAAAAAGCGCCAGCAGGCCGGCGAGTTCCAAACCTCGAAAACCCAGCATGATCGCGGTTGGCAAGAGCAGTACCGGCACAAGGATCAAACGGCCCAGAACCCCGGTCAGCACCTGCCGCCAGCAATGGCGGGTGGCCGAAAAATGGAAGGAGCATCCGAGCAGGAGCAGGGCCAAAGGCGTCGCCACCTTGGCCAGATCTGCCAAGGATTTCTCCAGGAAAGCCGGCAGCCGAATGTTCAAAAGTAAAAATCCTATACTAAAAACCGAAGCCAGGATCAAGGGATTTGTGACCACGCCCTTCAGGATTTTCGACCATTCTGTTGTGCCTTCCCGGTACATTTCCAGCGAGATCACCGCCAGCACATTGAACAAGGGAACCACCACCGAGATCAGCAAAGCAACCGGGCCGATTTGACCCTCTCCAAAGATGGCGGCAGCCACCGGGATCCCAAAGATGATAAAGTTGCTTCGGAATATCCCTTGGATCAAAACGCCGCGGCGGCAATTTTCTTTCTCGATCCGCGGAACTAGCCAGTAAAGAACTGCAAATACCAGCAAAATGCCGATGGCCGCAAAGGCCATCAGCGGCAAATTGACACTGCTTTGCAGATCCGTGTTGTAGATATTGATGAAAAGCAGCACCGGCAGAAAGAATTGAAAGACCAGCCGGTTCATCACATCCAGGGTATGCTGATCCAATATCTCCAGCCGGCGCAGGCCATAACCCATGGACATATGAAAGAACAAAGGAAATACCACCGAAAAAGCTAAAAACAAACTGTCCATTATGACTCCTTCAGCAGCCGGAAACCGATTGGCCTCAACGCATCAACTCATCGCCGGCAGCCTGCACCATATATAGGATTTTTTCTTCGTCCAGGGTCAACATCTCGCGATGACGCATCAGAAGCTGGCCATCCACCATCACTGTATCCACATTGCCTGCACCGGCGGCATAGACCAGCTGGGAGATCGGATCATACAAAGGCCGCATATTGGGCTGATCCAGATCGATCATGATCAGGTCTGCCTTCTTTCCTGCTTCGATGGTACCGCAATCTTCAAAACCAATCACCCTGGCTCCGATGGGGCAGGCCATCTGCAGGACCTGTGCTGCCGGCATGATGGTGGGATTGACCAGGTTGACTTTATGGAGCAAAGCGGCCGCACGGATTTCTTCCCACATGTCCAGATTGTTGTTGCTGGCTGCCCCATCCGTGCCTAAAGCCACCGGAACGCCGTTGGCCATCAGCGCCGGCACGGCTGCGATCCCGCTGCCCAGCTTCATGTTGCTTTGCGGGTTATGGACGACGCGGACCTTTTTGGCTTTCAGAATTTGCCGGTCATCCTCGGACAACCAGACACAATGGGCTGCCAAAACAGGGACCTGGTCAAAAAAACCCATGGCGTTCAAACGCTCAACAGGCGTCATATCAAATGCCTTGATGCTGTTGTTAAACTCCTCACGGGTTTCCGAAACATGGATATTCAGGCCGACATTCATTTCAACCGCCGTTTCCATGACTTTTTTCAAATAATCTTCAGAACAGGTGAAGGGCGCATGGGGCGCCAGCCAGCATTGAATACGTCCATCCGCCTTATCCTGCCAGCGCCTGATAAACTCGCAGGCCTCATGAAGCCGATGGGTATCCCCATTGGGCAGATCCTGCAGGCCGCGGCTTAAATTCGCCCGGATCCCGGACTCTAAGACGGTCTTAGCCATTTCATCCATAAAAAAGTAGGCATCCGCAAAGGCTGTAGTGCCGCAGCGGATCATTTCCAGAACGGCAGACATACACCCCGCCCGGGCAATATCAGCCGTCAATCGGTCTTCCAGGGGAAATATCCGGTCGAAGAGCCAATCGTGCAGCGGCATGTCGTCGCCGCAGCCGCGAAGGACGTTCATGGCGCCATGGGTATGGGCATTGACCAGACCGGGCATGGTGATGTAGCCCTTCCCGGGGATCTTCTTCAGATCATTGTATTGGGCTGTAAGGTTTTCTCCAACGTCCACGATCCGGTCATCAATGACGGCAATATCCCCATGAAACCAAGTACGCTCACCGGACAAAGGAACAACGATGGTATCTTTGATAAGCCAGCCAGACATAGAGCGCCTCCTTTTATGTTTGAGAATGATGCATCGAATCTTGATCTGTTCTCATTGCCGGATCAATTTCAGGAGTCTTCGCTGATTTTACTGTTTTTGGAGATCGCTCGGGCATCCAAAATCGCTTCTTTGGCCAGCAGGGCTTCCATCTCGGGACTGATTTTAGCGCAGCTGCAGTTAAAATCCAGGGGGATGGTTTCCAGCAGGGTCATGATCAGCTTGGAGATGTTGCCGGAAAGCAAGGCCATGGCTTCCAGGACCTCCTGATGGGATAAGGCCTGTTCGGAAATGCCGGCCGCAAAATTGGTCACCATAGAAATCGTCGCATAGCACATGCCGGCCTCCCGGGCCAGAACCACTTCCGGCACACTGGTCATCCCCACCAGATCACCGCCGAACATTTTATACATGCGGATTTCTGCCGGAGTTTCAAACCGCGGCCCCTCCGCACAGACATAACAACCCCCATTGTGCAGCGGAAGCCCCAGTTCCTTTCCTTTCGCTTCGATCAGCGACCGGGTCCTGGCACAGTAGGGTTCCGTAACATCCACATGGACCACGCCGGTGCCGTCCCCTTCAAAAAACGTGTTTTTGCGGACTTTGGTGAAATCCAGAAACTGGTCCGGCAGAACAAAATCCATGGGCTTCATTTGATAATTCAGGGATCCCACGGCAGTGGTCGCAATGATCTGCTTCACGCCCAGTTTTTTTAAGGCCATAATATTGGCTTGGTAGTTGATCCGATGGGGCGGAACCGAATGGTTCTTGCCGTGACGGGTCAGAAACGCGACCCGGCGGCCATGACAGATCCCTGTCATGAGTTCAACGACCCCATATGCGGTCAGGACTTTCTTTTCCTTGAGATCCTCCAGCATATCCGCCCGATACACACCGGTTCCCCCGATGACGGCCAGTTCGATTGGCTGCATTGATCATCCCTCGCTTTCTGTTTCGTTGGCAAAGAGTCTTTCGCTGAATTCCACCGCATTGAAAGGTTTCAGATCTTCGATCCCTTCGCCCCAGCCGGTATATTTCACCGGCAGTTCATATTCGTTTTGGATCCCCAGCACGATCCCGCCTTTGGCGGTTCCATCCAGCTTGGTCAAGACAACGCCGGTCACACCAGCCGCCTCTTTGAATAAGCGGGCCTGGGACAGGGCATTTTGTCCGGTGGCGGCATCCAGGACCAACAGGACTTCATCGGGCTGTCCCGGGCATTCCCTTTGAATGATACGGCAGATCTTTTTTAATTCCTCCATTAAATTGGCCTTGTTCTGAAGACGGCCTGCGGTGTCCACCAGCAAAACATCCGCTTTGCGTGAACGGGCCGCTGCAAGGGCGTCGTAAACCACCGAGCCGGGATCCGATCCCTCCTGGTGCCGGATCAGGTCCACCTGGGCCCTTTGACACCAAACCTCCAATTGATCGATGGCTGCCGCACGGAAAGTATCGGCTGCGGCAACCACAACCTTGTATCCATCCCGTTTCAGTTGACTGGCCAGCTTGCCGATGGTGGTGGTTTTGCCGACACCGTTGACGCCCAGGAAAAGGATGACCTTTAAACTGCCTTTTTCGAGCTTTAATTCATGATCCCCTTGCGCCAGCATGGCGGCAACCTCTGCCTTCAAGCTGGCTGCCACCGCCTCGACGCTGTCCATTTTTTCTTTACGGGAACGCAAACGTAAATGATCGACCAGTTCCATGGCCGTGACGCCGCCAATGTCGGCCAAAATCATCTGTTCTTCCAATTCATCAAAAAATTGGTCGTCGATTTTCTGGCCGCTCATGATTTTGCTGATTTTTTGAAAAATACCGCCCAATAATCCCATGCCTATGATCCATCCTCTCGGTTGCTATTGATTTTGTATTAATTAATTCATCGATCCGGCGATAAAGCTAAACTACCTTTTCCAAATCCTGCATTCGAACGCTTAATATTCTGGAAACGCCCGAGGCCTCCTCCGCCGCCACGCCGTAAATAACATCGCCCACCTCCATGGTGCCTCTGCGGTGGGTGATCACAATAAACTGGCTTCCGGTCTGGCTGTATTCTTTGATCAGCGCAGCAAAACGGTCCACATTGGCATCGTCCAGGTTCGATTCGATCTCATCCAGGATGCTGAAGGGGCTGGGTCTGACCTGAAGCATGGCAAGCAGCAGGGAGATGGCGGTCAATGCCTTTTCACCGCCGGACAACAGGGAAAGGTGCTGTGTTTTTTTGCCCGGAGGCTGCGCCATGATATCGACGCCGGTTTCCAAAAGGTTGTCCGGCTGAGTCAGAAAAAGACTGGCCCGACCGCCGTCAAACAGCCGCTGAAAGACAAGATTGAATTTTTCATTGATTTGTTCATAGGTCTCTTTGAATTTTGCAGCCACCAGGCTGTCCATTTTCAGGATGACCTGCTCCAGGTCTGCTTTGGCTTTGACCAGGTCTTCCGTCTGCTCTGACAGAAAAGCCAGCCGTTCCACCAACCGGTCATATTCCTCCACAGCGCCCAGATTGACCTGCTTCATGGTCCCGATCTCTTCACGCAGCTCTTTGATCCTTTGCTGGGCTTTGCGGCGTTCCTGGACCGGTTCGATGGTATCCGCAGCTTCTTCCCAGGATAATCCGAATTGCTCCTGGAGACGCTGTCCCCATTCTTCCAGATTCGCCTGGAACCGGCCTTCCTGGATCTGCAGCTGCCGCAGACGATCCTCGCGGCTTTGGATCTCTCCGCTGATCTTCCGTTGGTTTTCATCCAAATCCATCACTTTTTGCTGCAAGGCCTGACGTTTCTCCTGACAATGGGTTTTTTCACCTTCCCGCCGGCCGATGTCGGCCAGCAGGATTTCCCCATCCTTTTTGCGAAGCTGCAGGGCGGTCCGATGCTGCTTGGCTTTTTGCCGGCACATGGTCGCATTTTCATGCTGGGAACTCATCATGCGCTGCAATTGATCCATCCGGTCCTTCAAAAAACTGCCTTCATGATCAAAGGCGTTTAAGCGCTCCGCATTGGCTGCGACCTGGATCCGCAGCTCCGTCAATTTGTTTTGACGGGTCATCCGCTGTCCGTCCGCAGCCTGGATCCTCTGCTTCAAGCTTTCGATCCGGCCGCTGCTCTCTTGAATGGTTATAGCCATGGCTTCCCGCTGTGAATTCAGTTCGACCAAAGCCCCTGTAAGGCGGGCTCTGGCTTCATCGGCTTCTTCCTGCTGCCAGTCCATGGTTTCAAGGTCTTTGGTCAGGCGCTGGATCGCTTCGGAGCCGTGTTTCAGACTGCTGGCAACGCCAGCCAGGTCAAGCTTCCATTGCTGCAGCTGGCCCTGGCTTTGGAACAGGGCTTCTTTCTCTTGATTCAGCAGCTGTAGGAGCTGTTCTTCTTCGCTTTCTCCCAGAAGGATCTGCTGGGACAGTTTGCGGATCTCCTGATCCAGCTCTGTCAGCTGCCGTCGGCGACTGATAAAACCATCCGCATTGATCCGGATGCTGCCGCCGGTCAATGAGCCGCCGGCGTTCACCACTTGCCCGTCCAAGGTCACCAGACGATACCTGAAACTGTTTTCCTTCGCTCTGGCAACGGCATGGCTCAGCTGATCCACGACCCATATCCTGCCCAACAGGAATTCCATGACCGGCAAAAAACGATCCTCAAAATCAACCAGATCCACCAGCCGCCCCAGGACGCCTTTACCCTTCGGGGCATCGGACAGAGAACCTCCCTTTGGCTTGATGGTGTCCAGCGGAAGAAAGGTCACCCGGCCCTTATCATAATTCTTTAACCAGCTGATGGCTTCCTGAGCGTTCTTTTCGGTTTCGGCGATCACATTCTGGGCGGCGCCGCCTAAGGCCACTTCCACAGCGACCTCATATTCCTTGTCCACCTTTATATTTTGTGCAACGGTCCCCAGGATCCCTTGGACCCAGTCTTTATCCCGCCGCTTTAGGATCTCGCGGACGCCTTGGGCATACCCTTGGCCTTCCTTTTCCATCTCTTCGAATAATTTATACTTGGAAAGGGCCTGGCTCCGCTCCCCGCCCAACAACCGGTTGGTCTGCTGTTTCTGTTCATAGACCAGCTTGGCCTGCTGACGCTGGGCTTCTTTTTCTGCCAGACGCTGGGTATCCTCCGTAATCAGACGGTCCAATTCCAAACGCTGCTGCTCCAAAGCCTGTTGCTTTTCATTGGCTTGGGCCACGGCTTCAACGGCCTGCTGCTTGTTCTCTTCAAGCCGTTCCTGCTGGCGGTTCATGGCCAGCAGATCCTGATTGCAGCGAATGATTTCATTCTGAATGCTGCTGTCCTGCTTTAAAAGATCAAAATGTGTCTCTTCCCCGGCTGCCAGGGCTTGTCGATCCTCCAAGGCCGCCGCGGCGATCTCATGCTCCTGTTTTTCTTCGATTTCCAGGGTTTCCCGGGCTTGGCTCAGTCTTAAAGCCAAATCCGCGCCCTCTTCCTGGCGAGACTGCCATTGACCGGACAGTTCGGTCCATTCGGTGTGTAAAGCAAGCTTTTCCCGTTCCAAACTGTCTGCCTGCGCCTCTAAAGAACTGCTTTTTTCCTCATCGCTGCGGTTTTCGCTTTCCATTTTTTCAGCCTGCAGGCTTTGCTCATAAATCAAAGATTGCAATTGGCTCAGTTCTTCGCTGAGCCGGTCCATTTCCAGACGAATGCCTTCTTCTTCGCTCCGGGCCGATATGAACCCGGTCTTATGCATAAGCAGCTCCTGCTGGACCTGTTCCAAATCGGTTTGGATCTGTGTCAGCTTTTCTCGAGCGATCCGGATCTCGCCGGTGATCATGCCCATCTCCAGCTGATCCAGTTCTTTTTTAAATATCTGATATTGCCGGGCCTCCTCTGCCTGTTGGGCCAAAGGTGCTTCCTGGCTGCGCAGCTCCAGCAGCAGATCCTCGATCCGCAGCAAATGCTGCTGGGTTTCGTCCAGTTTCTTGGCTGCTTCTTTCTTTCTGTACCGGTATTTAATGATGCCGGCGGCATCCTCCAGGATCGCCCGCCGTTCCTCAGGCCGGGCCATCAGGATCTCCTCCACCCGGCCTTGGCCGATCATGGAAAAGCCTTCTTTGCCAACGCCGGTATCCATAAATAATTCGTGGACATCCTTGAGCCGGCAAGGTACTTTGTTGATCAGATAATCGCTTTCGCCGGACCGGTAGAGTCTTCGGGTCACGGTGATTTCATTAAAATCCAAAGGAAAGGTGCCGGAGCTGTTGTCAATGGTCAGAGACACTTCTGCCATCCCCAAAGATTTTCTTTTTTCACTGCCGGCAAAAATCACGTCTTCCATTTTGCCGCCGCGCAAGGATTTTGCGCTTTGCTCCCCCAAAACCCAACGGATCGCGTCGGTGATGTTGGATTTGCCGCTGCCATTGGGGCCCACCACCAACGTGACGCCCGGCTGGAATTCTAGTATGGTCTTGTCTGCAAAGGACTTGAATCCATGAAGTTCCAAACGCTTCAAATACACCGGCAAACGCTCCTTTATATTGGATGATTTCGATCGGCCATGGGAAAAGCCCAAAGGCATAACTTGGATTTATTTCGTGATTGAATACGAAAATCCTTCTCGCTGGTAAAGGAATCCCGCCTATTCCGCAGCGCTTTGCTTCAGTCGATGCAACGCCAGCTTGGCCGCTTGCTTCTGGGCCTCTTGCTTGGTGTTGCCCCGGCCGCGTCCGATTTCCATATCATCGAGAAAGGCGCCGGCCAGAAATATTTTTTGATGATCCGGCCCCTGCTCATCCAGAATGCGATAGGTCAGCTGCTGTTCATTGGTCTTCTGAACCAAGGCTTGAAGCTGGCCTTTGTAATCTTCGTCCAAGCCCTCTTCGATTTTGATGGCCGTAGACTGTAAGGCCTCAAAAACATAGATTTCGAGGGCCGGAATCTCAGCCCCGCATAAAAAGAGCGCAGCCAAAAGAGCTTCAAAGGCATCGGCCAGGATCGAAGTCTGCTTAGCTCCGCCGGTCACCGCGATCCCTTTTCCCAGCATTAAATACTGTCCTAATTGAAGCTTGCGGGCGGCTGCCGCCAAGGATGCTTCGCAGACGAGGGCGGCCCGCATCTTGGTCAGCTCACCCTCTGTGGCGTTGGGGTTGTCTTTATATAATGCCCAGGCTGCAACAAGCCCTAAAACAGCGTCGCCCAAAAACTCCAGACGCTGATTGCTCTTTAGGCTGCTAAGCTGCTTGCCGGCAAGGCTCGTTGCCTCGCCGCCTGCCATCTCGACGCAATACGACGGATGCAGGAATGCCTGGTCCAGTATTTCATAATCGATTTTGATCCCGTTCAGCCGATCCAGCCCAAGCCGTTCAACAAGTTCCCGGAGAACCTGCCGGCGCTGGTTTGAAAGGGCTGACGGAAGGTTCTTCTTGGCCACAGCCAACACCCTCCTTACCCTTCGCGGTTCAAATATGCATGTCTATCATACTATATTCCCCGTGCAGGGTCAAAAGAAACGCCTGCCAAATTCAACAGGCAGGCGTTCAATCTTTTAAATATCAGGTTTCCTGAAATCAAAGCAGTCAGAAGCATCAACTGACCCTTACAGTTTTTTGTCTTTGATATAATCAACGATATCTCCAACCGTGCGGATTTTTTCTGCATCTTCATCTGGAATCTCAATGTCGAACTCTTCTTCCAGTGCCATGATCAATTCAACAACATCCAGAGAATCGGCATTCAAATCCTCAAAACTCGTTTCTTCAGTCAGATCTGCCGGATCAACATTAAGCTGTTCTGCTAATAAATCTTTAATCTTTTCTGCCAGACTCATGGGGTCACCCCCTTCCCTGCGGAACTTACATTGGTCAAACCAATGTTTATTTACTTTCAATAGGATACCAATTGGAAATAGGATGGTCAATACCTGTTTCCGTCTTTTTTTTCAAGGTTTGTCTCAGGACTGGCTAACCTCGGCCACGGGCTGTACAGCGGTGAAAGAATGTGCCTGCAAATCCTGCAGATATCCGGAACCCACCCATTCCATGGTTTTCAGTAAAGCGCATTCAATGGCCCGCGCTTTGGAGCTGCCGTGACAGACCACGCTGATGCCGTTGACCCCCAGCAAAGGTGCGCCGCCATATTCTTCATAGTTCAATTGATTTTTTAATCTTTTGAAGGCCGGCTTCAGCAGATAGGCTCCTGCTTTACTGCGTCCATCAGCCATAAATGCATCCTTCATCAAATAGAACATGGCCTCAGCTGTGCCTTCCATGGTTTTCAGCGCCACGTTGCCTACAAACCCGTCACAAACGATGACTTGCGCGTCGCCCTTGAGAATATCCCTGCCCTCCACATTTCCGCAAAAATTCATATGCGGTTCATTTAATAAGAGCGCATGGGTCTTCTGGGTCAGTTCATCGCCTTTTTCAGCCTCTGTACCGTTGCTCAGGAGATAGATCGAAGGGTTGCGCTGGCCTAAGGCTTTTTCTGAATAGATGTGTCCCATCCATGCGAACTGCCTTAGGATCTCCGGCGTGCAATCGGTATTGGCGCCCACATCCAGCATGAAGCGGGGGCCCTTGAGGGTCGGCAAAAAGGAACCGATGGCAGGCCGCTCAACGCCCTTGATCCTACCCAGTACGAACAAGGCTGCCACCATCTGGGCTCCGGTGCTGCCGGCGGAGACCACTGCCTCAGCCTCCCCTTCCCGTACCAGCTGGGTTGCAACGGTAATGGAAGAATCCTTTTTTTTCCGAAAGGCCATTGCCGGGTGTTCATTCATGCCGATGACCTGGGTACAATGGCGGATCCTGACCCTGCTTACCTGATCTACATTGGCCCAATGCAGGCGGATCGTCGTTTCATCCCCAGCCAAAATCAATTCCAGGTTCGGGCTGCTTTCCAAGGCTGCCTGAGCCCCTTTGATAATTTCCAAGGGTGCATAATCGCCACCCATCACATCCAGTGCTATACGCATCCGGCACCTCCAAAAGAGAATTCTTGGCCGCAATCTGCCAAAGGACAGAATACACAGCCATTATAACCTATTTTTAATCAAATTGCTTTACAACCGCAAAAACTCCCCCGGATTTTCATGATGAAAAAGCGGGAGAGTTTTATGGCATGAACTCTTTTTGAAAGATCGATTAATCTTCCTTGACTGCCGGGGTCACCGTGATTTTTTCATTGTAGTAACCACATGAAGGACAAACACGGTGAGGCATTTTTGATTCATGGCACTTAGGGCACTCCACGTACTTGGGAGCTTCCATTTTCATGGCCACCGCACGACTTCTGCGGACTCTGGATTTGGAATGACGATGTTGTTGTACACCCATGAAACACACCTCCTCTACTGAGTAAATGATCTATGCAACCTACTTGAATAAGTCTTTTAAAGCTGCCAAGCGAGGATCGATTTGATCCTTTTGGCAATCACAGGCGCCATCTTTCAGCGGTTTCCCACAATGAAAGCATAAGCCGGGGCAATCAGGGCTGCATAACAGCTTGACAGGCAGAGACACCATGAGAAATTCCCAGGCACATTGGCCCAAATCGATCTCCGGCTCCTCCGTGGGCAGCTCTTCCAACGCATACACTTCATCAAAATCAGCGGAAATATCCTGCTGGACCGCCTCCAGGCAACGGCTGCATGAGCCTTCCACCCGGGTCTGGATCGATCCTTTCAGCATGATTTCGTTGCCTGCATTTGTCAGCACACCCTGCACTTTGACCGGCTGAAGAAACTTAAACTCGTCATGCTGCAGTGTGTCCTGCTCCATGATAAAGCTATAAGCCTCCTCCGCGCCCGGTTCCTTTAGCAGACGCCCAATACTCATCTTCATATAGCATCCTCAACCTATGACTCTTTAAAATACCAAAGGTAATTCTATCAGCACCGTCCTGTTTTGTCAATGCTATTCCTTAAGATCCTGAGCCGACGGATCGCCTTCCAGGCCCAATTCTTTTGCCGCAGTTCGCAAGCCTAGGATGGTTTCTGTAATGACCTGGTCCAGAGACATGCCCAGCATATCGGCGCCTTCCTGGATCACATCCCGGTTCACGCCGGCGGCAAAACGATGATCTTTCCATTTTTTCTTGACAGATTTCAGTTCGAGATCCAACAGGCTTCGGCTTGGCCGCATGAGCGCAGCTGCCATGATCAGCCCGGTCAGTTCATCGATGGTGTAGATCACTTTCTCCATCGGCAGGACTGGTTCCACCTCGGTGCAAAGCTTCCAGCCATGGGTCATGATGGCATGGATCCAATCCGCTGGCCACTTTGCTTCTTCCAGCATTTTTTGGGTCATGGTGCAATGCTGTTCTGGATATTTTTCATAATCTAAATCATGGCATAGCCCGATGATGCCCCACTTTTCCGGATCTTCATTCAGCAAAACCGCAAAATGCCGCATCACTGCCTCGACAGCAAGGGCATGCTTTAACAAATTTTCGGTTTTATTATGTTCCAGAAAAAGTTCCATTGCTTCATCGCGGGTCGGCTGTATCCCCATGTGTTGTCCACCTCTCCATCCTGCGTTGTGATCTGCCGCCATCAATAATTTGCCGCAGCAACTCTTATTATAAGGTCTGAGTGCAGACGATTCAATGAATTTCTTCGTCATTGCGCCCAAGTCTGCTTTATTTTTTTGAACATTCTCATAATTTGATGGTAAAATAAGATTATCCAATCGGGGAGGGGGCTGTCATTATGAAAAACCCGAAGTTTATCCATTGGTTCAAAGATATCCGAATCGAGGACGTGCCTCTGGTGGGTGGGAAGAACGCATCTTTAGGTGAAATGTACGGAACGCTGACCGCCCGGGGAATCAAGATCCCCAATGGCTTCGCAATCAGCGCCGCAGCCTATTGGGAAGCCATCCGCGCTGCGGGCATCCTTGAGGATTTGAAGGAAACCATGTCAGGCCTGGATGTGACCAAGGTCGCCGATCTTGCGGCCCGCGGCACAAAAGCCAGAGAGCTGATCCTAGGGGCCGGCATTCCAGACAATATATGGCGCGAAATCAAAGCCGCCTATGGGCAGTTGTGTGATGAGTATGGATCGGAGACGGATGTGGCTGTTCGCAGTTCCGCAACCGCAGAGGACCTTCCCAACGCTTCCTTTGCCGGTCAGCAGGAAACCTATCTGAATATCCGGGGCGACTATGCCCTGCGGGAAGCCTGCGGCAAATGCTTTGCCTCTCTGTTCACGGACCGGGCCATCTCCTACCGCGTCAATAACGGCTTCGACCATTTTAAGGTGGGCCTCTCCATCGGCATCATGAAAATGGTGCGTTCCGACCTGGCCACCAGCGGCGTTATTTTCACCATTGACACCGAAACCGGATTCCGGGATGTGGTCTTCGTGACCGCCAGTTACGGTCTCGGTGAAAACGTGGTCCAGGGCGCTGTCAATCCCGATGAATATTATGTATTCAAGCCCACCTTCCGGCAAGGCTTCCGGTCCATCATCCGGAAAAACCTCGGAGATAAACGGATCAAGATGATTTACGGACAGGGCGGTTCCAAAGCCATCACCCAAAACATCGAAGTTCCCGAAGCCGACCGCCGGCAGTTTTGTCTCTCCGACGATGACGTGCTTCAATTGGCCGATTACGCCATCATCATCGAGGACCATTATTCTCAGAAAGCCGGAAAAACCCGGCCCATGGACATCGAGTGGGCCAAGGACGGGATCACCGGCGATCTGTTTATCGTCCAAGCAAGGCCCGAAACCGTTCAATCCCTTAAATCCCTGGATGTTTTGGAAACGTATCAACTGGAACGCAAAGCGCCTGTTTTGGTCACCGGCAAGAGCGTGGGGGAGAAGATTGGTCAAGGAAAAGCCCGTGTGATCAAGAATGCAGCCCATCTTTCCACATTTATTCCCGGGGAGATCCTCGTGGCGGACACAACCTCACCGGACTGGGAACCTGTGATGAAGACGGCAGCGGCCATCGTCACCAACCGGGGTGGAAGGACCTGCCATGCCGCCATCGTCAGCCGGGAGCTGGGGATTCCTGCCATTGTCGGTACAAAAGATGCCACGGAAAAGATCCGTACCGGCGAAGAAATCACCGTCAGCTGCGCCGAAGGTGATGACGGAAAAGTCTATCGAGGACTGCTTCCCTTTCATATTGATAAAATCAGTCTCAGCGACCTGAGACGTCCGAAAACTAAAATTATGATGAATTTGGGGAATCCCGACCAGGCCTTTTCCTTTTCCATGATTCCTAACGACGGCGTCGGCCTGGCCCGCATGGAGTTTATCATCGGCAATTACATTCAAATCCATCCGATGGCCTTAGTCCATCCCGAGCTAATCGAGGATGACAACGTTCGGCAGACCATTGAGCAGCTTACCCTTGGATATGCCAACAAGGAGGAATATTTTATTGAAAAGCTGGCTTATGGTGTTGGAACCATCGCAGCGGCTTTTTATCCAAAGCCGGTGGTGGTGCGGATGAGCGACTTTAAAACCAATGAATATGCCAGCCTCATCGGCGGACAATCTTTCGAACCCAAAGAGGAAAATCCCATGATCGGCTTCCGGGGGGCCGCCCGTTATTACGATGACAAGTATCGGGAAGGCTTTGCCCTGGAATGCAAGGCCATGAAGCGGGTCCGTGATGCCATGGGTCTGACCAATCTGATCCTAATGATCCCCTTCTGCCGGCGAGTCCCCGAGGCTGAAAAGGTCCTTGAGGAAATGGCCCGAAACGGTTTGTCCCGAGGAGAAAACGGGCTTGAGGTCTATGTCATGTGCGAGATCCCTAACAACGTGATCTCCATTGATGACTTCAGTAAGCTATTTGACGGCTTCTCCATCGGTTCCAATGACCTGACCCAGCTAACCCTGGGCGTCGACAGGGATTCGACTTTAGTGGCCCATGACTTTGATGAGCGGGATCCCGGCGTCATGAAAATGGTCTCCATGGCGATCCATGGCGCGGAAAGAAACGACCGCCATAGCGGCATCTGCGGCCAGGCTCCCAGCGATTATCCGGAATTCGCCGAATTTATTGTCCGGGAAGGCATCGATTCCATGTCCCTGAATCCTGATTCCATCATGAAAATCACCCTGAAGGTGCTTGAAATCGAAAATAAACTCTCCGGGCGCGGCAGCTCTAAGACGCCTCGCCATCCTCCAGGAAAAAAGCAGGATGAGAAGCGTCACCGTCGATCCGATCCCTTAGAGTAATCCGCTCGATTCCAAAAGCGTCAGAACATGGCTGTTTGTTATTTTGTTCCCCAGGAGCTGCCTGAATTTAGCCGAATGGGTTTTGCCATCCGAACGAAGGGATTCCAATTCTTTGGAGATTGCTGCCTGCTTGGCTCGCAAATCATCGCATAGATTTTCAAACTTTGCCAGTTTATCGATGGCATCCCCATAATAGCCTCTGGCATCGTGCTGAACTTTGGTCTCATCAGCAATCATAAAACCGCCGTCTGACCACCTGATCGTGAATCGCTCCATGGGCTCTGCTCCTTTCACCATGCTTGCAAGAATCTTCAGTCATAGTTTATCATAACGTTCTCTCATTAATAATACTTTTTCAATGATGATCCGCTGAAACGGCTGATCCTGATCCTCCAATCAAACGAGACATTGCGCACAAAAAATCTCAGGCATCGGCCTGAGATTTTTTATGTTGAAGCGTATCCCTTCGTATTCGGAGGTCATCGCTGGATGATCATCGACTTCCTTATTTAAGCGTCTCTTTTACAACAGGTTACCATGACATGGTAACTGAACATGCAAAGACCCATAATCATCACATCGGTTAAACTGAGCATCATGGTTACTGTACTCATTACGTATCGCTCTCCTCAAATCCGACGCTTTAGGCTTTCTTCCTTCGGATGAATTGATTATACGCAGGCATTCCACCGTGTGCAAGAAAAATAAATATAATATAACAATATGTAATTTCAACAGCGACGGTTAGCGGTTTCTGCATCACAGGTTATCACGACCGTCCCCAACAGCCTTCATTAATGCTTGCAGTTAAGGATCCTTCCGGGCGGGCAGACATCCATGTTAACCCGCGCTAATCGATTGGGCTGATCGGGCTTTCGATTCTTAAGCAATTTCAGAAAACGAGGTTTTCCGTCTGAAAAAAAAATAAATATATTTGTTAGATCATACCAGAGTTTATCCCGTTTTTATGCCCAAAAGCCAAAAGACTTCTTGCGAAGTCTTTTGAATCCAATTCTCTCAAGCATAGGATGAAGGGATGCCCAGGTACTCTTCAAGACATAATCCGCTTTCATAGACCTTCGCCGCCATGTCGATGCCGAGAAACCGGAGGTGCCATGGCTCATATTGATACCCTGTGATGCTTTCTTTTCCTTCGGGGTACCGAAGGATGAATCCATATTTATATCCGTTGTTTCTGACCCATTCGCCTTCTTTCGAATTGCCGAAGGTGCCGCTGATGGTGTTCAGATCAAAGGCCATGCCGGTTTGATGCTCGGAATGCCCCGGCTTCGCTGAGAAGGTGTCCGTCCGGCTTTGTCCGTACAAGGCCACATTCCGGTTGTAGATTTGTTCTTGCAGGCTATAGGATCGGAACCCGGACGAAATATATATCGTCAATCCGGCGGCTTTGGCGTCGGCCTGCATGATGTTGAAGGCCTGGCGCGCTGCGGCGTTTTCTCCGGGGTGGTAGCTTTCCGGCAAAGAATAGGTTTTGTTGGCGATCAGGATGCCCTGGATCGTCACCAAGGTGGTGCTGTTTTTTCCCGTGTATCGTGTTTCTGCAGTTTTAACGCCGCCGAGGTATTTTCTCTCGTATTCTTTAAATGGGTATACCTCTTCATAGCCTTCAAAACGCCATTCGGTCAAGGCCTCATGACACTTGCCGTTATAACGTATCCTAGCCGTCTTTTCGCCGTTGACATACAAGGCTTCTACTTCCCGGTATGGTTCGGCCATCTCAAAATAGCTGTAGCGCCACACTCCGACATCCTGCCGGCTCATGAGGATCAGATTGGAATCCTGGATCCAGACCACATGATATCCCAGATTTTCCTGCAGGAATCTCAAAGGGACCATGATCCGGTCCTCTACAATGCATAAAGGCACATCAAGGGTCTTCTCCTGATCATTGACGGTGGCCCGATCGCTGCCCATGGAAAAAACGATGAGGCTGCTGTCATCCGCCGCTTTGACGGATCGGGTGGTTTCATCCCATTCCACATGAAGCCCCATGGATTCGGAGACGGATCTCATGGGCACAAAGGTTCTGCCTCCAATGATTTGAGGCTTTGTTTCCATGGGGATTTCCGCCCCGTCCAACGCGATGCGAATGTGGTCAGATTTCTGGTAATCCATATTTTCAAACATGAACGGTGCGCTGTCAGCATAGGCAGGGCTTGGCTGATGGATTCCTGCAAGGGCAAATAAAAATAAAGCGGCAACGATTTTAGCTCTTCTCATCGCGTTCTCCTTGAAATATTCAGATTTGGTATTTTTAATGTTCCTATTTATAGTGCAAATCGAATTGTTTTACGGTTCAGCGATAAATTTAATCGGGATATGGCTTGCATCACAGTATGGATGATTCCTTGATCCGCCACAACGGCATAACATTGCTCTGTTTCGTGTCTCGTAACAAAACCCATCGGCAGCGACCACCGGTATATTTCCTTTGATAAAAATCCCGCTGCTAACGCCTTGTTGGGGATCCTGAATGATATCGATCTCCGGTCCATAGGAAGGCTCGATCAAGTTGCCATTCTTTTCCCTGGCGACCAGTCTGCCCGCCGGACAATCGCTGGCTGCCTTGATCGCTTCTTTGATATTTTCTGCATTAATTGAGTCTTCTGTCAGTTCCCATACATTGCCATGCTTCCTGTGACAAAAGCGGGCATAGGCACAGCGATTGTCATCCATCAAATCAATACCGGGTCCCTCCAGAAGTTCAGCCCTTTCATGAAATCGATCTCTTGAAGCGGTCTCCTTGCCGACAAAGCCGCAGGTCTCATGGGAGCCATCACAAAAAGGCGCATTTTTTGAATGACCGCAGCGGCAAAGGGCATAGGCCTCAGCTTGGGGTAATTCACGTCCGTTTTCGAATTCATATTCCCTTCCCTTGGGGACGATGATTTTCTCATATAATGGAACATGGCCTGATACAAGATAAGGCCCTGCTTCTGTTATTTTTATCTTAACATCCTGATTTGACATTTCGCATCCCTCCTTTGATCATTATATTGAACTTTATCTCTTTGAACAAATCAATTTATGAAGTGATTACGAAACCCTTCAACATTATGATTCTCAATTCCGCTACAAAGCTCTATCCAAATCGCATGGGGTGTATTCCGATTTCCAATCAGCTGATCATCACCCCATCGATTCGCCATCCGTGGGCGAGACGACTTTATTGAACCAGTGTATAAATCCGCAGCGTTTACATATTAATATTTTAGCACTCTCATTGAGCCAATCCAAGCCAAGATATGTCATGCCTCGGGTATTGAGCAATGCATTGCCCGGTTCAAACCGGTCGTGTCCGCAATGCACACAGCAGATCTTTATCTGAGCCTCGGAAACAAATCGCTGTCCATTCAAACTTTCGTCCTTTTCATTGATATATGCCTCTCCCTTTTTTCGAATGTTTTCCAATTCTTCTTTGCTGTAATACATCTTAACCCTCCTCCAGCCATATCATTATTTCTTAAAGTCATTCCCCTTATTATGCCATATTAACTCAGTTCCTGCGAGTTTCAACGCAGGAGGGAATTTAAACAAAAAAAAGACTTCTTGCGAAGCCTTTGATCTTAAAAATGGTGGGCGGTAATGGACTCGAACCATCGACCCCTACGATGTCAACGTAGTACTCTAACCAGCTGAGCTAACCGCCCTAAATCAGACAAGTGTTATTATACCAAATCCAAGGGCGTTGTCAAGGGAAAAACTGATTTTTGAATGATTTCCCAAAGGCGGCTCAAAGGTGTTTTCTTCCGGTTATGAAGCATTTGCAAAACAAAATAATTCTTGCTATAATATAAAAAACATATGGGAGATTGTGGTGTAGGGGTTGCACTCAGGTACGTGGCACCTGATTACGCAGGTTCGATTCCTGCCTTTCTTCTAAAAAACGCATCCAAATTAGGATGCGTTATGTTTTTTTAAATGCCTTTTTTTGCTGCCGGCCCAAGCCCTTTCCCCAAGAACTCTAGCTTAACTCTCGAATGTCCGCTGACTTAAGATATCGGACCAATTCGTTCAATTTACCAGCCTGGTCCGCAGCCTGGACGGTGTCCAGACGCACGCGTTCACCCTCCCGAATCAGCAAGGTTCCGTCATCCAGAAACAAATCCCTGCCGGCCAGCTGGCCGCAGGCATATTGATACCGTAGTGCTTGGGGGCTCAGATCGTCCAAGGAAAGTGGCTGTGCCGACTCGGCAGCCGCATCCGGTTCCATTTCTTTCCTGGGTTCCACAACCACCAGATTGGGTCTGCAAACTTGGGGTGTTTTTTGAGCGGCATTCCGGATCATGCTGTTCAGCCCATTCATCATCCCCTGGAATTGTTCCCTGCATTGCCGGATGCTTTCTTCGATTTGCTGCTGCTTGATGTCGTTGGCAATACTGCGTGTATGATATTCCCTGGAGATGTTTTCTTTGTCTTTGTCGGCGGCGCCCTTAAAAAAGGCTTCTGTACGGATGATCCTTGCCTCAGCCAGTTCCAAGAACCGCGGTGCCATCTCAGGGATCGTCAAAACCTGCTCCAGGGTGCTGATCTCTTTTTGGAGCTGGTTTCGCAGCTCGGTCAACTGACGAACCTGCTGCTGCAAGGCTTGTTTTGTCTGTTCGTATTCAGATTCCAGCCAATCCAGTGCTTTGTTCACCTGCTCTGGATCAAGGCCTCTAAAAACTGTCTTGAATCGGGATGCATCAGACATTATTTTTACCCTCCATGACCCCGTAAAATCCCTGTGTTAATTTCTCAATAGAAGCGCACAGCTGGTCCATGGTTTCCCGGACCCGCTCCAGTTCCTGATTGCGTTTTTGCAGCATTTCCAATTTTATGGCTTCCTCCTGGCTGAAACGCTGTTCCGTTTCGAGGCTCGTTAAAACAGAGCTGCAATACATATCGGAAATCCGCTTCCGGATCTCTTCCAGCTTCTGCCGCTGGGCCGTTTCCGCAAGCCTCAGCGGTGCTGCTTGTTCTTCCAGCCGGCGGATCTCCTCCTGCAACGCTTCCACATTGCATTCCAGGCTTAATCTTCCGGCACCTTGCATGGATTTTAGCCGTTCCATATAGGATTCAACTTCTGCTTCCGAATAGCCGATCATGGCTCTTGCAAAACCCAAAGAAAGCCCTCCATTTCTCAGTGTACTGAAACAAAAACGCGTCACGCAGCCCGAATATCCAGGCTTTTTCAGTCAGACTTTTATGCTATTGTTATTGTAATTGTTTTTCTTTGCAAGTGTCAACATAATAAGCTATAATATTTTCTTGTAAGCCTGCCCTGTAAAAGCAGGACCTGCGAATATAAAATTAGGAGTGAGTTTGTTGGAAAATGTTTTAGATGTATTAAAGGAAAGGGGCTACTTAGAGCAAGCAACCCACGAAGACGAAATTCGTGATTTACTGGGAAAGGAGTCCGTGACCTTTTATATTGGCTTTGATCCAACAGCAGACAGCCTTCACGTCGGTCATTTTCTGCAGGTCATGGTCATGATGCATATGCAGCGGTCGGGCCATCGTCCCATTGCCATCATCGGCGGCGGCACCGCCATGGTGGGCGATCCCTCCGGACGTTCCGACATGCGTCAGATGCTGACCCTGGAGCAGATCGACCATAATGCGGCTTCTTTCAAAAAACAGCTTTCCCGCTTTATCGATTTTGGCGAGGGCAAAGCCCTGATGGTCAACAATGCGGACTGGCTGCTGCAACTAAACTATATTGATTTCCTCCGGAATGTGGGACGCCACTTCTCCGTGAATCGTATGCTGACCGCCGAGTGCTTCAAAAGCCGGATGTCCACCGACAGCGGCCTTTCTTTCTTGGAATTCAACTATATGCTCATGCAGTCCTACGACTTCCTGGAGCTTTACCGCCGCTACAATTGCAAACTCCAATTCGGCGGCAACGACCAATGGTCTAACATCATTAATGGCGTGGATCTCATCCGCCGTGCCGATGGCGCATCCTCCTACGGCATGACCTTCAAACTATTGGTCACCAGCGAAGGCAAAAAAATGGGCAAAACCCAATCCGGCGCTGTCTGGCTGGATCCTGCCAAAACCTCTCCCTACGACTTCTACCAATATTGGAGAAATATTGATGATCCCGACGTAGAGAATTGTCTGGCTCTGCTTACCTTCCTGCCTATGGATGAGGTCCGCCGCCTAGGCGCTCTCAGAGACCAGGCCATCAATGAGGCCAAGGAAGTTCTTGCCTTTGAGGTCACCAAGCTGGTCCATGGCGAAGCTGAAGCCGTCAAAGCCCAGGAGGCAGCTCGCGCTGTCTTTGCCGGAGCAGGCATCAGCGAAAATATGCCCACGACCATGATCGAAACAAGCCGTCTGGATTCCGGCATCGACGCGGCCACCCTGCTGGTTGAAACTGGCTTGTGTGCCAGCAAGGGCGAAGCCCGCCGGCTGATCCAGCAAAACGGCGTCACCCTGTGGGATGAGCCCATCCAAAGCTTCGATCAAATCGTTTCATCCAAAGAACTGAAAAATGGCAGCTTAATCCTTAAAAAGGGCAAAAAAACTTACCATAAGATCCAAGCTAAGTAAGACCCTCCATCCTTGCCTCATGGAACGGCTTAGATCGCGCAACGAGGAGACGATTATGGTAAAAACAGCATTGGTATTGGCTGGCGGGGCTGCGCGTGGCGCCTATGAACTCGGCGTTTGGCGGGGTTTGCGTCAGTTGGGCATTCCGATCCATATTGTGACCGGCACCTCCATCGGGGCGATCAACGGCGCCCTGATCGTTCAGGATGATTATGAAAGCGCCCAGGAATTTTGGCGTTCTTTAGAGCTCAATAAATTATTCAATATCGGCGACCACCCTGAGGAACCCAAACCCCGCCGGATCCGAAGCACCTACCTCAAATTATCCAAAAGCATCCTTACCGAGGGTGGCTCGGATGTCCGGCTGCTCTTCGGCGGTTTGAAGCATTATCTTGATGAAGAAAAGATCCGACAGTCCCCCATGGATTTCGGCTTAGTGACCGTGAATGTGGACGAAAGAAAAGCCTGCGAGTATTTTAGTGAAGATATCCCGGAGGGACGTCTGCTGGACTTTATCTTCGCCAGCTGCGCAGTGGGCCCAGCCTTCAAACCTTATGTGATCGACGGACAACGCTATGTGGACGGCTGCTATTATGATAATCTGCCGGTCCAACTGGCTCTGTCGAAAGGGGCGGAAAAAGTCATTGCCGTTGATTTGGATGCCTTTGGCATCGTCCATAAAAAACAACTAAAGGCTGCACCGGCACTCACCTTGATCCGCAGCCACTGGGATTTGGGGCCATCCTTCTTTTTTGACGGAGAACAGTTCAAGCGCAATGCCCAATTAGGCTACCTGGACCTCTTGAAAGCCTTCCATCATTATGACGGACAGGCCTATGCCTTTGAGGCTCAGACCGCCCACTCGCTCATGAACGAATTGATGGCCGCCGGCAAGAAGCTGCCCTTCTTGGAAATCACGAACTCCCGTTTCATCTTTCTGCAGGACCGACGGGCTTCAAGGCGACTGCTGCTTTTTCTGCAAAAACGCCTGATCAATAAAACAGACCTTCAAGATTTATTTTTGGCTTGGGCTGAAAACGTCGGTGAAATGTTCGAATTGGATCCTCTTCGCAGCTACACACTGGAGGCGTTCAATCAAATCCTGCTGCAAGGGTACGAGGAAGTCCCCTCTCTGGATCTTCCGGGCGTTTCGGAGCTTCCCGGTCTTCAGGGCATGCAATCTGCTTTGTCCGGCACCGGCATCTCCGGATTCGGAGCCTTGCGGCTGCAGTTCGCCGTCTACAAGGCTTCGATCAAAGAGATGTTCACAAAATCCGTCCCCTATCGGGTGAATCGGCGCAGCACCATCAAATATCTGGTCAACCTGCTGCGTGAGCATACAGAGGAAGTCCATTTGCCCATGCTTTCCAACTTAGCCGCACTGATGCCCGCCGAAGTTCTTGGCGCCCTTTACATTTTATGGCTGCAAGATTACCGGTGATTCTATGATTTTTATAACGGTATTTGAAAAGGACGCATTCGCTGGCGAGCATCGCCGGCTATGCGTCCTTCTTTTTGTGTTTTGATGGCAGTCTGGAAGCTTGACCTTGTGTTTACCGAAGCGCCGCTTGGATCCGGGCCTTCACCCGCTGGGCGCCCATGATTTGCTGGATCTCCCAGAGATCCGGTGAATTGCGGCGGCCGCTCAAGGCCACCCGCAGCACGGCGCTGACATCCCCTACATGGCCTTTGTATGCCTCAGGATTTTTCTTGTACTCCTTGGGCTTCGCTGCAAAACCATGCTCCGCTGACAATTGACGGACTTTTTCGAACCATGCCTGGGCATCATCCTGGGGATCATAGCCAGCCAAATATTCAGTCAGCAAAGCTTTCCGATCCTCGGGTGCAACGTTTTCAGGAAATTCATCGGTCATTTCGAAATAGGAATCAAAAAAGAACTGGATGAACTCAAAAATCTGGGAGGCAAAAATCAGGTCTTTGCGGGGATTTTCCCCACCCCGTCCGATATTCAGCAGCTTCAGCACATAGGAAGGCTCTGCGCCAAGGACTTCAGCAGCTTCAGGCTGATAGGTTTTGGCCCAGTCCATCATAAAGGCATAGACTTCTTCTGCGGTCATGCCGGCAAAAATATCTTTGCTCACGTCGGACAGCTTATCCAAATCAAAAAGGGCTCCGGAACTGCCCATTTTGTCGGTGGTGAAGTCAAACCCGTCGATGGATGCCGTCGGATTGGCCATACGCCATTCCTCGTAGTTGGAATTCAATACAGTCAGCAGATATTCCCGGACAGCCGCCGGATGATAGCCCAGACTGCGGTAATAGTCCAATCCAAGCTCCGGATCCTTGCGCTTGGATAATTTACGCTTGGTTCCTTCATCCAACTTCATCAAAACGGTGGTATGGCAAAAAACAGGAGGCTGCCAGCCCATGGTTTTGAATATTTCCACATGGAAAGGAAGGGTGGAAAGCCACTCTTCGCCACGGAGAATATGGGTCACCCGCATCAGGTGGTCGTCAATCACATGGGCAAAATGGTAGGTGGGGATTCCATCGGCCTTCAGCAGCACCACGTCCTGGTTGTTTTCAGGCATGGACAAAGTGCCGCGGATCCCATCCTCAATGGTGAAATAATTCGCCGGGTCGCCTTGGGAACGCAGCCGGATCACGAAAGGCTCCCCCAGGTCCAGATGCTCCTGGATCTGCTGGCTGCTCAGATCCCGATGCTTGGCCCATTTGCCATAATATCCGAAGTTTTCTTTCAGGGCAGCCTGTTCTTCATGGATCTCGTTAAGCTCGGCTTCGGTGCAGAAGCAGGGATAAGCCTGCCCCCGCTGCACCAGCAGTTTTGCAAAGGTCTGGTAAATCCCGGCACGCTGCCGCTGCCGGTAAGGTCCGTAGTTGCCTTTGTCTCCATCCACCACGGCGCCTTCATCAAAGTGCACACCAAAATAGTCCAAGGATGAAATGATTGTTTCAACGGCGCCTTCAACCTCGCGCTTGTTGTCCGTATCCTCGATCCTCAAAATAAAGACGCCGCCACTCTGATGGGCCAGGCGTTCGTCGGCAAAGGCTCCGTAAAGATTGCCCAAATGAATAAAGCCGGTAGGGCTCGGCCCAAGCCGGGTCACTTTGGCGCCGGCAGGCAGTGACCTGGCCGGGTATAAAGCTTCAAAGTCCTCAGGCGTTTTGGTGATCTGCGGAAAAAGCATTTCAGCCAATTTCGTGGTATCCATCCAATGACCTCCTTTAATATTTGCAGACCATATAAAATTAGAATGAAAGCTTCTGCAGCATTCCATTCTAATCGGTTTAGCATATGGTGACCCGTAGGGGAATCGAACCCCTGAATCCGCCGTGAGAGGGCGGTGTCTTAACCGCTTGACCAACGGGCCAGGTTGAACTTGTGTCCATAAAAACTCACAAGGTATATTATAAGTTCTCCGACGCTATTTGTCTATGCCTAATTGCAGGCAATCTTTCGCGAAAACAACGCTCTAGGTCAGCAAATAGAAATAGGCCAGTACAATGATGCCTAGAACGATCCGATAATAGCCGAAGGCCTTAAAGTCGTGCTTTTTGATGTAGCTCAGCAAGAATTTGATTGCCAGGAGGGAAACGAGGAAGGCGGTCAACGAGCCTATTGCCATGACAGCCCACTCCACTCCGGTAAAACCAAAGCCGGCTTTCAGCAGCTTGATCAGACTGGCGCCAAACATGATCGGAATCGCCAGGAAAAAGGAAAACTCCGACGCGAGATAACGGGAAGCCCCCAAAAAGACCGCGCCCAGGATGGTGGCGCCGGAACGCGAGGTTCCGGGAATCAAAGCCAGCACCTGAAAGAATCCGATCCACAGCGCCGTCCGATAGCTTAAATCATGGAAATTCTTGATGCTGGGCTCTTTTTGCCGGTTTTCCAATAGAATAAAGAGGATGCCATAAAGGATCAGCGTGGTGGCGACGGTGGTGGGATTATAGAACAAGGCGTCGATCTTGTCGTCAAACAGGGTGCCGATCACACCTGCCGGCGCGATAGCGACCATGACCTTGGACCATAGTTCGTAGGTTTCACGTTTTTGCCGTCGGGTTTTATTCCCGCTGAAGGGATTCAGTTTTTCGAAAAACAGAACGACCACAGCAATGATGGAACCAAGCTGGATCACCACCAGAAAGGTTTCCACGAATTCTTTGGATAAATTCAGCGGTGCCAATTGATTGAGCAGAATCAGATGCCCGGTGCTGCTGATGGGCAGCCATTCTGTGATCCCCTGTACGATCCCGAAGAGCACAGCCTTTAGAAATTCCATCATGGGTACAACCTCCTATAGCGCATTGGTCTGTTGTTTTGCCGGCATTTATTGTACCACACTTTGCATCAAGGCTGATATTAATAAATCAATAAATTCAAGGTCCTGAAGCATCGGCCGCATTGCCTGCCGAAATAATTCGTGATATATTGAAAAACGTACTTAAAAGTCCGGGAGGTTGTTTGATTTGCAGGAAAAAATAAAAGCCCTGAAAGCCGCATTCCCCCATACCGTACCGGTGCTGCTGGGCTATCTGTTTATCGGGATCGCCTTCGGTATCCTGCTCCAGGAAAAAGGTTATGGCGTCGGATGGGCGGTGCTCATGAGCACCTTGATTTTTGCCGGATCCATGCAATTCGTGGCGCTTAACTTTTTCGCCGGAGGCTGGAGTTTGCTCAGCATCGCCCTGATGACCTTGATGGTGAATCTCCGTCATATGTTTTATGGTTTATCCATGCTGGACCTCTTTAAGCCCTTGGGCAACAAGAAGCCCTACATGATCTTTTCTTTGACGGACGAAACCTTCTCCCTGCTTTGTTCGGCCCAGGCGCCGCAAGGCGTCAGCAGAAGCTGGTTTCTTTTCTTTATCGCCTTACTGGACCATCTCTACTGGATCCTTGGTTCCCTGCTGGGCAGTCTCATCGGTTCGGTCCTGCCTTTCAACACCGCCGGCATCGATTTCGCCATGACTGCACTGTTCGTGGTGATTTTTGTGGAGCAATGGCAATCGATGCGGAACCATATCCCGGCTTTGGCGGGGGTAGGGGCTTCCCTGGCCTGCCTCGGTCTGTTTGGACCGGATCGCTTCATCCTGCCCACCCTGCTGCTGATTGCAGGTCTTTTGTCCATATTCAGAAAATCATTTGATCAGGAGGTTCGTGAATCATGAACTACGATCCGCTTCAAGCATTGATGATCATTCTGGTCGTTGGGTTGGTTACCTTCGGCACACGGGTCTTGCCCTTTCTTCTTTTCCCGGCAGGCAGAAAAACGCCGGAATTCATTCTGTCCCTGGGCCGGGCCTTGCCTCCGGCGATGATCGGGATGCTGGTGGTCTACTGTCTCAAAGGGATGACGCCTATGGCCTTTCCCTACGGTTTGCCGGAGCTGCTGGCCGTGGCCCTGGTGGTCCTTCTGCAGCGCTGGCGGCATAATACCCTGATCAGCATCTGCGGCGGCACCGCCTGCTATATGCTGCTTATCCAAGGGGTGTTTGTCTGACCGGACCACTTAAAACCAATTGTTCTTTTTAAAATAGATCAAGCTGCTCACTGAAATGATAAAGCATATCAGGATCACGAAGGGATAGCCGTAATTCCAGCTGAATTCCGGCATTCTCAAGTTCATGCCATACCAGCCCACGACGAGGGTCAAGGGCATAAAGATCGCTGCGATCACCGTGAAAAGCTTCATGATGGAATTCAGGCTGATGTCCACTTCCGCTTGATAGGCTTCCCGCACCTGGGTCACGTAATCCCGCAGACTCAGGACGCTGTGGTACAGGCGGTCCAACCGGTTGTCAAAGATCTTGAAATAGCGCATAAAACCGGGATCGATGATTTGGTTTTCATTCTCCTGGATCTCATCCACCACCTCAAAAAGCTGTTCATAGTAGTGTTTCAATATCATCAGCTTTTTACGCAAGGCGCTGATTTCCTTGACGCAGCTTTTCCGGATTTCTTTCATAAGATCGTCTTCCAATTCAGCGATTTCCTGCTCGATCTGATCCAGGTAATCGCTGTCTTTTTCCGTCATTTGATCCATGAAGTAATATAAAAGCTTTGTAAAGGTCACCTTTTTCGTTTCATCCGATGAAAAACGGCCTATGATCTTCATGACCGGCAGCGGTCTTTCTGTGACAAAGAACATGATCCCTTTTCTCATATAAATGCTGACCCGTTCAAAATCCGCCGTTATATCCTCATAGTGCAAAAGGTTCAGGCGGATAAAATCCCAGCCCTCCCCGCTTTCAAATTTGGCATATTTGTCATTCCTCTGATCCAGGAAGAGATCCCGCTCATTCTTGAAAATGAAGGGATGCTCCAATAATTCTTCAAATGTAAAGATTCCCAGGTAATTGGCCGCAGACTCCCGATCCACCTCCGATGCGGGGATTTCTTGTATCCTTCCGTCACGAATGATCCAGATCATGGCTTCACCTCTTTATCATTATTCCTGCCAGTTTTTGCAGACATCGACCCAGCCCAGGCTGGAGGAATAGGTTTCAAGCTCCTCGCAGGTCAGTTCAATGCAGGAGTTGCTGCTGCCGCAGGCTGGGAATACCGTGGGGAAACGTTTTAAGGATGCATCCAGGTAGATTTTGACCCTTTCCGGCAAAGCAAAGGGGCAAACGCCTCCTACCTGATAGCCTGTCTTGGCATAAACTTCATCGGCTGTCAGCATTTTTGCCTTCAGTCCGAATTGAGCTTTGAACCTTGCATTATCCACCTTGGCGTCACCGGCTGCCACAACCAGAAGGCAGCCTTCTTCACTTTGAAAGGTTATGCTTTTGGCGATCCTGGCGGGGGATACGCCCAGGGCTTGGGCTGCAAGCTCCACGGTGGCGCTGGATACGGTAAATTCCTGTACTGCCTGGGCTTTATTCCATTGACGCAAATAGTCTTTCACGATCTGTAACGACATTAAAACAACCGCCTTGTCTGATTTTATTGGATTGATGGCTCTTGGTCCTGCCGACTTGCCGCTGAATGGCTTTAAACAGCCTCACCGCGTCCCTCTTTGTCTGCAGCCAGAATGTCTTCCAGCTTCGGCCGGTTAATCACCTGATGCCGGTCCATGGCAGCCGCGATCCGCTGAGGTATTTCCAAGAAGCTGATCTTGCCGGCCAAAAAGTCCTGGACTGCGATTTCATTGGCTCCATTCATCACCGCCGGCATGGTGCCTCCCACCTTCTGCGCTGCGTAAGCCAGTCCCAAACATGGGAATGCCCGGAGATCCGGGGCTTCAAAGGTCAAGGTGCCTGCCTTCAGCAGGTCAAGAGGTGCAAATTCCGAAGCGACCCGTTTAGGCCAGGTCAAGGCGATCTGGATTGGTATCCGCATATCCGGCGAGCCAAGCTGCGCCATGACGGAACCATCCACATATTCCACCAAGGAGTGAACGATGCTCTGGGGGTGGATCATCGGCTGGATCCGGTCCAGATCGATCCCAAACAGCCAACAGGCCTCAATGACTTCCAGTCCTTTGTTCATCAGCGTTGCACTGTCAATGGTGACCTTCTTTCCCATGTTCCAGTTGGGATGTTTCAAGGCTTGCTCCGGTGTGACCTGGCTAAGCTGTTCCTTGCTCCATCCCCGGAAGGGCCCGCCGGAAGCCGTCAGTATGACATTTTTGACGCTGTCATTCACGACCTTGGCCGCTGCGGCCCGGGCACCTCTGGAAGTCCCTGCATTGGTGGTTGTTTTGCCGTTGAGGCATTGAAAAATCGCTGAATGCTCACTATCGATGGGAAGCAAGGCAGCGCCGTGGGCTTCCGCCATAGCCGTCACCAGACAGCCTCCGCTGACCAGGGTTTCCTTGTTGGCAAGGGCGATCCGCTTGCCTGCTTTGGCCGCTGCCATCACCGGCTCCAGGCCGGCAATCCCGACCATGGCCGCGACAACGGTCTGTGCGGTCCCTATGGTGGCCGCCAATTCATAGCCGGAAGGGCCGTGCAATATCTCCGGCATGCGGCCTCCGGACTGCTGAAGGATTTTCTTCAGTTCAGCCGCCTTCTGCACATTGGCCGTCACAACCAGACACGGCTCGTGTTCCAAAATCTGCTTGGCTAGAAGGATCATGTTGCTATGCCCAGCCAACGCCTCGATTTTCAATCCCAGTTGCTTGGCAACATCCAAGGTCTGGATGCCTATGTTGCCAGTGGATCCTAAGACCGCTATTCCTTGTGGTTTCATATTAACGCTTCCTTTCACCGATCCAATGTTCTTGATTGCCGTATCTTCCTTGATACGATTATTTTACCTGTTCTATGCAGCGGGTAGGGTTTCCATGATGTCATGGATCCAGCGATTCTGCCGCAATCGTATGATGCACGCAATAAACTTTATGATGTCTTCCAAGGTGATCAGGGCCACCACCCATTCTACGGGCCAATGTAAAACCACCGCGCCCAAAAATGCCAGAGGAACGCCTATGATCCACATGGTGGCCAATTCGATGATCAGGGAGGCCTTGGCATCTCCGCCGCCCCGGAAAACACCGATGATCAGGACCAGATTGATTTGGCGGATGAAATAGGTTGCTCCAAAGATTCTTAAAATCCGGATCGATGCACGCACCGCCTCCGGAGAAAGCTTTTTGAAAAACGACAGAATGAAGGGGGCCGAGAAGACAATGGCGATACCTAAAACCAGACCCAGCAACCCGGCCAGCCTGACGATCCTGCGGGCATCCGACTGGGCTTCCTCCTGCCGGCCGGCGCCAATCTTGTTCCCGATCATAACCAGCGAAGCGCTGGCGACGCTGAAACAAAGGACCATGAAAAAATTCTGCACCGTGCTGGTAATATTGGCCGCGGCCAAGGCATGGGTCCCGATCTTTCCATAAGCCACCAGGTACATCACCGATCCCAGTCCCCAGCATAGCTCATTGAGTACGATGGGCAGGATCGTCCGGAAGGTGTTCCGGATAAATTCCGCCGAAAATCTTGCATAACTTCGAAGGGTCCCCCGCAGCGGCATTCCGGGCCTTAAACAGAAGAACACGATCAGCCCGCATTCCAGGACCCGGGCGATGACCGTTGCCATGGCCGCACCCCGGACGCCCATGGCGGGTAAGCCCAGCTTGCCGAAAATCAGGAGATAATTAAGCCCCGTGTTGGTCAGAATGGCACAAGCGCTGACCAGCATGGGCAATTTGGCTTCCCCCATGGCGCGGGATCCATTGGAGAACATGAAGGTGATGCCCGTCGGCACATAACTGAGACAGACGATCACCAAATAATCAGTCCCCAACTGCCTCACTGCGGGAGAATCTGAAAAAAAGCTGATCAGCCACTGGGGTGCGGAACTGGCTGCCAGCGTAAACAAAGCGGCGACCGTTCCCAGGGCACAAAGACCCAAACCCATGATGCGATGAATGTTCTCAAGGCTGCGGCCACCCCAAAACTGGGCAATGAACACGCTGCAGCCGCCGGCGATGCCTGTGATCATCAGGTTGAACAGAAAGAAATACTGGTTGGCGATCCCTACGGCGGCCACCTCGTTCTGCCCTACAGCCGCGATCATCAGCGTATCGATCATGTTCAGTGAAGAAATCAGGAGATTTTGAATCACGATGGGCAGCGCCAAAACCCATAAGGTTTGGAAAAACTTCCGGTTTCCTAAAATCCCTGTGATCTTATTATATCCCACAATGGACTCCTTTAACAATGCGTGTCTTATTCGCCAGCTTTTCCTTAGCCGCCGCAAAAACCACCGCGCCGGCGAAAACACAGCTGAAGGTTATCATGAACCGCAAAATATCATCCATTGCCGGCAGTTTGGCCCAGATCCTGTCTGCCACGCCCAACAGCAAAGGGTGAACAAAATAAATATCCAATGAAAGCCGGCTGATGCCTTTCAGCTTTTTGCCCAGTTCCGGCCATTCTTTTTCGGAAAGCGAATCTGCCGCGGTACTCAGCCATAAAATGCTGGCCACGGCGAAAATCATATAACGATACCCTCCCAATAGATTCATATCTGCATACCAGGGAGAGAATTGAGTGAACACTTGGATCGTTGCCATCGTTCCGAGGATGATCCACAGGATGAACAGCCAGGACCGAGCCTTGCCCAGGACCTGTCTCCATCTTGGCCATACCAGCCCGGCATAGATCCCAAGGGAAAAATAACCGCCGTAAGTCAGGCACAAGCGGTCTGTGATACGCCACGGCCCCACCATAACGGTCTGTTTTTCAAACCAGATCCCCAGCAGAAAAAACAGCACCGGAAGCCAGCCATAGGGCAGCTTCTGATGCAGACGAAGCAGCAGCGGGTATATCAGATAAAGCTGCAGAATGATCACAATATAGTATAAATGGTACATGCTGAATCCCAGGAAGGTTCCTGCCAGACTCAAGGGGCCATAGGTGATCCACAGGCCCCGGTTGATGACCACTAAATAGAACAAAGACCAAAGGATGAAGGGCCAAAGGATTCGCCGCAGCCGACGTTTCACGAAGGGTCCCCATTCCAGGATTTGCTGATGATATCTCAAGGTCAGCGCCACCCCGCTGATAAAAATAAAAACGGCCACCGCAGAACCGGCAAAGGTATTCAGGCCGGAAAATAGAAGCCGATAAGCTTCCCTGCCGGGTTCCACCAAATACCGGCTGGTGGTATGGATCACGACCACCAATAAACATGCAGCCGCTCTCAAATAATCCAGACATGGATCCTTTGACTTCCGACCGTCTGCAGCATCAGGCAGCTTATTGTTCAGTGAGTCCGACCGCATGGTGCTGCTCCCTTTCTTCGTGAAATATTGGCTGATTGTGCCTTGGATCCTTCGATGATCGATAAACAATATATAATATTATTATAACCTTTAATCCTCATTTGTACAATTTAGCCTGCAAAAAACAAACGATACCGCCATCACTGGCGGTATCGTCGAATCCTATTGCATTGTAATCCGTCTTTTATTTTGAGTCAATTATGGTGATACGACCTGGCGGCTCTCGCCGTTATTCTCGAAATCCTCAATGATCTTGACAAAAGCCCTGATATTTTCAACCGTTTTTCCGGGCTGGTACAAAGCCGACCCGATGACCAGATTTTCAGTACCGGCTGCCAAAAAGTCGCGAACATTGTCTCGATTGATGCCGCCATCCGCTTGGATCTCGTAGTGATATTGGTTTTGCTGGCGCCCTTGGCGCAACTGTTCGATTTTGCGGGTCATGGACATGATGGCCTTTTGTCCGCCATATCCCGGATTGACCGACATCACCAGGACCCGGTCGACCATCTCAAGGATCGGTTCAATGAAAGCAACCGGCGTTGCCGGATTCAGGGATACACCCGCCTTCAAGCCAAGATCCTTGATTTGCTGCAAGGTTCGATGTAAATGCCGGCAAGCTTCCGCATGGACTGTTATGGCGTCAACCCCGGCTTGGGCAAAGGCAGGAATCATCCCTGAAGGCTCTGTGACCATCAAATGCGCATCAAATTCCATCGTGCTGACGCTGCGCAAATTCTGGATGGGTCCGGGCCCAAAGGTAATATTTGGTACAAAGTGCCCATCCATCACATCCAGATGGAGGCATCGGATCCCCGCCTGATCGATCAATTGGATCTCTTCAGCCCAACAGCGGGCATCTGCCGACAAAAAAGAAGGTGCAATAATCGTCTTCATCTTAAGCCTTTCTCGGGAAATCCTAGCATATGCCGCGCGGGATATAATTACCGTCACGTTTGCGTTTAATGACCATATTGTGGGCCAGATGCTCCATGACGATCTCCATGGCCATTAAGCTCTTCAAGCCGGCGTGGAACATCACATGGCCTTTGTCCTTAAAATAACTGCCCTGTTCTTCCAGGGTTTTAATCACTTCATCTTTGCGGGACATGACAAAATGGCCGATGAAAGCTTCCGCCTTATCGGTGTTTTCACGTTCCTCATCAAGATATCCCGCTTCGACCAATTCTTTGATCCGGTTGTCCGATAAGCCGTCAAAAACCATCAAATCCAGAAAAAGCTGTTCATTCTCTTGAATATCCATGGGAATCAACCTCCTTTTTGTTTTTATTGCAGATATCCTTTTAGTACATACCCATTGTACCATCCAGCCCGGTTTTTCTCAATGCCTTGATGGCGGCCTTTGCCGAAAAACCTGTCAATAATCCCATCGGCACAGCCCAGACCAGCAACCATGGCAAATAATAAAAAACCGCCTGGTTCCCCATAAGCACAGACACCATCGCAAGTTGTCCGATGTTGTGGGCAACGGCGCCCACCAGACTGATCCCCACGGCAGAGTATTTCGGAAAACGGCAAGCGGCCGCCATCGCCAGAAAGCTGAGGATCGCTCCACTGCCGCTGATCCAAAAGCCCGGCGTTAAAAAACTGCCGGCCACAAATCCGACCAAAATGACCCGAAGCGTTACGATGATAAAAACATCCCTGGGATAAAAAATGAAAAGGCAAATCACCGTCACAATATTGGCCAGTCCTAATTTGATGCCCGGCATCGGGAACAACAAAGGCATCATGCTTTCCGCCGCATGAAGGCCCATACTCAGAGTGATCATCAACGCCAGCAGGACCATTTTTCGTGGACTGATCCTGGTTTGTTTATTGAAGGATGGCATCCACATCCCCCTTATCTTTCGTTGGTTCTGCCGTCTGCAGCGCCACCATGACCTCGTTGGGCACACAAACGATGGATTGGCCTGCTTTCCGGATAAAACCGGTCCGGACACAAATCTGGTCAGGGCATTGGGCTTCGATGATTTCGATGCCTTGGCCCGGGGCAAAATGCAGGGTCAGGGGGCCATTGGCCCCTTGGATCTGCCAATATCGTTCTTCGCCGCCAGATTCAAGGTCAGCAATGGATATTCCCTCCAAAGCTTCCGCTGTTGTCCTTTCGACTTTGATCCCCCGGAACACCCCCGCATCTTCAGGGGCGGAAGCTTCGGCAGAGCCATAGGCCGGTGCTGTCAAATGAAGCACCAGCATCTGGTCTTCCGAAGGATTTCCAAAGAATGCCTGAAATGCAAAGCCGATCGCCGCGGCGAAAACGATTCCCGCCAAAAGGATCCAATCATGGCGTGACAATAGAATACCCTCCTTGATAAGTCCATTCGATCCTTCGCTTGAGGCCTGATGAAACATAGATCTGGTTTTCTCGGCTGACAATGATGGTTTCGATCTCCGGCAGTTTCTCAGCCAAAGCCAAAGCTTCTTCCGCCGGCATTAGAAAGAGCAGTGTGGAATAATAGTCCGTATCAAATCCGTCGGATGCCACAATCAGCACCGAACGATTGTACATTCCGGGATAACCTGTGACCGGCTCTAAAAGGTGATGATAGCGGACCCCATCCACTTCGAAATATTTTTGGTAATCTCCGGAAGTCGCCACGGCTTCATCCGGATCCAGGGTCAGGTTTCCCATGGTCTGGGTTTTTTCCATCGGATCCGTAATTCCGATTTTCCATGGCGATCCGTCGGGCTTTTGACCAAGGGTCTTGATGTTGCCGCCGGCATTGATGATACCATATATAGGCAGACCAGACGCCCGAAGGCTGTCCCAGGCTTTTTCCACCGCATAGCCTTTGGCTACTGCGCCAAAATCCAGGGACATCCCTTTTTGAGTCAGCATAACGCTGCCGGCATAATCTTCTTCCTGTCCGGTCCCCTTCCCTTCGGCGGAAGGCACCTCCCTGCTCAGAAGCACTTTGTCCATCCCCGTCCTTCCCAGGGCCTCCGCCACCGCTTCAGACGCCGGCAAGGTTTCGCTCTCCCTGGCCTTATCCCAGACATCGATCAAAGGTCCTAAGGAAAGGTCGATCAGGGGATGATTCCGCTGCCGGACCTTGTCCAGTAAAAGATAGAGATCCTCCCGCACCGGTACATACGTGCCGGTTCCCGCCGCCTCCGCAATCCGCTGACAATCCGAGCTGCCGGTGGCTTCATAACGGTTGGTTTGCGCCTCCACCTCCTCCATCCGATGCAAAGCGCCGATGACCGCTTCCTGCAGCTGGGCTTTGGTCGGCACGGCCTTGGCGGCGGAATTTGTGTGGATCTCAATAGACACTACAGTTCCCATCAGAAACCGGGTGCTGCTATAGGAAGAGGCCTCGCTCTCTCTCCCGCAGCCAGTCAATAACAGACACAGGGATAATGAAAGAAGCGAGGCCACTTGAAGCGCTTTGACTAGTGAAGTCCGCATACGTTTTTTGCCGCGCAAGCCGCGCAGCCTTCAGGCTGTTTGGGCCGTTCGCAGGGCGTCAGCTCAGGATCGATGGGGGGATCCAGGTGGATGCTCTTGCGGGGGCACTTTTCAACACAGATGCCGCAATTGGTGCATTTGTCATAATCTATGACAGCAACACTTCCGGTCTGGCTTTCAAGGAGTGTGATAGCCCCTTCCGGACAGTTCTTCACGCAAATCCCGCAACTGATGCAGGCAACATTGCATGTTTCCATGGCCTTCTTCCCTTTTTCCCGGGTATTGCAGCGGACATGCACTCTTTTGTCGATGGGCACGATCTGCAAAACTTTCTGAGGGCACTGATTGGCGCAGAGGCCGCAGCCGACGCAGGCAGACGTATCCACCACCGGTAAACGATTATCCCCAATATGAATGGCGTCGAAGGGACAGACTCTTTCGCAGGAGCCCAAACCGATGCAACCATAATAGCAGTAGCTGGGACCGCCAAACTGCGTTACCGCCAAATGACAGTCCATCACGCCTTTGTATTCATAGAGTGGTTTGGTGTTATCAAAATTTCCGTTACAGTGCAATTGGACAACTTTCCGGATTCCGCCGCTGGTTGCTTCCATTCCCATGATTTTTGCAATTTCACCGGCGACTTTGTCTTTACCGGGAACGCAGGCATTGATCGGCGCACCCTCGTTGACAATGGCATTGGCTAATCCGCCGCAGCCCGGAAACCCGCAGGCGCCGCAATTCGCACCGGGCAGCACTTCGAGTATCTCATCCACTCTCGGATCGGTTTCAACAGCCAATTTTTTTGAGGCTATGGCCAGAACAGCTCCGAAGATGCCGCCCATGGCTGCCAGGATCACAATGGCTTGTAGCATTTATGTTCAACCTCCATATCATCAAATCATGCCGGTGAAACCGACAAAGGCCAGAGCCATGGAACTGGCAACAAAGAAAACGATCGGCAGCCCCTTCATCGCATCCGGCAAATCGGCGTCATCCAAACGCTCCCGAATGCCGGCCATTAATATCAAAGCAAGGGTAAAGCCCGCCGAGTTGGCAAAGGCATTGGCAATTGTAAAGATTAGATTATAGTCCTCCTGAATGTTCAGCAGGGCGACACCCAGGATCGCACAGTTCGTTGTGATCAAAGGCAGGTATACACCCATGGCCTTATAAAGCGCCGGGACATTTTTCTTGAGAAACATTTCCAGCAACTGAACCAAGGCTGCGATGGTCAGGATAAACGCAATGGTTTTTAAGTATTCCAGGCCAAAACGAACCAACAAGAATGTATAGACAAGCCAGCAAATCGACGAGGACATGATCATAACGAACATGACCGACAAGCCCATGCCGACGGCTGATTTGATATCCTTGGACAAGCCTAGGAACGGACAAATTCCAAGGAACTGGGCCAGGACAATGTTGGAGATAAAAATGGAACCGAAAATCAAGGCAAACAACTCCATTTTACATTACCTCCTTCTTCATGGCTTTGCGCCGATTGTAGATATTCATTCCCGCAAACAGGAAGCCCATGGTAATAAAGGATCCTGCTGGCAAAATCATGATCAGTGCCGGTTGATAGGCCGAGCCAAGGATACTGATGCCCAAAAACGTGCCGGCACCCAGGACTTCTCTAATGGAAGCGATGGCCACGATGGCCAGCGTATAACCGACGCCCATCCCCAACCCATCCGCAATTGAAGGCAGCGCAGGATTCTTGCCGGCAAAAGCTTCCGCTCTGCCCAGAATGACGCAATTGACCACAATCAAGGGAATAAAGATGCCCAAGGAGGCGTAAAGAGCCGGTGCAAAGGCGTTCATGATCATTTCGATCATGGTGACGAATGAAGCAATGACCACGATATAGGATGGGATACGAATATCAGAGGGCACCGCTTTGCGCAGCAAAGATATAACCAGGTTTGAACAAACCAGCACTGCAGTAAACGCAACGCCCATACCTAACGCATTATTGACCGAGGTGGTAACCGCCAGGGAAGGACAGGTACCAAGAACCTGGACAAACAATGGATTTTCAGCAATAATCCCTTTTGTGAATTCTTTTCCTAGTTTCATAAGGCAGCCTCCTTTCTAACGGTTTGCATAATTCGCTATGAAATCAGCCTGAGCCGCATTGACGCCGGTAACGACCGCCGTCGAGGTGATCGTGGCGGCAGTGATGGCCTGAACCTCCGAGTCCGAAGATGTTTCGGTCTTCACCACCTGCAGAGGCTGAGCGCCTGATTTTCCTGCAAATCGCGCCGCAAACCAAGGCTGCGTGCAATTTCCGCCAAGGCCGGGCGTCTCCGCCTGACTCAGTATCTTGATGCCGGTGACTTTTTGGGTTTCAATGTCAAAGCCTACCAAGGTTTTTACTGTACCGCCATAGCCTCCGGGAGCAACCGTATAGATCACCCCGAGTTCTTCGCCATTCTTCTGGGCTGAAACGACCGCCGTGATGGTCGTATCTTCTCCGGCATAGGTTTCATCCACATAGTCTGTCGCTTCAGGATACACCTCAGTGTAACCCTCCTGCAGTTTCTGTGCGTTCTGAGCCTGGATCTTGTCGATGGTGATTTCGTTGACATAAGCGATCATGAAAGCGGAAACGCCGCTAACGAGCAGGAGGAAAGCAGTTAATTTGAATAATTTGTTATTCATCATTTTGCCCTCCCGAAGATTCTGCCTTTGGTGTAACGGTCGATCAAAGGCGTCAGTATGTTCATGATCAGGATCGAATAACATACGCCTTCGGCCAAGCCTCCGAAGAAACGGATCAGACAGGTCAGTATCCCAAGGCCCAAGCCAAAAATCAGGCGTCCTTTTTTGGTGATGGGGCTGGTGACCCAGTCCGTTGCCATAAAGAATGCACCGATCATCAGGCCGCCTGAGCAAAGCTGCATGAAGGGATAAATAAGGCCGTATCCATTGATGGTGCCGAAAACTGCGGTCAGAACAAAGACGGTTCCAAGATAGGTACCTGGGATCCGCCAATCCACATGGCCTCTATAAATCAAATACAATCCGCCCAAGAGGATTGCCAGGGCGCTGGTTTCTCCGAGACTGCCGGGGACCTGCCCGATAAACATCTGCCAAAGGCTGGGCAGCTGATCCATGGAACCAGCCTTCATCAAAGCCAGCGGCGTTGCCATGGTCACAGCATCAACGACGCTGCCGTTGGCAGGCATCCACGTCGTCATATGGACAGGAAATGATGCCAATAAAATCGCTCTGCCTACATGGGCCGGATTAAAGACATTTTGTCCCAAGCCACCAAAAACCTGTTTGCCGATAATGATCGCGCTGACTGCACCTAAAGATGCAGCCCATAAAGGGATCCCGGGCGGCAGGCACATGGCCAGCAAAGCACCGGTAAGCGCCGCGCTGCCATCCATCAGGCTGTTGGAACGCCGCATGATTCTGCGGCTTATATATTCTGCTGCCAAAGCGGATACCATAGAGACCAAAATGACCAGCAAAGCCCGGATGCCAAAATAATAGGCGGCTGCCAAGGCTGCCGGAACCAATGCAAGGGAAACATCCCGCATGGCTTTATCGGTCGTATATCTGCTATGTAAATGAGGCGAGCAGGATAAAATGAGGGGTCTTGTAATACTCTCCATTTCATCTACCATTCCTTTCTCTCATGCTGAATTATACTAAGAAGGGATTCACCGCGCCGTTGCCATCCTTGCTGGTCACGTATTGTTTGGCCAGCCGGATGTAATGGACCAGCGGGATCATGCTGGGACAGACATAAGCACAGCTGCCACATTCAATACAGCTGGTCACGTCATAGACCTTTGCTTCAGGCCAATCCCTGCGCTTGGCGGCCTTTACGATGGATGTTGGCTCAAGCCCCATGGGACAGGCGTCAACACAACGTGCACAGCGGACGCAGGGACCCTCTTCTTCCCGTTTCAGCACTTGAGATTCCTCATTGAATACTAAGATCCCGGAAGTTCCTTTCATAACCGGAATGTCCAGAGAATACACCGCAAAACCCATCATGGGTCCGCCGGAAATCACTTTCACCGTATCTCCCAAGACACTGCCGTTCTGCTCGATCAGATCCCGGTATAGGGTACCGATACGAACCCGGTAATTCATAGGTTTTGCCACGCCGTTGCCGTTCAGGGTAACGATCCGGTCGATCAGCGGGCGCTTAAACTCCACGGCATCGGCCACCGCCGCTGCGGTCCCGACATTATTTACAATAACACCCACATCCAGCGGCAGACCGCCGGGAGGCACTTCCCTTCCCGTCACGGAGTAGATCAACTGTTTTTCAGAACCTTGCGGATACTTTTCCTTGCAGACCACCGTCTCAATCGTATTGTCCGCTTCGGTCAGTTTAATCATGAGTTCGAAAGCGTCCATTTTGTTTTCTTCGATGGCGATGACCCCTTTGGGGCAGTCGGCCAGTTTCATCATGTATTTCAGGCCGGCAATGATCCTTTCGGGCCGTTCCAGCATGATCCGGTGGTCAGCAGTCAGGAAAGGTTCGCATTCAATGCCGTTAAGAATAATGTGGTCCGCTTTTTTGCCTTCTTTTGAAGGGGCGTATTTCACATGGGACGGAAAGGTCGCGCCGCCCATGCCAACCATGCCCGCATCCAAGATCCTGGCTGCCAGCTCTTTGGGGTCCAAAGACTTGGGATCTTTTTCGGTTTGAAGCAAACCTTCAAGCCATTCGTCTTTAAAATCGTTTTCAATGACAACACAATCCGCCATCCGGCCATTGGGTATCGGCATCCTTTGAAATCCAACGACCTTGCCGCTGACGCTGGCATGGGCCGGCACACTGACGAAGCCTTGGGATTCCCCGATTTTCTGTCCCATTTTGACCAGATCCCCAACGGCCACCAAAGGCTTGGAAGGGGCTCCGATATGCATGGACATGGGAATATACACCTTTGCAGGTGCCTTGGCTTCCTGTGTTTCAAGACTATTGGTGAAACCCTTAAAGTCTTGAATGTGAGTGCCTCCCGGGAATGTCCTTCTTTCGTATTTCACAGGCATCCTCCTTGTGTGGTTTACATCAGAAAATAAGATTATATTCTGATGCTTCTGATAAATAATATTTTAAATAATGACTCTTGACCAGGTAAATCTAGTTTTCCAATGGGATGATTTCGAATGAGCAAGTCCCCTCGTCCAAAGTGAGAAAACCCATGGTGACAGGCAGCATATATCTTCTAGGCCCCGCGCTCCCCGGATTGATAAAAAACACAGGACCTCTTTGCTCACTGTAAGCGACATGGGTATGCCCGCATACCACAACATGAATATTCGCTGCCACCGGATCCAAATCCAGGTGGTTTAAATCGTGGAGCATATAAATCTGGTGCTCTCCTATTTGAATCAATTCACGCACCGGCAATTTCTGTGCCGCTTCTCCCCGGTCACAGTTGCCTCTCACCGCATAGACCGGGGCCAGTCGTCTCAAAGACTCTAAAAGAGTTTCCGAGCATACATCCCCCGCATGCAGAATCAAATCCACACCCTTTAGCCGATCGATCACCGATTCGCGTAAAAGGCCATGGGTATCTGAAATCACACCTATGCAGACACTCTGCTGTTTGCCCCTGCTTTTTAAGATTTCCGGCTGTCCTCCAGCCATCCTCTCCAGTCTTCATGCCTCCTTTAATTTTTGATATTCTCTGAAATTCTTCAGCCTATTCAAGCCCTTGATCAGACGAAGAATTCCAATAAAAACCTTAAACGTTTTTTACAAAAAAAACCATAAAAAGGGCAAAATAGCATCTCGAAAGATATTATATACCCTGCCCCAGCAAATGGGAATAGGAAAAGTTAAATGGCTGAGCCATTTGCTGTGTATACAAAAGCGTTCTTACAATAATCTGATGAATATGAAGGAAAAGCAGACTGTTCAATTTAAAAGAATAGTGCTATAATGTCGAAGTGAAGTTTTCATGGGCGATTAGCTCAGCTGGGAGAGCGCTGCGTTCGCAATGCAGAGGTCAGGGGTTCGATCCCCCTATCGTCCACCACAAACCGTCCGAAAAGTACTTTTCGGTCTTATAGAAACGCCGGAATATATGGCTTTTTGCCAATTATTCCGGCGTTTTTGCTGTGGCTGGCCAAGACCTTTCCTGATGGTTCATTAACCTGCTGCCAGCATGCTTCGTGGACCATCGACTTCCACTTTCTCTGCTTCTTAAGTCTTACCCACGATATCTGTGAAGCATCGGACGCAGCCGAGCCGCCAGGATCGCAGCGGCCAAGGCAACAAAGATGTCTTTCGGTACATCCAGCGGGAGAACGGCTGTAAAAATTACCCATGCCGGCGTCACCGTGCCCATATAGAAATTCAAGATTGCATATTTATAGACCAGCCCGATGGTATAAAGCGTCGCCAAGCCGGCCAGTCCTGCCAAGAACAGGGATGTCCAAGGCAAGTTGCTGCGTTTTTCCGTCAGTCGTCCAACAACCCATGCTGCTGCGATAAATCCCAGCAAAAAGCCGAAGCTTGGCCGCAGGACATATCCGATGCCGCCGCCTGCCGCGAAAACCGGCACACCGCTCAAACCCACCAGCAAGTAAACGATCAATGACAGAGCGCCTCGTTTCGCACCCAGGAGCATGCCGGCCAGCAGTACAAACAAGGTCTGCAGGGTAATATAATCAAACAGCGGCATGGGAATTCGGATGAATGCGCCCACCGCAGTCAATGCGGCAAACAGACCGCAAAGGATCATCGATCGTGTCCTGCTGTGTGCAGAGGCATAGATAAATTCTTGATTTGTCATGGTATCCTCTCCTCATTATCTTGCATATAATTTGTCAACCTTTTCATTCGCTATGGTTGACATTGTAATTAAAACAAAACCGCTCATCGTTGATACCAGTCCGGCAGGATGCTGACTTCTCCTGAATTTAAAGTGTGCCGCCCTCCCTGATCATCTTCCACGATCAAAAACCCTTGGTCGTCGATGTCCACTGCCAGTCCTTCCGTCAAGGAAGGATCTCCGAGGATCTGTATCCTATGATTCAGGACGTTGGAACGCTGCCGGTACTCAGCCATGATGCTTTTGGCAGCCTGTTTTGGGTTTTCCTCCAATTCCTGAAAAAAGTCAAAGATTTTATCGATCAGCAGGGCTGCCAGCCGATTCCGTAAAACTGCGGTTTCACCCGGTCCGAAAAGGTTCCCCGCCACCCGGTCGACCTCCGGCGGAAATCCGCTTCCGGAAGGCTTCACATTGATACCGATGCCAATGATAAGATAGTCGATGGCTCCGCTTTCCCAGTCGGTGGCGGCTTCGGTCAGAATACCGCACACTTTTTTGTTCTGAAGGAAAACGTCATTGACCCATTTGATGGTGATGTCGCAGTCCTTCACACTCTCCAGGGTCCGCGCGGTCAAAACCGCCGCGGCGGCGGTGGTGATCAGCGCCTGGTTTACATCCAAAGCGGGCCGAAAGAGGAAGCTTGTGTAAAGTCCTCCCCCGGCCGGCGAAATAAAAGCCCTTCCTTTGCGGCCACGTCCCGACGATTGCGCTTCGGCGATGATCACCGTGCCATGGGGCGCGCCGGCCATGGCCATTTGTTTAGCCAGGTTGTTGGTTGAATCCACCGTCTTAAACACCTGTATTCCACCGATTCGGTCCGGGTTTGAAAGGTATAACCTGATGCCTTCCCGGGAAATCACGTCGCTTTCGCTGCTGAGGCAATAGCCTTTGTTGGTCACGCCCTCGATCTGGTGGCCTTCCTTTTGCAGTTCCCGGACGGCTTTCCAAACGGCGTTGCGGCTGACCGACAACTGCCGTGCAATATCGCCGCCGGACAGGCTCTCTCCCCGATGGATCTCCAGCAGGTTTAAAACATCATTTCTTGTTGACACGCCGTCCTCCGCTTTCACTGTCCTTGCCAATCGGCTGGGTCTCATGCAACTTATCTTATCCAAAGACATTTCATTTGTCAACCAACATTCTTGTCTATGGGTGACATGGGGCTTAAAAAATCAGCTGCGCTGTTTCGCAGCTGATGAATTTCTTGCTACAAGCTCATGATTTCCGGAAAATCGTTCATGATGTTCATGTTTTGGATGGCGGCCCCGGAAGCGCCTTTCCCCAGATTATCGAGCCGGCAGGCCAGCAGGATCCGTTCTTCATTGCCAAAGACAAAAATTTCGGCCCGGTTGGTATTGTTGCAGGCTTTGACATTGAAATAAGCGCTGTCCATGCAATGATCCGGTGAAAAGGGCATGACCTTCACAAAGGTTTGGTCTCCATAATATTCTTCCAGGATTTGATGGACGTCCGATGGTTTGACCCTTTTTGTCAGCATGCGGGATTGCAGCGGTGTGAAAACAGCCAATCCCCGTTCAAAGTCGCCTAGAATCGGCGAAAACGAGGGCAAGAAAGCTAATCCGGTCACTTTTTGCATTTCCGGCAAGTGTTTGTGTTGCTGGCCCAACGCATATTCTCTGGGCCCGTCGTAATCCGGATACCGGGTATCCCGCTCAGGGTCCGTATATTCAGCGATCATCTGCTTGCCCCCGCCGCTGTATCCGGTAATGCTGTGGCTGGCCACGGGATAGCCAGCCGGCACGATCCCTTTTTGGATCAATGGATATAAAGGCAAAATAAACGCTGAAGCGTGGCATCCCGGCACCGTGACCCGCCTTGAAGTTTGTATTTTTTCTCTGGCTTCCCGGCTAAGCTCCGGCAATCCATAGGTCCAAGCTGAATCCACACGATGGGCCGTGCTGGCGTCGATCAGGCGCGTCCGCCGGTTTCCGTCGGCCACCATGCCGGCCGCTTCCCGGGCAGCCGCATCCGGCAGACAGATAAAGACCACATCGGCCGAATTGATCATCTCACTGCGGGCAAGAGGGTCTTTGCGCCGGTCTTCTTCGATCTTCATGATGTCAACGAAGGGATGGGCGGCCAGCCGTTCGTTGATTTTTAATCCGGTGGTGCCGGATTGGCCTTCCACATAGACTTTAATTTTCTCTGTCATCGTCTTCCTCTTTTCTATCCTGTGGTCCTTCCGCCTGCAAAAGGCTTCGGACCTCCCGCAGCTTGGCTTCGATTTTTAATGCCTGAACCGCAGCGGCTTCACCGGCGATCCAGCCGGTGGAAAAAGCTGCCTGTAGATTATAGCCTCCGGTATATCCATCCACATCAAGGACTTCCCCCGCAAAATACAAACCCTCCGCCTTTTTTGAAGCCATGGTCTTAGGATCGATCTCTTTGATGTCAATGCCGCCTACGGTGATGATGGCTTCTGCCATGGGCCGCGTTCCCTGGATGGTCAGCGTCAGACCCTTTAAGACTTTCCCAAGCCGTCCCCGTTCTTCCCGGGTTATTTGGCTGACCCAGGACTCCCCGTCCAGTTCGGCAGTCTGGATCACAACCGGGATCAAGGCTTTGGGCAATAGATCGTTCAGCGCGTTTTTCAATTGTTTTTTCTGGTATTTCACAAAGTCCCTCTGTAATCGTTTATCCAGCACCTCGGCCGTGAGGGCAGGCTTCAAGTCGATCTTCAGTCGGGCCGGTTTGCCCTTGGCCGCAGCATAGGCCCGGCTCAGGCTCAGGATAATCGGTCCGGTGACACCAAAATGGGCGAAGAGCATTTCTCCCTGCTGGCGATCCAAACAGATTTCGCTGTCTTCAGGACCGGCCCATAAACTAGCCTCCACATTTTTGAGGGAAAGCCCTGAGAGCTCTGAGACCCACGATTCACGGGTCTCCAAGGGCACAAGCCCCGGCTGAAGATCCGTGACGTGATGGCCAGCCTGTTTGGCCCAGCGATAACCGTCTCCGGTGGAACCTGTCAGCGGATAGGACAAACCGCCGGTGGCGACGATGACCGTACTTGCCTCGATCCGATCTTTCCCATTCTTCGTCTGGATCTCTGCGCCGCAAACCCGGCATCCTCCAGAATCAGTTTCAAAATACAACCGGAGGGCTTCGGTCCCTGTCCAAATACGAACACCGGATTGCTGGGCATATTCGGTCAGCGCATCGGCGACCTCATTGGCGCTGTCGGATACCGGAAAAATCCGGCCGCCCCGTTCCGTTTTTAACGCAACCCCTTGGGCTTCCAGCAGAGCGCAAAGCTGCTCATTGAAAAAGCGGGCAAACGCGCTGTAAAGAAAGCGCCCCTGCCCAGGATATTCTTCGATGAATTGCCGGATCTCTCCGGCATTTGTCACATTGCAGCGTCCTTTGCCGGTGATTCGCAATTTGCGGCCGGTCATTTTATTTTTTTCCAGCAACAAAACCTCGGCGCCCCTTTGAGCTGCCCGGCTGGCCGCCAATAAACCGGCAGGACCGCCGCCGATCACCAGGACCTGTATTTTTTTCATTTAACTGCGAATCTCCTTTAATACCTTGGCGCAGCGAGGGCAGACCTTTTCGTGATCCAATGCTTTCGAATAGATCCAGCAGCGCTGGCACTTTTCTCCATCTGCCTTTTCTACGCCGAACTGCAAGTCAACACCATCGGTGAGTACAAGCTTGGCGCCTGAAACGATGAACAGATCCGCCATCGCGTTCTGATAATCCGCCAACCAACCATACTTCTCAAGGTCTGCCGTGACGGTCACTTTAGCGTCAAGGGAATGGCCGATCAGCTTCTCGGTCCGGGCCACTTCCAGAGCTTTGAGGGCCTGTTCCCTGACCGCCAGCAGGCTGTCCCATTGGGCCGCCAGCGCATCGTTCTGCCAGGCTTCCTGTTTCACAGGCCAATCCGACATCTGGGCATAAGGAATATACTTGCTTTGGGGCAGATACTGCCAGATTTCTTCGGCTGTAAAAGTCAGGATCGGCGTCATCAGGCCTGTGAGAGCTACAAGGATCTCCCACATTGCTTGCTGTCCGCTGCGGCGCAGCCTTGAGTCAGCTTTTTCCGTATAGAGACGATCCTTGGTGATATCCAGATAGACGGCGCTCATATCCAGCGTACAGAAACGATGGATGGCATGATAGGCCGTATGAAACTCATAATTTTCGAAGCTCTCCGTGACTTTATCAATCAGGCGGGCCAGACGGTCCAGAGCCCAGCGGTCGATTTCCAGCATCTCGGAATAAGGTATCCGCTCAGCCGCCGGATCAAAATCAGAGAGATTGCCCAACAGAAACCGGATGGTGTTCCGGATTTTCCGATAGGCTTCGCTGACTTGCTTCATGATTCCCTGGGAATTGGCCAGGTCATTGCGGTAGTCTGCGGAGGATACCCATAGACGCAAAATGTCGGCGCCCATGGTATTGATGATTTTCAGCGGATCCACCACGTTGCCCAAAGACTTGGATTGTTTGCGTCCCTGTTCGTCCACGATAAAGCCATGGGTCAAAACCGCCTTGTAGGGCGCTCTGCCGCGGATGGCCACGCCGGTGCATAGGGAAGAATTGAACCAGCCTCTGTGCTGGTCGCTGCCTTCCAGATAAAGATCCGCAGGCCAGGCCAATTCGGGACGGGCATCTAAAACTGCCATATGACTGGAGCCGGAATCAAACCAAACATCCATGATGTCGGTTTCTTTTTTGAAATGGCTGCCGCCGCACTTAGGACATCGGTAGCCTTCCGGAAGCAGCTCCTCCGCCTCTTTCGCCCACCATAGATTCGATCCGTGTTCACCGAATAATTCAGCGATCCGTTGGATCACGACTTGATCGACAATGGCTTCACCACAGTCTTTACAGTAGAAGATCGGAATGGGCACGCCCCAGGTCCGCTGCCGGGAAATACACCAGTCTCCCCGGTCTGCGATCATATTATGGATGCGTTCACGGCCCCAGGACGGGATCCACTGAACATCCTCGTCGATGGCTTTCAGCGCATTTGCCCTGAATCCGTCAATGGAGACAAACCATTGCTCCGCAGCCCGATACATGACCGGCTGCTTGCAGCGCCAGCAATGGGGGAACTGATGGCGAATGCTGCCTTTGGCCAGCAATAGATTTTTGGAGGCCAGAAGCTTAAGGACCTCGGGATTGGCATCATCAATAAAGATGCCTTCAAAGGGCCCGCCTTCCTTGGTGAAACGCCCCTTGTCATCCACGGGACAAAGAACATCCAATCCATACTTCATGCCGACTTCGAAGTCGTCCACGCCGTGGCCGGGTGCCGTATGAACGCAGCCGGTGCCTTGCTCGGTGGTAACATGTTCGCCTAAAATGAGAACGGAATCACGATCCATGAAAGGATGGCTGCACAGGATGCCTTCTAATTTTTTGCCTTGGATCGTCGATTCGATGGTATATTCCGGTTTGTTCAGGACTGCAAGGAAGGCTTCCAGCAGGGCCTTGGCCACCAAATAACGTTCCTCTGCGATCTTCACCACCACATAGTCCAGCTTCGGATGAACGCTGATGGCCAGATTCGCCGGCAGGGTCCAAGGCGTCGTGGTCCAGATCACGACAAAGAGATTGTCTCCTTGCAGGACACCCTTGCCATCCTTTAAGGGAAATTTCACATAAATCGAGAAGGATTTCTTCTCATCATATTCGATTTCCGCCTCTGCCAGAGAGGTCTCGCAATGAGGACACCAATAAACCGGCTTATGGCCTTTATAGATATAACCTTTTTCTGCCATGGCGCCAAAGACTTTGATCTGGGCTTCCTCAAACTTCGGCAGAAGGGTGATGTACGGATTCTCCCAGTCACCCCGGACGCCCAGTCGCTTGAATTCCTCTCTTTGGACATCCACGAAATGAAGGGCAAACTCTTTGCATTTATCCCGGAATACCAGGGTATCGATCTCATGCCGTTTCAGACCGATGTCTTTGATGGCACGCTGTTCGATGGGCAGTCCGTGGGTATCCCAGCCCGGTACATAAGGCGCGTCAAAACCCTGCATGGTCTTGTATTTGATGATCATATCCTTGAGGATCTTGTTCAGGGAATGCCCTAAGTGAATATCGCCGTTGGCATAGGGCGGTCCGTCATGAAGGATGAATTTGGGGCGGCCTTTGCGGGCGCCCTGGACTTTTTGGTAAAGCTCCGCTTCTTCCCATGCTTTCAGGAGCTCGGGTTCCTTCTGGGGCAAGCCGCCCCGCATAGGAAACTCGGTTTTGGGCAGGTTCAGCGTATCATTAAACTGCTTTCCCTCTTCCGCCTCGGCAGCTTGCACTGCCTCGTTTTGGTTTTTGTTCTCCATGGTTTAATTTCACCTCATATAAAATTATCGGTTGAAGGCCGGAACGGGTATCATCCTGCTGGGCCTGCCTTGACGGGGACAACAAACCTATGGTCAGGATCAGGCTCCGGCTTCCGCGCTGACCTCGGCGCTGCCTTCATTGCCATAAATCTGATCCAAGGTTTTCAATGCTTCTTCCATTTTTTGGGCCATTAAAAAAACCTGTTCCATACTGCCTTCCTGCCCATCAGGCACCTCCGGGGTTTCACTGTTTTCCAAGGCTTCTCCGGTGGCTTCCCCTTGGAGCTCCGTCTCATTGGCTGCGGCTGCAATTGCTGCCGCTTCTTTTTCAGCCGGTACGGCTTCAGCGGCTGGAATGGCCGTTTCCTTCTGAATTTCAGTCAATTCCGCATCTTCTTTATAACCATTAAGCAGTTCCATCTGAAACTCCAGGAAACCTTTATGTTTTAAATAAAGCTGTTTTTCATATAATTTCAGGCGCTCGATTTCTTGCTTGATCGAAAGAACCTCATCATGAGCCTCCTGGATGAATTGCTGTCCCTTTTTCCGGGCTTCCCATTGGATCAGCTCGCCTTCTTTTTTGGCGCGGACGGTTTCCTCATCCACGAGCTTTTGGGCCAAAAGCATGGTCTTCTGGAGGGAAGAACTTAAATCTTTGCTGCGCGCAACCTCATCCTCCATCCTTTGAACGCGTTCTTTCAGGTCATGATTTTCACGAAATAAGGTCTCGTAATTATGGATCACTTCATCAAGGAATGCATCCACTTCCTCCATTCGATAACCTCGCATCCCTTTCGTAAACGCCTTATTGTGGATGTCAAGCGGTGTCAGCATACTTTTATTTCCCTCCTAATTTTGATTTACAACATCATGCCCAAGATCAGGTTCAGCGCCAGACGATGCGCAAATTCAAGGATAAAAATGGCTAAAATCGGCGAAAAATCCACGCCCCGGAAACCGCCGCCCATCATCCGCCGCAGCGGCGCCATGAAAGGTTCCGTCATTTCATAAATGAACCGGACCGCACCGTTGTTCATGCCTAAGGGCAGCCAGGAAAGCAGACATCTTGCCAATATCAAAAAATTATAGACCGTAAAGCCTACGTCAACCACATAATATAAAAAATTCACTGTACACCAACCTTCAAATCGAGTTTATGCTATAGTTTTGCCGCTTTTTCCGCAGCAACCTGAACAGCCTCCATGAGCGCTGCCCTGAAACCGGCTTTTTCCAATCGATACATGGCCTCGATGGTCGTTCCTCCCGGCGAGCAGACTTTGTCCTTTAAAGCTTCTGGGTGCTCACCGCTTTCTATAACCATTTGTGCGGAACCCTTGACTGTTTCCGCAGCCAGCAGCAAAGCCGTTTTCCGATCCAAACCCATACGGACGCCGCCATCCGCCAGTGCCTGGATCATCACATAAACATAGGCTGGGCCGCTGCCGGAGACGCCGCTGACCGCATCGATCAGGTGCTCTTCCACCTGGATCGCGCTGCCAACCGCCTCAAAAATCCTATGGGCAAGTTCCAAATCCGCCGCTTCAGCGTAGGTGCCGGCACAAACAGCGGCCATCCCGCTTCCTACCAAGGCGGGGGTATTGGGCATGATCCGGACAATATGGGCTTTAACGCCCAGAGCATTCTCGATCCGCTGGGTCGTGATCCCTGCCATGATCGAAAGGATACGGCTTTTTTCAGTGATAAGGCCCTGCATATCCGGGACGACCTGCTTGAAATACTGGGGCTTGACACTTAATACAATGGTCTCGCACTGTTTGACCAATTCCCGGTTGTCTTTGGTTGTCTTGATCCCGTAGGTTTTTTCCATATAGGATCTGCGGGCCTCCGAATGGTCGCTGCCCCAGATCTCCTGAGGTTTCCAGCCCTGCCGGATCATTCCGCTGATAATGGCTTCCGCCATCATGCCTGCACCGATAAAACCGATTGAACCCATCCTTGCGCCTTCTTTCCTTTGGAGGTTTTTTTAGATGTCTTCGTGATGGATCTGATTGATCCAGGGGATCACTTCTTTAGGCTGCGAAATGTTCAGCAGATCGCCGGTGATCTCCACATGGGAGGGCACCGCGACAAAGATGCTGCCGCCGGCCTTCTGCATGGAGCCGTCAAGGGCATAGGCAGTGCCGCCCACAAAATCGATGATCCGCCGGGCCACCAGAAGATCCAAAGCCTCAAGGTTGATGATAACACTGCGTTTTGCTTTCAGATGGTCCGAAATCAACTGACAGTCATCAAAACTGGTTGGTTCCACCAGCACGACGCGAAGGGAATCTTTGGCGCTGGAGGTGATCGGAACCACTTTGCTGCTGCGGGCTGCTTTGCGGCTGCCGGCATTCCAGTCTTCCTGAACATCTTCTCTTTCCTCGATGATCTCGTCTTCCACTTCGTCTCCAAGGCCCATCACGTCCATAAACTTATCAAAAATGCCCACGACGATTCCTCCTTTGATTGATTCGATATTTTCCTGTTTAGTAAATACGGTATCCGAATATTGAAGAACCTACCCTTACAAAGGTCGCGCCTTCCTCGATGGCCACTGCGAAATCATGGCTCATGCCCATGGAGAGCTGGTCCATAACCGTTCCCGGGATCTGCCATTGGGCCGCCTGGTCCAGGAGGGCCTTCATCCGCTTAAATAAGGGTCTGGAATCTTCCGGGTCCTCATGGTAAGGCCCGATGGTCATCAAGCCGCGGATCTGCAGATTTGGCAAGGCCGCGATGGCTGTCAGGGCCTGTTTGAGGGTCTCCTGTTGAAACCCGGCTTTGGTCTCTTCCTGCTCCAGGTTGACCTGGACCAGCACCGGCATCTGGATTTGGTGTGCCGCTGCCTGCCGGCTGATTTCTCGTGCAAGGTCTAATCGATCCACTGAGTGGATCATGGATGCCTTGTCAATTATATATTTTACTTTATTTCTTTGCAAACGTCCAATAAAATGCCATACAATATCCTGAGGCAGCAGGGGATATTTCGCCGCCATCTCTTGAGCCCTGTTTTCCCCGAATCTGTGCTGGCCCAAATTGTAGACTTTCTGGATGTCTTCTGCCGGAAAATTCTTCGACACTGCGATCAGTTTCACCTGGCCGGCATCCCTGCCGGCTTTTATGCAGGCAGCTTCAAAGGCTTTTTGTACCGCTTCATAACGTGTTTGGATCGTATCCATTTTCCTTACCCCTTTTATCTATATTTTAAGGCGCATACCTTCCCTGACAAACCATGGCCGCAGCACCACCCATTCCCCCGGCTCAATCCCATTCAATATTAATTGGTCCTCTGCTGCTTCGATGATGGTGACCGGCCGCCAATGGGCGAAGCCATCCTCGTAAACATAGACGCCTTTGATGTCCTTGCGGGTGGTCACGGCTGCTTTGGGAACTGACGCTTCTGATTTTTCTTCAATGATCATTTGAACGGTGTTTTCTCTTTGCAGCCGCTGGCTGCTCAAACCTGCGGTTAGACGAAGCAGCATGCCTGAGCCCTCTGTGCAGGCTGCATATTCCTGCATGACCCCGGTGCCTTCACTGCCATCCTGAGCCAGCAGAAGGATTTTTTCTCCTTCTTGGAACCAGGAATCCAGGATTTTGTCGGTCTTAAAGTAAACAAAGCAGCCTGATAGATTGTCGATCACCTTGAAGGCCGGGCTGCCAGCCTGGATGAGGGCTGCAGCTTCTTCGGAAGCATCCGCCTTTTGGGGGCTTTTTGGGGCCTCTTCTTCCGCGCTGTGGGCTGCAATGACATTTTCGATCCCGGCGATGGACAGTTCCTGGAAGGCTTCCTCAGAATCAAGCGCCTCAAAACCATCCAAGGTATAAGAAACAATCCCCGCCATAGGGCTGCTCAGCGCCAAAGCGCCGGCATCTTCCGGGGATGCGGCGGAAGAAGGTAAAAGCTTGGCAACCTTTGCCCCCTTATGGGCACGGGCGCCTTGGGAAATGACCGGTTCCACCGTCCCGCTCTCAGGCGCTGGCACCGTGACTTCTTTCTGGAAGGTCCATAACCGGCCTTCAACACCGGATTTCCATTGGATGGCATCGGCTTTCTGGACGTCCGCAATGGCACCCATGAGATGGGAAAAGCCTGTATTCAGCCCGGCAATCAAAAACACGATGCAGACACAAAAGAAAATCGTCCTGCTCCATCGCTGTCTTTTTCTCTTATCGCGTTTTTCGGATAGGGTCAGCTTGCTGTGTCTGACAAGTTTTTGATCTTTTTTATAGTTCATAACGTTTCTCCGCAGGATGAGATTTTACCCCTTCCTGAGCCTTCATCTTGAAATTCGAAATCCGGCAAGGATCCGTCGGGCTATAACAATTGGAGAAAGGCAGCCTGGCGGCCGCCAAAACCGCACCGGTGTGAAAAAAACGTTTCCTGATGGCAGAGGGTGCATAGCCCGGAAATCGAGATGTTTGAGTCCCGAAGGCCCTGCCGAAGCAGCAGCTGCCGGTTGGTTTCCCAGAGATCCAAAAAGGCATGGCCTGTATTTTGGGAAGGCTGCAGAAGCCGGTCCAATAAGAAGGTGCCCTGACCGAATACCTCGGTGACTTGATGAATGACCGGCCCATCCACTTCATAATGGCAGGGTCCGGCGCTGGGCCCTATAGCCGCCAGCAGGTCCTCCGGCTTCGAACCATAAGCCTCTGCCATGGCTTTGACCGTCGACCCTGCAATATCCAGCAAAGTCCCTTTCCAGCCGCCATGGCTCAGTCCGATGGCCCGCTGTGCGGGATCCCAGAAATACAAAGGCACACAATCCGCATGCTGGCTGATCAAGGTTGTGCCAGGGATATTGGTGATTTGACCATCTGCCTCAAGGAGCTCCGCTTCGGATCCAAAAGCGCCGCGGCCGGCATCCTCCAGTCCCGTCCGGATGACCCGGCTGCCATGGACCTGCCGCAGACCGGTCCAGCCGGACATCCCAAAGCCTATGGCATCGGCCATTTTTTCACGGTTCTGTGCCACATGCCTTGGATCATCCCCGCTGACATAGCTGATATTTAAGGATTCAAACGAACCTTGGCTTACACCGCCGGTCCGGCCGCAAAAGCCTTGGAGTACTTGACCGGTCGTATGGAATGCCGGATCCCGAGCCCAAGAAATCCCGTTTTTCTTGAAAATCCTCCATGGCTGCTGTTTCATCGGAACCTCCTAATCGCTGGGATGAGGGTTTCTGGCCCTCCTTCGCTTTCCGTATTTGAATATTTTATCACTTCTTATAGCAGAATACTATAAAAAGCCTGCCGGCATCGAAAAATGCCGTCAGGCTTTTGTCATGGGTTGCCTTATTTTATCTCGGGGAGCAGAACCAATTTGCTTTGCTGGCGGGTGGCCTTCATATCGATCAGCCGCTGGTTGGAGGAACCCCTGAATCTGAGGCCAATGTCTTTCAAATCCTTCTTGAAGGGTCCGTCCACCAGCAGATCGGTTTGGTCCAGCAGCAGCTGGACCGCCGGATCCTCAGCTGCCATGATCAGCAGCTCTTCATAGACATAGCCGGTATAGGTCACCACATCCATGCCTATTTCGTGGACTCTGCGGGCTAGTTCAGCCATCTCTGCCGCCTGCATGAAAGGTTCGCCTCCGGATAGGGTCACCCCGCGCACGCAAGACGGCGCTTTTCGGATCTGTTTGAATAGTTCCCGGGTTGTGGTCTCATAGCCCCCCTTGGGATCCCAAGTGTCCGGATTTTGACAGTCTTCGCAGGCATGGGGGCAGCCTTGTCCGAAAACCACATAGCGTACGCCGGGGCCATCCACAACACTTTCCGAAACGATTCCTGCGATCCGCAAATGGATACGCCTCCCATCCAATGATCTTATTGTTCTGCCTTCATGACCGGCGGCAATTTCATATGGACACGGCGGGCTTTCGCTTCAGCCAGTTTGCTGTCGTTAAAGTTGTCCAGGGTGGACAAATAGCCGGTGATCCGCCGCACCCGGCTGATGTTGGCGCTGCCGCATTTCGGGCAGGTATCGGTTTCAATGACACCGTTCAAGCCGCAGTCTTTGCAGATGTCCACAGGGAAATTGACCGCGGCATATCCCATGTCATTTTCGTACATGGCACGCACCAAAGTTTCAAAGGCCTCCAGATTGCTGTTGGGCGCCGAGGGCAATTCGACATATGAAATATGCCCTGCGTTGCAATATTTATGGTAAGGCCCTTCCAGTGCGATCTTCTTAAGGGCATCGATGTCGAATTCCACTGGAATGTGGAATGAGTTGGTGTACCATTCTTTATCGGTGACCCCCGGAATGATACCGAAACGGGCAACATCCAGCTTGGTGAACTTGCCGGAAAGCTGTTCGGCAGGGGTTGCCAGCAGACTGAAGTTCAAGCGGTATTTCTGAGTGGCTTCATCGCAGCGCTGCCGCATGTGGCTGATGATTGAAAGCCCCATGGCCTGGGCGCTGTCGCTTTCGCCGTGATGTTTACCGACCAGTGCCTTCAGGCATTCGGCCAATCCGATGAAACCGATGCTTAAGGTTCCGTTTTTGATCGCCTTCTCCACAGAATCGTTGGGCTTCAGATCCTCGCTGTCCAGGTAGAGATGCTGGCCCATCAGGAAGGGGAAATCCTTGATCTTCAGGTTTTTTTGGACCTCATAACGGGTCAGCAACTGCTTGATGGCCAGGTCCATCATTTCATCAAGGTTTTGCCAGAAAGCAGACAGGTTCTTTTCTGCCTTGATCGCCAGCCTGGGCAGATTGATGGTGGTAAAGGACAGGTTCCCTCTGCCGTTGGTCACTTCCGGTCCGTTGATATTGCCCATGACCCGAGTGCGGCAGCCCATATAGGCCACTTCTTCGTCCCGGTAGGGGGCGTTAAAACTGGAATCCTGGAAAGAAAAATTGGGAAACAGCCGCTTGCAGGCCACTTTCATGCTCAGCATAAACAGATCGTAGTTAGGATCCTCCGGATCATAATTGACACCGTCCTTGACTTTGAAGCAAGCGTTAGGGAACAAGGGGGTTTCTCCCCTTCCCAATCCCTTCTCATAAGCCAGAAGGAATTGTTCAGTCACCATACGGCCGCTCCAGGAGGTGTCCGTGCCAAAGTTAATGCTGGAGAAAGGCACTTGGGCGCCGGCTCTTGAATGCATGGTGTTCAGATTATAGATAAAGCCTTCCATTGCCTGGTATACTTCTTCTTCTGTATGGGCCAAGGCCAATTCCTTGATTTTCTGTTCATCGGCGTTCAGACCCAGGGCCGCCAGTTCTTTGTTGATATTTTTCAGCTGGCGGTCAAATTCCTTGGCCGCATAAACCCCCATATCCCGGTCGAAATAGGCAAAGGATTGGCCGCCATGCATATCGTTCTGATTGCTCTGAAGGATGATCGCCGCCAAAGCGGCTGCGGTCTTGATGCCCTTGGGCGGTCGGATGTAGCCATGGCCATTGTTGAAGCCTTCCCGCAGCAGGCGGTCCAGCGGGATCTGGAGACAGGTGAAGGTTTTTCCGTACCAGGAAAGGTCATGGATGTACAAATCGCCTTCCAGATGCGCTGCGGCTTCATCGGGGGGTAAAACCCGCTTCAGATAATAGTTTTTAGAGGCGGCCTCCGAAATCTGCAAAACCTTGGCAGAAGGTGAATTTCCCACATTGGCATTGTCGCGATTGGTTTCTTTCAAGATCTCCTCGACGGCGTCCATGAGCTCGGTCCGGCCCTCCCGGACCATGCTGCGTTTTTCGCGATAAAGGATAAAGGCCTTGGCTGTCTTGGCGTGGCCCTTTTCGATCAGGATCTTTTCCACCATGTCCTGAACTTCTTCAACGGTAAAAATATGGTCATCCGGATACTTTTTTAGCGCCTTGACCACATCTAACGTAACTTCCATGGCTGTCTGCCGGTCTTCTCCCCCAACCGACTGGGCAGCCTTGAAGATTGCATTCGTAATTTTGGTTTCGTTGAAAGGAACCACCCGATCATCCCGTTTGCGAATTAAAGTTAACATTGTATGATGCCCCCTCTTCCCCTCACATAAGACTGGTTTTTCATATGGTTTACGGTTTACGTATTGCCTTGGTTATGCGGTTCCTTGATCAGCATCTCCTGGATCTCATGCAGAAATGTTTTGATATCCTTGAATTCCCGGTAAACGCTGGCAAACCGGACGTAGGCCACTTCATCGATCCGTTTCAAGTGCTCCATGACCTTTTCACCGATGAGCATGGAAGGGATCTCCTGCTGACTGGAGCTCTGCCTCAGTTCCCGCTCGATCTCATTGACCGCTTGCTCCAAGACCTGATAAGGGACCGGGCGTTTTTCGCAAGCCCTCATCATTCCGCTCAGAACCTTTTGACTATCATAGCGCTGACGGCTGCCGTCCTTTTTGACGACCCACAGAGGTTGCTCCTCCATGCGCTCAAAGGTCGTAAAACGGCGCTGACAGGCAATGCATTCCCGGCGGCGGCGGATGACAATGCCATCCTCGCTGTCCCGGGTCTCTAAAACTTTGGAATCATGGTACCCGCAGCTGGGACACTTCATGGTCGCAGTCTCCTTTGATTCGTTTTATGGAAGCTGCTCCTCTTGCATTCTATGCAGCCAAGGTCATTGTATCAACTACATATAGCTTAGTCAATAGTTCTATACTCTATATATGGTGGCTAAAGGCAAATATTTTCTCTGATCCTATGCATGGTTCCACCGGCTTCATTATTCCGGCCATTCGAAAATAACCATGCACAAACAGCCTGTTTTCGTGTAATATATATGAGAGTCTATGGATGGCCCTTCGAGTGATCTTCGAATGCATAAGGAGGAAATTTTGTGAAACGATGGGTAGGCAACACCTTGTTGGTAGCCATTCCAACCTGCGTATCGATAGGGATTTATTCCCTGCAGCTCATGATATTCAATGATGGACGAAACACCCTATTCTATCTCCTGCAGGACCTGGCCTTTGTGCCCATCAATGCGGTGATCGTTACCTTGATCCTCAATAATTTCCTGAATATCCGGGAGAAGCGGCATTCCCAAAAACAAATCAACGTGACCATCAGCGCTTTTTTTGTCGAAGCAGGCAATGACATCATCCAGGAGTTGCTGGAGGTAACGGCCTGTCGTGAGGACTTATGCATGATCATGCGGCCAAAGGGCATGAGCAGCAAGGAAATCAAAAGCTTGAAGAAACAGATCCAGGACTGTGACCTGATCCTGGATTTAGACCGGCAGAAGCTGGAAAATTTGTCAGTGATCCTAAATTCCAAAAGGCGTTTTCTATTGCAGCTGCTTGAAAATTCCAATCTGGTGGAACATGACGCCTTTACGGATATGTTATGGGCAGTCTTCCATCTTGCGGATGAACTGCACAGCAGAAAAAGCTTTGAGGCCCTTCCCCCCAGCGATTTGGACCACCTGTCCCTGGATGTGCGCCGTGCCTACCGGGGGATGCTGCTGGAATGGGTGGATTACCTCCGCTATCTTCATGGTGAATACCCTTATCTCTATTCCCTGGCCCTGCGCAAAAATCCCTTTTCAGACAACAAGGATGTGCGCGTTTTAAGCTGATCGGAGACGGTGGATTGATCGTGTTCCATAAAATATCAAAGGGGCCGTGCTTTGAAGTGCACAGCCCCTTTTTTTAGTTTAAAAGTTCTTCCAGCAATTGGTTGACCATGGAGGGATTGGCTTTGCCTCGGCTCATCTTCATGACCTGTCCGACCAGGGCAGTGATGGCTTTGACTTTGCCTCCCTTATAGTCATCCACGATTTTTGGATTTTCGGCAATCACTTGCCGGCACATCTCCCGGATGGCCCCGGCATCGCTGACCTGCGCCATGCCCCGTTCCTGCACAATGTCCGTGGGGGATTTCGCCTCGTCAAACATGATTTCGATGACTTTCGAACCCATGGAATTGCTGATGGCGCCTTTTTCAATCAGGGATAGCAGCTCTGCCATAGACTGGGCTGATATGGGCAGCTTCTCTGCCGCCCAACCCCGCTCGTTCAACAGCCGCATGATGTCGCCCATGATAAAATTGGAAACGGATTTTGGCTGGGCTCCGGCGGCAACGGTCTGGTCAAAGAAATCACTGATAAATTTGCTGACGGTGAGCAGCTGGGCATCATACAGGGGCAGCCCCATTTGGCTGACATAGCGTTCCCGCCGATGGGCCGGCAGCTCCGGCAGGGTTTGCCGGATCCTGTCGATATAGCCATCGCTGAGCACCATGGGCATGATGTCAGGTTCCGGAAAATAGAAGTATTCGTCCGCATCTTCCTTGGAACGCATCACATAGTTGTTGCCTGCCGCATCATCCCATCGCAGTGTGTCCTGGGTGATTTTGCCGCCGGCGCTAAGGACCCGGCGCTGTCGTTGCGCTTCATATTGGACCGCAGCCACCGCCGCGCTGAAGGAATTCAGGTTTTTCATCTCGGTGCGGGTGCCGAAGGGTTCCCCTACCCGGTGGATTGAAAGATTCACATCGCAGCGCAGGGAGCCTTCCTCCATTTTGCAGTTGGACACTTCCGTATAGAGCAGGATCTCCCGCAGCGCCTCCAAAAAAGCATGGACCTGGGCGCTGTTCTCAAAATCCGGCTCGGTGACGATTTCAATCAAAGGAACACCACAGCGATTATAGTCCACCCGGGTCTGGCCCACCTCATGGATCAGTTTCCCGGCGTCTTCTTCAATGTGGATCCGAGTGATCCCAATACGCTTGGGCTGTCCGTCGGCGACGATGTCCACATAACCCTTAAGGCATAAAGGCTGATCAAACTGGGATGTCTGAAACGCCTTGGGCAGGTCCGGATAAAAATAATGCTTGCGGTCCTGCCGTGAATAGGGATTGATTGCGCAATTCAATGCCAGTCCGGCCCGCACACAGTATTCAACCACTTTGCGGTTGAGCATGGGCAGCACGCCGGGCATTCCAGAGCAAATGGGACAGACATGGGTGTTTTCTTCCCCTCCGAATTCCGTGGTGCAGCCGCAATAGATTTTTGATTTGGTGTCCAGCTCGGCATGGACCTCCAGGCCGATGACGGTTTTGAATTCATCCATTACACGCTGCCTCCCTTCTCGGCAGCCGCTGCTGCCCTCAGCAAAACGGCTTCGCCCAGGGTATTGGCAATGAACTGGGCGCCGATGGGCAAGCCTTGACTGTCCAAACCGCAGGGTACGCTGCATGCCGGCAGGCCTGCAACGTTCACGGAAACCGTGCAGACATCCATGGCATAAAGTTCCAGCGGGTTGGCGTGCTTCTGTCCCAGAGGCCAGGCGGTCACTGGGGAAGTGGGGGTCAGTAAAACATCATATTGGTGGAAAACCTTGCGGAAATCCTCCATGATCAAGGTACGCGCCTGTTGGGCCCTTTTATAATAGGCGTCAAAATAGCCTGCGCTAAGGGTATAGGTCCCCAATAAGATCCGTCGTTTGACCTCGTCCCCGAAGCCTTCGCTTCGTGTTTTTTCGATCATTTCCGCCAAATTCTTATATTCCTTGGTTCGATAACCATATTTTACGCCGTCATAACGACCCAGATTGCTGCAGGCCTCCGCTGAGGAAATGACATAATAGGCGCTGAGGGCGTATTCCGTCCTCGGCAAAGAACAGCTCTCCACCACAGCGCCCTGGTCTTCCAAGGTTTTCGCCATTGCTTCCACAGCTGCCCGCACTTCAGGGGAAATTCCCTCGCCCATATATTCCTTGGGGATCCCGATCCGCAAGCCCTTGGCGCCGCCTTCCAGCGCCGCCAGGTAATCCGGCAGCGGGTTTGCCAGGGACGATCCGTCATAAGGGTCTTTGCCGGCGATGGCCGCAAGGACCAGCGCGCAGTCTTCTGCGTCTTTGGTGATGGGCCCGATCTGGTCCAGAGAGGAGGCAAAGGCCACGACCCCGTACCTGGAAATCCGGCCATAGGTTGGCTTCATCCCCATGACACCGCACATGGCCGCCGGCTGACGAACCGAACCGCCGGTGTCGGAGCCTAGGGTAAAATAGGCCAGATTCTCTGCCACTGCGGCGGCGCTTCCCCCGGAGGATCCTCCGGCGACCCGCTGCGGATCTTTGGGATTTTTAACAGCGCCGAAATAGGAGTTCTCGCTGGTGCTGCCCATGGCGAATTCGTCCATATTCAACTTGCCCAGCAAGACACAGCCGGCATCGCTGAGCCGCCGTGCCACGGTTGCGCTGTAGGGCGGTACAAAATCCGCCAGCATGCGGGATGCGCAGGTGGTTCTCAGCCCCTGGGTCGAGATATTATCCTTGAGGGCCATGGGGATACCATCCAAGGGTCCCCGGACCTCTCCCTTAGCCCTGCGGGCGTCTGCGGCGGCTGCTTCCTCGAGAGCCTTGAGATTGACTGTAATAAACACGTTGTTTTGGCTTTGGGAAATTCGATCCAGCATCCGCTGTGTCAGCTGCACCGATGAAACCTTACCCTCCGCCAGGCAACGGGAGGCTTCATGGGCTGTCAGCAAAGCCAGATCCTCCCCGGCGGTCCTATGTTGACTCATTGTCTTTCCTCCCTATTCAACGACTTTTGGCACCAGGAAACAAGCTGCATCCCGTTCCGGGGCATTCTGCAGTATTTTCCCCCGATCATAGGAAGGCTTCAGTTCATCATCCCGCAGAACATTATGCACGGCAACCGCATGGGTCGTCGGCTTCACACCCTCGATGTCCAATTCACCCAATTTGTCGGCAAAGCCAACAATCTTTTCCATTTCGTCGGCCAGTCGGCTCATTTCTGTATCGCTAAGCTGCAGCTTTGCCAAATGGGCGATATGCTGCACGGTTTCAATTGTAATCGTCATGGTCTCTCCTTTTATCACTCGATTAGAGAATTGCTTTGATCCGCGCCATGGCTTCCGCTGTATTCTCGCGGCTGTTGAAAGCGGTCAGGCGACAGAAGCCTTCGCCGTTTTTGCCGAAGCCGGCACCCGGCGTGACCACCAGATTCGCCTGTTTCAGCAGCAAATCGAAAAAGGACCAGGAATCCATTCCGTTGGGACACTTCAGCCAAATATACGGGGAGTTGGCGCCGCCCAGATAGGCAATGTTCAGAGAGTCCAAAGCCTCCATCATCAGGGCTGCGTTGCCCAAATAATAGTCAATGGTGGTTTTGACCTGCTGCATACCCTCCGGCGAAAACACAGCTTCCGCAGCGCGCTGGGAAATGTAGGATACGCCATTGAATTTTGTGGTCTGCCGGCGGGTCCACATCCGGTTGAGATTGGCTCCCCCGGCTCTCAATGTGTGGGGAACGATCGTATAGCCGCAGCGCACCCCTGTGAAGCCGGCGGTCTTTGAGAATGAGCAGAATTCAATAGCGCATTCTTTGGCGCCGGGGATCTCATAAATGCTCCGGGGCAATTCCGGATCCCGGATAAAGCTCTCGTAAGCCGCATCAAAAAGAATGATTGCCTCTTTCTCAAGGGCATAATCGACCCATTGACAAAGCTGGTCTTTGCTGTAGACCGCCCCGGTGGGATTGTTGGGAGAGCAAAGGTAGATGATGTCCGCCTGGATCGAAGGATCCGGCAGCGGCAAAAAGCCATTCTCCTCGCAGGCATCCAGGAATGTAATGGGACGGCCTGCCATAATGTTGGTGTCCACATAAACCGGGTAAACAGGATCCGGAACAAGCACATGATTATCCAAATCGAGCAAATCCAGGATGTTGCCTAAATCACTTTTGGCGCCATCACTGATAAAAATCTCTTTATCATCCAAGGCGATATCTCTTTTTTGGTAATACGCCTGGATTGCCTGATGGAGAAAGCCGTAGCCTTGCTCCGGGCCATAGCCCCGAAAGGTCTTTGAATCGGCCATTTCCGACACCGCGCCGTGCAAGGCCGTTACCACGGCGTCGCAAAGGGGCTTGGTCACATCGCCGATCCCCATCCGGATGATCACATTGTCGGGATGCAGGGCCTGGTGTTCACTGACTTTTTTGGCAATCTTGGAAAAGAGATAACTGCCTTCGAGTTTGTCATAGTTGCGATTTGCTTTCATGTGCTTCTCCTCTTTTCACCAATTATTTTTTGTTATTCAACGGTTACGCTTTTTGCAAGGTTTCTCGGCTTGTCGATATCGCAGCCTTTCTGAAGCGCCATATAGTATGCAAACAACTGCATGGGAATGATTGCCAGCAAAGGGGCCATCATATCCGGAGTTTCTGGAATTTCCAGGATCTGTGCCAATTCGGACAGCATTTTAGGCGGATTCGACGCCACAGCGATCACCTTGGCGCCGCGTACTTTGACTTCTTCAATGTTGCTGATCAGCTTGCCAAGAACTTTCTTCTGGGTCGCCATGGCCACCACCAAAGTGCCTTCTTCGATGAGGGCAATGGTACCGTGCTTCAGTTCGCCGGCCGCATATGGATCTGAATGGATATATGAGATTTCTTTAAGCTTCAGCGCAGCCTCCATGGACAGATATTGGTCCAGCAGACGGCCGATAAAGAAAACATTCTTGCAGTTTCTGTTCTGGCTGGCAAAATATTGGATCTTTTCTTTCGCCTGGATCACCGCCTCCGCTTTCGACGGCAGTTCGTCCAACGCCTGCAAAGCCTCTTTGAGCTGCTGGTCGCTCAAGTATCCCCTTAAATGCGCGGTGTCCAAAGCAATCAGTTCGAAAAGCAGCAGCTGGGCTACATAGGCTTTGGTGGAGGCCACGGCAATTTCCGGGCCGGCCAAAGTGTACATCACTGTATCCGCTTCCCGGGCAATGGTACTGCCGATCACATTGCATAAGGCCACAACCCGGTTTCCGTTGGCTTTGGCCAGCCGCATGGCGGCGATGGTATCGGCTGTTTCACCGGACTGGCTAATGACAATGAAGGCTTCATCCTGGTCGATGATGGGGTCACGATAACGATACTCGCTGGCTACATCCGCCGCTGTTCTGATTCGCGCCAAACTTTCCAGCAAGCTCTTGCCCGCAAGGCCTGCATGATAAGCGGTCCCGCAGCCCAAAAGCATGATTTTATTCAACGCCTTTGCTTGCTCCTGCGTAAAGGGCATGGTCTCCCGCCGGATTTCCAGAGTCTCCATATTCACATAATGATTCAATGTATCCCGGATCACCTTGGGCTGCTGATGGATTTCCTTAAGCATGAAATGGGGAAAGCCATCCTTTTCCGCAGCCTCCATATCCCAATCGATGAATGTGCTTTCCTTGTGAAGCTCGTTGCCCATTTCATCATAGAACCGGATCGAATCAGGGGAAAGCACGGCGATGTCGTAATCATCCAAAAAGAAAATGTCCCTTGTGTATTCCAAAATAGCCGGGATGTCACTGGCAATGAAGCTGCCAGTCTCTCCCTTGCCGACGATCAAGGGATTTCCCTTGCGGGTGCAATACAAGGTTTCGGGACAGGACGCATCCAGGACGCCTAAGGCGAAGGAGCCTTCCAGCATGGGCAGGACCCTGTACAAGGTGGTCAGCATATCTCCGTCATAATAGTAACCCAGCAGCTGCGCAATCACTTCCGTATCGGTTTCCGAGGCGAAAACGATCCCTTTTTGTTCCAGACTCTTGCGCAAAGAATAGTAATTCTCGATAATGCCATTATGCACGATGGCAAGCCGGCCGTGAACATCCACATGAGGATGGGCGTTGATAAAGGAAGGCTCCCCGTGGGTGGCCCAGCGTGTATGGCCGATCCCGGTAACGCCTTTGAGAGGGTTGCTGGCAATCTCTTCCTGCAAATTGGCAAGACGGCCTTTAGCCTTGCGCAGGCTGATGCCGCCGTTCTCGATCACTGCCACACCGGCAGAATCATAACCCCGATATTCCAATCGTTCCAAACCTTTTAAAAGCAAGGCAACACATTCTTCCCGACCTACATAGCCAACAATGCCGCACATTTAGTTCCCCTCCTTGTCTGATAAGATTTCTTTGGCTCCAAACACCCTGGCCGGCTGCCGCTTATGGGCGGACCGTTCATGGGCTTTTTGATATTTGGCGATTTCGGCAGCCTCCCCGGCGCCGGTTAAAAGATACTGATCCAACGCCTTGTAGGTGATGCCCATCTCCTTCTCGTCGGTCTGGCCTTCATAGAGACCGGCCGATGGGGCTTTGTCGATGATTTGTGCCGGCGCGCCTAAATAGCGCAGAAATTCATAAATCTCCGTCACGGTCAGGTCCCCGATGGGATTAAGATCGTAGGCGCCGTCACCCCATTTTGTAAAATAGCCCATATACCCTTCGCTGCGGTTGCCGGTGCCTGCCACAAGGCAGCTGCGGCTTTGGGCCAGGGCGTACAATGTGGTCATGCGAAGCCTTGGCGCGATGTTGGTCATCGCCGCCGCGGTCAGCGGCTGGTCCTCACCGGCAGCCTTCAGGGCCTCCAGCAGGACGGCTTTGGTCTGGGTAATATCCACCGTCAGGATTTCAATATCAAACTGCCTGGCAAGGGCCAAGGCATCCTGCATATCCTCATTATAGTTGCGCTGGCTGCCGCAGGGAAGCATGACGCCCAATACCTGGGCACAGGCTTTTTTGCAAAGGATCCCCACCAGCGCGCTGTCCTTGCCGCCGCTGTTGCCGTAAACGATGCCCCGGGCTTGGGAAGCTTCCAGAATCTCTTGGATGAAAGCCACCCGTGCCTTTAATTCTTCTTCATAATTTCTCATAATACATCTCTCCGCTGCTGACGCAGGGCTGCCGCTACAAACTCCCTGAACAAGGGGTGTGCCCGGTTAGGCCTGCTCTTGAATTCCGGATGGTACTGTACGCCGATAAAAAAGTCATTGGCTGGAATCTCCACGGCTTCTACCAGACGCCGGTCCGGGGACAATCCGGAGATCCTCATGCCGGCGGCTTCAAAGCGAGGGCCGTTGGTGCTGGCAAATTCATAGCGGTGACGATGACGTTCGTTGATTTCGGATTGCCCATACACCTTTTCCATCAAAGAACCTGGCGTGATCTTGCAGGGATAGGTCCCCAAACGCAAGGTGCCGCCCATCTGAAGCTGCCCCAATTGGTCCGGCATCAGGTCGATGACCGGGTTGCAGCACGCCGGCTTAAATTCCGTGGAATCCGCATCATTTAAGGCCAGAGCGTTCCGGGCAAATTCGATCACCGCGATCTGCATGCCCAGGCAAAGGCCCAAATAGGGGATTTTGTGAGTTCTGGCATAATGGGCCGCCACGATCATTCCTTCGATGCCCCGGTGGCCGAACCCCCCCGGAACCAGGATCCCGGAACAGCCGGCCAGGATCTCAGCCACATTGTCAAGGGTGACCTCTTCCGAATCCACCCAATAGATCTCGACCTTTGCGCTGTTTTCGCCGCCGGCATGGGCTAAGGCCTCCACCACGGAAAGATAGGCGTCGTGCAGCTGGATGTATTTCCCTACCAAGGCGACACGGACGGTTTGGTTCGCGTTTTCGATCCGGCTCAGCATGGCCCGCCATTCGGTCAGGTCGCAGGGTTCGCAGGGCAGATCCAGCTTTTTGCATACACGATGGGCCAGGCCGTTTTCTTCCAGCATGAGGGGCGCTTGGTAAAGGATCGGCAGCGTCCGGTTTTCGATGACGCAATCTCTGGAAACATTGCACATGGACGCGATTTTTGAAAGGATGTTATCGTTTAAAGGCTCGTCGCAGCGTGCGACCAGAATATCCGGCATGATCCCCGCTTTTTGGAGCTCCTTGACGGAATGCTGGGTCGGTTTGGATTTGTGCTCGCCGGCACTCTTGAGAAAAGGCACCAGGGTCACATGGATAAAGACGCAGTTGCTGCGCCCCACTTCCTGGGATACCTGGCGGATGGCCTCCAAAAAGGGTTGGCTTTCAATATCCCCTGCGGTGCCGCCTACCTCGGTGATGACCACATCGGCCGCGCTCTTCGAGCCCACGGAATAGATAAAGCTTTTGATTTCATCGGTGATATGGGGAATAACCTGCACCGTTTGGCCCCTGAAAAGGCCATTTCTTTCCTTTTCCAACACGTTCCAATAAACTTTGCCGGTGGTCAGGTTGGAATATTTGTTCAGGTCTTCATCGATAAACCGTTCATAATGTCCTAAATCCAGATCGGTTTCCGCACCGTCCTCGGTGACAAAAACTTCACCGTGCTGATAGGGACTCATGGTTCCCGGATCCACATTGATATAAGGATCCAGCTTCTGGGCGGCCACCCGCAGGCCTCTGGCTTTCAGCAGGCGTCCAAGGGATGCTGCCGTGATGCCTTTGCCCAAGCCGGATACGACACCGCCTGTAACAAAAACGTATTTCGTCATATCTCAACGGCCCCCTCGAAGATCTTTTTAGCTTCGCCCGTCATATGAACGGTTCCTTCCGTGGTCAATCGGATCACCAGACTGCCGCCTTTCAGCTTGACCGTAATATCATCGTCCCGGTCGCAAAAACCATTGAGGACCGCAGCCACCACGGCCGCGCAGGCGCCGGTTCCGCAGGCCCAGGTCTCTCCGCTGCCCCGCTCCCACACCCGCATCCGCAAGGTGTTCCGGTCCTGGACTCTAACGAATTCAGTGTTGACCCGTTCAGGGAAGAGGGGGGAATTCTCAAAGGCCGGTCCCACTTTATCGATGTCAAGCTCATCCAGATTTTCATAAAACACGACACAGTGTGGATTGCTCATGGACACACAGGTGATATCATAGTGGTTCCCTTCAACAAGCACCGTCTGGTTCACGACCTGTTGTCCTTCCAGTAAGACGGGGATCTTGGAGGGTTCCAATTCCGGTTTGCCCATATCGACCCGGACGGAATTGACCTTGCCGTCCTGGAAGTACAGCTTCAGCTGCCGGATCCCGCCCAAGGTTTCGATTTCCATTTCATCCTTGGGGAAGATACCGTTGTCATACAAGTATTTCCCTACACAGCGGAGGGCATTGCCGGCCATAACGCCTTCGCTGCCGTCCATATTAAACATCCGCATCCGTGCGTCGGCAACTTCTGAAGGCAGGATCAAAACCAGGCCATCGCTGCCAATGCCGTAATGCCGGTCCGACAGGGAAACGCTTAGGGATTCCGGGCTGATCAGGTCCTCGCTCAGACAGTTGAAATAGATGCTGTCATTGCCGCAGCCCTGCATTTTTGTAAAATGCAGTTTCAGGCGCTGGGTCCGCATGTGATTGATATCCACCAGTTCTGTGTTGCTTTGGGAATACCGGCTCATCAGACTGTTGGCCAGCGCATTGGCTGTGTCGATGGATGTCAGGCAGGGAATGGAACGCTCCACGGTTTTCCGCCGGATTTTCACACTGTCCCGGGTGGGTATCCGCCCTTTGGTGGATGTGGATATAACATAGTCCACTTTGCCGCTTTCGATCAGAGTCAGGACATTGTTCGCGGATTCATGGATCTTATGGACCGTTTCCGCCTGCATTCCGGACCGTCTCAAAACCGCCGCCGTTCCCTGGGTTCCATAAAGGCTGAAGCCCATTTCATAAAATTTCTTGGCCACCTCGGCAATTTCCGAATGATCGGACTCCCTCACTGAGAACAGGACGCCGCCTTGCTTTTTCATGCTGTAACCGGCCGCAACCAGGCCTTTATACAGTGCTTCTTCGATGGTTTTCCCGATCCCCAGCACCTCGCCGGTGGACTTCATTTCCGGTCCCAGCTGGATATCCACGTCCGCCAGCTTCTCAAAGGAAAAGACCGGGACTTTCACAGCCACATAGGGCATGGTCTGATACAGCCCTGTGCCGTAACCCATGTCCTTCAGTTTCTCGCCCAGCATCGCCCGGGTCGCCAGATCCACCATGGGTACCCCGGTGACCTTGCTGATATAGGGTATGGTTCGGGAAGAACGGGGATTCACTTCAATGACATAGACTTGGTTGGCATAAATCACATACTGGATGTTGATCAGCCCGTGGGTGTTCAAGCCCAGGGCCAGTTTTCGGGTGCAATCCAGGATCTTTTCAATCAGGTCCCCACCCAGATTCCAGGCGGGATAAACCGCAATGGAGTCCCCGGAGTGGACTCCGGCCCGCTCGATATGCTCCATGATCCCTGGGATCAGGATGTCCTCGCCGTCGCAGATGGCATCCACTTCGATTTCTGTCCCCATCATGTATTTGTCGATCAATACGGGGTTCTCGATGTTATGGGCAAGGATGATTGTCATATATTCCCGAATATCTTCTTCGCAGAAAGCAATGATCATATTCTGTCCGCCCAGCACATAGGAGGGCCGCATCAGAACCGGATAGCCCAGTTCTCTGGCTGCCTCCAGAGCTTGCGCCTCATTCATCACACTGGTTCCCCTGGGTCGTTTCAGGTCGAGATTCTCCAGGAGGGCGTCGAAACGTTCCCGGTCTTCCGCCCGGTCAATGCTGTCCCCGGAAGTGCCTAAGATCCTGACTCCGGCTTTTTCCAGGTGTTTCGTCAGCTTGATGGCAGTTTGACCGCCGAAAGCAACCACCACGCCGTATGGCTGTTCCGTATGGATCACGCTCATCACATCTTCAGGGGTCAGGGGTTCGAAATACAGACGGTCCGCGGTATCAAAGTCCGTGGATACCGTTTCTGGATTGTTGTTGACGATGACCACTTCAAAACCTGCCCGCTGCAGGGTCCAGACGCAATGGACCGAAGCGTAGTCAAATTCGATGCCCTGCCCGATACGGATCGGTCCGGAGCCGAAGACGATCACCCGCTGCTTGCCGGTGTTTCTGGCCTGGATGAACTGAATGGCTTCATTGGCACCGTCGCAGGTCCCCTGTATGTCCGGATTTTCATAGGTTCCGTAAAAATACGGGGTTTCGGCCGCAAATTCGGCGGCGCAGGTATCGACCATTTTATAGGCCGCATGAAGCGGCTGCCGGATGGACAATCCGGACAAGCGCCGGATGGCCGTATCCGGGAAGCCCATTTTTTTAGCCTGCACATAAAGTCCTTGGTCAAGAAAACAGCCTTCCGTGTCTGCAGCCCCATTGAGGTTTGACAGGATGCTGTGATGCCCTGTTTCTGTGGCTGCCAGCGCCAGGCGCTGTTCCATGTTCACTAAATGGAGCAGCTTCGACAGAAACCAAAGATCGATCTGGGTGATTTGATGGATCGCTTCACAGGAGATGCCGCGATGAAGCGCTTCAAAAACCACAAAAAGCCGTTGGTCATCGCAGACATGCAGCCGTTCCCAAATATCTTCTTTCGAAAGGTCCTGCAGCTTCGGCAGACGCAGACTGTCCAGTGAAAGCTCAGCGCCGCGGACCGCCTTCATAATGGCCTCTTCGAAGGATGTCCCGATGGCCATAACCTCGCCGGTGGCTTTCATTTGGGTCCCCAGGGTGCGTTTCGCGTAAACAAATTTATCAAAAGGCCACTTGGGCAGCTTCACCACCACATAATCAAGGGCCGGTTCAAAGCAGGCGCAGGTCTTGCCGGTGATGGTATTAACGATTTCATCCAGGTTATAGCCGATGGCGATTTTTGCAGCCACCTTGGCAATGGGGTAGCCTGTGGCTTTAGAAGCCAAAGCCGAAGACCTGGACACCCGGGGATTGACCTCGATCACGGCGTATTCAAAGCTTTGGGGATGCAAGGCGAACTGGCAGTTGCAGCCCCCATGGATATCAAGGGCCGTGATGATGTTCAACGCCGCGCTGCGCAGCATCTGGTATTCCTTATCAGACAAAGTGACCGCAGGGGCAATCACGATGCTGTCCCCCGTATGGACCCCAACCGGGTCGAAGTTCTCCATAGAGCATACGGTGATCACATTGCCGGCGCCGTCACGCATGACTTCGAATTCGATCTCTTTCCAACCACTGATGCATTTTTCCACCAGAATCTGGGTAATGGGGGAAAGGCGCAAACCGTTTTCGGCAATTTCCTGAAGCATTTCAGGACTGCCGGCAATCCCGCCGCCCGTGCCGCCCAAAGTAAACGCCGGACGGACGATCACAGGGTAACTGACCTCCTGGGCAAAGTTCAAGGCGTCGGCCACCGTGGTAACCACTTTGGAGGGAATGATCGGCTGCCCGATGGCTTCCATGGTGTCTTTGAACATCTGCCGGTCTTCGGCTTTGTCGATGGCCAAAGGATCCACACCCAGAAGCTTCACGCCATGCTGCTCCAAAAAACCTTTTTTGGCCAGCTGCATGGCCAGCGTCAAGCCGGTCTGGCCGCCCAGGGTTGCCAGCATACTGTCCGGCTTTTCTTTTTCGATGATGCGCTCCAGGGTTTCAACGGTCAGGGGCTCAATATAGATCTCGTCCGCCATAGCCCGGTCTGTCATAATGGTCGCCGGGTTGGAGTTCACCAGCACCACCTCCAGGCCTTCTTCTTTCAAAGCCCGGCAGGCCTGGGTTCCGGCATAGTCAAACTCTGCCGCCTGGCCGATGACGATAGGCCCTGAACCGATCATCAGTACTTTTTTGATCTGGGGATTCAAAGCCATCTTATTTCCCTCCTTCCATCATCGCTATGAACCGGTCAAACAAAAACCGGGTATCCAAAGGCCCGCCGCAGGCCTCGGGATGAAACTGCACCGAAAAGGCCGGCTTATGGTCGTATTCGATCCCTTCGCAGGTGCCGTCATTGGCATTGATAAAGCTTAGCCTTGCAAAGGCCGGAAGGGTTTTGTTCTGGACTGCGTAGCCGTGATTCTGGCTGGTGATATAAACTCTGCCTGTGAACAGCTCTTTGGCAGGCTGATTGGCCCCCCGGTGGCCGTACTTCAGTTTCTCGGTTTTGGCCCCCTGGGATATGGCCAGGAGCTGATGGCCCAGGCAGATGCCGAAAATGGGGATTCCCGCCTCACAGCATGTCCTGATCTCCTGGATGATTGAGACATTGTCTGCCGGGTCGCCAGGTCCGTTGGACAGCATGATCCCATCCGGATGCAGGTCAAGGATTTCAGACGCAGGCATCGCCGCCGGCACAGTGATGACCCTGCAGCCCCGCTGCAGCAGCTCCCGCCGGATGTTGTCCTTTGCTCCAAAGTCCCACAAAACCACACGGTATTTTTCGTCCCGCCCCGGGCTGACGTCCACTTCTTCACAACTGACAGACTCCACCGCGTTCTGGACCCGGAAGCCTTTGAGTTCCTCCAGTTCCGCCGGCAGCAGCGGTCCGCTGGTGATTTTTGCGTTCATGACGCCGTATTCCCGGATGATCTTGGTCAATTCCCGGGTATCGATGTCCCATAACCCAATAATCCCCTTTTCTCTTAAAAAGGTGTCAAGATCCCCTTCACTTCGAAAATTGGAGGGTTCCTGGCACCATTCGCGAACGATATAAGCTTTCAATCTTGGCTTGCTGCTTTCAAAATCTGAGGGAATCACGCCATAATTGCCAATCAAAGGAAACGTCTGCACGACGATTTGTCCATAATAACTAGGGTCTGTAATGGTTTCCAGATAGCCTGTCATCGCCGTGGTAAAAACAATTTCCCCGGCTGCTTCGCCATCCGCGCCAAAACGTTTGCCTATAAAAACTTTGCCATTTGCCAGCGTCAGGTATGCCCGCTGCTCCATCCCTCTATCGCCTCCATAAATTAATACGTCATTCACTGCAAATACGCTTCACCAGGCGCAGTGCCTGCCTCAGCACGTCTCAAACTGGTCCTTTGTATGAGAACCTACTTCCATAGGATAATTTCCTGTGAAACATCCGGTGCAAAAATCCAGAGTGCCGCCGCCGCAGGCCTCTTTCAATCCTTCCACGCTGATGAAGCCAAGACTGTCGGCACCAATGCGTCTCGCCAGTTCTTCCACGGAGATTTGATTGGCGATCAGATTGGCTTCGTCGTCGATGTCGGTTCCAAAATGACAGGTATGGCGGAAAGGCGGTGAGGATACCCGCATATGGACCTCGGCAACGCCGGCTTGTCTTAAGCTTTTGATGATCCGGGCGCTGGTGGTGCCGCGGACGATGGAATCATCCACCAGAACGATCCGCTTTCCTTTGATATTGGCTTTTAGCGGATTGAGTTTTAATCTCACCGCCGCTTCGCGTTGGGTCTGGGACGGGAAAATAAAGCTTCTTCCGATATAACGGTTTTTTACGAAGCCGGAAACACATGGGATCCCGCTGGCGGCCGCATATCCCAGGGCAGCCTCCAAACCGCTGTCCGGCACACCGCAAACCACATCCGCGTCCACCGGATATTCCCGGGCCAAAACCTTGCCGGCCTGGAAACGGGCCTGGTAAACGCTGACGCCGTCGATGATCGAGTCCGGCCGGGCAAAGTAGACATATTCAAAAATACATAGTCCCTGTTTTTTCTCTTTCAGGACCATGCTGCTGGTCATGGTTTTGCCTTCGATGACCACCATTTCTCCAGGCACAACGTCCCGCAGCCATTCAAATCCGGCGCTGTCCAGAGCGCAGCTTTCAGAAGCTACGGCCAGACCGTGGGCATTGCTTCCCAGGCATAGCGGCCTGAAGCCCCAGCCATCCCGCAGGGCAATCAATTTATTTTGGTTGGATAAGATCACCAAAGAAAAAGCCCCGCGCAATCTGCGGGCCGCTTTGATCACAGCTTCCTCGATGCTTTCACTGCGCAGAGCCTCATAGGCGATCAGCGTGGCAATGACTTCACTGTCGTTGGTGGCCGTAAAATCACAGCCCCGGCTCTGAAGCCGTTCCTTGATCTCAGCGCCGTTGACGATGTTGCCGTTGTGAGCGACCGCGATCCTGCCTTTCAAGTACTCCTTGACAATGGGTTGTGTGTTTTCCTGGCAGTTGCCGCCGGTGGTGGAATAACGGACATGTCCGATTGCCATGTTGGCACCGGGCAGCTGGCTCAGGGTCTCACCGCTGAAAACCTCGCTGGCTAAGCCCACGTCCTTCGTGCAGCGGATGGAATTGTTGTAGAGAACCGCAATGCCGGCCCCTTCCTGGCCCCGATGCTGCAGGGCCAGCAAACCGTTATAAGTCAGGCCTGCCGCTTCCTTGGCCGCCATCGAAACGCCAAAAACGCCGCATTCTTCACCTAACTTGTCGAAGTGTTCCGCTTCTGAAACACGGGCTGTTTGGTTCATCCATTTTTCTGCCATAATCCGCTCTCTTTCATCAATTGTTTTCGCTTTCATAGGTCCGCAGGATACCTTGGGCTACCTCCCGCTTGCTGACCCTTAAATCCATAGCCTGCCGTTCAATATATTTATGGGCCTGCGCTTCGGTCATATCCAGATATTGAATCAGGACGCATTTTGCGCGGTCTGCCAACCGTATGTCCTGGATCTGCTGCTGAAGTTGGGTGTTTTCTCTGCGCAGACCCAACAGCCGCCGGTGGAAAGCCCTCACCAGCTTTAGGGCCTGGAAGAAGAAAATCTTATTGATCGGTTTTGGCACGACAAAAATCCCGTAGTCTTCCGCCCAGGCGTCTGCCGCTTCCGCCCCGTCTTGTTTAACCATGAGGATCACCCCGGCCATGGTGGTTTCTGCGGCTCTGACGGCCAATTCCCGGCCGGATTCGTCAGCCAGTGGTACGTTGATGATCACAAGCTCATAAAAGTTTTCAAGCAAGCATTGTCTGGCTTGGGCTGCGCTTTCCGCAACCGTCAGCTGCTTCACGCTTTGGCTGTCCAGCAGTTCTGCCAGAACCTCTCCGGCTTTTTTGGAGCTGGAGACGATCAGCACCTGTTGCATGCATGCACGCCTCCTCTTCTAAGAACTCATCCAGGCTCGCAGCTTCCCGTGACCCCATAATATTATATTATACACTGACTCCGGCTGTGTATAAAGCGGTTTGAAAGGAAATTTGTTTCGGAATAGAACACCGCGGCCTATGGCCTCCAAGCATCCTGTCTAGTCCATAACCACGTATTGGTCACGTTCAGCGCCCACGGAAACGTATTTGATCTTACAGCCGACCTGTTCCTCCAGGAAACGTATATAGGCCATGGCAGCCGCCGGCAGTTCTGCCGCGGCGCGGCAGCCGGTGATATCGCAGTTCCAGCCCTCCACCGTTTCAAAAACCGGTTTGGCCGCATCCAGCGGTGCGCCCACAGGAAAATCCTTGGTGATCTCGCCGTTGATTTCATAGGCAGTGCAAACCTGCAGCGTCTCAAAGCCGGAGAGCACATCCAGTTTGGTCAAGGCAAGCAGGTCCGCGCCCTGTATCCGAACGCCGTATTTCGAAGCCACCACATCAAAGGGTCCCACCCGGCGGGGCCGTCCGGTGGCCGCGCCGTATTCTGCGCCAGCTTCCCGGAGGGTTTCCGCCTGCTGGCCATGGTATTCACAGGTGAAAGGCCCTTCACCCACACAAGATGAGTAAGCTTTCATGATCCCGATGGTATTGGTCAGCTTATGATTGGGGATCCCTGCGCCGATGGGGGCGTAGGCCGCAATGGTCGAGGAGGACGTGGTGTAAGGATAGATCCCGAAATCGATATCCCGCAAGGCGCCAAGCTGGGCCTCGAACATGACGCGTTTTTCGTTCTTGATCGCCTGGTCCAGATAAATGCCGGTGTCACAAATAAAGGGTATGAGTATATCCCCGTATTTTTCGATCCAATCCCAAATCTCCTGGAATTCGATGGGTTTGCTGTGATAAACCCCCTGCAGGGTCAGGTTTTTCCATGCCACCAAATCCCGCAGACGTTTCTTTAAGGCGTCAGGATAACGCAGTTCGCCCATGGGGACGCCTTTTTTGAGATATTTATCGGCATAGACCGGCGCGATGCCGCGGCGTGTGGAACCGAATTTCAGCTCACCCAGCCGTTCCTCTTCCAGGATATCCTGCATCTTGTGATAAGGCAAACAGATGATGGCACGGTCGCTGATCTTGAGGTTCTCCGGCGTGATCTTCACCCCTGCCGCCGTCAATTTCTGGATCTCGCCGCAGAGATGCTCCAAATCCACCACCATGCCGTTGCCCATCACATTGACGATTTCCGGACGCAAAACACCGGAAGGTAAAAGGTTCAGGATAAATTTACCCTGTTCATTGATCACTGTGTGTCCCGCGTTATTGCCTCCTTGGTAGCGTACAACGATATCATAATCCTGGGAAAGCAAATCGACCATCCGGCCTTTTCCTTCATCACCCCAGTTAATTCCCGCGATTGCCGTTAACATAATCCTTCCTCCTATTCGCCTGCTCATTGGGTTTCCATTATATGCGGCTCTTTTGATCGAGTCTGGTACCTTAAACCGTGTCCACTGGTATGAATGGATCCTTGCCCGTCCTTTAAAGAATATACCAGTTGCGCCCTTACTTCAATAAGAAATCTCAGGATGGGAAACTCATGAGAAAGGCGTCCATCCGGGAACTACAGACCAAGCTGCCTTCCAATTGATGAACGCCTTTGTTCGGTAATAAGAATACCCTTTCCCAATAATACTGTCAATCATTCTCTCAAAAACAAACAATGTATACATTTTCCAGACCATGGATTCCCTTAAAAAACGATTGACAAGCTTTTGCTCCAGCCGTATAATGTCACCATATTCAGCAAAGGCGCTGTGGACGTTGGTCCTCAGCGCTTTTTTATTTTGACAGGAGGCAAACACGATGAGTAGAATCTCTGAACTTTTCGGCAGCGCTGTTTTTAACGACGATGTGATGAAAGACCGGCTCCCCAACAACATTTATAAATCTTTGCGCCGCACGATGCATCGGGGCACTGTTTTGGAACCTGAAGTGGCCGATGTGGTGGCCAATGCCATGAAAGACTGGGCCATCCAAAAAGGCGCCACCCATTATACCCATTGGTTCCAGCCAATGACAGGGATCACCGCCGAAAAGCACGATAGCTTTATTTCCCCCACCTCCGATGGCAAGGTAGTCATGGATTTCTCCGGCAAAGAATTGGTCAAAGGCGAACCGGATGCCTCCAGTTTTCCTTCCGGCGGCCTGCGGGCAACCTTTGAAGCCAGAGGCTACACAGCCTGGGACCCCACCTCCTATGCCTTCATCAAAGACAACACCCTCTGCATCCCCACCGCCTTCTGCTCCTACAGCGGTGAAGTGCTGGACAAGAAAACGCCGCTGCTTCGTTCCATGGAAGCCTTGAATGTCCAGGCGGTCCGCATCCTGCATCTTTTCGGAAAAACCGACATTCATCGCGTCATTACCACCGTCGGCCCGGAGCAGGAATATTTCCTGATCGACCAAGCGCTTTATCGCAAACGGAAAGACCTGATTTTCTGCGGTCGGACCCTGTTGGGCGCCAAACCCCCTAAAGGCCAGGAAATGGAAGACCACTATTTCGGATCCATTCGGCCCAGGGTTTCCGCGTTTATGAAGGAATTGGACGATGAGCTCTGGAAATTGGGCATCCTTGCCAAAACAGAGCATAACGAGGTGGCGCCGGGCCAGCACGAGCTTGCACCCATTTTTACCACCACCAACATTGCCACAGACCATAACCAGCTGACCATGGAAATGATGAAAACCATTGCCAACCGCCATGGCCTGACGTGCCTGCTCCATGAGAAACCCTTCGCCGGCGTCAACGGCAGCGGCAAACATAACAACTGGTCCATGACCACCGACCGGGGCGGCAATCTTCTGGAGCCCGGAGATTCACCTCAGGACAATGCCCAGTTCCTCCTCTTCCTGGCCGCGATCATCAAAGCTGTGGATGAGTATCAGGACCTTCTTCGGATCTCTGTGGCCAGCGCAGCCAATGACCACCGGCTTGGCGCCAACGAAGCGCCTCCGGCCATTGTGTCGATCTTCCTGGGCGAAGAACTGACCGCGGTCACCGATGCTTTAGCTAGTGGAGAAATCTACGTTTCCAAAGACAAAGTCCATATGGAGACCGGCGTCAGGACCTTGGCCCGGGTCCCCAAAGATACCACGGACCGGAACCGCACCTCCCCCTTTGCCTTCACAGGCAACAAATTCGAGTTCCGTATGCTGGGCTCAGCCTTTTCGATCTCCGGCCCCAATATCATTCTCAATACGATCGTGGCCGAAGCCTTGCGCCAGTTTGCCGACCTTCTGGAAGGCAGCGACGATTTCAATACCAGCCTGATGGAACTGATCAGGGACACCATTGTCAAGCACAAACGCATTATATTCAACGGCAACAACTATTCCGAGGAATGGGTCAAGGAAGCGGAAAGCCGCGGCCTTTCCAATCTGAAGTCCACGGTGGACGCCCTGCCACATTTCATTGATGAAAAAAACATTCTGCTGTTTGCACGGCATGAGATATTTACGAAAGCAGAGATCCATTCCCGCTATGAGATTTTGTTGGAAGGTTACTGCAAAACCATTGCCATCGAGGCCCAGACCCTGCTGGAAATGATCCGCCAGGAAATCATCCCCGGCGTATGCGCCTATCAGAAGGATCTGGCCACCACCGCTTCCTTGAAGCAAAGCATATCCTCCTCGATGGATTGTTCTCTCGAGACGAAGCTGCTGGGATCCTTATCCTCCCTTTCGGCCTGCCTCTATAAGAATGCCGAGGCATTGGACATTATCCTTTCTCAGGCAAAGAGCCAAAACGAACTCCTGGAACAAGCCCAGGCTTACCGTACCGAGGTGATTCCTGCCATGCAGGAAATCAGGATCGTGGCGGATCAGCTTGAGACTTTGACCGGAAAATCCTATTGGCCCTTCCCGACCTACGGCGATCTTTTATTCAGCGTCTGATCCGGATTCCTGCCCTGTGCATGAGGGAGGCTGTACTGATCCTTTTGGGAAAAGTACAGCCTTTTTTTATGCAAGCCCATCGATTTCATGGTACAATAGAGAATAAATTATTTGAATCTATAAAGTTTCAACAAAAGGAGCTGTTGCGTTTTTTATGAATAATGAGCGAATCGTGGTTCTTGATTTCGGAGGCCAATATAACCAATTGATTGCCCGCTGTGTCCGGGAAGCCGGGGTTTTTGCGGAGATCCTGCCTTATGACGCCCCCATCCAGCGGATCCTGGAAGGCAGCGTGTTGAATGAATCGCCGCTGACCGCGTCCCAAGGCGATACCCCTAAGGCCCAGAGCAGTTTGAAGGGAATCATCCTCACCGGGGGTCCCGACAGCGTCTACTTGGAAGACTCCCTGCGCTGCAGTCCGGAGATTTTTTCTTTAGGTGTCCCGGTGCTGGGCATCTGTTACGGAATGCAGCTGATGGCCTACCTATTAGGCGGTCATGTGGGCAAAGGCTTGGCCAGCGAATTCGGTCATACGGAAATCACTTTTGAGGATCATCCCCTCTTTGCCGGCCTCTCCAGCCAGCATGTCTGGATGAACCACAATGACTCCGTCCTCGCGGCGCCGCCCGGTTTTGTTACCATTGCCTCTACAGCCCATTGCCCAATCGCAGCCTTTGCCAATGACGCCAAGAAGCTCTATGGCCTCCAGTTCCATGCCGAAGTGAAGCACACCCCCAACGGTGCCCTGATGCTCAGAAATTTCTGCTACAACATCTGCGGCTGCCGCGGCGACTGGCAAATGGCCGATTTGAGTACCGCGCTGATCGAACAGATCCGTCGGCAAGCAGGTCAAAGCTCCGTTGTCTGCGCCCTTTCCGGCGGTGTGGATTCCTCTGTGGCCGCTGTCTTGGTCCACAAAGCCATCGGCAACCGGCTTACCTGTATTTTTGTAGACCATGGCCTGCTCCGCAAAAACGAAGCTGAAGAGGTCATTACTTTTTATAAAGAAACCCTGGGCATGAACATCATCATGGTGGATGCTGCCAAGCGGTTCCTGGATAAACTGGCCGGGGTTTCCGATCCCGAACGCAAACGCAAAATCATCGGTGAAGAATTCATCCGGGTCTTTGAGGAAGAAGCCCTGAAGTTAGGCGGCGCCGATTACCTGGTGCAGGGCACCATCTATCCCGACGTCATCGAAAGCGGCAGCGGCGCGGCGGCGGTCATTAAAAGCCACCACAATGTGGGCGGTCTCCCCGAAGACATCTCTTTCAAAGGGCTGATTGAGCCTCTTCGTTCCCTTTTCAAAGACGAGGTCCGCCGTCTCGGCGAGACCCTAGGGATCCCCCATCGTTTAGTTTGGAGGCAACCCTTCCCCGGCCCCGGCCTGGCGATCCGAATCATGGGCGACATCACCCCGGACCGGCTGCGCATTGTCCGGGACAGCGACTGGATCTTCCGGGAAGAAGTGGCCAAAGCAGGGCTGGATGAGGCCATCTGGCAGTACTTTACCGTATTTACCGGCATCCAGACCGTCGGCGTGATGGGCGATGGCCGCACCTACGAATATGTGGTCGCTGTCCGTGCCGTAACCAGCACCGACGCCATGACCGTAGAGTTTGCGGAGCTTCCCTGGCCGTTGCTGCGCCGGATCTCCCAACGCATCATCAATGAGGTGGAGGGCTGCAACCGCGTCGTCTATGACATCAGCAGCAAGCCCCCGGCGACCATTGAGTGGGAATAAATTGAAAAACCTCGCTAGCCTTATGAAAACAAGGCTTGCGAGGTTTTTTTTAGGCATCTCAACGGGTGTCTGAAATTATATATTCTTCAATTCCAGGGTCAACAGTTCCTCGAAACCATCGATCACCGCATCATAGGCCGCGGCGCGGCCAAAGCCATACCTTGCAAATACAAAGGGGATCCCGGCGTACCTGGCCGCTTCCGCATCGCCCAGGGTATCACCTACAAAGATTGACTTTTTCAAATGGTTCCGCTGCATCATAAGCTGGATGTTTTCTCCTTTGGACAGGCCGGTAACGCCCGAGCATTCGAAATCCGTAAAATACCGGCTTAGTCCATGGGCTTTGAAGAAGCATTGAATATAACCATCCTGACAATTGCTGACGATACACAATTTATAGTTTGCCGCCAGCTTTTTCAGGGTAGCTTCTAAATTCGGATACAGCTTTCCCCCACGGATCTCCAGATCGTCCAGTTCGGCTTTGCTGCATTCTTCGATCAATTGCATTTGCCTTGACGTGCTTTGTTCCGGGAAGAGTTTCTTGGCAATCTCGTCCAGATGGAGCCCCATGTAGCCTTCCAATTCCCGGGTCGTGATTTTCTCTCTGATTCCAGGATATTTTGCTACAACGGAATTCCATGAATTACAGATTTCTTCCACCGTATTCCAAAGGGTACCGTCAAGGTCGAAAAGGATGCTGTCCATTTTCATCATTGTCTACCCAATCATCCTGGCCATGCATATTTCGTCGCAATTCAGGAATTTTGGACAATTAATACAGTCTGTCCAGACTTTTTGCGGCATATTGTTTTTATCCTCAAGCTGAAATCCGCAGGAAGCAAAGAATTCCGGCTGATAGGTCAAGGTAAACACCTTTTTGATTCCCAGTTCAGCACCGTCCTCCAGCAAATGGTCGACGATCTGACGTCCCACGCCTTTTCTCTGATATGCAGGATCCACCGCCATGGTACGGACCTCGGCCAGATCCTCCCAAAAGACATGAAGGGCGCCTGCCCCAACAAACCGTCCCTGGTCCTCCGCAACGGTGAAGTCACGGATATTTTCATAAAGCTGGCTTACGGCACGGGGAAGCATCAATCCCTGTTTTGCATATTCATTCACAAGAGCATGTATTTTTTCAGCGTCGCTGGTTTTTGCTTTACGAAATTCCATTTGGCTTCCTCCTTTATTATCATAGGATACATTATATGACACGCTGTATTTTTTTGCAATGGTGAATTATAATATGCATGTATTATGTATAAGCGCATCCTGCCTTTGATGCGCAAACCTAGGAAAGGCTGGCAACCCTTTGGGCGGGGACGTTAAAAGCCGGTACAGATGTATCTGTACCGGCCGCAACCTTATGGGTTTTTAGAATTTTTCATAAGAATTTTTGTTTTGCAGAAAAGCGGGCAAATCGGATTTGTCAGTTTCATAGGTGCTTTTCTGTGGTGTGCTTTGGAGACCGGTCCGCTTATTGCGGTCAAATATCGTTTCAAGCTCGATTTCTCCGGCTCTTCCGAAGGGCTTGCTCGCCGCGCTGCTGCCTTTGCGGGTCTCAGTCTTGGCAGGTCCGAAGCCAGTGGCAATGACTGTGATGCGAATTTCATCATTCAAGGTTTCATCAATGGAGGTTCCGAAAATGACGTTGGCTTCAGGATGGGCAGCATCGGTGATCAGGTTGGCTGCTTCATTGACTTCCATTAAGGTCATGTTGACGCCGCCGGTAATATTGAACAATACCTGACGAGCCCCGTCAATGGACATTTCTAGCATGGGGCTGGAGATCGCGGATTGCGCTGCCTGGACTGCCCGCTTCTCTCCGCTTGCCCGGCCGATGCCCATTAGGGCTTCGCCGCCGCAACGCATGACCGTTTCAACGTCAGCAAAGTCCAGATTGACTTCGCCCGGCGCTTTGACCAAATCCGTGATACCTTGTACGCCCTGCATCAGAACTTCGTCCGCCATAAGGAAGGCGGCACTGATGGAAGTGTTTTTGTCCACGATCTGCAGTAATTTTTCATTGGGAATGGCAATCAACGCATCAACGCTTTCCCTTAACCGGTTGATGCCGTCCTCTGCCTGTTGGGCCCGTCTTTTCCCTTCAAAGGTGAAAGGTTTGGTCACGACCCCGACAGTCAGAATGCCTTCTTCTCTGGCAATTTGCGCAATGATCGGTGCAGCGCCGGTACCGGTGCCGCCGCCCATCCCTGCGGTCACGAAAATCATATCCGCCCCTTTGATGAGAGCAGATATCTCATCACGGCTCTCCTCAGCAGCCTTCTCGCCGACTTGGGGATTCGCCCCGGCTCCCAATCCGCGGGTCAATTTTGCGCCCAGCTGGATACGACTATCCGCACTGGAACGATTCAAAGCCTGAGCATCTGTATTCAGGGTCACAAAATCGACGCCTTTTAAACCGCTGGCGATCATGCGGTTGATTGCATTGCCCCCGCCGCCGCCAACACCAATAACTTTAATAACTTCGCGATTGGAAGTCTCTTCAATTTCGAACTCAAATGCCAATCTAATCCCTCACTTCCATAAGGTTACATTACATAACTCACTTCTAAAATTCAACAGTCAGACCTTGATTTCCTTCTTTATAATATGTTTTTTTGATTTATTTCGCAAGGCTTTCTTTTCGTTTGATGACGGGTTGTGTGTCATATCTCAAATCAACATACTCCAAAGTTTCAGCATTGCATTCAGCGGCGTTTTTGACCAAAAGCTCCTCGTAATACTGCAATTTCTGGGGCAGATTCTCAGGGGGCCCGAAGTATACGGTCAAACCGTCCCGGGTGATCAAGGCAAGTTCCCATTCGCTGGCCGCGCTGAACTCCCGGATGTTTTCCATGAAGAACGGGTCCAATTGCTTGATCAAGGCCAACGCCGCCAGGATCCCCGGATCCTCTGTCTTGTCACAGGGTCTCAGCGTCTGCAGTGCTTCTCCGGCTGAAATCTTTGGCAGCTCGGATCGATCGGCGCTGATGATGGTCAGCGATTGGATACAATAGCCTTCCTCATCCAACACCAGATATTTTCTCCCGTGGAAAGCCAGGGCCATAGGGGTCCGTTCCGTAATCCTCAGGAGCAATTTGTTTGGGAAACGCCGCTTGATTTCCGCCGTTTTAACCAATGGATGGACCTTTAGGTTTTGAGCCAGCGCCTCCGGCGACATCTTCAGGATGTTGGTCCCCAGCCTGGCGCCGGTCAGTCTGCAGAGATCCTCGGCTTGGATGGTCTGATTCCCCTCCACAAGGATCTGCGTCAAATCAAACCAGGATGAATTGGCTAAAACATAGCCCCCCCAGCCGGCCATCCCTATAAAGATCAAGCCCAGGAAGACCAAGGCTCTCTGCTTTAATCTGCGCCTTCTGTCCTGCTGCTGGTGATTTGTCCTTTGAATGGTCACAGGCTCTTTCCTTTCATGGGTCATTCGCAGTATTTCCTATTCGGTTATCATATCGCATTGCGCCTCGAATGTCTACTGTCAGGATCCTCCAGCCAGCGGACAGGACGCAGCGCAGCGACCTTTCCGGATCATTCTTTCAGGCCCCAGAACACCACTTCAGGTTCCAAAGAAATCCCATATTGCTGTTGAATGCGCTGCTGGACCGTACGGATCAAAGTATAGGTATCCTTTGCGGTGGCATGACCCAAATTGACGATAAAATTTGCATGCTTCAGGGAAACTTGGGCATCACCGATACGCAATCCCTTGAGCCCCGCACGGTCGATAAAACGTCCGGCGCCTTCACCGGCAGGGTTTTTGAACACGCTGCCGCCGTTGGGCAATTCCAAGGGTTGTTTTTCTTTTCTGGCTTTCAGGCAGTCGTTCATTTCCTTCTCAAGGGCTTCCCGGTCTCCGGGCTGCAGCGTAAGGAGCGCCTCGGCCACAAACCAATGGTTTTTCTTCAAATCGCTGACTCGGTATCCATAATGAATATCTTCTTTGGATAATACCTGTTGTCCGCCATTGAGATCCAGGACCACCACCTGGGATACCACGTCGGAGATCATTCCGTTGTAAGCGCCGGCATTCATCAAAACTGCGCCGCCTACCGACCCTGGAATCCCGATGGAAAAAGCCAGTCCCTGCAACCCCCGGCGTGCCGCCTGTCCCGCCAGGACAGCCAGAGAAGCACCGGCGCCGGCGCGAACCTGATGGTCCTGCCAGAGGATCCAGTTCATTTCCCGGGTATTGATGACCAACGCATCGATCCCTTCATCGGCCACCAGCAGATTGGTCCCATAGCCTAAAACCGCCACAGGGATCCCCGTGGTTTTGCAGTGACCCAGAAGCTGGCTGCAGGCCGCGGTGTCTTCGGGCCAAACCATGACCTTCGCCGGTCCGCCGATACGCCAGGAGGTATGATCCGCCATGGGTTCATTGGCTCTGACGGCTCCCAGTTTTTCTTCTTCGATCCATGCGATCAAATCATTCCATTGCATAGTGGCTCCTTTAGTTCTCTGTATTGTCCATATCCTGCAAAGCAGCAAAAAGCATCGGTCCCAGCCGTCCCACACTGCCTGCGCCCAGCGTCAGGAGCAAGTCGCCCGGCATGAGGACGCCACAAAGCATTTGGATCGTTTCGTCAAATCCTTGGGTCTGCACCGGAATAAAACCGGTTTGTGACGTGATCGCCGAGGCGATCAGATCGGAGCTAACGCCGGGAATCGGTGTTTCTCCCGCGGCATAAACAGGCAGCAGGATCAACATGTCCGCCTGTTTGAACGCATCGCCGAATTCATCCGACAAAAGCTGTGTCCTTGTGTAACGGTGAGGTTGAAATACTGCAATGACCCGTTTGGCCCCCAGGAGTTTTGCGGCGCTCAGGGTGGCTTTTAATTCGGTGGGATGATGGGCATAGTCATCGTAAATCTTGATATCCTTCGCTTCACCAATCCATTCGAAGCGGCGGTGGGCACCGGTAAATTCTGCCAGGATATCCGCAATGACCTGGAAGCTCAGCCCGCATTCCATGCCTGCGGCTACTGCGCCCAAAGCATTGAGCATATTGTGTTTCCCCGGCACCTTAAGGTTTAAGGTCCCTAAACGTTCCGTCCCCCGATACACCTCGGCAAGCATTCTGCCCTGTTCACAGCGCAAGCCTTCCCCCCGCAGCCAGGCATCCGGACGGAATCCGTAGGTCAGTATGGGACTGGCCTTGATTTGCGGGAGCAGGCCAGCCAGGGTGGGATCATCCAGACACAGGATGGTTCTCCCGGACTGTGGTGTGTGATTGATGAACTGAACGAAAGCCGCATTGATATTTTCCCGGCTCCCGTAATAATCCAAGTGGTCGTCTTCCACATTCGTCACCAATGTGATCATGGGATTAAGCTGTAAAAACGAACCGTCGGACTCATCCGCCTCTGAAACCATATAACGGCCTTGCCCCCACTGGGCATTGGTCCTTAGATTCTCCACATATGCGCCTACAAGGAATGCGGGATCAAGCCCGCCTTTCATCAGAATCAGTGCAATCATGGCCGATGTAGTGGTCTTCCCATGGGCGCCGGCAATGGCGATCCCTTCCTTGTGATCCATCAGCTTGGCCAGATATTCACCGCGGTGAATGATCGGGATCCCGCGCCGGATGGCTTCCTGCATTTCAGGATTATCCGGATGGATCGCAGTGGATACCACCACCGCCGAAACCTCATCGGTGACCAGCGTGCCGTCGTGCCCCCAATGAATATCCGCGCCCCGTTCCTCAAGCTGGCGCGTCAGCAGGGAAGCCGCCATATCCGAACCGGAAACCGATTCACCCATTTCCAGGCATATTTTTGCTATACCGCTCATGCCTACCCCGCCAATACCTATAAAATGCAATCTTTTCTTGCCAATCACTCTGCTTTTCCCTCCCAGTGCTGCCTGATTCCCGGAGGCCAGGCAAACGTCAACAAATTATTATACCCTATTTCAAGGCATTTATCCTTCTATTGGGCTTAAAACCTGGAGAATTGCTTTCAGGGCTTGCGGCCGTGCCGCCAAGCGGCTGTTTCTCTGCATATCCCGGCAGCGAGCCTCATCAAGGAGGATCCCCCGGATCTGCTCCAGCAAAGCCGGACCATTCAGCGCTTTATCCTCGATCACAACCGCTGCCTGCTTGCGCTCCAGACTCTTTGCGTTATAAGTTTGATGGTCCCCTGAAGCAAAGGGATACGGGATAAGAATACCGGGGATACCGCATAACGTCATCTCCGCTAAAAATGCGGCGCCGGCGCGGCCGACGCAGAGGTCGGCAGCCCCCAAAGCATATTGCATCTCGTCAATATACGGTCTTAACACAATGTTCTTTTCTCCGGAATAAAGGATCCCCGCTTCCTGAAGCCGTCGGCACATCATCTCATGATCCCGCTGGCCGCAGGCATGAAGGATTTGAACCTGGTCATCCTCATAAAAGGATTGGATCACATGCAGCATGGCCAGATTCATGGTCCGTGCGCCTGTGGAGCCTCCAACCGCCAACAGGGTCAGCTTTTTCGGATCCAGCCCCAGTTTGGCGCAGGCTTCTGCACGGTTCACCGCTGAAATCTCCTGACGCACCGGCAACCCGGTCAGCACGATGTTTTTGCGTGCGGATTTTGGAAAATGGCTAGCGGCTTCTTCAAAGGTCGTCATGACCGCTTGGGCCCAAATAGAAATCAACCGGTTGGTCAAACCGGGATAAGCATTCTGCTCATGCAGGAAAATCGGTATTTTTCTTTGGATGGCAGCGGCGGCCACCGGCAAGCACACATATCCGCCGGTGCCGATCACAGCTTGAGGCGCGAATTGGTCAACGATATCCTTGGCTTCGTTTTTTCCTTGATAGACTGCGGCAAGCGCCTTGATCAGCAGACTGGGCTTGCGTCCTTGCCAGCCTTTTGCCGACACGGCGGCAAAGGGGAGCCCTGACGCCGGTACGATCCTGCTTTCCATGCCGGCAGCGGTTCCAATATATAAAATTTCTGAATCAGGCCAGGTTGTCAGAATGCCTTTGGCAATGGCGATCGCCGGGTAGATATGCCCGCCGGTGCCGCCCCCTGTTACAATCACCCTCATTGTTTGCCTCCCGTGAAGTTCAGAATATCCCGGACTGTTCCTTCATTTCCATGATTCGCCGGGTCAATTCTGATATCTTGATATGTTCAGCAGAACCCCTACCGCAGCCATCGACATGATCAGGGAAGATCCCCCATAGCTGAGAAAAGGCAGGGCCATGCCGGTCACCGGCAGACAGCCCGTGACAACGCCCAGATTAAATCCTGCCTGCATCACCAAACTGGTGGTGATTCCTGTGGCCAGCAAGCTGCCGAACATGTCTTTGCTTCGAATTGCGATCCGGTAACCCCGCCATGCAATCAGCATGAAGGCAAAAATCACGATGCCTGCGCCGATAAAGCCTAATTCTTCGCCGATAATCGCAAAAATAAAGTCCGTATTTTGTTCTGGAAGATAGCCCAGCTTTTGACGGCTGTTGCCGATCCCCATGCCCCAGAAGCCTCCAGACCCCAAGGCGTACAATGAACCGATCAGTTGATAGCCTTTGCCGGCCGCATTGCTCCAGGGATCCAGAAAACCAAGGACCCGGTCCATCTGATAGGGTGTTCTTGCCACCATGACCGCCACGCCGGCCAATCCCACGGCCATGGTTCCGAAACAATAAGACCATTTTAAGCCTGCGGCTAAAAGCACCACCACGGACATGGCCGCGATGGCGATGGTGGTTCCAAGATCCGGTTCCTTATAAATCAGCCCCAGGATCACCGCCAGCACCAACAGGACTTTTCCTGTTTCGCCCTTGAAATCATTGGGATCGGCGCCCCGTTTGCTGAAATGGTCCGATAAATACAGGGCGAGGGAAAATTTGGCGATCTCTGAAGGCTGTAAATTGAAAAAGCCCATAGGGATCCAACGATGGGATCCGTTTTTATCCTCAAAGAAAAACACCATCATGAGCAAAACCGCGGTGGCCGCCACTGCGACTTTTGAGAAAGAACGATATCGGGTGTAGGGTATGTTCATGGCTGCCAACATCATAACCAGACCCGTGAGGCCGAAAAATCCCTGCTTCTTAAGATAATAGAACGGGTCGCTTTGAATCGTGTCATAGTAGCTTGCGCTGAAGACCATCATGACGCCAAGCCCAACCAAAAACAGGACGATCAAAAAGAGCCAGATATCCTGAGGCCCTTTTTTCGGCCGCATGGCATATCCGCCTTTAACGGTCTTGAAACCCGGCCGGCGTAAATCAGGCGGTCTCATGCTTTCGCCCCGGGCAGGGCTTTGACCAAAGCTTTGAAGCGATCTCCGCGCTGGCCGTAATTTTTGAACATGTCGTAGCTGGCACAAGCCGGCGACAACAAAACCACATCACCGGGAACCGCTTCAGCGGCACAATAGGCCACTGCGGATTCCAGGCTGTCGGCGCGAAAGATCGCTGCATAGCCTTGCTCCAAAGCGGCCGCTTCGATTTTTCCGGCATCGTCTCCGATCAAAACGAGACCCTTGACTTTCTCTTTGACTTTTTCGATCATGTCGTCATAACTGCCGCCTTTACCCAACCCACCGGCGATCAAAAGGATCGGCCGGTCAAAGGACTCCATGGCTTTAATGGCCGCATCGGTATTGGTGCCCTTGGAGTCGTTCACATACAATACGCCATTGATTTCCATGACCCGCTCGATCCGATGGGCAACGCCCTGAAATTCCCGCACACCTTGGGCGATCCATTCGGATTTGACACCGGCGGCATAAGCCGCCCCAACGGCCGCCAGGACATTCTCCAAATTATGGGCACCCGGGATTTGGATATCCTTGACCGAAAGGACCGCCTCCGATTTTCCATGATGGCTGACCATGATCATGCCTTGGCTGTTGACCCAAACCCCTTCCTGCAGCTCCGCCTTCCGGCTAAAGAAAAGCTTTTGGCTTTTGATTTGTTTTTTCTCCGCGGCACCCTGTCGAACCAGGGGGTCATCATAATTCAGGATCAGCCAGTCGCCGGCTTCCTGGAACTCGGCGATCCGCCATTTGGCGTCGCAATAGTTTTCAAAGGTTTTATGCCGGTCAAGATGGTCCGGCGTCAGATTCAGAATCAAACCCACCTTGGGTCTAAAGGTCCGGACAGTTTCCAGCTGAAAACTGGAAAGCTCCAGAACTGCCCAGTCGCCCTCTTTCAGTTTTCCCGCTTCAGAAATAAAGGGCGTACCGATATTGCCGCCAACAAAAACACCTTGAAATGCCTTTTTCATGATCTCCCCCAGCAAGCTGGTGGTGGTGGTTTTTCCATTGCTGCCTGTGACGCCCATGATGGAGGCTTTGGTTGCAAGATACCCAAGCTCGATCTCGCTGACGACCGGGATCCCCGCAGCCGCCGCTTCCAGCAAGGCCGGCTTGTCTAAGGGAAAACCAGGACTTTGCATGATCATATCCGGGTTGGCAGCCACAGGGTCCCCCGCGGAGCCCAGCTCCAAGTTGACCCCTAGGGCAGCCAGTCTTTCTAAAGCCCCCTGATCGAAGGCTTCCCTGTTTTTCTCGTCATTGAGCCAAACGGCTGCGCCCTGGCCGGCCAAATACTCGGCCGCTGCCAGGCCGCTTTTTCCGGCCCCGAAAATATAAATCCGTTTATTTTTCCACATTCTATATTCCTCCGAAACAGCGTTGAACTAGGATAATAAAATATAAAGATAGGCAATGGCGCCGAAAAAAGTAACCGCCCAGAAAGTCCCTACCACCTTGTTTTCACTCCATCCGCCCAGTTCGAAATGGTGGTGCAAAGGCGCCATTCGGAACAATCGCCGTCCATGGGTCCGCCTGAAGTAGGCGACCTGCAAAATGTCGGAAAGCACTTCGGCAACATAAATAATCCCCAGGAGCGGCAGCAGCAGCTCCGTACCGGTGAGGATCGCCAGGGCAGCCACTCCACCGCCCAAAGCCAGGGATCCGGTATCGCCCATAAAAACCCTGGCCGGGTGGATGTTGAATACTAAAAAGCCCAGACAAGTACCGGCCAGACCGCCGGCAAACCAGCTCAGATGGTCCAGGTTCCAGGCCCGGCATAGAAGCAAAAATGCAAGCGCAACGAGAAATGTTACCCCGGCTGCAAGCCCGTCCAAACCATCGGTTAAATTCACAGCGTTGGCCGTTCCCACGACGATAAAGACCACCCAGGGAATATAGAACACGCCCAGATCCGCAATTCGTTCCGCAAAGGGAAGCCATAACCCACCGCCGCGAAGCCACCAGACCGCCGCTGCAAAAACCGTGGCAACGATCAGCTGGCCTGCCAGCTTCTGTTTCGCGGTGAGCCCTTCGGATTGACGCTTTCGGATTTTTCGGTAATCGTCAGCGAAGCCAAGGGCTCCCAAACCCGCAAACAGAAAGAAAGCCAGCCAGCTTTCCGCAGTGATGCTTTTAGCTGCAAGCATGGCTGCCGGCAGCGTCAGAAAAAACATCACACCGCCCATGGTTGGCGTACCTGTTTTTGCAAGGTGGGATTGGGGTCCGTCTTCACGCACAAATTGTCCGAATTTGAAACGGCGTAAAGCCGGCAGCAGCACAGGCCCGCTGACAAGCGCTGCCATCAAAGCTGCCAAACCGGCTAAAATGTAATCGGGCAAAATAGGTCACTCCTTAATCATGTCTCTTCTTTTGTCTTTCATTGATCATCGTCTGAGCTTCTTCGCGGTCATCGAAATGATGTTTCTGGTCGCCGATGATCTGATAGTCCTCATGGCCTTTGCCGCAAATCAGAACCACATCACCGGGCTCAGCGAGCTCGATGGCCATCCGGATGGCTTTGCGGCGGTCAACTTCCTTGTACAAGGCGGTTTTCGCAGCATCGCCTTTGATTCCTTTCAAGATATCCTCCATGATATCCTCCGGATCTTCGTCCCGTGGATTGTCTGAGGTCACGATGCAGATATCCGATAAGCGGGCGGCAATTTCACCCATCAGGGGTCTTTTGGCGCGGTCCCGATGACCGCCGGCGCCAAATACCGTAATAATCCGTTTCCGGCAAAACTCCCTTGCCGTCAGAATGCAGTTCTTCAGACTGTCCGGTGTATGGGAATAATCCACAAAAACCGAATAGGGCGCCTCTGCCTCAACCCTTTGGAAACGGCCCGGCACGGCTTCCATGGCTTCCAAAGCCCTTTGAATCGTCTCGATCGGTATACCCTCCACCAAAGTGACCGCAATGGCCGCCAGAGAGTTATAGACATTGAACTGCCCATGAACTTTCATTCGGATGGGGGACATCTTGTTGATGTATTTCAAGTCATATTGGATGCCTTGGCTGCTCAGCTGGACATTCTCGGCACGAACCATGCTTCTTTTATCCAGTCCATAGGTGACGAAAGGGACCCGGCAGCGGTCCGAAAGATAATCGCAGGAAGGATCATCCCGATTTAGGATTGCCATTTTCTGGTCGCCTTTTTTTCCCAAGGGATCCAGGCCGGAAAACAAACGTGACTTTTGGGCCAGGTACTCTTCCATGGTTCCATGAAAATCCAGATGGTCTTGGGTTAGGTTCGTAAAAACGCCTAAATCAAATTCTACACCCGCAACCCTGTTTTGGGCAAGAGCATGTGAGCTGACCTCCATCACCGCATAATCCATTTGAGCGGCTGCCATTTCGGCAAAAAGGCCGGCCAATTCCAAACAGTCCGGCGTGGTCAGGCTGCCCGGAAGAATTTTTTGTCCGATTCTGTTATGAATGGTTCCCATTAATCCCACTTTTTTTTGGCCTTCTTCCAGGATATGGGCAATCATATTCGTCACCGTGGTTTTTCCGTTGGTGCCCGTGACGCCGATGACCCGCATGCGTAAAGACGGGCTGCCTAAATAGCCTTGCAGCATTTCTCCCAGGGCCTTCCTGCTTTCCCTTGCCAAGATCCAGGGCTCATCCTCCCTGCGTCGTGCAGGGTCTTCAATGACCACCGCGCAGGCGCCCTGCTGCAGCGCTTGTTTAATATAATCATGGCCGTCGCTTTTTTCACCCTTGAGGGCGACAAAAAGATATCCTTTTTTGACCTGGCGGGAATCGCTTGTGATTCCCAGAACCTCCTGCTGCCAGTCAAGGCCCTGCTGCCAACCGATGATATCGTTGGTGTATCGAGCCAAATGTTCCAATAACATGGTCCCCGCCTCCGTTTTTACGGATCCAACGGATCGTTCATCGGATCCTTTTCTTCTTCCAGATGGACTGAGACTTTGCTGCCCGCCGCTGTCATGGTGCCGGGAGCGGGGTCTTGATACATGGCGATTCCTTCCCCAATCACTTCAAAGTCTAAATTCATATCCTGGGCAATCTTTAATATTTCGTCTTTCGTCTTCCCGGTCAATTCCGGCACCGGGATCTGCTCTGATGTTACAGCATTTTTGGGCATATGGGTATATAATACCACAGAATTGCCTTTAAGCATCTGAGTATCTGCAAGCGGCAGCTGTGCGATCACCTGGGTGCCTTCGCCGATCACAGAAGCCTTCAAGCCCAGTTGTTCGATCTCAGAAACTGCCGCGGCAAGTTCTTTGCCGACCTGTGCTGGGACCAATACCGATTGCAAGGAAGATGCGCTGACCTGTTCCGGAATGACCTGGGTAGGCACCTTCAGATAGCTGAGGGTATCACGGACCACCGCATGAAAGACCGGCGCACAGACCGCAGAACCGGTGTGTGGGCCAACCTTGGGATTGTCGGCGATAACCAAGCAAACGATTTGAGGATCGTTGGTCGGCGCGACGCCCATGAAGGAGGGAATAAAATCGGTTGCTGAATAACCGCCGCCGGGAATGATCTTTTGCGCCGTGCCCGTTTTGCCCCCCGCCCGGTATCCTTCCGTGTATGCGGTTTTACCCGTGCCTTGACTCACGACGGTTTCCAAAACTGTCATCACAGTTTTGGAGGTTTCAGAAGAAATGACTTTCCGAACCACTTCCGGTTCAATGGTTTCGATCACATTGCCGGAAGCATCCCGGATCTCTTGGACGATCTGGGGCTTCATCAGGTTGCCGCCGTTGGAGATTGCGCAGAATGCAGTGAGCAATTGGATCGGTGTGACGGCATTAGCCTGCCCGATGGACATGGTGGCCAAATCAAGCTCCGTGCAACGGTCTTTGCTTACCACTAAACCGGTGCCTTCGCCGGGAAGATCGATTCCGGTTTTCTGGCCGAATCCAAATCCATTGAGGTATTTATAGAAAAGTTCCTGACCCATTTTTAATCCAATCGTCACGAAAACCGGATTGCATGAATTCTGGACGCCTTCGGCAAAGCTTTCGTTGCCATGGGGATGACCGGTTCGCCAGCAGCGGATCGTCCCCCCTTTGACCTTGATGGCTCCGCCGCAGTAAAAGCTGTCCTGAAGTCTGACGACCCCTTCCTCTAAGGCTCCCGACATGACCACGGTCTTGAAGGTGGATCCCGGTTCATAGACATCTGAAATCAAGAAGTTTTTCCATGTATTTTCATCATATTCGTTGTAAGCATTTGGATCAAAGGTCGGGCTCTCGGCCATGGCCAAAATACGCCCGGTCTTTGGTTCCATGACCAAGATTCCCGCACGGTCTGGCTGGCTGGTTTCCACCATCTTTTTCAGTTCCCGTTCCGCTATGTACTGAATGGTTTCATCGATTGTCAATGCCAGACTGGATCCGTCCTCCGGCGCGATGTATTTCTGGGTTGCTTCCGGGATTCTTTGATTTTTGCTGTCATACTCCACCATCAAGGTCCCGGGTGTTCCGCTCAAGACTTTGTCATAGGATGCCTCAACACCGTTCAGGCCGTTGTTGTCCATGCCTACGAAGCCCAACACATTGGCAAGCAGGGTCCCTTTAGGGTAGACCCGCTCAGGTTCTTCCACAGAGTGGACCCCTTTAATATCCAATTTTTTGATGGCCTCAGCCTTATCTTTGTCCACTTTACGCTGGATCCATACAAAGGCTTGTTCTTTTGTGATCTGATTCAGGATCTCTGTTTGGGATATCCCTAAAATAGCGGATAGCTGAGCCGCGATCTCAGCCTCTTGACCTTCTTCGATTTGCGGCGGATTGGCGTAGAAAGAATCTGTTGTGATGCTGATGGCCAGCGGCCGCCCCTTGCGGTCGGATATCACGCCCCGTTTCGCTTCGATCTCAACATCGCGAAAACGTGACTCATAAGCCATTTTTTGCAATTCTTCCCCTTTAAACAACTGAATCCAGATCAATCTGCAAAAAAGTCCCGCAAATGCCATGGAGACCAAAATGAGGATGATCTGAATTCGTCTTTTTGTTTTATTTTTAATTGGCTGCTGTCTCACCGTCTTTGACCCTGCCTTTTTTTATTTTTTTAAGGCCAGGATGAAATCCATCACGGCCGCCATCGGGCCTGGCGTCGGCTCGATTTCCTCAACCGTATCCGCGGGTTTCATTTTTCCCTCAGAGACCACCGTATCCGATAACACCATGTATTGAATGTTTGCTTCTTTGATCATGCCCAATTCCTGGATGGCAATCGCTTCGATGCGGTCCAAGGACTTCTTGCTGGCAATCTCTCCTTTGATACGTTCGTTTTCCATCATCACGCTTTCATTTTGCGCTGTCAGCTGGTTGACCTCCCAATTTAACCTGGTCACGCCGGCCTTGACAAAAATGTAGGATATCCCCATCAGGAATAAGACAAAGGCCATCGTTGAAAGTAAAAAAGCAACGGTGGAACGGTAAGATGATTTCGACTGGATCTGCCTTTGGGCGAGCCGTTTGCCGGGTATGGGAGATACGGTCTGCCGGTAAGGCTGTGGGACATAATCATAATTTCCGTTTGCTGCTTTTCTCAAAGGCACTGCCATTCTGCCACGTCCTTTCGCTGCCGCCTGGTTTGGTTCGATCCATAGGCCTGTTCCATGGTATTAGAGTTACTTTTTCAAAAAGCCGCGCAGTTTTGCGCTGCGGGCCCTGGGATTCTGCTCCAGTTCTCTTTCGGAGGGCAAAATCGGTTTGTTGGTCAATACTTTGCCCTGGGATGCTTTATGGCATTGACAAATGGGAATGTTCTTGGGGCATGTGCAGCCTAGCGCCAATTCCCTGAAGGTGTTCTTTACGATACGGTCTTCAAGGGAGTGGAAAGTAATGATCCCGATCCGGCCGCCGGGCTTCAGGGCTTGCACTGCGGAGGCGATGGCTTTCCCCAGAATTTCCAATTCGCCGTTGACCGCGATCCTCAAGGCCTGAAACGTCCGCTTTGCGGGATGGGGACCTTCCTGGCGGGCGCCAGCCGGAATGGCCTTTTTGATAATAGAGACCAATTCCTCGGTGGTTTGGATGGCTTGCTTTTGGCGGGCTTCCGCAATGAATTGGGCGATGCGCTTGCCCCAGCGCTCTTCGCCATATTCCCAGATGATCCGGGCCAACTCAGCCTCGGGCCATTCATTGACGATCTCTGCTGCCGTAGGGATTGCCGCCGTCTGATCCATCCGCATGTCCAGCTTGCCCAACTGCTGATAGCTGAAACCACGGCTGCCTTCATCCAGTTGGTAGGAGGAAACCCCCAAATCCATGAGAATGGCGTCGGCCTGCAACCCATTCAGGCTTTCCCTGACCTTTTCAAGACCGGAAAAGTTGCTATGGAACAAACGGTAGTTGCTTTCACCTAAGTCGGCTAATTTTCGGTTCGCAGCTTCTAAAGCGACCGTGTCCTGGTCCAGCCCGATCAACCGTCCGCCGGGAAGGACCTGCTTCAGCATGGCATAGCTGTGATTTCCGCCGCCGGTGGTGCAATCGATCACGGTCATGCCCGGTTTCAGTGCAAGGAGTGAAAGAACCTCATCCAGCAAAACCGGTGTATGTTGAAATTCGATCATTCGCAACCTCTCTCATTCATCCGGCAGTTCAATTATACAAACAATTCCTCTGCCAGGCTCTCATAATCGATGTCCAGGTCTTCACGATAATGCTCCCATGCGGCCTTATCCCAAATTTCAATGTGCTCTCCTGCCCCCACGATATACACGTCTTTTAAAAGCCCGGCATAACTGCGCAGTTCCTGGTTAATATTGATACGGCCCTGTTTGTCGGTCTCACATTCGCTGGAGCCCGAGAAAAAGCGGCGCTTAAAGTCGCGGATCTTCTTATTGAAGACATTTAATGCGTTGAGTTTTTCTTCCAGATGGCCCCATTCTTCCATCGTATAGACAAAGATGCAATGCTCCATGCCCTTGGCCATCATATAATGGGCGCCTAGCGCTTCGCGGAACTTCGCCGGCATGATCAAACGGCCTTTTTCATCCAGTGCGTGTTGAAATTCACCATTGAACGCCATGCGTCGTCCCCCCTTGTCAAAAGATTAACCCACCATATTCACCCATTTGCTCCATAGTATACCACTTTCCACCACTTTCCACCACTATTTTTTTAAAAAAGTCTGAAAAATCTTTAGGTGGCTTTGGGGACGGTGACTTTTTGCGGTGCTCGCATGGAAGGGACAGAGCATTAGGCCGCAAAACTGCCATTTTCTCGCTTAATCGCGGCCAATTGCTCTGTCCCCTCGTGCGTTGTCCACAAAAAGTCACCGTCCCCAAAACAAAAAACCGGCTGCCCCCTCAGGCAGCCGGTTTCGCTCATTCTTCAATTTCCTTCCGAATTCTGGATTTTCTGCCTGCGTATGCTGACATCGTCAAAGCGCAGGCGCTGTGCCTCCCCAAGGATGCGGTCCGTCAGACGTTCGTCGTAATGGTTCAGCAGTTTATCCACAGAGAAGTTGGTGCTTATCACCCAGGGCTTCCTTCGTATTATACGCTCATCAATCAAGGTAAAGAGCTGCTCTTCCACAAACTCCGTCCTTTTTTCAGTGCCAAGGTCGTCCAAAATCAGTAAATCAGACTGGAGCAGGGTTTCCATGGGATCCTCCTCCCGCTGACCTTCATTGTCACCGTACATCTGGCTGCGCAGCCTCGCGAAGAGGCGGCTGGCTTTCATATACATCACACTGCCTCCGGCAGCCAGCACATGGTTGGCGATGGCACTGCATAGATGGGTCTTTCCGGTGCCGATGGCTCCATACAGCATCAGATTACCGGCATAAGTCCCTTGGGCCACTTGTTGGGCAAACTTCTGGGCTGTATGAAGGATCCGTTCATATTTCTGCGGCTCCTGATACCATTCCAATGAGAAATTGTCAAAGGTCTGCGTCAGCTGCAGCGGCGCCAAACCGCTGTGCAGCAGCTGCTCCGCCGCCGATTCACGAAGCGCGCAGCGGCATTTCTGTCCGGGCAATACATAGCCCCGGTCCTGGCATAAGGGGCAATCCCAGGACACCTCATAGATCGACAGGTCCAGTCCAGCCTGCAGCAGCAGGTGCCTCTGCTGGGTTAGCAGCAGCGACTGCCGCGCCTGCAATCCTGCCATCAACGTTTCGGCTGCCAAGCCGGTGGCAGCCCGGAGCAGCGCGTGTCCGTTGGCCGCAATCGCGTCATCGATTTCTTTGATTTCAGGATGCTGTCGATACATTGCTTCGATCCGGCGGTCTCTTTCATTTTGCTTTTGCAGCCGTTTTGACGTTTTGTCCATTTCGTACCCCCGCAACATGGTTTATTCCACACCGGACCAGTTCTTGTTTCCTCGTTCAACCGGCCGCTGATTGGCTTCCGGTTTCTTTTTGGATTCAGCAAGTCCCATCATCGCCGCCGCTTTCTGGGCTTTGAAGGCCTGCTGTTCCTGGTTCCGCTCTAAAATCACCTTTTCCGCCCGTTCCAGACCATCAACGCCTTTTTCATGCCAATCTTCCAGCACTTTGTCAATATATTTGAACGAAGCATTGTTGGCGCCCACAGATTCCTGGGCAGCCCTTAGGATCACGGAATGGCTCATTTTCCAATGCTGGCTCCACTTGACGTAAAGATCCCGCTCCATAATGGTGACCATGCCATAGGATCCCAGATAATCTTTTTTGAGTTCTGACGCTTTCCGGCTGATCCAATCCACCTCATCCATAAAAGCGGCCAGCCCTTCCAAGGTATAGATCCCCGCCCGATGGATCTGTTCGGCCAGAGGCCGATAATTCTTGATTTGTATCAAGCCTCGCTTAAAGCAAAGCTGGAAAAAGGCCAGGATGAATTCCGTGCCCCAGCCATATTTGATGTTCATTTCCTGTATTAGCTGCTGTTCCCTGAGGGTTGTGGAAAGACTGCCGCGCATTCGGTCAAGTTCCTTCATGATGCGGCTATAATCAAATCCAGCGCCCGCAAGACCCGCTGCAGTGCAAGGCGCAGCCACCTCTTTTTCAGCTTCCCATAGTTGATAGAGCTTGTTCCATAATGGATCAAAGACAAGATGCCGGCTCTCGCCCGCACCATTCCATAAAGCCCACCCCTTGTCAAGCGCCCAGCTTGTCCAGGGATCCTTTCCTGCCATTCCAAGGGCTGACGCCGCCTTATGATTGCTGCAGCGGCCCATGGCCATGATCAGATAGCCCAATTCCTCCGGTGTAATATCCAAAACGGACAGTTTATCCAATAAACTCAAAGGAATGCTCAAAGCGCCTTTTTCAAAAAGATACTGCTGATATTCTCCGGCTTTCATGTTATCTCCCTATTCTTTATGGATTTGCTCAATCTTATCGGTTTTGCCAGCCCCCTGGCTGCTGCGATGTTCGATGGACCGCACCAGGACATTGACTTGCTCCACATTGATCCCGGACAGAAGCGTGAGCTTTTCCTGGACGTCCATTTGGATATTCTGGGGGGCCCTCCGCAGTTCCGGAACCATATGCCCTGTTATTTCAATGGAAATAATGGCGTTGCCGCTTTCCGCATTAACGGTGGTTTTGTTGATTTTTGCGACACCCGCCACATTGCCGGCAATGAATTGGCTCATCTGAGCCAATGCGTGATTGGTGATGATCAGTTTGCCGACCGCGCTGAATTTGGGCTGTACAATGGTTTTTTCTCCGGATTTTTGGGATTGTCCCGGTTTTTTACTAAGAAAATAGCGAAGAGGATTCATCAGATAGCCAGGAAGATCGTCTTTCACCTCCACCACCGGGACAGGGATTACATGCATGCCGTAATTCTTGCGCAAAGCTTGGGCCGTGGCAATTTCCCGTTCCGTTGCCACATCCTCAATAAAAAAGTAATGGCAAATGGATGGCAGCTCCAAGGCAGCCGCGATCCGATCCACCATTTTAACGGAGGTCCCCAGGATCAGGATCTTTTCAGGCTGGATACGCCGGATCCCTTCTTTTAATTCGAGTGCGTGTTCCGGATCAACCAGGATCGCCCGCTTGACCGCTTTCAAGGCAGTCGGCTCGCCCTTTGCGGAAGATCCGGCAATTTTCTGGCCTTCCTGGACCAGAAGTCCATCATCAATGACTGTATCAATATCATGTTCATAGGCCACCGTCATCGCCCTATGGCTCTTCCCGGTGCCGCTGGATCCGACTAAAGCATAGATCTCCACGATTCGCACACCCTTACTCCTGCAATCTTAATGTTCAGTTTATCATATTTAAGGTGAATAAAAAAGCGCCTTCATCTTATTGAAGACGCTTTCATTCCCCGTTGTCGTTTAATTCGCCTATTCCCAGGCTTGCCGGGAAAGACAGGTTTTGCAGAGTCCGTAAAATTCCAGACGGTGGCCTTCGATCTTATGTCCATCGACCCCGGATGCCTTCGTCTCGATGTTTTTGATCAAAGGAAGCTCCAAGTCAAAAACTTCTCCGCAATTTCTGCATTGAAAATGATAATGGTTTGCAGCGTTGCCGTCGAAATGGCTTTGGCTGCTGCCATAGTTCAACTCCATGATTTCACCGTTGTCCCGCAAAAGATTTAGATTGCGGTAGACGGTCCCTAAGGAGAGGCCGGGGATCTGCTGTTTGGCCTCCTGGTAGATCCATTCTGCCGTCGGGTGGGTGTTTACTGCCTTTAAAACATCCAATATGATCTTTTTTTGCCGCGTCATACGCTGAATCTTTTCCACTCACATCATCCTTAAGAATAATCATTATCAAATTGATTTTATCCGCATCCCATAGAAATGTCAAGAACACAAATAAAAGTCCCGCACCTTACCTTGAACTGCTCCCAGTTCAACCGATGCGGGACCCCTTTATTCATTGATAGGATGCTACTTGTTTAATTTTTTGTTTAAGGTTTTCGGATCGATCCCAATTTTACTCATCATTTGTAAAGCGCGGGGGTCAACTTCAATGTTCTGCGATCGTTTAACAATGGTCTGCAGCAATTCTTGGTAATCCTTCAGCGTCGAATCAAAATAGATGCGTTGCGGTTCCTCATGGTTATCCTGGACATAGAAGGATCGTCCGAAGGTAAACAAGGTCGTTCTATCTTTCAGGTATACCGCCTCATGCCACTTGATTTCTGTCACTTTCAGCAAGGGCCCTGCCCCCTTGTACTGGACCATTCCATTGGGATAAATCTGGATTTTGTTGCTGCTGTCCTGCCAGATCGTGAAACTGAAGTAAAGCACGATGATTGCGACGCCCGCTGCAATATCATACTTGCCCCCATCCAGGATAGCCAAAAGAATAAAGCTGGCCAGCAGAATGGTGATGACCATCATCTGGATTTTGATCCGTTTCAGGTAGGTGTACTCTTTTAAAGGTTTTGCCACTCAGTTTCCACGCTCCTCGAAAAAAATTCGGTTTTTAGCCAATGGCCAGGGCTTCTGACAGGATTTTTTGGATGTCTTCCATAATTCGGATCAGCTGCATTTCAGCTGCCAGATAATCCCTCACCGGGGGATTCAGATTGGCTATGCCGGCTAAGTTTTCGTATTCTTTCTTTTGCTCCGGGGTGATGGTCCGACCCGATAGCTGGACCGTCTGCAGCTCCACCTGCTTTCTGTGGAAATCGTCCAGCAGCTTTTTGCTGTCCGGGTTGGTTTCGACCATCAAGCGTTTTTTCTGCAAATCCTGAAATTCCGGGGACTCTTTAAGGGCACGTGCCAGTTCATGGGCTTTATCATGGATATTCATCGTTTTTCCTCCTTAAGGGCGATTGCCAATAGTGTTTCTTCGTTTTCATCTAAAACATTGATCACCGGAACCGTCAGTGCTTCGATCATGGACCGCTTCAAAGCTTCTTTGTCCACATAGGCGGCTTCATAATCGTGGGACGCATAACGATATCGGGGATAGAAGGGGTTGATGGTCACCATTCGAAGATCGATCTGCCGTTTCACGAGAACGCCGGTCTGGTTATCCTGCAGTTTGACCAGCCAATTCTGCAAATCGATGGGGGAACCGGTGACCAGCAGCTTGATTGGGTCGTTCAAGACCAGGTTTCTACCCTGAAGGACAGGCAGCGCGTCGGAAAGCAGCGCTTCAAAACCCATCTTGCCAATAATGCCCGATATCACAATGTCTTTCGTTTCTGCATTGATCTGGGCAATGACTTCCTCCGCCATCGCCTCGTCCAGGATCGAACCGACCTGGAGGATCGTTCTTTCATCCTGCTGCGGCCGCCATAGGGGAAGTTTGTAGATTGAGCTGATCGCAGCGGTTTCAGCGGTTAATATTTCGATATCGGTTTGGCGGGATGCGCCGGTCGCCATAATGATCCCATCGGCCTCAACCATCGGGGCGATACGGTTCAGGGCTCCGTCCACCAGGATCAGGTCGCAGCCGTACTCAGCGATCATGCAGTTGATCATTCGAATCTCTTTGCTTTTGGTAGGGCCAGCCAGGAGGATCAACCCCGGCTTGCGTACCCGGCCGATGATCACTTTGCCCAAGGCCGTCACAATATCGGTTCGCTTTAAGATTTCAATGTCTGCCGTACTTCCTTTGGCACAACTGTCCGCGATGGCGACCAAGGTTCCCGGCTCGGCATAGATCCTAGGTTTTGGCAAACCGGTAATATGGTCAACCAGCTCACCGTCATAGCCAATGCTTGTCAAAGCAACCACTAAATTTCGGGAGGCGGCGCCATCCATAATGGCTTTCATGGCCGTGGTTTTACCGGTATTTTTCGCCGTGCCACAAAAGCCCAAAATATGTGGATTCATTGAATTAACCTCTTTCGATCTTTTTTTTCCATTTGGGGATAATGGGTAATTTGGCATATTCCGACTTAAGAAGCCCCAGGATAAATAGGTTGATGTACTTTCCGTCAATAAAAGCATGGCGGCGCAAATGGCCTTCAGCTTTATAGCCGAATTTCATTGCATTCTGAATACCGTAGGGCTGGTTTTCCAATATCTTCATATAGGTTTTTTCCAGCCCCAGGTCATCATAGGCAAGGTCTAAAAGGACGATCAGCAGATCCAGACCGTAGCCTGCCAGTCTCATGTCCTTGTCGCCGATGCCCAGCAAGACTTCCGCATTGCCGTTGCAGCGGTCAATGTTGCGCAGACAGCAGATCCCGATAGGCTGCTGGTCTCTTAGTCTTAATACCATGAACATGAGCTTGTTCAGGCGGGGGTCATACAAACCGCCCTGGACCTCACGAATATCCGTTTTGATCGCTTCCAGCTCAATGCTTTCATAGGCGTCATAGGCCATGCGAAAATCTTTGTCCATGTACCATTTTTGCAGGATGACCGCATCCTCCTCCTGCACGGGTCTTAATTCGACTTTTCTGCCTTTGAGCAAAAGGATCACCTCCATTGTCGCATCATTGATGATCGGCTATCATGCCGGCTCATTACTTCCCGGTGGGGATCAGGAACAGACCTGAAAGGATTTTCGGGGCGAAGAAGGTGGATTTTTCCGGCATCACGATCTCCGGATCCAGAATTCCGGCATCGGCAACCGCCAGCAGCTCCGCTGGGACCACCGGATTCAGGGCCACCGCAAGGTCATATTTTCCGTCATCTACTTGTTGGCACATGGCATCCAGTTCATATTCAGGATAATAGTCAAAACATGCCGGATCGTTGATCATGCTATGGTCCAGTTTGAGCAGCGGATAAAGGGTCTTCTCAAGGATATGGCAGTCCAAACGTCCCACCGGGTCCTCCGGCACATGGCTGGCCCTGAAGCTGTAACAGCCGTCCTTGGTATAGATGGCAAATTGATGCTTTTCCGGTGTTTTGAACTGGGTTTCTTTTTGCAAAGGGAGTTGATCTTTGATCTCCGAAAAAGGCACCTTGCCGCGGATCACCCGGTTATAGGCCTGTATTTGGGCTGCGTCGGCTTCGCAAATATAGGCGATGCAGCGGTCCAGTCCCATTCTCAACGCGCTGTGATAACGATGATGGCCATCGGCGATATACAGGGCCTGCGCGCCAATCAGCGCCATCAGCTTCTGTCCTTCAGGCTCACCCGCTTCGACCTTGAAGATACGGTTGTGGATCCCGTGCAGCTCTGAAGCCCCGTTGAAATCCGATTCAAAGGCATAGACTGGTTCTCTTTGGCTGGCCACCGCTTCCAAAACCGGGCCGATGGGCGCACGGCTTAAAAGCCAAACAGGCTCTGTGACATAGCCTGTGTCTGTCATCAATTTGATCCGGCCCAAAACCTTTTCTTCGAAGGTTTTTTCATGCCGAATGATTTCTTTCTTTTCATAAGGCGTTACCGCCACAGCGGTAAGAAAGCCGAGGCGCCGCGAACCGCCCTTGATTTGCTCATAAATGTAAAAGGCGGGCACATCATCCCGGATCAGCACGCCATCTTCCACAAAATCCTGAAGGGACTGGGCTGGATGATCGCCAAGAACCACATGATACAATGACTTCGGATTGGCTGCCAGCAACGACTCTAAGGCTGTTCCCGGCTTGATCACGTCATAGGGAGGACATGTCAGTGTTTTTTCAAAACCCGTCCCCGGCCGAAGGCCTGTTAATCCAAATATTTCAGTCAATCGATATTCCTCCCGCAAATTGGATTTCTCATATCACCTGTGCACCGTGGGTGCTTGGGGATATTATATCTGTTTTATACCTATTTCTGCTTATTCTTTATTATTGTACCATTTTTAACGTCGGATAAAAAGACGTTTAAAAAATTGGTTGTTTTTTGACACAGGTTTGATATAATTCAATGGGATTATTTTACCAATAAAGGAGGAAGCAATCATGATCACCGGAGAAATGTCAATCATGGATATCGTCAATGAGTATCCTGAAGTTTTACCCATTTTCAGAGAGTATGGTATGGGCTGTATCGGCTGTATGGCTGCCCGTTTCGAGAATCTGGCCCAAGGCGCGGAAGTTCATGGCATCGATGTGGAGCAGCTGGTTGCAGATTTGAACGCCGCCATTAAAAAAGACTGATATTCGTGATGGATCATAACAAAAAGGCACTGGGAGCCGCTTTAGGCTCAGTCTTTGCCGCCTCCTTTTCCGCCATCTTTATCCGGGTCGCCATCCAATCTGGCACCGACCCAGTGATTTTGGCGTTCTGGAGGCTTTTTCTTTCCTGTCTGCTGCTGGCTCCCTACACCTTGAGCAAATCCTATTATCGTCATGAGTTGTTCCGCTTGTCAAAACTCCAATTCTCGCTTATGGTTCTCTCGGGACTCCTGCTGGCCTTGCATTTCAGCAGCTGGTTTGTCTCCTTGAAATACACGTCCACCGTCAGTTCGACCCTTCTGGTTTGTACGGAGCCCGCCTTTGTCATTCTCGGCGCCTTTCTGCTTTTTCGGGAGAAACCTTGTGCCAGAGCCGTTCCTGGCCTATTGACCGCTGCCCTCGGCATCGTGCTGGTTGCACTCCCCGGTTCGGGCGCTGCCGCGGCCGGTCCTGCGGGGAATGCCCTTTGGGGCAATTTTTTAGCCCTTTTCGGAGCTGCCAGTGTATCCGGTTATATATTGGCGGGGCGGGCCTTGATGTGTGAAATTTCACCCCTCCTTTACAGCACGTGTGTCTACACCATATGTATGGCAGGCCTGGGAATCATCGCTTTGATCCTGGGACTTTCCATTTTCGAAATCAGTCTGACAGGCCTTTTAATGGCTGCCGGCCTGGCCTTGGTTTGCCAATTGCTCGGACATACCGTCTGCAACTGGGCCCTGAAATACACAAAAGCCGCCAACGTCTCCTCGATTTACCTTCTGGAACCGGTGTTGACCGCTTTCTGGGTGATGCTCATCTGGGAAGAAATTCCCAGCCTTACGGTCATCGCAGGCGGATGCCTTCTTTTGCTGGGCATCCTCTACTATATCCGCTGTGAAAGCCGGTCTGAAAGCTGACCGTTGCAACGCTGCCGCTTCCCGTAACCATGGAGCTGTCAAAGACTCGCCCTATCATGCAATCAAGGGAGGTATCCGTTCATTCACGGACACCTCCCTTTTCATTTGAAGTGATTGGCTGATGCGCTTGATGAAGGCCAGCCCATGGATCCCTATCGATGCCAAAAATCAATATTCGTCTTTTTGGGGCAGCGCCATGGGCAACTTTCTGGAAAGTCTGATCATATCTTCTGCCAGGCTAGCCACTCTCTCCCTAAAGACAAAGATGCAGTCCATCTGATCTGCCTGGTCCTGAACGATATCCTCAGCCAAAGCGCGGCAATTGGGTGCCCCGCAGGCGCCGCAATCCATTCCGGGCAGATTCTTCAAAATATCATCCACGGCTTCCATTTTCAGCATGGCAACTTCCGGCTTGCTGTCCAGAAGCATGGAGTGCTGCCGTTCCAAAGGCACCTTCCATTGAAAGTCTTTCCAATTATACGCGTCTTCCAGTTCGTCAAAGGGTTTTTCGATCTTCGCTTTACAGCGCTGACGGATGATTTCTTTGGCCACATAAGGATTTTCGATGTTCAAGGGTCCGCCGACGCAGCCGCCGGTACAGGCCATCGCCTCAATAAAGTCAACGCCATGCAGACGGCCCATGGACAAGGACTCCAGCACTTCGATCAAGTGATCCAGCCCATCAATGGCTAAAGACCGGTATTGATCGTCCAAGCTCTTTGCCTGTCCCCCGATGGCAGCCCAACGGATCCCTTGAGAGCCGGCTCGGGTAATGATGTCGGATTCTTTTAACCCTTTCACAATATTGTAAAGAGGCCAAAAAATCTCGGATATGGCGATGGCGCCGTCGATTTCCCGGCCTTCAAAGCCTATGGGATTCCGGGATGCGGTCACATTGGCCGTACAAGGGGAAATATAGAATATCCCCACCTCATCCGGCGGATAGCCTTCCCGGATCATTCGGTCCCGCACCAGCCGCGCCATGATCTCCATGGGCTGGGCAATGGGCAGGACATGCTCTGCAAGTTCCGGGAACCGAACCCGGATCAAACGGGTCACCGCTGGGCATACGGATGAAATGATGGGCCGGGGACTGGGCACATTTTCTAAATATTCGTTGATAAAGTGCCCCAAGTATTCAGCGCCGCGGGCAACCTCAATGACCCGCTTGAATCCTAATTCCAAAAAGCCCGAAAGGATCGTATCGATTTCAATATTCAGAGGGAATTGCCCATACAAAGACGGTGAAACCAACGCCACCGGATAGCGGAATTTGCGAATGATTTCAAGAGGCTGTGTTATGGCTATTTTGGCATATTTTGGACAAACGCGGATGCACTCACCGCAGTCGATGCAGCGATCTTCCATAATGCTTGCCTTGCCCTTTTTTACACGAATGGCTTGGGTTGGGCAGGTCTTGATGCATGTGGTGCAGCCGACACAACGGTCCTTGTCCAAACCTACAGAATGAGATGATTCCACCGCCATCCTCCTCTTCTGTCCTTCCTGTTCGATGCTAAGCTTTGTTGGAGACCTGATCCTGAGCTTCCCGGATGATCATGGTCACGATCGTCCCTTTTCCCGGTTGGCTCTCGATCGTAAATTCATCGCAGCAATGCTCCATGTTGGGCAATCCCATGCCGGCGCCGAATCCCATCTGCTGGATATGCGGCGGCGCAGTGGAAAAACCCTTCGTCATAGCCTGGGGTATGTCTGCGATACCAGGCCCTTTATCCCGCGCAATGATCTGAACTGTCTGGGACCGTATGCCCGCTTCGATTTCTCCGCCCACCGAATGGATCACGATGTTCAGCTCCGCTTCAAAGGAAGCAATGGCTACCCGCCGGATCGCTTGGGGAGAATACCCTAATTTTAATAATCGCTGTTTGATTTGAGAACTTGCCTCACCGGCGTGGACAAAGTCTTCTTTTTCGATGGGGATTTTCACAATGGTTGTATAGTTCTCTTTGGGAGGTTCTTTTTTTATTGACATGTTATCTCCTTCGAGAGCATGATCGTCTGCCGGGCCCCTTTGGGCTTCCGAGCAAATCAGCTATTGCTGACGGGGGCTTTCCTGCAGCATGTATCCGACGCCGCTGCAGGTCACCAGATAACTGGGATTGGCCGGGTCTTTTTCAACCTTCTGGCGCAGCCGGCCGATCCCAACTCTTAAATAATGGACACAATGAGCATATTCCTGCCCCCATACATGTGTCAAGAGTTCTTCATGAGGAATCACTTGTTCGGAGCGTTCAGCTAAATACATCAAGAGCTTGAACTCTGTGGGGGTCAAAGCGGCGCTTTTCCCTTGATTGGTGACCTGACGCTGGCTCAAATCGATGACCAGGCCGCCGATGCGCCTTTTCCCCTCGTCCAGCCGGATCACTTCGCGGACCACCCGGCGCATCACCGCATTGACCCGGGCGAAAAATTCATCGGTGGAATAAGGGTAGCTGAGAAAATCATCGGCACCGTTATTCAGGGCAACCACCGCCCCGGCGCTGCGATCCGCCTGTCCCATGACAACAATGGGGATATTGCTGCTCTCCCGAAGTTTTCGACACAGTACCACACCGTTGCCATCCACCAGGTTTTCGCCAAGAATCAGCAGATCCGCAGTTTCAAGCATCACTTGTTCTGTTGCTTCCTTACCGGAGTGGACTGTCGTCACCTCAAAGCCCGCCGCCCGAAGGTTTGCCCTTAAAAGTCTCACTGCCGTAGGATCGGCAACCGCTAAAACCGCCGCCAAATGCCTCATTTCCCATGCCTCCTGTCAATCCATAAATTCGAATTCCATGGGTCCTATTGCTACCGAATCACCATTTTTTGCGCCTGCTTGCCTCAGGATTTTGTCGATGCCCATTGTACGAAGGATCTTTAGCAGCCGATTGACGGCGGCCTCATTGGAGAAGTTCGTGCGTTGGATATGTTTCGCGGCTTCAGTACCTTCCACAATCCAGCAATCCTGTTCCCGACGCACCGCCAAAGCAGGGCCGGAGGCAGCCTCCAAACGGGTGATTTTAATATCTTCTTCCGGTACCGTCTCATCAAGGATCGGCAGTTCGCGAAGCATTTGCCCCGTCCGCTGCATCAAAGGCCATAACCCATCCCCTGTGGCCGCTGATACCGGGAATATTTCGAATTGATCGCCAAAATCGCTGCGAAGCCGCTGCAGATTCTCTTCCGCACCCGGAAGATCCATCTTATTGGCGACGATGATCTGTGGCTTATTGGCCAAAGCAGGGTCATACTGCACCATTTCTGAATAAATCAGCTTATAATCCTCCAGGGGATCCCTGCCTTCGGATCCGGCGATATCCAGGACATGCAGAAGCAACCGGGTCCGTTCCACATGGCGGAGAAAACGATGTCCCAATCCGGCGCCTTCGCTGGCACCTTCCACCAGACCTGGGATATCCACCAGAACAAAGCTCTCTTCCTCTGCCAGACGGACCACCCCCAAATTCGGGTCGATGGTTGTAAAATGATAATCCCCGATTTTCGGCTTTGCTGCCGATACCCGGCTGATGATCGAGGATTTTCCTACATTGGGGAAGCCGACCAGTCCCACATCGGCAAGAAGCTTTAATTCCAGCACCAGCCAGGATTCCTCGCCCGGCTCGCCGTTGTCGGCAATCTCCGGAGCCCGGTTCACTGACGACACAAAACGTGCGTTGCCTTTGCCGCCATGGCCGCCTTTTGCCACTGCAAGCCGCTGACCGTGGCAGATCAAGTCGCCGACCAAGGTGCCATCCTCGCGCTTCACCACGGTTCCTACCGGCACCCGGACGATCATGTCTTCTCCATGTGCGCCATGCATATTTTTATTTTTACCATTTCCTCCCGCAGGGGCCTTATAGTGTTTTTTATAGCGGAAATCCACCAGCGTACGCAGTCCTTCGTCCGCAACGAAGACCACACTGCCGCCTTTGCCGCCATCCCCTCCGGAAGGGCCGCCGTCCGGGACATACTTCTCCCGGCGAAAAGCAACGATTCCGTTGCCCCCATTTCCGGCTTTCACAAATATTTTGGCGTAATCGTAAAACATGTATCCTCCTCAATGATTCCAAAAGAGCAAAAAAAGCCCCGGCAGTGCCGAGGCTGTCTAATGCCTAAAGCGTATCCAAAAATTGATCCTCCGGCAGCATTATGCATCAAACGGATCCGGTAAGAATATCTTAAGCTTGGACCTTTTCAGAGTAAATACTGACTTTTTTCCGTGTTTTGTCCAGACGTTCAAACTTAACATATCCGTCAATCAATGCAAAGAGCGTATCATCCTTGCCCAGGCCTACGTTGTTGCCAGGATGAACTTTCGTTCCTCTTTGACGGACGAGAATATTTCCTGCATTGACCAGCTGGCCGTCAAACCGTTTGACACCCAATCTCTGGGCTGCGCTGTCACGGCCGTTCCGGGAGCTGCCCACGCCCTTTTTATGAGCGAACAGCTGCAAATTCATTTTGATCATGCTTCTTTCACCTCCTGTAAGGCTATCTCGATAAACTCTCCATACTCCTTCCGGATCGCTTCCAATCCCCGGAGCATGGTCACCAATATAATTTGTGCGTCATGGTCTTGCTGGGCCGTCAGATTGGGCCGAAGCCTGCATTCCAGACAGCCGTTTTTGCCGATCTTGTATAAAAACATTCCCGGTAAAAACTGCTCCAGTCCGATCAACGCTGTCTGTGCCAATACCGAAACGGCGGCACAAACGATATCCTGCCCCTCTTCGGCATAACCGGCATGGCCCTTGACCTGATAGCCCCTGACCCCGGATTTGCCTTGAAGCACTTTGACCGTTATCATCCTGCGATGATCTTGTCAACCATCACTTTTGTGTACGGCTGACGATGACCGCGGATCTTACGAAATTTCTTCTTGGGTTTGTATTTGAACACAAGGACCTTATCGCCCTTTCCGTGTTCAACAACCTTCAGAAGCACCTTTGCATCTTCAAGATAGGGCTTGCCGACAACGATCCCGTCTTCCTTCACTAAAGCCAAAACCTTTGTGATCTCGACAGTTTCGCCTTCTGCAGCCAGAAGTTTTTCGACTTTAAAAACTTCGCCTTCCTGTACCTTGAATTGTTTGCCACCGGTTTCTAAAATTGCATACATGGTTTGAAACACCTCCTGTCCTAGACTCGCCGCTGTAAGGCAGCTTTCGCTTTGGAAACCTTACACGTGCGGTTTGGCAGGCACAATGCGCCTACATTAAGTTATCTTAGCATGGTAATCTTGCCTTGTCAAGCGCCGGATCTAAGCCTCGATGGACAGCGCAGAGAGGCTCTCGATGGGCACTCTTCCTTTTCCGTGACAACCGGGACAAACCGCTTCAAGGGTGCTGTCCAGGGACTGTCTGACTTTTTTCCTGGTGATCTCCACCAGGCCTAAAGGAGTGATACCCAGAACATGGGTCCTGACCTTGTCTTTTTTGAGTTCGTTTTCGAAAGCATCCAGAACTTTCTTCTTATGGGCTTCAGAGTTCATATCAATAAAGTCGATGATGATGATCCCTCCAATATTGCGGATCCTAAGCTGCCGGGCGATTTCCCGGGCAGCCTCCATGTTGGTTCTCAGCACGGTATCCATCAGGTCCGTACTGCCCACATATTTCCCTGTATTCACATCGATCACCGTCAAGGCTTCGGTATGATCGAAAATCAGATAGCTTCCGTTTTTCATCCAGACCTTGCGGTTCAAGGCCTGCTTCATCTCAAATTCCACATTGTATTTCTCAAAGAGCTCTTCCATATTGCAGACAAAGACTTTGTTCTTCAGCCGCGGCTCCATCATCTGGACGAATTCAATGACCTGGTTGTAAAGGCCCCGTGAATTCACCATGAGCCGGTTCACGTCTTCGCTGAAGATATCTCTTAAAATCCTTTGGGACAACACAAGGTCCTTGTAAATCATATTGGCTTGTTTTGTGCTGATGAAACGCCGGTCGATCTCGTCCCACACGCGAAGCAGCTGGTCCCGGTCCTGCATCAATTCCTTTTCATCGGCGCCTTCTGCCACCGTGCGGGCAATCAGGCCCATTTTATCCGGCTTCAGGGTCTGCGTTAGTTCCAGAAGCCGCTTCCGTTCCGCGACACCCTGGATCTGCCGGGAAACCGCAACATGTTCTGTGGTCGGCATCAGAACCAGGTAACGGCCGGGCAAGGTGATCTGCGCTGTGATCCGCGCGCCTTTGCTGCCCACAGGTTCCTTCGCGATCTGCACCATGATCTCCTGGCCTTCCTTGAGCAGGGTTTGGATCGGCGGTTCTTCGATGGGCAGCCCGTCGGTTCCTGCAGCGGGTTCCGTCCGGGCATCCGCTACATAAAGAAAAGCGTTTTTTTCCAATCCGATATCGACAAAAGCCGCCTGCATCCCGGGGAGAATGTTTTTAACGACGCCTTTATAGATATTGCCAACGACCCGCTGATCCATATCCCTTTCAACATAAAGCTCTACCAGCTGCCCGTCTTCAACGACCGCAACTTTCGTATCCGCTTCTTCAACCTGCATCAATATCTCTCTGCGCATCCCGATGATCTCCTCCCATCGGCATATAAGCCTTGCCGTCCTCTTCGATAAAGAGCCCTGTCCGGCACACCCGGCTCACTGCCGCAGCCTCAAAGCCGCCGTATTCCGCCAGCATGGCCCAGACTTCCTGAGGCCGCAGCTGGGCTGTATTGTTCATAACCAAGGTCATTTCGATCTTCAGCCAATCGTTCTCCCTGGAGACGGTGATCTGTCGGATCAGGCCGCGTACTTCTTTGGCCGGAATGATTTTTTTCCCGGGCTTCACCTTGGGCTGCCTCCATAATTCAGCGGCCGCCAAAGTCCGGTCGATCCCTGCCCGAACATCGTCTTCATGGATTTTTTCCGCAGAAACCAGAAAACGATAAGCGGCCAGATTGATCAGCGCCGACAAGCTCTTGCCATTCATTGGTATCTCTTCCAGCTGTTTCAATTCTAAGGCTGGCGGCATGGCTTCCCGGATTGCCTGCTCCAGCTTCTCACGGTTGACCCGCCGGCGCAATTCCACATCCAGGAATTCGTTTTCGCCGGTAATACCTACGGCCAGGGCTGAGGCAAAAGACATCCTGGGATGGGGATTAAAGCCCTCTGAAAAAGCCAAAGGCACTTCAGCCCGGCGCAGGGTCCGCTCCATGGTGCGCGCCAGGTCTAAATGGGAAAGATAACGGCCAACTTCCGTTTTTTCATATCTCAGGCGTATTTTCATTGATCTTCCGCCTTTCCTGCAAGCACCAGGCCGCTTTCAGGCCCGCAGACCCCGCAGCGGCTGCAGCCATGATAGCGGCAGTCCGGTGTGATGGTTTCTTTCATAGCCAAAGCGTATTCCCGTTTCAGGAAATCGGGATCGATCCCATAGTCCAAATGAGACCATGGCAAAACCGCTGATAATTCGAAGTTTTTTGCTGCAAGGGCCTGCATATCCATTTCCGAAGCTTCAAATGCTTCCTTCCAGGCTGTTCCCTTGAACTGTTCTGTCCAGCTGTCAAAGCGGCAGCCATTTTGGAAGGCTTTGATCAAAACGTTTGCCAGCCTCCGGTCCCCCCGGGCAAAGACGGCCTCCAGCATACTGGTATAAGGATCATGATAGTGGTAACTGATCCTGCGGTCCCGTATCCTCTGCCTTAAATAGGCATGCTTGGCTTTAAATATCTCCTGGGTATCCTGCCCGCCCCATTGGAAAGGTGTATGGGCCTTGGGCACGAAATTCGAGACGCTGGCCGTCACCTTGAGGGAGCCATACCGGCGGTTTTCTTTCATGATTTGGGTGCCGCGTCGGACCACCTTCTCGCAAAGGGCGGCGATCCCATCCACATCATCCATGGTTTCCGTGGGCAAGCCCACCATAAAGTAGAGCTTGACCTGGCTCCAACCCGCCTGGACCGCCGATTCGATGGTCTGCAGCAAGGCCTCTTCGGTCACACCCTTATTGATCACATCCCTCAGACGCTGTGTGCCGGCTTCCGGCGCAAAGGTAAAGCCTGTTTTACGAACTTTTTGGATCTCGTTGGCCAATTCCACAGAAAAATGATTGGCGCGCAGCGAAGGCAGAGACACGCTGATCTGCTCGCCTTCAAAATTCTCCATCAGGGTATGAACCAGCTCTTTGATGCAGGTGTGGTCCGAACTGCTCAATGAGGTCAGGGATATCTCGTTGTGTCCTGTGTTTTTCTTGAGCTCCGATGCTTGCCGGAGCAAAGTTTCGCAGGAACGCTCCCGAACCGGCCGGTAGATCATGCCGGCTTGGCAGAATCGGCAGCCTCGGGTACAGCCTCGTAAAATCTCCAGCATCATTCGGTCATGGACGACTTCGATATAGGGCACTAAAGGCGCCGCAGGAAAACAGGCTTCGTCCAAATCCCTGAGCCTGGCTTTTTTGATCATTGCCGGTGCTTTTTGTGTCGTTCCCGGCATTTCCAAGGGCAAGATCGCGGTCAGATCGCCGGATCCATCATAGATGGGCTGATAAAACGAGGGCACATAGATGCCCGGCAGTGCGGCCAGTTCCCCCAATAAGATGCTTCGTTCCATCCTGCCCTGACGGAGGGCCTTATGCGCTCCGATCACCTGAAGCAGGCGCGGCAGGAGAAGCTCGCCTTCACCTAATAGGATGGCGTCTAAAAAAGGCGCCAAAGGTTCCGCATTGGATGCACAGGGTCCCCCGGCGATCACCAGAACATCCTCATTGCTCCGTTCCTCGGCTAAAAGCGGCACGCCCCCAAGATCCAGCATGTTCAGTATGTTTGTATAACTCATTTCATGCTGGAGTGTGAAGCCGATGCAGTCATAAGCCTGAACTTCCCTGCCGGATTCCAGTCCGAACAACGGGATCTCATGCTGCCGCATGACGGCTTCCATATCCGTCCAAGGCGCAAAGGTCCGCTCCATGAGGAGATCCGGGGTCTTATTCACCGCTTCGTATAGAATCTGAAGTCCAAGATGGGACATCCCAACTTCGTAGACATCGGGGAATGCAAATAAAAACCGGCAGCGCACCGCTGTCCAGTCCTTGACGATCTCGTTCAATTCGCCGCCAAGATATCGCTGCGGCTTGGAAATGTCATTCAAATAAGGGTCTATTTCCAGTTTCCAGTTGTTCAATGCCAGGCTCCTTCCTTAAAAGGCTTTCTGAGCGATCCTCGTGCAATTTTCGCAAAAAGCCCCTTAATATAATATCTTGCAATCCCCGCCTTGGCAAGTGCGGTTTGCTGCTTGTCCCCCCGCCTTCTTCATGAATACATGGCTCAGCCTTGATGATATATACCCTATACAACATAATTCTGTTATAATTAAATTTAATCTATTTGGGAGGTAAAATGTTATGCATTCTATTTTGGATGCCCTTCAACAGAACGTGATCGTCGGAGATGGTGCCATGGGTACAATGCTGCAGACACAAGGACTGCCCAAGGGCCAAAGTCCTGAGGTATGGATGTTGTCGCAGCCGGAGGAGATTCTGAACGTCCATAAAGCCTATGCCGATGCCGGCGCCCAAATCTTTGAAACCAATACCTTTGGGGCCAACACCCTGAAGCTTCAGGAATATGGCTATGAAAACCGTCTTCGGGAAATCAACCAGCTTGCGGCCCGGCTGGCCCGGCAGGCCGCAGGGCCCAAGGGTTATGTGGCAGGCTTGATCGGCCCCACCGGCCATTTCCCCAGGCCTATAGGCGATCATTCCTTCCTGGCGCTGAAAGATATTTTCCGCGATCAGATCCAGATCCTGGCGGAGTCTGGTGTGGACATGATCTATCTTCAGACCTTTTCTGATCTTGGAGAAGCCCGGGCCGCACTGCTGGCCGCCAAGGAGACAACCCGCCTGCCCGTGGCTGTTTCCCTGACCTATGATCATCATCAGCGCACCTTGACCGGAACCGATCCCCAAACCGCGGCCGCTGTTTTTACGGCCATGGGCGCGGATATTCTGGGCGTCAACTGCTCCACCGGTCCTTTGGAGATGCTTCCGATTTTGGAAATTTATCGGCAGAACTGCCGACTCCCCCTGCTGGCTGAGCCCAACGCCGGTTTGCCGATCCTCAAGGACAACCAATCCGTCTTTCCCATGAGTCCGCAAGACATGGCCGACTTTGTTTCGAGAATGCTGACCCTGGGTGTCCGCTGGCTTGGCGGCTGCTGCGGCAGCACGCCGGCCCATATTGCCGCCATGGTGCAGGCTACCGCCGCCTGGAACGGCCAGTTGCTGGCCGCGCCGGAAAAACTTTCATCGTGTCTTGCCTCCCGCTCAAAAACCGTTCGTCTTGGCCATACGCTGCCGCCACGCCTCATCGGGGAAAGGATCAATCCCACAGCCCGAAAAAGTCTTGCCGCCGCACTCCAGGAAGGCAATTACTCCAAACTTGTCCAGGAAGGGATCCTGCAGGCAGCTGCCGGGGCAGATCTTCTGGATGTCAACGCTGGGCTGGCAGGCGGTGATGAGACCGTCCATTTGCTTCGCACGGCCTATCAGCTTCAGCAGGCGCTGGAAGTGCCCCTGGTCCTGGATTCTGTGCTTCCTGAGGCCTTGGAGCAAGCTCTGATCCATTATCAAGGCAAAGCCCTGATCAACTCCGTCAATGCCAAAGAGGAGAGCCTGAAGGCCATCCTGCCTCTTGCCAAGCATTACGGCGCAGCGGTCCTTGGCCTCACCCTGGATGGCAAAGGAATCCCGGAAAAGGCAGAAGGCAGGCTGCAGCTTGCAGAAAAAATCCTGTCGCGCGCCAATTCCCTTGGCATTCCTTCGGAAGACGTGCTGATCGACTGCCTTGTGATGTCTGCCGCAAGCAATACGTCGTCAGCCCGGGAAACCCTCCGCGCCATTCGTTTGGTTAAAGAAACCCTGGGGCTGACCACGGTTCTTGGTCTTAGCAACATCTCCCACGGCATGCCCAAAAGAGGCTGGCTCAATCAAGCCTTCCTGGCCCAGGCGCTGGATGCCGGCCTGGATGCGGTGATCGCCAATCCTTTGGATGCCGGGATCCGTCAGACTTTAGCAGCCGGCGCTTTTCTTGCCGGCAGAGACCCCCATGGTCTTCGTTACATCGCGTTGGCCCAAAAAGAAGACACCCAAGAGGCCGCATCGCCGGCCATCCTCCCCCCCTCCACAGCCAAAGCAGCTCAGCCCATGGCTTCTCAGCATGCGGAAGCCAGCCAAGCCGGCTCGGTGCACAATAGCCAAAACGTCAGCCGCCACATCCAACAGCTGCAACAGGCGATCCTTGTAGGCAATCTGGCCGTCATTCCCGAGCTGATCAATTATCTTTTGGATTCCAAGAGCTTCTTTGAACTGGTTCAGGAGGCAATCATTCCTGCCTTGGAGACCTCCGGCGATACGTTTGCCAAAGGCGAAACCTTCCTGCCCCAGCTGTTGCTGGCTGCAGACGGCGCACGGTGCGCCTTCGATTACCTGAAGCGCGCTTTGCCCGCCGAAGCCCCTGAGAAAAAAGAAACCGTGGTTCTGGGCACCGTCGCCGGCGACGTCCACGATATCGGCAAAAACATTGTGAAGGCATTGCTGGAGAGTTACGGCTACCAGATCATCGATTTAGGTAAAAATGTTGCCTGCGAGACCTTTGTCAGAGCAGTTAAAGAGCACCAGGCGTCTGTATTAGGCATGGCAGCCCTCATGACGACCACCATGACCGAAATGGAACCTGTCATCAGCAGACTCCGCCAAGAAGGCATGGACACCAAAGTAATCGTAGGCGGCGCTGTGCTGACGCCGGAATACGCCCGGTCAATCAAAGCAGACGCTTACATCAAAGATGCCGGCGAAGCCCACAGCGTCATTCGCCAGCTTCTGGACCAATGACAACCCTTTAAGAAATTATTGGTTGACCAAATTTTGAATTCATGCTAACATATTATTTGTTCTCGTTGCGAGGGTGGCGGAATAGGCAGACGCGCAAGCTTGAGGTGCTTGTGGGCAATTGCTCGTGTGGGTTCAAGTCCCATCTCTCGCACCACTTTAAAAAATCAGGATCCCAGTTCAGACTGGGATCCTTTTTTTATTGGCCTGAAAATACAGTGCCAGCCACATTAAAAACGGTTCTGTGATGGATAAAACCATCGGGCAGACAGCGTAGAGGAAGCTGTCTGCCCGATTAAATTTTATCCTCCAATAGGATATGGGTCTCCAACAATCTCGAATAAAGACCTGTTTCGATCGTTTACAGCAAGAAGAAGGACATCACAACGCCTGCTGCCAAAGCAATCAATACAGGCACGGTGTTGCGGCGAGCCAGTTCGCCGGGATCCACGCCGCACATCGCAGCAACAGGAATAACGGCCCAAGGAATGATGGTGCCGCCGCCGATCCATTGAGCGCCAGCCTGGCCCAAGGATGCAAGGATGGGGATATCCAGATTAAGCGCTTGGCCGAAGGATGAGGCCATGGAACCGACCAGGGGCAGACCGGAGAAGCCGGATCCGTCCAGACCGGTGATGCCGCCGATGATCATCATCAGGGTCGCTACAGGATATTTGGACAGGGGAACTTGTTGAGCCAGCCACCAGCCCCAGTCCATCAGAAGACCGCGGGGATATTCACCGCCGAGGATGGCGTTGACTCCGCCGCCGCCAATGAAGAAGAATCCGCCGATGATGACGACAGGGGCAAAGATCTTCATGCCGAAGCCAAATCCGTCGCGGATGTAGTCTACGATTTTATCCAAAGCTTCGATGGGACCATACTGCAGTATGGAGCCAATGGTCATCATGGCCATGGCCGTGCCGGATACCAGTGCGGTGGCGTCGCCGCCTTTGATGCCCTGGATCAGCATGGCGCTAATGATGGCCAGAAAGGACAGGGGGATCAGGAAGATCATGACCTTTGCAGCGCCATGGGCTTCTTTAGCCTTTCCAGTGTCAGCCAAAGCGATTTTGCGCTCTGCTTCGTAACGGGATGCATTGACCTTCATATCCTTTTTAAGGAAGATGTATGAAAGGGTAATCGCCACAACGGCAATCACTAAGAAGATCGGCGCGCCGGAGGAAATGATCTGACCGGGTTCAATACCGGCAGAAGATGCGGTAACGCCAGGCGCTCCCTGAATGATCGGGTCGAATGAGAATGCAAAACCATGACCGAAGATGTTCATGGCGATGGCCGCACCGATGGCAGGCAAGCCTGCGCGGATGGCAACCGGCGTCATGATGGCGCCAATCAAGGCAACCGCCGGTGAAGGCCAGATCAGCATGGTTACGATGGCCATAATAACACCTAAAGCAAAAAAGGCAACGTCAGGTGTTTTCATCGCTTTGGCAATGGGGTTCATCAACATAACGTCGGTACCCATGTCAGCCATGGATTTGGACATGGCGACGACCATTGCGATGGTTGCAATAATTCCAAAGAATTCAGAACCAGCATAAATAAGTGCGTTAAAATTGGTCTGTAAAGCCCCTATGATACTGCCCTTTGCAACGAAACCTAGGAGGAAAGTAAAAACGATACAAGGAATTACCGTGTCTTTGCGTGCGATCATAGCACCCAAAATCGTGAGGACACCGATGAGATAAATGTAGTGAAGTGCATTTAACTGTACAATTTCCATATTTTTTTCTCCTCTCTCCTTTCCACTTGTGCTCTTTGTAGCGCCTCTCCCCCCGAAAGCTTCTCCTCCTCTAAAAGATAAATCCTCGGAAACAAAAGGCATTTCAATGATATCCGGCCTTTAGAAATTGGCCGCAAATGGACACAAGCTTAAGAATTCGACATCGATGCAAGTTCTCCTGCTACTCACTTGCATTTATTAATTTTTTTTTAACCCATGTTAGGTAATGCTAACCATTTTTCTTGATTTGCGCTATTCTTTTTTTGAATTACTAAAACTATTTTAAAAAGTCCGTTTCACGCACGGGCGCTTTTCCCCGTTCTGCTTCCAGTTGGTCCCCGATGTTGCGGCAGCCTGTTTCCAGAATCAACAGGCTGCCGGCTAAGGCTAAAACGGCCAAGCCCAGGCAAAATGCAAACACAGCCTTGTAGGTGGCAGCCATATCGCTTTGATAATCCATGGCTTTGATAATCTGTCCGATCACCGGAGAGGCCAAGGCCGCGCCGGCAAAGCATGCCACATTGTAAATCGAAATCGCCATGCCTGAAAAAACAACTGGGTGCATTTCTTTCATGGAAACCACAGCGAGGACCAGAATGCTGGAACAAAATCCCAGAACAAACAAAAGCAGCTTCAGGAGATACTCCGGCATATGGCCGCTGTTATTGAACATCAGGATCAACCAGCAAAGGCATAAAACGATACAGCTGACGATCATCAGCGGTTTGCGGCGTCCCATACGTTCAGACAAGCCGGTGATCATCAAGCTGCCGGCGCACATTCCGATGATGGCCGCTGACATGATCCCTGAAGCCTCCATCGAAGACTTTTGATAGACTTCCGAAATATAGGATGCTCCCCATACGCCTGACAGGGCATTAAAGGCTCCGAACACGCCCAGGGAAACCATGGCCGGCGGCCAGCTTCTCGCTCTGCGCAGCAACTGTAGGAATTCTCTCAGCAATCGCCCGGAATTCAGGTCGCAGATTTCGAAACGGCAGTCGGTGCCGTCCAATGGCTTTATACCGCCGTCCTCCGGCCGTGCCAGAAGCCAGCGCTTGTTGCAGAATAGAAAGAACGCAGCCATCCCAGCGATGGCTCCAAAAATATTCCGCCATGAAGTCAGCTCTGTAAGATAAGCTAAAGGCGCTTGCGCCAGCATCCCACCGATATACCCCAAAAAAGTGATCAGCCCGGTGACCGGCCCATACTCACGTTCGGTGTACCAATATGAAAGGACCTTCATGATGGGTATATAGAGCATCGCGGCCCCGGCGCCACATAGGATGCGGCCAAGAAACAGCTGGACGATTCCTTGAGCTGCAGCAAATAAAACCGTGCCGGTCACCATGAGAGACGCGCCGGTAAGGATTGTTTTTCTGGAGCCCCAGGAATCCGCCAGCATCCCGGTCGGTACCTGCATCAGCATATAAGCGTTAAAATACACGCCGCCCAGATGTCCGAATAGCGCGGCATCCAATCCAAATTCCATGGATAGGGGCTGCCTCACCACGCCGAGACACAACCGTTGGAACAGCCCGATCATATAAATTCCCATGAGAATCGAGAAAATAAACCAGCGATAGGTTCTCGGATTCCTTGGGTCTGCAACCTGCCTGCTGAGAACCTGTTTCTTATTAAAGACTGTTTTTCCTTCCGATGTGTTCGTTCCCCTTACCGCCTTTCGCTGCACCGCTTAAAGGCCGCAGTCATAGAACGACTGCGGCCTTTTGGATGATGCAGGATCAATCCTGATTGACTTTCCGATTTTCTTTATTGTTTGTTTCTCCCGCCCGCAAATCCCGGGCCGCTTTGAATATATGGTCGGAAATACGTTCCAGGAAATTGGTGATGTCCATAAAATAGACGCCGGATTCGACGGTACAGGAGCCCTGCTCCAAGCGCTCCACATGACCATCCACCATTTCCTTGGCCTTAATATCCACTTCATCCTCAAGACACTTGATGCTTTGGAAATCTTCATCGATCCGGGGGCTATCGGATAACAGGTCGATGAGCAGATCAAACATACGCATGACCAGTGCTTCCAGATCCTTGAGGTCATTGATGGCTTTATCGCTGAAATAGAGATGGCGGTCCACCTTGATCTGCGCCAGCTTGACCAGATCTTCGGCATGGTCGCCGGTTCGCTCCACATGGTTCATGCAGGTGATCAGCCCGGGAATGATGCTGGCCTGGATCCCTGTCAAGGTTCCTTTGGACAGCTGGACCACGTATCGGGTCTGGTTGCGCTGCAAGGCGTTTAATTTCTGTTCGGAGGCGTTGACGTCATTCAGGGAGCTCATATTGCCGGTATAGATAAAATCCATGGTCTGGCGCAGCATTTCTTTGGAACGGGTGGCGCCCAGGGAAATCGCTTTTTTGGCAGCCTGCACTGCAGCAAGCGGTGTATTCAGCAGCAATTTGTCCAGGACCCTGCTGTCATCATCTTCATCCCAAACTTCATGAGGCTGCACAATCTTCTCAAGGAAGGCAACAAAGTATTTGGTAAAGGGCATAAAGACGATGGCCGATGCAACGTTGAAAACCGTATGGAAATTAGCGATCAGAACATCCATGCCTGCGTTGGGAGACATGCCATAGGTTATGGCTTCGATCCCTCGCGCTGCAGGGGAAACAAAGAAAAAGACCAGGAACACACCGGCTAAGTTATAGAGGGTGTGGCACCAGGCGGTCCTTCGGGCATAGATATTGCCTGTCATAGAGGCCAACTGGGCGGTAATACAAGTCCCGATGTTATCGCCTAAAGTGAGGTAAATCGCGGTGTGTAAATCGATCATGCCGGTAGTCCCCAGCACCATGACCAGAGCAACCGTTGCTGCGGAGCTGTGCACCATCGCGGTGGCAAAAATACCAAGGGCAACACCCACCAAGGGGATCGATGCATAATGCTCAAAGAAATATTTGAGCATTTCGCTGTTCTGCATGTAAGGCGCGCCGGCATTCAGTATTTTGAGACCGTAGAACATCATGCCAAAGCCCATGATGGCGCTGCCCAGGTTTCGATAAACGTCTTTTTTAGCAAAGTAGGTGATGGCAAAACCGATGCCCAGCATTGGCAAAGCGATGGTGGTCAGTTTGAAGCGAAAACTCAAGGCCATTAATTGAGCCGTCACCGTGGTGCCGATGTTGGCACCGTAAATGATGCCCACCGCCTGGCTAAGATTCATCAGCCCCGCATTGACAAAGCCTACCGTCAAGACCGTAATGGCCGTGCTGCTTTGAACAAGGGCAGTGAGGACAGTGCCGACCAAAGTCGCTTTGAACACATTGCCGGTAAGAGCTGCCAGGATGCGTTTCATCATGGGGCCTGATACTTTTTCAAGCCCATCGCCCATCAGCTGAATACCATACATCAGCAGGGCAGTCCCCCCGATCAGTCCGAATATTAAATCTTGCATCGATTCCTCTCCCTAACATTAGTTTTGGGACCGGACGCATCCTTCGCCGGCCCATTTTTCGTAAATTGCCGCGCTGTTTGCACAGGGTCGCCTTTTTACTTTAAAAAGCCTTGAAGGATGGCTTCCTCCGCCTCCAGCTCCGTTAAGCCGAGGGTCATCAATTTTATAATTTGTTCGCCGGCAATCTTGCCGATGGCAGCTTCATGGACCAATTCAGCGTCCGAATGCTGAGCATCGATTTCGGGAATGGAGCGGACCTGGGCATGATCCATGATGATGGCGTCGCATTGAACATGGGCTTTGCAGCGATTTTTGCCGATCACCCGGGGATAAAAGATTTGTTTGGATTGATCTCTGGCTACAGACCGTGAAATGACCTGGACCGAACCGTCTGCTCCGACGATTTCCGCATCCATCCGGGTCTCTGCCAGCTGGTTGCCATGGGTCATCATACGTTCTTCTAAAACAAGGTGCGCCTTCGGGCCTATGGTTGCGTTGGTGGTGCGGATGGTTGAATTGACCCCGCGGATCTGGACCATTTCCATTTCAGCGCGGGCGCCTTCTTCTAAATTGATGTTGGTCAGTGGATTGAGGATCTTTTGGCCTGTGCCGTCTCCTTCCCCGTAATGCTTTTCGACGTAACGGACATGGGCATTTTTCCCGATGTGGAATGTATGGATGCCGTCATGCTGGCTGTCCTGGGGGCCGCAGTTGCTAATGCCGCAGCCGGCAACAATTAAAACATCCGCGTCTTCCCCGATATAAAAATCGTTGTAAACCATATCCTTGAAACCTTCTTCAGTGAGGATCACCGGGATATGGACGCTTTCGTTTTTCGTGCCTGGTTTGATGATGATATCGATGCCTGGCTTATCCTGTTTCGTTACGATCTCGATATTTGCAGTGGATTTTCGGCCCACTGATTGACCGTCTTTCCGAATATTATAGGCGCCTTCCGGCACACCGTGGAGTTCGGCGACGGTTTCCAGAAGGTGTTCATCTAACACAGTCATAGCCTGGTTTCCCTCCTTTTGTAAAATCGCAGTAGCAATTGGGTCCCATCAAAATCGTTGGGAGTATTTCGTCTTTCGGTCCCTGGCGTTGAACCAAGCCTTCACTGACCATGATGATTTCGTCCGCCAGTTCCAGAATCCTCTCTTGGTGGGAAATGATGACGATGGTACCTTCCTTTTTCTCGTGCATTTTAGAAAAGGTCTCTGTCAGCTTGGTAAAGCTCCACAGATCGATACCGGCTTCCGGCTCGTCAAAAAGCGCCAGCTTCAGCGTACGGTTCAACAAGGTCGCAATTTCGATGCGCTTGAGCTCACCGCCGGAAAGGCTCGTGTCCACATCCCGGTTGATATAATCTTGTGTGCACAATCCAACTTCCACCAGGGAATTTTTGCAATTTCGGCAGTCCACTTTATGTCCTGCGGACAAATTCAGCAGCTGCCGGACTTTAATACCCTTAAACCGCGGCGGCTGCTGGAAAGCATATCCGATCCCAAGCTTGGCCCGTTCGGTGATGCTGGCGTCTGTAATATTCTGGTCTTCAAACCAAATCTCGCCTGAAGTTGATTTTTCGATACCCATGATGATCTTGGCCAGGGTAGACTTACCGCCGCCGTTAGGCCCGGTGATCACATAGAGTTTGCCAGGCTCCAGGGTCAAGCTGATCCCTTTGATAATTTCGACTTTCTTTCCTTCGTTATAGGCGTCGAACTTTATGTCTTTTAAGACTAGCATGATTTGTTCTCCTTACTTTTAGTCGTTGCCGGATGCTGTGTCCTGCGAGGGCGTCTTCTTGAATGCTCTGCAGGATTAATAGTACAGAAATCTCTCCCCTTCGTCAAGGAAAACAGAAATGCATTCGATACTTTTATATTGTTTTTATTTATTATTTGAAAGTACGAATTCAGTCTTCGTACCTGATGGTTTTGCTTTTTAATGGAACCATGCCTTTTCATTTTGTCTTGTTTCAAGTAATATATAATTTAGGTATATTTCCAGGATCTTCTGGCTCGTTCCTGAATCGGAAATCTCAGGCAAGATGCCCTTTTTACATATTATATGAATAGGATGTGTCATCCATGGCAAACAAGGGTAAGTTTATCGTCCTGGAAGGCTTGGACGGTTGCGGCAGCACAACGCAGCTTCACAAACTGAAAGAATGGTTCGACGGGAAAGGCTCATCGTATGGGCAAGCCTGGGCTACATGGGAACCCACCGACGGTCCCGTCGGCAATGTGATCCGCCTGGCTTTGAAAAAAAGGCTGCAGCGCTTCGATGAAATGACCATGGCGCTGTTGTTTGCCGCCGACCGCACCGATCATATTTACAGGAACGGCGAAGGGGGCCAGGAAACAGGGATCCTTGACAAGCTGAACCAGGGGATCCATGTGATCTCAGACCGTTATGTACTTTCTTCCCTTGCTTACCAGGCTCGGGCCTTGGGCCTGGACTGGGTCAGCACAGCCAATGCCTTCGCGCTCACCCCCGATGTGACGATATATTTAGACCTGCCGGCGGAAGTTGCGGCCGATCGGATGGCCAAAGGGCGCAGTCACCAGGATATGTATGAGGAACTCCACGAACAGCAGCAAATCCGGCTGCAATACGAAGCAGCGATGGATTATTTGATGAAAAAAGGCCACAAGTTCCTTCGGGTCAAAGGGGATTCCTCCCCCGCCGAGGTCCATGAGGCCATCGTTCAAGCCATTACACCCCTTCTGAAAGACAATGGATGAGACCTTCCTTCTCCCAGGTTCAAACGTTCAAAAATCCGCCGGCCACTCGATTGGGCCGGCGGATTTTTTATATGTACTCCGTTAATTCTTATGATATTGCATCGTCTTTGCCTCGCCGTATGGGATCCGGTCTTTATGCATTGACCGCCACATCCTTGAGCGTATCGGCAACATCATACAATTGCAGGGCTTTTTCGCTATATAAATTGATCAGCTTATATAAGTATTCCTTTATAGGCATATATTCTCCCACTTCGGTGGTTGTGGTCCGGATGTCTGTCAGGACCGTATTCAGAATATCCTGTGCGCTCTTTATGGTTGCAAGATCTTTTTTTAGACTTTCAAGTTGTTCGAAAGTTAGGGCTTTGTTTTCAGCAATGCTCTGGTTCAAGATGGCTTCAACCCGGATCTTCGCCTCGTTTGCCTGGGTCATGACCTCCGTCTGGCCTCCGACCAGATTAGCCCGTTCAATCCGAAGTTTCTCAAAGATTTCGGACATGGTTTCGGTGCTGGCCGTCAGCCCGGATGTGGTATTCGTTACCCCGTCGGCTAAAAGCGGCAAGGATAGCAGCATGGTCAAGCAAAAGACCAAACTGAAAATAATGCATCTCTTTTTCACTGGCTTACCTCCTCCCCGGTTTCATCTGCAACGGCCTGGCTCTTTTCGTCGATGGATTTTTCATCGATCACTTCAAGTTGCCCGGCCAAATCTATGATCTTGTCCAGCTCCATCGATATTTCTTGGAGCACCAGCTGATTCTCTTCATTGGAAAGTGTATTGTTTGAACGCGCCAGCAAGGTCGCCGGGAACGGTCCCGAGCCCTCCAGCACAAGTCCTTCGCTGGTCTGCATCATGGAATCGCCGGTCTGGGCCTTCTTTTGATCTTCTGCACCGCAGCCCAACAGCCCGAAAACAAGCAAGGTAAGCAGTGAGAGGAAGCTGGCTGTTCGGAAAAGCCGTGATGTTTTTGTTAACACATCGAGCGCCCCCTTTTACCCGTAATTATACTCTAATATTCTAAAGAAATATTAAACAAAATGTCAGCGTTTTGTAAACAGATTTTAAACTTTATCAGGCATGGTCCCCCAGGTCAGGCAAGGTGAACCATATTTTGGTGCCAACACCGGCTTCGCTTTCGATGCCGATGGTCCCGCCGTGCTGTTCAACCATGGCTTTGGCAAGGTTAAGACCCAGTCCCGCACCGCCGGTGCTTGAATGGCGGGATTTGTCGGTTCTGTAAAAGCGTTCAAAAACAAAGGGCAATTCAGCCGCTTCGATTCCGCAGCCCGTATCCATCACACTGATTCGAACGCCATGATCGTAACCTTCTACCTCCACCATGATCTGCCCCGGTGCTTCAGTATACTTGATCGCATTGCTCAGCAAGTTCAGCATGATTTGCCGGAATCGATCGGCATCCGCCCAAATGGTCAGATCCTCAGGACATATCATTTCGACGGTGAGCCCCGGTTTCTTTTCATTGACGTTCAAGGAGCCGATGATAAAAGCCAGCGCTTCAAAAACCCGGAACCTTTCCAGATAAAGTTCACTGCTGCCGGATTCCAGTTTGACCAGATCCAGGATCTCGCCGGTGAGGCTGATCATCCGACGGGTCTCGTCTTGAATGATATTCAAGGCCCCGGGGATCTCGTTCTTAGGCACCAGCCCGTCCTGGATCCCCTGAACAAAGCCAAGGATCGATGTCAAAGGCGTCCGCAGCTCGTGGGAAATTCCGGCAATAAAATCCCGGCGCATGGTTTCAATTTGTTCCAGCCGCTGTTTCATGATGTTGAAAGCCGTGACCAGGCGGCCCAATTCGTCCCTGCTGTCAAAGGCTTGGATATCGTCCACCGGCTCCCCCGATGCCAGCTGGGCGGCGGCCCTTTCCATGGCCCTCAGGGACTTGGAGGTTTTTGCGGAATAAAGATAAATCACCACCACGCTGAAAGCCGTGACGGCGGCAGCCAGCATCCATATCTGGTAATACATATTAAGAATTCCGCTGCGAATTTTCTCCACCGGTGAATACTGCAGAATGGCGCCTTGGATCTCGCCTTCAATGGTCCAAGGCATCCCATAGAATACCACATAAGAGTCCAGGTCCTGGGAGTACTCCCTTTTCCTGAAAACGGTGTTTCCTTCGATGATTTTCCCCAGATCCGGAATCAGGTTGCTGCTGGCGGTCAAGTCATCTTCCATCAGCTGCTGCTGTTGCTGCAGCAAGGAATCCTTGTCCAACTCCAGGGCATAGATTCGGGAATCCATGACATAACCGACAGAATCCATGGAGGTCTCAAGCTCTTCCCGGCTGATATCGCCCTGTTTGAAAGCAATGATCTGACGGCTGACTTCCTGTCCGCCCAACGCCAGGGCTTTCTCTTTTTCGTTGAAGACAAATCCTTGGTATATGAAAGACATGGCCGCAGAAAAAGCGGCCACGGTCAATACAAATATGATCAGATAGCCCACCAGGAGTTTTGAAAACAAGGATTTGAACATTAAATTATTCGCCCTCCAGCTTGTAGCCTACGCCCCAAACCGTTTTGATCTGCCATGTGTTCTCCGGTTTTTCCAGCTTTTCGCGGAGCCGTTTGACATGGACATCCACCGTCCGGGTATCTCCGTAATAAGTATATCCCCAAACTTTCTCCAAAAGCTGTTCTCTGGAAAAAACCATGTTTTGATGCTGCAGCAAGAAATAGAGGAGCTGGATCTCTTTAGGTTTCAGTTCCACGATTTCCTGTCCCAGCTTGACCTGGTATCGTCCCAGATCCACCATCAGGTTGCCTGCGGATAAAACCGGCTTGGATCCGGATTCTTCTTCGGCCTCCGGCTTATCCCGGAGACGGGCTTTGACCCTGGCAACCAGTTCTTTGGTTTCAAAGGGCTTGACCATATAATCATCCGCCCCGTAATCAAAGCCCTGCAGCTTATCCTCCAGCATGTCCCGGGCTGTGAGCATGATGATCGGCACCGTGCTGGTTTTGCGGACGGTCCGGCATACTTCCCAACCGTTCGTGACCGGAAGCATAATATCCAATATGATTAGGTCGATGTCTGTTTTATTGAAGATTTCCAACGCTTTTGCGCCGTCGTAGGCAACGAAGACTTTAAAACCCTCGTTGTCCAGATACATTTTCAGCAGCCGGCAGATGTTCTCGTCATCATCAACGACCAGGATCTGTTTTTCTTCCATTTCTTCGGCCTCCTAAACAAACGTTTGGATAGCACCTGTGGAAATTCAAGGTTTTAGTCAGTTTCCGGTGCTTCGATGTCGCCTTAGGCTTCCATGGCTTTCTTGATCCGTCCGGCCAAACCGGGCATTTTGGATTTGGGCACAGCACACACAGCCAGCCGGATCCCCTTGCTCATAGGCACTAAAAACACTTTTTCCGCTTCGAGTTTCGCCGCCAAAGATTTGGGGTCTTTGGCAGGAATGGTAATAAAAAAGCCACCGAAATAGGGCAAAATCCTTAAGCCTGCCTCTGCAGCTTCCTTGACAAAAATGGTTGCCCGATCGATCACCAATTGACCCAATTCCTGACGTTCCTTGTCAGCCCGGGCAGTCAATGCCGCATCCCCCGTGATTTTTGCCAGCAGCTGCTGAGCGCCCCTGGATCCGTTGGACCAGGTGCCGCGGCCGGAAAAGGAATGGATATTTGTAAAATCATTCATGATGTCCTGTGAAGTGGAAAATCCGATCAAAGCCCCGGAACGCATCCCGTAGACCAGGAAGGATTTAGACATGCTGAAGGCGATGGCCACAAAAAGATTTTCCGGCAGATCCTTAAACATTCCCAGGAACCGGCGGGCTTCTTTGGGATCCCCGCAATAATCGACATAGGCCATATCCAGGCCGATCACGATATGTTTTTGGGTATCCAGGGCGCAGGCCTTAAAGAAGGGGATCAGATCCGCCCAATCGTCCAAGGTCAGGCTATAGCCTGTGGGGTTATGTCCGGGTGTATTAAAGATGACCAGAAGATTATCTTGTTTCTTGAGCAGAGCGTTGGTTTTGGCCTTCAGATCTTCTGTGGAGAATTTTAGATTTTCATCAAACATCGTATAGGTTTCCGCAACCCGCTGATTTTCCTGGGCGATGGTCTTATAGGGCGCCCAGTACCAGTCCGGAATCAAAACCGTTTCTCCGTTGTTGAGGTAATTATAAATCATTGAGCGGATCGCGCCGGTACCGCCAGGGGTTCCCACCGCTCTCGCAATGGTTCCTTCAGGCTGAAAGCCTTGGAAGGTATAGTCGATGGCTGCCTGCAGAAATTCAGGTGAACCGGTGATGGTGGCATAATTCATCAGTTCATCCGGCGTCATTTGACGATATAATTCGTTGACGATGGGCAGAATGCTGAAATTGCCTTCTTCATCATGGATCGCGCCGATGGAGCCATCCACGACTTTGTCTGCGTCCGGCTGTTTTTTAGCTTCCCTGACTCTGGATACGACGGCAAATACGGAATCCGGTTCACTGCCTTTACCGGCTGCATGGCTGGCCGCCATGGAATGAATGTGCATAAATATATCCCCCTTAAACATAAAATTCAAGCATTGGAGCCTGTGATCATCTCTGGTTCTACAATATATCATAAAACGGAATCTTAGAGTAACCCGTTTGAAAAGGCGCTCTGCTCTGCACTGCATTGCTTTGCGCCCTCAAAGTTTGTGTGCAGCGGGGATTCTATCGTTGCTGCTTCCATATCTTCCGCAAAACTTCGTTTTTGATGGACTGTACTGCCGCATCTCTCATCTGGTCCTGCGCCCTCATGGAACCGCCCAGCAGGATGCCGGAAAAAAAAGCGCCGACCAAGGCCATTCCGCGATGATTGCTGATATAGTTTTTAAACGTCAGTTCTTGGGCGCTGTCCAAAAGCTGTGCTTTGGCAGCTTCAAGCTTGCTTCTCTCCTGGCTTTCTACTTCAGAGTTTTGCTGCCTTGCCACAGAAAAACACCTCCCAGTAAAAGAATCAGCAATGAGGTCGCGAAGCCTGCACCGACTTTTCCGATGAGCATGGATAATCCCGTAAAAGCTGTCCATGCTAAAAGGATCAGGCCCATGCCCAACAGAAAAACACCCATGCCGAACCAACTGATGCCTTTGGCCGTCTTGGCCATTCCCAGGCGGATCAGCTTGAGCTCAGTTTCCATGATTTCAAGCATATTGAGAATATACTTGGTGATTTCTTCCATAAGATCATCTCCGATCCAGTATACGACTGATCACGTAACCGGCCCCAAAGGCTGCCAACAAGAAGGGCATCGGATTTTTCTCCATCTGTGCGCCCAATTTCTCGACAGCTTGCGCGGTCGGTTCTTTAAGCTGGTCTTTAACCTGTTCCAGGGTCTTATTCAGTTTTTCGCCAAAATCCTTCAGCAGTGCGTCAAAAGAAGGCGATTCCTGATCCATGTCTTCATTGCGGACTTCTTCTAAGGAGGCCCTTAAAATATTATTCTCTTCCCGCAGCCCTTCCAGTTCTTTCATTAAAGCCTCTTCCATGATGACTCCTCCTTTTGGACTTTTTTACATCATATCATCTTTTCTGCCGCAATCAAAGATGCCCTTGGGTTCATAGGAAAAAATGTTCATACGCTTTCCGACTGCGGCATGGATTGCGGCGCCGTCTTTCGGTTCAACACAAGAATCGCTGCCAAAATCAAGGCAATTCCCAAGAGTTTTGGCCAGGTCATCATTTCATGAAAGAACATTATGCCTAAAATCGCCGCCACCACAGGCTCCACGGTGGCCAGGATCGCAGCCCGGCTTGGCTCCACCACCGCCAATCCCTTTGAATAAAATAGATAAGGCAATATGCAGCACAGGATGCCTGTCCCTAAAGCACAGGCCCATGTTTTCGGCAGCAGGAGTAAAGGAACAACAGAATGCATCCCGGCGAAAGGCACGATACCAAAAAATCCAAAAATAAAGGTATAGACACTGACTGTGGCCGGATCATATTTGGCCAATGCGAATTTGCCGAAAATGCTGTACAGTCCATAGCCGAAACCGGCGCCGATCCCGGTTAGGATCGCCAAGGGAGAGATGGCGGCGCTTCCACCGGCAAAAATCCCGGTAACCAAGACACACCCCATGAAGGTCATGGCTAAAGCCATTAATTTGGAGCGGGTCATGGTCTCATGAAAGATGAGTACTGAGAGCAGCATGACAAACATCGGCGCTGTATAGAGCAGAACCGCCGCTACGGCCAAGGTGCTGAGCTGGATCGCTGTAAAGTAACAAATGTTGAAAAAGCTGAGACTGAGGATCCCTGTCCCGAAAAAATAACCCCAATCCCTCCAATCGATCCGTAAAAGCTTGGGGTCGGTGATCAGAAGGTACAGGATCATCAATACCATTGATACCGACACCCTGAGCACTGCAATTTGAATGGGAGAAAATCCGTCCGCTATCAGGATCCTGACAAAAACGCCGGTGCCTCCCCACAGGGCAGCCGCCAGCATTATATACAAATAGGCCTTTCTTTTCATCATTTCACCGCCTATCCATGGGACCGTTTTAAAAAAGCAGACAGGAGAAGCAACTCCTGCCTGCTTTCACACGGTCGTATCCTTAGCCTAAGTTGATCAGCAATTCGCCGGCTCTGACACTTTGGCCCTCTTTGATATGGATCGTTTTGACCATTCCGGCCACGGGCGCCACAATGCTGACTTCCATTTTCATGGCCTCGATCACGGCCAGTACCTGGTTTTCTTTGACTTCCGCACCCTCTTTGACCAGGATCTTGGATACGGCGCCGGGCAAGCTTGACCCGATTTGCTGTTTGTCATCCGGGTTGGCCAACAGCACTTTGGATACTTTGCCTTCAATGGCCTTATCCTTCACCGAGACTTCCCGGCGAATGCCATTGAGCTCGAACAGCATATTCCGGGTGCCGTCATCGTTGGCTTCACCAGGTCCGATGTACTTGATCATCAGGGTCTTACCATCTTCAATGGTCAATTCTGTGGTTTCACCGGGTATCATGCCCATGAAGAATACAGAGCTTTCCATCCGGCTGATATCTGCGTTCTCCTGCCGATATCGGATGAAGTCTTCCAGGACCTTGGGATAGAGACACCATCCGATCATATCCCGGCTTGTGGGCTCCCATTTAAGCTTGTCCGACAATTGGTCATAGACCTGGTCGAAATCCACCGGCGGCAGCAGCTCGCCGGGGCGGCAGGTGATGGGTGTTTCGCCTTTGAGGACCACTTCCTGCAGGTCCTTGGGGAATCCTCCGGCTGGCTGGCCCATCATCCCTTTAAAGTAACTGACCGCTGAATCCGGGAAATTCAAACGTTTCCCTTCGTCCACGATGTTGTGCTTGTCGAGATTGTTCTGCACCATAAAAATCGCCATATCCCCCACCATTTTGGAGGAGGGTGTCACCTTAACGATGTCACCCAGGATCTCATTGACTTCCCTGTATTTTTCCTTGACTTCATCAAAACGATGGCCCAGGCCCAGGCTCTCCACCTGGGGTTTCAGGTTCGTATATTGCCCGCCCGGGATCTCATATCGATAAATCTCCGCATTGGGGGTCTTCATATCGGCTTCGAATTGCTGATACATCGGCCGTACGTCTTCCCAATACTTGGAAAGCTTCTGCAGCTCCCTCAGGGAAAATCCGGTATCCCGCCCGGTGCCTTCAAGCGCCGCCACCAGAGAATTCATGGATGGCTGGCTGGTCAGTGAGGAGAAGCTGCTGATGGCGCAGTCCACGATGTCCACACCGGCTTCTGCCGCCATTAAATAGGTCGCGATCTGGTTGCCGCTGGTATCATGGGAATGGAGATGGATCGGGACACGGATCTCGTTTTTGAGCGCCGTGATCAGTTTTTTGGCGGCATACGGTTTCAGCAGCCCGGACATATCCTTGATGGCCAGGGTATGGATGCCCCTGCGTTCAAGTTCTTTGGCCATTTTGATATAATAATCAAGGGAATATTTATCCCGTTTGGGGTCGTCGATATCGCCTGTATAGCAGATCGTACCTTCGGCGATTTTACCGCATTTCAAGACTTCTTCGATGGCCAGTTCCATGCCGGGCAGCCAGTTCAAAGAGTCAAAGATGCGGAAAACGTCGATCCCGCTTTCAGAGGCTTCCCGTACAAAGGATTTGATTACGTTGTCAGGATAGTTGGTATACCCTACCGCATTGGCTCCGCGGAAAAGCATCTGGAAGAGAACATTGGGCATCCGCTGCCGCAGCTCATCCAGCCGCACCCAAGGAGATTCTCTCAGGAAGCGATAGGCAACGTCGAAGGTTGCGCCCCCCCACATTTCCAGTGAAAAGGTGTTGCTGAGCACATGGGCGGTGGTTTGGGCGATGTTCAGCATATCCCGGGTCCTCAGCCGGGTCGCCAGCAGGGATTGGTGGGCGTCCCGAAGGGTGGTGTCGGTGATCAGCAGTTTCTTTTGGTCCAAAATCCAGCGCTGGACCGCTTCAGGCCCTTGAGCATCCAGCATTTGCTTCAGGCCGGCCGGCGCCGGGCCCTCATAGCCTTCCGGCACTCTGGGTTTGTCGAAATTCGGTTTGCAGGCAATCTCCTCGTTGAGGATCTTTTCACCCAGGAATTTTAATACCTTGGTCGCCCGGTCCTGGGAAGGCTCGATATCAAAAAGCTCCGGCGTTTCGTCGATGAATTTTGTATGGCACATGCCTGTCTGGAAAACCGGATTGCGCAGGATGTTGTTGATGAACGCGATGTTGGTCTTGACCCCGCGAACACGGATCTCTCCAATGGAGCGCAAGGATTTCTTGATGGCGCCCATAAACGTTCGGTCGTAGGTTGTAATTTTGACCAGCAGGCTGTCGTAATAGGGACTGATTTCAGCACCGGCAAAGGCATTGCCCGCATCCAAACGGACGCCGAAGCCGCCGCCGCTGCGATAGGTCGTGATCTTGCCGGTGTCCGGAAGGAAATTGTTGCGCGGATCTTCCGTGGTGACCCGGCATTGGATGGAGAAGCCCCTCATTTCGATGCTTTCCTGGGAAGCAATGCCGATCTCCGGAGAAGCCAGGGAAAAGCCTTCCGCAATCAGCACCTGGGCCTGCACCAGATCGATGCCGGTGACCATTTCCGTGACGGTATGCTCTACCTGGATCCGGGGATTCATCTCGATAAAATAATAATGTCCGGTGCTGTCCACGAGGAATTCGACGGTCCCGGCATTCACATAATTGACGTCCTTGGCAATGGCCACCGCATCCCGGTACAGCGCCTGCCGGATCTCCTCCGATATGGTAAAGGCCGGTGCGTATTCAACGACCTTTTGGTACCGGCGCTGCACAGAACAGTCACGCTCAAACAGGTGGACCACGTTGCCGTATTGGTCCGCCAGGATCTGGACTTCGATGTGCTTGGGATTGACCAGGTATTTCTCGATGAAGATATCATCATTGCCGAAAGCTTTGCGGGCTTCCGTCTTCACCATGCCGTAGCCATCCTTCAGCTCTGTTTCGTTGTTTGCAAGGCGCATGCCGCGGCCTCCGCCGCCGGCTGCCGCTTTGAGGATGACTGGATATCCGAATTCCTCCGCCAGGGCAACGGCTTCCTCCACAGACTGCAGCGGTGCCTGGCTTCCTGGAATGGTCGGCACATTGCAGCGTTTTGCAACTTGCTTGGCATTGATTTTATCGCCGACCTTCTGCAGGACATCGGAAGGCGGGCCGATGAAAATGATCCCTGCTTTCTCGCAGGCTGCTGCAAAATCGGGATTTTCGGATAAAAAACCGTAGCCGGGGTGTATGGCGTCTACATGCTTGCGCTGGGCCAAGGTAATGATCCGGTCAATATCCAGATATGCAGCAAGCGGACTTAAATTCTCACCCACTAGGTAAGACTCGTCGGCCTTGGTGCGGAACAGGCTGTACATATCCTCTCTTGAATGAATGGCCAAGGTCTTCAGACCCAGTTCGTTGCAGGCACGGAAGATTCTGACAGCGATCTCCCCCCGGTTTGCCACCATGACTTTTTCGATCTTGTGCATTTTTTATACCTCCGCTTAAAAAACAGGCAGGGAGCGCATGATTCAAGCCGCTCCATGCCTTGTTTGCATGATTTCGGTTTATCTTATAATTATATCGCACAGGCCCTTCGGTGACAATGGATTTTGTCAGCCCGGCGATCCTTGGACAATATAATAAACATCCCTATAATTATAACGTGTCTGCTTTCAGTTGCAATACTTTACTGAGCGCAGACACGTGTATACTTATACATTATATGCTTGTAATGTTTCGGTTCTCGCTGGCTTTCATATGCAGCGGCGCCCGATATAAGGCCAAAATCGCTTCCTTCGAACGGGCTCCCTCGATTGCCCAGGCGCCGCCTTCCGGAACAGGGAAATAGGCTTCCCGAACGATGCCATGGCTATCCAAGGCGGTGGCTACCGTCTCCGGCGTGATGCCGGCTTCAGGATCCCACTGGAGGGTAATGATGCTGACTTCCTTGACTTGGCAATCGCCGGGAACTTGCCATACCTTGTCAGGCGACAAGATGACCGACACCCGCTCCGGATGCTGCCGATAAAACCATTCGTTCAAGGCCAGATCCGCTAGAATATTGCAGGGATCTGTCTTGCGGTAAGCCAAAATTTGGTCTTTCATCAGAGAAATCCCGTAGAGACCGCCCGGCGCCTCGCCTTTCTGTCCAATCAGCGTGCCGGGGTCATCGGTGAAGGTGGAACGCACCCAAAAAGACTGATTGAATTGGATGGCCGTTTCGATGGCCCGATAATGAACGACTTTTGCTCCGGTCCGGGCTAAAATATACATTGGCGCAAAATCAATGGATTTTAAGAACGGTGCAGAGGGAATGATCCTGGGATCGGTAAAGGCAATGCCCGGCACATCGGTATAAATGATCACTTCCTTCGCCTTCAAGGCGCCGCCCAGGGCAATGGCTGTGGTGTCGCTGCCGCCGCGGCCCAGGGTCACCAAATCATTGTCCGCGTTGCATCCTTGGAAACCGGCCACCACCGCGATGGCGCCTGTTGCCAGGACGCTCCGCAGCCGTTCTGTTTCAACATGTTCCACCAGGCCATTGGTAAACTCGTCATTGGTCTGGATCCCTGCCTGGAAACCTGTCAGCGGCATGGCCCTATAGCCAAGTTCCTCGATGGAAGTGGCCAATATACAGGCTGAAATGATTTCACCGCAGGAGGCGATCATATCTTTCGTCCGGTTTGAGGGAGATTTGCCGGGAGCTTCTTTCAGCATATCAAGCAGGGTGTCCGTGGCATAAGGATCGCCTTTGCGTCCCATGGCGGAAACCACCACCACCACATCATTGCCCTCATCCTTGGCTTTCAGGACTTTGCTGATGACTTGTTGTCTCCGCTCCTCCGTGCTGACGGAAGTCCCTCCGTATTTTTGTACCACTAAGGGCATGGCTATACTCCCTTCACCCAGTCTTTTTCTGTCACTAATTCTGCGATCTGAACCGCATTGAGGGCAGCGCCTTTACGCAGATTATCCGCCACGATCCAGAGGTTGAGCCCGTTATCGATGGTCAAGTCCTTGCGGATCCTGCCTACATAGACCGCATCGGTTCCTGCCTTGTCATAAGGCATGGGATAAACCTGTTTGGCCGGTTCGTCCAGCACCTTAACGCCGGGAGCGTCCGCGAGAATACGACGGATCTCGCCGACGGAAGGCAGCGGCTTGACGGTTTCGATATTAACCGATTCACTATGGCAATTCAAGGTAGGCACTCTGACCGCCGTTGCGTTGACCATGATTTCGTCATCCTCATAGATTTTACGTGTTTCATAGAACATTTTCATTTCTTCTTTGGTGTAACCGTTCTCTTCGAATACATCGATCTGAGGCAGGCAGTTGAATGCGATCTGATATGGATACGTCTGCACGGGAAGCGGCAGTCCCACAGCGTACGCTTTGACCTGATTCTTCAATTCCTCGATGGCCCGCTGTCCGGTCCCGGAGACCGATTGGTATGTAGACACCACGATGCGTTTGATTTTAAATAGGCTGTGCAGTGGTTTCAGGGCGACGACCATTTGAATGGTCGAACAGTTGGGATTGGCGATAATGCCCTTGCTGTGTTTCTTGGCAGCCCAGGGATTGACTTCCGGCACCACCAAGGGCACCTCCGGATCCATCCGCCAGGCGTTGCTGTTGTCGATGACCAAGGCGCCCTCTGCCGCCGCGATGGGCGCAAGCATTTTACTGGTGCCGCCCCCCGCAGAAAATAAAGCGATATCGATGTCTTTGAACGCGCCTTCACCGGCCACCCGTATCGGTAATTTTTCCCCTTTGAACTCAACGGTCTTGTTGGCACTACGGACCGAAGCCATAGGAATCACCGCTTCAATATTGATTTTTGAGGTCTCCAGAGTTTTCAGCATTTCCGTGCCTACAGCCCCGGTTGCGCCGACCACTGCAATTCGATAAGATTTCATAAAATACGCCTCCTTATATGATCCCATCGCTTTGGTCTGATCCAAAAGGGCTTTGCAAAGCAATGTGTATCGTTATAAACAATCGAAGTCCACCAAGGATAGATAGCCATCTCCCGTTGGTGGACAAAGCCTATAGAGAATTATACCTCTTTCTTTGGAGATGTCAATCATGATTTGGCTTTTTTATGAAATCCCTTCCTGTTCTTTCAACTGCTGCAGTCCTAATTCTCCCTGCAGCGCGTCCAAAAACTGGCGGGCTGTGCGTGGGGAACGGCTATTTTGGTGAAGCTCCCACAAGAGGGCTCGTTTCCTCAGCTCTTCCTGTTCGATCTCAAGTCCACGCCGGGCGGCCATCTGCTCAACAATGGCCAGATATTTTTTCTGGTCAGGGGACACAAAGGTCACCGTCATGCCAAAACGATCCGCCAGGGAAAGCTTTTCCTGAAGCGTATCCATAAATCGCACTTCATCATAGCTCATGCCTGTAACATCCTTATCTCCGAATTTTTCAGGAAGCAAATGCCGACGGTTGGAAGTGGCATAAATAAGGATGTTGGGCGGCGTAAGGCTAAGTCCGCCTTCCAGCACGGCTTTGAGGGCTGCATATTGGGAATCCTGCTCCGCAAAGCTCAGGTCGTCTATATAAATGATATACTTCAGGCCCCGGTCCTTCAGCTGCGCCATGATTTTCTGCAAATCCAGCAGCTGGCTTTTGCTGATCTCGATCAAACGCAGACCCCTGGGGCCAAAACGGTTGACCAAAGCCTTGACCGTGGAAGACTTTCCGGTGCCCCGGTCTCCGTACAACAAAACATTGTTGGCCGGCAAACCTGCCAAGAACTGCTCTGTGTTGCGGATCACCAGCGCATGTTCATCCTGGTACTCAAACATGCTTTCAAAGGTGATGGGGTCCCGGTTCAAAACAGGACTGAATCCTTCCTCATCCCCATCGTCCCCGGTCCATTGAAAGGCATAATATTTTCCGTAAAGTCCCACCCCTTGCTGATGGTAATACTGGGCCAGCAGTTCCACCGCTTGCGCCCAGGACGCTTCGCCAAAAAAGTGACGGTAGAGCTGAGATTTGATTCCCTCCGCGCCTTGCTTCCCGGTCTGGAGACTCGGCAGGTTCCATGAAGGGAGGGAGGAAGCCTCCGTTTTGCCTTTGGCGATGATCTGTTTTGTGAGCTCGGCCCATGTCAGTCTGCCCAGCTTTTCCAACAACTGCAGGTCCTGGGCGGCAATCTCCAAAAAATCCGTTCCAAGGCCTTCCCGGCCCAATTTTTCTGCTTTGAGGGAAAAGAGGTTTTCATCCGCCAGGATACGTTCCACCAGCAGACAGGTCCACCCGTCTCCGGACCAGCAATTCCCCAACCTGGAGAGTTCTTCAAGCATCGTTCCCATAAAAAGACAATAAACATCCGCCAGCTCCGCAAACGACGCCGCCGGCTTCCTGGATAGATCATATAATCGCAGGTATTGCTCCACCAACGGGTCTTTGAGGATGTTCCGAAAGAAAATCAATCGTTCAAGGCGCATGCCGTGTCACTCCTTCTTTGATCGTTTGAATGGGATGCAGCTGCCGTACCTGGACGGCGTATTTTTTCAACGTGCTTTCCCGGAAAGCTTTTTCCAGATAGATCCGCTCGATGATCCGGTCGCACACCACTTGGGACACTTGGAAAATATAATCCGCGTCCCTTGCCGGGCTGTGGGGCCCCTGGTCATATTGCTTAAGCACCTCAAACATAAAGGCATCAAGGCGTTTCCCCACGGGGCTGGGCAGCAAAGGATCTCTGCGGGTTTCTTTCCACAGGGTTTCCAGTAAAACGTTTTCATATTTGAAATGGGCCATGGTCTGGCCAAAGAGCACTTCATCGTGATGGGAATAGGTAAAAAAGTCCGCGGTATAATGCAGCAGCAGGCCTAACCGGAAGCTCATCAAAGAAAGGGCCGGCCGGGTCAGCTGGCTGCGGTTGGAAAGGTAATTGCAATGACGCATAAAAACCGGCAGACTATCTTTAAAGGTATGGGGCGCCTTCTTTTCCCCTCTGGGCGTCAGATCTGGACGTATGTTGCCGTAATAGAACAGATTCCAACGCAGCTCCAAACGATATTTTTCTTTGATATGTTTTTCCATTTCCATGGCCATGAGTAAATGCGACTGTATATTCATCCTTATCCGCTCCCTTTATGATTAACTGCATTATACCACATCCCTTCCCATAGCCGCCTCTGTGACTTTGCCCATGGAAGCTTGGGAATAAATTTATGCATTTCTTCTATTTTTCGTGTTTAGGCAATGAATTCTTCATTTCTCTTTTGTTTTCGCTGTATTTTAACCTACTTTGACCTTTGCATTTTGCGCTTTTTTTTGGCATGCTATTTTTAAGGTCAAATTTGGTCAGCACGCCTGCAGACCCTATGACTGCATACCATGATCATCATTTGGAGGTGACGCTTATGAACCCCAGTCAATATACACAAAAATCCCGCGAAGCCATTGAATCCGCCCAAAATCTCGCTTTGGAAAACCATCAGCAGGAAGTTGTATCTGCCCATCTTCTTCATGCTCTATTAAATCAAGAGGGGGGCCTGATCCCCAGGCTCCTGGAACACAGCGGCTTGAATTTGGTCTTTTTGAAAAAAGAAGCGGAAATCCTGGTGCAAAAGCTGCCCTCGGTTCATGGCTATGAAAGCTCCCTGAATATGGGCAGCGGAATGGCCAGGGCCCTGGTCAAATCCGAAAAAGAAGCCCGGGAAATGAAGGATACCTATATCAGCACAGAGCATCTTTTGCTGGGCTTGCTGTCTGAAGGGGACCGGGATGTCCAGCAGCTGCTGCAGCGCAGCGGGCTGACCCGGGAAAAGCTCCTGGCAAGCTTGAAACAGGTGAGAGGCAGCCAGCAGGTCAGCACTGAAAATCCTGAAGATACCTATGAAGCCCTCCAAAAATACGGCCGGGATCTGACAAAGCTGGCCGCCCAAGGCAAATTGGATCCGGTCATCGGCCGTGATGAAGAAATCCGCCGTGCCATGGAAATCCTGAGCCGGCGCACCAAAAACAATCCGGTTCTTATCGGCGAACCCGGCGTCGGCAAAACAGCCATCGCCGAAGGCCTGGCCCGGCGCATCGAAGCCGGCGATGTTCCGGAGACTTTGAAGAATAAAACCCTGATTTCACTGGATATGGGCGCCCTGATTGCCGGCGCCAAATACCGCGGCGAATTTGAGGAACGTCTCAAGGCGGTCCTCAAGGAAGTCCAGGACTCCAACGGCCAAGTGATCCTCTTTATCGATGAATTGCATACCGTGGTGGGGGCCGGTGCCGCAGAAGGCGCCATGGATGCCGGGAATATCCTGAAGCCCATGCTGGCCAGAGGCGAGTTGAGGGCCATCGGCGCCACCACCCTGGATGAATACCGGAAGCACATTGAAAAAGACGCCGCTTTGGAACGCCGGTTCCAGCCCATTATGGTCAATCCGCCCTCGGTTGAGGATACCATTTCCATACTCCGCGGGCTTAAGGAACGCTATGAGGTCCATCACGGCGTCCGCATCAAAGACAGCGCCTTGGTGGCTGCCGCCACCCTTTCTGACCGCTATATTTCCGACCGTTTTCTTCCGGACAAGGCCATCGACCTGATGGATGAGTCCGCCGCCCGGCTGCGCACGGAGATCGACAGCATGCCCACCGAGCTGGATGAAATCACCCGCCGGATCATGCAGCTGGAAATCGAAGAAGCCGCCTTGAAAAAAGAAACCGATGCGATTTCAAAGGAACGACTGGATAAGCTTCAAGCCCAGCTGGCCGATTTAAAAAATGAATCCGATACCATGAAAGCCCAATGGCAAACCGAGAAAGAGGCCATTGGCCGGGTCCGCCAAATCAAGCAGGATATTGAGGATGTCAAGCTGCAGATCGAACGGGCTGAACGAAATTATGACCTGAACACGATGGCGGAGTTAAAATACGGAAAGCTTAATGAGCTGACGAATCAATTGGAAGCCGAGGAAAAACGCATGGCTGAAAAAGACGGCGGCGCCATGCTGAAAGAAGAAGTTGGAGAGGAAGACATTGCCCAAGTGGTCAGCCGCTGGACCGGCATCCCCTTGTCTAAATTAATGGAAGGAGAACGGGATAAACTGCTGCACCTGGATGAGCTTCTGCATAAAAAAGTCATCGGTCAGAATGAAGGCGTACAGGCTGTGGCCGATGCCGTCCTGCGTGCCCGTGCCGGGATCAAAGATCCCCGCCGGCCGATCGGCAGTTTCATCTTCCTTGGCCCTACCGGCGTCGGCAAAACCGAACTGGCCAAAGCCCTTGCCCTCGCACTCTTTGATGACGAGCGCAGCATGGTACGTCTGGATATGTCTGAATACATGGAGAAACATGCCATTGCCCGATTGATCGGCGCACCGCCGGGCTATATCGGCTATGATGAAGGCGGCCAGCTGACTGAGGCCGTACGACGGCACCCTTATTGCGTGCTGTTGCTGGATGAAATTGAAAAGGCCCATCCGGATGTTTTCAACATCATGCTGCAGATTCTGGATGACGGCCGGCTCACGGATTCGAAAGGCCGGACCGTGGATTTTAAAAACACCGTGATCATCATGACCTCCAACATCGGCAGCCAACAGATCTTGGAAACGAAGGGGGATTATGAATCCATTAAGACCCAGGTCACCGGCATGCTGCAGCAATACTTCCGGCCGGAATTTCTGAACCGGGTGGATGAAATCGTGGTTTTCCATGCTTTGGCCGAAAACCAGGTCAAAGGGATCGCCGAGCTGCTGCTGCAGGCAATGAACAAGCGGCTCCAGGATTCTGCCCGCATCACCTTGGCTTGGACCGATGCCGCCCTTGAACAATTATCGCGGCAGGGCTATGATCCAGCTTATGGTGCACGGCCTTTGAAACGGCTGATCCAACAGGTGGTTGAAACCCCCTTATCCAGATTGTTGATCCAGGATTTGGTCAAACCCGGCGATACGGTGGTCCTGGATCTGACGGAGGGCAAAATCACGCTGCATCCGGCAGCGCCCATCGCCAAATCATAATATCCAGCTTGATGTAAAAAAGATCCGATCAGGGCTCTGCCCTTGATCGGATCTTTCTTTATTCTTTCGTTTCCCGGTTCCAGAAATCCAGGTTTTTTTGCCGTTGCACAGGCCTTGGCAAAACCTCCGGCCAAAGATGCTGGCGTTTGCCTTCCCGCATGCCGGAGACCAGATGGTCGAAAACCATAGGATTTTCCCTGCACAAATCATGGATCAAAGCCTTGACCTTCGACCGCTGGGTGTAACCATCCAACGGGCAGGGACTGGGCATCAGGGGAATCTCCATTTTCTTGACCGCGCCGCGGATATCCTTTTCCCTGAGATACGCCATGGGGCGGATCACCGTGACACCGGTCCGGTCCAGAAAGGTCTTGGGTAGAAAGGTTCCCAGCTGCCCCGAATAAAGCAATCCCATGAGATAGGTTTCCACTGCATCGTCCAGATGATGGGCAAAGGCCACTTTGTTGAAGCCATGGTTTCTTGCATAATTATGGATCAGTGCGCGGCGCCAGTAGGCGCAGCGGGAGCAGGGATTTTGGTCAGGATTGTGGAGAATGTCGTCAGACAGTTCCTGCCGTTCCCTCTGAAAGGGCACTCCTGCCATGGCGCAAAGCCGCTCCATCATCGAATAATCTGCCTTGTCTGCCGGTTGGAACCCCAGGTCGATATGGATGGCTTCCAGTTCCACGGGAAAGGGCAGATACCGCGTCAGGTGTGTCAGGGCCAAAAGCAGCAGGGAACTGTCTTTGCCGCCGGACAGCCCCACCAGGATACGGTCTCCCGGCTCCAGCAAATCAAACTCCACAATAGCCTTGCGCATGCCTTTAATGATGATCTCCGGAATCACCGGGAATTTTTTTTCGCTCATATGCTTGCCTCTTCAGTCAAATTGTCTCCAGCCGGGAGGGTAGTGGTTTTTCAGATAATCCTCCATTTGCTTGCCGAATCCCAAAGGGTGTCCTGACAAGGTCACCAAGGTCCAGCCGGGTTCTCCCTGGACCATCAGGGTCTCTCCCTTCAAATAGCGACTGACAAGAGGGTCATCCGGCAACAGGTCCAGGCGTCGCTTGGCTTGTTCGGCCCGGATCCCCATGGCCAGGGCTTGGGAAGGTTCAAAGCGTTCACCCTTCAGCATACCCATGTACCAGCCTGGTTTGGCGACTTTCAGTCCATCCAGGGATGGCAGCTGTCCATATATTTTATAGACATGCTGCTGATAGATGGCAAAAGGGCCTTCAACAGGCGCTGTAAAATTTTCATCCATAAATCGATAAAAGGGCTTTAGCAATGCTTCCGCTGCAACCGTTTGCTGCCACTGGGGCGTACAGGCTTGCGGCCCTTGCTGCGACGCTGCGGATTTCTCAAGCAATGCTAAGAAGTGCCCCTCCCCCCGCACTCTATGAGGCCAAAGCTGCCTTGTTTCAGGCAGCTGCTTCCCTGGCATCCAGCCGGGATAAACCGGCAGCGCGGCCAGGTGGAAATCAGTATGGGTACCCAAAAAAGCCTGGATCGTTTCTTCGTTTTCCAGCGGATTGAAGGTGCAGGTAGAATAGATCATCCGTCCTCCCGGCCGCAGCATAGGTGCGGCGGCCTCCAGGATCTCATCCTGCATCTTGCGGCACACTTCCCCGTTGTAAGCTTTCCAGCCCGTGATGGCTTTGGGGTCCTTTCGGAACATGCCTTCCCCCGAGCAGGGCGCATCCACAAGGATCTTATCAAAAAATTGGCTGAAGGCAGCCGTCATTCGGGACGGTTCTTCCTGCAGCACGATATAATTGGTCGTCCCCCAATGCTCCAGGTTCCATACCAGGGCTTTGACCCGTTTGGGGCTGTTGTCATTGGCCGCAAGGAAACCGGCCCCCCCTAAAGCCGCCGCAAGCTGGGTGGATTTTCCGCCAGGCGCGGCGCAAAGGTCCAGCACCCGATCACCCGGTCGAACATCCAACATGGCGGCCGAGGACATGGCGCTGGGTTCCTGAAGATAATACAATCCCGCCTGATAAAAAGGCAGCTTGGCCGGACGCTCGCCCAGCGGGTAATAGAAGCCGTCGGTGGTCCAGGGCACGGACTCCAATTTGAAGGGCAACAGCCGCCGCAAATCCTCCGGACTGCCTTTCAGCGTATTAAAACGCAAGCCTCCCCATGGTGTCTGGGTTTGGCAGGCTGCAAAGGCTTCGAATTCCTCTGAGCCAAGCTGGCCAATCAACCTCTGCTTGAACGATTCGGGCAATGGTTCTGAACTAGGCAGCCGCTGGCTGCGACCTTTCGTTTTATCCATTCCATCCCTCACAACGGTAAATCGGTAAACCTAATTCTGAAAAGCGTTTTTCGTATTCGGTCATCACGTTGTCTTCAAAGCCGGAGTGATGCAGATCCCTGCTTATTTTGCCAAAGGACATGCCCGCCTCCCGGAACTGTTCAAGAGAAAATTCAAAGAAAGGCTCACCATCGGTTTTGAAATGGATCTGGCCGCCGGGTTTTAAAATCTTCTGATAGATCTTCAGCATGTCCACATAGGTCAAGCGCCGCTTCGCATGGCGCTTTTTGGGCCAGGGATCGCTGAAATTCAGGTAGATCCTGTCCACCTCTCCCGGTTGAAAAAAAAGCTCCAATTCCACGGCGTCCAAGGATAAAAACCGCAGATTCGGCAGGGGCTCTTTCAGATTTTTCTGAGCGGCCACATACTGGACTTCCGGGACACGCTCCACACCGATAAAATTGAATTCCGGATGCTTTTGAGCCATCCCGATGATGAAGTCACCCTTGCCCATGCCCAGCTCCAGATGCAAAGGCGCTTTTCGTTGAAAGACCTCTTCCCAATGGCCATAGAGACTTTTGGGCGAGCCAGGCAACACGCCGGGCATTGTTTTTAAGTTCTCTTCCGCCTGGTGATTGCGGCGCATTCGCATATGAGACCTCCTATAATTTTAAAGAAAAATATTTATAAAACTTGCAATAAAACATGCAATATAAATTTGCAATTTTCATTTAAATATACTATACTTTATTTGTATCTTCGTTTTCTTGCGGTCGGCATAGGATCTACTCTCTCCTGGGATAGATTTGGTTGGCTCTCCCAAGTAAACGTACACAACAATCTATCTTTCAGGAGGAATGGAAATGCAAGACAAAACCTTGGTATGCAAAGACTGTGGCGTGGAATTCATCTTTAGTGAGGCTGAACAGGAATTCTATGCGGAAAAAGGCTTCCAGAACGAGCCCGCCCGCTGCCCTTCCTGCCGTCGCGCACGGAAACAAGCCACCAATGAAAATCGTGGAGAACGTCAGTACTACACGGTTAACTGCTCTGCCTGCGGCGTCGAAACCCAGGTTCCCTTCAAACCCACTGGTGTTCGCCCTGTCTATTGCCGGGATTGCTACCAGAAGAACCAAAACTAGCAGCCAACCAATTCAACAAAGATTTTCAAAAGCCTCTGCCTTACGGCAGGGGCTTTTTCATGTCCGCCATCGGATTCTGGACCGTCCGCATCCCATAACATCCTTTACGAATCCCCATACTCCACCCGGGCGTCATCGGAAACCGCGTCGCGATTCCTGCGGATCCACCGAGTCAGATAAAGGGCAGCCGCAAAAAAGAAAATCGCTGTGGAAAAAAATGCGGCCCGATATCCCCAAGCCTCTCCAATCAATCCGCCGGTGACCGGCCCCAGGACATAGCCGATGGCGGTTAGGGAGGTGGTGATCCCAAAAACCCTCCCGCGCATTGCATCTTCTGAATTCATGGCAATCAAAACATTGGCTGCCACCGTGATCCCGGCCTGGAAAGCGCCGAAAAGAAACCGTTGGGAGACTAAAAACGCAATGCTGCCGGAAAGTCCCTGGGTCACGGAAACCACGCCAGCAAGGGACAGACTTCCAATCAGGATGGCCATATAACTGATCCTGTGTTTACGGCTGTTGTGCATTTTATTGATGATCGGCGACGCCATGGCCAGGGAGACCGCACTGACGGAGAACACCAGCCCTACCATAAACTGCGCGTTTTTTGTCGCCATCTCACGGATGAACAAGGGCAGGATCGGTTGCAATATAAAGGTCGCCATATTGAGGATCAGCATACAGAAGATGGGAATAAGGATTTTAGGCCTCTTAAAAACATAGGCTGCGTCCTCCTGAAGGGAGGTTTTTCTGGATTCTGAAAAGTCCGGTTCCTCTGTGCCGTAGAAACTTCCTATGGCGACCGTGACCATAAGGACCGCTGCCCCCAGCAGCGCGTTGCGGACGCCCAAGGCTTCCGTCAAAATACCGCCGACCAAGGGACCCAAAATACTGCCCACCGCCACAGCCATGTTCAGGGTGCCCAGGGCATAGCCTACAAACTCGTTGGGGGTGCAGACCGATACCAAAACAATGGATGCTGGCGTGAAGCCCGAAAGCAAACCGTTGATCAGCCTGGCCATCACAAGCATCGGCATGGTACTGGCAAAAAACATCATAATGTAAGAAACCGCGATCCCAATGGACGATCGTAACAGCATGGACCGTCTGCCGCTGTGGTCTGCCAATCGGCCCCATACCGGCGACATGATCGCGTATGCCATAAAGGTCAATGAAGTTAAAAACCCTGCCCAAAAAGAAATTCGATCCTGGATGCCGATCACTCGCAAGAGCTCCGGCAAAAAGGGAGAGGTCATGTTGAAAGCAATGTTCGCAAAAAAATTCGTTACACAAAGGACCTGCAGATTCCTGCGCCAATTCACCGAGAAAACGCCTCCCATGAGTCTGGCCGATCGACTGAATACAACTTATAACCAGGGAATGAGCAATGAAAAGAAGATTATGATGATAATGCCATAAATCAGATTATGTCTGCTCAATCCATTCCAGGGGTCTCGGCCGTTCAGAGCTGATACCGTCAGGGCGACCGCTGAGAAGGGGGAGACAATAACTCCAACACTATAACCCAAAAGATAGCTATATGCAAGGCTCAATGCGCTCATTCCCAGTAGTTCCGGCTTTAAGGTGGTGGCCAGTGTGATCATGCACACGATCGGATGGATCCCAATCAGTGAAAGCAGCACCATGGTGAAAGCAATGCCTGCGGTCAGCAGGAAAGGCGAAGCCCACGCTTCCAGATGCAGCATGCCGATCAGCCGGTCGCCTAATCCTGAAATTTCCACGGCCTTGCCGAAAAAACCTACGGAGGCAAAAAGAACGACTTGGTTGATGATGGCCGGCAGTTTTTTCTGGAAATAGAGGCTCCAGTCCTTAAGGTAGGAAGCGACCTGCCGCATCAGCAGGGAAACCAAGAAAGGATAGATCACCGCAACCAGGGAAATGATCGCCAGGATCGGCAAGCTGGTTTTCCAATTCAGGACAGCCACAAAAGAAATCAGTCCGATATAGATCGTAAAGAGCTGAAGCAAGATTCCTTTATCCCGTTGGCTTAAAGCTTCCGGTCTCTTTTCGGATGCCCCGGTCATTTGGAAGCTTTTGACCTGCCGGCCGTCCTTGCCGGCAGTGACGTAAAACAAAAAACAAATCACCAACAGCTGCAGCATGCTGAGAAGCAAGCCTCTGGGTGCCAATTCAAGCCAGGAAATGCCGGTATAGGTGACCACTGTGGCCACCGACATATGGCAGGGCGCCCAGTAACTCATGGAAAGGTTTCCTCTGGACAAGGCCTGGGCAAACTGCCTCTCATTACCGTAATGGGGTACATGAGGCTGCAAAAGCTCATGGGTCAGTGTGATTCCGCCCAGGTTTGTCACAGAACCCAGCACGCCGGCCATGACCGATGCCAGGCTGAAAAACAAGAAGCCTTTACGCACATAGATATGAAACAATTTGCCCATCGTCTTGATGTAATCATTGAAGGACAGCAGGATGCCGAACAACGGCAGGGTGAAGAACAGAACCACCAGCCCGCCGTTGGATGAGAAGGCGGTATTCCATTGAGGCGCCCCAGCTTTGACAAAGATAAGACAAAGGGCACCCATTCCCAGGAGAATCAATCCGACGGCCTTGCTGTCCTTTCTGCTGTCAGGAAAGGCCAGCAGCAAGGCCAGCAGCAAAAGCAGGGTGAAGACGGCCTGGAAGACGATCCATCCCGTAAAACTTCCAATGAAGTACATGCCCACCAGTCCCAGATAGAGCCATCTTCGAATCGAATGAACCAGCGCTTTACGATTTGCCAAGGATCCTGCCTCCTTATGCCTTCGATTGAGCCCCGCCACAAAAAACTACTCGGAGCTCTCCGCTCCCGGAGCTGCCGCAGCAGCTTTTGAAGCGGTTATTGCCTCGATCCGGGCAAAAATCCGGTCCATTTCCTGTTGGATTTCTCCATATCGGTTCCAATCCCCTTCGCCCAAGGCTACCTTTCCATCCCTCTGCAATTGGATCAGCCGATTCAGCAGCGCATCCAGATCATCCGCGGGAATCTGGCTTTCTTCCTCCTGGTCCTCGCTGTCTTTTGTCGGCTCTTCCTTGTCAGGCTCCTCTTCATCCTGGATGTATCCTGGAAATAACTCGTCCAATGCCAGGGAGAGACTCTCCGCCATGACGATACGGTCTTTATAATACACAAAAACCCGTTTCAGTTGGGGAAATTTATTTTGGGTCGATTCCATATAAAGCGGCTCCACATAGAGCAAGGAATCCTCCAAAGGATAAACCAGCAGATTGCCCCGGATCAAGGTGCTCCCCCCTTGGCCCCAAAGGCTTAATTGGGCGGAGATTTCCGGATTCTGGTCGATTTGGGACTCAACCTGCATAGGACCGGGCACCTGGGTCCCTTTGGAGAAGGTGTACAATAAAAGCTTCCCATAGTCTTCTCCGTCCGACCGGCCGGCCAGCCAGGCGATCATATTCTGCTTGCCGGAAGGCGTAAAATTCCGGAGCAGAACAAATTCTTCCTTTTCCTCTCCCGGCAGACGGCTGATTGTATAATAAGGATCCTGTTTCAGCCGTTCGTTCCCCATAACCTGTTCCGCAAACGCCCAACGGTCTTCACGGTTGTAGAAAACCACCGGGTTGCTCATGTGGTAATCCTGCAGCATTTGGCTCTGGACCTGAAACATAGCCTCAGGATAACGCACATGCTCCATCAGGTCCTCCGGAAAATCGCTCCGCGCCTTAAAAAGCCCCGGATAAATCTTGGCATAGGTGGCAACGATGGGATCCTCCTCATCGAACAGGTAAAAATTGATTTCACCGCTGTAAGCATCCACCGTCACTTTGGCGCTGTTGCGGATATAATTGTAACCGATCTCGTTGGCCGCCTCCGAATAAGGATACCGTCCCGTCTGAGTAAAGGCATCAATTATATAAACCAAGCGGCCCTCATCCGTCAAAACCACATAAGGATCCGTATCGTACCACAGGAAGGGTGCGATCCGCGCCGCCCGCTCCCGGACATTTCTCGTCTCCAGATAACGGCTGTCCCCGGTAATGTAACCGGAAAACAGATATTTGTATTGCATATCCCGGAAGGACAGCAGCAGTCGGTTCCCCAAAGTCATGGGAATGCCGCTGTCACCTTCATAAAAATACTCTTTGTTGTTTTCCCCGTCGGTATAATCAAACTCCGCCAGCTTTGTCTTGACGATAACGTTGTTCTCGGTCTTCTCTCCGAAGTATATCCTAGGCTGGCTGACGGTCAGGTTCGTACTGACCGGAGGGATATCCTTGATGAAATAATCCGGCAAACCTGTTGACGTTGTGCGGTTGGCAGGGCTCATCACCAGTCCGAAACCGTGGGTGTATTGAAACATTTGATTATTGAAGCTCTGCGCCTGTTGGGGCAGTTCTTCCTGATTCATCTCACGGGCCGAAACCATCACTTGGGTCTGATAGCCGTCGATGGTATAGCGATCCACATCCACATCCGCGAATTCATAATAGGGCCGCAGTTCCTGCTGCTGCCCATAGGTTGTGAGGGTTGCCCTCTGATCCAACAGCCGGATGTTGCTGATCACATCCTGGTTGTTCTTCAGATCCTCTACCGTCAGATCGCCCACTGGATATTCCCGTTCCTCGACTTCATCCAGGTTATAGGCCATATTCGTATACTTAATGCTTCTCTCCAGATAAGGTGTTTCCTGGGAGATCTCGTTGGGCGCTACAATAAACTGCTGATAAGCCTGAGGCAGTGCCCCGATGACGGCAATGTTGAGGATCAAAAAAGCCCCGAAAGCCAAGGCCGCCCGCCGCAGCTTATGCCGGGCGCTGACGGCGATCAGCAGGCCCGAGACCAAAGAAAATCCAGCCATAATATAATATCCCGGCAGCTTCATCTCAATGTCCGCGGCACCGGCTCCGGCCACAATATTGCCTTGGGCATACATCATTTCGAAGATGTTCAAACCAAACCGCAGAGACTGCAGTCCGATCAGAAGTCCCAACAGGATGCCGCAGTGCCCCCAGCCTTTCCATTCCACCAAACCCTTGGTTCCCTGGAGAGGATGCAGTGGAGAGATTTTCTGGAAATAACCGCTGCCTTTCTCGGCCTCCACTTCCACCTCAGATCCCAAAGGCTGGCGGTTTGCGGCGGAAAACACGTAAATCAGCGCTGAACCCGCCAGATTCAAGGTCAGCCAGGTCATAATGACTCTGTAAATCAATTGAAAGAAGGGTACCATAAACACATAAAAACGGATATCCAATCCGAATTGCGGATCCGCCACATTAAATGCGGTTGCGTTCAGAGCCTGCAGGACCATAAACCAGACATCCCCCGCTTCCAGCCAAATCACCACACTGATGGCCATAGCGATGGCTGACATCCGCAGACCAAAATGGTTCTGCCCCGATCGCTTGAACGCGATTCCCAAATTGAGCATACTGCTTCCCAGAACCACCGCAAAAATCGCAGCGCCCACCAGGACCTTCCAAAGATAGGAACGCCAGAACACCGATGCATATTGGACGGACTGGTGCCAAAGAAAATCCAGCCGCAGACTAACCAGGAAGTTAAAGGATAACAGAAGTACGCCGGCAACGGCAAGGATTCCCCAAAGCGTTCGTCTTTTGACTTTGCTGTCCATAATTCTCCCTCTCTCTCTTCAGTGTGACCGTGATCTGCCAAAGGCTTGAAGGCCGTGCATAAGGAAAATGCTGTGCGCGGTAGACCGGGCTCAGCATCAGCAAGTGGCGTGCAATTTACATCGCAGCTTCCATTTCATTGATTTTTTCTTCAATTTGCGCAGGCGTCATGCCCATTTGCTTCAAGCGGAACTCAATGGCGTTGGCCCAAAAAACGCACTTCTCATTTATTTTTTTATATTTCTTCATGTCCGCGTCCCGGCGGCTCTTGCGGCTTGCGCTGTTTCCGGCCATGATCGTGGTGATCAGTTTGCTCTGCAGCAGTGTTTCCTGATCCATCCCGTCAAAGTCTTTTTGCAGCGTTTCCATGACTTTCTGGAAATAATCAACAAATTCAGGGGTCGAGATTTCATCGTCCATTTTGACATAGGTTTTCATGGTTTCAAATAATTCGTTCATTCGTGTCCGCTCCTCTTATTCTGGCTGCAATGTGGTTATGATCGTCTGGTCTTCCAGAACGATGATGGTATGCTCAAATTGAGCAACATAATGGTTTTGAGGTACCACCAAGACCCAATCGTTATCCCCTTCGATGACGAACTCAGGTCCGTCGGAGATAAAGGGTTCCAAAGCGATCACCTGGCCCAGGGCAAGCTGACCTCTTTCTTTCTTGCTGTAGTAATTGAGGATCATCTCAGGGTCCTCATGGAGGCTGCGCCCTAAACCGTGTCCGCAAAGATTCTTGATGATTTTCATATCATGGGCCCGGGCCACCGTCTCCACGGCACGTCCAAGCTCATTGATTTTCAAACCGGGTTTTGCCGCTTGGATCACCGCATCCCGCGCTTTCAGGCAAACTTCACAGACCTTGAGCGCACCGGGGTCTTCCAGTTCGACGGGTATGCTCATGCCGTTGTCCCCATAATAACCGTTGAGTTCGATGGAAACGTCGATGTTCACCAAATCACCGGCTTTGATGACCCGGTTTCCCGGAATGCCGTGGGCAACCTCCGGGATCACGCTGATGCAGGTGGCTCCCGGGAAATTATACATCACCTTGGGCGCTGATTTTGCGCCGTAGCGCGCCATGGCCTCTTCGCCGATCCGGTCCAGCTGGCCTGTGGTGATACCCGGACGAAGCCGCGACGCCATTTTATACAGCACTTCCGCAGCCACTTTTCCAGCCTCCAACAGGCCTTTGATATCTTTTTCATCCTTTACGATCAATGATCTCACCCCTATACAGAATACAAATTACTTTTTCTCTGCCTTCGACCAGGAATCCTTTAGAGAAACAATCCGGTTGAATACCGGCCGTTCCGCTGTACTATCCTTATCCTTGATAAAATAGCCCAGCCGCAGAAATTGGAACCGTTCGCCCACCTTCGCCTCTGCCAAATAAGGTTCAGCAAGGCAGTTGGTCAGTTCGGCCAGGGAGTTTGGATTCAGGGCGGGTTTCCCCTCCTTTTCGGTTTCGATCTCGGCACCGGTTTCCGGGTCCATGGTCACCGCCATTTCCTCCTGGGCCTGCAGCAAGTCTTCATAAAGCCTTGCTGTGATGGATAAAGCATGGTCCGCGGAGACCCAATGGATCGTCCCCTTGACTTTTTTGCCGCTATGGTCCGAACCGCTTTTTGTGTCCGGATCATAGGTGCAGCGCAGCTCTGTGATCATGCCGGAAACCGGATCCTTGACCACTTCGTTGCAGCATATGATATAAGCGCCTTTAAGCCGGACTTCCTGGCCGGGTGCTAAACGAAAGAACTTCTTCACCGGCGTCTCCATAAAGTCATCTTCCTCAATGAAGAGTTCCCGGGTAAAGGGCACCTTGCGGCAGCCTGCCTCGGGATGGTCCGGATGCAATTCGATCTCCAGGTATTCGGTCTGGTTTTCCGGGTAATTGGTCAGGACCACTTTGATCGGCTTGAGGACAGCCATCACACGAAGGGCTTTGCCACCCAGGTCTTCTCTGACGCAATGTTCAAGCAGTGCCTTATCCACCAGGCTGTTGGCCTTGGCGACTCCAATCCTCTCACAAAAATCCCTGAGGGCTTCAGGGGTATAACCTAAACGGCGTACGCCGCATAAGGTGGACATGCGCGGATCATCCCAGCCTGAAACCTTGCCTTCCTCCACCAAGGCACGCAAAAAGCGCTTGCTCATCAAGGTGTTGGTGAGATTCAGCCGGGCAAACTCGATCTGCCGGGGACGGTTTTCAAATCCAAGGGCATCCAGCACCCAATCGTATAAGGGACGATGGTCCTCAAATTCCAGGGTGCAAATGGAATGGGTGATCCCTTCCAGATAATCCGAAATTGGATGGGCATAATCATACATTGGATAGATGCACCAGGCATCGCCGGTGCGGTGGTGGCTGGCATGAAGGATTCGGTACAATACCGGATCCCGCAGGTTGAGGTTGGGCGAGGCCATGTCGATTTTTGCCCGCAGCACCATTCGGCCGTCAGGAAATTCTCCGGACTTCATGCGCCGGAAGAGGCTCAGGTTTTCTTCGACGCTGCTGTCGCGATGACTGCATTCCCGACCGGGTTCCTTTAAGGTTCCCCGAAGCGCTTTGATTTCCATAGGGCTGTGACTGCAGATATAAGCTTTGCCTGACTGGATCAGCTGTTCCGCAAAGTCATAAAACGTTTGGAAATAATCTGAAGCATAAAACAGGCGGTTCTCCCAATCGAAGCCAAGCCAGCGGATGTCTTCCATAATCGAGTCCACATACTCGGTATCTTCTTTGGTGGGATTCGTATCGTCGAATCGGAGGTTGCAAAGCCCCCCGTTTTCGATGGCCAAGCCGAAATTCAGGCATATGGATTTGGCATGTCCAATATGCAGATAGCCATTGGGTTCCGGCGGAAAGCGTGTATGGATCTGGCGCTGGTCCCCTTGGGCCCGGCCTTCATTGATGATCGTCTGAATGAAATTGCCCGTACCGCTGTTTTCCGTACTCATCCTCATAGCTCCTTTGACCCTTTATGTCCAATTATATTTTGTATATACATTAGGATATTATAACACGTTATTGCGGCCTATTCCATAAAAAGGCCGCATTTTCTTATGAAATCCCCAAAATGACAGGCCGGGTCCTTAAGCATCCATTCGATACTTTTTGAGTTTGTCATAAAGGCAGGTCAGGGATATCCCCAGCTCTTTGGCAGCCGCTTTTTTACCAGACAGGGTATTGCCGTGCCGCTCCAGGGAGGCCATGATCATCCTTTTTTCCATCATGGCAAGACTTTGGCAGCAGACCTCGTTCAACTGCACTTTTTCATCGGCATAGAGGCCATAAACCACATCCTCCCTGGTGATGATTCGGCAGTCGCTGAAAAGCATCAGCTTTTCCATGAGATTTTCAAGCTCCCGCACATTGCCGGGCCAGCTGTAATTGCGAAGCTCCTGGATGGCAAAACGGTCTAATTTCGGCGGCTGGTTTTCCATCGGCACCGCTCCGGTGTCAGGGACCGCTCTTTTTTCCGCAAAGCCTTTGCCGAAGGAAATCCGGTTCTTCAAATTGTTTTCGTAGAGCTTATGAAGCATCTGCTCTGCAATCAGGGAAATATCCTCAGACCTTTCCCTCAGCGGCGGCACATGGATATGGATCACATTCAGACGATAGTACAGGTCCTTACGGAATAAACCCTTGTCGATCAGTTCCTGGAGATTCTGGTTGGTCGCAGCGATCACTCTCACATCGACCTGGATCGGATGACTGCCGCCGACCCGCTCGACCTCCCGTTCCTGAAGGACACGCAGCAGCTTTGCCTGCAGGACCATGTCCAAATCTCCGATTTCATCTAAAAAGATGGTTCCGCCATGGGCCAGCTCAAACTTACCGATCTTGGATTTGGCCGCGCCGGTGAAAGCACCTTTTTCATAGCCGAATAGTTCGCTTTCCAAAAGCGTTCCCGGGATGGCCGGGCAATTGACTTTGATAAACGGGCCTTTGCCCCGTTGGCCGAATTCATGGATGCTATGGGCAAAAAGCTCTTTTCCGGTGCCGCTTTCCCCGGTGATCAGCACCGTTGAATTGCTGTCCGCAGCTTGCTTGGCTTGGCGTACGCAATTTTGGAAGACCGTATTTTCACCCACAAGATCAAGAAAGGTGTACTTCGGCCGGTTCATCTTATGGATCTCCGCCCGAAGGGAATCGATCTCTTCTTTATTTTTTTGGACGATCTGGGCCATCTTTTCGATGGAGCTGGCATCATTAAATACGGTCACCGCCCCCACCAGCTTCCCGTCATCGATCAGCGGGGAGGCGTTGGCGATGATCGGAATGCCATTGGTGATATGGGTATTGCCGAAGACTGCCTTTCCAGTCCGCAGAACATAAGCCAGACTGCCGTCCGGTGAAACATCGAATACATTTTTGCCAATCCGGTTTTCCACGGGCACATTAAGGATCCGGGTAAAGGCTGCGTTGGCATAGAGAATCTTTCCTTCTCCGTCAACGACCTGGATCCCTTCCTGGGCGGCTTCCATCACCGCTTCGCTCCATCGCCTCTGCTTGTCCGCCTCCAAAAGTTTCTGCATCAACGGCTTGTAAAGCAATGTATGGCTTGGGTCAAAAACCGCAGCGCCTTGTTGCTGCAATTCGGCATGGTGCTTTAAAACGTCTTCCGAGCCCACCGTGTCGATCACAATCGAATACCTCACAGCATCCTTTTGCAGCGCCGAGTAAACGTCCGGATACACCGACACACGCCGGTTATTGCCGATGATTTCTGTGTCCCTGCCGGCCTTCGGATCCACGATGGCCGCGATCTCAATATAATCCAGAAGCTTCATGGCCTGGATCAAGGTCTGATTTTCTTCGGCGGTGCCGATCAAAACCACCTGTTCCTTGCGATCATTCATCATTTTTGCTACCCTCCAGCTTCTTCGTCTCGTGCGCTTCGAATCAAAGCTTTTTCCGGCGATAATACCGGCTTTTTTCAGAGTTTTCTATGGGTTTTGGGAGGTTTTGATTGTTTCAGATTATGTAATATTCTATTCCTAAATCCGCAATTTTCGATTTTCTGGCATTTTTTTCATGAATTTGTCATTTCATTGGCAATTTCCCAGGGCCATTATTTCGTTTTCCGCAATGATACCACTGCTTCAAAATTTTCGCAATCAAAAAGATTCCTTATATATAAAGCGTTTCTTCGATCCTCCGAGCAAATTCGTTTTTGGCATGGAAAATGCTTAAGTTATGGCTGACGACATTTTTCGTGAAAGGAGGCTTTCGGTAAGTTCAGGTTGATACGACAAAAATCAGGAAACAGGAGGGAAAGTATGATCACTGTAATCGTACCGTTTTGTATTTTACTTGCCATCATCCTCATCAAAAAGATTCCTTACATCGGCGGCAACATCCAGGTGGCACTGTTGATCACAGGTCTGACCGCGCTGTTGATGGGCGGCATTTACAATCCGATATCCTGGCTCACCGCCTGGGTCAACGGCATCGACCGCATCGCCTGGGTCATGGCCTTAACGATTTTCGGCAGCATTTATGCAGAAACGCAAGTAAAAATGGGAACCATGGATACCGTTCTCAACGTGATGAGAGCTTGGTTTGGACATTCACCCAAAGGCTTGATCACTGTTATCATCTTTTCACTTTGTCTGGCAGGCTCCTTGCTCGGAGATGCGGTCGCCGCCTCCACGGTCATTGGCGTTCTTATTATCAAATCCCTTGATGAAATGGGCTTGTCCGGAGAGCATATCGCCTGCACCATCGTCATGGGCGCCAGCCTGGGTTCCATCATGCCCCCTGTCACCCAGTCCATCTTTCTAGCCGCATCCCTGGTAGGCATCGATCCGACCCCCGTAACAAATTTAGGCTATATTACGGTCGGCATCGGCATCGTGATCTGCTGTCTTTATGTGGCTTTCACCTTTGTCAAAATCAAATCGCTGCCCGAGGATCTGATTCCTAAGCAAAAAGCCGGAGCGATCCTTAAAGAGAATTGGAAAGTCCTAATTCCCCTGATGGTCCTGGTTTTTATCATCCTCCTTCGTTTGATTTTCAAAATCGATGTTATCACCTTGGCCTTCGGCCCAATATTGACGGTCCTGAAAGATATTAAAATCCTGAAAGGCTTGACCAACCTGATTGTGGCGAGCCTGATCGTCGTCACCATCATCAGCTGTCTCTACCCCAAAGTACGCAATGAACTGGGCGGCACCCTTTGGACTGGCATTAAAAACGTCAAAGGCAGCATCTACATTCAAGGTTCCGCCGGCTTGATGCTGGGCGCTTTCTATGCCGCCGGCCAAATCGAAGCCGTCAAGAACTTTGCCATGGGCCTCAATGCCAATCTTTTGAAAATCGGCGGCGCTGCTTCGTTGAACCTGATCGGCATGCTCACCGGCTCCCAGTCCACGGCTCAGAATTCGATCTTCGCCTTCTTCGGCCCGGCGCTGGTTGAGCTTGGCATCGATCCAGTCCATGCCGCCATTGCCGGTTCCCACATTGCCGCTTCCGGCCAGGGCATGCCTCCCGCGGATTTGACCTGCTTTGTGGTTTGCGGTCTCGTCGGCGGCATTCTCGGAAAGAAAGTCGATCCCTTGAAAACCATGATCTTAAATCTTCCAATGTGTTTGTATTTGTTCGCCGTAGGTTTTCTCTTCATGTTTATCTAACATTTCCATCGATAAAAAACCGGGCGCAAAGCCCGGTTTTTTATCGATTTCATCCTTTTTCTTACCCTACTGATGTTTTCGTTTTTCGCAATCATCTATTCCGTATTCTGTAATATCATTTTTCCCTTTATATTAAACGTTTTTTGTCTTTTGAATATTTTTTCATTAATATTATTTCCGTTTTCCGCAACTTCATGGATCATCTTCTTGATCCAGTTTCTCCAATCGAGTCAAAAAATCAATGTATCAAAGCATTTTAAATTTTATTATACTAAAAGAGATATCAGGCATGCATCTTGCAATGATAATATTATAAGTTTTGGTTTTTCATATGGATTTTGAACCAAACAGAAAGGAGACTCTCATGAACAAAAACTGGGACGTTATAGTGATCGGCGGCGGCATCATCGGCCTTGCCTGCGCATATTACTTAACGCAAGACGGCAAAAGGGTCCTGTTGCTTGAGAAGGGGGATATCGGAGAAGGTGCTTCCACCTCTTGTGATGATATGATCTTCCTGCAGTCAAAAAAGCCCGGCATCCTTCTTACGATTGCCATGGAAAGCCTTGAAATGTATCGTAAACTTATGCGGGATCTTCCGGTGGATATTGAATTTGAGAGCCGGGGCGGCATGGTTCTCATTGAATCTCCCAATCAATTATCTCATATGGAGGATTTTGTCCGGCAGCAGAAAGCCCTGGGTCTGGAAGTTGATCTGCTGGACCGCAACCAAATCCGCAAACATAGCCCGATGGTCAGTCCCCACGTTTTGGCCTCAACATACAGTCCCATGGACTCCCAGGTCAATCCTCTCCATGTGATGCGAGGCTTCGTCAAGGTCGCGGCTGCCCAAGGCATGGAGATCAAACAGCATACGCCGGTTGCGGATCTGTCTTCATCGAAGCCAGGGTCCTGGCAAGTCACCACCGCCGATGGCAGCATCTACGAGAGTGAGTATGTCGTCAATGCCGCTGGCGCCTGGGCGCCGCAGCTAGCCGCCATGACCGGTCTGGACCTGCCCATTAAACCTAAAAAAGGCCAAATCGCAGTAACCGAAGCCGTACCTGCTTTTGGTAAAACCAATTTCTGGAGCGCAGATTATATTGTAATGAAGCTGAATCCAGAGTTTGCCAAAGAGCGTGATCCCATTATGAACGAGCTTGGCATCGGTTTGTCCATGTCCCAGTCTCATTCCGGCACCTACTTTCTCGGCGGCACCAGAGAATTCGCAGGCTTTGACAAAGGTGTAAGCCGCGTTGCCCTGCGTTTGATTCTAAAAGAAGCCGCCCGCTTTTTTCCAGCTTTGGAAAATGTGCACATTATCCGGACCTTTGCGGGGTTCCGGCCAGCCCCCGGTGATGGCAAACCCTTCATCGGACCTGTCTCCTCCCAACCGGGCCTCTACATTGCCGCCGGGCATGAGGGAGACGGCATCGCTTTGGCGCCTCTTACCGGATATGCGATTGCATGCATGATTTCCGGCAAATCCCTTCCCTTTGACTTGACGGAACTGTCCCCTGACGGACGGGTCCTTGAAATAATCGATTAGAGAAAGGAAGTCAGCCTTATGGATGAAGTATTTGTTTGCCGCTGTGAAGAAGTCACCCGTGAAGAACTGGAAGCGGCCATTGAAGATGGTGCTGTGACCATGAATGAAGTGAAGCGCTGGACACGGGCAGGCATGGGTTTGTGCCAGGGAAAGACCTGCTCAAAAACCGTGATGGCTATGTTGGCGCAGAAAACCGGAAAGCCGGCGGCGGAGATCCTCCCGGCAACCTTTCGCAATCCGGTCCGTCCCATGGCAATCGGCTGCATGACGAAGGAGGATGATAACGATGCGAGTAATTAAACATCCAATAC
>DIWW01000013.1 GCA_002435905.1 Peptococcaceae bacterium UBA6096
CCTTCTGCCCTTTTTGGTTGATGATGGCGTCGATGGCCAGGGCGGTTTTGCCCGTCTGGCGGTCGCCGATGATCAGTTCCCGCTGGCCGCGGCCGATGGGCACCATGGAATCGATGGATTTCAGGCCGGTCTGCAAGGGTTCGTGGACGGATTTCCGCTTCACGACCCCCGGCGCCGCCGCTTCCACCGGACGGGTCAGGCGGGTGCTGAGGGGGCCTTTGCCGTCGATGGGCTGGCCCAGGGCATTGACCACCCGTCCCAATAGGGCCTCGCCCACGGGGACTTCCAGGATCCGGCCGGTCCGTTTGACCTGGTCGCCTTCCTTGATGGCGGAAAACGCGCCTAAAATGATGCAGCCGATGAGTTTCTCCTCCAGATTCAGCACCATGCCTTTGATGCCCCCCGGGAATTCCAGCATCTCGCCGGCCATGGCATGGCTCAGACCCTGGATGCGGGCCACCCCGTCGGCCACCTTGACAACAGTCCCAACCTGGGCGGTTTCGATCCGGGGCTCGAATTGATGCAGTTTCACTCTCAATATTTTGGTGACGTCTTTCGTCTTAACCTCCATTGGCAGAACCCCCCATTCAATGAACTAAGCCTGCAGAAGCTGCTCCTGCATTTGGGTCATTTTATTGGCCACGCTGCCATTGATCACCACATCACCGATCTTGATGACCAAGCCGCCGACCAGCTCTTTGTTTTCGATCAATTTGAGCTCGACTTTCGTGCCGATCTTGTCGGTCAGGTTCTTTTCCAGCATCCTCTGCTGATGGTCCGTCAGGGCGACGGCCGAAGAGATTTCCGCAGACAGCGGTCCCGCCCCGATGTAGACAGATTTCTCCAATTCCTTCTGGACCGCATAATCCGCGATGAATTCCTGGATCAGATTTTCATGGTCTTTGGGGGTCATGGCTTTATTCAGAAGCTTTCCAGCCGCCATGACGGACAGAACAGCCACTTCATTCCGCAATTCTTCCTTCATCTTTTCTTTTTCATATTCCATTTCGGTCCGGGCTTTGTTCAGCAGGCTGTTGGCGCTTTCCCTGGCTTCTTCCAGGATGAAATTCTTGCTCTCTTCCCCGGCTTTGACCGCCTGATTGATGATCTCCTGGGCGCTTTTATTGGCCGCTTCGATTTTTGCTTCGCTTTGGCAGCGGTAATCTTCCGCTTCTTTTTGCATCAATTTCGCTTGGTTATGGAACGCTTCGACTTGCTGCTGCCGCTGCGCCAGGATATTCGTGACCGGCTTAAAGAGGATCTTCTGCAGCAAAAAGGCCATGATCAAAAAATTTACGACGGCGAAAAGCATATCTGACAGGTTCAATTCCATAGAGGGCCTCCCCTTTCTTTAAGATATTCGTGCCGTGCCCGCGGTCAGCTGATCTTGCCAAACAGCATGAAGGCGACCAGCAAGCCAAAAATACAGAGCGCCTCCATAAAAGCCAAGGCCAGGATGAGCAAGGTGCGGATATCTCCGGTGGCTTCCGGCTGCCGGGCGATGGCCTCAAAGGCCCGTCCTGCCGCAAGGCCTTGTCCGATCCCAGGTCCTAAGGTCGCGAATCCAATGGCGATGGCGGCGCCGATCGCAAAAAATGCATCATTTGTCACAATGTGACCTCCTCTCAATGTTCGAAATCCTTGCGGATCCGTTTCTGCCGATGTCGTGTCGCTTAATGCCCCGCGGTGGCGGAAGCCAGGTAGGTGGCCGTCAACAGGGTGAACACCAGGGCCTGGATAAAGCCAAAGAAGATGCCAAGGAACATGAAGGGCAAAGGAATAAACAGGGGCGCCATGGCAAAGATGCTGGCCACCAGGGTCTCTTCCCCGTAGATATTCCCGTAAAGCCGGAGGGACAAGGATAGGGGCTTGACCAATTCCTCCATTAAATTCAGAGGCAGCATCAAAGGATGGGGATCAATAAAATGCTTGAAATACCGCAATCCTTTGGCCCTGACGCCTTGGATGTGGGTCGAAAAGAAAACCACGATGGCCAAGGCCGCGGTAAAGCTCAAGGCGCTGGTGGGCGCCTGCAGCCCCGGCGTATGGCCGAATCCCGGCAGAAGGCCGGAATAGTTGGAGATCAGGATGATAAAGAAAAGGCTGCCTAACAACGGAAAATATTTCATAGCCTTCTCTTTGCTGCCCATGATCGAACCCAGAAAGGTCATCAGGGTGTCCACCGCCAGCTCCACCGTGATCTGGGATCTCTTTTGGGGAATGATCTTCAGGTCCCGGGTCACCAGTGTGCAAACCAGGACCAGCAGCGCCATGATGCCCCAGGTGGTGGTGGTGATGCTGTTCACTTCCAGCCCCATGATGGAAAACAGCGGGCCACCGTGGGCTGAAGCCAATATCATCATTGTTTGACTCAATTCAAATCTCTCCTTTCCTTCGATATTAATTCCATTTTATATCTTTTTTGTCTATATTTGGTTCTTCGGGGCAATAAAACGCCCGTCAATTCGAAAAGAATCCCCCCAATTGCAAGCTATAGGTCAGTTTTGCAGTTTTTTCAAGACCATAGGAGCCGCTGTCTTAAACCAGACCGTGTAGATATCTGGATTCGACCTAAGACTGTTTGCCAATTCACTTAAATCGATCCATTTTGTTTCCATGATCTCTTCTGGATCAGGCTTGATTTCACCAAAATATCGACCGATAAAAACATGGTCATATTCGTATTCATAAAGTGCGTTCTGAAATTTATGATGATATACGAAGGATGCAATTTCTTCGCACTCACATCGTATTCCAAGTTCTTCATAGAGCCTTCGCTGAACAGCATCGTCAAGTTCATCACCCGCTCTGGGATGAGAGCAGCACGCATTCGTCCACAATCCACCCGAATGATATTTTCCCTTTGCACGACGCTGAACCAGCATTTTTTCATCGTGTACGATGAAAACTGAAAATGCTCTGTGGAGTATGTCTTTCCTATGACATTCTTCTTTTGTGGCCCTTCCGACCTCTCTGTCAAAAACGTCTACGCATATGAGTTCATCCACGATATCTTCCCCTTGCAAGTTGAATTCATTAATATGCTTGTATAAAAACGCGGTTGCTTCAATAGCGCAATCATCACTCAACGATTTTTTCCACCGGGATCTGAAGGTGGCATAGATCCACATCATTTTCGCTGGTATAGAATGTTGTGTCTAATAAACAAGCATCTACTACGTCACCGACAATACGGTAATGATTGTCTTTGATCCACTGCAGCAGGTCATCGAGAAATTGCAGATCATAAGGCATGCCGTACTTATACATACATGCATACTGCCCCGCCGGAATGCTAATCGCTGATTTAATCTCTGGATGCTCAGCAGGCACGACGGCGTAGACACCCGATCCCTCAAGGGGATTTGCTTTTTCCAAAGAATCTCTTTTTATAATTGTACCGAAGCCGTCTGAAAGCCGGCAATTCTGCTCAATCAAAATACTCCAGGCTTTCATCAAGGTTAGATGTAAAGTCCGTTTTTCAATTTTCTCTTTGTATGGCAGAAATATGACTTGTCTTTCCGGATAAAAATCCACATACGGTTTATAGAGCACTTCTTGATAACTATTAATGCTTTTATAAACCTGGGTGCGCTTTTCAATAACGCGCTTTGCTTCCATCAATTGCGCAATCTCTCGGTCGATCTGTTCACGATGGCTCTCGAGTAAAGAAATGGCGGTGTTCGTGTTTCGATTCCTAATATGATCCCGTATAACTTCAAGTTTTATTCCTGCATTTTTGAGAAAACAGATTTCGCGAAGAAAAGGGATTTGATAGGGACTATAGTATCGATAGCCTTTTTCATCAATTTTCACCGGGCAAAACAAACCAATCTTATCATAGAAGATCAACGTTTGCCTGGATATGTTATGAATTTCAGCCATTTTGCTAATTGATAAATAGTTCATACTTCCTCCTCAATTTCTGCTGTATGGACTTTGCAAAAAAGGGCTTTTTTATACCTCTGAAGGATCCCCCTCCCAAGGAACGAATTTCTGATGTCTAAGACCAAATTGCATTAAGATTTTACCAATTACGTGATTCATTTGAGCCTCCAATGTATCGGCTCCATTATAAAATGTAAGCATAGGAGGCACGATCGAACAGCCGTAATCAGCCGCAAGATTCAGATTTCGAAGATGGACTTTGCTCAGGGGCATTTCCCTTGGCACCAGGACGACTTTTCGCCCTTCTTTCAGGCAAACATCCGCTGCCCGCACCAGTAAATTGGCGGCATAACCGTTGGCAATTCCTGATAAGGATTTCATGCTGCAAGGAACAACAATCATGCCATCTGTTAAGAAAGAACCACTCGAAATGTTTGCACCAAGATTGTCGTCACTGTGGGTGAAGTCCGCCATGGCTTTAATTTCTTCAAGATCATAATCTGTTTCTAATGCAAAGGTTTTTATAGCGCCTTTGGTAATTATTAAATGGATCTCAATATCTGGATGCTTTTTAAGCGCCCTTATCATCTCAACACCCATTCTCACACCACTGGCGCCTGTGATCCCTACAATGATACGCATATCTATGCCACTCCTTGAGTTCATCTCTAGTATAATATAATTTTTATGGGGGCAAATCAGAATTTTGGTTTACCCCCATAAAAATTGCTTCTTTTTATAGATAGGTCATCCACAGATGTGTGATCGGCATAACCAAAACCAAAGCAGGCAGCATGTTTGCTATGGGGAAGGATTTGATGCCGCTTATGCGCAGACCGGTTGCCAACATGATCATTCCGCCACAGGCTGTAAAATTAGCTATCATTTCTGGTGTTGTCATGGGGAGAATAACAGCCGCGCTGAAGAACAGGGCCAGCAGAACAGCAAACTGTGGAATTGCAATCGTAGCGACCAAGAAACCTAAGGTAGCGGCAAAGATGCCAGATGTAAAAAAGTCGAGGATTGATTTAGTCACAAGAACGGAGTAGTCTCCTGTCATGCCCTCATTCAAAGCGCCAAAAATACCTGTGCCACTGGCACAAAAAAGGATAAAAATAGCAACGAATTTTTCCATGAAAGCAGTGCTTTCTTCAACGCCCTCTTGAGCAGCACCCTTTTTTGAACCAAAAAGTCTTTCGACAGGGCCTCGAGCAGCTCTTGCGAGTTTCTCAATACCTTTCTCAAAATAGATTAATTCTCCTATTGCGGTGCCAACAATTAAAGCGAGCACAACAACCGGAAGAATTTTTAATTTTAAGATATAGGTGATCCCCATGCTCATGGAAGCAGCACCAAAGGCCAAAGGCAAAGCAGTCCGCAATCTTTCAGGTATTCTATTCCCCAATAATGCACCAAGGATACCACCGACGAATACCGCGCTTGAATTTACAATAACTCCAATTGGCATTTTCATATCCTCCTTCAATTTTCCGGAGAGGCCAACAAGGTCATGTTGGCCTCTCCGGTCATACATTGCAGCAGTTCTTCGATTATTTACTGTAAAAACCGGGGATAAATTTTTCTACATCCACTTCCATGAATTTGGATCTTTGGAATTTGTCCTTTAAGCCAAAGGGTACGGTGCAGTCAAAAATTGTTTTACAGGAAATCCCTTTGTCACGAATGCTGGGACTATAGGCTGCAACTTGAGAGGGATCAAGGGGATGACATCGCACGCCAGGAATGAAGATGGTGTCCACATCACCCTGAAAGCGTGTGTTCAATGCCCAAAGCACATCGTTGCTGTCAAAGATATCCACATCATCATCCACTAAAATGACGTGCTTCAATTCACTGAATGCAGAAAAGGCCAGAAGCGCTGCTTGTCTTTGTCTTCCTTCATCACTTGCAATGCTTTTTTTGAATTGAATAACAGCCATGTATTTACCGCCGCCGGAACTATGTGCATAAACATTGGACACTTTACCAGGGAGCGCCTTTTCTACCATTTGTAAAATGCTGGCCTCGGTGGGAATTCCCGCCATGTTAACATGCTCTTCACTCGGTCCAATACACGTTTGCATGATCGGATTTTTGCGATGGGTAACAGCTTTGACTTTGATAATGGGAAGCTCTGGGTTGGCTCCCCCAGTATATCCGGGGAATTCTGGCATGGCTTTGCCTGTGCCCGTGTTCTGATCTTCACGGACTCGAACACCAGGCAGCAATTCGCCTTCAATAACATACTCTGCATTAGCAATTGCTTTCTCGGCCACCGTTATACAGGGTGTCAGCTGCACAGCTTCTTGGCGAATAGCACCTGCGATACTTAATTCATTAAAGCCCAAGGGTGTCGTTGGCGGTTCAAAACATGCAGCGATTTCGACTGCAGGATCTACGCCAATGCTGATTGAGATCGGCAATGGTTTTCCAAGGGCTTCCGCTTTTTCTCTAAAAACACTCAAGTGACGGGCTCCTGGCACAAAATACATAGAAATCTCGTCCTTGCTTTGCAGGCAAAGACGATGAATCGTTACATCGGATTCCCCCGTTACAGGGTCAGATGCATAGCACATTCCCATTGTAATGTAGGGACCGGCATCTTCCTCTGTATTCGTGGGGGCAGGAACCAGTTGCCGAATGTCAAAACCTTCCTCCGTTGCAAGATGAACGACTTCCTGACACTTGGCTTCTTCACAAGGAATAACAACTGGCTCAATGGGATTTTTGGCGGCATGGTTGAGCAAGGATCCTAAGCGTGTTTTTTCTTCTCCCAGCATCAACGCAACTCTTTCACGACTAGCCAGTAGACCAATTAGAACGCGAGAATCTTCATGACCTTTGACATTGTTGAAAATCATTGCTGGCCCTATTTGAGTGGGCCGCATTACCGTACCAGCTGCACCTACATGGCGATAAACGCCTGAAAGTTCAGCATGGGGATCAACCAAGATATCGGTTTCAATGAGCTGTCCAGGGACAGATTGCAGCAACTCAATCGCTGAACGCAAATCCGTCACTTTTGCCTTTGACATAAAATACCTCCTTTTTATTGCAATGTTGTTCTCCGGAAAACAACATTGTTTTGCTTACGATGCGAGTCTATTTTATATAGCATCTATACAGTCAATAGCAAATTGCCAAAATTCAAAAAAATATTTAAATATTTTCAATGCTAAGTAAACGTACAAAAGGTGCACGCTTGCTGGCAGCCGCGCTCAACCAAATTGTCCGTTTTTGAACATAAAAAAGCGTATCGCCTAACGTCTTTAATAAACGTTTTGCGACACGCCTTACGAATGCTCGATTCGCAGTCTAAGCTTCCACGAATTGCTGGTTTCTGGGATGGGCATCCTGAGCCAGGAATTCCTGGTGCCGGAATTCTCTCTCCACCAGCTTGAACTTGATGACTTCCTCATTCAGCATGGCCGCTTGCGCTGATAGCTGCTGGCTTGCTGCAGCACTCTCCTCCGCCGTCGCCGAGTTATTTTGAACAACCGCTGAAATCTGTTCGATGCCCTTGGTGATTTGTGACACAGCCAGCGCTTGCTCCGAGGATGCTTGATCGATCAGGCAGATGATATCCTTGACCTTGGAAGCCTTTGCGGAAACTTCTTGAAGAGAACCGGCTGTTTTTTCCGCAAATCGCGACCCTTCCGTCACGGCTTTGATGGAGCTTTCAATCAAAATAGCCGTCTGCTTTGCGGCATCCGCAGACTTTGTGGCTAGGTTGCGTACTTCATCAGCAACCACTGCAAATCCCTTTCCAGCCATCCCGGCCCTGGCAGCTTCAACGGCGGCATTCAAAGCAAGAATGTTGGTTTGGAAAGCAATATCATCGATTACTTTAATGATTTTGCTGATTTGATTCGATGTGTTGTTGATTTCACCCATGGCGGTCAGCATTTTCTTCATTTCCAAGTTGCTTCCCTCCACACCTGAGACAGCCTGGTCTACATATTCTGTGGCTAATCGAACATTGGATGCGTTTTTATTGACCTCCCCGGATACATCCGTAATCGCAGCCGTAAGCTCCTGAATTGAACTGGCTTGTTCTGTGGCGCCTTGAGATAGTGCCTGGGAAGCGTTAGCAACCTCGTCAGAGCCTGTCTGGACTTGCTCAGCGGCTGTCTGAATGCTCGACAAGGTTTGATTCAAGGATTCATTGATACAGGTCAGGGCTTCTTTGATGGGCTCAAAATCCCCCTTGTATTCCTCGGTGATTTGAGCCGATAAATCACCTTCTGCCATCTTTTCCAGATTTTCGGAGATATCGCTGATGTACAGGCGAAGATGGTCTGCGGTGGCAGCCATGGCTCTGGAAAGGCCCCCAATCTCATCCTCGGTCGTATAGGAGAGGTGCTCTCCATGAAGGTTTCCTTCGGAAAGCTCTGTTGCCAATCGAGCCATTTGTGTCACGGGCTGGACAATCATTTTTTTCATGATGCTTATGTTCAGAACGATGATCCCGAATCCAAGAATCATGATGACTGCAACCGCCAATAGTGTAAACTTGAGTTGTGTCCTTTGGATGCCGGCAATTGGTTTGCCAGCGAAAAATAGACCGATCGCCTCCCCTTGGCTATTGAGGATCGGCTGGTAAGCCGTAAAATAGCGTTCATTGAGAACATCGGCAGTATCCGCATAAGAATTTTTACCCCGTAATACGATGGATGTGATCTGTTCGGAAAGCTTTGTGCCAATCTGTCGTTCACCGTCCCGCAGCAACGTGGTATTGATCCTTTCGTCATTCAAAAATACAATGAAGTCGCAGCCGGTACTGGCTTTCATTTCGTCAAGAAACGATGGGTCATCCAAGCGGTAACCTGCCGATACCGCACCAATCACTTTGTCGCTGTTGTTTTTGACCGGCGCTGCCGCCAGGGCTGCCATTTTGATTTCCAGACCCGCCGGTTCAGTATATGCCGCTGCTTTGCCAGCTAAGGCTTCCTTGATCCCCTGCTGGATTTCCATAGGATCGCCGCTTTTTTGAGCGCCGAGACTTGCCAGCACAGTGCCTTTGGCATCATAAAGTGTGATAAAATCCGGTTTTGTTTCTAATTTATTATAGGCCAGATTCAAAGCGGCATACGCCAAGTTCTTGTTTCCACTTTCCACTGCTTTTTTAATGTTCCCGTTCTTGATGATGGTTAATGATGTGGCTTCGGCTTGAACTTTAAGCGTTTCTGTATTTTTGACAAACGAATTGAGTGCGTTGATTGTTTCATTTTCAATCACTTCATCAATGGTTACACTGCTGCCCCAATACATAAATCCAATGGCAAGAAAGGAAGTTGCACAGATGGTGAACAAGGAAATGAGATTCAGTTTGGATTGTATTTTTCTTATTTTCATGGGTTTCTCTCCTTAAGTTTTCATTTTTAAGAAGGCTAGGAATATACTATTTTTTTCTTTGATGTTTATATCGACAGTTTTATGTAAAAGTTTATGTTCGAACTTGTTTTACTCAAAAAAAAAGAAACCCATGGTCCCATAGGTTTCTTTCCACATCATCAGTGATATCAAATACATTCTCGTCTGCCGGTTAAAATTCTGAAAGCCGCTGTGATTCCCTCTCCTTTAGAAATGAGCTTGTTCTTGACCAAGTCGATATCCATGTCTGCCGTCAAAGGGGTCATTCTGAGAATATCGTCTAAATATTCAAGATTCGGATACACCTTATACTCGATCCTCTCCTGCCGGCAATCCGTCATATGCGCATAAAATCCTTCGATGACCTGATCGTTGTCATAGGGCGGGCGATCCTGCCCTCCATAAGCAGCATCGCGGATTTCCTGAAGGTATACCGATTCCGGGACTACCTTGATGAGGTATCCCTTTGGCTGCATGATCCTTTTGAATTCCCTGTAATTTGCCGGGGAAAGGATGTTCAAAACAATGTTAAAAGCATCTGCCTGAAAAGGCATTGCCGCCAAATCAGATACGCACCATATCACTGGCGCTTCCTGGGAGGTTGCCATTTTGATGCCTTCTTTGCTGATATCGATTCCTACCGAACATAACCGGTCATCCTGTTCTGACGTGTTGTCGGTCTGCGCCTGGCGGAGCCGGCGGATGATGCCAGCCGTATGAGACCCTTCCCCGCATCCGGCATCCAGCAGAACGAGGGTTTTTTGTTCCGCCAGAGTGTTTTGGATCAAGGCTGAGATCCTGTCCAGTAACGGGTCAAAAAATCCTTGACTGCAAACATTCCTTCTGGCGGCGAATAAGCTTTTTGAGTATCGGGTTTGATCAGCATGGGGAAGCAAATTCACATACCCGCCTTTGGCCAAATCAAAACGATGGGCCCGGCTGCAGACAAAACTAAGATGTTCTGCTGCCATTTTTTCACCGCAAAGCGGGCACATAAACAAATCTCTATGTTTTTGCAGCCTTAACGCTGCAGCCTCGATTTTGCGCATGATACCTCCCTGCGTCTTTGAAGCGATTAAACTTCAGTACGTGCTCGATCCAATATTTTTTTGTAGATCTCAAGCATAAAAGACTCATTTGAATAATGTGCCGCCTCAGATCGAGGCACCCATAACACACCGCTGTTCTCATGATGATTGATTGTCAGAGGTTCACTTTCATCGGCGATCAGCAGAAAAGCTGCCGATAAATGCAAATGCGCGCTGACATACCGGCCGTTCTTCCGATGGCCGTACACCGGTAGAATGTCCAGGGAAAGGATCTTTTCCGAAAAAGGACGAAGGGTGCGAACACCTGTTTCTTCGGTGGCTTCCTTCTGTGCCACAGCCAGAAGATCCATATCGCCATCCGCATGTCCGCCGGTCCAGGTCCAAGTGTTATAAATATTATGGTGCACCATGAGAATTTTATCAAAGGATTCATTAATGACCAAGCCTGAACTGGTGATATGGGCAAAGGATGTTTCTCTGCTTAACAATCCATCACCATACTGCCGAATCAGATCTTCTATCAACTGTTTGTCGCTTTTTTCCTGATCGTTGATCGGAATAAAATCAGCGATCAGCTCGTCATAACGCATGGCTCGGCTCCCTGTAATTCTTAAAATAGGCTGCAGCATCCATTTGCCCCATCGCATAGAGTGCATCCAGTTTTTTTATATTTGTTTCAAAACGGCTGATCTCGATAGGCTCTGATGGGGCGATGACCAATGCTTTGCCCTGTTTTTTCAGAGCGTCCAGATAGGCCAGCGTATAGTTGTAAATTTCGTGACGTTGCTCAAGCAGACGCACCATCTGCGGATATTTTCTGAAGACGCTTCGATATAGCAGTCGATGCATCGATTTTGGTTTCATATATCCCCAATGCCTTGTCAATACGACGATCACTCTCTCGCACCCGTCTTCGATAGCTTTTCGAACAGGAATCGGATCCGATGTCCCGCCATCCAAGTATAGCCCGCCTTGATAATTCACAATCGGTGAAAACACGGGAATCGATGAGGAAGCCCTCAAGACCGCAGCATGATGATCCATATCGCTTTTGGTGAAATAAACTGGTTTTCCGGTGTATACATCCGTCACGCCCACAATAAATTGGCACTCCGATGCAAACAACCCCGTATAATCGTATGGATCCAACCGGTTTGGGATCGTATCAAACAGAAAATCCATGCCAAAAAGAGATTTCGTTTTGATGTAATTACGCAGGCTGATGTAGCGTTTATCCTTGAGATATTGTGTGTTGATGCGATAACTTCTGCCTTTTTGCCCGGAAACATAGGATGCGCCGTTACAGGCGCCGGCAGATACGCCGATAACATAATCCACCTTGATCCCATGGTCCATAAAATAGTCCAATACACCGATGGTATAGAGGCCGCGCATACCGCCGCCTTCCAGTACCAGCCCTGTCTTATAATTTGTCATATCATCCGACCTTATCGATAGAATTTAAAGCAGAACTTGCTCATTGATCACTAAATGGAACCATAAATTAAGTTTGTGAGCGGCTTTTTTGCATAAAGACATGCGGCCAAGAAATATTTCGAAGTAATACATCACGGGCGATATGCTTGTATCGATGGTCAAGTCCAAGGTGATCGCCGTTTTGTCCTCGGATATTTTCAAAGAGGATTGCTCCACCGCATAATTGACCCGGTCATGGATGTCAAAGGTGGCGTGGTTAAGATTCCGTACACGGCTCCGGCGCACATCCGATTTATCCGCCAGGATCAATGCAGCTGCCACGGGATTAACGGCCACAGCCGTACTTTCGTCATGATTGCCGATGGCACTGATGATGGTGGCGATTTCCTCCGGATCCGCCCCCATATGATCCAATATGCGGAAGGCCATGATGGCACCGCTTTGGGCGTGGTCGATGCGGTTGATCACATTGCCCATATCATGGAGATACCCGGCGATTTCTGCCATTTCCACTTCTCTTGGGGAATACCCCAGCGTCTGCAGAATGTTGCCTGCTTCCCTCGCGACCTTGATCACGTGTGGGAAGCTATGTTCTGTATAGCCTAAAGCAATCAGCGTTTCATCGGATTTTTTAATATAAGTTTCAACTTCAGGATTATTCCTAACGCTCTCAAAGGTGATCATCATGGTTTCCTTTCTGCGGAATCAACATTTTTTTTGTATGACAACTTAAAAGACATTATAACACAAACTTTATGTTTCATTGACTCTAATTTTGTGTATCATTCGATATCGGATTCTTTCGGCAATAAGGGGCTGATCAGTTTCATCGTCCGCCAGCGGCCGAAACGCCATCGCCCTATGTAAATGACTGCCCGGAAGCATTCATCAAAAGCCATTGCTATCCAAACGCCGATAAGACCATAACCGTAATGTACGCCCAATAGGTAGGACAGAGAAACCTCAATACCCCATACGCATAAGATACCGGATATCACGGGAAACCGGATGTCGCCGGACGCCTGCAAAGCCCGGATCACAACCATGTTCACTGCTCTGCCGAGCTCAAGGGGAATATCGATCAGCATAATTATTTTTCCAAGCCTTAAGACTTCTGGGTTCATTGTAAAAAAGCCGAACAGTAGATCGCTGCTTAGGTAGAGGATCGAAGATACGGCAAGGGATACGGCCATGGCTATTTTGACCGTGGACACAACACGCTGGTTCACTTCTTCGATTTTTTGCGCGCCCATAAGATAACCGACCAAAATCTGGGATGCCTGGGCGACCGCAGAGGTATAAATATAAGACAACGTGGCAAACATCTTTGAATAGATACTGGTCGTGATCACATACGTACCGAATTCGTTCACAAACCGTAGGATACACATTTGAGCCGAGCTGTAAGACAAGGATTCGCCGCCGGCGGGGAGGCCGATGGATAAAAGTTTTTTCTCCTGGTCCCAGGGAAACGGCCGCAGGTTTCTGAACGAGATTGGAATGTCGGATTTGCGGAGAAAAAGAACAATATAGATGGCGATCCCGACAGCCCTGGCAATGTTGCTTGAAATGGCTACGCCAACCAGACCCATCGGCCTAACAGCACCGAAACCATGGATCAATAAAGCATTGCCCAAGATATTAAGCAAATTGACAATCACCGAAATGCTCAAGGCTTGCTTAAGCCAGGCATTGCTTCGAAATATAGCGGAAAACGTCAGCGAAATCGCTTGCAGATAGATAAAACTCCCAATGATCCGCATATAAGTGCAAGATTCCTCCAGGACTTCTGCCGGTACCTGCATCCACTGAAAAATTGGGCGGTTAAAAATAATCAGGATCGTTCCGATCAAGAAACTGAATGTGAAGTTCGTCAATAAAGCCAAGCTATAGATTTGACCCACCCGCTGGGTATCCTTAGCGCCTCGGTACTGAGAGACTAAAATGGTCGTAGCCAGACTCACCACGCTGAAGGTAAGCAGCAAGACATTCAAGATTTGATTCGCATTACCTATGGCTGCAACAGAATTCTGGGAGTAACGGCTGATCATGAACTGATCCACATTGCCCACCAGCATTTGCAATATCAATTCAAAGAAGATGGGCCACGTCATGGAGAACAAGGATCTGGCACCTTTTTCCTTCATAGATCGCCTCCAAAAAGAATTGGAAAACAGGAAAGGAGCCAAGCAATTGCTTTGGCTCCTTAACGTGTCCTGGCGACGACATACCTTCCCAGATCTTAAGACCAAGTATTCTCTGCGCAGAAGGGCTTAACGGCTGTGTTCGGGATGGGAACAGGTGGGACCCCTTCGCTATAGTCACCAGGAATTCAGAGAAGATCTCTGAAAACCACA
>DIWW01000001.1 GCA_002435905.1 Peptococcaceae bacterium UBA6096
GGGGGCGGCGCCGGCATGGTCCTTAAACCGGAGCCTATTTTCAGCGCCCTGGAAGACCGGATCGGGGATCCTGCACAATTTTTGGGAAAGATCATCTTAATGAGTCCACAGGGGGCCCCTTTCACCCAGGCCAAAGCCAAAAGCCTGGCCCAAGAGAAGCGGCTGGTCTTTCTCTGCGGCCATTATGAGGGGTTTGATGAACGAATCAGGGCTTTGGCCCACGAAGAAATTTCCATCGGTGACTATGTTTTGACCGGAGGGGAGCTGCCGGCCATGGTTGTGATCGATGCTGTCTGCCGGTTGCTGCCCGGCGTTTTAGGTGTGGCGGAGTCTCATGAAACAGATTCTTTTTCGGAGGGTCTGCTGGAGCATCCCCACTATACCCGGCCCAGGTTTTTTCGGGACAGTGAGGTCCCGGAGGTTTTGCTTTCCGGCAATCACGAACAGATCCGGAGATGGCGGCGTAAAGAGGCACTGCGCCGGACCTGGCTGCGGCGCCGAGATTTGCTCAAAACCATTCCTTTAACCAAAGAAGACCAGAAATTTCTTGAAGAGATCCATCGGGAAGAGGATATGAAAACAGATGACGAGTGAGGCGAGGGACTTGGCAGGTAACCGGATATTCATAGGTTTGGTTCATTATCCGATCTATAACAAACGAAGCGAAGTGATTGCCACTTCGATCACAAATTTGGACATTCATGATATTTCCCGCTGCGCGGCAACCTACGATCTTCAGCAGTATTATCTTATCCATCCCCATCCGGCCCAGCATGAGCTGGCAAATGAGCTCCTGCATTACTGGATCCAAGGTGCCGGTGCCCAATACAATCCGGACCGCTGCGAAGCGCTGCTGAAGATTCGCTTGTCTGAATCCCTGGCCGCCGCTGAAAAAGAAATCGTTGATACCTTTGGGGGCAGCCTTTGCCGCGTTGTGACCGATGCCCATCATCACGAAAATTCCACAGGATATCTCGATCTGCGGCAGCAAATCGCCCGGCCTGTTCAAGAGGGCCAGCCGGGAACCAACTATTTCCTGATTTTTGGCACAGGCCATGGCTTGGCGCAGGAGGTTTTGGATTCGGCGGATGTGATCCTGGATCCGGTGGTCGGGCGGAGCGATTACAATCATTTATCGGTGAGAAGCGCAGCGTCGATCATTATGGACCGGCTGCTTGGGCCTGCATGGTTTGAAGGATCAACGATCGATCAGGCATAAATTTTACCTCAACAAAAGCGTATTTTATCAAGATCCTGTGCTTGTATCGTGAAAAAGATTATGTTATAATACCTTAGTATTCGCCTGTGGGCAAGAACGGATGGTCCGCTGCTTTGATAATGAAGGCAAGGCAAGAACATCTATACAGGGAGGAGGGACATATAATGGATTTATTAAGAAGTATTGAAGTTGAACAATTACGTCAGGACATTCCTGATTTTCGTCCTGGTGATACAGTTCGTGTTCATGTTAAGGTTGTTGAAGGCGCCAAGGAGCGTGTACAGGCTTACGAAGGTGTCGTGATCAAGCGCCGCGGCAGCGGTATCAACGAAACCTTTACAGTTCGCCGTGTATCCTACGGCGTTGGTGTGGAACGTTGCTTCCCTGTTCATATGCCGCGCATTCAGAAAATTGAAGTGCTGCGCAAAGGTAAAGTACGCCGTGCCAAACTCTTCTATCTCCGCAAATTGTCTGGCAAGGCAGCTCGTATCAAAGAAAGAGCTTAAGCAATTCATCAAAAAAAAAAGCAAGCAGACGACGGCATTTCCCAGAGAAGCCGTCGTCTTTTTTGTATATGGAGCTTCGGCGAACTGGTCGCCGCTGGGCAGATTTCCTAAGGGTAGCTAAGAGGCTTCTCCCTTGCGATGGTTATGTAAAAGGTATATAGTTTATAGAGAAAATATTTGTTTAAGTGGAGGTAACGATGATTCAGTGGTTTCCTGGCCATATGGCCAAAACACGCAAACTGATGACCGAAAATCTGCGTCTGGTGGACGTGGTTGTAGAGATGGTCGATGCCCGCTTGCCCATGAGCAGCCGCAATCCGCTGATCGATGATCTGATCGGGGCCAAGCCTCGTTTAATAATTATGGCCAAAGAAGATTTGGCGGAATCTGAAATGACCAAAGCCTGGATCCGGAATTTTGAAGCCGCCGGCTGGCCGGCCATCGCAGGGAACTTTCGGACCACCAACCCGAAAATCCTGATCAAGCTGTTGACCGCCGGCATTGAAAAGCAGGCAGAGCAAGTTTTGGAGCGCCGACGCAACCGCGGCATCATGAATACAAGCATCCGGGTCATGGTTACCGGCATACCGAACGTGGGCAAATCCACGCTGATCAATTTATTCGCCGGCAAAGCCAGAGCAGAAACAGGGGACAAACCCGGTGTGACCCGGGGAAAACAATGGATCCGTTTGGAAAAAGACTTGGAACTCCTGGATATGCCCGGCATCCTATGGCCCAAAATCGAAGACCCGGAAGCAGCCAGGAAGCTGGCGGTGACCGGTGCCATCGGAGACAATGCCTATGATCCCATGGAACTGAGCCTATGGCTGATCCAATGGCTCCGTACCCATCGTCCGGGCCGTCTGACCCAACGATACGGAATTTCTGAAATTGTCACAGAGTCTGAGTTGGGCGAAGAAATGGACGTGCTGCGGGAAGATACATCTGAAGTCAAAGAGGTCCATTTTATATTAGAGGCCATTGCCCGCCGCCGCGGTTTCTTACGGAAAGGCGGCCATGTTGAATTGGACAAAGCGGCGGTTATGCTTTTGGACGAATTGCGGGGCGGAAAATTAGGCCCTGTGACCTGGGATGATCCCGACACGTTTGTCGTCCCGATTCAGGTTGATCACGAAAAAGCCCAGATCGCCGAGGATGTGCGCAGTGACGAAGAATGAGCCCAAAAGGCAGGAAGCAAGATCCGAAGAAGGCCTGAGGCTGGATGCCCTGGCAGCCTATGAGGAAGCGCTGCATGACCGGGGCTATGCCTGGATCGCCGGTGTGGACGAAGCCGGCAGAGGCCCCTTGGCAGGACCAGTGGTGGCTGCAGCCGCCATTTTGCCATGCGGCCTGCGGCTTTTAGGGCTCAACGACTCAAAAAAGATCAGCCTCAAAAACCGGCTTCGTTTGGAATCTGAAATCAAAGCCAGTGCCGTTTCATGGGCGATCGGTGAAGCGGATGTGGAGGAAATTGATCGCCTCAACATTCTGGGGGCAACCAAATTAGCCATGACCCGGGCATTGGCCGGCTTGTCCATTTCTGCGGATTATCTCTTGCTGGACGCTGTGAAGCTTGATTTCCCCTTGCCGCAGGAAGGCCTGATCAAGGGGGATGCGCGCTGTGCCTGCATCAGCGCTGCTTCCATATTGGCCAAAACCCATCGGGACCGCCTGATGGAGGAACTGGATGCTATGTATCCTCAATATCAATTCGCACAGAACAAGGGTTACCCCACAGAACGGCATCGTATGGCGGTGGCGCAGCATGGACCATCCCCTTGCCATCGCAAGACTTTTTTAGGATTCTTGCAGCGAAACGAAGTTCAACAAGTTTGTTTATTTAAGTAAATCAAGATGAGGGCTAAGGATGATGGAAGCAAGACGAATCTTAACACCGCAGCAAAGAGGCAGGGCGGCTGAAGAATCGGCTGCTTCTTTTTTATTGGAACAGGGATACCAAATCATCGCCCGCAATTACCGGACCCGATTGGGAGAAATCGACCTGATCGCGAGAGAAAACGGATATTTGGTATTTATTGAAGTCCGCAGCCGCCGCCACGAGGGCTTGGGTTTGCCGCAGGAGACGGTGGATAAATCGAAGCAGAACCGTCTCCGCCGGCTTGCCCGGCAATACCTGGCCGATCATCAGCAATTCGAAGCGCTGTGCCGGTTTGATGTAGTGGGTGTGCTCATCGATCTGTACGGCACGATCCATTCCATGGAACTGATCAGAGATGCGTTCTGACAGGACTTCCCCTTTGAATAAACGAACGGAAGCGCAAGGTGACGGAGCCCTGAATAATTTCTTAACATTCCGTTAATAAATCCTTATATTAGGGTTTAAGGGAAAATTGCAGATCAGGTTGTGTTATAATAGACAAGTAAAAAATATAAAGACAAGGAGACTAACTATGAAAAAGATCAATGAAAAAGGACGGCGTTTTATCAGCGGCGCCTTGGCCGGATTTTTGACGATATCCAGTTTCTTTATGATATTGCCGGTTTCTCCGGTCATGGCCGCCTCGGACAACATCCCTGTCTATATCGATGGACAGAGGGTGTCCATGGATCAGGCGCCCCGTCTCCAATCAGGGCGCACATTGGTTCCAATCCGCATGATCTCTGAGGAATTAGGCGCTCAAGTGGTCTGGGATGAAACTGACCGTACCATACAGGTAAACAATGAAAACGGCCAGAATGTGACCCTTTGGGCGGATAACCGGCTGGTTTGCTATGAGGAAGACGGCAAAAAAACCTATGATGTCTGCGATGTGCCTTCTCAAATCATCAATGACCGCACCTATGTGCCCTTGCGGCTGGTGGGCAATGCATTAGGTATCTCAGTCAGTTGGAACAATGTGGACCACAGTGTGTATGTCCGTTCCGATGCCAAGGTTCAGAAAACACTTTTTTCCAGCGTCAGCATAACCGGTTTGACCCAAGGCAGGACAGTGACCGGAACCTTGCCTATATCGATTGAATACCAAGGCGGGATTCCTGCGGGCGCAGCCCAGGTTCGATATCTGATGCTGGACGCCCAGACCGGCGCCGGTAAAATCATTGCCCGCAGCGCCACAGCCCAGGGCAATGCCCGATGGGCGCCCGATCCTGCGGCGCAAGGCAGCCGGATCATCGCGGCAGCAGTTTGCGATGCCCAAGGAAACTTCCTGGCCGGCACCGCAGTAACGGTCAATGTTTCTGTATCGCCCCAAGTCACCATGAGCGGACTGACAGCTAAGCAAACGATCACGGGAAGCATAGATTTGAGCTGCAAGGCAAATTTTGCCGCGACGTCTGTTATATATGAATTTAAAAACCTTGCCACGGGGCAGACCACCCAGTCTCAAGGGGTGGATCCCATGGGAACCTATCCATTCAATCCGACCACCGCATACAACGGCGACATGGAAATACGGGCCGTGGCCTATGACCAGGCCGGCAATCCGTTTTACAGCCCGGCGGTCCCTGTTACTGTGGCGATTACAAAAGCCCCAGATAGCATCAGCCTGAAGAAATTCAATGCCGACAACATTGGCAAGTTTCCGGTGACCCTATCCGTCACGCGGAACTTCGACGTGACCCTGACCCAATACTGGATCAGAAATACCAAAACCGGAGAAACGATCCTGCTTAAAGAGCTGCCCTACGGTGACTATGTATGGTTCCCTGGCCCGGATTTGGCAGGGACCTGGGACGTCTATGTCAAAGTAAAAAATACGGCTGGCAAGGAGTACACCAGTGCACCGCTTTCAGCAACGGTCCCCGGGACCGCCAGCATCATTGTCAAAGGCGTGGGCCCGGAGGAAGTGATCACCGATACCATCGAGCTGACATCGATTTCCAATGTGCCGCTGCAATCGGTTTCCTATATTGTGAAAAACACTGGCAATGGGACCCAGAAAACCTTGGGCACGGCACCGGACGGTACTCAAACCGTGAGTTGGACCCCTCAGCCCATCAATGAGGGCACCCGTCTTATCCAAGCCACCGCAGTGACTGCGGACGGACAAACCATCACTTCCGAGCCCGTGACGGTGAAGATTTACCTGGGCACGATCTATGCTGCCCGTCCCGTTGCGGAAAAAGACCTCTTCATAAGTTATATTACGCCGATGGCCTTAGCCACCCAAAAAGAAAACGGCATGTCTGCCGCGCTGCAGGTAGCCCAGGCTGTTCTGGAATCCGGCTGGGGGCAGAGCCTGCCAGTGGATAAATATTCAGGCCAGATGTCCTACAATTTATTCGGCATCAAAGGCACCGGAACTGCCGGATCGGTTCTTTCCAACACCTGGGAGGAATATTATGGCACGAAATACCGGATCGATGCGAAATTCAGGGCGTACCATAATATCAAGGAGAGCTGGAACGACCATAATAGTCTGCTGTTGAATAAGGAACGGTACATACCTTATACAGATGTCATGTTCAACAGCGCCTGGGGAGCTTACGCCCTTCGCCGCTGCGGCTACGCCACAGATTCCAACTATCCCGGCAAGCTTATTAAAATTATCAACACCTACGGCCTGGACCAACTGGACATCCAGAAATTATAGGCTGAAGCTCACTTTGTATACATGGCGTAATGCTGGACAGAGTTTGCTGCCGAATGATATAAATAATAAGAATACATTTTATGATACGTGAAATGAGGGATCAAAAGAATGGACAAGTATGAGTTGTTGTCTGGCAATGAAGCCATTGCCAGAGGAGCATACGAAGCCGGCGTCAAAGTGGCGGCTGCCTATCCTGGCACACCCAGCACGGAAATCCTGGAAAACATCGCACAATATGACCGTATCCAGTCCCAATGGGCACCCAACGAAAAAGTTGCGTTGGAGGTTTGTATCGGTGCTTCCATTGCAGGCGCCAGAGCGTTGGCGGCAATGAAGCATGTGGGGGTCAATGTGGCGGCCGATCCGCTGCTGACCTTCAGTTATACAGGCGTCAACGGCGGAATGGTGCTGGTATCCGCCGACGATCCGGAAATGCATAGTTCCCAAAACGAACAGGATAATCGCTATTACGGTATGATTGCGAAGATACCGGTTCTTGAGCCTAGTGACAGCCAGGAAGCTAAGGATTTTACCATGGAAGCGCTGCAGCTCAGCGAGCAGTTCGACACGCCGGTGATTTTGCGCACCACGACCCGGGTCAATCATTCTAAAAGCCTTGTAGAGATTGGCGCGCCGCAGGAAATCGTCGTCAAGGATTATGAAAAGAATCCATCAAAGTATGTCATGACGCCAGCCAATGCCAAAGGTCGCCATTCGGTTGTGGAAGCGCGACGCAAGGCACTGACGGAATTTGCCGGACAAACCGGTCTCAACCGTATTGAGATGGGAGACCGGACCCTCGGCTTTATTACCAGCGGGATCAGTTATCAATATTTAAAAGAAATCATGCCCGGGGCCTCTTTCCTGAAGCTTGGTCTCCTATGGCCCCTGAATGAGAAGCTTATCAAGGATTTTGCCGCTCAGGTTGACCGGATCATGGTGGTCGAGGAGTTGGAGCCGGTCCTGGAAACCCAGATCAAGGCCATGGGAATTGCCGTCACAGGCAAAGACCTTATCCCCAGGGAAGGCGAACTCAGCGAGGAGATCCTTCGCCGTGTCCTGGGTGCCCCTTCCTTTGAAAAACCCTATGCCTCGGCGCAAAAGCTCCCGGTCCGGCCGCCGATCCTTTGCCCTGGCTGTTCTCATCGGGGAATTTATTATACTTTGAAAAAAATGGGACTTCATGTATCGGGCGATATTGGCTGCTATGCCTTAGGTTCTGCACCACCCTTCGGCTGCATCGACACCACGATTTGTATGGGCGCCAGCATCAGCGGCGCTTTCGGTATGGAGCTGGCCCGCGGTGAGGATTTTGCCCGCAAATGCGTGGCGGTCATCGGCGATTCAACTTTTTTCCATTCCGGGATCACCGGCTTGGTGGATCTCGTATACAACAAAGGGATCGGGACGGTATTGATCCTGGACAACAGCATCACCGCCATGACAGGGCATCAGGACAATCCGGGCACCGGAAAAGACATCAAGGGAATGCCCGCCCCGCAGATCTCCATCGAAAAGCTGGTTGAGAGCGTGGGTGTTCAGCGGATCCAAATCGTGGATCCCTTTGATTTGAAGCATTGCGAACAAGTCCTCAAGGAAGAACTGGAAGCGTCGGAGGTCTCCGTGATCATTGTCCGCCGGCCCTGCGCCTTGTATGTTCGCTTAAAGAAGCCCGCCTTTACGGTGGATGCGGCTGCATGCATCGGGTGCAAAGCCTGTCTGAAATTGGGATGCCCGGCCCTTTCTGTCAAGGATGGCAAGGCACAGATCGACCCGCTGGTTTGTGTAGGCTGTGGTCTATGCCCGCAGGTATGCCCCAAAAAAGCCATGGGAGAGGCAGGTGAGCTTCATGACTAAAGATACCACGGTGAACATCCTGATAGCCGGCGTTGGCGGTCAGGGCACGGTATTGGCCAGCAAAATCTTGGGCCATGTGGCCATGGCGGCCGGATTTGATGTAAAACAATCGGAAATCCACGGCATGTCCCAGCGGGGCGGCAGCGTGGTGACCCATGTGCGCTACGGGAAAAAAATCTATTCACCTTTGGTCGCAGCTGGCAATGCGGATGTGATCATGGCTTTTGAAGAGCTGGAGGCCTTGCGCTATCTGCCCTACTTAAAGAAAGAGGGCCTTTTGATCGTGAACCAGCAGCAAATGCTTCCCATGCCGGTCATTGCCGGCAATGCGGAATATCCCAAGAATGTGGTTGAGGAAGTCACTGCCATGGGCGTCAAGGTCAAAGCGGCATCCGCCTCCGCCCTGGCCATGGAACAGGGGGATGCCCGGGCCGCCAATGTGGTTCTGCTGGGCATTCTAGCCCGGCATTTGGATTTCCCGATGGAGCTTTGGCAGGACGCAATTCGCCATACCGTTAAAGAAAAGCTCATTGACATGAATCTGCGGGCCTTCGAAGTGGGCTGCAATCAATAACAACGAAGGATATATTCCGCAAATTTTCACAAACTCCGGCCGATATTCTGATTATTGATGAAGGTGTGGAATGTATACAGACGGGTGTTTGCAAATGCGTAGCAAATACCTTGCAAAACTAAAATTGGACATGCTATAATAATAAAAGTTTGGGTGCAAACTTTTTTAGATCCGGAGGGGCGAGGCAGAGGCGAGGTTTACTGCGCCGGGTCGAAAACAGTTGATTTTTTAGCCCTTGGAAAGGGCAAGGGATTCTATGATTAGAGAGGAGTAATAAGATGAAAAAACTGACAGAGATACGTTGGCATGGCAGAGGCGGTCAGGGTGCAAAAACAGCTTCTTTGCTTTTGGCAGACGTAGCTTTCAGCACAGGGATGTATATCCAGGGATTTCCTGAATACGGCCCGGAAAGAATGGGTGCCCCCATCACAGCCTACAACCGGCTGAGCAACGAACCGTTGCGTGTCCATTCCAATATCTACGAACCTGATTTTGTGGCAGTGGTTGACGATACCCTGCTGGAATCCGTTGATGTGACCGCCGGCCTCAAAGAGGAAGGCGCTATCGTGATCAACACCAAAAAAGATCCCAAGGAATTGCTTCCTTTGCTGAAAGGGTACAAGGGCAAGATCTATACGATCGACGCTGCTAAAATCTCCCTCGAATGCATCGGCAAAAACATTCCCAACACGCCCATGCTGGCCGCGATGGTCCATGCCAGCAAGGTCATGGACGAACAGCTTTTCTTGGACAACATGAGAGCTTCTTTCAAACATAAATTTGCCACCAAGCCTGAGGTTGTCGACGGCAACATGAAGGCGCTCAGCATGGCATTGGAGGAGGTCAAGGTTTATGAAGGATAATCTGATGAAAAACATCACCCCTGACAATAAATGGCAGGACCTGACCCCCGGCGGCTTCATTTACGCCTCCGGAAATTCCGCTGAATTTAAAACCGGTGACTGGCGTACGGCCACACCGAAATTCATCGAAGAGAAATGCAAGCAGTGTCTGCTTTGCGTTCCTGTTTGCCCGGACTGCTCCATTCCTGTTGTAGACGGCAAACGGCTTGATTTTGACTTTGATCATTGCAAGGGCTGCGGCATTTGCGCAAAAGTCTGCCCCTTTGATGCAATCGAATTTGTGAAAGACGGAGAATAGGAGGGATAACGATGGCTATTAGTGAAAGATTGTCTGGTAACGAAGCAGTATCATTTGCGATCAAACAAATCAATCCTGACGTAGTGGCGGCTTTTCCCATCACTCCGTCAACCGAAATACCCCAGTTCATTTCCCAGTACATCGCCAATGGCGAGATGACAACGGTCTATGTACCCGTTGAATCCGAGCACAGCTCAATGTCCGCCTGCGTCGGTGCTCAAGCGGCCGGTGCCAGAAGCATGACAGCGACGTCTTCCTGCGGTCTTGCTTATATGTTTGAAATGCTGTACATCGCAGCTTCCAATCGTCTGCCCATCACCATGGCCTGTGTAAACAGAGCGCTGTCCGGGCCGATCAATATCAACAATGACCACAGCGATTCCATGGGCGCCCGGGACGCCGGCTGGATCCAGATCTACGCCGAAAATGCCCAGGAAGCTTATGACAACTTCATTCAATGCGTCCGAATCGGCGAACATAAAGATGTTCATCTGCCGGTTATGGCGTGCCAGGATGGTTTCATCACCAGCCATGCGGTTGAAAGAATGGAACTGATCGAAACCGACAAAGTCAAAGCGTTTGTCGGTGAATACAACCCTGAAAAATACCTGCTGAATCCCGATGAGATCCTTGCTGTGGGTACCTATGACACGCCCCAGTATTACATGGAGCACAAAAAGGCCCAGACGGAAGCCATGAAAAATGCCCGCCAGGTCATCAAGGACATCGCCAAAGAATTCGAAACGATTTCCGGACGTAAATACGATATGATTGAAGAATATCGTATGGAGGATGCCGAGTACGCTATGGTCATCATCGGTTCTTCCGCCGGAACTGCCAAAGAGGCTATCGACGAATTGAGAACTGCGGGTGTTAAAGCCGGCCTGATCAAGGTCAGAGTCTTCAGACCTTTCCCTCTTGAAGAAATTGCCGCAGCCCTCAAGGGTGTTAAAGCGGTTGCCATTATGGACAAAACCGACAGCTTCTCGGCTGCAGGCGGTCCTCTGGGTGCGGAGGTCAAGGCTGCGATCTACGGTAAAGTGGATGGCCTCGTTGCCGCCAACTATATCTACGGTCTTGGCGGTCGTGACGTTCGTGTGGAACACATCAAATTAGTCTTCGACGAAATTGCCGAATTGGTCAAATCCGGCAAACAACCCGAAACCTACAAGTACCTGGCAATCAGAGAATAGGAGGTGCATTGACATGGCATACAATTTTAAAGAAGTAATGAACCGGCCCGATCGTTTGGCCAGCGGTCATAGAATGTGCGCAGGCTGCGGTGCTCCGATTGCGGTCAGAGCCGTATTAAAAGCGATCAAGCCTGAGGACCATGCAGTCATTTGCAGCGCAACTTGCTGCTTGGAAGTTTCCACCTGCATGTATCCTTATACATCCTGGAAGGATTCCTTCATTCACAGTGCCTTTGAAAACGCCGGAGCCACCATCTGCGGTGTTGAAGCGGCCCATCGTGCATTGTCTGCAAAAGGCAAAGTGCCTGAAAACTATAAATTCATCGCCTTCGGCGGCGACGGCGGCACCTACGATATCGGTTTCCAGTCCCTTTCCGGCGCCATGGAACGGAATCAGGATATGGTCTATGTTTGCTACGACAATGAAGCTTACATGAACACCGGTATTCAACGTTCCTCCGGTACCCCTAAATATGCGGACACCACAACTTCTGCAACCGGTAAAAACAGTGCCGGTAAAACGCAGAACCGTAAAGATTTGACGGAAGTGATCGCCGCCCATCATGTTCCTTATGCGGCTCAGACCACCTTCATCGGCAATCTGAAGGACCTGTATGAAAAGTCCGAAAAAGCAATTTACACCCCCGGCGCAGCCTTCCTGAACGTTTTGGCTCCCTGCCCCAGAGGCTGGAGATACGAAGGCGAAGACATCATGGAAGTTTGTAAAATGGCGGTTGAAACCTGCTTCTGGCCGCTCTATGAAGTTGAGAATGATGTATGGAAAGTCAACTACGAGCCCAAAAACAAACGGCCCATTGAAGACTTCCTTAAGTTGCAGGGACGGTTCAAACATCTGTTTAAGAAAGGCAATGAAGACCTTATTGCCGAAATCCAGCGTGATGTTGACCATCGTTGGGAACTGCTTCTCAAAAAAGCCAAATAGTGACTCAAAGGCCGCTGCCCCAGGCAGCGGCCTTTTTTTCGCATAAATCAAAAAATAAATACTCCCATTGCCGTCGATGCTTTATAATATGGGGATAAGACAAGAGAAGGGACAGGGCATAAAAAATGGCGATTCATGTTGTCAATGAAGCAAAGCGGTGCTTAAACTGTACGAAGCCCTTATGTATGACGGGCTGTCCGATTTCTACACCGATCCCCAAAATGATCCAAACCTTCCTATCGGGGAATATAACCGAGGCTGGGGAAATGGTTTTTGAAAACAACCCATTGTCCATCGTCTGTTCCTTGGTGTGCGATCATGAGAAACAGTGTGAAGGCCATTGTGTCCTTGGCAAAAAGGGCGCGCCGGTCCATATCAGCAGCATAGAGAACTACATCTCTGAGAATTATTTCGAAAAAATTAGCAAGAAGCCCGTGGAAAAGAAGGGGATCAAAGCGGCGATCATCGGCTCAGGACCAGCCGGGATAACCATCGCGGTGATCTTGGCCAAAAAAGGTTACGATATCACATTGTTTGAATCGCGAGACAAAATCGGCGGCGTGCTGCGTTACGGCATACCGGAGTTCCGGCTGCCAAAAACAATTCTGGATAAGTACAAGCGATTATTGCTGGACTTGGGCATCAAAATACGCCCCAATACCAGCATCGGTGGTGCGCTGACCATCGACGACCTCTTTCGGGATGGTTATAAAGCCATTTTCATCGGAACCGGTGTTTGGCGTCCCAACAAGCTCAACATTAAAGGCGAAAGTTTGGGAAATGTTCATTATGCCATCGATTATTTGACAAACCCGGATTCCTATGAGTTGGGAGAACGGCTGATCATCGTTGGGGCCGGCAATGCAGCCATCGATGTTGCCAGGACCGCATTGCGAAAGGGCGTCCGCAACGTCACGATCTTTGCGCGGCGCGGTACGGCGGCAGCGGGAAAGCGGGAAGTAGAATATGCTCTGATCGATGGGGTTGAGTTTGTCTATTTCAAAGCGCCTGTGGAAATTACGGATCGGGGTGTCATCTTTGAATCCACCATTGTGGACGAAAACGGTCATCTTCAGGTCGTGCCGGATTCCCAGCGCTTGTATGAAGCTGATTCAGTGATCGTTTCGGTCAGCCAGGGCCCCAAAAATAAAATCGCTTCCACCACCGAAGGGCTTGATGTGAACCGTAAAGGCTTAGCGGTTGTGGATGAGGAAGGCCATACCTCCCGGGAAGGCATCTTTGCCTCCGGCGACGTGGTGACAGGTCCCAAAACGGTGGTTGAAGCCGTGGCTTATTCCAAAGAGGTTGCGGATGCCATGGATGCCTACATGCAGTCGACCAAAGCCTAGAAATCAAATTTCACAAAAAACAAGACAGGCCGCGCAGCCTGTCTTGTTTTTTAATATGCTGATGGATGAAAAAGAGAGGGGCTTAGGAAGCGTAGTTGTCGAAATAGCCTTGGATCAAGACCACAGGGGTTCCCTTGTCGCCGCTGCCGCTGGTCAGGTCGCAAAGGCTGCCTAACAAGTCGGTAAGCTGCCGGGGCGTGGTACCTTGAGATGCCATGTCGCCGACCAGATTCTCTTGCTTTTCTTTAATGTAATCAATCATGGCATTTTTGGCGTCTTCGCCGCAAAGATCCTTAAAGCGGGTGTCCGCAAGATACTTAAGCTTGATTTCGCTGGGGGTTCCGATCAGACCAGGCGTATGGGCCGGCGAGACCACAGGGTCTGCCAGCTCCCAGATTTTGCCCACAGGATCCTTGAAGGCACCATCGCCGTAAACCATGACCTCAATGTTTTTATTGGTCAGATAGTAGAGTTGACGTTGGATCTCATCCACCACCTGCTGGCCGTGCTCGGGAAACAGCTTGACGGACTCTTCCGTGGCCTTGTTGGAACCCAGCAGACCGTAGCGGGAATTATAACCGCTGCCATTGACGGGTTTGTTGAGAATGTCGTCGAGGCCGATCACGGTTTCGGCCCCAGCCTTTTGCAGGAGTCGTTTGGTCCGCTGGCGGGTATGGATATCGGCAGCGATCACCACCTTGGTTTCCTTCAGGATCGTGAGGGGATCGTTTGAAAAGATAATTGAAATGTTGTCATGATGTGTCAGACTCTTATAGTAATGGACATAATCGATTCCCGTAAAGGGATGGAGGACTTCCTCTCCAAAGAGCAGGCGGAAATCGGCTTCGGTCAGAACGTCGGTGTAAGGATTGACGCCTTTCTCGTCCAATTCTTCCCAGCTGATCAAATGGTTGCCCACTTCGTCGGAAGGGTAACTTAACTGGACTGTTAAATGCTCGACGCCCCGGGCAATTGCTTTTAGTAAAATTGAAAAGCGGTTGCGGCTGAGAATCGGGAAAACCAATCCAACATGGCCGCCGCCGGTCAATTCTTTCACATGGGTCGCAATCTGGTCTGCTGAAGCGTAATTGTTTTGAGCTCGGGCAACGATGGATTCGGTTATGCCCAGGACATCACGGTCCCTCAGCTCAAAACCTTCGCACTCCCATGATTTTTTGAGGGAGTCGACAATGATATCGACCAGGTCATCACCAGGTTTGATAATGGGCAAACGAATGCCGCGTATTTGTGTTCCAAGGGTACGCATTTGAAACCTCTCCTTTATTGCCAAATAGGGGGATATAGAAAGCCTTACTATATTTTATATGATAGAAAGGTAAAGGTAAATAAAGAAGTTTTATAAATAGAAGCAGGAATTTGAAGAAAAATGTAAAATAATGTAAATTGAATTATAAGTGGAAGGAGGATAAGGGCTATGATCGCAAAGGCTTATTCCTTTGCGCTTTTGGGCTTGGAAGCGATTCCGATCCGCGTTGAAGTGGACATATCCGGAGGACTGCCCGATTTGGTGATGGTCGGTTTGCCGGATACCGCGGTGCGGGAAAGCAGGGAACGCGTCCGCGCAGCCATCCAAAGCGCCGGTTTTTATTGGCCGGTGCGGCGTTTGCTGGTGAATCTGGCGCCGGCCCATATCCGGAAAGAAGGCTCAGGCTATGATCTTGCCGTTGCCGCCGGCATATTGAAAGCCTCCGGTCAGTTGGAATCGGTGGATTTGGATGACTATGTTTTCGCCGGGGAGCTGTCCATTGACGGCAGCGTGCGGCCGGTCCGGGGAATCCTTGCCATGGCTGCGTCCATGGCCGCCATGCCACATAAAGCTTTCGCGGTTTCAGAAGAAAATGTTGGGGAAGCGCTGCAGGTTACAGACCGGGTGGTTCCCCTGCGACACCTCAGTCAGACCGCAGCGTTGAGGGAATTGTGTCAACAGAGCGCAGGCCGGCAGACAAAATGGATCCTGCCGACGGCTGATGATGATTTCCATGACCTAAAGGCGGACCTGGTCCAGGTCGCCGGCCAGAATCAAGCCCGCCGGGCCTTGGAGATCGCCGCGGCAGGACGACACAACATACTGATGACGGGCCCGCCAGGCTCCGGAAAGAGTTTATTGGCTCGATGCCTGCCGTCCCTTTTGCCGCCGCTGTCTGAAGAGGAAGTTTTATCCGTCAATCGTATTTACAGTGCGGCAGGGTTGCTTAACAAAGAAAAGCCTTGGATCAGGCAAAGGCCTTTTCGCTGCCCCCATGTCAACTTGACCAAAACAGGGATGATTGGCGGCGGCGTACCCTTTCAGCCTGGTGAAATCAGCCTGGCGCATTGCGGTATCCTCTATGTGGATGAAATATCCGAGATGAGCCGTCCGGTTTTGGAAAGCTTGCGACAACCGGCCGAAGAAAGAAAGATCACCATCAGCAAGAGTTGGGGAACCATGGAGCTGCCTGCGGATTTCCAGCTGATCGGCACAGCCAATCCATGCTATTGCGGTTACAGTGGAGATCGAAGGATCGCCTGCCGGTGCACGGCTTTTGAAATCAAGCGTTACCAGAACAAAATTTCCGGACCGCTCATGGATCGGATCGATTTGCGCATTTCGGTTCCCAGGGTGGAATTCGATAGCCTTCAATTCCGTGAAGTGACGCCGGAAACCTCCAAACAGGTGAGACAGCGCGTTGACCAGGCATGGCAGATCCGCCGGGAAAGGGAGAAAAAAGGTTCCTGGGATATGCAGCAGCTGCAGCGCTGCTTGACGCCGGCAGCCAAAGACTTTTTGGCTCGGGTGTATGACCACCGGGGGATGACGGCCAGAGGCTACGGCCATGTGCTGCGGCTGGCGCGAACCATCGGAGATTTGGAAGGTCAAGAGGCGATCACCGCCGAGATTCTTGCGGAAGCCGTGCAATATCGGGGATAGCATAAAAAAAGGAAGCAACCGAAGCTGTTTCCTTTTTTATGATGAAATTAGGCTTTAAGTTCAAGCTTCAAGGCGTCAAGGGTTTCCTGGAAATCCTGGACGGCCCTGATGATGGGGGCCGGGGTGGACATATCGACGCCTGCTCCCCGCAGGAGATCGATCGGATCCTTGGAACCGCCGGATTTTAGGAAGTTAAGGTAGGCCTTCACAGACAGTGAGCCATCCTGGAGAATTCCTTTGGCCAGACTGATGGCAGCCGAAATGCCGGTGGCATACTGATAAACGTAGAAGGGGCGATAGAAATGAGGGATGCGTGACCATTCAAAGGTCAGGCAATCATCAATGGTGAAGCCCGGTCCGTAATACAGGGCGTAAAGCGCCCGGTATTGAGCACACAACACCTGCGGAATCATAGGCTCATCCTTTTCCACAAGCTGGTGCATGGTGCGTTCAAAGTCTGCAAAGAAGGACTGACGATACAGGGTGGAACGGATGCCGTCCAAATGCGAGGAGAGAAGCTCAGCACGTTCCTCAGAGGTTTCGGAATGATCCAGCATGTAGTGAAAAAGTAGGTTTTCATTGACGGTGGAGGCAACCTCCGCGGTAAAGATGCAGTAAGCGGCATCCACGAAAGGCTGGTTGTTATCGCTGTAAAAACTGTGCATGGCATGCCCCAGCTCATGAATGATGGTGAAGAGGTCATCTAAAGTGCCGGTGAAATTCAGCAGACTGTATGGATGGATGCCGTAAACACCGGTGGCATAGGCGCCGGTGGCTTTGCCTTTATTGGGATATAGGTCGATCCAGCGTTCATCAAAAGCCCGGCGCATGTTGGTCTGGTATTCTTCTCCCAGAGGCGCCACCGCCGCAAGCACGATGTCTTTGGCTTCGGCAAACGTATAACTGCGGGCTTTGCGCTGGACCAGCGGCACGAAGAGATCGTAAAAATGCAGATCCTCACAGCCTAAAACATCCTTGCGAAGCTTGAGATAATCCTGAAGCGGCGCCAGTTGCTGCCGCAGCGTCGTGATCAGATTGTCATAGACCTCAATGGGGATATTGTTGGGCGCCAAGGCCCGATGCAGCGAAGAGGGATATTTCCTGGATTTGGCGGCCAGAACGTGGTATTTGGTATTTCCCGCCAAGGTCGACGTAATGGTGTTGATATAATTTTCGTAGGTGCCCAGCAAAGCCTTGTAATAGCGCTCCCGCAATTCGCGGTTTTTGGATTCCAGGGCCTTGCGGTAGTTGGCTTCATTGGCCACCAAGTCTTTGCCTTCCTCATCCTGGATCGTCGGGAAGACGATGTCATTGACGGTCAGATCATCGAAAATCTTGTCGAAGCTGCCGGCTACGCTGCCCATACGGGTCATGAGCTCTTCTTGGTCGGCACTGAGCACATGGGCTTTTTGGCGGAACAGCTTGGTCATCATCCAGTTATAATGATCCAGCTCGGGTTTTTCATGGATGAATTCCCGGAAGGTCTCAGGTTCCATCTGAAGCAATTCGGGCTCCACAAAGGCCAGTTTTTCACCGATGCTGTTCAGCAGATAATCCAGACGTTCATAGAGATCCTTGCGTTCGGGATCCCCCATGTCCGAATCGAAATTCAGGCGGGCATAGGAACAAACACGTTCAGCTAAAATGCCCATCCGATCATTGAGGGAAAGCAAACGGTAAAGCGCATCGGCTGATTTGGTCCAATGACCTTTTTGGGCGGCCAGTTCGTCTGCCATGCCGCGGATCACTTCCAAATCCGCCAGGAATTCTTTGCTGTTGTTATAAAGGGCTGACAAATCCCAAGTGTCTTTGGGATCGACTTCATTGCGAAGCTTCATAGGATATCACACTCCATTAATTTCATAGCCCTATCATCATACCATAATTCGAAGGGATCATCAAAAAATCTGCCTGGAATGCGGTGGAAAAACCTTCAGTCCATGCATCCGCTTTTGCATTCCAAGGGCAACATAACTTGACGAAAAGACCGTGATAGACCATAATGGAAGGAAGCGAATATTTTATTGTTAAGAATTGCTATATGGAGGAGAACATTTTGACAGGCGTGAATGAGGGTGCCCTGATTGCGGAAGTGTACCCGGGCACTTTGGCTGCGGAGATCGGTTTGCAGCCGGGAGACCGGATCCTTCGGCTCAATGGGCAAAAAATACAAGACCTGATCCAGTTCCAATGGGAATGGGCCGGGGAGACCATCGACGTGGAAATATGCAGTGCTGAGGGAACCTGCCGCACCATGCAAATCGAAAAGGAATATGACCAAGGATTGGGCGCGATGTTTGAAGCACCGGTGTTCGACGAGATACGCCCGTGTGCCAACCGTTGCCTCTTCTGTTTTGTGGATCAAATGCCGCCGGGCTTCAGACCGACCTTATATATAAAAGATGACGATTACAGGCTGTCTTTTTTGCAGGGCAGCTTTGTTACTTTGACCAATCTGTCAGCCAGAGACAAACAAAGGATCATCGAGGAGCGCTTGTCTCCATTATATGTCTCCGTTCATGCTACGGATCCAACGATGCGCAGCATCCTGCTGGGACGTAAGGGTGAGGATCATCTGCTGGAAACTTTGCAGGCTTTGGATGCTCAAGGCATCGAGTTCCACACACAGATCGTTCTGTGCCCCGGGTACAATGACGGGGAGATCCTGGAGAAGACTTACCAGGACCTGGTGGCTTTACAAGGGACCCGGACCTTGGCCGTGGTGCCCGTAGGCCTGACGCAATTTCGGGAGGGCTTGACCCAGCTTTCCATGGTCACGAAAGACCAGGCCCTTGCCATGATCCGGTGGGTCGAGCAGAAACAGGCCGAAAGCCTGGAAAGACGCGGGGAACGATTCGTGTGGCTGTCGGATGAGTTTTATATTCTGGCCGACGCTTCCCTACCCCCAGCCCAGACCTATGAAGGCTATCCCCAGCTGGAGAATGGGGTCGGCTTGCTCCGCTGTTTGCTGGAGGAGACGGAAATGTTCGAATTGCCGGCCAAGCTGAATCATCCGGTCCGGCTGGTGGCAGGGGCTGGCTTGTCAGCCCTGAAAGGACTGGAGTCCTTATGGCAGCGCCTGCGCGCTGTGGAAGGATTGGATCTTCAAGTCATCGGATTGCCGAACCGCTTTTTTGGAGACCGGATCAATGTCAGCGGTTTGCTGACCGGACGTTGCTTGCTTGAAGGGCTTTCCGGCCTGGAGAAGGCGACGCGGGTGCTGCTGCCGGAGGTTATGATCCGCGACCGGGGCGACGCGTTCCTGGACGGTATGAAAGTCAGCGAAGTCGAGGAAGCGCTGGAGATCCGCCTGGTCTTCCTGCCGGCGGACGGCATGGCCATGATGCAGAAGATATTCAACGAAGAACTGAAAACTGCATGACTGACAGGTCTACAGACAATGACATCCGATGCATGCAGACTACAAATGATAGAGACATAAAGGAGGGATCACCATGGCAAAACCGGTGATTGCGTTTGTTGGCCGCCCCAATACAGGGAAGTCAACTTTATTTAACCGTTTGGCCGGCGGCCGGATCGCCATCGTGGAAGATGTGCCGGGCGTGACACGGGACCGGCTGTATTTCGATACAGAATGGCTGGGCAGGACCTTTACCTTGGTGGATACCGGTGGTATCGACATGGTGGAGGAAGAAAAAACAATTTTAGGGCAGGTCCGGACCCAGGCTGCCATTGCCATGTCAGAGGCGGATGTTATTGTATTCGTCGTGGATGGGCAGGTTGGCCTGACGGCAGAGGATGAGGCCTTGGCCGCCCTGCTGCGCCGAACCAAAAAGCCGGTGATCGTTGCGGTCAACAAGACCGACAGCTTTATCAACAACTATAGTAACATCGAATTCTATAAGCTGGGTTTCGGCGAGCCGATTCCGGTTTCAGCTTTGCATGGCATGAATACGGGCGACCTGATGGATGCCATCGCCAACAATCTGCCCAAAGAAATCGAAGAGGATTTTGAACCGGATGTGATCAAGATCGCAGTCATCGGACGGCCTAATGTGGGCAAATCCTCTTTGGTGAACGCGATTTTAGGACAAAGCCGTTCCATCGTCAGCGACATTCCCGGAACCACCCGAGATGCCATCGACACACCCTTCAAGGCCAACGGGCAGAACTTCATCATCATTGACACGGCCGGCATGCGGAAGCGTAAGACTGTGGAAGACGGCACGGAGCGCTATAGCGTGATCCGGGCTTTGCGCGCTGTAGACCGGTGCGATGTGGTCTTGATGGTAATCGACGGCAGCACCGGTTTATCGGACCAGGACAAGAAAATTGCCGGTTATGCCCATGAAGCCGGCAGAGGCATGATCATTGTGGTCAATAAATGGGACCTGGTGCCAAAAGACAACAACACATTGCATAAATATGAAGAGGAAATGCGGGCCCAATTGGGCTTTCTTGCCTATGCCCCCATCGTCTTTATTTCTGCGTTGACCAAGCAGAGGGTATCCAAGCTGCCTGAGCTTGTCGCCTTTGTGGCGGAACAGCAAAATCATCGGGTCACCACCAGTGTGCTCAATGATGTGATCTCCCAAGCCACCCAGATGAATCCTGCACCCACCGACAAAGGAAAGCGCTTAAAAATCTTCTATTGTTCCCAAGTCAGTGTCAAGCCGCCGAATTTCGTTTTCTTTGTCAACGATCCGGAATTGATGCATTTCTCCTATTTGCGCTATCTGGAAAACCAGCTGCGGAAGAACTTCGGTTTCGAAGGGACGCCGCTGCACATGACCATTCGCCGAAAGGATGATCCAGATGCTTGATCTCGCAGCCATCATGTTGTCCAGATTCCCGGCGCTTCTGGCGGCTGACGGCAAGAATGTGATGCTTGGGATTTTGGCTTTGGCCTTAGGGTATGCCTTGGGATCGATTTCCTTTGGCATCATCATCCCCCGGATCCTGGGAGGAACCCAGGATATCCGTACCGTCGGCAGCGGCAATGCCGGAACCACCAATGTATTGCGGACCCAGGGCAAGAAACAGGCGCTTCTGGTTTTGATCGGCGATGTCTGCAAAGGCATGCTGGGAGCCTGGTTGGGCGCTTTGATCCTGCCCGGCCTTTGGGGCAGCGCCATCGCCGGCATTGGGACGGTCATGGGACATAGTTTTCCCTTGTATTTCAATTTAAAAGGTGGCAAGGGCGTCGCCACCGGCGTTGGCGCCTTGCTTGTCATGTCCCCCCAAATCGGATTGACGGCGCTTTTGGTATTTATCCTTGTGGTTTTAATGACCCGGTGGGTTTCTCTAGGCTCCATACTTGGAGCGGCCAGCCTGATTCCTTTGTGCTGGTTGTTTGAGGCACCCATGGCGGTCGTGTTTTATTCATATTTTATGGCAGCTTTTGTGATTTGGCGGCATCGCTCCAACATCAAGAAACTCCTGACAGGAACTGAATCAAAATTGGGCGAATTCCGCAAGGAGGGCAAACAATGAGCAAAGTATCCGTTCTAGGTGCCGGCAGTTGGGGAACAGCCCTTGCGATCACCGCTGCCCGCAACGGACATCAAGTCACCTTATGGGGCCGCAGCGATGAGAAGCTTCGCGGGATTCAGGAAACGAGAGAAAACAAATATTATTTGCCGGATGTTCTTCTGCCTGACAATATATTAGCCACATCCAGCCTGGAGAAGACAGTGAAGGAAGCGGACGCGATCCTGCTGGTGGTGCCATCCACTCAGATTCGCAGCATCTGCAGGCAAATCCGGCCTTATCTCCAGAAAGGGCAGCTGATCATCAATACAGCCAAAGGCATCGAAGTGGAGACGCTGGAACGGCTCAGTGTGGTCATCGAAGAAGAATTGGCCGGAATCGAGCATGAATTTTGTTTCTTAAGCGGGCCAAGCCACGCTGAAGAGGTTGGCAGAGGCATGCCCACCGCCATTGTAGCCAGTTCCCACAACCGGATGGCCGCCGCCCACACTCAGGATCTTCTGATGTCGACGGTCTTCAGGATCTATACCAACACCGATCTGCTGGGCGTTGAATTGGCAGCTGCGTTGAAAAATGCCATTGCCTTAGGCATTGGCATCGCCATCGGCCTCGGCTACGGCGACAACACCATGGCTGCCCTAATTACACGGGGCTTGGCGGAAGTCTCTCGTATGGGCATCGCAGCCGGCGCGGATCCTGCCACCTTTGCTGGATTGGCCGGGGTCGGAGATCTGATCGTCACTTGCGCCAGCAAACACAGCCGTAACCGAAAAGCAGGGGTTCTCCTGGGACAAGGCCACAAGCTGGACCAGGTCTTACAGGAGGTCGGCATGGTGGTGGAAGGCATCCGGGCCACGGAAGCGGCGGAGGCCATGAGCCGGAAGTATAATGTGCCTATGCCCATCTGTCACGAAATTTATCAGATCCTGTTTCAGGACAAGCCTGCCCAGGAAGCAGTGGGCGCGCTGATGGGACGAAGTAAAAAAGATGAACACAAGGAATCTCCGGATTTTTCCTAAAATATAATTGATACGGAAGGACTACCATAGCATGACATTCGAACGATTTGAATATAAAAATTGGTGGAAAGACGCTTCCAAGGAGGCGCAGCAGGCCGCTTTCGAGTTTTGCGGCGGCTATCTGGATTTCTTAAACCGGCATAAGACAGAGCGGGAAGTGGTCGCTTACACCACAGCCCTTTGCAAAGCCAATGGCTTTATGGATCTGGACGAGGCCATCAAGCAAAGAAAATCTTTAGAACCAGGAACCAAAGTCTATCAAAACCTTCGTGGCAAAGCACTGGTCATGGCGGTGATCGGCACCGAACCCATGGCGCAGGGAATCAATATTGTAGCATCCCATGTGGACTCGCCCCGGTTGGATTTTAAGCAGACACCTTTTTATGAAGATACCGATATGGTGCTGGCGAAGACCCATTATTACGGCGGCATCAAAAAATACCAGTGGGTATGCATTCCGCTGGCATTGCATGGTGTTGTGATTTTGAAGAGCGGCGAGATCGTCCAGATCAACATCGGGGAGAAGGAAACGGATCCCAGCTTCGTCATCACGGACTTGCTGCCCCATCTCGCCCATGAACAAATGAAAAAGCGGATGAGCGAAGGTGTGAACGGAGAAGGTCTGAATGTGGTCCTTGGCGCCATACCCCTGCAGGAAGAAAAGGATGAAGCGGAAGGAACCGGCAGCAGCAAAGAAAAGCATAAAGATCCAGTCAAAATGAATCTGCTGAGGATCCTGAAAGAAACCTACGGCATCGATGAAGTGGACTTTGTTTCGGCCGAAATCGAAGTGGTGCCTGCCATGCCGGCCAGAGAGGTTGGTTTTGACCGGAGCATGATCGGCGGCTACGGCCAGGATGACCGGGTATGCACCTATGCGGGGATCCATTCACTGCTTGACTTGAAGGCGCAGCCTGCCCGAACGGTCATGGTTTATTTATCCGACAAAGAAGAAGTCGGCAGCATGGGCAATACAGGGGCCCAGTCCGCAGGACTGACCCATTGCATTGCGGAGCTCTGCGCCTTGACCACGGATCATTACAACGATTTGGTAACCAAACGGTGTTTCGCAAATTCCGCGCTGCTGTCCGCTGACGTGTCGGCGGCAGTGGATCCAAACTATAAGGATGCCCAGGACAAACTGAATGCGACCTATTTCAGCAAAGGTGTGGTTTTGGAAAAATACACCGGTTCCAAGGGGAAATCCGGCGCCAACGATGCCAATCCCGAATTTATCGCGGCTTTGCGGGCTCTGTTCGATGACCATCAAGTGGCCTGGCAAACCGGTGAATTAGGCAAAGTCGATCTGGGAGGCGGTGGGACCATCGCCCAGTTCATGGCTAATTTAGGGATGCAGGTCATTGATTGCGGCGTCCCGGTCCTGTCCATGCATTCGCCTTTCGAGCTGACCTGCAAGGCAGACATCTATAATGCCTACCTAGCGTACAGCGCCTTTCTGAAAGCCTACAAATAACAGACCGGGCACCGAAGCCTGAAGAAATATCGTTCAAATATAAAGCGCATGTCGCGGGCCGATGACCCGGAGCATGCGCTTTTTTATACCCGTTTTATCGAATAAACGGTGGTGCTAGTGCTTTTCTTTTTTGACCCAGACGATGGCCACGGCGCCAGGTCCGGTATGGGTTCCCACCACACTGCCGATCTCAATGATTTTGCTGCGGGACAATATTGCTGGATCGGGGAAGAGACCGCTGTCTGCCAGGACTTTCTTGAATTCCTCCAGGGCTGCGGGTGCATGGGCATGGGCAAAGATGACTTCGAAATCTTCGTCCATGGGAAGGGCTTTCATCCGCTCCGCCACTAGATGATAGGCCGCCCGGGAACCCCGTGCTTTACCGTCGTTGACGATCAAACCCTGACGCACGGTGATGACCGGCTTCACATTCAGAAGACCGCCGACCGCAGCAGCCGTCACCGAGAGCCGGCCGCCCATTTTGAGGTACTTCAAGGTGTCAAAGACCGCAAAAAGCGCCACATTCTTTTTGGCCTCTTCAATTCGTGCGCAGATATTTTCGGCGGTTTTGCCAAGATCCCGCAGACGGATGGCTTCATAGACTAGTAAAGCCAAACCGAGGGTCACGTTTCGGGAATCGATCAAATGGATTTGGGCAGGGTCCTCCAGCAGCCGTTTGGCAATCACCGCAGACTGAAAGGTGCCGCTGAGATCGCTGGAGATGAAGATGCCGATGATTTCATCCCCCGCTTCCAGATAGGGTTTGAACAAGGCCAGGAAGCCTTCCGGATTCACCTGGCTGGTGGTGGGCAGGTGAGCGCTTACGGAAAGTTTTTCGTAAAAAGCCTGCTTCGTAATGTCCACGCCATCCAGAAATTCTTCTTTGTCAAAATGGACTTTCAGCGGGACGATGTCGATTCCTAATTCTGACATCAGTCCGAAAGGCAGGTCACAGGTGCTGTCAGTGATGATGCGAATGGCCATAAGAGCCTCCTTTTTGGATTGGATTAGGGGGATGTATACAAGGAATAATCCAGGTACAGCCGGGGCAGGTTGTTGACGGATGCGGGAAACTGCTATAAAATTTAATTTAAACAGAATCCATTCTTATTTAATGCATGAGGTACAAGCAAAAGAGCAGAGACGGCGTCAATGTGAATTGTTTTACGTGACGATCGTCTTTGTTCGATTTTAACTAAGTATAACCGATATTGAAAGGGGACTTCAACAAATGCTTGAATTACGTATTCACGGCCGAGGCGGTCAGGGTGTGGTCACCATGGCTGAATTGCTGGCCAAGGCTGCCGTGAAAACCGGATTAGAGGCCCAGACGCTGCCTTTTTTCGGCGTTGAACGCCGCGGTGCGGCAGTTAAGGCCTGTGTTCGTTTTGACCAGACGCCGATCCGAATCCGTTCTATGTCTTACCATCCCCAGGTCATCGCACTGATGAACGGGAACCTATTATCTTATGCCCGGATCGACGGCATCGATCCGGATACCTACTTCGTTGTCAATGCCAAGGAGCCTTTGGACCTCCAGGCGGATCAATGGATCCTGGATGCGGAGGCCGTTGCCATCGAAAACAATCTGGTCTTCGGCGGCGAACCTTTCATCAATGTACCCATGCTTGGCGGAATCGCCAAGGTATTGAATATTCCTTTGGCTGCTGTGGAGGAAACCATCCGCGGCCATTGGAGCGGCAAAAAAGCAGACGTCAATCTGGCAGCAGCCCGCCAGGCTTATGAACAAATCAAAAAATATGAGGGAGGTTGCCGCCAATGAACAACATGCCCATCAATCCGCTTTCCTGCGCTACGGAGGGCGCAGGCGGTCCAACCGGCACCTGGCGAAGCCACCGGCCTGTGATTGACACCAACCAATGCACCGGCTGCCTGATGTGCTGGATTTGGTGTCCCGAAGGCGTGATCGCCAAAGAAGACCGTGCCATCAATTACGATTATTGCAAAGGCTGCGGCCTTTGTGCAAAAGAATGCCCTGCCCATGCCATCACAATGATCAAGGAGGCGGACCATGAGTAAACGAATGGATACAGGCAATGCGGCCTGCGCCTTGGCGGTGAAAGCGGCAAACGTTGATTTTATAGCGGCATACCCCATCACACCCCAAACAACGATTTCTGAAAAGCTGGCGGATTATGCGGCTGCCGGTGAATTGTCCGGCGTGTATCTTCCCGTCGAGTCCGAACACAGCGTCATGAGCGCCGTGGCTGCGGCTTCCGCAGCAGGATCCCGGACCTTCACCGCCACCTCTTCCCAAGGCTTGCTTTACATGCATGAGATCCTGCATTTTGCCGCCGGCGGCCGTCTGCCGGTGGTCATGGTCAATGTGAACCGGGCGGTTTGCGCGCCCTGGTGTTTATACGCAGACCATCAGGATTCGGTTTCCCAGCGGGACACAGGATGGCTGCAGTTCCACTGCGCTTCCCACCAAGAGATTTACGACACGGTGTTTCTCGCCTACAAGGTCGCGGAAAAAGTTCGGATTCCTGCCATGATCAACTATGACGGATTTCTGCTCTCCCATTCCATGCTGCCTTTTGATACCCTGGACCAGGAGACCATCAACCGGTTCCTCCCGCCCTACCGTCCGGATTGGAAGCTGCATCCCCAATGGGGCGGCACCTTCGGCAATGTGGCCGCTGCCGCAGAGTATTCAGCTTACCGCAACACCCTGGCGGAGGATACCCTGAAGGCGGCGGATGTGATCGAGGAAGAAGCCAGGGCTTATAAAGATTTGACCGGGCGCTGGCACGGCGGCATGATCGACGTCCAAGGACCCCAAGACAGCGACGTTTTCCTGATGTCCATGGGCTCCATGTCCGCTGAGATGAGCCTGGTTGCCGAGGCGCTGCAGGCCCAAGGGATCAAGGCAGCCAACCTGAAGGTCCGGGTCTACCGTCCCTTCCCTGGGGCTGCATTACGGCAGGCATTGCCTCAGAACGCCAAGCTGTTGGTCTTTGACCGCAATCTGGCATACGGCCATGAGGGCGGGGCTTTACTGATGGAAGCGCGCTCCGTATTCTATGACAGCGGAAAGGCAGTTAAAATCGCAGGCGCATCGGTGGGGATCGGCGGCGTCGATCTGCCGGCGGCGATGCTGACAGAAAAAGCCCTGGCGCTTTTGGAGGGATTAAAATGAACGAAGCAATCAAATCGGTAAAGCTGGCGGATATGCCGGATTATGAATTGGTCAAATCAGGAACCGGCGGCTGCGCCGGCTGTCCTTCCCCCATGGGATTGCGGATCGTGGGCAAAGCCCTGGGACCCAATTCCATCATGGTCATGACGCCTTCCTGTGCAGTGGCCAGCATCGGCGTCATGCCGAAATCCTGCTACGATGTGCCGGTGCTCAACGTCTGTTTTGCCTCTGCGGGGGCTTCAGCGGCAGGCGTCAGCATGTCCTTGGATGCTCAGCTGAAAAGCGGCGAGCTGACCGGTGAAAAGCCGACGGTCTTCACCTGGGTGGGCGACGGCGGCACCTATGACATCGGCTTTCAGGGGATTTCCGCCGCGGCGGAGCGGAATGATGATTTTATCCATTTCTGCTATAATAACGAAGCCTATTCCAACACCGGCGTACAGCGCAGCGGTGCCACGCCGAAATATGCCACCACCACAACGACACCGGCAGGCAAATCGGCTCAAAAGAAAAACGTTCCTTTACTGATGCTGGAGCAGCGGGTCGCTTATGTTGCCACGGCTTCCTTAGCCTATCCTCAGGACTTTTATCGAAAAGTCATGAAAGCCAAGAGCATCAAGGGTTTCAAATACATTGAGCTTCATGCGCCCTGCGGTCCCGGCTGGAAATTTGCCAGCAGCGATACCGTAACCCTGGGCCGTCTCGCTGTCAAAAGCGGCGCATGGCTTCTTTGGGAAGGCGAACATGGCAAACTGACTTTGAACACGCCCACCAAACCATTGGCCGAAGGCAAAATGCCCCTGACTGAACTGGAAGATTATCTAAAAGCTCAGGGACGTTTTTCCCATGTGATGAAGAGCCCTCAAAAAGATGCGGTCATTGATGAGATGAAAGCAGAGATCCGCCGGGAAATGGATTTCATGCTGGGACGGGAAAAACTATAACAAAACATGGACGGAGCCGGTCTCTTGCTGCATCTGAGCAATACCGGCTCCTCTGTTTTCGAAAAAATTAAAGAATCCCTGGGATAATTGCGAAATCTGTTTGCTGTTATTCGATGAACGTGGTACAATGTCTTTTGTGGATGGACACACATCCGCCGCAGAAAAAACGGGAAAGGGAGGGAGAGCCCTTGAAAAGCAGGGAACCGGTCAATTCATATATTGTGAGCCGGGATATTCTGCCGGAGGCGATCCTGAAAACGGCACAGGCAAAAGATCTCCTGGTTCGGGGAGATGCCCTGACCGTCAACGAAGCCGTCGACAAAGTAGGAATCAGCCGCAGCGCGTTTTATAAGTATCGAGACGGCATCTTTCCTTACACCCAGTCTGGCCGCGATAAAATCATTGCGTTGACTTTGCTGCTGGAACATCGTTCCGGCGTCTTGTCCAATGTTTTGAATACGGTCGCTTTGCTGAAAGGCAATATCCTATCCATCAATCAGGGCGTCCCGGTCCAGGGCGTCGCAGTTGCCACCATGAGCGTCAACATAACGGAAGTCAAAGATTCCGACGCCATGATTGAACGCCTGCGTCATCAGCAGGGCGTTAAACGCGTTGAGATCGTATCACAAAAATAGAAATGTCAGGAGGTATACGATGGGAGTCGTTAATGTTGCTGTCCTGGGACTCGGTACCGTAGGACAGGGAGTTGTTAAGGTTATCCAAGATAATGCCGGGGTTTGGGAACAAAAAACCGGCAGCCGGATCTGCCTGAAAAGGGCTTTGGAGAAATATCCCAATCGGCCCATGGATGTCAAACTGGAGCCTGGGGTGATTACAGCAAACCTGGAAGATATCATGAATGATCCGGAGATCCAGGTCGTGGTTGAAGTGATTGGCGGCATCGAGCCGGCCCGTACGTTTATTTTAGAGGCGCTTAAAGCAGGTAAAAATGTGGTGACCGCCAATAAAGACCTTTTAGCCGTGCACGGCCAGGAAATTTTTCGCGCGGCTCAAGCGGCCGGCAAAGACTTCTTCTTTGAAGCCAGCGTCGGAGGCGCGATTCCCATCATCGGACCTCTGCGTCAAAGTCTCATTGCAAGCAACATCCTCGAAGTCATGGGCATCGTCAATGGGACCACCAACTATATCCTGAGCAGAATGTCCCGGGAAGGCGGCCAATTTGACGAAATCCTCAGTGATGCCCAGGCCTTGGGTTATGCCGAGGCTGATCCCACGGCAGACGTGGATGGCATCGATGCCGCCCGTAAGGTGGCCATCCTGGCAACGCTGGCGTTCCATAGCCAAGTGACGCTTTCCGATGTGCATATCGAAGGCATTAAGCATATAACACCGGAGGACCTGAAATTCGCCAGTCAAATGGGCTATGCGGTCAAACTTCTGGGTATTTGCCGGAGCAACAATGGGACCATCGAAGCCCGGGTCCATCCTGCGTTGATTCCTCTGAAGCATCCGCTGGCCAACGTCAATGATACGTTCAATGCAATCTTCGTCAAAGGCGATGCTGTAGGCGACACCATGTTCTATGGCCGCGGCGCAGGCAGGATGCCGACGGCCAGCGCCATCGTGGGCGATATTGTCGAGATTGCAAGAAACATCAATCACAATTGTTCCGGCCGTTTGTCGTCGGTTTGTGAGAGGACGAAAACCATCAAAGCCATGGATGATGTGGAAACCAGCTTCTTCCTTCGTATGGTTTTGGCTGACCGCCCCGGTGTTCTTGCCCAGTTGACCAAGTCCCTGGGAGATCATCAAGTGAGCCTGGCCACGGTTCTGCAGACAAATCTCCAGGGGGGCGACGCAGAACTGGTCTTTGTCACCCATAAAGTTCGAGAGGGAGACCTGAGAGAGGCCTTGAAAGAAATTGAAAACATGCCGGTGACACGGAAAATCGCAACCGTAATTCGAGTCGAAGGAGATGCCTGAGCATGATTTATCTTAGGGTGCCGGCGACCTCAGCCAATCTGGGGCCGGGCTTCGACGCCTTCGGCATCGCTCTGGAGCTGTATAATGATTTTATAATCAGAGAAAAAGGCGGAAGGGCATTCCCTTCCGGCTTTTCCTTATTGCCTTCCCGCAATTTAGCCGCGACCGCTGCGGCTTATCTGGCCGAAAAGGTCAAACAGCCTTTGCCGGAAATCGAGATAGGGATTCGTGCTAGGATACCCCGTGCAAGAGGACTTGGCAGCAGCGCAGCGTTGACGGTTGCAGGGCTTAAAGCGGCGGACCTGCTGCTGCAGACCCACATGGCCGATGAACAGCTCATCGCCATGGCCAGCGTATTGGAAGGTCATCCGGACAATGCGGCGCCGGCGATCCTGGGCGGTTTTGTGATCTCAGCCAAAGAGGATGGAAGGGTCCAGTCTCTTCGGAGCATACCGCCTAAACCGTTGGACATCATCGTGGGTGTACCGGATTTTGAACTTAAAACCTCAAGATCCAGGGAAGCTTTGCCCTCAAAGGTCAGTCTACAGGATGCTGCGTTCAATATCAGCCGGGCGGGATTGCTGGCGGCGGCACTGATCACAGGCCAATATGAGCTGTTAAAAACCAGCATGCAGGATAGACTGCATCAACCCTACCGCAGACCGCTTGTAACCGGCCTGCAGGCTGTTATGACGGCAGTTCTGGAGCATGGAGCCTTAGGCACCTGCCTGTCAGGGTCTGGGCCGACCGTTTTAGTGTTCTGCAGGGAAGATGCGGATGAACTTCAGAGCATCATAAAAGAAACCTGGTATGCTGCGGGAATCACTGCAAGGACCTATCATCTGCGGATCGCCGAGGAAGGCGTCAGGGAAATCGCCTATTGACGGCGTATGATGAACTTCAAAAATGAGCTTTTTAAAAGAATTGGCGTTTCGGCTTGACATTGAGCGTGTTTTCTTTTATAATCTAATTCGTTGGCTGTCGGGGCGTAGCTCAGTTTGGCTAGAGCGCTACCTTGGGGTGGTAGAGGCCGCAAGTTCAAGTCTTGTCGCTCCGACCAGGAATTCACCCTCTTGTCTATTGATTGGGCAAGAGGTTTTTTTATGCCTTGCCATGAGCTTTGGAATCTTGCTAAATCGTAACGAAAGCCGATGGACATGGCGGCAGAAAGCAGAGTTTGAAAAAATTTAGATGGCATAAAACCAAAAAACTTTCAGAAAGGCCTTGACGAGGATAGGGATATTTGCTAAAATACATTTTGTCACGTCAAGCGGGGCATAGCGCAGTTTGGTAGCGCACCTGGTTTGGGACCAGGGGGTCGGGGGTTCGAATCCCTCTGCCCCGACCATTTTCTCAGGTGCATGACAAATCCTTACGTGGCCCGGTGGTCAAGCGGTCAAGACACGGCCCTTTCAAGGCTGTAACACGGGTTCGATTCCCGTCCGGGTCACCAATTAGTTTTACTTTTGGGCTTACCAAAGCCCGATCCCCATAATGCGGAGCCGTGGTGTAGTGGCCTAACATGCCTGCCTGTCACGCAGGAGATCGCGAGTTCGACTCTCGTCGGCTCCGCCATTTCTTTCTTGCCGACATAGCTCAATTGGTAGAGCAGCTGACTTGTAATCAGCAGGTTGTAGGTTCGAGTCCTATTGTCGGCTCCATCATCGAATTGTGGAGGGATTCCCGAGTTGGCCAAAGGGGGCAGACTGTAAATCTGCTGGCACTGCCTTCGAAGGTTCGAATCCTTCTCCCTCCACCACTTTTGATTTTATTGGGGCGTCGCCAAGTTGGTAAGGCAACGGACTCTGACTCCGTTATTCGTAGGTTCGAGTCCTACCGCCCCAGCCATATTGACAAAAGACGGCGACAACCGTTAGAATATTCCTTGTATAAGCGGACGTGGCGGAATCGGCAGACGCGCTAGGTTCAGGTCCTAGTGATCGCAAGGTCATGGAGGTTCAAGTCCTCTCGTCCGCACCATGAATGGCAAGCCTTCCCAGATTGGGAAGGCTTTTTTCGTGTTCGTTTATGGGGTTTAAACCCAACAATGACTCAATAGTTATTTTTTACCAATGAGATCTAGATTAGTGAATGAAAATTAATTTAGAATATGACAATTTGGTGTGGGTGATAAAGTATAGTAATCTTGTTTTAAGATAATTATTAGAATATAATGACAAAGATGTTTGGATCTGTTCTTCACCGCGCAATGTCTCATAGCCGAATAAAATGATTAAAGATGAGCTGATGAAATGCCATGTTGAAACGATAAAAGGAGGATATCAATGAAAAAGCGGCTTAAAATAGCCTTGATCACGCTCATATCGCTTGTGGTTTTATTGACATCAGCATTTTTGGTCTATGTATCCGATTATTACAGAGCAGATGATGTGGCGATTGCAGTGATGCAAAGTGCAGAAGCGATGCGTATTCAAGACAACTTGATCATACTATCCCCTGCCACGCCCAGCGATACCGCACTGATTTTTTATCCGGGTGCCAAGGTAGAGTATACAGCATATACCCCAATTTTAAATAAGCTGCGTCAAAACCACATTACCTGTGTGCTGATAAAAATGCCGTTCAACTTGGCGATACTCGACCAAAACGCAGCAAACAAGGTCTTTGACGAGTTGCCTGATATTAAAAATTGGTACATAGGCGGTCATTCGATGGGGGGCGCCATGGCAAGCAGTTATGCTGCAAATCATAAAGATAAGGTCAAAGGTCTTATTTTGCTGGGCGCATATATTTATGGTGATGTGTCGCCGGAAAACGCTCTTACTATTTACGGAACATTGAACTCAAACTTAGAAAAAAACATCAATTACACAAAAAACGTCGTGATCATTGATGGCGGCAACCATGCCCAATTTGGAAATTATGGAGAACAAAAGGGTGACCCACCTGCGACGATAAGCAGAGAAGATCAACAGAATATCGCAGTAAAAGAAATTATAGATTTTATACATAAGCAATCCAAAGAATAATGTCCGGATGTCACTTGACCATAAAAAGGTTGCCATCATGCAAAGAATTGAAGATTTCTGCACAAAACTAAAATTTGAGCTGTAAAAATGGAAGCTGAGGCATTATGAAGATAGAGCATAAAATGATCGACAAGCAATTGCGAATTCCCGGCAGAATTTCTAAAATATTTATAAAGTTATCGAGCAAAACGGATTTTATAAGACTTCGAATGATGTTAGACAAGATGCGTGGTAAAAAGGTTAAAGGACTGAACTGCAGCGAAGAATGGATAACCCGTAGAAAAGATGGCACGGGTCTGCGCATCTGTATCTATAGACCTCTTGTTTCTTCAGGGGCTGCTGCCGGGATACTTTGGATGCATGGCGGAGGATATGCTATGGGTGTACCGGAATCCAGTATTGGACTTATCAGAAAGTTTATTGCTGAGAGTGGCTGCGTTGTCGTCGCGCCAGACTATCGCCTTTCATTAGATGCACCATATCCCGCAGCTTTGGATGATTGTCATGAAGCACTTCTGTGGATGAAAGAACATGCCGGCGTGCTGGGAATCAGAAACGATCAACTGATGGTCGGGGGTGAAAGCGCCGGAGGAGGTCTGGCTGCTGCGATTGCTCTCTACGAAAGGGATCTTGGCGGTGTGAAAATCGCTTTTCAAATGCTGTTGTATCCCATGCTTGATGATAGGATGACGAACGAATCTGCCAAGAAAAATAACGCTCCTGTCTGGGATTCAGATGCCAACCGAGTAGCATGGGGCTTATATCTGGGTGATTTAGCGGGGAACGATGTGCCCCCCTATGCAGCACCAGCCAGAGCGACAGACTTTACCAGCCTGCCCCCAGCAGTAACTTTCGTTGGTGATCTTGAACCTTTCAGAGACGAGACAATTATATACGTGAGAGACCTAAGAGATGCAGGGGTTAAGGTAGACTTCGAAATATATTCAGGCTGTTATCACGCTTTTGACAGGATGAATCCCTATGCTGAGGTGAGTAGAAAAGCGATTGCATTTTTAATGAATTCATTTAAATATGCAGTTGGACACTATTATGCAAAACAGTGTTCACACACGCAGGAGTTTTACTTGAGTTAAAAAGGAGTACAGTATGAATAATTATTTCAAAGGGTGGTATTTTAAGGCACAGAACCCCAGACAAACAGTTGCCTTAATTCCTGCGATGCATATCGATGAAGAGGGGCAAAAGTCCTCATCGATCCAGATAATTGCAGAACACGGCGTGTGGAATATATGCTTTCCATACGAACAGTTCTCCTGTCGAAGAAACAAGCTGCAGGTTAAAATTGGTGAGAATGTTTTTTTTGATCAAGGGCTGACACTTAACATTAAAACAGATGAAATTACGGCTTGCGGCAACCTAAAATTCGGACCTCTATCACCTATAGGTTACGATATTATGGGACCGTTTCGCTATGTGCCGTTTATGGAGTGTCGACACAGCGTGTTCAGTATGACAAACACGGTGAGCGGGTTGCTTAGTATAAACGGCCAAGCTTATCGATTTGATAACGATGCGGGCTATATTGAGGGTGACAGAGGCCGGTCGTTTCCCGAAGCCTATGCTTGGACGCAATGTAATTTTTTTGATGAATCTCCTTGCAGTATTATGATGTCTGTAGCCAATATACCTCTGGGTGCAAAAGTTGCGCACATCGGCCATGGAAAAATTGCAATTTCGCAAGGAAGATTTAAGCTAACAGCCACACTTATCAAAAAGAAGGATAACCCTCTTTATGCGCCTGTTCACGGCGGCATGAAACGATTAATACGTGAAAGTATTTCATGTACCACCCATTATTCATTTGAAGAAGACGGCAAAACGCTATTTGATTTCAAAACTGACCGTGCCTCTTTTGAGTATGAGTTTGAAAAATAATCTCTGCCCGATTCTTATTTGAAACGAAGATTGTCCGCACCATGAAATTCAAGCCTTCTCAGATGGGAAGGCTTTTTTCGTGCTGATTGAAGGCGTTTTAAACCCAACAATTGTAAGCCATCGACATAACATAAACCGTCCAGACAGTGTATCGGTAGATATGAAGAATCACCTAAATGAAGCCTTATAAATCAATGGTGATAAAATCCGATTTGTCAAGATACTGATATCTGTGATAAAATATATTAGAATATTCAAAAAACAATGGCAAACTTGAGGCTGCCTTTGAAATGGTTACTTAAATATAGCCAATCTTATAACCGACCCCTAGGTCTGGTTTTAGGATCATCCTAATATAAGATGGAGGTCGTACCTGTGAGTAAAATAAGAGTTTTAGTTGGCAGCCCGGTTTATCAAAAGCCGGAGATTTTAGAATGTTTTTTAAAGTCCTTAAAAAATCTTAACCGGCGTACCATTTCCATCGATTATTTCTTTATTGATGATAATAGTGATGAAAGCTCCAGCAAGTTGATTGCTGAGTTTGAAAGAGATGACGCTCAGGTTACTGTCGTTTTGGGTGAAAAGCAGGGCAGATATCTGTGCGATGACGATTTTCACCACTGGGATGACGATATAATACTTAAAGTAGCAAAGTACAAAAATGCGATCATTGATTACACAATAGAAAACAATTATGATTATTTGTTTTTTGTTGATTCTGATCTAGTTTTGCACCCTGATTTGATTGAGCACCTTAAAGATGCAAATAAAGATATTGTCTCAGAAATATTTTGGAGTCAATGGGGAAAGGACCGACCGCTCGAACCGAATGTGTGGCTGTTTGATGAATATGATCTCGTTCCTAAAATATTATATGAAGATCTTAACGAAACAGAGAAAAATTCACGGCGGAACAGATTTTTGGAGCAACTCAGAATCCCCGGATTGTATGAGGTGGGTGGATTAGGGGCGGTTACATTGATTCATAAAGCTGCATTGATGAAAGGTGTTAACTTTAAGACCATAAAAAACTTGACCATCCATGGCGAAGACAGGTTTTTTTGCATACGGGCGGCTGTGCTTGGCATTGATTTGTTCGTTGACACGTATTATCCCGCGTACCATATTTATCGTGAGAAGGACCTTGATGGTGTGCAAGATTATATTAATAGTTTTCGGGAAGAACTTGCGTTACCACGTAAATTTAAAGAGCATGGGAATAAGCTTACGCTTTCAATGATTGTGAAAAATGAAGAAAAACGTTATTTGCTTCGGTTGTTGAAGGGCCTAAAAGGACATATTGATGAAGCGGTCATCATTGATGATGGAAGCACTGACAACACGATTCAACTCTGCCAGGACATATTGCAAGGGATCCCTCTGCACATTATAAAAAATGAGCATTCGATGTTCGCAAATGAGGTTGAACTTAGAAAAAAACAATGGAAGGAAACCATAAAAACAAATCCTGACTGGATTTTAAATCTTGATGCAGATGAAATACTTGAAGTTAGTTTTTGGGATAACGTACAAAATCTTATTAATCAAAAGGATTATGATCTATATTGTTTTAGACTCTATGATATGTGGGACGAAACACATTATCGAGAGGATGAATATTGGAACGCGCACAGCGTTTACAGACCTTTTCTTTTGCGATATCAACCTGAGGTCAAATATTTATGGAAAGAGGCACCGCAGCATTGTGGCAGATTCCCTGCAAATATTGTGTCGTTTCCAACGGCTCTATCTGAATTTAGAGTGAAACATATGGGGTGGGCGACGCAAGAAGATAGACACGTAAAATATAAAAGATATAAGCAATTAGACCCAGATGCTATTTATGGAATCATGGATCAATATGAGTCGATTTTAGATAAAAATCCGAATTTATTTAAGTGGGAAAATGATTAGAAGATAAAAAATAATTTAGATATAAAAAAAGAGAGAAATTCATCTCTCTTTTTTATACGTCTCACTGTCTCAATGATACTGTTCTCTAGGCCCTTGAGAACATTCAATTCAAACGGTATTATACTCTCCTAAGTAAATATAGAATTAAAAGTATTACGAGGATTGTTCCTAGCAAGCCCATGCCTAACATAAATATTCCTTCTTTCTCTATGACAATTTATTTGTCTATATTTATTCTAGCATAAAAAATGAGAATATTCAAACAAAAGAAAAGGAGACCCATCGCAACATGTTGAGATGGGTTTGCGAATGACCCATTGAGGATGAAATGTAAAAAGATTGTATAAGGGCCGGTTAAAAACATGAATAAACATCACATTCGTTCGAAAAACAATTGACAGAAAATTCAGTATATGATATTATGATCTCAACCCCAGAAATGGTCGAAAGATCAAAGTACGAGAACCCCAAAAACCGGAAGTAACAGGGATATTCATAGATCCTTCGGGATTCATATCTCTGAAGCAAAACTCTGATTGAGAAGGAAGCAGACGCAAGTTTGCAACCCATCAAAAGGAAAAGCCGGCGATTCCAACCAACAATAGAAATATTGGAAAATTGGATACGGGGAAAAATTGAAAGGAGGAGTACTCAATTGCAGTACGACCTCGAGTGATGGGCAGGAAAATTCCGAAAGGGACCACCTGTCCATCACTAGTTTAAATATGCTAAGTCAAATGCCGGAACTTAAGGGATTCTGCAATGCCCGCAAATAATGAGTATATTGTCAAAGAGGTGATCATGATGAAAAAGATAACAGGATTATTATTGGCGATAGTTTTTTTAATTGCACTTTTCGCAGGCTGCGGCATGATGGGCGTCAATGGAGGTCCACGTGTTGGCGGGGTCATGCAGAGCGGGGACTGGTTATACTACACACTCAATGGCACACTGTATAACATGAAGCGTGACTGGACTGAAAAGACAAAGATCGCAGACAATTTTGATGCTCAGTTCATGATTGTGCGGGATGACATCATCTACTACGCCGACAAGGAAATGAGCGTATATAAGATGATGAGGGACGGCACAGGAAAATCGAAGATCATGAGCGGCGAAAATATGTACGGTTTCGAGGTTTCGGGCGACTGGCTGTACTACAGCGTTAAACCAGGCAGCATTTACAGGATAAAGACAGACGGCACTGGAAAGATGAAGCTGGCCGATATCGACTCTTTTAAAGGCGTTATGTGGGCGTCGGGAGGCTCTGTATATTACATTGACGGAACAAGCTTAATGAAAATGGCGGAGAACGGCACCGGGGTTATTCAACTTGGAGACAATATTGAGATAAACGGCTTTAAGGATGAGTGGATCTATTACAGTGAGATAAACCAAAAAGGAAAACGATTGAACTTAAATAGGATGAAGCTCAATGGCATTGAAAAAGCAAAGCTTGCGGATGGTGGATTTGCTGCCATGGACGGGGACTGGCTATATTATAGTAAAGATGATGAATGGCTTTACAGATCAAATCTGGACGGAACGGGAGAGGAAAAACTGAACGAAGTGAAAATGTGGAATCTCATGGGTATATGGGGTGATTACATCTATTACAGCGAATATGAGGGGCCTGTTTACAGGATCGATCTGGACGGCAGCAACAAGATGGAGCTGAAATAGAAGACATTCAAAAGAAAGAAGGGTTAGTCATGAGAAAAGCGTTGAGCATCCTTTTATTGATTCTGGTGGCATCTGCCCTGTTTGGTTGTGCTAAAAAGGACGAACCGGAGCCGACGATACAAGTCCCCAATCCGGTCCATGAATCAACGGCGACAGAAATACTCGAGACGCTTGGTATAACGTTTCATATTCCTGAAGATGCACTGAATGTTAGCTATTCTACCATTGATGCAGGCAATGAAAAAGCCATGGCACAGGCAAAATTCACAAGGAGCAACGTGGAATATACGTATCGCATCCAGTCAAAAGCGGCTTTTGAAGATATATCCGGAGCCTACCATGTGTGGACAACCGTCAAGAAAATCGAAGTCAGCTACTGCAATGGAGAGTTGCGCTACAATGACGGCAAGGAAGGCGTCTGCTTATGGTATGACACCGTCCCCGGTTTGATGTACAGCGTCTATACAGGTGAAGGCGCTGCTGAGGAAACGCTCATATCCCTGGCGAATACGTTGTTTGTGCCAGCGAAGGATGCCCCATAAATCGTCTATACAACCCATCGATCAAGGCCGGAGAGATCAATTCTCATCCGGCCTTTTTTGTTTCGTAAAGCGCCCCAGCGTTCTCCTCATCAGTATTATATTGGGCAACATCAGAAAATTAATTGCCATGTGCATTAAACTCTCGAATATTTAGGTCGAAATAATATGCGTGGCTGTGGAAAAAAGAAGTTTATCGATCAAATACCAGCAATGAAGGGGGACCCTATGAGGACGAGTCGGCATTTTCTGAAGAAATCCTTGTCTTTAAGATCCAAGCTTACGGGAAGTTTTTTGGCGCTGATCCTCTTTTCCTCGATGGTGATTGGCTGCTATTCATATTCGAATGCAAAGTCCAACATTGAAAGCGCTGTCGGCGATACCGGCTTATCCATTGTTCAATCCATAGTCCACACCATCGACAGCACAGCGTTTGAAAGTCTTCAGCACCCATCGGATATGCATTCTGATTATTACATGGAACTGCAAGGCGCCTTAAGCGGCATCCGAGAAGCCACAGGTCTTGAATACCTCTATACGATGCGTCAGACAGAGGCTGGACAGTATATTTATGTCGTTGACGGCTCTCCCATGGACGATGAGGATTTTTCAGCCCTAGGGGATCCGGAGGAAGCGATGAGCGATGTGATGCTCGCATGTTTTCAGGGCCATTCAGGCTATGAACTGGGTTCCGATGACTGGGGAAGTTTCATATCAGCCTATATTCCAATCGAGGATTCCGCGGGCAGGATCATCGGGATTTTGGGCGCTGATTTTGATGCGGGGAAGATGGTCAGCCATCTGGAGCAATTTAAAACCCATCTCATCATGATCATCTTGGGGGTAATTTTTATTGGTTTCCTGATTGGAGAAGGATTGTCCATGGTTCTGGTCCGTTCGCTTATGCGGCTGAAGGCAAAGGCGGAATTGGTCAAAAATGGCGATTTGACGGTGGAATTCGAAAAGTCCGGGACTGATGAAATCGGAGTCTTGACTCAAACCTTCAAAAACATGGTCAGCAGTCTGTTGGCCATTACCCATGAGATCAAAAACAACACTCGAAATGTGGTCATGGAAATCAATGACTTGTATCAATGCTTTAGTGAGGCACACAAAGCCGCCGACGAAATCAATCATGTCATCACAGGCATCGCAGCCGGCGCCACAGAACAAACGGGCCGGATGGACCAGGTATCCAGATCCATGGAAGCCGTATTTGACCAAGTGAAAAAATCAGCGGATCATGCGCACCTTGTCTCAGATTCATCGAATAAAGCCAGTGAAAATGCGGTTATAGCCATGGAAATCTTCAAAACCTCCATCGAAAAAGTGATCACTGTGAATAAGACGGTGGAGCAGACGTCCCTGATCATCCATGAATTGGGCGACAAATCGAAAGAAATCAGTTCCTTCTCGGATAGGATCTCGAAAATCACCCGGCAAACCAATTTGTTGTCTTTGAATGCAGCCATTGAAGCGGCAAGGGCTGGAGAACACGGCAAAGGCTTTGCCGTGGTGGCCGATGAGGTGAAAGCCTTGGCTAGCCAGTCCGATGCGGCAAGCAAGCAGATCAGCGAAATTGCCAGCAGCATGCAGACGGAAATCGAGCATGCGATCAAGGCCATCCAGGATGGGGCTGTTCAGGCCAACGAAGGGGTCGCCGCGGTCACGGAGGTCAACCAATATTTAGCGGCGCTGCAAATATCCAGCAGAGATGTATCAAAAAGGGCCCAGGTGATTTTGGATGCCATCCAGTTGATCGAGGATGCCTGCAGAGGCGTTGTCAGCGAGGTCCATGAACTGGACGACCTCTCAAAGGATTTCAGTACCGGCAGCAAACAGGCAGCATCGTCCATTGAGGAACAGGCGGCGATCCTGCAGCAAATCAATGGCAACATCGATAATATCAAGAAAACAACCTATTGTCTAAACGATGTGGTCAATCAATTCAAAATCGATGAAGGATAAGTTGAGAGGCCATTCCTTTCCAGGAATGGTCTTTCTATTCCTTTTGGATGGACACAGACAGCTTCCGGCACATTGTTCAGGAATCCGAAGCATCATCGAATCAACCGATTTATGCAGCGGAACCTAAATCATAAAGAAAATCAAAGAAGACGGAAAATTCAGAAAATAATTAATCCATGAGAGCGCATTCGTGGTATTCTTAAAGATAGAAGAGGAGACAGAACATGAAAGGGGATGGAGTTATAATGAAGCAGCTTCAAAAGCACCCGCATTTCCAGGGGCTCATGATCAGTCTGATCTTTGCATCCATGCTGTTTGCCTGCGGCGCCGTTCTTGCATCGGCGGATGAGGTTTTGTTTAATCAGGTGAATGTCATGCTCGACGGTAAAACCATCTCGAAGATTGGGGAGAACTACAATTCCAATCCTGCAACCATAACCTATCACGGCACAACTTATTTTCCGATGCGAAGGGTATCCGAGTTATTTGAAACAGCCATTGATTATGACAGCGCAAGTAAAACGGTTAATCTGATCAACACGAAAAGCACCCAAAAGGAGACGGCGTTAACTGATGAACAACTCGATATGATTAAGAATGTTATGCTGTTTGTTCTGTTGGTGGTCTCGGTCATATCTTTATTGCTCATCTTACAATTGAAACGGCTGTTGAAAGAAGTCAAAGTACCGAAAGGACCATCAGCTTAACCGGGGAAGGCGTCTAAAAAAATCCGGCGGATTGTCCAGGCAGGTGCATAGGTTGTGACCAGCACATAATAAATCCTTATCACGAAGGCGCAGTTCGTGATATAATGGTGCAAATTATTAGAAAAAATGGAATTGACTGGCTGGTCAATCGTAATTCCATTTTTAGGAGTGGCCATGAGAAAATACACCATCGTAACCGAAAGCGGAGCCGATTTGCCGCAGGATTTAGCGGCGCTGCATCAAATTCATGTATTGCCCATGCATGTGGTCATGGATGACATTGACTATCAGGATGGTTCGATTCCGGTTACCCAGGTGTATGACTACCATAAAAGGACCCAGAAGATACCCTCCACATCGGCTATCAATCCCGATGAATACAAGAGCCTGTTTCAAAAGATCTTTGCAGATGATCCGGAGACCCGGATCCTTCATATCAGCTACACCTCCAAAGCCTCCTGTACCTATCAAAACGCGCTCATTGCATCAACCGGCATGAAGAACATAGACCATATCGACTCTCTCAATGTTTCAGGCGGGGAAGCGGCCATCATCATGAAGGCCGTGGAGTTGATTGAAAAGGATCCGGATATCCAGCCGGATGAGCTCATTGAAAAAATCAAGTATTTTGTTACCGTTGCCAGGGTTTCTTTCATCCCCGGCGACTTGGAATATCTTAAGGCTGGCGGCCGATTATCCAATGCGGCGTATTTGGGCGCAATGATCCTACAGTTGAAGCCTTTGATCGAAATCGTTGACGGAAAGCTCATTGCTACCAAAAAGTATCGTGGCAGCATGGGCCATATCGCTGAAAAATACTTGAATGACTACTTTGAAAGATATTCTTTGGACAAAGAGCGGCTCTATTTGCTTTACTCCCTGGGGCTTGATGAAAACGTCAAGCAGCGGATGGAAGGCCTTGCTAAAGAGAAGGGCATTAAAAAAGTTATATGGATCCAGACAGGCTGCGTGATATCGACCCATAGCGGCCCCGGTGCCATAGGGGCTGCAGGCTTTGAAATCGTAGAATAGAAAACGTCCCGGACGCACAGGCGGACTGTCCGGGACGTTTTTCCATTATAAGATCAGGAATATTGTAGAAAAAAATGGAAAGCCGCAGCATCGATGTTCGCCACGTGCTGGGACAGGTCAATTTCGTTTTGTTCGTCAATCCAAAGGACTGTGAACTGCAGGCCTATGCTGAAGTTTTGAAACAATTCATCAAAAGTGATATAATTCAGTAAACTCTAGAAAAGCTGTGGTGAAATATATGGAATTAAAAGATCTCCAGACACCCTGCTGGCTCGTGGATCAGCACCGGCTGCAGGAAAATATCGAAGAATTCCAAAGGGTTGCAGAAAAACATAAAAAACAGCTCTGGCCTATGATCAAAACCCATAAATGCAGCACCATTGCACGGCTGCAAAAAGCGGCCGGCGCCCAGGGGTTTCTGGCCGGAACCCTCCAGGAATGCCAGGTGTTGCTGGAACAAGAGCTTGGGCCAGTGATGTTTGCCTATCCGGTGGCCGGAGAACCTAATTTGCGTCGTGTTTTGGAAATCGGCCGAATGGGCCGTCTGATCCTTAGCGTAGACGGCGAGGCCAACGTTCGGATGCTCAGTGAAGCTTGGCAGAGCCAAAAGAAGGACACGTCCAATCTTCCTGAACAGGAAGTTTTGATGATCATCGACAGCGGCTTGCACCGGTTTGGGATCCAGCCGGAGTTGGCGGGTTCCTTGGGACGCTATATTGACCAGATGCAGGGCTTAAAGCTGATCGGTATCAGCACCCATCCCGGACAGGTTTACGGTGCCAAAAACTGCTTCGAGGTGCTTCAGACGGCGATGGATGAAGCCGCTGCCATGAAGACGGCCATCGCCAGCTTAAAAAGAGCCGGATTGGCTGTTGCCTTCGTCGCCACCGGGAGTACACCGACCTTTACTGCGGATGCCGAAGAAGACGTCATCAATATCCTGCGGCCGGGCAATTACGTCTTTTTTGATCAGGATCAAATCAGGCTTATGGAAATCCCCGAGTCCCAATGTGCATTGACAGTATTGGCAACCGTCATCGCCAAGCCTTCCCTGGACCGGATGCTGATCGACGCAGGCAGCAAATGTCTGGCTTTGGATCAGGGCGCCCATGGTATCGCAGCCGTTTCCGATTACGGCAGGATCATCGGGCATCCGGAACTCAAACTGGAAAAGCTTTCAGAGGAAGTCGGCAAAATCATCATTACCGGCAGCACCACGGTCAAGGTCGGGGATCAACTGAGGATCATCCCCAATCATGCCTGCCCGGTGGCGAATTTGTCAGACAGGCTTTTGCTGGTACGGGATGGCCGGGTCACCGGGGCCTGGTCGGTGGATATGAAAATGAAAAGCAACCATAGTCTATAGTAGAACAGAAAAGACTGTATGGACGGATGTTCCATACAGTCTTTGTTATGTATGCGGATCGTTGGTTTGGCCGCAGCCCTATACGCTGAATAAAAGATCCCCATAGGTGGGCATGGGCCAGAAATCTTTTGCGACAATTACTTCCAAGCGGTCAACCGGGGCACGGAGAGCTTCCATGGCCGGAACGATCTTTTTGCGATAGGCCTGGGCCTGAGAGAGGGGTTCTTTGATGACGGAAATGATTTGCAGGGTCTGGTCCAGGGATTCGATGGCTTTGGATAGACAGGCTGTGTCCTGGGAAAGCTTCTTCAGCAAAGTTTCTTCTGCGGATACATCCAGATTCAAGGCACAAGCCCGTTTGTTGAGCAGGGCTTTGCTCACATGGTCGCCAAAATGGATCACAGCAGGAAGGATTTCCTGTCGGGCCATATCCAGCATCGTCAGGGCTTCTACATGGATGATTTTTGAATACCCCTCGATCAGGGTCTCCACCCGGGATTTTAGCTCCTGACCGGTGAAGATTTTATGCTTTGTAAAAAGCTCTAAATTTTTGGAATCGATAAAATGCGGCAGCGCGTCGATGGCGGAGGGATAGTTGGGCAGACCTCGGCTGGCGGCTTCCTCCACCCAGGCCTGGGAATAGTTGTTGCCATTGAAGAGGATGCGTTTATGCTTTTTAAAGGAATTTCGGATCAAGTCGTTGAGGGCTGTGGTAAAATCATCGGCGGCTTCCAGCTCGTCGGCGAATTGTTCTAAAGCCTCAGCCACGATCGTATTAATAATAAAATTAATTCCGGCAATGGAAGAGCCGGAGCCGGTCATACGGAACTCGAACTTATTGCCGGTAAAGGCAATAGGGGAGGTGCGGTTCCGGTCTGTGGTATCTTTAGGCAGCTTGGGAATGGAGGTGACCCCGATTTCCAGGAAGCTGCCGGCAGTGGCTTTATTGGGTTTCCCGGTTTCGATGGCCTCAAAGATCCCGGTCAGTTCATCGCCCAGGAAAATGGAGACAATGGCTGGCGGCGCTTCATAACCGCCCAAACGATGATCATTGCCGGCTGTGGAAACGGCGACACGCATCAAATCGCTGTATTCATCCACCGCCTTCACCAGGGCACAGACAAACAGCAGAAATTGTGCATTTTCCGAGGGTGAGTCCCCCGGTTCCAACAGATTGAAGCCGTCGTTGGTGGAAAGGGACCAGTTGTTGTGCTTGCCGGACCCGTTGATGCCGGCAAAAGGCTTTTCGTGGAGCAGACAGGCCATCTGATGACGGATGGCCACTTTTTTCATCATTTCCATGGTCAGCTGGTTATGGTCCGTGGCAATATTGGTATTGGCGAAAATAGGGGCCAGTTCATGCTGGGACGGCGCGACTTCGTTGTGCTCTGTTTTGGCGGAGATCCCCAGCTTCCAGAGTTCCTCATCCAGCTCCTGCATGAAGGCGGCCACCCGGGGCTTCAGGATGCCGAAGTAATGATCTTCCAATTCCTGGCCTTTGGGAGGCTTGACGCCGAAAAGCGTCCGGCCGGTAATTTTGAGATCCTTGCGTTGATTGAAGAGGGCAAGATCGATCAAGAAATATTCCTGCTCGGGCCCCACCGTGGTATGGACATGGGTGGAGTCGGTGTTTCCAAAAAGCCCCAGGATCCGCAGGGCCTGTCGGTTGATGGCCTCCATGGAACGCAGCAGGGGTGTTTTTTTGTCCAAGGTCTCTCCGCCGTAGGTGCAAAAGGCCGTGGGGATACAGAGGGTCTTGTCTTTCACAAAAGCGAAAGAGGTGGGATCCCAGGCAGTGTAGCCTCGGGCCTCAAAGGTGCTGCGCAGTCCGCCGGAAGGAAAGGAGGAGGCATCCGGTTCGCCCTTGATCAGGGACTTGCCGGAAAATTCCATAACCACCTTGCCGGCAACGGTAGGGGAAATAAAAGCGTCGTGTTTTTCGGCGGTGATGCCGGTCATGGGCTGAAACCAATGGGTATAATGGGTGGCGCCTTTCTCCAGCGCCCAATCCTTCATGGCATTGGCCACCACATCGGCCACATCTTCGCCTAAGGGGAGCCCTTCTTCCATGGTCTTTTTGAGAGACAGGAAGATATGCTTGGGCAAGCGTTCCTGCATGACGACTTCATTAAAGACATTGGAGCCAAACAGGGCGGAAATATCTTTGTTCACAGCACGCTCCATGGTGGTTTCCTCCATTCAAATCGTATGGTGGGGTATCGGCATAATTTCATGAATAAAACTATAAATAACAGATAATTTATTGTATCATATTACCTAAGTCCAGACAAATTCGAAAAAAGGGGAAACCAAATGAATATGATCAAGATAATGAAAATCGATCCGGATGCGATCCTGCCGAGCAAAGCCCACCCGACGGATGCCGGCTATGATTTATATGCCGTCCAGACGCTGACGATCCAGCCGGGGGAAAGCGCCCTGGTGGGCACCGGGATCGCCATGGCCCTGCCGACCGCAACAGAAGCCCAGGTGCGGCCCCGCAGCGGCATCGCGCTGAAGCATCAGGTCACCGTATTGAATGCGCCTGGAACCATCGATGCGGATTATCGTGGTGAGGTGAAGGTGATCCTGATCAACCATGGTCGGGTGTCTTTTCAAATCGAAAAGGGCATGAAGATCGCTCAAATGGTGATCGCCCCAGTTCTGGCCACTCAGCTCTCTGAGGCATCCAGCCTTGATGACACGCAGCGGGGTGAAGGCGGCTTTGGCTCCAGCGGCATGTAGCGGCTGAAGCCAAAGTGCGGATGGTCGGAAGGGTTCCGGCCATTTTTTATTTTGCGTTGGAGGTTATGTAATCCTGCCTGAGGATGGCTTCGTCCAAAGCGAACATGATGTGCCCTGTTTCGTAAGGAGCCCCCTCAACACTGACATAGATTCTTTCGATTTCGGGTATGTTTTCGAAATAGGCCCAAAACAGATTTTCCATCAAAGCCGCTTCCGTGCCGCTGCCGTAATTTCCATAGATGCTTCGTGTAAAATCAAGATGCAGATCACCGTTTTCAAGGGTAATAGCCTTTGCGGCAATGGCCTCACCGCCTAGCACAGGAAGCTTAAAGGCCGCATTATAAGCATCCAGAATTGTGCCCAGTGTTGTGACGGTATTGGCAGGGATCTCATAAGTGTAGGATTCCATCTTGTCGGCTTCGGTGTTGTAGCCCTTCAAGGCAATGAGGGTGCCGCTGAAGTCATAGACCGGAAAGGGGCTCGTTTCCGGAACGGTTGCCACGGTGGTTTCACTGCCGCCGGAGGGGGCTGTTTGCGTTGGCGGCGTCTCTTGACCAGAGGACGTTTCGGCGCTTTTGGCTCCGCAACCAGCTAAGGATCCGAGAAGCAGGAGACTGCTTAAGGCGAAAATCAAAAAGTTCTGATGGATGGACGATCGTTGATTCATAAGAATCCCTCCAAGATGCTTACCTGCAGAATTTTTCAATGTATGTGTCGATGGATTTTTGGACGATCCGGATCGCCGCATCGGCGCCCTGGACTTCATCGATGGCCGTTTCCTTTTCTTCCAAAGCCTTATAAACCTTAAAGAAATGGGACATTTCATTGAAGATGTGCTTGGGCAGCTGGCTGATGTCCGTATACGTATTGTAAACGGGATCCTTAAAAGGGATGGCAATGATTTTTTCATCGGAAAAGCCGCTGTCCATCATGGTAATGACGCCGATGGGATAGCAGTGCACCAGTGCCAAAGGATGGATCGCTTCAGAGCATAGGACCAGGACATCCAGCGGATCCAGATCATCGGCATAGGTACGGGGGATAAAACCATAGTTTGCCGGGTAGTGGGTGGAGGTATAAAGGATTCGGTCAAGGACAATGAAGCCTGTTTCCTTGTCCAATTCGTACTTGGTCTTGTCGCCCTTGGTGATTTCGATCACAGCAAAAAAATCGTTGGCTGCGATGCGCTTTGGAGAAAAATCGTGCCATATATTCATGGGCTGCCTCCTTGGTCAGAATGGGTCGATTACAATATTCATCATACCACTGGGCTGCTTCAAAGAAAAGAAAAACCGCTTCCATTGAAAGGAAGCGGCTTTTGGATTTGCATAGGTTCGATTCGTTGATCGGTTTAGAAAAGAGGTATCACGGAACCTTTATAAGTATCCTCGATAAACTTTTTGCAGGTTTCGCTGGTGAGAGCCTCCACCAGCGCTTTGATGTTCTCGTTGGACTCTTCACCGGTGCGGACAGCCAGGATGTTGCCGAAGGTCTGAGCGGCAATGGAATCTTTATCTTCTGTCATCAAGGCATCGGCAGCCGTCAGTTCAGCCAGAAGGGCGTAGTTGCCGTTGATGACGCCGAAGGCTACGTCGGGCAAGGCACGGCTGACTTGGGCGGCTTCCAGTTCTTGGATTTTGATGTTTTTGGGATTTTCGGTGATGTCCAGGATCGTCGCCTGCAATCCGGCATCTTCACGAACTTTGATCAGACCGGCTTGTTCCAGCAGCAGCAGCGCGCGGGCTTCGTTGGTGGCATCGTTGGGAACTGCGATGGTGGCGCCATCCTGGATCTCTTCAAGGGTCTTGAGCTGGCCGGGATAGATGCCCATAGGCTCATAGTGTACGGCCACGGCGGAGCTCAGCTTGGTGCCGTTTTTCGCGTTGAAGTCCTCCAGGTAAGGAAGGTGCTGGAAGTAGTTGGCATCCAGTTCTTTATTTTCCAAGGCGGTGTTGGGAAGAACATAATCGTCGAATTCAACGACTTCCAGGGTAATGTTCTTCTCAGCCAGGAGGGGTTTGATGGCGTTGAGGATCTCAGCATGGGGCGTGGGAGATGCTCCGACCTTGAGGGTGACGGCTGCAGGTTTGGTGTTTTCAGCCGCAGCTGGGGTGCTGCCGGAGTTTGCCGTATTGCCGCAGCCCATGAGTCCGAGGCTCAATAAGGCAATCAAAGTCAAGGCAACCAGGATTTTCAGTTGTTTTTTCACAATGGACACTCCTTTTGTATTACCGGATCTCACGGTATATTTGGTTTTGAATTTATCTAATCTCCCATGGGAGACCGATACAGATTTGACTTGCAGCTCAGCGGCTGCGTTTGTCCAGCTTTCTGGAAATCAGGGAGCCTGCGGATTGCAGGATCTGCACCAAAATGATCAGCAGAACGATGGTCATGATCATCACATCGGTTTGGTAACGGTGATAACCATAGCGGATGGCAAGATTGCCCAAACCGCCGCCTCCCACCGCACCGGCCATGGCCGAATAACCAACCAAGGTGATGGCGGTGATAGAAACACCCAAGGTGATGGAAGGAATGGATTCCGGCAGCATCACTTTGGTGATGATCTGCCAGGGGCTGGCGCCCATGGCTTGGGCTGCCTCGATCACGCCTTTATCTAACTCGCTGATGGAGGTTTCCACCAAGCGGGCCACAAAGGGGGTTGCTGCAATGACCAGCGGCACGATGGTGGCGTTGGTGCCAATGCTGGTGCCCACCACAAACCGGGTGAAGGGGATGATGGCAATCAATAAAATAATGAAAGGGATGGAGCGGCCGATGTTGACGACCCACTGTAAAACCCGATTTAACCTGGGCATGGGCAGAACACCGTTGGCATCCGTCGCCACCACCAGGAGGCCCATGGGCAACCCCAGCGCATAGGCGAAAAGGGTCGAGGCCAAGGTCATATAGATGGTTTCCAGAGAGCCCTGGATCAGAAGCGGCAGATAGGTTTGGAAGGAATTCAGCATGGTCGGACCACCCCCTCAAAAGCAACCAGATCCCGGGTAATGTCAACGGAAGGATTGGAGAGGATCTCCGAGGTCAGTCCTTGCTCCACGATGTGGGAGCTGTCGATGACCGCGGTTTTATTGCATAGGTTGCGGACCACGCTGATTTCATGGGTAATAACGACCATGGTCACGCCAAGAAGTTGGTTGAGATTCTTAAGCAATTCAAGGATCGAGCGGGTGGTCAGACTGTCCAGAGCGGAGGTGGCTTCATCACAAAGCAATACCTTGGGATGGGTCACCAGAGCCCGGGCTATGGCCACGCGCTGCTTTTGGCCGCCTGAAAGCTGGGAAGGGTAGGCACCCGCTTTATCCTGCAAGCCGACCAGCTCAAGCATTTCCAGGCAGCGCCGCCGGATCTCCTCTTTGGGCGTGCCGCTCAGCTCCAGAGGGAATGCCACATTGTCCAGGACCGTGCGCTGCATCAGGAGATTGAAGCCCTGAAAAATCATGCCGATCTGCTTGCGGGCATCCCGCAGCTGAGCGTCTGTCAGGGTGGTCATTTCCTGGCCATCCACCCGCATGCTGCCGCTGGTGGGCTTTTCCAAGAGATTCATGCAGCGGATCAGGGTGCTCTTGCCGGCACCGCTCATGCCGATGATGCCAAAGATATCCCCTTGGTCAATGGTGAGGTTGATGTCCTCCAAGGCCTGAATCTTGTGAAGATCCCCCTGATATTCTTTGTATAGATGCGAGATTTCGATCATGTTCATCTTCCTTAGTATGGTATAATCAGGAATATAGAATTAGATAATCTGGTTATCGAAAAAAACGATAACCGGCTATCAAAAAATGCTAGAACTTATTTTATCACAATATTTCCTTATGTGAAGGGTTTTCTTTGAGAAATTCATAAAAAAGTGTAGACGTGGGGAAGACACGTCTACGAAATAAAACACCGAAATCGTTATAGGAGGCAGCAGAATGATCGAGCAAAAAGGAACCATCAGCGGATACAGCCACCAGGGGGCCGGCGTGGTCCGGGGGGAGGCGCAGGTTTGTTTTATACCCGGTACTCTGCAGGGAGAAACCGTGCTCTTTGAAATCGAAGAGGCGCACGAAAAAAAGACGCCCTACAGAGGGCAAAGACAGCCTAAAAAAGGCAGTCAAAGCAAGGTGGTTTTTGGTGAATTAAAACAGCTGCTGACGGAATCCGAGCATAGGGTCCAGCCGCGGTGCCCTTATTATGGGCTATGCGGCGGCTGCCAACTGCAGCACGCTTCCTATGAACATCAGCTGCAGATCAAAAAGGACATCGTGGAGCGGGCCTTCCGGGGGCTGGGTCGGGAGGAAAGCGCAAAGGTGGAGATCCAGCCGGTCTTGGGCGCCCATGAGCCTTGGGGTTATCGCAACAAAGGAATCTTTGCCGTGCAAAAGCAGGGAGAGAAGGTCAAGATCGGATTTTATCAGAGAAAAAGCAGGCTGGTTGCGGGAACAGGGTGTCCGGGCCTTTTTTCGGACCAGGCCAATGGTCTGATCCAAGCCATTGCGTATTGGCTGGAAGGCGCCGGAGCAGAGATTGGCGCTCAAGGCTTACATCACTTAATGATCCGGGAAAGCAAAACCACGGGCCAGCTGATCCTGGTCTTGATTGGCGCGGTTGACAAACCGGTGTGGCTGCCGGATTTCCTAAAAACATTCGTTCCCAAGGATCCCAAGACACTGCCGCCCATGGCGCCGGTGCCCAAGCAGCTGCTGCAGGGCATTGGCTGGCTGACCGCGGACCTCAAAGAAGGTCCGGTGCTGGAAGGCAAGCCGGAAACCCTCTGGGGCAATCTGATTTTGGTGGAGCATTTGGGAAAAATCCGTTATGGCATTTCACCGGAATCTTTCTTTCAGGTGAACACAGCCCAGGCCAAGGTCCTCTTTGACCAGGTCTTGAAGATGGCGTCGCTTACCGGCAAGGAACGAGTCTGGGACCTGTACTGCGGCACCGGCTCCATTACCTTGTATTTGGCAGCCAAAGCAAAATCCGTCCTGGGCATTGAATCTGTGTCGGCGGCTGTAAAAGATGGACAGACCAACGCCCGGCTCAACAAGCTAAGCAATGTGAAGTTTGTGACCGGCTTGGCGGAGGAACTGCTTCCGGAGATCATCCATCCCACAGTTACGGAAGCGAAAACAGAGGCAGCGCCTTTGGCCGAAAAAGTCGCCGATCGCTGGCAGAAAATGGCCCAGGCAGCCCAGGCGGTCGAAGCGGCTGAAGCGAAGGCTGAAATGGAACCCGAGGCACTCGCCGCCGAAGCAGCAATCCTGGAGCAGAAACGTCGTGAGACGGCCAATTTGCCGGATGTGGTGGTGATGGATCCGCCCAGCAAAGGCTGCGAGCCGGCGGTGATCGATGCAGTATTGGAAGCCGCAACGGCGCGGATCGTTTATGTATCCTGCGATCCTGCCACCCTGGTGCGGGATTTAAAGCGAATTATCGCCGGGGGACACTACGAAATCGAGGCTGTGCAGCCTGTGGATATTTTTCCGCAGACAGGGCACGTTGAGACGGTAGTATTGATGTCAAGGGTTGAAAAATAGAAGGGCAGAAAGTGCCTGCAAATAAAGGGTTTCCGAGCATTGAACTATTCTCGCGGCTATGCTGCCGGAGGTTACAATGCAAGGAAACCCTTATTTTTATTATTCGTGGTAACATATCAACGGCCCTGATGGTGATAGGGTTGAGTTGACAGCTTAGATAACGCTTATTTTTATTGGGGTTGAGGAGACAGAGTAGATGTATAGTTTAGTCTTCACGCACAGCATCAGTATCGAAAATTCTATCAAGCTCCTCGTTTGATATTATGCCACGAACCTTATTCCTAACTGTCGTTTTTTCCATGTCTAATCGATAGAAATGTTCGCGACCATCTACACCTTTTTTTAGACGAATGAGCTGAATCCTACCAAATTTATCCCAGTGCTTCTCTGCAAATTTAGCCAATCCTACTGCCTTGGGATAATTGTCCTTGCGACTGGGGTCATGCGGTTCCAGAATATCGAAAATGTAACCCTGTGCATCGGCGCGGACAATCACTAAATCTGGGAACATAGAAGTGGTTACACCGCTGATTTCATAAGGTATTTCAAGAGACCACTTTTTACGGTCGAGATTGCGTAACCAGCAGACAGCACCGTTTTTAAGTTCTTCTACAATGACTCCGCTTTCCCACGAGTTCAGTGATGTTTGGAATATTCCGTCCTCAGAACAATAGAGGTGCTGTTCAAACTTCACGCTATCATCCGGCACAGAAAAATCGATTGAACGTGGCAATACCCACGGTACAGATATCGGTTGCGCTGAAGCATTTATTAATCTTTCATAGACATTCTTTCGTGCCTCGTTCAGTCTCGAAATGGATCGCTTGTTGTTCTCGTAGAGCGTAATGAACTCTTTCTCTGCATAGGAGTTTATCCTCTCAATAGAGTCCGTATCACTCATGAGAACGATGACTTCAATTTTTACATCAATATGGTCACGAGTACTATTCCGAATCCAATACTCCTTATGCAAGCCTTCTCCCAATAGCTTTCCGGCTTGCTCAAAATATCGAGAAATATCAAACTCTGATACAGTCATAGTCTGTGATGTCTCATCAAAGGAATAGGCATTGTCTCCGTAGTCAAATGTCAGTGTGCCAAGAGCAAATCCAGTGATTGCGGCCGCTCGTCTTTCAAAGTCTCCTGATTCTTTTATCCGCGCAATTTCCTCATCCATTTTTGACAAAACGGTACTTTTGACCGACTTTTGCGCTCCTAATTCAATTCCATCCATCGTCAGCGCGCGAGAAAGTTGTATTAACAACTTGAGTGGTGCCTGCTTGCGGGATGAATCTATCCGATAGGTGATGAGGTTATCCATTGCCTCAAACACATCAGAATAGGCAAGATTGCACCCAAGTGTAACAAGTTCTTTACTTGTTCCAGTTTCAGTAGGCATGGCCGCGTCACTGTCACGCAGAGCATTAACAACATTTTTCACTGTTTCTGCATCAAAATACGGAAGAAAAAGACTAACACTGTTAAGCTCGGCGTCAGAGGAAATTCTTCTAGCCAAAGGAGTTCGAATCATACGTCCCAGGAGCTGAGCAATATAAGTATAGTCATGCGCACTACGGAATGACATCATGGTTTCAGCACGTGGGCAGTCCCAGCCCGTGGAAAGGTTCATTTTGAAAAACACGATCATGACATTATTATCGTCCTCAATTCGAGAAGCGTCTATTTGCTGAAGTTCAACGTCACGCACTTTAAGTGTACCGCGGTCATTGAATGTATGTACTGCTTCCCCGGGCTGTAACTTGCGTCCCAGTGTTTCCTCCAGCAAATCAATGCAAGCACCCAAATCAGTATGTGTTGCTTCGCGCTCACTACCGTCCTCAACCTGAACAACCAGAATGGGATTTACCATTTTCTCATTTTCGTGATCACAGTAGGATTCCCAGTGAGCGCATTTTTTGCGCCAATTTTCCACTGCGCCTTTGAACATGGTCATATCGGCACCCAATTGAATATCTGGGTAATGAATGATGATTCTGTCTTTCAGAAGCCCAGACTCACGCACATGTTCAGGTGGAACGATAACTTTTTGAACAGTAGATACCGTTCCAGCAATCAAGTTATCAAATCTATGAGGTGTCGCGGTTATACCGATAACCAGAGGCATGACGCAAAGGCCATCGCTTTTACTGCCTTTGATGAATTTCTGCATGATGGACTGTGCCTTGTTCTCAGCTTGAACGGACGTGAAAGTGCCTCTGTGTGCCTCGTCAATCACCACATAAAATTGCTTTGGATTGCGTTTGGCAGTGTTCGTTAGAGTTTCCCATATAGGAAATTGCCTTGTATCAGACATTCCTGTCAGCAACTTATCAGAACCGAGTTTTTGAGTGTTTAAAAAATAAATGCAGCCACTCTCGAAGTACTCAGCATTAAAGGTTGAATCAATGGTCACCAAATCGCGCACACGGATTTTATCAGACTTGCTTTCGATTTTCAGCCGTGTCTGCTCATTGAGTTCCGGAGAATCGGAAAGCCAAATAAACACTGAATCCGGTTCTCCGATGCTGTCTGCACTTCCATACAGAATTTCCTCGAAAAGAGTGGTCATAATGATTGTTTTCCCCGAACCCGTAGGCGAGGAAAACGAAATTACCTGTGGATCGCGTTCACTCCACATTAAGTGTGCCTTGGTTATTTTCTCATGCAGTTCGGCAAGAGCCGTTTCTTGAAACGGAAATAGTATATCTCTCATTTATGAATCCCTCCTGCTTCCCAACACAAAGTTATCGATATAATCGCGATATAGTTGGTATGTGTTATTTGCTTTTACTCCAGCAGTCATTTCACGGAAAGCCGCTTCAGAGTTAGATACAAAATAGACCACTCTGATATTAACTGCTTCCGAAAGCTTTTCAGCAAATTCAGCGTACTTCGTTTCATCAACTAGAATGGCAAAGCCGTTTTCAGGAAGTATCAGCATCTCCGGTTCATCGTCAGTGTTTATCTCTGGCCTCCGGCCAAGCGCCCCGGATTTTAGCCACAGTAATGGTAGTATTTCACGAAACTGTCGACCAAGTGACACGCTGTTTTTATCCAAAAAGCCTAACTTAAAGTATTCGACGTTGGCAGGTAAGCCTTCGCTCATAGGACGTTTAATTTGTGATTTAACGGTAATGGTTCCAAGTAATTCAGAAACACGTGCTTTAATTGCATTGAATGCAGCTGTTTCCGTTACCACTATATAAAAGTCTGTGATGTGGTCTTGATCTTCCAGTGCGTTCAGCCACTCATCAGCGGAATCTAAATTAAACAAAATGGATGTTGAGTGTTTCTCCGAAACAATAAACTTACTGTCAGACTTGACTAATGTTTGAGGTAGTTGAGTCTTGCCATCCTTGCCACGAAGTACAGCAACTATTTGTTTTTTTGCATTGTGTGTTAACTCTGCAGGGTTATCAACGAAGCCAAGATGATAGAACGAGCGGCTTTCTTCTTTTGTGACGGTTTGATTAGTAAAGTATTCTCCAGTGAGCGGAGAGCCATCATTACGCTTGCCCATTATACTGTATTGTGTCCTCGGCCAAGTTACTGCACGGCAAATTCCGTGCTCTTCCCATTCAGGGTCGCCAGGTTGATAGCCGTTCCTCTGTAGGTCCCGGGCCTCGTCAACTGAGACCTCGTTATTGGTAACTAGTATGCACCGTCTGTTACCGCAATCCTCGGCATTCAACAGATTCACGGCGTGGAGAGTTGTACCACTTCCGGCAAAGAAATCGGCAATGAGAGCATTTTTATTATTTCGAACCACTGCCATAATTGCATCTTTAGTAGAGTAAAGTGATTTAGGAAAAGAAAACGCTCTTGACTGACCAATAATACTCGAAACCAAATTAGATCCATAAGCTCCTGCGTCATGCAAACTCCTATGCCATATAGTTTTAATTGCCCTATTGTTGCTATCATTATATTCAATAGATACAACCCCAGTTTTAGGATCCTTATCTACAATTCTAATATGTCCATCATCTATCATTTTTTGGTTTGGTAGGCTAATATATGAAATCCCCCATGTTTTACGGCTTGAGTCATACTTTCCAAGAGAAACATATCCTTTATTAATTAATGTTCGTAAAGTTTCATATCCAACCCCCCAATTTCCTAAAGAGCCATCTGTTCTTATAGGCCACGCGACATCATAGCCCTCAATTTTCAAATCAAAATTTGGATATTCATTAAAAGGTAAACTTTCACCAGTACCAACAACTTTACCAAGGTTAGTATCTATTAAAACAGGATAGAACATATTTTTTCTATCTTCACGTCGTGCATTTGTTCCAGAACGTAAGAGCCCTTTCCAACGTGGTTTTCTGTTTGAAACAGGCGGATTCAGAAGATTATCGTCACTGGCATCAATAAATGCGTTAGGAGCAAAGCAATAAACAATATACTCCTCTACCCGCGAAAAACGACCCTGAGTTACTCCTTTTGGGTTTATTACAGTAGTCACCATTTGTATATAAAATTCAGGAAGTAACTGTTCTAATAATACTCTTAGGTGATGCACTTCGTGTTCGTCTATGGTGACTATTAGCACACCTGTATCAGGATTAAGTAAACGACGAGCAAGCTTTAACCTTTTTTGCATCATGGAAAGCCACTTACTGTGGCGCCAATTATCAGAAGAATCTACATAATCGTTATTGTATTTCCAGTCCTTGGCGCCAGTGTTATATGGTGGATCAATATAAATACAATCCATTTGTTTTGGGTAAAGATACTCAAGAAGCTGCAGCGCGTGGTAGTTGTCTGCTTCAATGAGAGTATGCCATAAACTACTATCAGGCGAATTCTCTATAGAATCAATCGGCTGGAGCATGGGAAAAATAGGTTCACCAAACTGAGCAACCGAAACAAGCTCCGTAAGCGGGATGGTTACAATGTCACCCGTCGCCTTGTGACGACAAAGGGCTGTTTCGTTGTTCAGCTTTATCACTGAATAAACGTCATTGATGTGTCCCGTTTTGCAGGCAATGGTCGAACCGCGTTTGACAGCAACATCGTAAAGCGGAGTGCATTCAGGTATATGTTCCTCGAATACAAGCCCAAATTTTTTATTTTTAGATATGCGAGCAAATTCCTGTTCCAAGCGACTACGCAAGGATGTATCGGGGATTTGCCGTAATAAATCAGTAATTGCAGCCATAAATTAGATCCTCCTATATTTACTCGTTCGATTCGAACTTGCTCCACGAACGACCAAATAGTTTATTTCCGTCCGACAAGTGCAAAATTGATGTATTTTCTAAAATTTTATGTGCCTTCTCAGTAGTTGAATCAGCTTTATCAAATGCAATAAAAATCTGTCGTCCACTGCCCTGATAACGTTCCAGGATATGCTCTAAATGAGTATCCTCAATACGTTTGAGAATATTGGAATCGTGAATGAGCGCAGGAATTGGACATAATTCAAGTATGCTCAAATCGTATACCACAAGGCCCTTGAACGCAGTACCTTCACTGGTGTTACCTGGCGTTTCAAAGATAATTTCCTTTTGGGGAGTGATTTGCAGTAGGGGCGATGTTTCCTGTTGTTCGGTCACTACGCCGTTTATTATTTCAATACGCAGATTGATTTTATTTTGTATCTCTTCCAGTTTTTCGGTTTGTTGTTGTATCAGTTTTTCCAGTTTTTGCTCTGCGTCTAAGCGGGCTTCCTGCAATTCTTTTTGGTGAATCAACTCAGCTGTTTCTTCTTCAAGCCTATCAATGCTTTTAGACACGTTGACACACTGGGAGAGCACTCGCTCTGTCATCTCTTTTGCCAGACCAGACTCTTCGATTTTTTGATAAAGCCGTTTAATTTCCTTGTCGCATTGGTCGATGAGTGGTTGTAAACGTTCGATTTCCTGATCCATCTCTTCACCCAGGATTTCTCTGATTTTTTTGTGAAAATATTCAATCTCCTTGAACGCTTTTAGATCAGCATTCGGGAAGAAATGTACCAAAGAATCAAATTCACTGGCGGTCTCTGGGTTGCTTTCAGCGATATTGCCCTTAATAGCATTAAGCTGCGATTGGAGACGATTGCGCTTGCGGATGAAACTGTTCAAATCTTTTTGAGCAGCTGTTATTCGTTCAAATGTCTGTGTGTCAAACCCAAACATTGCTAACTGGGCTTCTTCATTGTTTTTCATTAAGGTTTGGAGTCTTTTCTTCAGTGAATCTATAGACTTTCGATTCGTTTCGATTCTCTCAGTGTCTACCTTCTGACGCTGGCGCGATTTGAGCTGCGAATATTTGATGCCAAGTTCTTCCTCCATGCTCTTAATGGCAGCGAGAATTTTATAGTGACCAAACAGTTTCATCAGAAAATCGACGGCCTTTTCATCCTGTTCGCGAGGCTTTATTAGTAGAGGATACTTTTCCAGTGTATTTTCACGTCCATAGATACGGAAATACCGCTCTGTGATTTCCGAAAATGTGAGTGCAGGAAGTTCAACTTTGTATTCCTGGAAGAGAAAGCTTCGAAATTCGTCCAGTGTCAATTTCGTAATAAAATGGTAATCCTTATCACAGCGATATACATTTTTAGGATCATCGGTACTTCGGTAGAAATAATGCGGTTGTCCTTGAAATTGGAAAGTGAAATAGATGGTATGGGGACCTATTTCCTTTTTAATATCATTTGACAGGGAGTAGTAGCTTTCGCCACCGAATGCATAATCAATAATCCATAGAAATGTTGATTTGCCAATAGCATTGCTGCCACCTGCACTGCCTAAAACTGTGTTAAGGCCTGACTTAAAGTTGATGGTTTGATGTTTCAGTGCAAATTTATTGCATTTTATTTGAGTCAACATAGCGTAGCATCCTCCCTTCCTCGATTAGTTCGATTTTTCCTAATGCAAATAGGCAGTCTAAAGCGTTTAGAAAATCTCCCATGTCCTTTTTTCCTGATGCGGTAAGTTCAAACAACTCTTTAGGGGTCATATTCCGCTGCATCAATAACTCTAAGATTTCTGGGAAACTAGCAATGATGCTGTTTGCATAGGATGTAACTTTATTTGGCAATCTCATCGAACACCTCACACCTTTGCACGAAGTAGGAGATTATGATCTCACAGGCTTCTCTATATTTGCGGCCAGTCTTTTCAAACAAAGTCTCAACTAGCAAGTTATAAATATCACTTTGGGATGTAAGCGATTCGCTAGCGTCTTCATACATCCTCTTAACATTCTTAGCAAACTTATCAACGTTCAATTTATTTTCCCCCGCCAGCCGATCCAAGGCATTATTAACGCCTTCATACAACTGTCTAACGTCAAAAAGCACTCGCTCTCTCAAGCGCTTTTCAGTGATTTTATTCTTAACCTTAACAGGTTCGATTTTAAGTTGTGTATCGTCTGTAACATCCATTAAATCGACTTCACGAAGCACTTGTTCAATTTGCTTTTCTATCGTATAGCGTGAGGTTGCATCTCTTGCCACCGTAAGAATTTCCAGGGCATGCTTATCTGAAAGCAAAGCCAATTTATCTTCCTCGGAGGCACTTTGTATTTCGCGTTCACAGTCAACACATAGTACAACGTCATCGGTTTCGGAAAGGTGAACGACCTTGGCGTAGTTAACGTCGTTGCCTTCTTTTTTTATGCCCAAAAGTCTACCGCATTTTTGACATTTGCCGCCCGTTTCTGTTAGTAACACCAAACAGCGAGCGTCAATTGCAATTTCATCGGCGGTTTCTATAGAGAATTTACTGTATGCCATAAGGAAGCTTATGCTCGTTTTTTGTGCGTCAAAGAATTGTATGTATTCGTCGGTTATCTCTTTTACACTTTCTTCGCAATTTCGGTTTTCAACATTGACTACCGTATAGAGAAAAATCCCTGCGAGAAAGTCATCTAAAACAAAAGCATCACGTCTTGCAATAGTTTCCTTTGTCATGCCATTCACTTTTTCGACAATTGTGTCGGGCTCGATTGAATTGTCAGAAGCAATAATATCCTTCAATGCAAGAACGATGAGGCTCTTTTTGTTGCCATCTAACAAGGGAAGGATGTTCTGCTTAAAGTAATTTGAAGTAGTATGAGCATCTGCTGTCGGAGCAAAATCAGTCACATTGGGCGATAGATTTTTTTTGCCAAGTATCAAATCTGAAGTAGTGCCGTCATCGGTACGAACGTCATAGCTAGGCGCAACAGAAAGCAGTACGGTACCACACAACCACTTTTGTGTAACGCTTTTTGCCTTGCAAAGCTTCAAAATTGTTGCATAAGTGCCAAAGCACAGCTTTTTCATAGATTGCGCCCCCCTTCAATGAATTTAGATAGTTGGATTATCGTCGTTGACGTAGTCAACAATATCGCCAATATTGACATCAAGTGCCTTACAGATTCTGGCTAACACATCCATGCTTACCGGCAAGTCTTTGCTCATTTTTGCCATCGTTGTCGATGTCAAATTCGTCTTTGCCATTAAATCTTTTTTCATCATCTTTTTATCAATTAAAAGTTTCCAAAGTTTGTTATAACTAAATGCCATTTTATCGCCTCCAAGCACTACTGGATGGTATTAAAAGACGTGTCTTTACTAGCTAAAACCAACTCTTCTCAAAAGGTAGAACTACAAAACTGTGCCGCCAACCATCCATGCTCAGCCATAAAAACAGGGGTGGATTCTCCGATTACAAAAACATCGAGAGGGAGTCGATCTCTATTTGGCATGCCCATTTTTCTCATGATACGCCAGATAAACGAAAAAATCAAACTGCATTTGGGTTACAAAAGTGGCTTTTCGTTTTCAAAAGTGGCTTTTCAGATACAAAAACTGCGTTTCGTTTACAAATATTCACTTGTCAATTACAAAGGTTGCTTTTCACTTTACAAAGTGGCATCTCGCCTTTCTATTAAGGTTCAATTAACCCGTGTCTTTACTATTTTAGCAAATTACTAAGCGAATTTCAATCAAAAATCTAAATATGCTGACTCTGACTTCGCAATCGCTGAGTTTAAGTTTTCGCGGAAAAAAGAAATGGAAATTGCTGAGTCACAGCGGAGTGTCAGCGGAGTTGTGGCCGAGGACTTACAGTGTCCGAATCAGTAAAATTTAAATAGATGGTCAGACAAGCCATACTCGATGCAAAAGGAGGACAACCCATGGAAGAGATTCGCGATTGTAATGGTCGTATTGCTTGTAAGGGTGACGCAACCACAGGTCTTGTTGAGGTTGCATATAAACGATGCAAAACCAGTACTCAAATTCCTGTTGGAGGAACGTTGAGGATTGAACGTGAAGGTGTTGTGACAATAGTCACACGATTAAATGATTCTGCTTTCCATGTAGAAAGCGGTGTCTGCGCAGCATAAGGCATTAATCAACTGAATATAAAATCCGCAGAGCTGCACGACGGCCAGGATTAGTTCTCATATCAGAGGACTATCCTGGCCGTCTTTTTCGTTCTACGGATCGATTCGGCTCCTGCGGATTTCAAAGCCAAATTTTGAAAACCAAAGGAGTCAAATTATGTTGAGAAATTTTAAGACCAGCCAAAAGAACCGCACTAACTACATCTACTACACTGCCGAGGGCACAAAGATCGTGATTACACCTGGAGAAAATGGTGTTACAGAAACTGACATTGAGCTGTTGCATACTATGGACGACACGGAGGTGGACGAGCAGCGTCGTTACGACTACCGTGTCCCCGCTCATCTGGATGCTTATTACGATGGTGAGAACGATGCAGCTGATGACCGTAACAAATATCTCGCTGATGATAGCGTAAATCCAGAGGCGTTATTCATAACCAATGAAGAGGAACAAGAACATCAAACCTATCTGGACAAGCTGGCCGCAGCTATGGAGTGCTTATTACCTCAGCAGAAAGAGCTTTTTAAAAAGGTATATCTGGATAAACGTACAAACACAGATATCGCTGCAGAAGAAGGTGTGACAGAAGCGGCCATCCGTAATCGCCTTAAAAAGATTCAAGAAAAACTTAAGAAATATTTCTTCTAAATAGGGGGGTTCGAAAGAACCCTCTTTTTCGCATATCGATGAGGGGCAGGAAATTGTCCCTCCGGAAAGGAGACAGAAAATGAGCCTTAAGCACAAGGTAACGATCAATGTGGCAAAACCCGGAGGTATACGAAGTCCAGTTTTGCAAAGCAGCAGACAGACGATCCGCAGTAAACTGCTCAATCTGCTGTTCGGCGAAAAGGTAAGTCTTATTGTGATCACGCCTGGAGATTCAGTAAATACGGTGGAGATCAAAGAGATCAGGGAAGGAGGTGCGGAGAATGAGCAAAATTAAGCTGCTTCTTGATGTGGTGTCGGATCTGCGTTCATTAGCTGACAGCGTTCAAGCAGTAGCTGAAGCAATAATGGAAAACGAGCCAGCAGAAACTCAGCAGTCAGAGATGCCTGAGCCAGAAAAAGAACCTGAAGTGAAGAAAGTAACGCTTGAAGAAGTACGAGCGGTTCTGGCTGGAAAGAGCCATGAAGGCTTCACGGCTGAAGTACGAGCACTCCTTTTGAAGTATGGCGCATCGAAGCTTAGTGAAATTGATCCGGCAAAGTATGCTGCACTTCTTGCGGATGCGGAGGGGCTGAAATGAGTAAGCACGCTATACTCTCAGCATCCGGGGCGCATCGGTGGATGAATTGTACTCCATCGGCAAGGCTGGAGCTTGAGTTTGATGACAAAAGCGGGTCTGCAGCAGCTGAAGGAACAGCAGCACACGAGCTCAGTGAACACAAGCTTCGTAAAGCATTAAAAATGAGATCTAAGAAGCCGGTTTCCCCATTCGATTCCGATGAGATGGATTCCTACACCGACGGTTATGTGGAGTTTATCCTTGAAATCATCGAACAGGCAAAGCAGTCCTGCAATGACCCGCTGGTGTTGATTGAGCAGAGGTTGGACTTCACCAAGTATGTGCCTGACGGGTTTGGCACTGGCGACAGTTTGATTATAGCCGATGGAACACTTCATATTATTGACTTCAAGTATGGACAGGGCGTTCTTGTGAACGCAGAGGACAATCCTCAGATGAAGCTCTATGCATTAGGTGCACTAGAACTTTTCGATGGCATATACGACATCAACACAGTTGCCATGACTATTTACCAACCCCGCCGGGAAAATGTCAGTACGTTCACGGTTTTTAAGGAAAGCCTGTATCAGTGGGCGGAGGAAATTCTCAAGCCTATAGCAGAGCTGGCTTTTGCAGGGGATGGTCAGTATTGCCCTGGCGAGTGGTGTCAATTCTGTAGGGCAGCAGTGAAATGTCGAGCCAGAGCAGAATCCAAAATGAAACTTGCTGCGTTCGAATTTGCCTTGCCGCCTTTGCTTTCTGATGAAGAAATCGCAGAGATACTTTCATCAATCGGCGATCTGACCAACTGGGCTAATGAAATTATGGCCTATGCCACAGATACGGCTGTGAATCATGGCAAACACTGGCCGGGATACAAGGTGGTCGAAGGCCGATCCAACCGCAAGTACACTGACGATGAAGCTGTCGCTGAGACGGCGAAAGAAGCCGGATATCGCGATATCTACAAGCAGAGTCTCATCACCATTACCGAAATGGAAAAGCTGATGGGCAAACCCAAATTCAATGAAATCCTTGGAAGCCTGGTCATCAAGCCAACGGGGAAACCGACGCTAGTTCCTGTATCGGATAAGCGTCCGGAAATAAATACATCAACAGCAAAAAATGATTTTATGGAGGTTTAATATTATGTCAAATACAGTAAACAGAACAAATTCCAATCCTGGAAAGAACCCTACAAAAGTAATCACCGGTATCGTACGCTTGTCCTACGCCAATGTATGGGAACCCAAATCTATCAACGGTGGAGCTGAAAAATTCAGCGTAAGCCTGATCATCCCCAAAAGCGATGTGAAGACGCTCTCCGCAATCAATGGAGCAATCGATGCAGCCATTGAAGAGGGCAAAGGCAAATTCGGAGGCAAGGTTCCGAACAAGGCTGCAATCAAGATTCCCCTTAGGGATGGAGACATCGATCGTCCTGATGATGAAGCTTATGCCGACAGCTACTTCATCAACGCTAATAGTAATACTGCACCGCAGGTCGTTGATAAAAATGTCAATCCTATTCTTGATCGCTCTGAGGTTTACTCCGGCATCTATGCGAGGGTGAGCATCAACTTCTATGCCTTCAACTCCAATGGCAATAAAGGGATAGCCTGTGGCCTCGGTAATATCCAGAAAATCCGTGATGGTGAACCGCTGGGTGGCAGAACAAATGCCGCTGACGATTTTAGCACAGATGTAGATGATGATTTCTTATCATGATTAAGCTCAATATAGATATAGAAACATATAGTAGTGTGGACCTCGCTAAAAGCGGGGTCTATCGCTATACAGAAGCTCCTGATTTTGAGATTCTGCTTTTTAGTTATAGTACCGATAGCGGACCAGTTCAGGTGATCGATCTTGCAAGTGGTGAAATGCTACCGGCAAGCATAAGAAACGCGATCTTCGATGAGAGCGTTACAAAGTGGGCATTCAATGCTCAGTTTGAGAGGGTCTGCTTGTCCCGATATTTTGACAGATGGCTGAAGCCTGATTCTTGGCGTTGCACTATGGCATGGTCTGCTTACCTCGGCTTACCTTTATCTCTGGAAGGTGCAGCGTTGGTCACAGGAGCCGACAATCAGAAATTGACCGAAGGAAAAGACTTAATCCGGTACTTTTCAGTTCCATGCAAACCCACTCAGGCAAATAGTGGTCGCTTGAGAAACCTGCCGGAACATGCAGCAGATAAATGGGAGAGGTTCAAAGCCTATAATATCCGCGACGTCGAAGCCGAGATGGCGATACAGTCGCGACTTGAGAAGTTCCTCATGCCGGAGGACGAGTGGCAGAATTATATCTTGGACCAGCAGATCAATGACCGCGGTATCCAGTTGGACATGGAACTTGTAGAACAGGCCATAAAATGTGATGAGAAATCAAGAGCACAGCTCACATGGACAATGCGAGAACTGACGGATCTGGATAATCCAAACTCAGTCGCTCAGATGAAAGCATGGCTTGCAGAAAACGGTCTGGAAACTGAAAGCTTGGATAAAGCAGCGGTGAAAGAGCTATTACAGACCGCACCGGAAAGATTAAGCCGAGTTCTGGAGCTAAGACAGGCACTCGCCAAGTCCAGCGTAAAGAAATACACAGCGATGAAAAATGCTGTCTGTTCTGATGGTCGAGCACGCGGGCTTTTGCAGTTTTATGGTGCCAATAGAACAGGGAGATTCGCTGGGCGTTTAATACAGGTCCAAAATCTCCCGCAGAATCACCTTCCGGATCTGGAGCAGGCACGCAGCCTTGTCCGAGCAGGACAGTTTGATGCCATGGAGGTACTTTACGATTCAATCCCTGTCGTCTTGTCTGAGCTTATCCGGACTGCCTTTGTACCTAAGGAAGGATGCAAATTCATCGTTGCAGATTTTAGTGCCATTGAAGCAAGGGTTATTGCCTGGTTGGCGGGCGAATCATGGAGAAATGATGTGTTTGCTACACATGGCAAGATTTATGAAGCCTCAGCAGCGCAGATGTTCCGAGTTCCTATTGAAGAAATTACAAAAGGAAGTCCACTGCGGCAGAAAGGTAAAATTGCGGAATTGGCTCTGGGATACGGTGGATCTGCAGGTGCGCTGAAGGCGATGGGAGCACTCGATATGGGCCTTTCCGAGGAAGAATTAAAGCCACTTGTATCTGCATGGCGAAACGCTAATCCCAACATTGTCAGGCTTTGGTGGGATGTTGATAATGCAGTGAAGACAGCGGTCAAAGAGAAAACTAGGACTGAAACACACAGCATCCAGTTTGAATACTGCAGTGGAATGCTGCTTATTCGACTTCCGTCTGGCAGGCAGCTTACTTATGTGAAACCTCGAATGGGAGTTAACAGTTTTGGCAGCGAGTCGGTGAATTATGAAGGTGTGGGTTCTACGAAGAAATGGGAGCGCATCGATAGCTATGGTCCCAAATTCGTGGAAAACATCGTGCAGGCAATTGCCAGAGATATTCTCTGTTATGCCATGCGGCGTTTGGACCAGGCAGGACATAAGATTGTGATGCATGTCCACGACGAAGCGGTAATTGAGGCACCAGTCGAAACTTCAGTTCAAGGTGTCTGCTCCATTATGGGAGAAACACCACCTTGGTCAAAGGGGCTTTTGCTCCGCGCTGATGGCTATGAATGTGATTTTTATAAAAAAGATTAATTTGAGGGGGTTCGAAGCCCTCTCTTTTTTTTGCATATAGCTGAGGGCAGTCTATGTCGCCTTACAACTATAGCAGGAGGTTCACTATGAACGATTTAAAAATTTTTAACTACGAGGGAAGTACGGTAAGAACAGTTTTGAGGAATGGAGATCCTTGGTGGGTTTTGAAAGATGTGTGTTCAGTGCTTGAAATCGGGAACAGTCGTGATGTTATGGCACGCCTGGATAACGATGAAAAGGGAGTCGACATTATCGACACCCTTGGAGGAAGGCAAGAAGTATCCATTATCAATGAAAGTGGTCTGTATAACATAATCTTGGTTTCCCGAAAACCAGAAGCAAAGAAGTTCAAGCGCTGGGTAACCCATGAAGTGCTGCCGTCTATCCGAAAACATGGACTCTATGCAGCTGATGAGCTGCTTGCCAACCCAGACCTTTGGATCAGAGCTTTACAGGAACTTAAAGCAGAGCGGACAAGAAATGCTGCGCTTGTTGCAACCATCAGCATTCAGGAACAGCAGATTGCTGAAATGCAGCCCAAAGCGAGCTATTACGATGTGGTTCTAAATTGCAAGGATGCAGTGGCCATCACAACAATTGCTAAGGACTATGGGAGATCAGGTCGCTGGCTGAACGAATATCTTCATGATCTGGGTGTGCAATTCCGTCAGGGTAATATCTGGCTTCTTTATCAGAAACATGCTCAGCATGGATATACCGCAACCAAGACTCATAGCTACCCAGGCGGCGACGGCAGCATGCACTCAAAGGTCCATACTTACTGGACTCAAAAGGGACGTCTGTTTATCTACGAACTGTTGAAATCACATGGCATACTCCCGCTGATTGAGCAAGAATCGGATTTCGAGGTCGTGTAGCTATGGACAAGTACAATGTAGAAGGCTACCCAGATCCAACAGCCGCTGAAGCTCTGGGTAATGTAGAACGAGAAGAAAAAGCGAAAAGCCATAGACCTTGCGTGTTCATATGCTCACCATTTGCTGGAGATATAAAAACCAATCTTGAGAACGCCAGAAAGTACTTAAGATTTGCGGTGGATAAAGGAGCGATACCCTTCGCTCCTCATCTGCTATACCCGCAGGTAATGGACGATCATGATCCGGATGAAAGGAAATTGGGATTATTCTTCGGCATGGTCTGGCTTAGAAAGTGTAATGAGCTATGGGTGTTTGGAAGTCATATTTCAAGCGGGATGCGGACAGAAATCGATAAAGCAACGAAGCATCATATGACCATCAGATACTTCACCGAAAACTGTAAGGAGGTGCAGAAGATATGAAAATAGCGGTTGGCAACAGCCGTATGGATAAAAAGTGGAAGAACAAAGACATAACTTGGGAAGATTTTATCGCCCGAGTTATGACAACCATACGGACTACAGAAACGGTATCCGAGTTTCGTAAGTTGAGTCGGGCCAAACAAGACTCCATAAAAGATGTAGGCGGTTTTGTTGGAGGTGCTCTTCGTGAAGGCAAGCGTCGAAACGGATTTGTCTTAAGTCGTTCTCTCCTGACTCTCGATATGGACTATGCAAAGCCAGGAATCTGGGATCAGATTGAATCACTACATGATTTTAAATGCTGCATCTATTCAACTCATAAAAATACACCTAATGCTCCCAGGCTCAGGCTGCTTATTCCTCTAGCTCGTGAAGTCAGTGAAGATGAATATCCGGCACTGGGGCGCATGGTGGCAAAGGAAATAGGAATCGATCTGTTCGACGACACCACCTATGAACCATCAAGGCTGATGTATTGGCCATCTACACCCTCCGATGGAGAGTTTGTATTCAAAGAAAAAGATGGAGATTTGCTTGATCCTGATTTGTATCTTTCCAAATACGCTGATTGGCGTGATACCTCTACGTGGCCGGTATCATCTCGGCAGTCGGAGGTGGTCCAGCGAAAAATAACTCAACAGGCAGATCCACTTTCCAAGGAAGGCGTAGTCGGAGCATTTTGCAGAGCTTATACCATTGAAGAAGCTATCGATACTTTCCTGAAGGAAATATATGAACCAAGTGCAATGAATGGCCGCTATGATTATACCCCTGCAGACTCTTCAGCCGGACTAGTTATCTATGACGGGAAATTCGCATACAGCCACCATGCCACTGATCCTGCCTGTGGGAAGCTCCTTAATGCTTTTGACCTTGTTCGTGTCCATAGATTCCGTGATGTAGATGATAAGGTTGCTGAAGATACACCGCCAAGCAAACATCCATCCTACAAAGCAATGTCCGATTTAGCAATAAAAGATGAACGTGTAAAGGAGCAATTCGCAGAGGAGCGTAGGGCGCTGGCTGAAAGTGAGTTTGAAGATGAGGATTGGCAAAAGCAGCTTGAGCTTGAAAAGACAGGTGCTGTAAAAAACACCCTAAGAAACCTTACGATCATAATCGAAAATGATCTGAACCTAAAAGGTATTGTGTTCAATCAGTTATCCGACAATCTTGAAATTAAAGGCGACGTTCCCTGGACACACCCCTCAAGGTTTTGGAGGGATGCAGATGATGCGCAGCTTGTCAGTTACATCGATACCCACTATGGTACTTTCTCTGCCCGCAACTATGACATCGCAGTGGCAAAGGTGACTGACGACCGTTCCTATCATCCGATCCGAGAGTTCATTGATTCATTACCTGAGTGGGATGAAATTCCTCGCGTTGATACTTTACTGATCGATTATCTCGGGGCTTCTGACAATCCCTATGTGAGATCTATAACCCGAAAGACTCTCTGTGCAGCCATAGCCCGTGTTATGAATCCAGGCTGTAAGTTTGATTCCATGCTGGTTCTGAATGGTCCGCAGGGCGTTGGGAAGAGCACGCTCATAGCCAAACTAGGCGGTGAGTGGTTTTCTGACTCGCTGAGCCTTTCTGATACCAAGGACAAAACCGCTGCTGAGAAGCTGCAGGGCTATTGGATACTTGAGATCGGAGAACTTGCCGGGCTAAAAAAGGCGGAAGTGGAAACGCTGAGAAGCTTTCTATCACGCCAGAACGACATCTATCGTGCCAGCTTTGGACGAAGGGCAACTCCTCACCTGAGGCAATGTGTCTTTTTTGGAACCACCAATGCAGAGAAGGGATACTTAAGGGACACTACAGGAAATCGTCGCTTCTGGCCCATAAAAACTCCCGGTAACGGAAGAAAGCAATCTTGGCAGCTTACACAAGAAGAAGTATTCCAGATATGGGCTGAAACACTGATCTATGTCAAAGCCGGAGAAAAACTATACCTCGATGCATCTGTAGAAAATCTCGCAAAAGAGGAACAACGAGAAGCGATGGAGTCCGATGAAAGAGAGGGTTTGGTGCGTGATTACCTAGACACCCTTTTGCCAGAGGATTGGGACAGCATGGACACCTTTGAGCGTCGCAATTTTATAGGCGGTACAGAGTTTGGTGACAGCAACCGCATCGGGGTAAAGAAACGCACACTTGTTTCCAATATGGAAATCTGGTGTGAATGCTTTGGTAAGGACCGCGCTAACTTCAAACGCATGGATAGTAATGAGATATCAACGATCATGGCTGGTATTGGAGGCTGGACCTTGTCTGATAAGAAGGTTCGAATACCACTTTACGGCCCGCAGTGGGTTTATGTTCCCAAGTCTGTTCCAAGAAGTAAAAGTTCGGAACAGGCATAAAGCTGGGAACAAAAATACCTGTTCCTATGTTCCAAACTCATGCTTTTGGAACAACTCATCGGAACAGGCGGTAGCCCTTGATATATAAGAAACTGAAATACCTGTGTTCCTATGTTCCAAAAATTACTATTAATAATAATTCTAAAGATAATAGATAGAAATTGACTGCAGACGCCCGTTTGCGCGCGTATAGAGATTTTTGATGCTTGGGAACACAGGCTTTATGGAGGATATATGAGAGAAAAAATTATTGAACAAAAATTGGTAAGAGATACGAAAGATAAAAGTGGCCTCGCATTAAAGTTCACATCACCCGGTTTTGATGGAATGCCGGATCGGTTGGTGCTTCTACCTGGAGGGAAGATGGCCTTTATTGAAGTGAAAGCTCCTGGTAAAACAATGCGCCCACTCCAGGAAAAGCGAAAAAGACAGTTAGAAGCACTTGGATTTTTGGTATTCTGCATAGACCAGAAGGAGCAGATTGGAGGGATACTTAATGAAATACAGTCCTCATAAATATCAAGAATATGTGACTGATTATATCCTAACTCACCCGATTGCAGCCGTTTTGCTGGACATGGGTTTAGGCAAGAGTGTCATTGCACTGACTGCCATTTTTGATCTCACACTGGATAGCTTTTTGATTCGAAAGGTCCTGGTCATTGCACCGCTGAGAGTAGCAAGGGATACGTGGCCAACCGAGATTGAAAAATGGGATCATTTGAATGGACTTAGATACACAGTTGCTGTAGGCTCCGAAGAACAAAGGAAATCAGCCCTGCGACAGCAAGCTCAAGTTTACATTATCAACCGTGAGAATGTTGAATGGCTTATTTATCGGAGTGGGATTCCTTTTGACTATGACATGGTAGTAATCGATGAGCTGTCGTCCTTTAAGTCGCATCAGGCAAAGCGGTTCAAAAGCCTTTTGAAAATCAGACCTTTAGTCAAAAGGGTTGTGGGTCTTACAGGTACTCCTTCTTCAAATGGACTAATGGATCTCTGGGCTGAATATCGACTGCTGGATATGGGGCAGCGCCTTGGACGTTTTATAGGTAAATACCGTGAAGACTATTTTAGTCCTGATAAACGCAATCAACAGATTGTATTTTCTTATAAACCAAAACCAGGAGCTGAAGAAACGATCTACCAGAGGATTTCTGACATTACCATCAGCATGAAGGGTTCCGATTATCTTAAATTGCCGGAGCTGGTCATGAACGAGGTTCCTGTTAGGTTATCTGAAAAAGAAATGGAAACCGTCGAAACTATGAAGCGGGATCTTGTTGCAATGATTAAAGGTGAAGAAATAACAGCAGCCAATGCCGCAGCATTGTCAGGGAAACTACTGCAAATGGCTAATGGAGCAGTTTATGACGATGAAGGCGCTGCTATTCATATACATGATCGAAAGCTGGAAGCCTTAGAGGACTTGATAGAAGCCGCCAATGGCAAACCTGTACTTATTGCATATTGGTTTAGACACGATCTTGCCCGTATCAAAGAAAGATTTGCTGTCGAAACCTTAGACGGATCTGATTCCATAAGAAGATGGAATAACGGTGAAATTCCGATAGCAGTCATACACCCGGCTTCTGCAGGTCATGGTCTGAATCTTCAGGCTGGTGGCTCAACCCTAATATGGTTCGGGTTGACTTGGAGTCTGGAGCTCTATCAACAAACCAATGCCAGGCTCTGGCGGCAAGGTCAAAGAGAAACAGTAGTTATTCACCATCTTATCGCCAAAGATACGATAGATGAGAAGGTGATGAAAGCACTTAAAGATAAGGACAATACCCAGTCAGCCCTTATCGATGCAGTCAAAGCAACATTCATAGGAGGTTCGATGCGATGAATATAGTTTGGCATTACCTAGATAAAAAGATGGCAGCGATCAATGCGCTCAAGGATTACAGCAACATGGAATATATACTTGATCATACCGATGAAGACATCGCTACCATTCACGAAAAGATAGAATCACCAAGGAGTTCGGTTCCAACCGGAATGCCGAGTGCTCACAATCCTAAAGCGATAGAGGACCGTCTGGTTTTTGGTATTGATGAGATTGATGTGCTTAAGGAACGTTATAGACAGGCCTTGGAGTACATGAAATGGTTCAAGCCCGCTTGGGAGAATCTCGATGAGGATTCGCAATTTATCCTGAATGAATTCTTTGTCCGAGATATTACAAAGACCGAGGCCATTCTAAATGTTAGTGAACAGCTACATATTGAACGTTCCTGGGTGTACAAGAAAAAGGAAGATGCTCTGCGTCAGCTGACGCTACTCCTATATGGAATTTAGGAGTGGACAAATAGCGGACGCAATTTACAAAAAACCGTACTAGAATAGTATTATGGAAAGCTACAAAGAGCCTTCGTGGAAAATACCGCGAGGGCTTTCTTTATGCCCGAGAGGAGGTGTTATATGCCAAGGAAACCAAAACGACCATGCTCACATCCAGGTTGTCCTGAGCTTACAGAGAACCGGTTTTGTGAAAAGCACGCCAAGCAGGAGGCCTCCCGTTATGAGAAGTACGACCGTGATTCGGTAACCCGAAAGCGATATGGACGTGCATGGAAGCGCATACGTGACCGGTACATTGAATCGCACCCGCTCTGTGAAGAGTGTGTAAAGAATGGGAAAATGACACCGGCTACTGAGGTGCATCACATCCTTCCGCTCGCACGTGGTGGTAATCATGATGAATCGAACCTCAAAGCTCTTTGTACGCCTTGTCATTCATCCATCACAGCGCGTGATGGTGACCGCTGGCACGACCGGTAGGAGGGATCAAATCTCTGTAGCTCGTTTGCTGGGGAACGGGCGTAGGGTGTCGTGTGAATTTTTTCATAAGTTTTGGGGGTATTAACCCCCTCATTCAGATCGGAGGTGAATACATGGGTAAAAGAGGTCCGCAGCCAGGTGTAGGTGGCAGGCCGCGAAAGGCTTTAGCGGATAAAATACAGGATGGAAAATCGCGCAATCTTCAAATTGTACCTTTGCCTGAAGGTGACTCTGAGACAGGGTCAGAAATGCCAAAGCCCGCTGATTGGTTGTCGGCTTCCCAAAAGAATGGGCATCCCTTGATAGCCAATGAGATCTACACAGACACCTGGGGATGGCTTATAAAACACAAATGCAGTCATCTGGTGCCCAAGCAGCAGATTGAGCAATACTCTATGAGCGCTGCTCGCTGGATTCAGTGTGAACAGGCTATTTCTGAATATGGTCTTCTGGCAAAGCACCCAACAACAGGTGCACCGATTGCTTCACCTTACGTGAGCATGGCGCAATCCTTCTCTAAACAAACCTATAGTTTATGGGCTCAAATTTTCGCAATCGTTCGTGAGAACAGCCTTACTGATTGCTCGAACTATACACCACAAGATGATTTAATGGAGCGCCTACTAAGCGCCCGGAAAGGAAAATGATATGGAGAATAAATTCTTAACAGCAGAAAGTGTGTGCGAAGGGCATCCAGACAAGCTCTGTGATCTCATCGCAGATAGTGTTTTGGATGCTTGCTTACGCAAAGACCGCGGCTCTCGGGTTGCCTGCGAGGTAATGGCTACTAAGGGCAAGATTATCGTGGCGGGCGAAATCACCTGTAGCGGTAAAATCGATATTCGAATGATTGTGAGAGATACACTGCGGAAGGTTGGATACAATCCGTGGAAGTATCTCATTTTTGTTTACGTGCACAAACAGAGTCGGGACATCGCAAATGGAGTAGGAAATGCCCTGGAATCAAGGAAGGGCGACACTTCATGGTATAACACCTTAGGTGCCGGAGACCAAGGGACGATGTACGGTTATGCTACCAATGAAACGAGGCAGATGCTCCCGCTTCCAGTGGTTTTAGCAAACCGTATTACAAAACGACTTGATCAGGTTCGTCACGATGGACTTATCAAGGGCATCAAGCCAGATGGCAAAGCGCAGATCACCGTGGAGTATGAAGATGGGAAGCCAAAGCGCATTAAAACAATCATCGTATCAATCCAACATGACGCGGCGAAAGAGTCTGAGGAGCTAAGCCGGGATATTTATTCCCACGTCCTGTGGAAGTGCTTTGAGGATTTTCCTTTTGATGAAGAGACGGAAGTCCTTATTAATCCTTCCGGTAGGTTTGTTGAAGGAGGGCCTTCGGCTGATACCGGGCTGACTGGCAGAAAGTTGATGGTCGATACCTATGGCGGACTTGCAGCCCATGGTGGCGGTGCCTTCTGTGGGAAAGACCCAACAAAGGTTGACCGGTCCGCAGCTTACATGGCCAGGAACATTGCCAAACATATCGTCTGGTGTGAGTTTGCTAAGCAATGCCAAGTCAATATTGCCTATGCCATTGGAAAGGCTGATCCCGTATCGGTCGAAGTTGATACGTTTGGAACAGGAACAGTTTCTGACGCGATACTTCGCGAAGCGATCAAGGAAGTATGGTGCCTTCGTCCGGCAGCAATTATTGAAACACTTGATCTGCGGTTCCCTCGTTATAAGGAAACAGCGGTGTATGGTCATTTTTCATCCTGCTTGTACCCTTGGGAGGATGTCAGAAAGTATAAAGAACTTAAAGAGGCGGTGATGCGATTTGAGCAAGACAACCAGTGATATGAAGCTGGTACCTATCCAGGAACTGGTACCATATATAAATAACGCACGAACACACTCGGCTGCACAGATCACCAAGCTCCGTTCAAGCTTAAGGGAGTTTGGCTTCGTCAATCCCATCATTATCGACCGGGATTACAGTGTGATTGCTGGACATGGTCGTCTGATTGCCGCCAAGGAAGAAGGGTTTTTAGAGGTCCCATGTGTGTTTGTAGACTACTTGACTGAAGCTCAGAAAAAAGCATATATCATCGCTGACAACCGTTATGCAGAGGATGCAGGGTGGGATGAAGAACTTTTAAGGTTAGAGATTGAAAGTCTTCAGGGCATGGAGTTTAATGTTGAACTGCTAGGATTTGATCCGGCTGAACTCAACAAGCTTCTGACAAACGACGACGATATCCAAGAAGATGATTTCGATGTTGATGCAGAGCTGAAAAAGCCGGCACTAACTCAGTCAGGCGATGTTTGGATGTTAGGAAATCATCGTCTAGTTTGTGGTGACAGCACTAAGCCTGAGACCTATAAAGTCCTAATGGATGGAAAGAAAGCAAATCTGGTAGTTACAGATCCACCTTACAATGTTAACTACGAAGGATCAGCCGGAAAAATCAAAAATGACAACATGGGCAATGAAGCGTTCTACACCTTCCTCTTTGATGCATTCAAAAGCATGGAAGAGGTTATGGCACAGGACGCTTCTATTTATGTGTTCCATGCAGACACTGAAGGTCTGAATTTCAGAAAGGCTTTCTCAGATGCTGGCTTTTATCTCTCCGGGACCTGCATCTGGAAGAAACAGAGTCTTGTACTGGGGAGATCACCCTATCAGTGGCAGCATGAGCCGGTCCTTTTCGGATGGAAGAAAAAGGGCAAACACATGTGGTACTCGGACCGCAAGCAGTCAACCATCTGGGAATATGACAAACCTAAGAAAAACGGTGACCACCCAACTATGAAGCCCGTAGCCTTGATTGCAAACCCGATCACTAATTCAAGCATGACGGGCTGCATTGTTCTTGATCCCTTTGGGGGTTCGGGTTCAACTCTCATTGCCTGCGAACAAACTGACCGCATATGTCACACCATCGAACTCGATGAGAAGTTTTGTGATGTTATCATAAAGCGATTTATCGAGCAGGTTGGTTCTGATGAACAGGTTTTTCTCCTGCGTGATGGAAGCAAAAAAGCCTTCGGTGAGCTTGCAGAAAACATAGAAACTCAGCCTACAAAACAACAGAATTAGCTTGATATTACACTGGGTTAGAGTGATATATGTAACTACCAAAAAGAAAGGTGGTTAATCATATGGAAATCAAATTTAACTGCACAGACACCGGGCGTAAGGCATTGGTTAATGCAATTGGGGAACTACTGGAGACCAAACCAGCATACAAAGGAGCACCATCCTTCGCTTACGACATCAACGGCTTTGTGGTAGACAAAAACGGTGAGCTTTTCTTCGATGAGCACATCGACATCAACGAGGTTGAAATGCTTATTGAAAGGCTCGCAGAACGCGGTTTCGAAGCTGAGGTTGCGGGGAGCATAACAGTAAATGCTTCTTCGGAAGAAATTCAGGAACCAATTGCCGCTGCAAATGAAATCGAAGGGCTTGTAATCGAACTGCCAAGGACCACATTTACAGAAACAAGCTTGGAGAACCTAAAGCGCTTGCTGGAAAGCAAGAAAGACCTCATCAAGAAGGCGCTTGGCCTGGAGACGCTGCCTATTGAAATTACAGATGAAAAGGTCAGCTTCCCTTGGTTTTCATTCCCGGTAAGCGCTGAGGAGATTAAGGCATATTCACACTTCATCTGCTCACTAAGTGAACTGGCTAAGGAACAAAAGCGGGTGACTGCAAAAGTTAAGGAAACGGACAATGAGAAATATGCCTTCCGGTGCTTTCTTCTCAGACTTGGTTTTATAGGCCAGGATTATAAAGGGGAGCGCAAAATCCTACTTTCTAAGCTGACCGGAAGCTCGGCTTTCAAAAGCGGAACTTCCAAACAGCAGGAGGCAGAGTAAAATGCGCATCATTTCTCCAGAAAGACTTCTGCAGCTTAAAACAAAGTACACACCGGGAACGAGAGTTGAGCTGCTTCGAATGAACGATCCCTATACCAAACTAAGTCCCGGTGCGACAGGAACGGTAACAGGAGTTGATGATATCGGAACCATCCATGTTTCCTGGGATTGCGGTTCGAGCCTTGGTATAGCTTATGGCGAGGATCTATGTGAAATCATCAAAGATTGATGTGAGGAGGAAAAAATGTGAAAGCGCATTTTGTTAGAAAAGCCAGTACAATAGACGATTTGAAGGGGTATGAGAAAGAAAGCGGCAGTCAATTTGATATCGAGGAAGTTGTTGAGCTTGAACCAGAACAGTTCAAATCATTTTCCGAAAACCTGCTTGATGATCATGACTTCATTGCCAAACGCGTTGATAAGATGTTCATGGATACGGATAAGGTTTGGCACTGCATTCTGGTCAAGGCTAAAGGAACTGATGAAGGCATACTGGTTGAAAGCGAAGGCTACGATTACGCAAGGTATGCAGCCTACTATCCCGGTAAAGAAAACCCAAAAGACCAGATAAAAAGACAGATTATAGCCATCAGGGATACCGGTGAGACCAACATGTTTGATACACCGATGGTTCAGCGGATGGCTTATGAGCGAGGATACTTCGAGCTTGTGACATTCCTTGAGGAACATAAAGAGAAATACAGCCACTTTATTCTCACCGGCGAACTATAAAATACAAGAAATGACATACAAGAAGCCTTTCGGGGCTTTTTTTGTCGTTCATGAATTGAAGGAGGTGACCGCGTATACGAAAGCTGAAGAAATACAAGCCAACCCGATTTATGAGCAAAGATAGCCATTATGACAAAGCAACAGCGGACTACGCGGTCGGATTTATTGAGTGTCTATCACATACAAAAGGGACATGGGCAGGAAAACCATTTGAGCTCATTGACTGGCAAGAACAAATCATTCGCGATGTATTCGGAACCATTAAATCAAACGGGTATCGGCAGTTTAACACAGCTTATGTGGAGATACCTAAAAAGATGGGCAAATCGGAGCTGGCAGCTGCTGTGGCACTTCTTCTTACCTGCGGTGACGGTGAAGAACGAGCTGAGGTTTACGGCTGCGCTGCGGATCGTAACCAGGCATCTATCGTCTTTAATGTGGCGGCTGACATGGTGAGACTATGCCCGGCACTATCAAAGCGAGTGAAAATTCTTGATTCGCAAAAGCGATTAATATATTTACCAACCGGGAGCATTTATCAGGTGCTTTCTGCAGATGTTTCAAACAAACATGGATTCAACACCCACGGCGTAGTATTCGATGAGCTACATACACAGCCTAACAGAAAGCTTTTTGATGTTATGACCAAAGGCAGTGGCGATGCAAGAATGCAGCCACTGTATTTTCTTATCACCACTGCCGGTAACGATACAAACAGCATATGTTATGAGATTCATCAAAAGGCACAAGACCTTCTTGATGGTAGAAAAAACGATCCGACATTTTACCCAGTGATTTATGGGGCGGATGAAGCGGATAACTGGACCGACCCAAAGGTATGGAAAAAAGCAAACCCCTCGCTCGGTATTACGGTGGGTATTGATAAGGTGCGGGCAGCCTGTGAGAGTGCAAAACAAAATCCTGCAGAGGAAAACAGCTTCAGGCAGCTACGACTCAATCAATGGGTCAAGCAGGCAATCCGATGGATGCCTATGGATAGATGGGATAAGTGCTCATTCACAACCGATCCCGATTCGCTTGCTGGACGCGTTTGCTATGGCGGACTCGATCTTTCCAGTACAACGGATATCACAGCATTTGTACTGGTTTTCCCACCAGAAGAAGAGGACGACAAGTTTATCATTCTTCCTTACTTCTGGATGCCTGAAGAAAATATTGACCTGCGTGTACGACGTGACCATGTGCCTTATGAAATTTGGGAAAAACAAGGGTATCTCAAAACGACTGATGGTAATGTTGTTCACTATGGTTTTATTGAAGCGTTCATTGAGAAACTCGGAGAGAAATACAACATTAGAGAAATTGCCTTTGACCGGTGGGGAGCGGTGCAAATGGTTCAGAACCTTGAAGGCATGGGTTTTGTAGTTGTTCCTTTCGGCCAGGGATTTAAAGACATGTCTCCACCGACAAAGGAGCTCATGAAATTGACACTGGAAGAAAAGCTGGCTCATGGAGGGCATCCTGTTCTCCGATGGATGATGGACAATATCTTTATCCGAACCGATCCTGCTGGGAACATCAAACCGGACAAAGAGAAGAGTACAGAAAAAATTGACGGAGCTGTCGCAACGATAATGGCATTAGATCGCGCGTTACGATGCGGTAGCGACAATAGAGGGGAGTCTGTGTATAACGATCGCGGGCTTCTTTTTTTATAAAAAACTTTAAAAAACAAGAGCTTATCTGGAGGTGTAGCCAATGAATATACCCATTATTTCAAAGATTTTCAAGGCAAGAGACAAGCCTAGCGACTACTATACTGGTTCGGATTACACCTTTTTATTCGGACCTACCACAAGCGGAAAGAGCGTAAATGAGTTTACCGCCATGCAAACTACGGCGGTTTATTCCTGTGTGCGGATTTTGTCAGAGGCTTTAGCTTCCCTGCCGCTTCATATTTACCGCTACAAAGAGGGAGGTAAGGAAAGGGTCTATGACCATCCGCTTTATCACATCCTCCACGACGAACCAAACAGTGAAATGACATCATTTGTGTTTAGAGAAACGCTCATGAGCCATTTGCTCATCTGGGGGAATGCCTATGTACAGGTCATACGTGATGGCGCTGGAAGGGTACTTGGTCTATATCCTCTCTTACCAAACAAAGTGAATGTTGGCAGGGACAAAAGTGGGGAGATTTTTTATACCTATGCTCGAACCTCGGACGAGAATCCAAACTTCAAGGACTACGGAACGGTGGTCCTCCGAAAACAGGATGTTTTGCACATACCCGGACTTGGATTTGATGGTCTGGTGGGATACTCGCCTATTGCAATGGCAAAGAACGCTGTAGGAATGACGCTTGCATGCGAGGAATATGGCGCCAGTTTCTTTGCCAATGGAGCCAATCCTGGCGGTGTTCTTGAGCATCCCGGTGTGCTTAAAGACCCCAAGAAGGTTCGAGATTCCTGGAATGAAGTGTACCGCGGAACAAATAACGCCCACAAGGTAGCCGTTCTGGAAGAGGGAATGAAATACCAGCAGATCGGTATCCCGCCGGAAGAAGCTCAGTTTCTGGAAACACGAAAGTTCCAGATCAATGAGATAGCCAGGCTTTACAGAATCCCTCCACACATGGTGGGCGATCTCGAGAAATCCAGCTTTTCAAATATTGAGCAGCAGTCACTTGAATTTGTGAAGTATACCCTTGATCCCTGGGTGATTCGGTGGGAGCAGGCACTGCAACGGTCACTGCTGCTGCCTAAAGAGAAAAGCGAATACTTCATAAAGCTTAATGTTGACGGACTGCTTCGAGGCGATTACCAGAGCCGCATGAATGGCTACTCGATTGGAAGGCAAAACGGCTGGCTATCTGCTAACGACATCCGCGAGATGGAGGATATGAATTCTATTTCTGAAGATGAGGGAGGAGACTTGTATCTCATAAACGGCAATATGACAAAGCTCAAGGATGCCGGAGCTTTTGCAAACACAGGTGAGCAATCTACCGGCAACTTAAACTTAACAGAAAGGAAGTGATACAACGATATGAAACGTAAATTTTGGAATTGGGTAAGCAATGAAGCCGGAAGGACCCTGTTTCTCAATGGGGAGATTTCGGACGAAACCTGGTATGGAGATGAGGTTACTCCGAAAATATTTAAGGATGAACTGAATTCCTGTACCGGGGATATTACTGTTTGGATTAATTCCCCAGGCGGAGATGTCTTTAGTGCAGCGCAAATCTACAACATGCTGATGGACTACCAGGGCAATGTGAAAGTCAAAATTGATGGACTCGCTGCTTCAGCGGCTTCGGTCATAGCGATGGCTGGTACGGAGGTTTTGATGTCTCCAGTGGCCATGATGATGATCCACAATCCCATGACTGTTGCCATTGGGGATTCCAGTGAGATGCAGAAAGCAAGCGAGATGCTCGCCGAAGTTAAGGAAAGCATTATGAACGCCTATGAAATCAAGACAGGACTTTCAAGGTCCAAGCTTTCACATCTGATGGATGCTGAGTCCTGGTTCAATGCCAAGAAAGCAGTGGAACTAGGCTTTGCAGATAAAATCCTGTTTGACGGTGAAGAGGAGAAACAGAAGGAGCCGCAAGAAGCCATGATGTTTTCACGTTCAGCGGTGACAAACTCTTTGCTCTCAAAACTTATCCCAGCTAAGCCTGAAAACAAAACACCTATAGAACAGCTAGAAAAAAGACTGAGTCTGCTGGCTCACTAAAATTAAGGAGGAAAATTTATATGAACACAATTCTTGAACTTAGAGAAAAACGCGCTAAAGCATGGGAAGGGGCAAAAGCCTTCCTAGACAGCAAGAGGGGGATGGACGGCATACTCTCAGCCGTAGATACGGAAACCTACGAAAAGATGGAGACGGATGTTATGAATCTTGGAAAGGAAATAGAGCGTCTGGAGCGTCAGGCATCTATCGATGCAGAACTTTCCCGTCCCACATCGTTACCGATTACTAATCAGCCTGGAGCGAGTCAGACGGGGGAGATGAAGAAGGGTCGAGCATCCGATTCCTATAAAGAGGCCTTCTGGAAAGCTATGAGAAACAAGAATAGCTACGATGTACAGAACGCCCTGCAGATTGGTACCGACTCCGAAGGAGGATACTTGGTACCGGACGAATTTGAGAGGACCTTGATTGAGGCCTTGGATGAAGAGAACATCTTTAGAACAATGGCAAAGGTCATCACAACTTCCTCAGGGGATAGAAAAATTCCTGTCGTCGCATCCAAGGGAACGGCATCATGGGTAGATGAAGAAGGACAAATCCCAGAAGCAGATGATGCTTTCGGGCAGGTTTCAATCGGAGCTTACAAATTAGCCACTATGATTAAGGTTTCGGAAGAACTCCTTAATGATAGTGTTTTCAATTTGGAGAGCTATATTGCCAGGGAGTTCGCTAGAAGAATTGGTGCAAAGGAAGAAGAAGCGTTCTTCATTGGGGATGGCACTGGTAAGCCAACAGGTATCTTCAATGCCACCGGAGGTGCGCAGCTTGGCATCACAGCAGCTTCAGCGACAGCTATCACTATTGATGAGGTTATGGATTTGTTCTACAGCTTGAAATCGCCTTACAGAAAGAACGCAATATTTATCATGAACGATGCAACCGTCAAGGCAATTAGAAAGCTGAAGGATGGGAACGGGCAGTACATTTGGCAGCCTTCCATCACAGCGGGTCAGCCGGATACCATTCTCAATAGACCGGTTAAGACATCAGTGTATGTTCCTACGATTGCCGCAGGAGCAAAGTCCATCGCTTTCGGCGATTTCGGATATTACTGGGTAGCTGACAGACAAGGCAGGTCCTTCCAGAGGCTGAACGAGCTTTTTGCAGCAACAGGCCAGGTCGGATTCAAGGCAACCCAGAGAGTAGATGGAAAGCTGATCCTTCCTGAAGCCATCAAGGTGCTTCAGCAGAAAGCGTAGGTGAAAGAGAATGAGTAATGTCAAGAATTATACAGAACAGGGCGGAGAGAAAACCGTTATTGGTGGAACGCTTGAGATTGCAGAGGGTGGCCAGGTTATCGGGCTGCCCTCTAATTTTACACCTGCCGCGTTTCAGGCGGACAGCGTTGCAACTACAATTGCAGGACTGGTCGTTGATTTTAACGCTCTGCTTGCCAAACTCAAAGCGGCAGGGATTATGACTACTGAATAATGACGGGAGGTGGGCGTGTTGATTGTTACACTTGAAGAAGCAAAGCTATATTTGAAAGTCGATGGTGATGAGGACGATACGCTCATCTCCGATTGCATCAATGCCGCAGAGGAACTTTGCGAGGATATTCTGCGTTTTCCACTTACCGAGTTTGCCGAGGTTCCAGACACAGTGAAACAGGCGGGTTTTTATGCTATAGGAAATCTATATGAACAACGTGAAACCTTGGACATGAAAGCAATGATTGATCTTCTGAAGAGGTTGTTGTTCGCATACCGAAAGGATGGGTGGTAAAGATGCATATTGGAGACCTCAGGCATCGTATCACTATTCGAAGGATTTTGCCTGTGATCAATGAGAATGGCTTCGAAAGCGAGGAGCCAGAGGAGTATAGAACAGTATGGGCGGCAGTCACAAATCTTCATGGCAAGGAATACTTCGAAGCAAAAGCAGTCCAGGCAGAAAACACAGTCAAATTCACAATCAGATTTTTGGCTGGGATTGATCAGACCATGCAGATCCTTTTCCAAGGAAAGAGTTACAACATCACCGCCATTGACAACATCAAGTACAGAAACAAATATATCGAGATTCAGGCGATGGAGGTGGAGTCGGATGGCTAAGATTGAACTGGAAGGTATGCAGGAGCTTATCGATAAAGTTAACAAGCTAGGAAGCCGGGGAACAGAGATTAAAAAGAAGGCACTGGATAAGGCCGGTTCCATGGTCAAAAGCAGCATGGAAGAGAAAGCTCCAAGATCTGAGCTTAGTAAAAAGCATATGGCCGACAACATCAAGGTATCAGAGATTGAAAGCGAAGATGGTGTGGACTTTGTTACTATCGGGCCAAACAAAGGTGATAATTCGGAGTTCTTCTATTCGAAATTTACCGAATGGGGTACATCAAAGATTCCGGCTCAGCATTGGGCGGAGAATTCGGTGTTGGAGAACAAAAAGAAAATCAATGAAGTAATTATAGAGGAACTGGAAAGGGGGCTTGGTGAGCTTGATTAATAAACTGGTCATAGATACATTAAAGCCCCTTGGCATTCCAGTAGGATTTCAGAAATATTCCGGATCAGATACGACCTATATCACTTTTCACGAATACCTTCAGTCCGGTGAGGAATTCGAGGAAGATGAGGAAGCCTTCACAGGGCATTATGTCCAAGTGGATATCTGGTCAAAAGCGGATTACACCACGTTAGCCAGCAATATAAAAGCACTTCTTATTGCGGCAGGGTTTCAAAGACTTAATGAAGCGGATTTTTACGAGCCGGATACGGGCCTCTATCATAAGGGACTCAAATTTTATTATTTAGAATCAAAGGAGGTTTAACATATGGCAAGACAAATTGGATTAAGGGACATACACATTGCGCTGCTCACTGATGATGACGAGACAGGTGCAACCTATGCGGCACCAAGCAAGCTGGAAAGGGCAGTCAGCGCCAAGCTTTCGCCAAAAGTGAATTCAGAAAATATTTATTCAGATGATACGGTGGAGGACATCATTGCAGCCTTCGACAGCGTAGATGTGGAAATTGAACTCAATCAGCTTTCGCTCGCCAGCAGAGCAACCCTGCAGGGAGCAAAGGTAGTCAAAGGTGTTCTTATTGAAAGCAAAGAGAATATTGCACCGACATTGGCACTAGGGTTTAAATCCAAGAAGCACAACGGCAAATACCGTTATGTGTGGCTGCTTAAGGGCAAATTCGAACTGGCTACAGATGAGTATGACACTGAAGCAGAAAAGCCACAGCCTAAAAGCGCCAAACTCAAAGGCACATTCTTTTCCAGGGATTTTGACGGCAACTTCCGCTTTATCGCCGATGAAGATGAAACCGGAATTGACCAGACCATTATTGCAGCTTGGTTTACCGCAGTACCGGCAGAGCCAACGCCTGCTGTGTAGGAAGGAGTTGAGGATACTTGAAGGCAGCTGAACTAAAAAACAAGGGAATTAAATTCAAACTGGGAGATAAAGAATATGAGCTGAAGCTCGACATGAACACTTTCTGCGAATTGGAGGAAGTCTATGGGGATCTTAACAAAGCCTTTGATGATTTGCAGAGCATGAAGCTGAAAGCGGTCAGGGCGCTCATCTATGCGGCAGTAAAGGTTGAGGATGAGGAGGTTACCTTAAAAATTGTTGGAGAGAAGCTGGGCTTGAATGATTTAGAAAGGCTGGGAACAGCCATCAACGAAGCACTAAGCAAAGCAATGCCGGAGGCGGAGGATGCGCCGGGGGAAGCGAAAGCCACTTAGGTTCTGATACATGGGACTGGGAGTGGCTTTTCTATTTAGGAACGAACCTTCTTCAAATGAGCGAGGAGCAGTTCTGGAATAGCACCCCGAAAAAGCTGCAGGCGCTATTTAAGGTTTATAAAACAGTCAACGGAATTGATGAGCAGAGTTCCTTTGATACCATTGACAATATTCTGTTCTAGAGGAGGTGAGATGAATGGCAAACGGTAGCAATACTGTAGTGGCTAGGGTTGGACTTGACGACAGCGGATTCCAGGAAGGTGTCAGCAAAATCCAAAGAAGCCTGAAAGTGATACAGAGTGAATTTGCGGCAGCCAGCTCAAAGCTTGGTGATTTTGGTAAGTCTACTGATGGACTCAAGCTGAAAGCGGATAGTTTAAGCCGGCAGATGGAGTTGCAAAAGGACAAGGTTGCAGCCCTGACAAAAAGCTACCAGGAGAGCGTTGAGAAAAAAGGCGCTGATGCCAAGGCCACAGAAAACCTGAAGATCAAGCTGAACTACGCAAATGCAGAACTTGGCAAAATGCAGCAGGAGCTCAAAGCAACAACAGAAGAACTGAAAACGAAAAGCTCAGCCTGGTATAAGCTCTCTGAAAGCATGGACAAAGCCGGAGAAAAAATGAAGGCTGTGGGGGATAAGATATCCTCGGCGGGCAAGACTCTCTCTACTGCAGTTACCTTACCTCTGTTAGGAATTGGAACAGCTGCTACAAAGATGGCCATGGATGCTGTAGAATCAGAAAACCTCTTTGAAGTGGTGATGGGAGCTGTGGCAGGTGATGCAAGGAAGTGGTCCGAGGAAACCTCCAAAGCGCTGGGGCTAAATGCCTACAATGTCAGAAACAATATGGCCACCTACAATGCCATGCTCACCTCCATGGGACTTACGTCTGATGAATCACTAAAAATGTCAGAAGGACTGACACAGTTATCCTATGATATGGCATCATTTTATAACCTGAAGCCAGAAGAGGCCTTCGATAAATTAAAGTCGGGTATCTCTGGAGAGGCAGAGCCTTTGAAGGCTCTCGGTATCCTTGTCAATGACAACACCATAAAGACCTATGCATATGCAAATGGAATTGCAAAGCAGGGTGAGCAGCTGACAGAAGCGCAGAAGGTGCAGGCCCGTTATGGCGCCATCATGGAAGCAACGAAGAATGCTCAGGGTGACCTGGCAAGAACCATGGACTCTCCAACAAATAAGCTGAGGATTATGAAGGAACAGGCCCAGCAGATCGGGATTCAGTTTGGACAAATACTCATTCCGATCCTTGAAAAGCTTATTTCTATCATCAAGCCGCTAATGGATCGGTTCCAGGGACTTTCCAAAGAACAACAGGAAATGATCGTCAAAATCGCACTTGTGGCCGCCGCTGTGGGTCCTGTTCTCCTGATTGTAGGAAAGGTGGTTTCCGTCATAGGAACCATTTCCACGGCCTTTGGAGCGGTATCTGGTGCGATGGCAGCGGCAGGTGGAGCATCCGGAGCTGTAGGCGCAGCAATCGCTGCAATTACTGGACCTGTCGGTATTGCCATTGCTGCAGTAGCAGGCTTTATTGCTATATTTGTTTTGCTCTTTAAGAATAATGAGACCTTTAGAAATAGCGTCATCATCGTGTGGAATCAGATTAAGACAATTATGGCCGGTGTATTTGAAGCGATAAAGCTTCTGATACAAGCTTTCGTTCAAGTCGCAGGTGCCATTTGGCAGAAGTATGGAGCAGATATCGTCACAGTAATTTCAGCGGCCTTCAATGTGATCGCATCGGTAGTAACGACTGCCTTGAATGTTATTAAAAACATTATCCAGATTGTGACCAGCCTCATCAAAGGAGATTGGCAAGGCGTCTGGGAAGGCGTAAAGAATCTGACTCAGAATCTGTGGAATGGAATTCAAAGCATAATAAGCGGAGTGCTAAACCTCATAAAAGGAATCATCTCGGTAGAAACCGGATTTGTGAAGAGCACCATAAGCGGAGCATGGAGTGCCGTTCAATCAGTTACCTCAAGCATCTGGCAAGGCATCAAGACGGCAATCGAAACTCCGATCAACGCGGCGAAAAACACAGTCAAAAACGCGATTGATGCAATTGTAGGATTCTTCAGGAACATAAAGCTTCCAGAAATAAAGATACCTCAGATCAAATTGCCGCACTTCGAGCTCACAGGCAAATTCAGCTTAAGCCCACCACAGGTGCCGAAGCTTTCGGTTAACTGGTATTCGACAGGTGGGATTTTCTCAAGCCCAAGCGTCATTGGTGTTGGTGAAGCTGGCACTGAGGCGGTTGTTCCGGTAGAAAAGCTCGATGAGCTCATGGCGAGAGCTTTGCAGAAAGTAGGAGTCGGAGCAAAGACTAACACATCTGAGGCAGGAATTCAAAGTGGCAATGTGACAAACAACTACGACATTACAATAAATAATCCTAAGCCGGAAGCAGCTTCTGATAGCACTCGCAGGGCGCTTCTCAGACAGTCCTATGGCTTGGGATAAGGGGAGGTGAAGTGAGATTTGAAAAGACAAACATGGCAGTTTAATGGTGTTAGTTTAAACACCAAAGCATGGTCTGTGATTGAAGTTCCAGAAGGAATAGGGATGCCGGGGCTAAGAGGCAGCAATTTACAGGTACCATTTCAAAATGGGAAGCGGTGGATAAAAAAGAGATATGATGAAAGAATCGTTATGCTGCCAATGTGGGTTAGAGGGCTTGATCCTTTGACCGGAAAGCTGCCGAGCGGCAAGGGCGAGAATGAAGCATTATATGACAACATCGATTATCTAAGCGGGGTATTCGGTAAACGCGGCCAGTACGTACTGAAAAGAATTCTTCCGGACGGGACTGTAAGAGAAGCAATAGCCGAAGTATACAGGCCTGTCAGTTTTGGAAAGACCCAGGCTGGATATGCCAAGTTCGCAGTGGAATTCATGCTTTCAGATCCGTTCTTCTATTCTTCTCAGACAGCTCAGGAAACACAGACCATAACTTCGACAACTCAGGAATGGAGTCATAATAATTCAGGAAATGCTCAGGTTACAGACGCGATCATAACTTTGACAGGACCGATGGAATCACCAAAGCTTGAATGCCTGGACAGTGATGTGTGGCTTCAGTACCAGGGGAGCATTGGATCAGGAGAAAGTGTGATCATAAATACTGGTGATTTCAAATGCACAAAGGGAAATACCAACATGCTCTCTGCCATAAGGCATGGAGGAGACGCTTATTGGCTCATACTTGAAGCCGGATATAATCAACTACGAATAACAAACGGAGTGTCGGGTGGCAGCATCAAGCTTGAATATTACCCGGCATTTTTTTAGGAGGTGTAAGCAATGTACGCAGAAGTGGCGGAACACAGAATGCCATACGATATTGATGGGACAGAGGTTGGGTTTCGAAGTATATCGGATATAGGCTCTATTGATCAGATTATCGGAAATGGGTTAGCATCATGGCTTGACAGCACTGCAAAGGGTAACTTGAATAAAGAAAATAGGGCTCAATCATGGAAGGTCGGAGATTATCGATTGGGTGCAGTGTTTTGGTTTTTCTTTCCCGAACTAAGGGAAGTCAACAAAGTGGGGTTTCACTGGGGTTCAACAACCGGTTGCTCCTTTATTAACCATACAATACAGGGATCAGCGGACACGACAAATGGGGTGGATGGCACTTGGGAAACAGGTATTTACACTATACCGACAGCGAATACCGATATGGATCATTGGAGGAACAAAGTATTTACACTCTCCTTTTCAGGGCCGGTTAAAGCTCTTAGATTCGGATTTCGCGAGACCTCACCACAATTTTCGAGTCTTAATTTATGTGGCATCCATCTTTATGGAAGGAAAGCGGCAGGTGTACAGCCGGACGATGTTGCCGTAACAGATACATCTGGAGTTGAGCTGACCTCACTTATTGACTTTGGCGATCAGCCTGAAGGGACCACAGAAATTCAAAGTTTCAAGATCAAGAACACCAGCAGCTCTAAGATTGCAAACAACGTAAACATCCAGCTTAATCATGCTGATTTTACAATTTCATTCAGTCAGGATGGGCCATGGCAGAGTGTGCTTGATATTTCTTCAATAGGGCCTGGTTCATTGTCCAGCACAATATTTGTCAGAAATCTGCTTGGACCACCGCTTTTGACACTAGGACCAAAGGCAGCGAGGGCTATAGTTACAGTCGGGACCTGGTCATAAAGGGGGTGATTAGATGGGCCTTCCAAGCATAAATCTTGTCAGCCCTGCAAATCAGGTGAATTTGACTGTAACAATTAGTGCCTTTGATGCAACTTATAGCGATAATACGAATCAGCTGGTTGCCTCATCAGTCAAATTCGAGATTGATACGGTCAGCACATTCAATAGCTCAAATAAGATTACGAGTGAATATTTGAGTGTGAAGCACAATACCACCTGCCGGATGGCTACGATACTATCCAATGGAACGTGGTACTGGCGGGTAACCGCAACTAATGCAAGTGGCACGACAGTATCGCAGACACAATCGCTAACTTTAAGCCAGGTGCTGAAAAGAGCGTTCTCGTTCTACGAGAATATTGGGAAACTTGATTCTTGGGCCAACAAGAGGATTCTTGCAGTTTATGAGAATATTGCTAAGCTGAATCTTTGGCCAAGAAAAAGGACAATGGCTTTCTACGAGAACGTTGCAAAGGCAAATATATGGACGGATCAAAGGGCGCTATATGAATATGAGAACATCACAAGTGATCCGCCATTTCCGTTTGTCGAAAGACTGTCAACAACTAGAGCATCTGAAGGCACGATTGTCACAATCTACGGTAACGGGTTTGGATCGAAGTCAGAAGCAGACCCACTGAATGCTGACCGAACAGCGAGAGGTTATGGTGGTTATGTCTATCTTGGCACCCAGCTATGCAATGTGATTTCTTGGAGCTGGGAAAATATCGTGTTCCAGATACCGCAGGAGGCAGAAAGCGGAGCGGTCAAGGTCGCTCTGACAGTGCCAGATCCACCCGGTGTGCGATACAGTAATGTTATCGGAATGGAAGTTTATGATGCTGAGCCTGCCGATGATATTGGAATCGAACTCTTCATCTGCGATAAAAACAATCCTAACTCAATCCTTTGCCAGCTTGATGGAGCAAAGAGTAAATCCTTTCAGGTTCTTCTGAACAACCCCGGAAGCGGTAAGTTTTCAATCAGCAGGTACGATGAGAAGGGCGGCAGCAGGGACTATGTGACAGACCAGAATTTCATCCTTTGCAGGTTGGATGGCATTGATATATTCAAGTGGATAATTGAAGCAAGAAGGCCGTCTTACGTTGATGAAAGCGAGCAGCAGATGATCGAGGTTAGCGGGAGAGGGGTACTGTCACTCCTTGATCGTGCAGTTGTGTATCCAGAAGAGATGCCACATCCAGTAACGCTTGAAAGAACTTTTATGGATGCTCATGGTGGTTCGATTTTAAGACAGCTTTTGTTAGAGGCACAGCTAAGAGGATGCTTGACGGGAGTCTCTATTGATTGGACTGCTGATGCGGATACTCTCGGTAATCCATTTGAAGATTCTACGACACTCTCATTTCATTCAGGAACCCCGATATCCCAGGTAGCGACAAAGCTGAGTGAAGGTATGGGATTATTCGATCTTGAGATGACGCCGACCTTACATCTGAAGCTGTACAAGGCGAAGGGTGCTGATAAATATGACACTGTAAAATACAGGCCAGGACAGGCAATCGTGAAACTTCAGAACCAGAGTGACAGCTCAAATATGACGAACTCACTGCTGGTTGAAGGTGAAAGTGGCAGCCTGATAGAAACTGCACATCCCACTAGTCAAACGGATTGGGGCAGGAGAGAAGGTTATCTACAGGCAAGAAATATCCCGAGTGACTGGGCTAAGCTTCAGGACTATGGACAATTGTTTCTGCGAAATGCGGCGCAGGTCAGCTGGGGTATTCAGGGCACTGTAATTAAATTTATTGATTCAGATGGAAATAAGCTGAAGCCATTTGAAACATTTATGATGGGGGACTGGATTGGTTGGTATATTCCACCGGAAGGAAGCGACACCGAAGGCTTTGATGGCAAAGTAAGAGTTAAAGGTATCACCTGTGAAGAGGATGAAGCAGGAGCTCTAAGCTATGTTCTAGAGCTGAACAACATCATGCTGGAACATGAGATCCGCATGAACCAGATTGTCGAGCGGATGTCGATGTTTACCCAAAACAGCTCTCTGTCGACGCCCGCTACCGAAAGCCCTGCGGGGGTTAGCCATAATCATACCCACTCCATGCTGCTTGGCTTAAACTCAGACGACCATCCGCAATATTACAATCAAGAAAGACATGCGGCTGATTTGCATAGCGGAATTGCGAGGGTAGCCAGTCTCAAAAAAGCTGGAGGAAATGAGTTGACTGGAGTGATTACTCTTGCAGCTGGAAACAATATTTCTATTGTTCAGGATGATGCAAATAAGACCTTTACAATTGCAGCAAGTGCTACGATAAGCAGCAATCAGTGGTTCAATTTCTGGACAGGGAATCCTAGCAAGAGTACCGCAACACAAATGTCAAAAGGAGTATATTTAACACCGGAGACAGATGTTATTGTAAAAGGAATTTCAGCTGTGCTGGAGGATACGGGTAGAGATATCAAATTTGCTATTTATGAATTGTCATCAGCTAATGCCCAAATCGGAAGTGCGATAGTAGAGTCCTCGAGTATCATGATGACTGGTAAAAAGAACTATATTGCCAAGTTATCTACGCCAGTTACATTGAAAGCGGGCCACTACTATGCTTTGGCGGCAGTTTTACAAAGTGGGACAACTCTTGGAGCTTGTTCAAGCACTTATGTTAGGGACACCATATTGACTGGAGCAAACGGATACCTGCGACTTGCTGGTACACCGGCAAACGGTGCTGTTTGGGAAGTAGCTGTCGGAACTTCTCCATATGCATTTGGAATGCTAATAGAAGTTTAAATGAAGTAAATCAATCAAATTTTATTGAGCCAAATGGCTCTATTTTTATTTTAAACCGAGGAGGATTAATGTATGAAAGACATTATCAACACAATCCAGATTGTCATCGCTGCGGTAGGTGGTTATATCGGTTATTTCTTAGGTGGCCTTGACGGGTTCCTTTATGCCTTGATCGCCTTTGTCGTCATTGATTATTTAACGGGAATTATGGTGGCAGTCATCGAAAAGAAGCTATCTAGTGAGGTTGGTTTCAGAGGGATCTTCAAGAAGGTACTGATTTTCTCTTTGGTTGCGGTAGCACACATTATTGATGCAGAGCTTATAAGGACCGGTAGTGCCATCCGCACTGCGGTAATCTTCTTCTATTTGTCCAATGAAGGGATCAGCATTTTAGAAAATACAGCCAAAATCGGGCTGCCGATTCCAGAGAAACTCAAGACAGTTTTAGAACAGCTGAATAAGGAGGAAAAAGCATAATGGGTAAATCAATATATTTAAGTCCATCAACTCAGGAGCATAACCAGGGCTATGGAAGCTATGGAGTTGAGGAAACAAGAATGAATGAAATAGCTGACGTCACACAAAAAGTGCTTCAGAATCATGGTGTGGATGTTTATAGGAACAGGCCAGAGTGGAGCTTGGGACAGGTGGTGAATGACAGCAATAGAGTTAAACCAGATCTGCATTTTGCCATTCATAGTAATGCTGGAGGAGGAAGGGGCGGTGAGGTCTTTGCTTATGCTGCAGGCGGAGAAGGTGAAAAGGCTGCTAAGGAAATTTATTCAGAAATTGAACCGCTCACACCAACATCGGATCGAGGTGTAAAGTTCAATCCGAGTTTTTATGAGCTTCGGAATACGAATGCTCCGGCAGCTTTAGTGGAGATAGCTTTCCACGACAATGCAGAAGATGCCGCATGGATAGTCAGCAATATAGAATTGATAGGAATAGCTCTTGCTAAGGGTGTGTTGAAATATTTCGGCATTGCTTATAAGACAGCAAAAGTGGAAACCAATAGTTCAACTCATTATTATCGTGTTCAAATTGGAGCATATTCCGTCAAGTCAAATGCAGAAGAACAGCTTGCGAAAGCAAAAAAAGCGGGATTTACTGATGCCTACATAAAATACGATTGATTTTGAAACGTGGCCTGAGGAGTGTCAAAGCTCTCCAGGCTATTTTTTTATGTTTGAAAATGGGGTTCGAATTATCTCGGTTTTTTGCATATAGGTGCAGGATGGTTTCCTGCAAAAGAGGAGGTCAACCTATATGCAAGTCACAAAAATTACAGACGGATCAAATACTAATGCCATTTCAAAACGCAGACCGCTAACACCTGACGAGTTCCAGAGTGAATTAGACTACTGGAGAGCAGAAAATATACTTCGGAAGATGGTGAAAATGGGTCTGATTTCTGAGGATGAATTCGACAAAATCAATAAGCTAAACCGGCAGATTTTCTCACCTTTATATGCACAGCTAATGCCTTAAATACCTTGATATAGTGGGCACTCAGAGGTAATATGTCACATACCTGAAGGAGGTGAGAATGGTGAGAAAAGTAACGAAAATATCGGAAGAATTAATAGCTGCAAAACCTAAGCTGAGAGTTGCAGCCTATTGCCGAGTTTCAACAGATAGTGATGAACAATTAGTCAGCCTTGAAGCTCAAAAGACACATTATGAATCCTTCATAAAAGCAAATCCGGAATGGGAGCTCGCAGGGATTTACTATGATGCGGGAATTACAGGCACCAAAAAGGAAAAGCGCACTGAATTATTGAGAATGCTGAAAGACTGTGAACAGAGGAAGATTGATTTCATAGTAACCAAGTCAATCAGCAGGTTTGCCAGAAATACAACAGATTGTCTTGAGCTAGTTCGTAAGCTGACCGACCTCGGAGTCTTCATATACTTTGAAAAAGAAAACATCAATACACAATCGATGGACAGTGAACTGATGCTGACGATCCTGAGCAGCCTGGCTGAAAGTGAGTCGATTTCTATTTCTGAAAACAACAAATGGTCAATACAGAAGCGTTTTCAGAATGGGACATATAAACTCTCCTATCCACCCTATGGTTACGATTATTTGGATGGAGAGATGGTTGTGAACGAAGAGCTGGCAGCAATTGTGAAGCGCATTTTTGCAGAAGCCTTATCTGGCAAAGGAACTCATAAAATCGCTGATGGTCTGAAAAATGATGGCATATCATCAAGAAGAAAAGCAAACTGGACGGCCACCACGGTTCGCGGTATTTTATGCAACGAGAGATACACCGGAGACGTGATTTTACAAAAGACTTATACTGATGAGCATTTCAACAGGCATTATAACTACGGTGAGAAGGATCAATACCTAATAAAGAAGCATCATGAAGCAATCATTAGCCACGAAGAATTCGAAGCTGTAGGTAAGTTGTTGAATCAGAGGGGAAAAGAAAAAGGGATAGAAAAAGGGAACAGCAAGTACCAAAATCGGTATACGCTATCCGGGAAAATAAAGTGTTCCGAGTGTGGCAGTACCTTAAAAAGAAGGATACAAGGTAATGGAAATAACAAATATATTGCCTGGTGTTGTTCTAAACACATCTACGACATTTCAGGATGTTCAATGAGGTCCATTAGAGATGATGTTATTCAACAGGCTTTTATAACAATGATCAATAAGTTGATTTTCGGGCATAAGTTTATTCTTAAGCCACTGCTGCAGAGCTTAAAAGCTGTGAACTACTTAGATAATCTTATTGAAATCCAGACGCTTGAATCGAGGATAGAGGAGAATGCGGAGCGGAGCCAAGTGCTGATTGGACTAATGACCAAAGGCTATTTAGAGCCTGCCCTATTCAATGCGCAGAACAATGAGCTCCGAAAGGAAGCCGCTCTGCTAAAGGAACAAAAAGAAGCCATTTCTCGATCGGTGAATGGTGAAATGACTGTTACCACTGAAGTTGAACAGCTTTTAAAGCATGTTTCAAAGGCAGAGCCGATTGATAGCTTCGTGGAAACTCTTTTTGAACGCTATGTAGAAAGAATCGTTGTATATTCACAAGTCGAAATAGGCTTCAAGATGAAATGCGGTATCACTCTTAAGGAAAGGCTGGTGAGATAGGTGAACCACATACCATTCGGATACATCATCAAAAACGGTAAGGCGATTATTGATGAAAAAGCAGAAGCACAAATAAGGAATTTGTTTCAATTATATCTTTCCGGACTCTCTTTAGCAGATGCTGCAGAAAAGGCTGGTATCAAGCGCTGTCATGCATCAATTTCCAGGATTCTTACAAATAAGCGATACCTTGGTGATGCCTTCTACCCACAAATAATAAACGATGAAACGATCAAACAGGTAGAGACAGAAAAACTGAGGCGGGCTCAGATGCTTGGAAGAATTCGTGAACGGGAGATTCCAAAATCGGTTATTCCAAAACTGCGTTATAATGCTCCAGCAGCACAGCATCTTTATGATGATCCCTTTCAACAGGCCGAATATACCTACAGTTTAATTGAAAGCGAGGTGATTGCGGATGGCGAATAATCGCAGCGTTACAGTGATACCGGCACGCGCACGAATAGGCAATAATGTAAATACTGATGAAAAACCAAAACTTAAGGTTGCTGCGTACTGCCGTGTTTCTACTGACAGCGATGAGCAGGCAACAAGCTACGAAGTGCAAATTGAGCATTACACGAACTACATTCAGAGCAACCCGGAATGGGAACTGGCAGGGATCTATGCAGATGATGGAATCACAGGAACCAATACAAAGAAGCGTGATGAGTTCAACCGCATGATTGAGGACTGCATGGAAGGTGAAATCGACATGATTATTACCAAATCCATCAGCCGCTTTGCTCGAAACACCCTGGATTGTTTAAAATTCATTAGACAGCTCAAAGACAAGAATATTCCGGTGTTTTTCGAGAAAGAGAACATCAATACGATGGACTCCAAGGGAGAGGTTATGCTCACCATAATGGCATCCTTAGCCCAACAGGAAAGTCAATCGCTCAGCCAGAACGTAAAGCTGGGTATTCAGTACCGCTACCAGCAAGGTGAGGTTCAAATCAACCACAACCGGTTCTTAGGCTACACCAAAGAGAATAAGCGCCTGGTTATTGTCCAGGAAGAAGCAGAAGTGGTGAAGCGCATCTACCGGGAATATATTGAGGGTGCAAGCCTTCTGCAAATAGCACGCAGTTTGGAAGCCGATGGTATCCTGACAGCTGCTAACAAAGCAAAGTGGAGACCGGAGACACTTAAGAAAATTTTGCAAAATGAGAAGTATATCGGGGACGCCCTGCTGCAGAAGACCTATACCATCGACTTTCTATCAAAGAAGCGTGTGGTCAACAATGGCATTGTTCCGCAATATTATGTCGAGAACAGCCACGAGCCTATAATCCCGCGTGAAATTTTCATGCAGGTGCAGGAAGAGCTAATACGACGCGCAAATCTCTATACCGGGAAGAATGGCAAGAAAAGAGTCTATAGCAGCAGATATGCGTTGTCCAGCATTGTTTATTGCGGTGAGTGTGGAGAGATCTACAGGAGGGTGCATTGGAACAATCGAGGATGCAGGTCCATAGTCTGGCGATGTGTCAGCCGCCTTGAAGAGAAAGGCTCGGATTGCTGTTCACCAACGGTAAATGAAGAAACTCTCCAAAATGCAGTTGTCAAAGCAATTAACGAGGCGCTTTGCAGTAAGAATACCTTCCTTGAAACTTTGCAAGTGAACATTGCTACCGTACTTAATGAGGAGGATGACAAAGCCACTGATGATTTTGATGAGAGGCTGGAAGAATTACAAAAAGAACTTTTAAATCTAGCAAATTCCAAGGCTGACTATAACACCGTAGCTGATGAGATTTACCGATTGCGGGATTTAAAGCAAAATACCCAAGTGCAAAATGCTGAGCGCCAAGGCAAGAGACAGCGTATTGAAGAAATGACTGAGTTCCTAAACGAGCAGACGGGTGAACTACAGGAGTACGATGAGCAGCTCGTCAGAAGGCTTATAGAGAAGATAACGATCTTCGATGACAAGGTGATTGTTGAGTTCAAATCCAGCTTTGAGGTTGATATAGACCTGTGACAATATGATGGCTGCTGATTTAAGAAAATATATACTATATTGGAGCTTTCTGAAGGAAATGGTTATGGTGAGCGTCTAAAGGAATCACAAGTTTATTGATTTGGAAGTGATGAAGTGTATGGGTATTACAGTAGGCGACAGACATATCACTATTTTGAAAGCGGGAAATTGATTGTCATCTTTAAGGACTGCACAGAGCTTGGAATGTGGTGAATAACCTATTAGTATACGACTAGGCAATAACATCTACTTTATGATAAAACAGCATAATTAATAAAGATTTTGTTAGTAATTAGGTATTAGAAGAGTGATACTATTTTGAAGGGGCTTCTTACTAAGTAGGTTTTTACTAAGAAACCTAAAAAATATATTGACAAAGCAATAAAAAGTAAATATAATAATATTAAATCGGACGTTCGTTCGTACTAATGGTAGACGGGAGTGATACTATGAACAATGAAATAAAAAAAGCAAACCAATCTGAGAGAATACTGCAAACTGCATTTGAATGTATTTCTTCAAAAGGGTATGCAAATGTATCCATGCGTGATATTGCAGATGAAGCTGGAGTTGCGCTAAGTCAGCTTACCTATCATTATAAAAATAAGGATGGGTTGCTTACAGAAGTAATAAAAATGATGATTCAAGAATACCTAATAGAAGTTGAAGAGCATTTGAGAAAAGGGGTAACTCCTAAAGAAAAATTGTCGGATCTTATCACATATTTCCAGGAAGTTTTGGAAGAAAACCCAAAGCTATTTAAAATGTTTTATGATTTT
>DIWW01000006.1 GCA_002435905.1 Peptococcaceae bacterium UBA6096
CTGGGAAGGTATGTCGTCGCCAGGAAAAAGCACTCAAGCTACAAGCTTGAGTGCTTTTTTTGTGTCTCGAGGTTCGTTTATTTGGATTGAAGATTTGCATGATTTGAGATTCGCTGATCCAGCAGGGTGATCGTGCTGATATTCATTTCTCTCTGACGATAGTTGATAGCAGCCGCCTCAATGATGGAGGCGAGCGCTCGGCCCGGTCTTACCGGAAGTCTGATGAATGGAATCATTATCCCAAGAATTTCTTGTTTTTCGTACTCTTCACCGACGCGCTCATAGTCGGAAGTTTCATTCCAAGGTTCTAAATTTATGATAATATCCAGCTTTTTATCGGATCTGACGGCGCGCAAACCATAGAGTGAACGTATGTTGATGATGCCAATGCCTCGGATTTCCAGTAAATCTTTAGTTATTTCTGAGCCCATGCCAACAAGAAAATCGGACTGAAGGCGCTTAATGATCACGCTGTCATCTGAAATCAAAATATGATTATTTTGGATGAGGGATAAGGCTGTTTCACTTTTTCCTATTCCGCTTTGGCCTGTGATCAAAACACCAACGCCATAAACATCAACTAGCGTCCCATGAATCTGGATTCCTTCCGCCAATTCCCTTTGCAGGTAGAGTGTTAGGTCGATCTTGAGTTCAGAGGTTTCTTGAGGCGTCCGAAAAAGCCATTTGTTGAATTTTATTGCGCTATCAAGCAATTCGGGAAGTGTTTCATTGTTGTTGGCGACAATGATGCAGGTCACAGGATGACTGAGTAGGGTATTGATGGCATGAATTCGCTCGTTCTGCGGCATACAGCTCAAGTAGGAGCATTCGGATTTGCCGAGAATCTGAATTCTGTTCGGCTGAAAATAGTTATAGTACCCTGCCAGGCGCAAACCGGGTCGTTCAACTTCATGATCAACAATGGGCTCATTTATTGGGCCGGCATGAATGATCTTAAGGTTAAACAATGAATGAAGCCTTTCGACTGTGAAGGCCAAATGAAACACCTCATTTCAAGAAAAGATATTGATGTCAATATAAAGAATACCAGAGGAAAAATCAAGAGAATAATATGTCCATAAGAACCGTCACGATGGCAGTAAATGTACTGAACAGAAAATACCAGAATATACAGAAGAAACAGAAAAGAAAAATAAATTAGTAAATATTAAGACGTTGACGGTTGGATTCATTCTATAAATCGAAACCCCAGGGTCTAAAAGCGATGATACGGACATAATCTGCCACAACTTGGCATGTAACTTGCGATTATGTATTGCAAATATAAAAAGTACGGGGGATGTTCATATGCTAAGGGGACTGGGCGTATCACCTGGAATTGAAATAGGAAAAGCCTTCATGATCAGCAATTCAGTCGTGACTTACGATCACTGCTGCATTAAGCAAGAAAATGTTTCAGAGGAGATTGAACGTCTGAAAGCAGCTTTCAAAACATCCGAAGAGCAGATCAATATGATCATTGAAAAAATCGATATGGAAAAAGAAACCGAGAAGCATCAGATTTTCATGGCTCATCTGGAGATCATCCGGGATCCGGTCCTAACAGAAAAAGGCGAGAAAAACATTTCTAATAAGTTTATGAGTGCAGAGCAAGCAACTGCGGAAGTGATCAATGAGTTTGCACTCATGATGGAAGCCATGGAGGACCCGGTTTTTGTCGAACGGGCAGCCGATATCCGAGATATAGGCAACAGGGTACTGAAAAACCTGGTGGGGATTCCTTTGGATGAGGATGCACCGATCCATCAAACAGGAATCATCATTGCGGATGACTTAACACCATCTATGTTCGCCAATCTCGATCGCAGTAAGGTTCTGGCTATCGTGACGGGAACAGGCGGAAAAACATCCCATGTAGCAATCATGGCCCGATGCATGGGCATTCCAGCGGTGGCAGGGCTAGGGGATAACATAAGACAAATCGCTCAAGGCGACCTGGTGATCGTCGATGGTTATAAAGGCCACATCATAGTAAATCCTGAAAGCGGTATCAAGAATCAATACCTTGAGAAGATTCAAGAAAAGGCAGCGGAAGATCGGCGGTTAGAGGCCTATAAAAATACATGCGCTGTCACATCATGTAAACTACGGAGGGTAGAAGTCAGCGCAAACATCGCTTTTGCCGAGGAATGTGAAGAAGTCCTAAAAAATGGCGCTGAGGGAGTCGGATTATACCGGACTGAGTTTTTATACATGGACCAAAAGGATTGGCCGGATGAGGAAACCCAATTTCAGGAATATAAAAAAATCATTTCAAAAATGGCCCCTTTGCCAGTTATTGTAAGAACTTTGGATATTGGCGGCGATAAAAATTTACCCTACATGGGCATCCCCCATGAAGACAATCCCTTTCTTGGATTGCGGGCCATTCGGTTATGTTTTGCTCGGCCTGAGATGTTTTTGACTCAGCTGAGAGCACTTCTGCGAGCCTCTGTCTTCGGAAAAATGCGAATCATGTTCCCCATGATCAGTTCCGTCGAAGAAGTACGAAAGGCCAAGGAATTCATTAGGGAGGCGAAAAGGCAGCTCGAAGAAAAACAGCAGGCATATGATGATAACATCGAAATCGGTATTATGGTGGAAATACCCTCCGCTGCCATCGCAGCCGACACCTTAGCGCAGGAAGTCGATTTTTTCAGTATAGGCACCAACGATTTGGTTCAATATACGGTAGCGTGCGATCGCATGAACAAAGAAATCGCTTCACTATATGACTATTTTAATCCGGCGGTATTGATGCTTATTAAGAATGTGATTGAAGCCTCCCACAAATATTGCAAGTGGACGGGCATGTGCGGCGAAATGGCAGGATCTCTTGAAGCTGCGGCAATTCTGGTCGGCTTGGGATTGGATGAATTTTCAATGTCAGCGTCGGCAATCCCTAGATTTAAAGAACATCTATCGAAGATTTCTTACAGCAAGGCAGTTCGGATCACAGAGAAAGCTTTCGAGCTGGCAACTGCCGGAGAAATCCGGGAAATGATCAATGAGGAGGCATTGGCGCATGAATAAACTGACAACATCTTTAGATTTCATGATGGCCAATCTGGAAGTTCGCAATCATTGTGAGTTATTTTCTGTGATTTGTGAAAAGGCTGTAGAGAAGGGATTTATATTGTCCGGTTTTTGCGGAGATCTTATCGAAAGAGAAAAAATCTATCCGACAGGGCTTGAAACTGTGATTCCTATAGCGATCCCTCATGTCGGAACCAATTGTGTCCAATCCTTCTTCTCGTTGGCAACCTTGAAGGATCCCATCGAATTCAATAATATGGCAGATCCGGATGAGACGCTTTCAGTGAAAATCGTGTTCTTGTTTGGCATCGTTGATCCCAGCGAGCAGGTCCATATCCTTAGAAAGATCAGCGAAATATTTCAAAAGAAAGAGATCCTGGAAGCCATATCCGCTGCGGAGAAAGATATGGACCTGATGGATATTATGAAAAAAGAATTAGAGGATTTAATAGCATAGTTGAGATGGAATTTAATACGGGAAGGGGGGGAGAACGTGATAAGACTCGTTGTGGCGTGTGGCGGTGGTATTTTTACGACAACGGTTGTGACAGACAGAATCAAAGAGATACTGCGAAAAGAGAGGATCCAGCATACCATCACACCTCATAAAATCACAGAAATTGCAGCCATCAATGATGCGGACCTAATCGTTGTGACGGGGAAAACCAGTGCAACCAACAAGTTGGGGATACCTGTCATGCTGGGCATGGCATTATTTACCGGGGTCGGTGAAAGTGAATTCATTGAAGAGTTTCTTAGGAAAGTCAGAGAAATAGAAGGGAGTAAATAAATGGAAATCGTCAAGCTGATTCTTGATACGTTTGGATCCACGATTATTGTTCCCATCATAGTTTTCATTCTTAGCATCGCGATGAAGGTAGCACCGAAAACCGCTTTTCAGGGTTCACTTTATATGGGCGTTGGTCTCACAGCCTTTAATATTATTCTCGGCGCGCTTATGGGAAGTTTGGGTTCTGTCGTTTCCCAAATGGTGGCCACCACATCGATCAATCTGCCAGGCATCGATGTTGGTTGGGCTGCAGGCGCAGTCATCGTTTATGCAAATACCATTGGTATGTTTTACCTGGTCTTCGGTATTTTTGTGAATCTGTTCTTATTTGCAGTCAAATGGACCGATACATTCCAGCCCACTGATATTTGGAATTATTATCAGTTCCTCTTTTGGGCAGCCATCGTTCAATATGTGACCGGCAGTTTTATTTTGGCTGTTGCAGCCGCAACCTATTTGAATCTGGTCGTCCTGCTGATAGCCGATCTCATCGGACCTTCTTTGTCAGAGCATTATGGGTATGACGGTGTCACGTCCACATGCTTTGCAGCCACCAATGGAGCGCCCTTCGCTATTTTAATGAAGTGGATCCTGAAAAAGACTGGTTTGCTTGATAAGATCGTCCTGGATCCAGTCTCCTTGAGAGATAAGGTTGGCTTCTGGGGAGAACCCATGATGATGGGGGCAATCATTGGAACCATTTTGGCAATCATTGCCAATTGGAGCAACTTGGCAGCCATGGCAACCTGGAAAACTATCCTTGCCACAGGAATCACCACTGGTGCGATCATGGCTTTGTATCCTGCGGTATCCGGATTGTTTGTCAAAGGACTGATTCCAATCAGCCAGACCATGAACAAACGCCTGCGCAGCGGCGAAATGAAGCGGGATGGTTTCCACATCTCCATCGACCCGGCTGTATTCTTTGGTGAAGAAGCCAATCTGGCAGCCGGCTTGGTTTTAATTCCGATCATGCTTCTGATTGCAATCATTCAACCTGGCAACAGAATGCTGCCCTTGGCTGACTTGTGCGCCATGCCCTTCATGATCATCGCGATCACGGCAGTATTTAAGGGAAATATTTTTGGCATCGTTTTGACCGGTGCAATCTGGTATACGATTGGACAGGCGCTGAATTCAACCATTCTTGAAATATTCACGCAAGCGGCTGCTGCAGCCGGCGTTGCCGAGGCAACAGGCGGCTCTTTGATTTCCGCTTGGTCCCTGGGTGTTATTCCTTACGGATGGCTGGGGTATAAAGCGTTTTCTTCCGGCACGGTGGCAATCGCTATTGCTGTCATTGTATACTTAGCAATTTATTTCCTTTTCAGAAAAAATAAGACTGCCTGGCAGATCGCTGCCGGCGCAACACCGGAATACATTGAAAGCAGAAAGGCAAAAAAGGCTTAGCCTGGGGAGGGAACCATGAACAAACCGAAAGCACTGATCACAGCAGCATATAACGAACAAAACCTTAATGCGTTGAAAGAGAAGTTCGATATAACGTACATGAACTGGATGGAGAGGGGCAGAGCCTTCACCGAAGAGGAACTCCTTGAACTGGTGGGCGATAAATCCCTGATCATCCTTGAAACCGATGATTTCAAGCTCAGGGTTGTGGAAGCCGCAAAGGAATTAAAGGTCGTGGGATGCTGCCGCGGTCTGCGGGGTGATGACAATACCATGGATGTGAAGGCCTTGACGGACCGGGGGATACCCATCCTTTTTGCTCCAGGCAGAAATCTTAATGCAGTTGCAGAATTTACGCTCCTTATGACATTGGCTGCCATGAAAAAAGTGAGGGCGTCCACAAAGTGGCTTTATGAGGATCAATGGCAGAGTTGGTTGGACTTCTATCTGACATTCCGGACCAGTGAATTGGCCGGAAAGAAGGTAGGCCTGCTTGGGTTTGGCAATATTGGAAAGCGGGTGGCAAAATTATTCCAGGCATTTGGAGCCGAGATCTGTGCCTATGATCCGTATATCTCGGATTCCCAAATCTATGATGCGCTCAATGTACAGAAAGCGGATCTTAAGGAATTGCTGCAGACCTCTGATATTGTATCCCTGCACATGAATGTCAGCGAAGACAACAAAGGTTTCTTCAATGCCGAATATTTTGATCTTATGAAGCCCAATGCATTTCTCATCAACAGCGCCCGTGCAGTCCTTGTCAACCATGACGATCTTTATGACGCATTGGTTAAAGGCAAAATTGCCGGGGCAGCCCTCGATGTATTTCATCAGGAACCGGCCAACACACAGAATGAGCCCTTGCTTTCGCTGGATAATGTCTTTGCGACACCCCACATGGGAGGAACCACAAACGAAGTGATCGATAATCATTCCCTATTGATCAATGAAGGGTTGATGGATTTGATCCAGGGGAAAAAACCAAGATTTGTGTTGAATCCTGAGGTGTTAAAAGAAGGGGGCAAATACCTTGATTAGCCAAGCGTACGTAGTTAAAAATAAAGTTGGGCTGCATGCAAGGCCGGCATCGCTCCTGGTGAAAAAAGCATCGGAATTCAAGTCGGAGATCGAAATGAAACATGGCGCGTCCACAGCCAACGTAAAGAGTATTTTGTCCCTGCTATCCCTTGGGGCCAGCAAAGGCAGCCAAATCATGATCAACATCAAGGGTGATGACGAAGCTGAGGCCATGGCAGCGATTTTAGAAATACTGAATAACTTCGAAGACTAATAACGAGGAGGAAAAAAAATGAAAGATTATAGCTTTGCTTTCCCTGAGGTGGCCCTGGATTCGGATTTTGTCATTGCGACCTATTATATTGAATCCAGGACAAAAGATGTGATCAAACTAGCCTTGGCCATTGCCGATGAACAAACCACAGGCACATGGGTATCCGTTCCCGGTGAAACTGAACAGGTAAAAATTGATTTCGGCGCCCGAGTCCTGAATGTGTTTGAAGCGCCTGGGTATGAGTTTGAAATACCTAAAGATGTTGAAGAACGCAAGTATTTCGTTCAGATCGGTTACCCCAGTCATAACTTTGGCCCGCAGATTCCGATGATGTTAACGGCAGTGATCGGCAATATTGCCAATGCAGGAAAATTGAAACTGGTAGACCTTAACTTCCCCAAGTCCTTCGTTGCAGGTTTCAAAGGTCCGAAGTTCGGCATTCAAGGCATGAGGAAGCTGCTGAATATCCCGGAAAGACCCTTCACAAACAATATGATTAAGCCGTGTACCGGCTGGACACCGGATGTCGGCGCGAAAATGGTGTACGAAGTTGCCAGAGGTGGTATTGACATCATCAAGGACGATGAACTGATCATGGCAGATCCCTCCTGGTGCCCGCTGGAAGAGCGGGTTGTAAAAATCATGAAATCCATCAAACAAGCAAAAGAAGAAACCGGGGAAGATACATTGTACACGGTGAACATCACCGATAAAATCGACAAATTAAGAGACAATGCCATGCGTGCCATTGATAAGGGTGCCAATGCCTTGATGATCAACATTTATACGGTTGGTTTTGCGGCAGCCCAGATGATTATGGAAGATCCTGAAATCAATGTTCCGATTCTTGCCCATGTCGACTTTTCAGGCGCAATGTTTGGTTCTCCCTATCATGGCGTAGCTTCACCGCTGCTTATGGGAAAATTGGCCAGGATGATTGGATCGGATATGGCAATCATAACGACACCCTACGGTAAATTCCCGGTTGTCCATGATAAGTATATGATGCAATGCGTGAATGCCAGAGCGCCGCTGTTTGGCATGAAACAGATGCTTCCTTGTTTATCCGGCGGAACAACTCAGCCGATCGTTCCCCAGACGATGCAAGAATTAGGCAACGACATTTGTATGGCAGCCGGCGGAGCAATCCACGGCCATCCCATGGGCGCAACCGCTGGTGCAAAATCATTGCGTCAGGCCATCGATGCCACCATGAAAGGCATCAGCTTGGAAGAATATGCGAAACAGCACGAAGAGCTCGCGGCTGCTTTGAAGAAATGGGGAAATCCCAGAGATAACTTTGACTTAGTAAAATAAATGATGTTTTCAAATCCCGACAGATGGACCGATCCATCTGTCGGGATTGCACAAATTAACCCATTGAATCGATAGGGAGTACTGAGATGAAAATTCGAAATGAAACGATGAAATATCTTCTCTATACGATTGGCACGACGATGCTTCTGGGCGCGGGCGGTTTCCTGACCGTTAGCCTTTTGTATACCTATGTCTTGAAATAGCAGAGAAGGTGACCTATGCATTCGTTGATTGACCCGCATACCCATACGCTTGCCAGTGTCCATGCTTACAGCACCATCCGCGAGATGGCAATGGCTGCAAAAAGCAAAGGGCTTGAGGTGTTGGGCATCACCGACCATGGCCCCGGACTGACCAAAATGCCTTCGGAGGATTTTTTCAGAAACTTCAAGGTGATCGACCGGAATTATTTCGGGATCCGGCTTCTCATGGGTGTGGAAGCAAACATCTCCGGCAAAAACGGGGAATTGGATGTCACCGCCGGGGCATTGGATGAAATGGATATCGTTGTGGCCAGTCTGCATTGGCAGTGCTTTCGATCCGGCAGTCCAGAGTACAATACAAAGGCTGTTGTTGAAGCCTTAAAAAATCCCAGGGTCACGATCCTTGGACATCCGGATGACGGGAAATATCCTATTGATTATGAAACCGTGGTCCAGGCTGCCAAAGCAAACCATGTCCTGATTGAAATCAACAATGCCTCACTCACCACAGATAGCTTCAGATTGAATGGAATGGAAAACTCCAGAAGAATTTTATCGCTATGTAAAAAGCATCGGGTCTCCGTGATCATGAGCAGCGATGCTCATTTTGAGGGGGAAGTAGGCAACCAGACATTGTCTTTGAATCTCATTCAGGAGACAGCATTTCCCGGGGAATTGGTCGTTAATGATTCGATTGAAAAATTTGAATGCTTTTTAGCAAAAAATCGGTGCAATAGCTCAAAGCGTGCCGACTAAAACATATGTCGAATATTGTGCAGCATGATGGTATCATAGTAGCAAGGCAGAAGAGCTGCGCATGAACGGAGGGATCGGCATGGATCGACGGTTTCTTGATTTGATCAAATCAGAAGATAAAAAAAATCCTTTGACGGACGACCAGATCGCGTCCCTGTTGTCCATTTCCCGGCAAGGTGCCATTCGACTCCGGGCAAAGTATTCAATAGAAAGCTATAATAAGCGACGTGAGGCTTGTTTGAATCGCTGTGTCCAAGCCATTCTTGAAAAGCATCCGGAAATTTCTGACCGGGAACTCACCAAGACTTTGCAGGATATGGGCTATCAAGTTTCAAAATTTTTGGCAGCTTCTGTACGCAAAGTCTATAAAACCACTAAGGCGGATATTGGATCAGCTGCGGCGGAATCCTTGCCGAATATCACCGAACCGCTCCAGACTTACGACGCAATTTTTGATTCGATCATCGGCGCAAAAGGCAGCATTCAAAATCAATTGCGCAAGGCGAAGGCAGCCGTACTGTATCCTCCCAACGGACTGCACACGTTGATCGTCGGTGAAACCGGGACAGGCAAAACGCTCCTCGCGGAAGCTATGCACCAGTTAGCTTATTCAAAAAGCATCACAAAGAATGAAAAACTAATCCATTTTAATTGTGCGGATTATTATAATAACCCACAACTCTTGGTTTCACATCTGTTTGGCCATGTCAAGGGCGCTTTTACCGGCGCGGATCATGACAAGGCAGGTTTGGTGGAAAGTGCCAATCACGGTATTTTGTTTTTGGATGAGATCCATCGTCTGCCCCTTGAAGGGCAGGAAATGCTGTTTCGATCATCGATAAGGGTACCTATCGAAAACTGGGAGAGTCCGACAAGGAACGTCAGATATCGCTGATGATCATCGGAGCAACGACAGAGGACATCCATTCGTCATTGGCCCTCACGTTTATCCGACGGATGCCCATGGTCATTGAATTGCCACCCATTCGCAACCGGGATGTGGGCGAACGCTATCAAATGATCGAAATGTTTTTCAAAAATGAATCCAACCGGATCAGGGTCGGATTGCACGTCAGTTCAGAAGTTATTTGCGCGCTGCTGGTATATAACTGTATCGGCAATATCGGACAGCTGCGCAGCGATATTCAGGTTGCCTGCGCTAGGGCGTATATCCGCTATCTGGATTCGAAAGAAGATTATATGAGGATTACTTTATTGGACTTTGATTCCAATATTCAGGATGGCTTGATCCGTAAAAAATATTCCTTACGGGAATTGGACTCATATATGGATAAGTCCATCAAGGTGTTGCCCGGCAGTCAAAGCGTGGAGGTTATCACAGAGGGCAATGGATTTCTCATGCCGAATGATATTTATGACTTTATCGAATCCAGGCATGAAGCCCTGGCCAATGAGAATTATTCTTCCTCAGCGATACGGGAGACCATCGGCAAGGAACTGGAATTCAAAATCAGAAAAAGTTTTGGAAATATCAAAGCTTCCGGAATTGATTTAGAACGAAACACACTGATAAAGATTGTTGGCTCGGATTTGTTTAAGGTTGTGGAGGCCATGATGGATATTGCCCGGAATAAGGTTGAGGACATCCATGATGACGTACTGTATTATCTGGCCCTCCATTTCAAGCAAAGCTATGAACGGATCAAGCTTGGCAAGCCGATTCTGAATCCCCGGATCAACCAAATAAAAAACGAGTTGGAGTATGAATATTCTGTTGCCAAGAATATGCTGGAATATGCGGAACAAGCCCTTGGCATTTCTTTTCCTAATGAGGAAGCTGGATATATTGCAATTTATCTAAACCTGAACAGCGCCAAAAATAAAGACGACACCAAAGTTCAGTTGGTACTGCTTTCCCATGGCAACGTAGCCTTCGAAATGGCAAAGCTGATCAACAATATCATCGGACAGGACTTTGTCAAAGCGATATGCATCAACCTGGACGAATCCAGCGGTATCGCATTGGAAGAAACCATTGCGTTGTCAAAAGAAATCGACAATGGCCGAGGCATATTGTTTTTGGCGGACATGGGAGCGACCGCACGATTCGGGGAAACGGTTGAAAAGGAGCTTGGGATTGCCACCAGGACGATCAGCAATGTGACCACAGCGATGGCCCTTGACGCTGCTTTCCATGTGATTTATCATGACGTGACCCTTGACGAGCTCTTTTCGAAAGTAACCAGCAGCCGGGAGGCTATGGCGCCTGCAGTAACACCAAAGCAAAGGGTCATCATCACCTTGTGCCTGACAGGCAAAGGCGCCGCGCAAGAAATCAAACGAATCATCACTGAGTCAATTCCAGAGATTGTTACCAACGAAATAAAAATCGTACCCCTTGCTCTCATGCAAAATGATTTTGACGCCATGATCCGAATGCTCCAAAAAGAAAACGAAGTGATCGGAATCGTCGGAACCGTCGATCCCCAGAAAAAAGATATTCCCTTTATATCAATGCGCAATATCTTTGATGAACAAGGCATTAGTTCACTGAAGGCCATCATAAAAAGAAGCAACATTTTCTATGAAGACAATGAGGATATGGAGAACGATGAGCAGCAGAACAGGATCGGAGACTTGTTATTCCCCGACCTGATTTTTCTCGACTTTGAAGCGGAATCCAAGGAGGCGCTGCTTCAGTTCATTAGCAATACACTCATTGAAAAAGATTATGTTTTGGAAGGGTTTTATCAAGGCCTCCTTGAGCGGGAAAAGATGGGAGGTACATTTTTAAAAAATAATGTAGCCTTTCCCCATACCTGGCCCGAATATACGAAGAAACAAGCCATTGTTGTGTGCCAGCTGCGAAAGGGGATCCAGTGGGCTAAGGACAGCATCGTCGACATGGTCTTCTTGCTGGCATTTGAAATAGCCGATAAATCGGTGATCAGGAGATTATACAATACGGTATCCTCAGAAGAAAAGAATACGCTTCTGAGGTCTGCCAAATCAAAAGAAGAAATCATCCAGGTACTGACCGGATCCTAAATGCGTATCGGTTCAAGCATATTGTGAGGAGGAACCTAAATGACTATGATAAAGAGAATATTTGCCCGTGAGATTTTGGATTCCCGAGGCAATCCAACGGTCGAGGCTGAAGTCGTTCTTGAAAATGGCACGATGGGCCGTGCCGCCGTACCCTCCGGCGCGTCCACCGGCGCTTACGAGGCTGTGGAATTACGGGATGGAGATAAGATGAGATATCTTGGAAAAGGTGTTCTCGGCGCGGTGAAGAATGTCAATACGATCATAGCCCCTGCCTTGATTGGCCATGATGTCATGGACCAGACAGGCATTGATCGATTGATGCTAAACCTGGATGGGACAACGAATAAAGAGAAACTGGGTGCCAATGCCATTTTGTCGGTTTCCCTTGCAGCGGCCAAGGCAGCGGCCAACCATATGGGCATGCCCTTGTTCCGCTATATTGGCGGTACGAATGCAAAACAACTGCCAGTACCCATGATGAATATTCTAAATGGGGGAAAGCACGCCGACAACAATGTGGATATTCAGGAATTCATGGTCGTACCTGCCGGCGCATCCTGTTTCTCCGAAGGCCTCAGAATGGCGACAGAAATCTTCCATAGGCTTCGAAAAGTTTTACAGGAAAAAGGATACAACACAGCGGTGGGTGATGAGGGAGGCTTCGCGCCGGACCTGAAATCCAATGAAGAAGCGTTGCAGGTGATTGTAGAAGCCATCGAGAATGCGGGATATATCCCTGGAAAGGATGCTTTCCTTGCCCTGGATGTGGCAGCCTCCGAAATCTACGCGGACGGCAAATATCATTTGACCAGTGAGAAAAAAATAATGAGCGCTGAAGCGATGATTGAATATTATCAAGAGCTTGCGGCCAAATACCCCATTGTTTCCATCGAGGACGGTTTGGCTGAGGACGATTGGGAGGGGTGGCATAAGCTGACAGAAGCCATGGGCTCCAAGATACAGATTGTGGGCGACGATTTGTTTGTGACCAATACGAGTCGCTTGGCAAAAGGCATTGCAGAAGGCTCCGCAAACAGTATTTTGATCAAGGTCAATCAAATTGGAACACTCACGGAGACCTTGGATGCCATTGAAATGGCAAAGCGGGCTGGTTACACCGTCGTGATTTCCCATCGATCCGGTGAAACGGAAGATGTCTCCATTGCGGATATTGCGGTGGCCACCAACGCAGGACAGATCAAAACGGGAGCGCCATCCCGTACGGACAGAGTCGCGAAGTATAACCAATTGATGCGTTTAGAGGAGATGCTTGGGGACAGTGCTTTTTACGCCGGACTCAGCACGTATAAGCCGGCTGCCAAGTAAAAATGGAGGGATTCATGTTTAAAGCTGCGATTTTTGATATGGATGGGACACTGGTCGATAGTTTTGAAACGATGATCATTCATTTCAATAAGATTTTAAACGACTATGGCCTGCCCCATATCAAAAAGGAACAGAGTCCTTTGATATTTGGCAGGGGGCTTAAATATGCTGTGGATTTTGTTCTTGCCGGTTTCGGAATCGAAGACAAAGACCTGAACGATGAAATACGGTCCAAAATAGCCTTGAGCTATGGACAGAATCCTGCCGAAGGCTCACAGCCATACCCGGGCGTCATGGAACTGATCAGTCACTTAAAGCACAAGAACGTGCGGTTGGCGATCCTAACCAACAAACCGGATGCCATCGCTTGTAAAATCAGCATCGTATTGTTCGGAGAAGGCACCTTTGATCTTTGCTGCGGACAGAAGGAAGGCATGCCATTAAAACCTGAACCGAATGCTTTGCTGGCGATCCTCCACGAAATTAAGGCCGCTCCGGAAGATTGTATGTATATTGGGGATACTGATATTGATATGCTAACCGGAAAAAATGCTGGCTTGTTTACAACAGGGGTCCTGTGGGGGTTACAGACAAAACAGGATCTTGAAGTTGCCGGTGCTGATTTGATTGTAGACACGCCTGAATTGATCAATGAATGGTTCTAATATCCAGCCTTATGAATTTTCCGCTTGGCCGGCGTCGCTTTTCGAAGCGGCGCCTTTTTTGTTTCTCTTTAAGGCGTCATAAATCCAAAGGAAACAGGGTCGATTATATAAACAGCATATGAAGAAAAATTACAAATCTTTAAAACCAAAGCTATCTGCAGTATACTGAAGACAAGCATAGGCTCCTACTCACAGCCAACGTCGCAGCACATTTTACAGGCTTGAGTCCTGAGGTATGCTGTTTTTTGCATAAATACAATATAATACATATAAAACAAAAGGCTTAAAAGTGCTCAATATATAAAAATATAAAAAATATTTATTAAAACCCCATGTATACATGGACTCGCCCTAAAAGGCAGATCGCGTAAAAAATCGGAAAATTACAAAAAATAAAATGAAAGATTGATAACGTATGCGAAGAGAATGAGGATAACCCTCCGAACATTGCCAAGAAATAAACAAATGGACAAAATTAAAATAATAGCTAAAAAGACATAACAATTGTTATTAGTATTGGTTAATGAATTGCATCTGCGGGTATGGTAGTGTTTCGCTTAATAGTACTTTGATGAGAAAACGATTTTGGAGAAAAGGAGGAGGATACCATGCGAAAATTTCTTTCAGTATTTCTGGCGCTTTTTGTGATTTGGGTGTGTCTGACGGGCTTCAATGTTCAGGAATTATTGGTCGGCGTGCTGGTTGCCCTTGTTTTGGCTGCGCTGATCAGTCCTAAGACAGTGTATTCATTTGAGGGCAAAGACATCCGGTCACTGTTCCGGTTTATATTTCAGTATTTGCCCTTGTTTTTTATGAAATTGGTCGCTTCCAATATCGAAATGGCCAAAATCGTTTTAAGTCCGAGCCTTCCGATCCAGCCCGGCTTCGTCAAAATCCATACCAATCTCCACAGTGACTTGAGTCGGTTTATTCTGGCAAATTCGATCACGTTGACGCCGGGAACCATAACCATGGATGTGCAAGACAGTGAAATCCTGATTCATTGGGTAAAGGTCAAAGGGACTGAGGAAAAGGAGCACTTTGAAGAGATCGCCGGAGAATTTGAACGCGCTTTAGGAGGTGTATTTCGATGATGATGTTTGCCTTTGCACTGGTAGGGATCTCCATTGTTCTTTCCCTGTATCGTCTGTTTCGGGGACCTGAGAGCGTTGATCGGATGGTCAGCCTGGACACCATCAATATGATCGTGATCGGTTTGATATCAATGCTGACGATCTATTACGGCAATCCGCTTTTTATCGACATCGCCATTGCCTACAGCATCCTGGCATTTTTAGAAACCACCGTGTTCGGCAGGTATGTGGAGGGCAAGTTATGAGAGAAACGATCGGCCTCATCTTTATTATCATCGGCAGTTTGTTTTATGTGCTTTCCAGCATTGGCTTGATTCGGATGCCGGACGTCTTTAATCGGATCCAAGCCAGCACCAAGGCCACAACCCTGGGCAATTTCTCAATCTTGCTGGGCGTCGGGATCTACGAACCGGATCTTCTGGGCAGGGTGCTGCTGATGATCTTATTCATATCCCTGAAAAGCCCCATCGGCAGCTCGGTGCTGACCCGTGCAGCCTATTACTCCGGCGCTTATCGTGCGGAGAATACGAAAACATATTTTATTGAAACTCCGGCGCAAGATGAAGGCGGTGAACAAAATGAGCTTTGAGTACATTCTAACCCTTGTCTTTGGCATCATTATGCTGGCAGTCGCTTGGTTTGCCATCGAAGCCCGTGAGACCGTTGACAATGTCATTGGCGAGTCCTTGCTGGGGCTGCTGTCGGTGGTTGGCTTTATCATCCTGCAAGCGCCGGATGTGGCCGTTACTGCCGCGGTCATCGGCTCAGGCTTATCCTCAGCCATGTTCGTTTTGACCATGATTAAAATGAACAAAGCGAAGATGCGGGAGGAGAAGAGCAAATGAAGCGTATATTGATTTTAGGGCTCATGGCCATTCTGGTGATGGGGATATACAATTACGCGGTCTATGACCCCTACCAGAAAACGACCATGCCCTTCGAGGAACGGGATTCGCAAGCCTATCTCTCACGGTCCGTGAATGGTGATCCGGGGGAGGTTGTCTACGGGAAGTCCACCAATTTAGAAAACGGCGCCGCCAACACCGTGGCGGCCATCGTCGTGGATTATCGTTCGTTTGATACCTTGGGCGAAGTGACGGTTTTGTTTATTTCCTCATTAGGCGTTGCTTTTTTATCGGGAGGCTTCGGGAAGACGATCCGGCTCAAGCATAAGCCCAGCTTTTTGCTGCAATACGGAGCACGCTTTGTTTTTGGAATCATCCTTGTTTTTGGGGCCTACATGTTTTTACATGGACACCTGACGCCCGGCGGCGGTTTCCCCGGCGGAGCCATCATCGCAGCCTCGGCATTGGTTCTCTACTTGGGTGGCGAAAGTTCCGGAGAAAAAATGAAAGCCTTCAAGATCCTGGAAGGGGCGGCCGGCTCCTTGTATGTGTTGAGCGGTATCGTCGGACTTTATTTCGCTGGATTTTTCATGCAGAACGTGCTGCCCAGCGGCATCGTCGGCCATCTCTTCAGCGCCGGGATCATGCCGGTGATCTATATTCTGATCGGCTTAAAGGTTGGCAGTGAGCTGACCGGCATCCTGGATTACTTTATGCGGGAGGAAGTGTCGTCATGATGGAGTTGCTGAGCTTATCGCTGCTGTTTCTTGGCATGTATGGCCTGATCACGAAGCATCATGTTTTGAAAATGATCGTATCCATGAACGTGATGGAAATAGGGTTGAATCTATTTATCACTTCTTTGGGATACCAGGAAAGTCATCTGGCGCCAATCCTGTCGAGTAAATTTCCCTCCAGCGCCTTGAACTTCGTTGATCCGCTGCCTCAATCCCTGGTGCTGACCTCCATTGTTATTGGGGTAGGCACCACGGCGGTGGCTCTGGCTTTTGCAAAGAAGATTTATATGGATTACGGAACATTGGATCTTGAGAAAATCGAGGGGAGGTTATGATGCAAATGAATCCAGTCTTAACCATTGCCTTGCCCCTGATTTTAGCTTTCACCAAAATTATGTACCGCCGGATCGCCAATCTATTTTTGGTGTTGGGCTCTCTGCTCAATGTTCTCGTCGTGTTTTTTATCAAAGAGGGTCAATATCTCATGGGGGGCTATGCGCCGCCCTTCGGGATCGTTCTTCAAGTGGACGCCTATGCTTTATATAGCTTGCTGGTCTTAAATGTATTGTTTGCCGCTCTGACGATCCTGGTGACCAAAAAGGCGGAAAATCTGACCTCAAGTTCCCTGATCGCCCTGGCAGCGTTAAACGGACTGATTCTGACGGGGGACTTGTTCAATCTCTTTGTATTTCTGGAGATCGCAGCCATCGCGGCGATCATCATTGCCTCTTCAAGCAAGCGTTACCATCATGCCTTTCATTATATGGTGGCGAGTATCATTGGCAGCACCTTCTATCTGTTGGGGCTGATCCTGCTTTACAAGCAATATGGAACGCTCAACATGGCGAAAATGCATGAATTGATGCTGGCTTCTCCGGGAGGAAGCAGCGTGGCGGTTATTCTGATCTTTGTGGGCTTGGCCGTGGAAGTCAAGCTGATGCCTTTCAGCGGCTGGGTCAAAGGTGTCCTCAAAAATGCCGACGAATGGATCGGGCCGATGATCGGCGCGATATACGGCGGGGCGATGATGATCGTTATGGGAAGACTCTTCACCGATGTCTTTGTGGTCTCACCCAAGGTGACCTTGCTGCTGAGCATTCTGGCACTGGTCACGCTGGTAGGCGGTGAAGCGGCTGCCTATGACAGTGAAAAAATGCGGGAGATCCTCCTCTATTCCGGCGTAGCCCAGTCTGGGCTGGAGATCCTGCTGATCCTCAATGGTTATGCGGCCCTCAGCTTTATTCTGATTTTAAGCAATATGATGGCCAAATACGTGATGTTCCTGCTGAGCGGTTATATCGTGAACGCAGCCGGCACCGATGTTTTGGGAGACTTGAAAGGGCTCTTCCGAAGCAATCCGTTTTTGGGATTTGCCTTCACAGCAGCGGGATTGTCGCTTGCCGGGCTGCCTTTGTTCGTAGGGTTCTTTATTAAACTTAATATATTGTACAATCTGATGATGAGCCATTCCTATTGGCTGCCGGCCATCATCCTGATAACATCCCTGGTTGAAGGAATTTACATGCTCCGGATGATCCTCGGCCTTTGGCAGACGGGCCTTGAGGTGCAGGAAACGGGGATCCAAATCATTTCACCTTCCAACATCAAAACAAAATATGCAGTTCACGCGATTACCCTAATTTTAAGCCTGGCCATGGTTGTATTTGGCTTGATGCCTGATTACGCCTTGGATCTGGCCCAAAAAGCCCGCGGCAACGCGGTTGCGGATAAACCGGCCATGATGATCGGTATGAAAGGAGGACCCGGACAATGAACATCATCCATCTGATTTTGGGCCTGTTTTTGGCTGGGATCGCCGCATACGGCATTGGCCGCTTAAAGCCAGCCGCGGCCAGCTGGCTGACCTTGGCGGCATCCTGGGCAGCCTTGCTGATCCTCTTCCTGGGCGGCGACACGCTGGCAGGCGGCAATGCCTGGGGCTTGCTCGCTTTCAAGATGACACCCCTGGGTTGGTTTTTCAGCATGACCCTCTTGTTTGTGTACAGTACAAATACCTTTTTCAATCTTTCAGTGCCGGCGGCACCAACGCGCCAGGCTGCTTATCCGATGCTGTATCTGATTTCACTGGCCTCCACGATCGGCGTCTTTTCAGCAGAAAATTGGCTGGCCCTGTTTATTTTCTGGGAAATCGTGTTATGGTCCTCCACCTTTATGATCGGGTTTGGCAAGCCCGGCCGGGGATCGATCATCTATTTCGGCATGAGCCTGCTGGGTTCATTCATGATGCTTTTTGCCATTTTAGTCATGGGCACGGCCTACCAAACCTTTGAGGTCAAGGGCGCTTTGATGGCCGCGGCGCAAAGCCCCGGTCCTGCCCTGTTGGTCTTTTTGCTGATGCTTTTTTCGGCCATGGTCAAGCTGGGGATCACACCGTTTCATATTTGGATGCCTGAAGCGTATCACGAGGCCCCGGATCATTTTGCACCGGTTCTGGCCGGAGGCTTGTCCAAGCTGGGCGCCTTTACAGCCCTGATGGTGACCTCCTTCTTGCCGGCATCCACCCTGATGGCCCAGCCATGGCAAGTCCGTGGTTTGCCGCTCCTTACCTACATCCTGCTGACCGTGTCAGCCGTCAGCATTGTGATCGGGACCTTGATGGCAATCAAACAAGAGGACGCCAAAAAGCTTCTGGCGTATTCCTCGGTGGCCAACAGCGGTTATATTATGATCGGTATGCTGATGGGGACGCCTATGTCGGTCAGCGGCGCCTTGGTTCATTTGCTGGCCCACGCTTTAGCCACCACCGTTACCTTTATGGTGATGGCGGCGGTTGCCCGGCAAACCGGCACCACCCGCATGGATGAACTGGGCGGGTTACTGCATCGGATGCCCATCACCTTTCTTGCCTTTCTGACGGCGATTCTTTCCCTGGTGGGCTTGCCGCCCATGCTGGGTTTCGTTTCCAAATGGCTGATTTTGCAGTCGTTGGCTTCTCAAGGCTTGTTTTTGGTGGCGGCAGCCGCGATTTTCGGCAGCATCGGCTCTCTGCTTTATGCCTTCAGGATCCTCAGCACCGTGTTTTTGGGCCAGCTGAAGCCTAAGCACAGGCAGGTCCGGGAAGCACCGGCAGTCCTGCTGATCCCGTTGCTCCTATTGTCCGGCGTCACTTTAGTTTTGGGGATCTATCCCTATGGACTGGTCCAGTATACCGCTAAAATCGAAAATAGCCTGGGGTTTGCGGATACCGTTCAGATCACCGGCCTGTCGATTCAGGGAAACAACGGCAACCTGAATGCACTGCTGATCATGGGGGCTTTTGCCATCGGCTTTCTCATCGCCCTGGGCATTTTCCTCAAAGCCCCAAAATCCAGGAAAGTGGATCTCATGGATACCTATACCGGAGGGGAGTTTATTTATTCACCGGAACTTTACAGCTACAGCACCAATTTCTTTGCACCGCTTGAACGGGTGTACGCAGGACTCCCTGAAATCAGCAGGCTCTATGAGGCTCTGGCAAACCGGGTCCGTGACCTGGGAACCTTGGTCCAATACCTGTTTTTCAGTCCCCTGCCCAGCCGTACAGCACTTTTGATCTCCGTGGTCACCATTCTATTGATTTGGGGTGAAGCAATATGAACGCACTTCAGAGTATCGGGACCGGATTGGGAATGGCTTTGTTTGGCTGGCTGCTGCAAACAACGATCAGCGGCGTGACCCGCAAGGTCATCGCCCGGATCCAGAAACGCCGCGGCCCCGTGTGGTATCAGAATTTCCGGGACATTATGAAGCTTTTGAACAAACGATCGGTCACCCATGGCTGGGCCTTTGACTTCGGATTGCTGGTGGCCTTGGCCGGGGCTATAGGAACAGCGATGTTTATGCCGGTGGCAGGCATCGTGGCTTTCAAGGGTTTCGACAACTTCTTTATGATTATTTATCTTGCGGCCCTGGGGGTCTTTGGACGGGCTTTGAGTTCAGGCTCCTCCGGCAATCCTTTAGCCACCATCGGCGTTATGCGCGGACTGACCCAGAATATCGGATACAAAGTCCCCTACATGCTGTTGGTCATTGCACTGATCAGTTATTACCGGACCAGTTCAATTTCAGAAATCGTTGAGTTGCAGCGGGTTTCAGGATGGTCCGTGCTGGTCATGCCTTTAGGCTTTGTGGTCGCCTTCATTTCATTGCATGGCATGCTGGGCAAAAAGCCGTTTGACACCTATCTGGCCCCGGCGGAAATTGCATCCGGCCCGTTGGTGGAGTATGGGGGCAAGCAGCTTGGAATCCTGATGATCGCCCATGAGCTTTCTGTTTTTATTGAAGTCAGCCTTTTTGTGAACCTGTTTTTAGGCGGCGGCGCGACGCTGCCGGAGTTCCTGCTGAAATATGCTTTCATCTACATTCTAAGCAGCAGCTTGGGCGCGGTCATGGGCCGTTTCCGCATCGAACAGGTGGTCCGTTTCTATTACAAGGTGCCGATCGCCTTGACCATTGTCCAAATCCTGATGCTTGCGGTTATGAGAGGGGGTGTGCGTTAAATGCCCAAAAAAGAAAGGCCTTCCCGGTTTCATCCGGTGAGCCATACCATGCAAACGGTGGAAGTCCCAACAGAAAAAATCAGCCCTCAGGAACAGGCTGAAGCCTGGGAAAAAATTGCCCATTATTTTCGTGCCAATTCCCTTTGGATGCTGAACTATTGCACCGGCTGCTGCGCCATCGAACTGCCCTTGGTCATGACCAGCCAGTATGATATGGAACGTTTGGGCATGATGCCCATGGCCACACCCAGACAAGCCGATATTTTGCTGGTGACCGGCTATGCCAGCTTGAAAACCTTGCGGCGCCTGATTTACACCTATGAACAGATGGGGACCCCCAAATATGTGGTGGCCTTTGGACCCTGCGCTGTCAATGGCGGAATCTATCATGACGCTTACGCAGTCCTGAACCGGCTGGATCTGTACTTGCCGGTGGATCTGTACATAGCCGGCTGTATGCCCAAGCCGGAGGCGGTGATGAACGGATTCAAACGGCTCATCGAGCTGATCGAGTCCGGGCAAGCCACCGGCTGGAAGGATTACGAGCGGCGTTTTGACTGGTACAAAAGCAACCAGCTTGAGGCTGTGGGGGAGGTGTATATCCATGACGAATTCCATGAATAATGTAAAAGCCCCTTTGCTGGCGCAAATCGGCGCACTTTTTCCCGAAGTCCGCCTCAAGAAGGACCGGGACAGAGAAATCACTTTTGAGGTTCAGCCCCGGGATCTCCATCAGGTCCTGACATACCTGAAGAATGCCGGTTGGCGGCAGTTGTCCATGATCAGTTGTGTGGATTGGATCGAAGACGGACAGTTTGAGCTGGTCTACAATGTATTTGATTGGACGCAGGGCCTGCGGGTGCTTTTGAGCATGAAAATCGACCGTGGGGAAGCCCAGGCCATGACCATCATCAATTTGTTCGACGGGGCCATGTATTACGAACGGGAGATCCACGAATTCTTTGGCGTCGTGTTTCTTGGCAATGAGGATGCCCTCAAATCGCTGTTCCTGGAGCGCTGGGATGATATACCGCCTTTGCGCAAGGATTTTGATTCCCGGGCCTATTCAGATAAAAAATATGTTAAACGCTTCTATGACCCGGTCTACGGTCCCCAAGGAGGTGCTTCCTTTGAGCGAAGTTAAATTGTTTTTCGGACCTCAGCATCCTGGCATGCATGGCAATGCATCGGTGCATTTGTATGTGGAGGGGGATTTGGTGAAGAAGGCCCGTTTGGTGCCGGGGATGCTGCATCGGGGCTTTGAAAAGTCCATGGAAAATCATACCTGGATGGGCAATTTGGCCTTGATTCCCCGGGTGTGTGTGGCGGAACCGGATATCAATGAAATGGTGTTTGCCCAAGGGCTGGAGACCATTGCGGAGGTCGAGATCCCGGAGCGGGCCCATTATATCCGGATGGTGATCATGGAGATGACCCGGATTTTAGCCCACATGATGAGCCTGGGCGCCTTGGCCAGCCCCACGGGGCTTTATACCGCCAATCAATGGATGCAGGCGGACCGGAACAACATTCAAGATCTTTTTGAAGCGATCACCGGACACCGGATCTATCATATGTACATCGTACCCGGTGGTGTGCGCAAGGAGCTTCCCCAGGGAATCGAAACCAGGATCTTGGATTTCTTCACAGAATTTGAACGCCGCATGCCGGAGTATCATGCCCTGATTTTCGAAAATCCGACCATCCAAGCCCGTCTGAAGGACAACATCATGCTGCCGGAATTCGTGGTTTGGGAATTGGGCGTCACCGGCATCGGCATGCGCTCCGCCGTAGGCAAGCCCTATGATGTCCGAAAGGTCACACCCTACGCCAGGTATGACAAGGTGGACTTTGAGGTGCCGGTGGCAACCTATTCGGATGCCTATACCCGATCTGTCATGAAGTATTATGAAATCAAAGAGAGCATCCGGATCATCCGGCAAGCCTTTGACATGATGCCCCAGGGCAAGGTCAATGTGAAGATCGCCCCGGGCAACGCGTTGAAATGGACATTGCCCAAGGGCCAGACCTATTCCGCCGTGGAATCGGCCCGGGGTGAATTTGGTTATTATATCGTATCCGATGGAAAGACCCAGCCCTACCGGATCGCGGTCCGGGGAGCCTCGTTTCCTCAAGGCTTTTTAGGCGTGGAACGTTACATGCCGGGGGTTCGCTTGGATGATGCCCCCCTTTGGTATGACACCATGGGGATCTGCACACCGGAAATTGATCGATAGGAGGGGCCGATATGGATAAGAAGAAAAATCTCTTTAGTCCCATCAAGGCCTGGAAGTACGCCTTTAAGAAACCGGTGTCCTTTTCCATGGAAGATATCATCGACCGGCCCCGTGAAAGCGAAAACAACGCCAGGGGCTTCCATATCAACGACCACACCAAGTGCATCGGCTGCGGAGCGTGTTCGGAAATTTGCCCCACGGAAGCCATTGTCATGGTGAAGCGGGCGGATCTTGAACCGAAGGATGGCGAGCATCCGGAGCGCCCCACCATCGACTACGGACGCTGCTGCTTCTGTGCGTTATGTGTGGATATCTGCACCACCGGCTCCATGAAAATGAGCAAGGCCTATGTCTTCAACACCACCAATCCTGACACACTCTATAAGATGCCTGAGGAGATCTTTGCGGCTTCCGGGGGAACCATCACCGGCTATGAAAAAACGCCGGAATCTGATCTGCTGGATTTAGTGCGTGCCGAGATGCCCAGCGAAGCCAGCGAGAAAGCCAAGGAATCCTTTATTGAGCTATTAAAGGGTTATTCCATGGCCCAGGCCAAGGCGGAGGCGGCCCGCTGCATCGGCTGTGAAATTTGTGTCAAGACCTGTCCGGCCAATATGCACATCCCGGAATACATTGACGCCGTAGGGCAGGGGGATATGGCGGAAGGCTTGGCACTATTGTACAAGACCAATCCTTTGCCAGGCGTCTGCGGGAGCATTTGCACCCATAAATGTGAAACGGTGTGCGCCATCGGGCAGCGTGGCGAGCCCATTGCGATCCGCTGGCTGAAACGTTATATCGTGGACAACGCCCCGGAATCCATGTATGAAGAGGTGCTGATGGCGCCGGTGAGCGCGCCGGGCAAAGGCCGGGTGGCTGTGGTGGGCGGCGGCGCCGCAGGCATGTCCGCCAGCTATTACCTGCGGACCATGGGCTATGCGGTGGATCTCTATGAAGCCAAGCCTTTAATGGGCGGTGTGGCGCGTTATGGCGTTCCTCAATACCGCATGCCCGAGGAACGCCTGAATAAAGATGTGGACTTGCTGAAAAAAATCGGCGTGGGTTTCCATGTGAACACCAAAGTCGGCAAGGACATCACCCTGGACGCTTTGCATGAACAGTATGACGCGGTCTTCCTGGCCAGCGGCTTGCCCCAGTCCCGTTCATTGAAGCTGGAAAACGGGGACCATCCCGATGTGCTCTACGCCATGCCATTTTTAGCGGCTGCCCGTGATTATCTTCGGGGACAAGGCGAGATGCCCGATGTGGCTGCCAAAGTCATCGTGATCGGCGGCGGCAACGTGGCCTTCGACGTAGCCCGGACGATCCTGCGTTTTCAGCAGGAAAAATACGGACACAACCAGGTAAGCCTGGTCTCCTTGGAGACCAAAGATATTTTACCGGCAGACAAGGAAGAGATCGAAGAAGGCGAAGCAGAGGGCCTCCGGTATTTCTGCGGCTTCGGCCCTCAGGGCATCGAGCTTTCCGAAGGGAAAATCGCCGGGCTCCATACGGTGAAATGTTTATCAGTTTTTGATGAAAACCGTTCCTTCTGTCCGGTGTTCGATAAGGATCAAAAAGATTTGATCGAAGGAAGCCAGGTTTATGTGGCCATTGGACAAATGAACGACCATGCCTATTTTACGCCGGAACACCTGGATAAAGCCGTCCTCAAAGGCGGAAAGGTCCAGACGGATTCGTGGGGCCAGGTCCAGGGAATGCCCTGGCTCTTTGCCGGGGGCGATATTGTCCATGGTCCGGATATGATCCATGGCATCGCAGACGGCCACCAGGCAGCCCGGGGAATCGACCTCTATCTCCAGTCTTTAAGCCAAACTTCCTAAGAGGCGTCCGCAAAGCTTTCCCTCAAGCTTTTTGATACATCAAAAAACACCAGAAATCTGCTTCTGGTGTTTTTTGGTGTCAATATTCGATATACGGGCGGGCCGATTTTATGATCCCGGAAGATCCTCTCCGGTCTGAGACGAAAGGGACATTTGCCTGCGGATCTCTTTCAGCACAGGGAGCGTCATGGGAATGGCTAAAAGAGAAGTGGCAATATCAGCCAACGGCTGGGCGATCTGCACACCGGGCAGGCCGAAGGCAGCCGGCAGAATAAAGATCAGCGGCAAAAAGCAGATCCCCTGGCGGCTCATGGACAATAGAGAGGCCTGACGGGTCTTGCCGATGGCCTGGGTCAGCATATTGGCCATAATGATCCAGGCCATCAGAGGGAACACGGCACACTGATACCGTAAGGCTGCCGCCCCGATGCGGATGACCTCCAGATCTTCTTTGCGGAAAAACGTCAGGATCGGTGTTGCGAATACGAAACAGACCACGGCAACGAGAATAAAAAAGGTCGCCGCAACCTTCAGCGAGAACCAAAATGCGATCCAAACCCGTTCGAAGCGGCGGGCACCGTAATTGAAGCCGCAAACCGGCATGAAGCCCTGGCCGAAGCCCAGCATGGCAGCACCCATAAAAAAACTGAGCCGGGCCACAATGGACATGCCGGCAATGGCTGCGTCTCCGTAGGGGCCGGCTGCCAGATTCAAACAGATGGTGGCCAGACTGGCCAGCATTTGCCGGTAAAAGGAAGGCATGCCGTTGCGTAATATATGGGCATAAAGATCCTTCTTGATCACGAAATGCTTGAAGAGGATTTGGGCGCCTCCCAAATCTTTTCTGCAGTAAGAAAATAAGATGGCAAAACTGACCAGCTGACTTAGAATGGTGGCTAAAGCAGCGCCGCTGATGCCCATCCCAAAGGTAAAAATAAACAGGGGATCCAAAAGTATGTTCAGGATACCGCCGACGCCGATGCCCACCATGCCATACAAAGCGTTGCCCTGGGCCCTCAGCACATTGTTCATGACAAAAGAGGCTGCCATATAAGGTGCGCCAATCAGAATGTACTGGCCATAATCCCGGGCATAGGGCAAAATGGTGGGTGTAGCGCCCAGCATATTCATCAAAGGATCAATGTATAGCAGGCCGAAAACCGTCAGGCCTAAGCCGCCGATCAAAGCGGAATAAAAGGCAGTGGAGGCTGCTTCGCTGGCCCCGGCACGGTTTTTTCCCCCGAGCAGGCGGGATGAATAGGTGCCGGCCCCCATGCCCAGGGTAAAGCCAAGGGCCTGAATCACGGCCATCAAAGAAAAGACGACGCCCACAGCGCCGGAAGCGCTGGTGTTGATCTGGCTGACAAAGTAGGTGTCGGCCATATTATAAATCGCAGAAATCAGCATGCTGATCATGGGCGGCAAGGCCAGTTCTAAAATCAGCGTCGGCACCGGCGATTCTGTCATTTTTTTGAAGCGCTTTTCTGTGGGGTCGATTGCGGTCATGGGATCCCAACCTTTATGAACAATTTATCGGGAAAATGATTAGAAATCGAAGGGAATATAACAAAAACATTATACCCCATCCGAAAATCCGTGTAAACGGCAGGAAGACGTAACCCAAGGTAGAATTATACATTGAATCAATCTTCAGGAAATCAAATTTGCAATGGACAGGAGCAGTCTATGTCAAAATCTGCAGAGAAAAGACTTGCCAAGGCACCGATCCTGGCGGAACTCCAGAAGCGGGCCAACCAGGGGACCCGGGGCTTCCATATGCCGGGGCACCAAGGCGGTCAAGGCTTGTGGCCGCCTTACCGGGATATGCTGCAGCAATGGGGACCCAGGATGGACCTTACGGAATTGCCCGGTTTGGACAATCTGGCCGCCGCGGCCGGCTGCATCGCAGAGTCCCAGAAGCAAATGGCTGCCCTGGCGGGTGCGGTCAAGACCTATTATCTTGTCAACGGGTCCACGGTGGGACTGCAGGCGGCTTTACTTGCTGCGAATCATCGGTCGGGCAGGGTGCTGATGCCTGCCCATGCCCATATGTCCCTGTTCAACGGGCTGATCCTAACCGGCGGGCGACTGACCGTGCTGCCTGCGGAGGTTGACCCGGCATGGGGGATCCCCCTTGGGGTCCCCAGCCATCTATTTGAAGAAAAGGCGCTGCCTGAAGGGGAAGTCCTGGTGACGGTCAATCCCACGTATCATGGGGTGATGGCGGATCTTTCGGCCCAGAAACACTGGCTGGAGGCCCATCCCGGCACAGCCTGGCTCGTGGATGAAGCCCATGGGCCCCATCTGCCCTATTTGGATCATCCGGCAGGCGGAAGCGCCCTTTCCTATAAAGCCGACCTGGTGGTGCAAAGCACCCATAAGATGGTGGGCACCTTGACGCAGACCGCCCTGCTTCATTGCGGCCGTGAAATCTGGCAGCAGCCTCTGCAGCAGGCCTTGAATATTTTACAGACCTCTAGCCCATCCTATTTGTTTTTAGGTGCCTTGGACGCTTTTCAGGCACAGATGCAGGAAGACGGCAGAGAACGTCTCCGGACAGTCCGGCAATTGGCTTTGTCCTTAGCCGATGAGATCCGGGCTATGGGCGGGTACCGTTTATGGCAGGATGAAATGCCGGCGGGCTGGCAGGCGGATCCATGTAAAATAACAGTGAACGCCGACGCCCTGGGCATGACGGGATTTGAACTGAGCCGGCTGCTCCGTGAAAATTACCAGATCGATGCGGAACTTGCCGCCCGTTCCCATGTTCTGTTTATGATCACCATGGGGCATGAGGCAGCGGACATCCGAAAATTGACGGCGGCGATGAAGGATATTGCGGACAAAGCACCCCTTGAGCCCCCCGCTGTGAAGCGGTCAGCACCCTGTCTCCGGCTTCCAGGCTGTTGGATGGAGGCGGAATTTAGCCCGCGGCAGATCTACTATGGCCGGAAACGTGCCGTGCCGCTGAAGGCGGCGGCTGGAAGCATCGCGGCGGCGGCGGTGGTCCCTTATCCGCCAGGAATCCCGCTTTGGGTTCCGGGCATGGTCATCGAAACAGAGCATCTCCGGATTCTGGAGGATTGGCTGTCCGAAGGCGAGGCTTGTGTGGGACTGGATCACCGGCAGGATGGATATTACATCATGGTCTGCGATGGGCCTCCGGCAGCCGGATAAGAAGAAAAGTGGAATGAATCAAAGGATTGTGGTACAATCAAATATAAAGGTTTTTTATGAAAATAAGGACATGAGGAGTGAATATCATGAAACTGATCATAGCCATCGTTGATGATATGGATATTCATGCTTTGTTGGATGCCCTCTCGGAAGGCGGATTTCAGGCCACGAAACTCTCCAGCAGCGGCGGGTTTTTGAGACGAGGCAACACCACTCTGCTTATTGGCGTAGAAACTGAAAAAAAAGATGAAGCACTTGCTGTGATCAAAAACATATGCAAGCCCCGCAAACAGATGATCCCCATGTCGCCCATGCTGGCGGCAGAGGATGCCATCATTCCGGTGGACGTCATGGTGCGCATGGGCGGAGCAACGGTCTTTGTGGTGGATGTGGAGCAGCAGCTGAAGATTTAGTGCAAGGGATTTACAGCAATTGAAGAGGGATCGACAAGGAAGGCAGGCCATGGCATGAAGCTTATCGGAAGACTGGCTGAGGGCCAGTTGGCCCACGCATATATATTAAGCGGTCATTCAATGGATGCCCTGCAAACCGCTGCCCTTAACCTGGCGCAGCGGGTGAACTGTCTGGATCCGGATCCGGTGAAGCGCCCCTGCGGACATTGCAGTCATTGCCGGCGTTTGCAGCAAGGGATTTACAGCGACTGGTTTATTCTGGAGCCCCAAGGCGCTTCCAGGACCCTGCGGATCGAGCAGATCCGGCAACTCCAAAGCGATGTGGGCGGTAAACCTCTGGAAGGCAGGATGAAAGTGGTTCTGCTGCAGGAAGCCCACCGGATGAATGAACAAAGTCAAAACTGTTTGCTGAAGACCTTGGAGGAACCGCCGGAGAATACCTTGCTTTTATTGACCACCGACAAGCCACAGGGATTGCTGCCGACGATTTTATCCCGCTGTCAGATGCTTTCTTTTGAGGGCGCCCAGCGACTGCCGCCTTTGGAGGATTTTGAGCTGGTGGAGCAGGTGGTTAAAACCATCCGTCAAGCCGGATACGAAGGCGTCTTTGATATGGCGGCTTTTGTGGATAAAAGCCGGAAAAAGAAGCTCCCTGATTTTTTTGACGCCTTCGAAATCATGTTAAGGGACGGCATGCTCCGTGCCTTTCCTCACGAGGCGGTTGCAACGGAGGCTCCTTGGGCAGAGGACCTGGGCAGTTTGTGCCTGACCCCTGGGGGGCTGCTGCTGGAAGGCCCGGCGGGAGCGTGCCGGCGTGGCTTGGAGATCTTATGGAACACTGCCTATTTATTCGAACGGAATGTCAGCACGACCCTGCTTCTGGAAAACCTTTTTCTGGAGGTTTACAAGTTGGATATCCGGAGCAGAGAACGATAAAAGAAGCGCATTAAGCGATTATGAAAGGAGGACGCCCTCTTGGTAGAAGTAGTGGGTGTTCGGTTTAAATCATCAGGAAAAATATATTTTTTCGATCCCAGCGGATTGACCATCGAAGCGGGGACCGATGTGATCGTTGAAACAGCCCGGGGTTTGGAGTACGGCAAGGCCGTGGTGGGGAACCGTCAGGTGGAAGAAGCCAAGGTGGTTCAGCCGCTGAAGAAAGTGCTGCGGATCGCCACCCCCGATGACCATTCAAAGATGGTGGCCAGCCAGGAAAAAGAGGAGAGCGCCAAGCGGATCTGCCTCGAAAAGATCGTTGAGCGGCATTTGCCCATGAAGCTGGTGGGTGTGGACTATTCCTTTGACGGAAGCAAAGTTTTGTTTTACTTTACCGCGGAGGGAAGGGTGGATTTCAGGGAACTGGTCAAGGACCTGGCTTCCGTTTTCAAGACGCGGATCGAGCTGAGGCAGATCGGCGTGCGGGATGAGGCCAAGATGCTGGGCGGTTTGGGCTCCTGCGGCCGGGAATTGTGCTGCGCCTCGTTTTTAGGAGATTTTGAACCTGTTTCCATCCGGATGGCCAAAGACCAGAATCTGTCCCTGAATCCAAGCAAAATCTCAGGGATCTGCGGCCGCCTGATGTGCTGCCTGAAATACGAAAGCTATGGCTATGAATGCGGTAAAAAATGCAAGGGCGCCAAGACTGTGGAGAACCAGCCGGCCAATCCGGCGCCGGGCGCACCCAAAATGGTAGAAAAGCCTTTGGAGGGTGTTCCGGAATCCCCGGCCATTGCCGATATCATGACAGGGGAATGCATCGAAAAGGCGATTGAAAAAGAGGAGAATGAGTAAGAATGTCTCTTTCTGAAAGGCTGAATCGAATTGAAAAGAACCAAAAACTTATTCAGGAGGAACTGATGACCGCCCGACAGGAGGCTCATGCGCTGGAAGAAGAAAACCAGCGTCTGAGACGTCAGCTTTGCCGGGTGGGTGATGGGGACATCGATCAAGTGGCAGCCAATGCCCTGCGGATCCAGCAAACAGCCCAGGCTAATCTGGAGAAGCTTTATCAAGAAGACTTTCATATCTGCCATCTTTTTTTCGGCCAGCAGCGTAATGGCGAATGCCTGTTTTGCCGCAGTTTTCTCGAACGCTGAAAGCAGAACAGGCCCTTGGCAGATAGCGCAATAAGAGAGGATCCGTTGGAATGTCAGAATCAGGCACCTTATATGTTATTGGGACACCGATCGGCAACCTGGAGGATATCACCCTCCGGGCCCTTCGTATTTTAAAGACGGTTGATTGTGTTGCGGCAGAAGACACCCGGCATTCCGGCCATCTGCTGCATTATTATGGCATTAAAAAGCCGATGATCAGCTATTTCGAGCACAATAAAAAAAGCCGTGAGCCGCAGCTGATGGAATGGCTGCAGACCGGCAAAAGCATTGGACTGATCACAGACGCAGGAATGCCCGGGATCTCCGATCCCGGAAGCACGCTGATCCAAGCCTGCATTGAACAGAAGATCCCCGTGGTGGTCATACCCGGCCCCACGGCCTTGATCACCGCCTTGGCGGCTTCAGGACTGGACACCACGGGCTTTGCCTTCGGAGGTTTTATACCGCGGGACAACAAGCCCAGGAAACAGTGGCTTGCGGCCTACGGAGAATTCCTGAAAACCGTGATCTTTTATGAAAGCCCCCGGCGTCTGCTGGAAACCCTGGAGGAAATCAGGACGGCTTGGGGCGACCGGCAAGGCTGTGTGGCCCGAGAACTGACCAAACAGCACGAGGAGTTCTGCCGGGGGACGCTTTCGGAGATCAGTGCCGAACTGGGCAGCCGGGAGAGCGTCAAAGGTGAGATCGTTGTGGCGGTTGCCGGTGCCGGAACCCTTGCACCTGCCCCGGATCAATGGCAGGAACTGGACTTGATGGCGATGCTCAATGAGCGGCTGGACCAGGGACTCAGCAAAAAAGAGGCCAGCCAGTGGGTGGCTGAAAAAACGGGACGTTCCAGGCGGGAGCTTTACAACATGATGATCCGGGGCGGTCAGTCATAGGATCTTGACCCGGAAATATTGTGAAGAAATAACAAAAACTCCCTTTGTCGAAACAAAAGGAGCTTTTTAGAACATCATTCATAGAGCGGGCTGCAGCGGGCGAAAGCCTGCGGGTCAGTTGGCAGCCTGAGCGGAGCTACTCAGCGCCATCGCGCATTCCTTGCAAACAAGCTTGTTGTGGAAATGCTGGATATTGTTGGCGCTGCCGCAGAAGATACAGGCAGGTTCGTACTTCTTGAGAATGATTTTCTCTTCGTCAACATAGATTTCTAAGGCGTCTTTCAGGTCGATCCCTAAGGTGCGGCGTAATTCAATGGGAATAACAACACGTCCCAGCTCATCAACTTTTCTAACAATGCCAGTGGATTTCATAATGTTGCTCCTTTCTTCGAAGAAATAGGAAGGGGAATGGAACTAAGTAAAGAATAACATAATTTCCAATAAAAGTCAATCAAATACGGCGCTTCCCGGTTCTTACGCAATGGATGCGGCGGGCCGGCAGGGTCAAAATACAGGAGGTTGCACCATGGAGAAAAAGCATTTTTACATTACGACACCGATTTATTATCCCAGCGCCAAAGCCCATATAGGGCATGGCTTGACCACGGTCATGGCGGACGCCATGACGCGTTTCAAGAAGATGCAGGGCTTCGAGACCCGCTTTCTGACAGGGATGGACGAACATGGCCAAAAGGTGGAGAAGGCGGCCATCGCGGCCGGCAAAACGCCCCAACAACATGTGGACGATATGGCTGATCTGTGGAGCAATCTTTGGAAAAAACTTATGGTGGAAAATGATGATTTCATCCGGACCACAGAGCCCCGTCATACAGAGGTGGCTCAGGCCCTTTTCCAAAAGATTTATGATCAGGGGGACATTTATCTATCCAAATACCAGGGGTGGTATTGCGTATCCTGTGAGACTTTTTTTACGGAGCGGCAAGTCGGAGAAGAGCATATCTGTCCCGACTGCGGCAAATCGGTGGAAACCGTGGAGGAAGAAAGCTACTTCTTCAGAATGTCAAAATACCAGGATCGTTTACTTGAATACATCGAATCCCATCCGGACTTTATCCAGCCGGTTTCCCGCCGCAATGAAATGATCAATTTCATCAAAGGCGGTCTGGAGGACTTAAGTGTGTCCAGAACCACCTTCGAATGGGGCATTCCGGTTCCATGCAATTCCAAGCATGTGATCTATGTCTGGTTTGACGCGCTGATCAACTACATTTCCGCCCTGGGTTACGGTACAAAAGAGGATGATTTGTACCGTAAATTTTGGCCGGCGGATATCCACCTGATGGCTAAGGATATTATCCGTTTCCATACCGTGATTTGGCCCATCATTTTAATGGCCGCCGATCTGCCGCTGCCGAAACAGATTTTCGGCCACGGCTGGGTTTTGCTTGATACGGGGAAAATGTCCAAGTCCAAAGGCAACGTGGTGGATCCGCTGATCCTGATCGAGAAATATGGCACGGCGGCGGTCCGTTACTTCCTGCTGCGGGACATTCCCTGCGGACAGGACGGATACTATTCCGAAGCAGCCCTCGTGCAGCGGATCAACATCGACTTAGCCAATGACTACGGCAACCTGGTATCCCGGACGGTGGCCATGGTGGAAAAATATTTTGATGCCAAGGTTCCGGCCTGCGGACCCCTGCTGCCCATTGACGAAGAACTGCAAGCGGTTGCCAAAGCCGCTGCGGAGGAAGCCGGTTCCTATATGGAGAAACTGGATTTCCCCAATGCGTTGGCGGCCGTCTTCAAACTCATCGGCCGAGCCAACAAATACATTGATGAAACGGCGCCCTGGACCTTGGCCAAACAGGCGGAACAAAAGGAGCGGCTGGGTACCGTGATGTATCATTTGATGGAATCGGTGCGGATCGCGACCTTGCTGATCAGCCCGGCCATGCCGGATATCCCGGAAAAAGTCTGGGCACAGACCGGGCATCAAGCAGCGGACAACAGCGTATGGGCAAACTTGGCCTGGGGCGGCACCAAGCCGGGACAACCGGTCAAAAAAGGCGAAGGCTTATTCCCCCGGATCGAATGGAAGGAAGAGGTTGAACCGGCCGCAGAAAAATCGGCCAATCTCCAAACCTCCGCCCCCGCGCCGGAAAAAGAGAAAGCCAAGGAAGCCCATGGGGAGTCGGCACCGGCTTTGATCGACTATGAAGATTTTGCCAAGCTGGATCTTCGGGTCGCTCAGGTCATAGCCTGCGAAAAAGTCGAAAAGGCGGACAAACTGCTGAAACTGGAAGTCCAGTTCGGCGAAGAACGGCGAACCATCGTGGCTGGCGTTGCCAAATATTACAGCCCCGAAGCAATGATTGGACGGAAAATTGTGATCGTAGCCAATCTGAAACCTGCAAAACTGCGGGGCATCGAATCCCAGGGTATGCTGTTGGCTGCTTCCGGCGATGACAAATTAGAAGTGATCACCATCCAAAGCGATGTGCCCACCGGCGGCAAAGTGAAATAATCAGACGGCCTGCACCAACGCGGCGCAAGGACCGGCGATGTATAGAAAAGGACGATGGCCCAATGTTTTTTGATACCCATGCCCATGTGGACGATGAACAATTCGCGGGTGACCAGGAAGCGGTCATCCAAAGAGCCCTGGAACAGGGCGTTGCGAGGATCGTGAATATCGGCTGCAGCCGAACGGCGGCCCTCAACACCCTGGAACTGGTGGAGCGTTATGATTTTATCTATGGCACCGTGGGCCTCCATCCCCACGACGCAAAGGAATTCAATGATCAGTTCCTGGAGGAGCTGCGGCAATGGGCGGGACATCCCAAAATCGTAGCCATCGGAGAGATCGGACTGGACTATTATTATGATTTGTCGCCGCGGGAGGTGCAGCGGGAGGTTTTCCGCCAGCAGCTCCGATTGGCCCGGGAATTAGACTTGCCCATCACCATCCATGATCGGGACGCCCATCAGGATGTGTTTGATATCTTAACGGAAGAAAAAGGCTGGGAAACCCGGGGAATCTTTCATTGCTACTCAGGCAGTGAAGAAATGGCCAGGGAAATCGTGAAAAGAGGTTTCTACATCTCTTTTTCCGGATCGGTCACCTTTAAAAACGCCGCCAAACTGAAAAAAACAGCGCAAAGCATTCCCCTGGACAGGATATTGATCGAGACGGACTGTCCTTATCTTTCCCCGGTCCCTTATCGGGGAAAACGCAATGAGCCTGCCTATGTGGTGAAAACGGCAGAGGCCATTGCTGAACTAAGAGGCTTGAGCCTGGACGAAGTGGCCGCTGCAACCTGGGCCAATGGGTGCAAAGCCTACCGGCTGGATAGACAAAATTCGCAGCCGTTATAGAAAAAATAGAAGGGAACCCTAATGAAAGACGAAAATCTGCCGATAATAAAAGAAGTCATCGTGGTTGAGGGAAAAGATGATGTGGCCGCCGTAAAACGCGCCTGCCAAGCCCAGACCATCATCACACGAGGGATGGGTATTTCCCGGGAAATCATCGAATCGATCCGCCAAGCCCAGTTGCGTTGCGGTGTGATCATCTTAACGGATCCGGACGGACCTGGAGAAAAGATCCGCACCAGGATCCAACAGGCCGTGCCTGACTGCAAGCACGCCTATATTTACAGGGACCGGAAAGGGTTGCGCAGTCCGGTGGGTGTAGAATACGCCAGGCCGGAAACCATCATGGCGGCCCTCGGTTCGGCCAAAGCAACGGTCCAAGAGGAACAACGGGCATACTATTCAATGCTTGACTTAATTGACTGGGGGCTGGCCGGCGGAGAACAGGCCCAGACACGACGGGATCGGCTGGGAAAGCTGTTAGGCATGGGGCAAACCAACGCCAAGCAGTTCCTGAAACGGCTCAACGGCTACGGCATCGCCTACGAAGAGCTGTTGGAAGGCCTTAGACAATTGGAGTCGCCTGAAATTCAGGACGCACGGAAAGGAAATCAAGTTGAGCAATAAGGATCAAGAGGTTCAAAACCTTCTGAAAGCTAGAAACTTCAAATATAAACGGCAATTGGGGCAGAATTTCATATTCAACCGCTGGCTGCTGAACCAGATTGCAGATTATGCCGAAATTAAGCCCGGAGAGAGCGTAGTCGAGGTGGGCGCCGGAGCCGGTACTTTGACGGAGGTGTTGGCGCAGCATGGGGCCAAGGTCCTGGCACTGGAGCTGGATCGCAGTTTGATGCCGATCCTGCAGACACGGCTCAAGGACTGCGAGACCGTCCAGCTCTTGCAGGGCGACGTGCTTTCCATGGATCTGGATCAGGTTACCCGGCAGATGGGACTGGAATGGCCCTATAAAATCGTTTCCAACTTGCCGTATCAAATATCGACGCCTTTCCTGACCACGGTCTTCCGGCAGTTGAAGGGGGTCTCCGAGGGCGTGATCATGGTCCAAAAGGAAGTGGCCCAAAAAGTCATCGCCCAGCCCGGCACAGAGCACTATGGCATGCTGTCCTTGGGAGCTGCATGGTTTGGTCAGGCAGAGATCGTCTGCGAGCTGGAACCCCAATGCTTTACCCCGGAGCCTCCGGTGGATTCGGCGGTGCTGAAAATCAAACGCTGTCCCAATCAACTGGGCGTCGAGGAACGGGCTTTATGGACATTGATCCGCGGCGTGATGAATCAGCGCCGGAAAAACCTTCTGAATGGGCTTAAATCCTTGGGGGGATTTGTTCCCAGGACGGGCGCAACCTGGTCGGAGGTGCTGGAACTCGTGGGCATTTCCGGACAATGCCGGGGAGAAACCTTATCTTTGGATCAATTTGCCGCCATCGTCCGGGCAGCAGGCTTTGCCGAAAATGATGAAACCGCAGAAGCTTGATGATCATGGCCCATTGGATATCGGAGCGACAGAGGACGCAAGTTGATGATAGAAAGGAAGAATATGATGCAGGTGATTTCCGGTAGCAAAGATATGCTGGAGCATTTCAAGCAAGTGGCGCCTTTCTTTTCCTTTGTGACTGAAGAAGACTTGGGGATTTTTGTCTATGACAGGACGGAGCTTCTGGCTTATGTGCCTTCCTCGAAAATCAACCTTGGCCTGCAGATCGGTTCGCCGGTCCGGGAAGGCACCATGCCCGACAAATGTATGCGAACCGGAGAACGGTTGGTGACCCTGATCACGGCAGAAAAATCCAGGACGAAGATCCCTTATGTAAGCGTGGCCACGCCGATTGCCGAGGGAAGGCTCGTCATCGGCTGCATCATTACCAATCAGACCCTGGATACGTATTATAAAATCGCCCAGTCGGCTCAGACGCTGCAGGCTTCCTCCGAGGAGCTGATTGCTTCCATGCAAAGCGTTGAGAAAAATGCGCAGGATCTGGAGAAGAGTGCCGTCACCCTCAGTGTGCTGGAAAAATCTCTGCAAAGCAATATCAAAAGCAGCGCGGAAATCGTAACCTTTGTACAAAGCTTGTCCCGTCAGACCAATCTGCTGGGGATCAATGCCGCCATTGAGGCAGCCCGCGCCGGGGAAGCCGGCCGCGGCTTCAGCGTCGTAGCCAATGAGATCCGCAATATGGCCCGCAGCAGCAGCAGTTCGGTGGAAAGCATCACTGACAATCTAAACAGCATTCAAACACAGATCAGCCAGCTCTCGGATTTTTCAAAGCATGTGGAAAACAACATTGCGGAGCAGAGCAGTCAAATCCTGGAGATCCAAAGCGCCGTGGATGCCTTGAACAGCATCATCGGCAATCTGCTGGAAATATCGGGGAGCATGTACCGCATCACAGAAATGATATAGCGGGATCCATCCAACAGAATCTATGAAGCACCCTGATTTGCCGAACGCGTATCGTCGAGTAAAGAAGGGTGCTTTTCAGCATATCAAAGCCTTCGAAGGAGGCGTCAATTGCGAAAGCTGCGGCCATGGACCCACATTCAGGTTATTGCGTCTTAATCAGGAAAAAGTTATAATGGATAATCGAGATACGGAATTTGCTTATATATAGGAAGGGACTCATTTTGAAAATAGGATTGGACATTGGTTCCACCACCATCAAATGCGTGGTTCTGAACGATAAAAAAGAAATCATCTATAAATCCTATCAGCGGCATTATTCGCAAATCACCCATCACACCAGCAAGCTTCTGCAGGAAATCCGAAGGATCCTTCCGGGCTGCCGGCAGGCTGAGTTGGCGATTTCCGGATCGGCCGGCATGGGCATGGCGGATCAGTGCGCCATCCCTTTTGTGCAGGAGGTTTATGCCACCCGGATCGCTGCCGGCCGCTTGATGCCCGATGCGGACGTCATCATCGAATTGGGCGGTGAGGATGCCAAGATCCTCTTTCTCACAGACGGCATGGAAGTGCGCATGAACGGCTCCTGTGCCGGCGGCACCGGCGCCTTCATGGATCAGATGGCCACCCTTTTAAATATTTCCCTGGATGAGATGAACCAGCAGGCGGAGTCGGCGGAGAAGATCTATACCATCGCTTCACGCTGCGGCGTTTTCGCAAAATCCGACATCCAACCCCTGCTTAATCAAGGCGTGCGGAAAAGCGATATCTGCGCCAGCATTTTTGCCGCTGTGGTCAACCAAACCATTGCCGGCCTGGCTCAAGGCAGGCCCATTCGCGGTAAGATCGTCTATCTTGGCGGCCCGTTGACTTTCTTATCCCAACTAGACAAGAGCTTCGATACTGCGTTAAAGACGACAGGTATATGTCCTGAGGAGTCTCTGTATTATGTGGCCTTAGGCGCTGCCTTTGCGGCGGACAGGACCTTGAATCTTGAAGAGATCATCCGGAATCTTGAACAATACAAAGTCACCGGGCAATATGACGCCATTTCCCCTTTGTTTGCCGGCAAGGCAGATTATGACGAATTCCTTCGGCGGCATGGGCAGGCAGCGGTGGCTTTTGCGGAGCCTGCCACCTATGCAGGACTGGCCGCCATTGGGATCGATGCCGGATCCACCACCGTCAAGGTCGTGGTGATCGACCGGGAGGGAGAGATCCTCTGTTCCCATTATCAGCCGAATACCGGGAATCCGGTCCCAATCATAAAAGATTTCCTGCAGGATTTTTATGAACGTTTTCCGAATATAACCATACAGGCAACCACGGTGACCGGCTATGGGGAGGACATCGTCAGAAATGCCTTCCGCATCGACCACGGCATCGTGGAGACCATGGCCCATTATAAGGCGGCCAAACGGTTTATGCCAGAGGTGGATTTCATCATCGATATCGGCGGACAGGACATTAAGTGCTTCAAGATCCGGAAAAATGTTATCGATAATATTTTTCTCAACGAAGCCTGTTCATCCGGCTGCGGATCGTTTCTCCAGACCTTCGCCAATGCGTTGGACTACTCCATTTCCGATTTCGCAGCCCTTGGCTTGTTTGCGGATAAGCCGGTGGACCTTGGTTCCCGCTGCACCGTCTTTATGAATTCCTCGGTGAAGCAGGCTCAGAAGGATGGGGCTTCCATCGAAAATATTTCCGCAGGACTTTCGATCAGCGTTGTAAAAAATGCTTTGTACAAGGTGATCCGTCCCACGGCTGCAGAGCCCATCGGACGCAACATTGTGGTTCAGGGCGGCACGTTTCTCAACGACGCGGTTTTACGAGCCTTCGAACAGGAGTTGAAGGTTGAAGTGGTCCGGCCAAACATCGCCGGGCTGATGGGGGCTTATGGCGCCGCTTTGTATGCGATGGAGCATGCGAAAGGCAACAGCACCGTTTTGGGGCCCCAGGAAATGGCAGAATTCAGCCATACGGTGAATTCTGTCCTCTGCGGACAATGCAGCAATCATTGCCAGCTGACAGTCAACAGCTTCAGCGGCGGCCGTCGTTTCATCAGCGGCAACCGCTGTGAACGGCCTGTGACCCAAAAGACCGCCGACGACAGCCTGAATCTATACCATTATAAGCTGTCTCTGCTGAAAGGATACAAGCCTGTGGCTGGTCAGCGCGGCAAAATCGGTTTGCCCATGGGGCTGAATATGTACGAGCTTCTACCCTTCTGGCATACCTTGTTGACCCGGCTGGGTTTTGAGGTCATCACCTCTCCTGATTCCAGCCGTCAGCTTTACCTGGACGGACAGGCGACCATCCCTTCCGATACGGTCTGTTTTCCTGCCAAACTGCTTCATGGACATGTGCAGGCGCTGATCGAACAGGGCATCGGGACCATCTTCTATCCCTGCATGACCTACAACATGGACGAGGGGAAGGGTGATAACCATTATAACTGTCCGGTGGTGGCCTACTATCCGGAGGTTATTGCCGCCAATATGCCAGACCTGGAGAAGTCAACCCTGATCTATGATTATGTGGGCGTCCACAATGAAAAGATCTTCCCTGCCAAATTCCACAGCATCTTTTCAAAATACTTCCCGGATGTCCGCCTGGAAGAGGTTCGGTGGGCGGCGAAGGCAGCTTATGGGGCTTATGCGGATTATCTTTCCGAGATTCGCCGGCAAGGCTGGAAGATCGTCGGAAAGGCGCGGGATGCCGGCAGACAGATCATTGTGTTGGCCGGACGGCCATACCATATCGATCCGGAGATCAACCATGGCATCGACAAGCTGATTGCTGCCTTCGGTGTGGCGATCATATCAGAGGATGTGATCAGCGAAGATGTTCCAAGGTTTCAAACCAAGGTGCTCAATCAATGGACCTACCATGCCCGGCTCTACGGGGCGGCGCGTTATATCGCGGACAAGACGGACATGAATCTGGTACAACTGGTTTCCTTCGGCTGCGGCGTGGACGCGATCACCACAGACGAAGTGAGAGATATCTTAGACCAGGAAGGAAAAATCTACACACAAATCAAGATCGATGAAATCACCAATTTGGGGGCAGTCAGGATCCGTTTGCGCAGTCTGTTGGCTGCGCTGGAGCAGCTGCCAGTTGCCGCAGGGCAGACAGGAGTTGAACAAAACCATGGAAGACGTTAAAAGGAATGAATCAGGGAATGTGATCTTCACCAAAGAGATGGCGAAGGATTACACCATCCTGATCCCGATGATGGCGCCGATTCACTTTAGCCTGATTAAAAGCGTTTTTGTTCATAGTGGTTACAAGGTTGAGCTGCTGACCAATCATGGGCCCGGTGTCGTAGAAGAGGGCCTGAAATATGTTCACAATGACACCTGTTATCCGGCGCTGCTGGTCATTGGGCAAATGCTGGACGCTCTGAAAAGCGGTAAGTACGACCTCAGCAGGACGGCGCTGATGATCAGCCAGACCGGCGGCGGCTGCAGAGCCTCTAATTATATTTTTCTGCTGCGCAAAGCACTGAAAAAAGCGGGCTATGACAGCATCCCGGTGATTTCCTTAAACATGTCCGGCCTGGAATCGAACCAAGGATTTAGGTTTACACTCCCGATGATTTTCAAGACCGTTGCCGGAATTGTCTACGGCGACGCCTTGATGCTGCTGAGCAACCAGGTGAAGCCTTATGAAGTCAACAAAGGCGACAGCTGCCGCCTGGTGGATCATTGGACAGAAAAACTGGCCCGGCAATTCAACCAGAATGAAGGCTTCAGCCTGAAACAATTACGAATCAACCTCAATGACATCGTAAGTTCCTTTGCCCAGATCGCCATCCACCGCACCCGGAAAATCAAAGTGGGTATCGTGGGGGAGATCTATGTAAAGTATGCCAGCCTGGGCAATAACAATCTTGAGGATTTCCTTGCGGGCCAGGACTGCGAGATCATGGTCCCCGGATTACTGGATTTTGTACTCTATTCCGTGGATGCGGTGGTGGGACGCGCGAAACTTTACGGCAGCGGCCAGCTTAAGGCAAAGGTAGCCGCTGTTTTGAAACACTATTTGATGCAGATGCAGGGGGCCTTGATCGAAACCGTGAAGATGTACCCGGGCTTTAAGGCGCCCTCCAGCTTTGAGCATACCAAATCCCTGATCGACGGCGTTATCGGGACCGGCTGCGAAATGGGCGAGGGCTGGCTGCTGACGGCAGAGATGATGGAGTGTGTCAACCAAGGCTATGGCAACATCATCTGCACACAACCTTTCGGATGCCTGCCCAATCATATCTGCGGCAAAGGAATGATTCGTAAAATCAAAGGTTTGGACGCTCGGGCCAATATTGTACCCATTGACTATGATCCAAGCGCCACCCGGGTGAACCAGGAAAACCGCATCAAGCTCATGCTGTCCGTGGCCAGGGAGAATCTTGATTCAAGTATCTCACAGGATATGGATTATGGCGGCGGCGCCGCGCCCGCAGCACCGAAATGGCGTCCTGCAACCCAATTGAGCTAAACAAAACATCCATTCAAAACGGTTTTTTAAAACGTAATATGACACAGCATGAGAAAAGGGAGGACACCGCAATGAAAAAAGCAAGGACCCTTGGATTGATCATCATGTGCTTGATATTAAGTTTAGGAGGGTGCGGCAAAGCATCGGATCCTTCGGGAAAAACCGTAGAAAATGGAGGCGCGGTCAATCAAACTTCCTCGGCGGAAACACCGGCGGCCGAAACTGAAACGTCCAGCGCAACTGAGCCTGTCCCGGTTCCGGAGGATGATCCGGCCTTGCCCGGCGGCGTCCTGGTCATGATCGACAATCACAGCAAAGCCCGCCCCCAAAGCGGTTTGGACAAGGCGGACGTTGTATTTGAAATCATGGCAGAGGGCGGCATCACCCGGTACATGGCCTTGTTCTATACACAGTCGGCTGAAAAGATTGGTCCGGTGCGCAGTGCCCGCTACTATTTTGTTCAGTTGGCCAAAGGCATGGATCTTCCCTACGCCCATGTGGGTGGCTCCACGGATGGCTTATCCACCATCAGCAAACTGGGCGTCAAAGACCTCAATGAAATGTCCAATGCGGGCTACTGCTTTTGGCGGGATAAAAGCCGCAAAGCCCCGCATAATACGTATACCAGCACGGAGAAATTAATGGCCGGCATCGAAAAAAAGGGATTTGGAGATAAAGCGCCGGTGCTGCCGCCTTATGGGACCGAGTTTATCGGCGAAGCCCTGGCGGTTGGCGAAGTGGAGCTGGACTACTACAGCTCAGGGTCCTATTCCTACCGGGTCACATGGCGTTGGGAGGAAGGGCTTGGCGGAAATGGCGGCCAATACCGTCGCTATATCAACGATAAGGCCCAGTCGACCTTGGAAGAAGTGCCTTTGGTCGCGGACACCATCTACATCCTTGCCGCCAGCACAACATCGCGAAATACAGAGCCACTCACCTCCGCCGTGGATATCATCGGAGAAGGCGATGCTTTGTGCATCGTGGATAACCAGATCCTTCGGGGAAAATGGGTCAAAGAAACGGCCGAGAAGCCTCTGCAGATCCTGGACAGCACCGGTCAGCCCATGAAACGGAAGCTGGGAAAAACCTGGGTGCAGATCATCGATTCCCTGGACGATGTGGATTTGGGCCAATAATTCGCCGGCAAAGTTTGCGCCGGCTTGCAGAAAGGAAGCCTATGACGGAAATCTTGATCTATACCGACGGCGCCTGCAGCGGCAATCCCGGCCCGGGAGGCTGGGGCGCCCTTTTGATTTATGGTGAACAGCAAAAAGCCATGCGGGGAGGCGAACCGGCAACCACCAACAACCGCATGGAAATGATGGCGGCGATCAAAGGGCTGGAAGCCTTGACCCGCCCCTGCGAAATCAAACTTTTCAGCGACAGTGCCTATCTGGTCAACGCCTTCAATCAGGGCTGGCTTAAGAACTGGCAGCGCAACGGATGGAAAACGGCCAAAAAGGAGCCGGTGATCAACCAGGACCTCTGGCAGCGCCTTTCTGAATTGTCGGAAATCCATCAAATCACCTGGGTCAAGGTGAAGGGCCATAGCGACAACGAGTTCAACAACCGCTGCGACCAGATGGCTGTGGAGGCGGCGGCCCAATTCAAATAACCAAACCGACGAAGCTTAGACGGACTAAACGATGGCATAGGGGTTGGAACACATTAACAATGCATTTTCAAAATCGCCTAAGCGCGGCGGCTGCCGGCATCCGGTTTCAGGGCAACGCAGGTTTTTGGGGAACCTGCTTGACAAATATCGGCAGGGAGAGTAAAATCATCACAAATCGACGAATAAACAAACCGATGAGTAAGAGAAGTAGCTGTAAGCCTTGATATCCAGAGAGTCGCCGTTGCTGAGAGTGCGATGATCAAGTTGCAGTGAATGGACTTACGAGGGCAGCCCCAAAGGATCTTCAGGAAACGGAGGATCGGAGTAGGCGCTGACGGGGTCTCAGCCCGTTATCAGGTGAGCGCATATGTTCGTATGTGAAACGAGTGAGCGAAAGCTAATTTGGGTGGTACCGCAGGCATTAGGACCTGTCCCTTGCAAGGGGACAGGTCTTTTTTATATTCTTAAGGAGCGTGATGGCTATGAACGAGGAGGGCTGGCGTCGGCCAGTGACGGGCAGACGGACAAAGGATCAGACAGATAAAAAAAGCAAAAACAGGAGGAAATCAAAATGAAAAAATCCACGCATTTGATCTCGAAAGGTTTTTATAAGAAAGCAGCGGTTTTGGCGATGACCGCGATCCTGGCCCTGGGGATGCTGGGCTGCGGCAGCAAGCCTGACGCCGCCAGCACGGCAGCCGCCGGCAGCACAACCGCCGCCGCGCCGGAGAAGGTATTTAAAGTCGGGATCACCCAATATGCCCCCCATCCTTCCCTGGACAATTGCCGGGAAGGCATCATCGCCGGGCTGAAGGAAGCCGGCTTTGAAGAAGGAAAAAACCTTGAACTGGACCTGACCAATGCGGACGGCAAAGGTGAAAACGCTTCCATGATCGCCCAAAACTATGTGGCAAAGAAATATGATATGATCGTGGCCATTGCCACCCCTTCCGCCATGACCGCCCAAGCGGCAGCCGAAGGCAAAAACATCCCGGTGGTTTTTTCCGCCGTTTCCGATCCGGTCAGCGCCAAATTGGTTGAAACCCTGGAAGCACCCAACCGGAGCACCACCGGCACCTCGGACGCGCTGCCTCTGGAAAAACAAATGCAGATGATCCGCGCTTTTCTGCCGGATGCTAAGAAAATCGGAGTTCTTTACACCACCAACGAGGTGAATTCCCAGAGCCATCTGGCGGCCTTCCAGGAACTGGCACCCCAATACGGTTTTGAGATTGTGGCCATGGGCGTCAACGGCCCTTCGGATATTCCCCTGGCGGTGGATTCCCTGCTGCCTCAGGTGGACTGCGTCAATAACTTCACCGACAACAACGTGGTCAATAATCTGGAGACCCTGATCAGCAAGGCCAATGATAAAAAAATCCCTGTCTTCGGTTCTGAAGTTGAGCAGGTGAAGAATGGCTGCGTCGCTTCCGAGAGCATCGATTACGTTGAACTGGGCCGGCAGACCGGGCTTATGGCCGGGTCGATCCTGAAGGGCCAGGATGTGAACACCCTGGCGGTGAAGGTGATCAGCGAAAGCAAGCCTGTGGTCAACCAGGCAGTCATGGATATGCTGGGCATCGTATTGCCGGAAAGCTATCGATCCACAGCCGAATTGGTTGAGAAATAAGGTATAATCTCTATAGGGACTCAAGGGAAAGACTTTCGCCGAAACGGCGAAAGTCTTTACTGAGTTTTTGAACACTGGACGAGGTGAGGTGCCCAATGGACGTTCTATTGGAAATATTCAAAGGCATATTGGAGCAGGGCTTGATTTACAGCATTATGGCCCTGGGCGTTTACATCAGTTATCATATCCTGGAATTCCCGGACCTGTCCGTGGATGGGACCTTTCCCTTTGGCGCGGCAGTGACCGCGATGCTGTTGTTGAAAGGCGTGAACCCATGGCTGGCCTGTCTGGCAGCTGCTGCCTGCGGCGCGGCAGCCGGGTTAGTGACCGGGCTGCTCCACGTGCGTCTTAAGATCACAGACCTTTTGTCAGGGATATTGACCATGACAGGCCTTTGGTCGGTCAATCTGGCCATTGCCAAGACATCGCTTCTATCCACTTTCGGCACCGACACGATCTTCAACAGCGGGTTGATCACGCTGTTGCCGGAATCCTTGGCTTCTTGGTATGTACTGATTGTAGTCTTTGTTTTAGCCATGCTGATGAAGCTGCTGCTGGACTGGTATTTGCGCACCAAATCCGGGATGCTGCTGCGGGCTGTGGGCGACAACGCCCAATTGGTAACGTCTCTGGCCAAGAACGCAGGATCCGTCAAGATCCTGGGGCTGGTCATCGGCAATGGTTTTACGGCGTTTGCCGGCGCCGTGCTCTGCCAGCAGCAAAAGTTTTTTGATGTGAATATGGGAACCGGCATGATGGTGATGGGCCTGGCCTCTGTCATCATCGGCATGACCCTATTTCGTAAAATATCTTTTTTAAAAACCTCCACCATGGTGGTTTTGGGCGCCATTTTTTACAAAGCCTGTTTGTCCGCGGCCTTGAATCTTGGCTTCAACCCGAACTACCTCAAGCTGATCATGACGGTGATCTTCACCGTGGCCCTGGTGGCCAACAACATCACCAAGAAAAGGGAAGGGGGGTCGGGACGCCATGGCTATGCTGCAGCTGCAAAATATTGATATGGTCTTTAATCCCGGGACGGTCAACGAAGCCGCGATTTTCCGCGGCTTTGAACTGGGCATCGAAAAAGGTCAATTCGTTTCGGTGGTGGGCAGCAACGGCTCCGGTAAAACCACCCTGCTGAACCTGATTTGCGGCAACCTGAATCCCACAAAGGGAGACATCGTCCTGGAAGGAAAAAGCATCCTGAAGATGGCAGAGCACCAGCGGGCCCGGTTTATCGGACGGGTATTCCAGGATCCGGGGAAGGGAACCAGCCCCTCCATGACAATTTTGGAAAACATGGCCTTGGCAGACAACAAGGGGAAAGCCTATAATCTCACACGGGGCGTCAACAAGAAGCGCCGGGAGGATTACAGGGCCCAGCTGGAACAGCTTCAGCTGGGGCTTGAAGACAAACTGGATGTCCAGGTAGGCTCCTTGTCCGGGGGGCAGCGACAGGCCTTGTCCTTGCTGATTTGCACCATGTCGCCGATCCAGCTTCTGATCCTGGATGAGCATACGGCGGCCTTGGACCCGAAAACCAGTGAGAACATCATGATCCTTACGGACAAGCTGGTTCGGGAAAAGGGGCTGACCACCCTCATGGTGACCCATAATCTTCGCTTTGCCGTGCAATACGGAAACCGACTGATCATGATGGACAAGGGGAAAGCCATCATTGATGCTGCCGATGATGCAAAAAAGGCCCTGGAGATCCAGGACCTGGTAAAAACCTTTAGCGAGATCAGCATCGAGATGGGGAACTAATTGATGTTGTGGCCAATGAAATGATAGGCTTTCGCAGAGGCATAGTCCCCAAGGGAGCATAAATCAGTCCATAGATGAAGAAATGCGATCCCGTTGGCCTGAAGCAGACGAAGAACCGCATCAGGCCCATGGGATGAAAAATGAAGCGGTGTATCTGCGAAGTCCGGCTGATGAAAGCCGGACTTTTTTATGTCCGCAAAACTTAGGTATAGCAGCCCATTGTCAGAGAGGGCTTTGGCGCATTGGGGAATCAGAGACTGCAGCTCCGCCGTGGCCAGATGATTAATCAGGAAGGACAAAATCAAGGCATCATAGCTTTGGCCGGGGCAATGTAAACGACGGATATCCCGGCATTCAAAATGTCCTTCAGGGACTTTAAGCTTTGCAGCCTGGATCATGTTGGGGGCAAAATCATAGCCGGTGATCTGCCGGCAGGGGCTGTCGTCCAAAGCCAATCGTCCGAAGGTGCCGGTGCCGCAGCCAAGATCCAAAACCCGGGCGGCTGGCGGCACATAAGGGAGGACCGCACGGAAACGGCGCAGTGTATCCGAATGGCGTCCGATGGATCCTTCATAAGCCTCCCAGCAACGGCTGAAAGTACGGGAGGTTTGCAGGCTATAGACCATAATACACCGCTTTCTTGGCAAAATTTCAGAGCCGGCCCTTTAGGCTGTTAAGAAATGTGCTGTGCATTAGGGTGCTGTAAATGGCGCATCGATGGCTAGAGGCAGGTTTGGGATCCATTGGATCTGAAAGGTGAAGGCGTGCTGATCAAGGCTGATGCCATTGTCCTTGGTAAGCCTGTTCAGCCTTAAGCTTTTTATGAAGATGATTCAAGACTTGACGTTTATATATGCACCATTGGGGAGCCACCAGGATGTCTTTGGGGGCTTCAGCGGTGAGACGGTGGATCACCATGGAGGGCGGCAGGCGCCGGATTGCCGATACGACGATATCCAAGTATTCATCCTCTGTGAGTACAGAGAATTGATGCCGGGTGTATTGGTCGGCCAGGACCGTATCCCGCAGGACGTGCATCAAGTGAAATTTGATGCCCCAAGCGCCGGAGTCCGCCACAAAGCGGACCGATTCCAGCATCATGGCCTTGGTTTCCCCGGGCAAGCCCAAAATCAGATGGACCACGGTCTTGATACCGGCTTTTTTTAAACGGGCCATAGCGTCTTCAAAGCATGCCAGATCATAGCAGCGGTTGATATGCCGGGCTGTGGCTTCATGGATCGTTTGCAAGCCCAGCTCCACCCATACCTCTTTGGTTCTGGCGATCTCCTGGAGCAATTCGATGACCGGCTCATCCAGGCAATCGGGGCGTGTGCCCACCGCCAAAACGACGACCCGGGGATCCTGCAGAGCCTCTGAGTATTTGCGCCGCAATTCATCCACGGGCGCATAGGTATTGGTGAAAGCCTGAAAATAGGCGATGAACTTTTCGGCGTGATGGCCTTGGATCAGCCGCTGGATCTCCAGCTGCATTTGGGTCGCAATGGGATCCTCAATGGAACCGGCGCATTCGCCGGCACCTTCGCCGCTGCAGAAGATACAGCCGCCGATGCCCTTGCTGCCGTCCCGGTTGGGACAGGTGAAACCGCCGTTGACGGCGGCCTTATATACCTTCGCGCCATAGGTTTGCTTTAAATAATAATTAAGAGACTGGTATGGGAGCTGATCCCATTTCCGGATCGACATTCTTACTCCTTTGTTGGCCTGGACTGACAAAGTCTGGAACAGCCCAGGCTGGCCGAATCAAACGATTACTCCTATTTTAATCGACGCCTGTGGAAAAGACAATAGGCAAAAAATGGAAACGGATTGCGTCCTAAGGGGACAGAGCACCATCCGAAAAATAGAGAGTATAAAAAATAAAGCGACTTGACAAAATGAACTGCGAGAAGTATATTGTAGGAAAGCGACCAAATTCGTATTTGAGGAGGCACCCCATGCTTAATGGGTTTGCAGAAGCCGGCAATATCAATATCCTGATCATTTTTGCGGAAGGTCTATTATCCTTCTTTTCTCCTTGCGTTTTGCCCATGCTCCCGGTCTATATGGGATATCTGGCCGGAAACACCCTGGGAACCGATTCGGAGGGAAGGGCGCTGTATGACCGCCGCAAGGTGTTTTTTCATACGCTGGCTTTCATAATCGGTATATCCTTTGCTTTCTTTCTGCTGGGCTTGTCTTTTTCCGCCCTGGGATCCATTTTCAATGAGAATCAAATCCTTTTCAGCCGCATCGGCGGGGTGCTGATCATCCTGTTCGGACTGGTGCAGCTGGACTGGCTGCGGATTCCCTTTCTGCAGCAGTCGAGGAAACTCAACCTGGATCTCCAGGAGCGGGTAATGAACCCATTCCGTGCGGCGCTGCTTGGCTTTTCATTCAGCTTTGCCTGGACCCCTTGCGTGGGACCGGCTCTGTCGTCTGTTTTGGTCCTGGCCTCCGGCTCACAGAACGCGATCACCGGCAATTTGCTGGTGCTGGTCTATACCTTGGGCTTTGTGCTCCCCTTCCTTGCGTTGGGCTTGTTTACAGCCCGGATCCTCAACTTCCTGAAAGAAAAACAGAATATTTTCAAGTATGCGGTGAAGGTGGGCGGTCTGCTGCTGGTAATTATGGGTATCCTGGTTTTCACCGGACGCAGCGGTGCTTTCTTCAGCACAGTGCCATCGACGTCCCAGGCTGATACGGGATCCCCTGCGGAGCAGCCCGGACAGGCCGCAGAAGAGACCTTGGCGGCCTTCGATTTCACCTTGACGGACCAATACGGCAACCAGCATACCCTTTCTGATTATAAGGGAAAGGTGGTTTTCCTGAACTTCTGGGCCACCTGGTGCGGGCCCTGCAAGCAGGAGATGCCCCATATCCAGGCGCTGTATGAGGAATACGGCAAAAACCAGAACGACGTGGTGTTTCTGGCGGTGGCCAATCCCAGCTCTGAAAGCTATCCCAACGGGGTCGACGGTTCCTATGAAGAAATCATCGATTTTTTGAATGATAACCAATATACCTATCCGGTGGTATTCGATGAAACCGGAAAGGTTTTCAGCGACTATTATGTCAACGCGTACCCGACCACCTTCATGATCGATAAAAAAGGCGATATCTACGGATACCTCAGCGGCTCTCTGTCCAAGGAGGCCATGATCCGTATCATTGAACAAACCTTGGAAGGTGTGAGAACCAAATAATGAAAAATCTATACGACATGCCTTGCAATATCGCTCAAACCCTCAACATCATCGGGGATAAATGGTCTTTGCTGATTCTTCATGAGATGGCCATGGGGCATCATACTTACGCTGAGATCCGCAAGGGGCTTGATGGGATCCCCACCAATCTGCTTTCCGGGCGGCTGAAAAGTCTGGAGGCGGACGGCTTGATCTCCAGCACTCTTTATGTGGAGCATCCGCCCAGGTATCAGTACCAGCTCACCGAGGCGGGGCAGGACCTGGAGGATGTGCTGAACTGCCTTATGCTTTGGGGTGAGAAGCATTTATCCACTTGCTATAAGAAGCTCAGTCACCGATTATGCGGCGAGCCGGTGGAGATCCGGTATTTTTGTCCAAAATGCGGCAAGGCCGTGGAAAAATCAGAACTTTGTGTCCAGTCATTTGAAGAAAGGATGTGAGCCGATGGAAGAAATAACTGATATCATTGTGATAGGCGCGGGTCCGGCCGGACTGTCAGCCGCCATCAACGGGATCACCCGCGGAAAAACCGTGAAGCTGCTGACCAACACGGAGAGCTATTTAGCGAAGGCGGAAAGGGTGGATAATTATCTGGGCTTCCACAAAATTGATGGCCAGGCCATGATGAAGGCCTTTACCGAGCATGCCGAAGCCATGGGGGCCACCGTGGAAACTGGGAAAGTTTCAAACATATTTCCCATGAAAAAACAATTCTTGGTAAATTTTGGCGGGGATATCCTAACGGCAAGGACGGTGGTTTTAGCCACAGGCGTAGCCAAGACCAAGGCGATCCGTGGGGAGCAAGAGCTTTTAGGCAAGGGCGTCAGCTATTGCGCCACCTGCGACGGCATGTTGTACCGGGGAAAAAAGGTTGCGGTCTACGGTCTTGCGGAGGATGCGGTGGAAGAAGCAAATTACCTTCATGAGATCGGTGTGCTGGTGACGTTTATCGCGGCAAAAGAGCGGCCGGAAGGCCTTCATGATGCCATTGGATTTATCCGGGGCAGCGTGGTTGAAATCCAAGGCGAGGCCAACGTTCGCAGCATCCGTTATAAAGCGCCCGGGACCAAGGGAGAGGAAACGGCTTTGGAGGCTGAAGGGATTTTTATCCTGCAGAACTCCATTGCTCCAACCGCGTTGATCGATGGCTTGGCGATGGAAAATGGGTATGTGGCCGTTGACCGGCACATGGCAACCAACATCCCCGGCTTATACGCGGCGGGGGATTGCACCGGTCTGCCGCTGCAAATAGCCAAAGCCGTTGGGGAAGGTTTAGTTGCTGCACAGCAAGCAGCTAAATATATTGATGAAAAAAAAGCGCAAAGCAATAAGGAGGAAAAATAACATGACAGCAATCGTGCATCATTTAAACAAAGAGGAATTTGACAAAAAACTGGCCAGTGAGAAGCTGCTGCTGGTGGATTTCTGGGCAGCCTGGTGCGGCCCCTGCAAAATGCTGGCGCCGGTGATCGAAGAATTGGCCGAAGAATATGTAGGAAAAGTCACAGTGGGCAAGGTCAACATTGACGAGAATCCGGATTTGGCCGTGCGCTACGGGATTCAATCCATCCCTACGGTGATGCTTTTCAAAGACGGCAAGCCCGTCGGGAAAGAAATCGGACTGAAGCCGGCGAGTGCGTTCACAAAGATGGTTGATGCCGGAATTTTAGACTAGAGGTAAAGGGACGGGGGCATTGTGCGAAATCCGCACAATGCCCCCGTCCCTTTTGTGCGGCGACCGCACCGAAGGGACAGAGCAAGGATTCGCCGTCCTTGGATTTTGACAGGCTATGATATGATGTTTGTATATTCCAAAGAAAGAGGACGCCCATGAACATACAGCAAATCCTGACCACAGAATTCAAACTGAAACCGGATCACGTGAAAAACATCATTGAACTGGTGGATGCGGGGAATACGATCCCCTTTATTGCCCGTTACCGGAAAGAAATGACCGGTTCCTGCGATGATCAGGTCCTGCGGGAACTCCATGAACGAATGGAATACCTGCGCGGCTTGGAAAAACGACAGGCTGAGATCATTGCCTCCATCGAGGAGCAGGGAAAAATGACGGAGGAACTGAAAGCGGCCATCTTGGAAGCCAAGACATTGGCCCGCCTTGAAGATATTTACCGGCCTTTCAAACCCAAACGCCGGACCCGGGGCATGATTGCCCGGGAAAAAGGTCTGGAGCCTTTGGCGAAGATTTTATTTTCCCAAAATTTACGGGAGGGAGATCTTTGGACCTTAGCCCAGCCCTATATTTCCGAGGAAAAGGAGGTGGCTTCGGCGGAGGACGCGCTGGCCGGTGCCCGGGATATCATTGCGGAAGATATTTCGGACGACGCAGCAGCCCGGGAGTCCCTGCGCCAATTGTTCAGGAGCACCGGAAAGATCGTTTGCCAGGCAGCCAAGACCGAAGAGTCCGTTTACCAAATGTATTATGACTATGAGGAACCGGCTGCGAAAATCCCCAGCCATCGCATTTTGGCCATCAACCGGGGAGAGAAAGACGGGTTCCTGAAGGTGGGGTTGACAGTGGACGAGGCTTTATGCCTGGACCGACTGTGCCGGCAATTTGTACGGGAGGGCAGCATCACCAGCGGCTCGGTGAAGCTGGCGGCAGAGGATGCTTATAAGCGTCTCATCGCGCCATCCCTGGAACGGGAGCTGCGCAGCGATTTGACAGACCGGGCCTCTGAGCAGGCGATTAAAAATTTTGGCGTCAACTTAAAGGCCTTGCTAATGCAGCCGCCGGTGAAGGGCAAAGTGACCCTGGGTTTTGACCCGGCGTATCGGACCGGCTGCAAACTAGCAGTGGTGGACGGTACCGGAAAGGCCTTAGAAACAACGGTCATCTACCCCACGCCGCCCCAAAACAAGATTGCGGAAGCAAAGGATAAGCTGCTGGACCTGATTCGCCGCCATCAGGTGGATGTGATCGCCATCGGCAACGGGACGGCCTCCAAGGAATCGGAAATCTTTGTGGCCCAGGTCATCAAGGAAGCGCCGCGACCGGTGGCTTACATGATGGTCAATGAAGCCGGGGCTTCCGTTTATTCAGCCTCCAAACTGGCATCCCAGGAATTCCCTGAATATGATGTGTCTCTTCGCAGCGCAGTCTCCATCGCCCGGCGGCTGCAGGATCCCCTTGCGGAGCTGGTCAAAATCGATCCCAAGTCTGTGGGCGTCGGCCAATATCAGCATGATATGCCGGAAAAGCGGCTGGATGAGACCTTAACCGGCGTGGTGGAGGATTGCGTCAACCAGGTGGGTGTGGACCTGAATACGGCGTCTGCTTCGCTTTTAACCTACATCGCCGGTTTATCCGGCGCCGTGGCTAAAAACATTGTGGCCTTCCGTGATGAAAAGGGTGTTTTCCACAGCCGGAAGGAACTGCTGAAAATCCCCAAATTGGGGCCTAAAGCCTTTGAGCAATGCGCCGGCTTTTTGCGGATCCCGGAGGCGAGCAACGTGCTGGACAACACCGCCGTTCATCCGGAATCCTATGACGCGGCTGAAAAGCTGTTGAAATTGTTTGATCATACGGTTTTGGACATCGGCAGCGCCGCATTGCTGCAGCTGCCGGAGAAGATACGACAGCAGGGCGAGGAAAAGGTCGCGGCTGCCTGCGGTGTGGGGATTCCAACCTTGCGGGATATGGTGGGGGAATTGCTGCGGCCCGGCCGGGACCTGCGGGACGACTTGCCTGCGCCCCTGCTGCGGACGGATGTGATGAGCATGGAGGACCTGAAGCCGGGGATGGAGATGCAGGGAACGGTCCGCAATGTCATCGATTTTGGCGTTTTTGTGGACATCGGAGTGCATCAGGACGGGCTGGTCCATATTTCGGAGGTCTGCAACCGTTACATCAAGCACCCCTCGGAGGTTGTGAAGGTGGGAGATCCGGTGACCGTCTGGGTCCTTTCGGTGGATGTACCCAAAAAACGCATCAGCCTGACCATGAAGCGCAAACCCTGATTGATCGGGTATCGGAAAATCGAGGAAATCATAAAAAATATTGAAATTCCCCCTTTTCATATCGGCTTTTTCAAGGTATAATATTTTTTGCAGTCATAAAATACTGCGAAGTTATTTGAATGGGCCAATAGCTCAGCTGGTAGAGCACCTGACTCTTAATCAGGGTGTCCTGGGTTCGAACCCCTGTTGGCCCACCAAAAAAAAGCACCGCAAACCCTTGTAAAATAAGGATTTGCGGTTTTTTATGTCTGTTTGTTGCTAGAAAAATGTTGCCCTTTTATCGCTATTTATCGTACTTTGATGATGGTTAGTCAGTCAAAAGTCAGTCAGAATTCCTCGCGCGCGGGCGCGCATATAGTGTACAAAAACTTGCTATTGTCCAGTTCACCTACAGGGGACCACGCGAAACTCCTGTGGGTTATATGAATGAAGTGTCACCGGTCTGCAACATTATATAGATTAATGCAAACCTGGGGGGGTGATTAGGGTCAAATTAAGTTCGCAAAAGTCATCGGTGCCCCCAATTAGATTATATTGCCTTAACTCATTCCTGATGGATAGCTTGAAGAAATTTTGCATTGATATAAGACCGGCTTGCTGACCATTCTTCACTGTATTCGAGAAGATAACTCTAGGCTCGCTGCAACAGTTGCTTTATATTTTCATAATCCCATAATTTCCGACTTGAAAACTATTGTAATTTTTTCTCCTTTTTCCATATCATGGTTGAATTCATTATCAATCACCTAATATATAGTTCAATGAAATGTGGTGACAGTTTTTAATACAGTGTAAGTTTAATTTTCTTATTTTATAATATAGTTAATCGAGGTTTAAGCCCTTTTACTTAATGAGTAAAAATGGTTTAACCAAAGTTATTACCCTCATTAACTTCAAGCTGTATAAATACCATACTCTGAAATCTTTTTCAGATACACCTTCATAAATTCAGCTGTGCAGTATGGAATACCATTTAACATTTAGAAACGCCAAAATTTAATCGCGATATTTGCATTTTTACTTTATATTTATCTACTCTATGATATTATATTTATAATAAATAATACCATAGCACGGAGGTTAGGCGAAGTGGCAATAAGCTAAAATTAACTATGGAAGTTGCTAATAGATAAAGGTATAAAGAAAACGGAATTAAAGACGTGGGCAGAGATTAGCACAAAAGCGATCGCCAAGTTGGGCAAGAACGAGATGGAAACACTGGCTAAAATCTGTACCGCCGTGAATTGTGATACTGCCGACATCGTAGAAATGATGGGCGGCACAGGAAACGAGGGTAAATGACGTGGCAGGTAATAGTAATCTATATGCTTCAAGGGGAGATAGAGCCGACGAGTTTTATACTCAATTATCACTTATTGAAAGTGAATTAAAGCATTATAAGGCGCATTTCAAGGGTAAAGTTGTATTTTGTAATTGTGACGACCCTTTTGAAAGCAATTTTTTTAAATATTTTGCTATGAATTTCAATTCATTAGGCTTGAAAAAGCTGCTTGCGACCTGTTACGCAACGTCCCCGATTGTTTATACCGAGTTGAACTTAATCGGTGACGAAATTGTTGAGAGTAAAGAGGAAAGCAAAAAGAAACCTTATAAAATCGAGATTGCCGAAGTTACAGACGAAAATCGCGATGGGCGTGTTGACCTTTCCGACGTGGAATACCTTTTGAGAAACCATAAAAACGCACTTACCCAGTTACAGGGTGACGGTGATTTTCGTTCCGAAGAATGCGTGGAATTTTTGAAGCAAGCGGATGTTGTAGTAACCAACCCGCCCTTTTCATTATTCCGGGAGTATGTGGCGCAGCTCATAGAATATGAAAAGTCATTTATCATAATCGGAAACCAAAACGCAGTAACATACAAAGAAACTTTCCCGTTGCTAAAAAACAACATTATGTGGTTAGGATATAAAAGCGGGCATTTTTGGTTCAAAGTACCCGATACATACGAGGAAAAGAAAACCGATTTCAAGATCGACGAAAACGGACAAAAATGGAGGCGTATGGGTAATATTTGTTGGTTTACAAATCTCGATATAGAAAAACGTCACGAGGATATGACCCTATTTAGGACGTATTCGCCCGACGTTTACCCCAAGTATGAAAATTATGACGCAATAGAGGTTAGTAGAACTGCCGATATCCCTTGTGATTATTACGGCGTTATGGGCGTGCCTATTACATTTATGGATAAACACAGTCCCGAGCAGTTTGACGTTGTAGGTATTACAACAAATGACAAAGAAAATTTATGGGGCGTAAAAATCCGAACATTCACCGCTAACGACGCAAAAAATTATTCCATTTTAAACGCCGCAAGCGTTTTGAATGTAGACAACAAACTCAAAGCAATGTATGCAAGAGTCTTAATTCGTAGAAAGCAGGGGTAAAGTATGAAAATCAAGTTGCACGAAATTCCCGTACAGGAAGTTGTCGAAGGTTACATTGACAGTGCGGAAAATGGCATTGTCGGTTACAACGGACGCTTAAATATTCGTCCTGCCTTTCAGCGTGAATTTATCTATAAAGACAAGCAGCGTGATGAAGTCATTCGTACGGTGCAAAAGAACTTTCCGCTCAATGTTATGTATTGGGTTAAGAGCGACGACGGTAATTTTGAACTCCTCGACGGGCAGCAACGCACAATTAGCCTTTGCCAATATTTGAATGGCGATTATTCAATAGACCACATGGGATTTGATAACCTGACACAGACGGAAAGACAGCAGATTTTAGATTATACTCTTATGATTTACGTTTGCGAGGGGACGGACAAGGAAAAATTAGACTGGTTTAAAATCATAAACATAGCGGGCGAGCAGTTGACCGCGCAGGAGTTACGCAACGCCATTTATACCGGGGAGTGGCTGACAGAAGCAAAGAAATATTTTAGTAAGACAGCTTGCCCTGCATACGCCATAGCAAGCGATTATTTGAATGGCTCTCCAATACGCCAAAACTACCTTGAAACCGCTATCCGTTGGATTGCGGCGCGTGACGGCAAAGAAATTGAAGATTATATGGCAGAACACCAACATGAGACAAATTGTAGTGAAATATGGCTTTACTTCCAAACCGTCATAAATTGGGGAAAGGCTATATTTCCCAAATATCGCAAGGAAATGAAAGGGCTTGAATGGGGCATTTTCTATAACAAATATGGTACGGGCAAGTATGACCCTAAACAGTTTGAAGCGCGTATTGTTGACCTTATGGAAGATGAGGATGTAACAAAGATTTCCGGTGCATATGAATATTTGCTTCACGGCGACGAAAGACATTTAAGCATACGCGCGTTTACCCCCAAAATGGCACGAGCGGCATATGAGCGGCAAAAAGGTATTTGCGCAAAATGTAAAAAGCATTTTGACATTGACGGTATGCAAGCCGACCATATTACCCCGTGGAGCAAGGGCGGCAAAACAATAGCAGAAAACTGTCTAATGCTTTGCGCTGATTGTAATAGACGTAAAAGCAACGTGTAATGCGAGCATTTTCTTATTAAGGTCGAATGCCTAACCTGCAGCTTTGTATGCGGTAAAATGCCTTCGGGAACACTATTTATTTATCAGGTATTCCCGCATGGCAACTTGAATATATTTAAGCTGTTTCTTCCAGCTTGTTTATTTCGTTCTCAATCTCATTGATATAATCCGAAACAATATCAATCAGATTAAAGACTCTATTGTATTCGTAGACCCACTTTAAAGTATTGTAGTGTTCCGTTACCTCACTAGAATCAATAGATTCTTTAATGAAGCCAGTCTTTGGCTTTGTGTTATCTGTGAATCCATACTCTTCCATCCATGTATCCAGTACAAGGTTAGCCTTCTTAGCCTTTCTCATAACTCTATTCAAGGTATCCTTCATATCAATCAATTCACTTATTACGACCATAAAATTCCCTCTTTTCGCGTTTTATTTTTTAACACAAGATTGATCAATGACGTCAAAACGATAACCCTGGCGACGTGACTACATTTTTTCAACAATTAGGCAGCAACGTTAGCCCCCATAAGGGCTCGTGCAGTGTTTGGAAGTCGGTTGCTCTTGACGGAGACGACTTCCGTTTTTTATTTCTGTTTTAACCATTCGATCACGCTCTCTCTTTCAATCCTCCAATCTCTGCTAACTTTGAAAGCCTTTAACTCACCCGCCTTAATTGCTCGTTTTATTGTTTGTTCATTAACCTGTAGAAAATCTGCCAACTGTCTTACAGACAATATATCCGGCATGTTATCCAAACCCATACTGCCACCGCCTCATGTCTATTTATATTTTATTATATCTATTAATATCATCTCATATCCTATGATATCGTTTAATATCATTTTGTCAATGTTACAATTAATATTGACTGATTTTTTTTCTTTAAATAAGGCTGGATAAAAGTATTAAAGGCCATATAAAACTAGCGACTCCGATTACGGTACAAACTTTGTTCATAGCCTTTCTTATAAAGGATATCAGCTGAACATACACCCTTTAAGGGTAGGGGGTCATGCGCTGGCCTGTGGGTTCTGAGAAGGAGGCTCATCGGTCTGCATATAGGCAGTAAAGCCCTGCAGATAGGTGGGGGGCTATTCACGGTCATTCAGAATCAACTTAAAGTCTTAATTTGAATAGTATTAACTGTGCAAAGCCAAATTAAAATTGCATTGATGGATTAACGCTCAACCAGTATGAACTAGCCCCAAAATTTCAATGTTTATCAACTTGTTTTTAATATCGTATTCATCTAGCCTGTATGATGCGGTATTTTGTCGTAACATCATATGTGCGCAATATTTTATGATGTCCGTGGTATAGACATCACCGATATAATGAGCTGGGATATGATCTGAAACTATTCGAAAAGGATATTCCGGAATAGAAACCCCTTAAACGAAGATGATGGTATGTGTCGTACCGTCACCCACTTCAATACTTGTTGATGGGTGAACGCATCGTTGGTGCGTATGCTGCGCAGTCTCGAATGATTTCCAGATGCCCTCGCTTTTCCCGATGGCATACCCAACAGAACGATAAGCATGGACACACTACCGATTCGGTTGGTCAATGTATAAGTATTTCATGAAATACACGGTTATTTGCATATATTGGCGAACCGTTACTAATTGTCTTGAGCTAGTACAATAAAGAGCTATAGGCGGATGTCTATACAACACCTTCCTATAGCTCTTAAACCAATATTACATATTTCGCTTTTCGATTCGTGACAGTATTTACATTGGGGTTGCATCTGACACTATATTCCCGATCGTTCAAGTTGAGTTTTATGCAAAAGCCCTGCATTCACTATGCCTTCTTAAAAGTAATTATTGCTTTCGCATAAAAATGACTTTCATGTGCTGTTTTCCAATGTTTAAACAGTATATTCTCGATTCAATATCAACTAAGCGAGGGTTTCTATTGCCAAGCAATAATAAAACCGATTTGTTCTGTTCAAACACGGAAATATTATGGCATCATGCATCATCGGCTGAACCGCTCCTTGGCAGCAATAGATAACTTGCTTTTAGTTTCTTCTGACATGACTCGTGGTGCTCGAATTGAAATTTGTCTTTTAGGTAAGATGTACGTTGCAGAACAGTTGTTACTATCACGCATGCGAAATGAGTGATTTTCACCGCAGATTTTGTCTAGTTTCTTCATTAGGGACTTATTACATGTATAAACGCTTGCTGTGTTCTCTTCATCGTTGAATGTGATGACAGTTTCCCGTTCATATTTTGAAAGATTCATATTTGCCGCCTTTCTGTTTTGAGGTTTTCAAGAGAACAAGTTGAATTTTTGGCTTTGAAGTTTCTTTATAAGCTTTGCTCAAATCATCCTAAGTTTCTTTCTAGTGCAAAGCACTTTCTGGGGAATGCACTATTAAGATTCTTTGCAACCAGTCAATTGTTTAGCTCCTCATGCACTATTAAGAAACTTCAAAGATATTGTATATATACGCCATACTAGGGGTCTTTCATTGTCTCCCCTTTAGTGCATCCGTCACTTCATAGTGGATGTTCTTCCATCGTAAACTCCAACTATAGACATTGGGCTTTCGCAGATTCCTGTTCCGCTCGACAACATCGATTATCCCTGCGCCGATTAGTTCCTTGATCGCCCTATTAAATGTTGGTTCGGTTGTGATCTGGATATACTCTGTGCGAGGGAACTCAAACTGTTGAGATTGCCCTGATTGTTTTTTCATATAGGTCATTATCTTAAAAGCAGTGCCGGATAGCCGTTTAACCGGGATGCTGTTCATAAGTGTTATACCCATTCTAACGTATTTCTTTTCCCGGCCATTGGTATTGAGCGTTTCCCATGGTGGAAATGGCACAAAGTTCGGTTTGCTTCTCCCCATATCCTCACCTTCGCATGCAATATGAGCAGAGCACCTTATCCATGTCCTTTGTATTACACCGAGATTGTTTCAGAGATTCAAAGAGCAGATTGAAAAGCGAATAAGCCTGTTCATAATCATTCAGGATCCGTTGCTTTTCTTCATTCTTACCAACGGTTTTTGAACAGAAATAATCACGTCGCAAAATCTCTGATAGATGAAATGCTTCATTCACCTTCGCCTCAATTTTTTCGGTCTTGTCAACTAAACCAGTTAGAGTGTCCTGATTCATCCTAGCCCCTTTCTCATCATCCGTTTTGCATGAGTTATAAGATTTTCACTATGTTTGTTCGCTTTTTCAGGTATTTGTCGATTTCTGTAGAATCAAAAAGCCATCTGTTTCCAAATTTTATTGCAGGTATCTTTCCTGATTGTGCTAAGCCATAGAGTTTTGTATGTCCGCACTTTAATGTCATTGCAGTTTCATTAAAGCTCAAATATCTATTGGTAAAACTGTTGGTATCGTTCATCCAGGCCGAGAAATCCTTGGTTGTTCTAATCAAATTCTGAGTCACCTTTCCTTCAAAATATTTTACGAGATTGTTATTAACCCAATTTGCTACTCTGTGGGCTTGCCGCTTCTGATGTTTGCTTCAATCCAGAGAATAAAAGCTTCCTTTGGCACAACTAATCTTTTCCCAATTTTTAACGTGGGGAATTGAGAATCGTTTAATAGACTATAACCACTAGCCCTTGATATTCCGAGGTATTTTGCAACTTGCCCAGCATTGAGCGTCGCTGGGAGATCGTTGGAATCTTTGTACATGGTCAATTAGCCACCTCCTTTCATTTAGAAAATAGATATCGCATAGAACTATTGTCAAATTTATTATAACATGAATTGACACAAAAGCAAGTGCGATATATAATAGATGTGCGAGTTATCGATAAATCTATTATTCGCGGTTATTTATTGTCAAAAAGGATGATGTTATGCAAATTTATTATGATGAAAAAAATAACGAGGTGGTTCTAAATAAAAGAGAATATGACGATGAAACTTTCTCAAATCATGGTCTTTTCGAAGAAAAATTTCCGCTGGGCTATTTATTGGTTGGGTTTATCGAACTGGATTTTGACAAAATTGCCCATATGGTCGAGAATGAACTGACACTTTCTATGCCACGAAACGCAGAAGATGCTCTAAGCAATATAGAAAAAATAGAGCGCTTTTTTAACGAGTTAAAAAATGTCCATGCATATTTTTGGGATAATCATCATGATATTGAAGAGAGTTTCGATCTATATATATATGAGGCTGAGTTGCATTTTCAAATTAAGAGTCTTTTATTAAAAGATGCCGATTGGTTTGATAGCGCAGAATTTCAAGAATCAATTGTATCAGGTTATTCATCTAGTTTTTATGGGACTTCGGGCTTTCACTATCCTTCTAGTTTTCTTATATCAATTTTTAATATAAAAAATAATCCGGAAAACATTAGCGAAGCCATAAGTGCATACATAAAAGAACATCCTCTTTCTGATGTATTTATCCAGGAATTCCGAGATAAATTGAACAATATCATAGAAACTGGTAAATGGTTCAAAAAAGCTGTCGAGTTTTGCCTCGATTCAGAAAGCCCATTAGAACTTAGAAATTTGTCCCCGCTTCATAGATATTATTTATTTCAAAAATATATCAATAAGGGAGTGCAGTATTATTGCATTCCAACAACATATCAAATAAATTCAATAGATGACGAAAGTCATGAGTCTTGGGAAGAACTTCCTGATTTTGATGAATCTAGATTCGACGAAATAATAAAGTCGTTGCCTAAAGAACCTATCAATCTATATGAGGTTTATGATGTAAATGTTGGGTCAGCGTGTTATTTTGAGTTTATGAAACTGGTGTCTAAGGGTACACGATTAAACAAATGCAAAAACTGCGGCAGATATTTTATAAATACTGGTCGGGCAGATACAAAGTATTGTGATAGAGCACTAGGTGGAGACGGAAAAACTTGTAAAGATGTTGGAGCCATGAATCTATATAGGGAAAAAACAAAAAACGACCCTGTAGTTGAAGAATATAACAGAGCTTACAAAAGAAGATTCGCCCAGGTTAAACATAAAAAACTTTCAAATCAGGAATTTGAGAGATGGTCTATGGAAGCTAGAGTGAAAAAAGAGAAAGCCAAGGCGGGGAAGATCTCCATAGATGAGTTTAAAAATTGGCTTGGGAATAAATGATGTACAAAAAAGCCCCCTACAGCTGCAACTGTAGAGGGCTAGGAGATCAAGGGGCTTGGCCCGCATGACCGATACCGATATAATTATATCATGCTGACCAAAGCCTCGCCATATAAAAAGAAAGCGGGGTATCACAATGGCAGAAAAGATGAAAAAGCGAAATGATGGAAGGTATGTCAGCAGGGTCACTCTGCCGGGTGGCGAAAAGATTGACGTTTATGGAAAAACCCAAAGAGAGGTTAAGGATCAAATTGATGAAATCAAATTAAAATATGCTATGGGAACCACCTCTATTAAGAACAAAATTATACTAACGGAATGGGCAAATATCTGGTGGGATACTGTTAAGAAAAGTAAGACGGGGGTTAGTAGCCAAGAGGGGTATCTTAGGGCTATAAACAACTATATATTGCCTGAGCTTGGGCATATTAAAGTAACTGATGTCAGACCAGTACATTGTCAGAAGCTGCTCAATTCCATGTCTGATAAATCCCAGAGTCAACAGAGACAAGTTAAAGCGGCGTTAAATGGCATGTTTAAGTATGCAGTAATAAATGGGTTGATTTTTGGAAATCCAGCACAATATGTTGAATTTTCGGTTCCGGCAGATGAAAAGAGGAATGCTTTAAGTCCAGAACAAGTCAAGATTCTTCTGAAGATAGCAAAAGGCAACAGGGCGGAGATATTGGTGCACTTGGCATTGTATTGTGGCTTACGCCGTGGTGAAATCATGGGACTGCGATGGAACGATATTCAGGGAGGGCAGTTACATATTAGTAGATCGGTTCAGGTAGTAAATAACAAACCCGAAATTAAAGATCCAAAAAGCAAAGCAGGATTCAGGACTGTGCCTATTCCCATACATTTGCAAGAGATGTTATCAGAGGTTCAAAGAATAAGCGAATATGTTGTACCATCAACAAAAGGAAATCTTCTCTCGAAAACTGCCTTTAATAAGCTATGGAATCCCGTATTGAAGCAACTGCCATTTAAGATGGTGCTGCATCAACTCCGTCATACCTACGCAACAAATCTTCACAAGTTAGGATTAGATCCTAAGATAATGCAATACTTAATGGGACATGCACAGCTTGACATGACGCTTGGAACATACACGGACATACAGGATGAACAACTGCTTCAAGCCTCCCAGAAGATAGTAAATATTTTATCAGTCAGTCAAAAGTCAGTCAAAACTGCATGAATTAGCGTGAAAAATGTTGCTGCATAACGACTTTTAGTTTGATATAACAATGCCTCTTAATCAGGGTGTCCTGGGTTCGAACCCCTGTTGGCCCACCAGAAATGAATGCCGCAAACCTTTATTAAACAAGGGTTTGCGGTTTTTTTATGCTTTTTTCAGCAGGAGCAAAAAGCGAGCCAATGATCGTGATTTATCGCAATCTATCGGTGATTATTTCGTCAAGGCAATGAACAGAATTAGACCCTGAAAGAGAATAAAAGCAAGCAAATGAAAGTCTCTGCACCCATGGCGTCTGAAAAGAACATGTTCAACGCAGTCAGCGGTTCATCATACTTCTGAGTGCAAGTGGGAGAAGGGATTTGTACAGCTAATAAAACTTATGTATCATTTTGAAGGATTCTGTGCTACAATGAATTCAGAAGATTTAGAAAATTAATGGTCGGCGAATGCGAATGCCCAGTCGAAACGGTTCTCTCAAATATAGAAATCGCTCAATCGACCCGGGGTGGTCGATGTTTTTTTATTTATCGCCCAATGAATGAAAATTCATTCATTGGGCGATAAATCGACTTGTGTGAAAAAAACTTAAGGTTCCCTTATGAAAAATAGAGATAAACGCAACGGAAAAATCAGAATATTCAGAAAGAGGAGAATAGAACGATGAATAAGAAAGAGCTGATCCGTCAATCGGCAACTAAAATCATTGCAGCAGAGGGCTTTTCCAAAACAAAAATTCAAGAAATTGCAGACGATGCAGAAATCGCGGTGGGAACGGTTTATATATATTTTAAAAGCAAAGATGAGATCCTAGATTATATTTTTGAATCACAACATAAAAGAATCAATCAATACAGCAAAGAACTCGACCAAGAGGATATACCACCCTTAGAAAAGATTAAAAAAATATTAAAATTTCACTTCGAGGAGCTACAGGACAACCCAAATCTAGCCAAGGTATTGTCTCAGGAGGGCGGGGGGATCCTTGAAAACCAATTGCAAGGGATGAAGAATGATTCTTTTGGCGTACCGGAGATATTTCAGAAAATGCTGAATGATTCTAAGCGAAAAGGTCAAATTAGAGATATTGATACAGAGATCTTTGGTTCGATCATTTTTTTTGTGGGCAGAGAAACGGCTTATATGCTGCAGGTCAAGGGAGAAAAGGACAAGTATTATCAAGCTTTTGAAGAACTGATCACTTTTATTATCAACGGAATAAAAAAGTAAACCAATCAAATAAGAAGATGTCTACAGGTACTTTCAAAAATAAGATAGCTAAGCCAATGGAGTACATAAATACAGTTGAAAAGATTAGCTTAAAGGAGGTATTTCGAGTGAATACAAGAGATTTGAATGCGTACGGCAGAGAAAATTCCGAGGAGACCCAACACTCGGATTTGATGATTTTTCAGGAGATGGAGTACGGTGCTGATGAAAAAAAAGGCGAAAAGGAAACAGAGGATGTAAAAATATGGACCCCAAAAGCAGTGAAGCTCTATAGTTTCCACAACATTTCGATATGAACTTCGTCAAATGATCCCAAAGGCAGGGCGATCAATTTATTCGTGAGAGGAAATATTATGCTCAAGGCAAAAAGATCAGTCCGGTATGCATTTCTTATCCTAATCATAATTTTAGTAATATTTTCTCAGTTACTTGCGCTAAAGGCAGAGGAGACTGCTTCGATGGATTCTGAAATTCCCATTTATCAAATACCTATTTCAGAACGCACACAGCAAGACATTGGGAAATTGTGTGAAGAAAAGGAGTTATCTTATGAATTTGTGTTGGCCATATTTCATGTTGAAGGCATCCAGGATGTAACGATTGACACTGCAAAAATTGAGATCGAAAAAATAGTCGATCTTCGGGACTATTGGAAGTCGCAGGGGTACCCCGATGAAATTATTTTTGATCTGTTGCTGCTGTCCAGGGAAAGAGGGATCCAGGGCTGCTTAAGTTATTTAGAAGCTAGTGATGCCAATAATATGGATGCGTATGTTCAAAAAGTGACGGAATATAAATATAAACTTGAACAAAGTCTGGATGAACCGTCCATACTGGTTGCGCAGTAGAGAGCCCTTTCATATAAATGGAGCGCTTCGCTTTAGCCTTTACTAATTGGGAAGGGAGGCTTTTCAAAGAACGTGAGTCAAAATTTTATGAGTGCAATAATCAAGTGTATTAAGGCTTGATAAAAGAAAGAATGTGAAAATAATGAAAACCTATAAGAATAGGCGAATGATCCCTTTGTTTCTATCGCTCCTGATGCTTGCCATGATGATCATGCCGGTCATGCCAGTCATGGCGGCAGGGCAAGCACCTGTCGATTTGGGATTGACTGAAAGTTACGCCATATTGGCGGGTACAACCATCACCAATACCGGATCAACGGTCATCAACGGCAGTGCCGGTGGTGATGTAGGATTGGCGCCAGGGACTGCTTTCCCCGGACAAGCCTTGGCAACCATCTCCGGGACAGTAAACTTGGGCAATGCAGCTGCTTTGGCAGCAAAAAACGACTTGATTACTGCCTATGATGATGCGGCCGGCAGGACGCCGTTTACAACGATTCCTGCGGAACTGGGCGGAACCACCTTGAAGCCCGGGACCTATCGATCGGCCACGGGTGCTTTTCTGATCACAGGAACCCTTACCTTGGACGCTGATGGCGATCCTGATGGCGTTTTTGTATTTCAGACAGCAACCTCGCTGATTGCAGCATCCGGCAGCAGTGTCAATCTCATTGACGGTGCACGTTATTGCCGTGTTTTTTGGCAGGTGGCCACCGATGTAACATTAAACACAATGGCTGATTTTAAGGGACATATCCTGGCTTTGAATTCCATATGGGTGAGAAATGGCGCCACAGTGGAAGGGCAGCTTCTGGCGCGAAATGGTGAGGTCACCCTCGACAGCAATACCATCAGCAATGGGATCTGCGCGGCCACATCGCCGCTGATCAATGTAGTCAAAACACCGATGCCGCTGGCGTTGCCTGCTGGAGGCGGCTTCGTCACCTACACCTATCTTGTGACCAACCCCGGGCTGGTGAACCTAAGCAGTGTGGAGGTCACCGATGATAAAGTCAGTTTGGTCAGCTATGTTTCCGGTGATGCCAACGCGGATGGGCTGCTCCAGTCTAGTGAAGCGTGGACCTATACCGGCAGTGCAAATCTGACGGCAACCACCACCAACACGGCCACGGCAAAAGGGACCGGCAGCGGCATAATCGTTACGGATACGGCACAGGCAACCGTTACGGTTACGGTGAGCAGCAGCGGCAGCGACAGTGACGATAGCAATCCCGTACCCTTGATCAATATAGACAAAACAGCATCTCGGCTGGACGTAACGGCGGGACAAGGCTGGATCACGTATACCTATAAAGTAACAAACCCCGGAACAGTGACTGTAAATGATGTAACGGTCACGGATGATAAAATCAATAACCTATCTTATATTTCCGGCGATATGAATAACGACAATAGGCTCCAGAATTCGGAGACTTGGATCTACACCGGAACTGCGAACCTTACCGAGACGACCACCAATACGGCCACGGCCAAAGGCAGCGCCAACGGAATTACAGTGTCTGATATCGCAATGGCCACGGTTGTCGTGAGTCCTGTTGGCACAATCGTACCGCCGATGACCGATGTGGTCACTACAACGCCTGTTTCGGAAACGATGACCGGCGGACAGCTCCCGAAGACGGCAACCCCCATCTATGAATTCATTTTCTTCATGGGGACTGCCTTAACAGTGCTGGGAGCCATAGGCTGGAAAAGCAGGAAGCATCATGAATAAGTTAAGCTCCTTTGGGACTCGATTTTCACGGGTGACGGTCTTGTCCTTGAGCCTTCTGGTTTTAGGGATAAGCAGTATGACATGGGTAATGTTTTGCGTAGGCGGCGGTTGGTTTAATTATTTTGCCAATCCTGAGCTTAGGGGCGATTCGGGACAAACGCCGCCGATGGCAGCGGTCAACTCATTGACGGAAGAAGAGGTTGCCATGAGGGCAGCCGATGTCTCTTGGGCCTTGACCGAACCGGAAAAACCGCTTTATCCGGTCTACCCAGTGGAGGGAGACAGTATAGGGACTTTAACGATTCCGATTTTAGAAAAGGAAATACCGATCCTACAAGGCACTGGCAACAAAGAACTGAAAAAAGGAGCAGGGCACTTTCTCCAAAGTGTCCTGCCCGGGGAAGCGGACAATTGTATCATTTCCGGACATCGGGAAACGGTCTTTCGGAAATTAGGCGAGTTACAGCTCGGAGATTTACTCATCGTGGAAACCACGGCAGGTGTCTTTACCTATGCTGTAACGGGGACCCGTATTGTGGAGGCAGATGACAAAACGGTGATCATTCCTACCAACCATGCTGTCTTAACGCTGACAACTTGCTATCCTTTTGATACGCCGGGTTATTATCCGCAGCGCTACATTGTTTCTGCGGATTTAATAACCGGTCAATAACCAGGAAGGAGGAATTAAAAAATGGAACAAATAAACAAACAAAAAGAAACGATGGTTACTAAACCGGAAAGCGATGCCGGACGGCGCATTGTAGGTACAATTTTTGGAATCGTCGAAATCTTGCTTGCCTTTCGCCTGTTTTTCAAACTGTTGGGGGCTAACCCCAATAACGGTTTCGTGCAAGGGATCTATCGAGTGACTCAGTATGTGGTAGGGATTTTTGAAGGCATATTTTCACGGTCTGCAACGCAAGGCGCTGAGACGACGGCAATTTTTGAGCCGGCAACTTTAATGTCCATGGTGGTTGTTGCTTTAATTGCCTGGGCAATTCTGAAACTCATGGCACCGCGCATGGGTACGCATGTGGAGAGAACTGAAACCACAGGCCATGATGAACAGATAAAACGGTGATTTCTGAAAAGAGAAAACAAATTATTTATGAAAGGGTGAATGATTATGTTAAGGACCATTGCAATTATTCTTCTCATCTTGTGGATTCTCGGATTAGTAACATCCAATACGCTGGGGGGATTCATTCATGTTCTATTGGTCATAGCGGTTATTGTGTTTTTGATCAATATTATTCAAGGGAAAAAAATGCTTTAATCGTTATAGCTTCAAGCCGTTATAAAGGAGGTAAGCAATATGAAATTTTCGAAGAACATAGGAATGCTATTGTTGGGAATATGGCTCATCCTGACCGGACTCATGCAGGTGGTCAGCATTCCAATCCCCGCAATCTTAATGACTATATTGGCGATTGCTGCCGGCGTTTTGATCCTGGTCAGCAAGTGAAAGGTGACCGAATAGAAAAAATATATTTGGATGGAGGGTTTAATGATGACCGATACAAAGGGCAAATTTAAAACGGCCAAAGATAAGATCGTTGGTGAAGTCAAGGAGACCGTTGGTAAAGTAACTGGTAACGAATCCTTGGAACTGGAAGGTAAAATTCAATCAATCAAAGCGGATGTCAAGAAAAAACTGGATACGGTCGACAAGGCGGATGACATAAAAGAAGGCATTGCAGAAACGATCAACGACCTCATCGATAAGAAATAATGACAAGGTAGAAAAGATGGGCTTCGGCCCCCTGTTGGCCCACCATAACAAGCACCGCAAATCCTTATTATGAAAGGATTTGCGGTTTTTTTGTACCTATTTCAGTAAAATATACCTGTCCAAAATGAAGGGTTTTAAAAAACCCTTCATTTTAGACAGGTATATTTTTGAAACCCTTAAACTCGGACAAATGACGGTTCTAAATCGATCCACTGCCGGTGTGTTCACACAATTTGCAAATGATTATAACAATTATAACAATCATAACGAACATTCTAACAATGACCAATGCGAATGCTGCGCCGAATGCCTTGAAATAGGGCGTTGCCATAATGGCATGATTCTTGCTCATTAAACATGAATAATCGAACCCAATGGACCAGTGAATAATAAATATGAATTAAAGGAGAGTTAACATGCAAAATAATAGAGCATTAGATGGAGTCAAAGTTCTTGATCTTACAAGGGTGCTTGCCGGTCCATTTTGTACGATGATGTTGGCCGATATGGGTGCTGAGGTAATCAAGATCGAGGTTCCTAAAACGGGTGACGATAGCCGCGGCTTTGGTCCCTTTATTAATGGTGAGAGTTCTTACTATATGAACCTGAACCGGAATAAGAAAGGTATCACACTAAACCTTAAAGGGCAAGGCAAAGAGATATTCCTTGAAATGGTTAAAAAAGCGGACATAGTTATAGAAAATTATCGTCCAGGAACGATGGAGAAATTGGGGATTGGTTATGAAGACTTAAAAAATATAAATCCTCGCATTATTTATGGCGCTATATCGGGATTTGGTCATTATGGTCCCTACAAGGACAGAGCCGGCTACGATATTATTGGTCAAGCTATGAGCGGTCTGATGAGTACGACGGGTTGGCCGGGAGGGGAACCAACGCGCACAGGCACAGCGATGGCTGACGTATTGGCGGGACTATCCGCCACAATTGGAATTCTCGCAGCGCTCCGATATCGTGATGTTGCTGGCATAGGACAGAAAGTAGATATCGCTTTAGTGGATTCAGCCGTTGCGAGTATGGAGATCATCAACCAGATATATCTTGTTGAAAAACGTCTGCCTGAGCGTATTGGCAATCGTTATGAATCCGTCTACCCATATGATTCATTTAATACGAACGATGGAAACTTGGTCATCGCTGTTGGCAATGATAAATTATGGCAAAAATTATGTGAGGTCATGGGTCAACCGGAAGTTGCTTTTGAGCCGGAAATAGATACGAACTGGAAACGGGTTCAAAAGCACCAGTCTGTTAAATCAATTGTCGAAGGTTGGACTAAAACAAAAAAAACAGAAGAAATTGTAGAAATCCTGCTGGCGAATGGTATTCCAGCTGCGCCGATCAATAATATTGAACAGGTAGTCAGTGACCGTCATATCGCTGATGCGCGGGAGATGTTCGTCGAAATTGAACACCCTATAGCCGGAAAAATGAAAATCACCGGGTCCCACATCAAGATGAGCGAAACAAAACCATGCGTGCGTACACCGGCGCCTTTGCTAGGGCAGCACAACGAGGAAATCTATGAGAGTTTTCTGGGCTTGACCGAACAACAAATAAAAACGCTGAAACTGGAAGGTGTTATATAGATGAGCGATGAGAAAAAATTGCCGACGTTTATAGAAGTTGTCGAAGTAGGACCCCGGGACGGATTCCAGAATTTGCAGTCATTTATTCCGACACCCATAAAAATCAAAATAATCAGAAAAATGATAATGTCCGGAATAAAGGCAATGGAATTAACGTCTTTTGTTCATCCTGGGGCTATCCCTCAAATGGCTGATGCGGCCGAGGTAGTCCGTTTGATTCATAGGGATTATCCAGACAAGGGGTTTCGCTCGATTGCGTTGGTACCCAACCTATTTGGAGCAAAGAAAGCGCACGCTGCAGGAATCAGGGAAGTTTCCTATGTCATTTCGGCAAGCGAGAAACACAATCTGGCCAATATCAACCGAACCCACGAGCAATCCTTAGCCGATCTTCGTACGATAATCGCTGAGCTGCCGGAACTTGAGATCCGATTAGACATTGCTACTGCTTTTGGTTGCCCCTTTCAAGGCCCGGTGGAGTTGGATATGGTCAAAGGTATGATAGACCGGGGGTTATCCTTGGGTGCGAAAAAGATAATTCTTTGCGATACCATAGGTGTTGCTAATCCCACACAAGTGCTGCAAATCGTTGTCGATGTTCAGTCGTCTTTTCCAGGATTGCCCCTAGGACTTCACCTGCATGACACGCGCGGAATGGGCTTGGCCAATGTTTTGGCAGGTCTTGAAGGAGGGATCACGACATTCGAGTCATCCGTCGGCGGCCTGGGGGGATGTCCGTTCGCTCCGGGCGCCGCGGGAAATATTGCAACGGAGGATTTGGTCAATATGGTTCACGCGATGGGTATCAAGACGGGGATCGATCTTGAGAAATACATGCAGGCGGTACAATCTGTTAAGGAAGAGATTCAAACAAACCTGTCCAGCCATATGGCTTATGCCAAACAATATGAGGGAATTTCATAATGAGCAGGTATCATACGGACACTAATATTTCGGAAAATTTTTAAGAAGGTGGTCTTTAATATGGGAATGACGATTACAGAAAAAATATTAGCGGCACATACAGACGAAGAAAGGGTCATGCCGGGACAATTGATCAATGCGAGGTTAGATGTTGTTCTAGGGCATGATGTTACCGGCCCGATTGCAATCAACGAATTTGAAAAATTAGGAATCGACCAAGTATTTGATCCTGAAAAAATCATTCTGGTTCCTGACCATTTCACACCCAACAAAGACATAAAATCTGCGGAGCAAGCGAAACAATTGAGAGAATTTGCTAAAAAGCACAAGATTACAAATTACTTTGAAGTGGGACGAATGGGAATAGAACATTGTTTGTTACCCGAAAAGGGATTGGTTTTACCTGGTGATCTGATTATCGGAGCCGATTCTCACACCTGTACTTACGGCGCTCTTGGTGCTTTTTCCACGGGGGTAGGGAGTACGGATATGGCGGCAGGGATGGCTACAGGAGAACTTTGGCTCAAGGTCCCGTCTTCGATAAAATTCATTTTCAAAGGTGCGGATTTCAATCAATGGGTCAGTGGTAAAGATTTGATCCTATATGCGATCGGGCAAATTGGCGTCGATGGTGCCCGTTATCAAGCCATGGAATTTACCGGCGAGGGAATCAGCTCGCTCTCGATGGACAGCCGCCTTACGATGTGTAACATGGTCATTGAAGCTGGCGGCAAAAATGGGATCATCAGCCCGGATGATACGACCCTGAAATATGTGAATGCCAGGACAAAAAGAGATTATAAAGTATACCAAAGCGATCCTGATGCCGAATATGCAATGGTCTATGAATTCAAAACGAAGGATATCGAACCTCAAATCGCATTCCCTCATTCTCCGGCAAATACGAGAAATATTTCCGATGTAGGAGATATCAAAATTGATCAGGTTGTAATCGGTTCCTGCACGAATGGACGTATTGAGGATTTACGGATTGCCGCGAGTCTAATGGAAGGCAAGAAAGTCCATGACAACGTTCGTTGTATCATCATCCCCGGCACTCAGGATATCTATTTGCAAGCTGTACATGAAGGCCTCGTCGATATTTTTGTGAATGCTCAGGCCGTGGTGAGCACACCGACTTGCGGGCCATGTCTGGGAGGTCATATGGGAATTCTGGCCAAAGGCGAAAAAGCATTAGCGACAACGAACAGAAATTTCGTTGGTCGTATGGGTCATCCGGAGAGCGAAGTATACCTGTCAAATCCGGCGATAGCTGCCGTTTCCGCGATTGCAGGCCGCATTGCACATCCATCGGAGGTGAAATAAATGATTATTAAAGGAAAAACATGGAGGTTTGGGTCGGATATCGATACAGATGCTATTATCCCTGCCCGCTATATCAACACTTCTGAACCGGAAGCGTTGGCCAAGCATTGCATGGAGGATGCAGACCCGGAATTTTCCAAGAAAGTATCTCAGGGAGATATCATTGTCGCTGGGAGTAATTTTGGTTGCGGAAGTTCCAGGGAACATGCTCCGATCGCTATTAAAGCTGCCGGCGTGTCATGCATTATAGCGACAAGTTTTGCCAGGATTTTTTATCGTAATGCACTGAACCTTGCTCTGCCCATTTTTGAGTGTGATGAAGCATTTAACTGCATAAAAGAAGGGGACATTGTAGAGGCGGATACGGCGACGGGTGTTATTAAAAATCTAACAACCGGGAAAGCCCTCCAGGCGACCCCCTTCCCGAAATTTATGCAATTGATTCTAGCGGAGGGTGGGCTCATGGAACATGTAAAGAACAAAATAGATAGAAATTGAAATGAAATTTTATTGCAAAATTAATTAACAATTATAAAACAGGAGTGATAAGAATGAAAAATTATAACATTGGAGTAATCCCTGGCGATGGAACCGGTCCTGAGGTTACACGAGAAGCTATCAAAGTGCTTCATGCTGCAGGCAAGAAATTTGGCTTTACAACAGACCAAGAATATTTTAATTTAGGAGGCGAAAGATATCTGAAAACAGGCGAAATATTGCCTGCCTCTGAACTGGACAGAATCAAGACCAAGCAAGCAATCCTTTTAGGAGCCATTGGCCATCCCGATGTAAAACCGGGCATCCTGGAAACAGGACTTCTTTTAGGCCTGAGATTTTCCCTGGACCAATATATAAACCTTCGTCCGGTTAAGCTTTTCCCGGGCGTTGAGACACCCTTAAAAAATAAAGGCGCGGATGATATTGATTTCGTTGTGATCAGAGAAAATACAGAAGGGCTCTATGCCGGCGGCGGCGGTTTTTTAAAAAAAGGGACCCCCGATGAAGTTGCCATACAGGAATCCATCAACACCCGCAAAGGTGTCGAACGATGTATCCGTTTTGCGTTTGACTATTGCCGGAAGAGAAACAAAAGGAAAAAGCTGACGCTTTGCGGCAAGACCAATATTCTTACATTCGCATTTGATTTATGGCAAAGAGTATTTTATGAAGTTGCCAAAGAATATCCAGATATCGAAACTGATTATGCGCATGTTGATGCAGTCTGTATGTGGATGGTTAAAAACCCCGAATCCTTTGATGTCATCGTAACAGATAATATGTTTGGCGATATTATCACTGATCTTGGGGCAGTCATTCAAGGCGGGATGGGAATAGCGGCCGGTGGCAATGTCAACCCTGGAGGCGTTTCGATGTATGAACCGATCGGGGGTTCGGCACCCAAATATTCCGGTAAAAATATAATCAATCCATTGGCCGCGATTGCGGCGGCTCAAATGATGCTTGAACAACTTGGTGAAGAAGAAGCCGGGCAAGCTGTTGAAAACGCAATCATGGCGACAGTTCTTAAACTTGACAGTCTTTCTGCGGGCAAGATGGGTTATAGTACTTCACAAGTCGGAGACTTAGTCGTAGAAAGTTTACAATAATTATTAAGACTTAAAAAAAGGCAAGCTTTTCTATGTGTAAAATGACAGATGAAGCGAACCACCAGCAACAATAATATCTGACCATCGTTAAAAAGGCTCTCAGAAAGTGTATCTTTCTGAAAGCCTTTTTAATTTATCTCTTCGTCAGCAATTTGTCATAGATTCGGATGGACCACTTCAGAAAGGCTGGTAATTGACGCTTTATATAGGTTTATTACAATTGGAGAGGATGACGCTTAATCAGTGTATCCTGGGTTCGACCCCCTGTTGGCCCACCAGGAAAAAGTGCCGCAAATCCTTATGAGACAAGGATTTGCGGTTTTTGTGTGCGTTTTTTAAATTAAATTATACCCTGGAAAATAGACTGCAGAGGTTTTGAAAAACCTTCATTTTGACCAGTTTTTTAGTGAGACTGAACATTTGGATCAGGGCGACGGGTCTTCCGATTAAAAAGGTCATACTGAAATATTCCAGGGTGTGCAATGTGTACTAAGAGAAGAAAAAAAATCATGTTAACATACAAGTAAATTCAGAAAAATCAGCCTATGCGTCCCTAATAGAACGCACTCAGTGATGGAGGGGAGAAAGGCGGGAATTACAAACAAAGAGGTCTTTGAGACCGTGCCGGTGCCGCAAGCTGTGACACATTTTGTCGTCCCGGCGCTTCTCAGTACCATCATCACCATTCTCTACAATCTTACCGACACAATCTATATCGGGATGCTGGGGGACCCGAACCAAATCGCGGCAATGTCGATCTCGTTTCCTGTCTACCTGTTTCTGAACGCGTTTGGCACACTGTTTGGCCTTGGCACGAACAGCGTCATATCGCGATCCCTTGGTGAAAAGCAATATGAGCGTGTAAGTCGTGCCGCAGCGATTGGCTTCTGGAGCAGCTTCGTATTTACCATCCTTGTCAGCATCGCCCTAAACCTATTCAAGCACCCAATCCTGACTGCCGTTGGTGCAACGGCGGGTACTTACAACGATGCTTGCGATTATCTGAAGTGGGTGTTTGTCATTGGCGGTGTGCCAACGGTGCTTTCCATTGTGATGTGTAATCTCCTCCGTTCCGAGGGGCATGCTAAACAAGCCAGCTTCGGCCTTATGCTGGGGGCGGTACTCAACATTTCCCTGGACCCTCTTTTTATCTTCGGTTTCAAAATGCAGGTCGCCGGCGCAGCATTGGCCACCATGATCGGAACCTGCATCTCGCTGATTTACTTCCTCAGCATTTACTTCTTTAAAATGAAGGCGAATAGCTACATTAACCTCCATCCGTTTAAGTACAGAGTCCAGTGGCCGATCCTCAAAGAGATTATCCTTGCTGGCTTGCCTTCCTGCAGTCTGACGATTCTTGGAAACATTGGCTGCTTTGTCCAGAATCATATTATATCGAGGTACAGTGAGTTTGCGGTTGCGGGTTTCGGCATTACAATGAGGATTGCCTTCATTGGCATCAACTGTACCCATGGTGTGGCACAGGGCGTCTTGCCGCTGATTGGCTATAACTACGGCGCGAAGAATTTCCAGCGTGTGCGTGATGTGAATAAGTTTGCCGTCAAAATTCTTTTGACTATTTCAGTTCTCCTGCTCGTTTGCTGTAAGTTCTTCAGCCACGGCATCGTCCGGATGTTCATCGACAATAAGGAAACCATTGAGATTGGCGCAAGGATGTTGCGTATCTACATGTGGTGTATGCCTTTTATGAGTTTCATTCTCCTTACCAGCACCCTTTGCCAGGCTGTGGGTGAATGGCAGTATTCTCTGGGCATGCTGGCTTTCCGTCAGCTCATGTTGAATATTCCGCTGATGCTATTGCTGGATCGATTTGTCCTGCCGATATATGGCGTTCCACTGGGACAGCTCATCTGCGATATTTTCAGCCTGTTCATTGCTCTCTATGTCTACAGGAAGGTTTTTTACGAATCGATGCAGGCCGTTGAAGCGGTGGCGGCATAAAAGCAAGAGGATAATCTTTACATGAATAAAAGAATACCACCTGGATCAATCGGCACCATGATGCCGATAAAATTAAATTGTGAAGCGAGGGATCCCTATGAGCAGGTCTGAGATGATCGAAGCAATCTATGCAATCGAACTGGATATGTTTGAAAATGTACATAATAGCAATGGAAGAGCTTTATGCCAATCGGAGACGAACACCTTTCGAATCAATCGTCTGAGCTATCTGCAAACCTGGCCGGATGAATTGCTGGCAAGCTACTTATACGACTTGGAAAATGCTAAAACCCTTGGTTTTAATCTGATGTCTGAAAAATATGCCCGGATGATGGAGAGCACCCATCCTGAGAACTATGAAGAAATCAAGGAATTTCTGCCGGACATGACCGATGAAAGAAAGCAGCTAGTGAATGAATTGACCGGTATTTTGCTGGATTGGGAAAAAGAAATCTTCGGCCGATATCCTTTCCTGGCCCGCAGGGGGCGACCTCTTAGCGCGCAGCAGGATTCAGCCGCCTTTACATCGTTCGAGACTTATACCAGAGGTGAGCTCTCAACCTATTCCTTGAATACGCTGGATATCTATTGCAATTACTGTCACGCGTTGGTCCGGCAGGGGATTAACGGATCCGAAGCAATCTACGAAAACATGGTCAGAATGTATGGATGCGCTTCGTTGAAGGAAGCGGCGGACCGGTATAGAGCATAGAATCCTCAAGCAGAAGGAAGAAGAAAATGAAACCATCAAATCATGTAAATGATGTCCAGAAGGAGAACAAACTGGGCGTCATGCCGATCCCCCGATTGCTGGTGACCATGGCATTGCCGCTCATCCTGTCCATGTTTGTCCAAGCGCTTTACAATGTTGTGGACAGTTTTTTTGTTGCCCGGATGGGGGAAGACGCGTTGGCTGCGATTTCCTTGGCCTTCCCCATCCAACATCTGATGATTGCGGTTTCAACCGGCACCGCGGTGGGGATCAACGCCATTTTATCGAGAAGCTTAGGGGAAAGAGATACAGAGAAGGCCAATCAGGCGGCAAACAATGGGCTTTTCATCGCGTTCATCAGTTCGCTTCTATTTGTCATCTTCGGATTGTTTTTTACAAGAAGCTTTATGGAGATGCAAACAAGCCAGCAGCAAATCGTCGATTTCGGCCAGGACTATTTGCGGATATGCTGTATTTTTTCTTTTGGCGCCTTTGGGCAGGTCACCTTGGAACGACTGCTTCAGTCCACAGGGAAAACCTTTTATACGATGATCACTCAGATCCTGGGGACGGTGATCAATGCTGTCCTGGATCCCATTTTAATCTTCGGCTTGTTCGGATTTCCGGCGATGGGTGTGGCAGGCGCTGCGGTTGCCACAGTGTTCGGACAGCTTTGCTCTATGGCACTGGCATTTTATTTTAATGTAACAAAGAATCACGATATCAAGCTGGTTTGGAAGGGCTTCTCGCCGGATATGAAGATCATCAAGGAGATCTATAAGATCGGCATTCCATCGATCTTAATGATGTCGATCACATCGGTCACGACCTTCGGCATCAATAAGATTCTATTGGCCTTCTCCTCCACCGCCACAGCGGTTTACGGAGTGTATTACAAATTGCAAAGCTTTGCGCTCATGCCGACCCTCGGCTTGAGCAACGGTTTGATACCCATTGTCGCCTATAATCTCGGCGCAAGGAATAGGGAAAGAATCATTGAAGCAATCAAAATCAGCATGGTCTATGCCGCCGGCATCATGTTTATCAGCTTTTCGATTGGACAGATTTTTCCTGAACAGTTGCTGAGAATTTTTAATGCGTCGGATGAGATGCTCCGCATTGGGGTCCCTGCCATTAAAACCATCAGCATCCACTTTTTGGGCACCGGATTCTGCGTCAACAGCGTTGCAATCTTCAATTCCATGGGGTACAGCATTTTTAGTCTCCTTCTTGCGATCGCCAGGCAGATCGTTATCGTTTTACCGGCGGCTTACGTTTTATCGCTCCTCGGAGATGTGGATAAAATTTGGTGGGCCTACCCCATTGCGGAGGTGGGGGCTCTGACAATCAGCATTCTGTTTCTGAAATATCTGTACAAAAAGGTGATCGATCCGCTTCCGTCGGAAAAGGAGCGGTTGCCGGAAGGCGCCATGAAGCTGTCGATCCAAGAGGCTGAATTTTGAATCCCAGGTCATCCGGCAACGTACCCTCGAAGAATACGATGCATAGTTCACACTATGCGGAAATCGGCTGCTTCCTTAGCCTAGGAGGCAACCGTTTTTGTTTTAACAAGTTTTTTTGAGAGATATGAGAGAGAATGTCGAGGCCCATAAAGATAAAATATATCAATGGAGATCGTAATGATATAAAATATATATTGTGAAAATTATAAAATAGGTGTAAATTGATACTAATAGCCATGAGCCACACCGCCCCATGGGAATTTGAATTGGAGGGATCTTTAATGAAACGTGCTTTGTGCAAACTCTTTGTCATCGTCTTGGTTCTCATGCACAGCCTGTCGGGGACCGCCGCGGCAGCCGTAAATACTGGAATCGGGGCGCAATACAACGGACAAGATATTGTTTTTACCGATGCGGCGCCCAAAATCATCAATGGCCGGACGATGGTGCCTTTCAGGCAGATTCTGGAAACCATGGGGGCAACCGTGACCTTTGACCAGCAGACTCAAAGGGTGCTGGTTTCAAAACCCGATGTGGAATTTTCTTTTATAATCGGCGGAACAGACATCACCATCAAGAAAGATGGCGCCGCGACGGTCAAGAAGATGGATGTAGCTCCTTTTTTAGATCAGCAGACCAACCGGACCTATGTGTCCGCCAGATTCATGGCTGAAAGCATGGGGAACAGTGTCTTTTGGGATCAGGACGCCCAGACTGCGGTGATCATTGATCAGACTTCGATCTTTGCAAATGCGGATCAAGATTTTTCCATTATTTCCAAGCTTCTGACCATGGAGATGGATTTGCAGAAATCTTACGAAACAACCGGGTCATTTCAAGCTGATGTGGCAATTTCTGAGAAAGCCGCCGGCGCTGACAACCTAAGCATGTCGTTTGCCGGAGATATGAGCGGAATCACGCAGAAGTCAAGTGCGGAGATGACCATGAACATGGTGATCAATGCGGACAATGCCTTGGCATCCTTATCGGCTGAAGAGAAGGCTCAGGCACAGCCGATTCTGGATATGTTGAAGAGCATCACGATGAAAATCAAAATGGATGGAGAAAGCGGAAGTATGTACATGAATTCCAACATATTTTCTCTCATGGACCCATCCTTCACCCCAAATACATGGTTCAAGATGAATTTGTTTGAAACGTATGACAAGATGGGCATCGACTTACGGCCCATGATGAGTCTCAACAAATCCGAACGGAGTATTTCCGAGCTGCTTCAAGCTTATGTCATGAGCATGAATTCCGGCACGGTGGACAGCTATCAAGAAATGAAAATAGGTTATGCCTTCATGAAGAATCTTTTAGGTGATCAGGCCTTTAGCACAACGGTTTCCGGTTCGGACAAAACGCACACCTTGAATCTGGACAAGTATGACATTCTGGCCGCCATCAGCAAAACGGCCATGACCGAGGGGATTCCGATGGACTCGGAGGCTTTGGCAGAGATGACCGATGCTTTTCGCGAGATTGCCCTGAATGCGGATATTGTCATCAAGTTAAAGGATGGCAAGCTTTCCAATTATGATTTGATGGGGAACGTGTCCCTCGAAGATATGGCCTTGGCGTTTCATCAGGCCGGAGATCCGCAGTCCTCTCGAGTCCAGATGACGATGGATCAGCCGGAGCTGATGACGATGACCCTTTCCGTCGATTCAAGCTATGTTGTAACCACCAAATCCCCTGACCTGACGCTTCCGGCGGACGCAAAGATTGTAGACTACAGCTCCGCCGCCATGCTGGCCGAGTAGCATAGGGCTCAACAAAAACGGCGGAGGGCAGAAAATCGCTGATTTTGATGGCCTTCGGGATTTACATTGTAAGAAGCTCCGTCATGCACCTGACTTGGGTGTAGGACGGAGCTTTTTGATTTTAGGAATTCAAGAGGTTTCCTCGAATAGGACGGCGGAAGCCTCTAACCAAAGAAGATTGGCATGATTTTTGCTAATATATGAATTGCAGAACCTCGTGGTTGATGGGGGCTGATGATGAGAAACACGCAGCCTGAAATGTTATAATTTAACCTAGTATGAAGTTCTAAGTGAGGAGGATGAACTATGGAGGAACGGCTGGCCAGAACATGTAGAAATCTGGAAAAGAACAATATTGCCTGCTTCTATATCGACCGGAAGGAGGAGGTTGTGCCCTTTCTTAAAACATTGATCCAGGAGGGGGACGTCCTGCGCACCGGAGGATCGGTTTCCCTTAAAGAATCGGGGGTGCTTGATTCAATAAGTAACGGAGATTATCGATTCATCAACCGTTTTTCCTCAAACATCACGCCGGAAGTGAAACGAGCCGTATCGATCGATGCCTTCGACTGTGATGCTTATTTGTGCAGCTGTAACGCGGTGACAGAAAACGGAGAACTCTACAATGTGGATGGCGATGGCAATCGCACAGCCGCCATGATCTATGGGAGTAAGCAAGTCATCTTGATCGTAGGGTGTAACAAAGTGGTTAAAAATCTTGAGGAGGCAGTGGTTCGGGTCAAGACGATCGCTGCACCTAAGAACGCCGCTCGCCTTGGGTATGATACCTATTGTAGGGAAAAGGGCCATTGTCTAGCGATTGAACAGGGCAAGACCGGCATGACGGATGGCTGCAGCAGTCCAGGCCGTATCTGCAGCACCTTTGTGGTCATGGGGCATCAATATGACCGCAATCGACACAGGATCAAGGTCATCCTTGTGGGTGAGCCCCTTGGTTACTAGCATGAAAGCAATCGCTATCAATGGCAGCCCGAGGAAGGCTTGCAATACGGCGACTCTGCTGCAAAAAGCACTTGATGGCGCCGAAGCAGCGGGGGCGAACATCGAAATGATCCATCTCTATGACTTGGATTATAAGGGATGCAACAGCTGCTTTGCCTGTAAATTGAAAAACAGACCGTGGATCCGTTGCTGTGTTATGAAAGATGGTTTGACCGGGCTGCTTCATAATATATTGGCAAGCGATGTCATCCTCCTGGGTTCACCAATCTATTTAGGGAGCATGACAGGAGAGATGCATTCATTCTTTGACCGTTTGATATACCCTGTTGTCTCATATAGAGAACGCCAGACATCAGATTATACCGGCAGGAAGACTTCGGGTTTCATATATACGATGAATGTAACAAAATCACAAATGGAAGAGGATAATTATCGAATCCTTTTTGAGCGCAATAAAAAATACTTGGAGAGGTTCAATGGTCCTTCAGAGTACATGCTTTCCATGGATACCTATCAATTTGATGATTATACCCGCTATGATGCTTCGAAGTATGATGAAAAACATAAAGCAGAAGTAAGAAAAAATCAGTTCGCAGCCGATTGCAGGGATGCCTTTGAAATGGGAGCCAGATTGGTGATGGCTTAAATAAAGGTCGGATCAAGCAGGCTGTGCAAACGATCGTGGCGGTCCTGAAAATGATAATCGATGTAAAAAGGTTGATTCAAGAAGGAAAAATTGAAAAGGCCGCTGAATATTATAACGAATTGGAACGGATGTTTACCGTATATTACTTTGACAGACGAATTGGAGAACGATATGAATCGTGAAAATTCAGATATTTGTTTATTATCACCAACTACTGAATTGGCGGAAATGGCAGAGGATGCAACCAGTAAACGCGGTTTAAATATTGATATTTGCGTTGTCTCTTTGGTGGAAGCCTGTGACGTTGTGAAAAAGAAAATTGAAAATGGCACGCAAATATTTATAAGCCGTCGTGGGACCCGAGCGTTGATCGAAGAGGATTTCGGAATTCATGTGGTGGACATTGACTTAAAAACATCGGATTATATTAGCGTGATGGAACAGGCAACAAATGTAAACGGCAAAGTCGCTTTTTTTACATACAATGATATTCGCTCGGACGTTAAAGCCATGTGTTATCTGCTGAAGGTCGAGGCAAAATACTACCAGTTCCGAAACCGTAATGACTGTGATCTTGTTGTAAAGCGCGCAATCGAGGATGGATGTGTGCTGGGGGTCGGAGGCGCTGGAACGGCTTATTTTGCCGCACTTTACGGATTGGAACATATCATCGTTGAAAATTCTGAAGAATCCTTGATGGATGCGATCAACACCGCGCAACAGCTGCTTCAGATAAAAAACGAAGAGACCGAAAAGCAGCGGAAGCTTTCGATTCTGTTAGAACAATATAAGACGATTTTTGATTATACCCATGATGCGATCGTTGCTGTTGACAACGATGGAAAAATCGAGATGATCAATTTACGCGGGGAAGAATTGGTCAATATCGAGGGGCAACGTGTCATAGGAAAACATATAGACCAAATTATTCCCGGATTGAAAATGAACATTGTACTTAAATCTAAATTGAAAGAACTGAATCAGATTTTGAGTATCAACGGTGCTTTAGCTTCTGCAAATCTTGTGCCAATCGTTGTGGACGATTCGATACAGGGCATTGTGGTGACGATCCAAGACATGAAAACTCTCCAGGACGGTGAAATCAAGATCCGGTTGAAGCTGCACCAGAAAGGGTTGGTCGCTAAATATACTTTTGAAGACATCTTCGAAAAATCCAAAGCGATGAGTATTGTAAAATATATGGCCAGAATGTTTGCCGCCACCGAATCGACCATCTTGATCCAAGGGGAAACCGGCACCGGAAAAGAATTATTTGCCCAAAGCATCCATAACGCCAGCGCCCGTGCAGAGGGCCCCTTTGTTGCTGTGAACTGCGGTTCCCTTCCCAAGAATTTGCTGGAAGCCGAATTGTTCGGATATGAAAGCGGTTCTTTTACCGGGGCCACGAAAAGCGGAAAAGTCGGTCTCTTTGAGATGGCCCATCGAGGCACGATCTTCCTGGATGAAATCGGAGAGATGCCCTTAGAGACCCAAGTCCAACTGCTGCGGGTCTTGCAGGAAAAAGAGATCCGTAGGATCGGTAGCGAAAAAGTTACCCCTGTTGACATTCGGGTCATTACGGCAACCAATCGAAACTTGATGGATGAGGTCGAGTGCAAGCGGTTTCGAGAGGATTTGTATTACAGACTCAATGTGCTGAGCCTGGAACTGCCGCCGCTGAGAGAACGGAAAGAGGATATTCCTGAATTGGGCCGGGCTTTTTGTGCCCAGTTTATAAAAGGCGACCATCAGGGATGCCAGCGGGCGGTATTTAAATGGTTGTCCGAAATTGAAGATTATTCTTGGCCGGGGAATGTGAGAGAGTTGAGAAACCTGATTGAAAGGGTATGCGTGCTTCATTCACAAGGCCATGAGGTCGACTTTATCCCAAAGCAAATGGATCGGTATCGTAAACATATTGAGGAGAACGGATCAAACGATGTAAAAGAGCCGGCTGATCTTCAGCAAGAAGACTGGAAGGAAGCCAGAGGATTACAGAATCTGGAGAAAAATAAGATTTTGACCGTATTGGAAGCTGAGAACTTTGCCTTATCAAAATCAGCGCAGAATTTAGGGATGAGCAGAAGCACCCTATGGCGAAAAATCAAAAAATATGGAATAAAGATTTGATGGAGTCTCCGTTTTGCACAGATTGCTTCAGAAACAATATGGAACAAAATGCAACAATGTAAAACATAATATGACGAAGTGAAACAAAATAGAACATGGCACGGACTTCGAACCTGGAGAAATCACTGAACGGACCCAGCTAAACAGCCGGTGTTTTGAATATTGATTCACCCCAAAAAGAAGCGTACAGATATCGAATCAATATTTGTACATCCCTGCTGACATTAAAAAGAGCTTGTTTAATGCTCTTTTTTTATTTGGTAATTGGAAGGAAACGCATAGGAAACCAAGGCAAACAAAGTTTTTCATCGCATTAGGCTGAATTTTGGCATAGAAGTTGCTGATACATTATTTTGAGCTCGATTTTATAGATTAATACAAAGAGAAAGGGGTCTAATATAAATGAAGGCTGTTGGATTGCTGGATGGTGTGAAGGTGTTGGATCTGACCAGGGTTCTGGCAGGCCCATACTGTGGCATGATGCTGGCGGATATGGGGGCTGAAGTCATAAAGATCGAAATGCCGGGCATTGGGGATGATTCAAGAATGAATGCACCGCTTGTGAATGGTGAAAGTGCCTATTTTATGAATCTGAACCGAAACAAAAGAGGCATGACCTTGAATCTGAAAAATCAGAAGGGCAAAGAAATCTTCCTGGAACTGGTTAAAGAATGCGATATCGTGATCGAGAACTATCGGCCGGGTGTCATGGAGAAGTTGGGTCTTGGGTATGAGGAATTGAGGAAAATCAATCCGGGAATCGTTTATGGCGCGGTATCGGGATTCGGCCATTACGGACCTTATGCAGCCAGAGCCGGCTATGACATCATCGGCCAGGCCATGAGTGGTTTGATGAGTACAACGGGGTGGCCAGACAGCCCTCCCACCAGAACAGGAACTGCCATTGCAGACGTGCTGGGCGGTCTCAGCGTCACCATCGGTATTTTGGCAGCGTATGTCAACAAGCTGAAAGCCGGGATCGGCGATAAGGTGGATGTGGCGCTTGTGGATTCCACGGTATCTGCTCTGGAAATCATCAACATTATCTATTTATGCACAGGACGTGTGCCAACGCGGATCGGCAATCGGTATGAATCCATTTATCCCTATGATACTTTCCTGGCAAAAGACGGAATGGTCATCATTGCCTGTGGGAATGATAAACTGTTTGGGCTTCTGAAAGGCGTTATGAAGGATCCTGAGCTTGAATCGGAAGAATTTAGCACCAACATCAAACGCGTCGAGAATCATGCAAGAATGAAACCGATGATTGATGCCTGGACGAAGGAAAGAAATATTGATGACATCGTAAATATGCTGCTTGAAGTAGGTATTCCGGCAGCACCTGTCAATACCATTGACAGGGTCGTGAAGGATCCCCATATCGCCGTGGCACGAGAGATGTTTGTGGATGTCGAACATCCCGTTGCCGGAAAAACAAAGCTTACCGGAAATCAGCTTAAATTCACCAACAAAAAAGTGAAGGATTTTGCACCGGCGCCTGTGCTGGGACAGCATACTCAAGAAATCCTCAAAGAGAAACTGGGCATCGAAGCCGAAGAATTTGAAAAACTAAAAATGGATGGGGTCATTTAGTTTTGCCAATGAACAACATGCTGATGTCAATCTGAAGGCCTATTCACCAATGTTCGATGATTGCTTGGATTATGTGGCTATCAACGGAAATGGAGATGATCAAATGCTCAAATACCGAATCATACCTCTGAAAGTTGGAGAATTCCAGACAACCGAAAAATCAAATTTTACCTATATGAAGAACCAAGGGCAAAAAATAAAAGCTCCGATCATCATGTACCTCATACAAAATGGTGAGAAAAACTTCCTCGTTGATGTGGGGTGCGGTGACGAAGCATGGTGCAAACAATATCATCACCCCATCGTTCAAACGGAAGACATGAAACCTTTGAACGCGCTGAAGAAAGTCGGGATGACGCCGGACGACATCGATGCGATCATTTTGACCCACCTGCACTGGGACCACTGCTTTAATTTAGATTTGTTTCCCAAATCGAAGGTGTACGTCCAGAAAAAAGAAATTATGAGTGCTTTATTCCCGTTAAAAACGGAGGTCGTATTTTATGAAGGCTTTGAAATGGGATTAAAGGCGAAATGGATCGAAGCGCTGCCTAATTTTATCGTCCTGAACGGTGATGCGGTGATTGCGGAGGGGGTGGAAGTCAAATTATTGCCAGGTCATACCAGGGGATTTCAGGGGGTCATCGTCGAGACGGAGAAAGGGAAGTATCTCATCGCCAGTGATACGATTCCGCTTCTAGAGAATTTGGAAGACAAGCTTTTTGGGATGATCCGTCCATCAGGAATCCATGTGGATTTGGAGCAATACTACAAAACCCTAGGCTTCATTCAGAATTCAGGTTACCATGTTTTACCTGGCCATGACGAGAGGGCCTTTGAACACAAAGTGTATCCTATTGCATGAGGCTAAATGAAAAGGAGAATCAAAATGGATAACAAGAAGAAAAGAAAAATTGGGTTCTTCATCACCGTGATTTATTTGTTCGTGTGTCTTTCTCCATATTTTATTGACGGGCTGAACCAAATCACACCCAAAGTATTCGGTATTCCTTTTACAGTCTGGTCCATCCTGGTCGTTGCCGCAGGCTATTGTTACTTTCTGTACTATATGTCGAAAAATGTTTGGTACCACTATGATGACGACGACAATGAAAATACGGAAGCTGTAAAAAAATAACAGAATCAAGGGAAAGTGAGGATAGAATATGAGTTACACTGCTTGGGCAATCATAGCAATTCTTGTTTATACTGCGTTCAATTTGTACGTTGGATTGGGAAAAGCATATTCCAAAGATACAGTTTCGACGACCAGAGGTTATTTCTTAGGGGATGGCACAGGATATTTCATCCTTTTCTTTACGACGGCTGCAACCTGGTTCAGCACCTGGATCTATATGGGCGCCCCCGGCTCTTTTTATAAGAACGGCATCGGTTGGATCGCCGGCCTGACCTGGCAATTGATCATTATGTATCTTATGGGAACTTTCGGACCCAGATTCTGGAGGCTTTCGAAATCAAACCATTACATCACACCCGGGGATCTTTTGGCAGACTACTATCAAAGTAATGCAGTACGCCATGTGATTTCCGGAAGTCAGCTGATTTTTTGTGTTCCTTATTTGATGGCCCAGGTCACAGGGGTTGGGCTTGCGGTTTCCACTTTGACCAGCGGCATTATCCCCTTTTGGGCCGGCGTTCTGTATGCCGCGATTGTGGTTGGCCTCTATGTTTTCTTCGGAGGATTCAAATCCCAAGCTTGGGTGGATACCATGCAGGGCATCATGTTCGTATTGATTTTGTGGATCAGTATAACCATCATGATGACCCAAACGGATATCCCTGGCGTTGCGGGCTTCTTCAGTCAACTTGAGAAAGTGAACGCAAAGTTGTTGTCCTACGCCCATGCACCGGATTACTGGACCTGGAAAATGTATCTCTCCTTCTTCTTCATTCAGGCTATCGGAGGCTATTTCGCTCCCTATGTGTGGCAGAGAAATTATGCCGGCAGAAACGGAAAGACCGTCCGCAAAATTTCAGGAACCTTGGGACCCTTTTATGCCTTTGCTGTTATGCTTCCGGTCATGCTTGTGGGATTTGGCGGCGCCATGCTGTTCCCGGAAATTGCGAACGCGGATAATATTTTGGTCGCTACCATGGCAAAATATGCCCCCATTATGGGCATCTTTATCGTTCTTGGCATCATGGCTGCCGGTATGTCCACGATTTCATCCATCGTTGTGTCGGCATCCTCTCTGGTGACCATTGATTTCTTTGGCCATAAAGCAGGCGTGTCAGACAAACATCTGAGAAACACCGGCAGAATCACGATCCTCGTCCTAATGGTTATTGCTATCGTCTTGTCGCTGCTCAAGGTCCAAGGCATTGTTCTTCTGGTGAACACCGCTTTGGCTGGCTTCTGCCAAACGGTTTTTGCAGTCTTAGGCGTATTCATATGGGAACGGGCGACAAAAGAAGGGGTAATCGTTGGATTCCTTACTGGGATCATCACAACCCTGGTGTTCACTGCGCTGAAAATCAATTTGATGGGTTTTGCACCTGGCTTCTGGGGCCTTATATTCAATGGAACCCTATTCGTAGGCGTAAGCTTGATGACCAAACCGGTTTCCAAAGAGCATATTGAAAAGTTTATGAAGCCATTAACCAGCAGAGAAAAAGCATAAGAGTAAGGCGCTGGGGGGCTGTCAGACAAGTTTTTGTTTGCAGCCCCCCAAGCAGTTATTGGATGCTTCCCGAGAAACATTGTTTTAGAGCCATGTCCTTATGCAAAATCATAAGCTTTTATGGAGGGTCAGCAAATGATGGGGTATTCAAAACTATTCGCTCAAGGCAACATCGGAACACTGACAACAAAGAACAGAGTGATCATGTCACCCATGGCAACCAATTTTGCAGATCCTTGCGGAGCGGTCACACAATCGATGATCGATTATTATGTGGAACGGGCAAAAGGCGGAGCGGGACTGATTATTGTAGAAAACGCGAACGTGGACGCCCCTTTGGGCAACAATGGCGCCGTGCAGCTCCGGATCGATGAGGACCGATTTGTGACGGACCTATACCGGCTGCGTGAAGCCATGTATGATGCGGAACCTACCTGCAAAGTTGCCCTTCAGATCAACCATGCCGGCGGCCAGACGATTTCCAGCAGGACCGGAGGTCTGCAGATCGTTGCACCTTCCAATGTGCCGACACGAACCGGAGGGGAAATCCCCAGGCCGCTCACCGTGGAGGAAATCAAGGGGTTGGTTGAAAAGTTTGCCATGGCTGCAGGCCGGGCCCAAAAGGCAGGCTTTGACGCTGTTGAGATCCATGGAGGCTTCGGATATCTGTTGTCCCAATTTTTATCGCCGCTATGCAACAAACGAGAGGATGAATATGGCGGATCCATCGAGAACCGAGCACGTTTCCCCATGGAAATCGTTCAAAAAACAAGGCAGGTCGTTGGAAGGAATTTTCCGATTCTCTTTCGTTTGAATGCGGATGAATTTACCGATGGCGGTGTGACCTTAAATGAATCCACTCAGTATGCAAAGCTCCTGGAATCCGCATCGGTCAATTTGATCCATGTCAGTGCGGGCTGCGGTTTTTATGCCATAAGACATATCGAACCGATGGCCTATCCCCAGGGGAACCGGGCTGAATTGTCAGCAGCGGTCAAAGAGAATGTGACAGTCCCTGTTGCGGTGGTGGGCGTGATTCGCGAACCGGAAATAGCGGAACAGATCCTGGAAAAGAAACAAGCAGATTTCGTTGTGCTGGGCCGGACCCTCATTGCAGATCCCCAATGGACGAATAAGGCAGCGCGTGGTGAGCTTTTTAATCACTGCATATCCTGCAACGAATGCGCGCGAAGAAGGGTCTACAGCGGACTTCCGATCCGCTGCTCGATCAATCCGTTGGTCGGGAACGAGAACCTTGCAATGGAGCGGAGCTGCCAGGAAATCATACCTAAGAAGATTCTCATTGTAGGGGGAGGCCCGGCCGGATTAAAAGCGGCCATCGAAGCAAGGAAGGACGGGCATAAGGTAACGCTGTGGGAAAAGCAGAACACCCTAAGCGGACGGGGGATCATTGCCGCCAGGCCGCCCCATAAGGAGAAGATTTTTTGGCTTCTGTCCGATTTAGAGCAACAGGCTCGTAACGCCGACGTCAACATTGAACTCGGCGTCAATGCAACAACCGAATTGATTCAAGGAATGCGGCCCGACGTTCTGATTGCTGCGGTAGGCTCAGAGAGCATCATACCGGCGTGGCTGACAAAGGATCCGAATCTTTGCATCACCGCAGAGAGTCTTTTGGAGGCATCAAAGGTGCCTGAAAACAAACGCATTGCGCTGATCGGCGCAGGATCCGTCGGGTGCGAAACCGCAGAGTATTTAGCGAATTTTGGCAACAAGGTGGTCGTGCTGGAGATGCTTGATACGATTGCCGCAGACCAAGAGCCAATCACCCGCAGTGATTTGTTGGAAAGAATATCCAAGATGGATATCGAATTTTTAGTCAGCTGCCGTGTCCTTGAAATCAACCGTGAAGGGGTCGTTTTTGAAAAGGATGGCCGAAAGGAAAATTTAAGCGTTGACCTGGTGATTTACGCAGGCGGCACCCGAAAAGACACGGAGTTGACCCGCCAGTTGGATGCCTTGAGACAGACCATGGAGGTCTATACCATCGGGGATTGCAGAAAAGCCGGACGGTTTGTGGATGCGACCCGACAGGCCTATATGACGGTTCGCGAAATCCGAAATAAAGCCTGAGGAATTTGGACCATTGGAAAATAGCATCCATGATTCAATCGGCATGGAAACGGCGTGCCTACGCAAGGTCAATGCCCGATTTTGACTGAAAGCTGAAGAACTGGCATGAAAATTGCTTTATCTTATGATTATACGTGCGCTTGATAGAAAGCCCAAAGAAGGAAGGGGGAATCTTTAAAAATAGAGAACATTGAATGAGATCAAGAAGGTTAGGAATGGCCTTGTAAGACCGCAGGATTCAAATTGTGGTCGATAAGAGCGGCACACGGTGGAAAACACAGGACGGGACGTTGTAAAAATTCATTGATATTTTCACCGATCATCTGTTTCAAAGCCACCGCCACGTGCCAAGAATGAAACAAAATGCAGAATGCGTTAGGAAGGGGATCATATGGAATACGCAAAAGATATTGAGAAAATGGATGCCATCAGCAGATGCTTCAATCATGGTTCTTCCCCCATTCCTCAGGAAGGGTCTTTCAGCAAAGCGGTCCGAGTGGAGGATATTTCCGGATTCAGTCACAGCGTCGGTACCTGCGGACTCAAACAAGGTGCCTGTAAACTCACGCTGAATGTAAAGGAAGGCATCATCGAGGAAGCGCTTTTCGAGTGCATCGGCTGCAGCGGGATGACACAATCCGCCGCAATGGCCGCAGAAATCCTGCCGGGGAAAACCCTGCTGGAAGCATTGAACACAGACCTGGTTTGCGATGCCATCAACGTGGCTATGAGAGAATTCTTTTTAGCCATGGCCTATGGACGTACCCAGACGGCCTACTCGGAAGGCGGCCTGGCTGTGGGAGCAGGGTTGGAAGACCTTGGGCGAAGCAAGCGAAGCCAGATCGGCACCACCTACGGCACGACCGTTAAAGGACCCCGCTATCTGGAACTGACGGATGGCTATGTGACAGAAATGGCGCTGGATGACGAGAAGAGGATCATCGGCTACAAATATGTTGAACTTGGCAAAATGATGGACGACATTGCGGCGGGTTTTTCCGCCAATGAAGCCCTGGAACGGGCCACCAACACCTTCGGGCGTTACCATGACGGCACTTCGTTCATTGACCCGAGAAAGGCATAAAGGAGATCAAGATGATTACATTTGAAAATTCCGATCGAAAAATGAGCAAGATCATAGCATACCTTCAGTCGAATGGCATCCAGTCCCTTGAGGAAGCGAAAACCATATGCCAGGATGCCGGACTGGACGTATTCGAGCTGGTCAAAAAGGTCCAAAACATTTCCTTTGAAGATGCAGGATGGGCTTACCTTGCCGGAGCGGCTGCCGCGATCCGCAAGAAGCTGGCCAGCGCTTCGGAGATTGCCATGGAATTAGGGCGAGGACTCCAGGCCTTCTGTCTGGAAGGCTCTGTTGCGGAGGAACGTCAGGTGGGTCTAGGACATGGGAAGCTGGCGGCGCTGATTTTGTCGGAAGAGGCCCAATGCTTTGCCTTCCTGGCCGGCCACGAGTCCTTTGCCGCAGCACAGGGTGCCATCAGCATCGCCAAATCCGCCAATAAAGTCCGGAAGAGTCCCTTGCGGGTCATTCTGAATGGCCTGGGCAAGGATGCGGCGGAGATCATTTCCCGGATCAACGGCTTCACCTATGTTCGGACGGCGTTCGACTATAAGACCGGTAAACTCTCTATTGTGGAGGAAATCCCTTTTTCAAAAGGTGAGGCTTCCAAGGTCAAATGCTATGGCGCCGATGAAATGAGAGAAGGCGTTGCGATCATGGAGCACGAGGATGTGGACGTATCCATCACCGGAAACGGCACCAACATGGTCCGCTTTACCCATCTGGTCGCAGGCACGTACAAGAAAAACTGCTTGGCCCGGGGCAAAAACTATTTTGCAGTCGCCTCCGGCGGCGGCATTGGGCGCACCTTGGGGCCTGATGAAACCTCTGCCGGCCCTGCCTCCTACGGCCTGACAGATTCCATGAGCAGAATGTGGGGGGACACAACCTTTGCAGGATCTTCCTCTGTGCCCGCGCATGTGGAGATGATGGGCTTCGTCGGTATGGGCAACAACCCGATGGTTGGGGCCACCGTTACGCTGGCCGTAGAAATTGAAAACAGGATTGGGGGACAGGAATGATGCTTGACGAAATGCAGACCATCCCCTGCACCATCATGCGGGGCGGGACAAGCAAAGGAATCTTTATTCGTGAAGAGGATCTGCCCAAGGATCAGACAAAGCGGGACAAGATCATCCTGGCGGTGTTCGGCAGCCCGGATGTCCGGCAGATCGATGGATTGGGCGGTGCGGATGTATTGACCAGCAAGCTTGCCATCATCGGTCCTCCCACACGGGACGATGCGGATGTAGACTATACTTTTGGACAAGTAAGTTTTGAGAAACCTTTTATTGATTACAAGGGGAATTGCGGCAACATTTCTGCCGCTGTAGGACCTTATGCGATTGACTGCGGCCTGGTCAAGGCGGTGGAACCCATGACGACCGTGCGGATCCACCTGACCAACAGCCAGCAAATCCTAACGGCTGAAGTTCCTGTGAAGGATGGAAAACCACGGGTTGACGGAGATTGTGTTATTTCCGGCGTACCGGGAACCGGCGCCCGCATCGATTTGGACTGGTCCCAAATTACCGGGACTGTTTGTGGAAAACTCTTGCCTACGGATCGACCAAAGGACATGTTGTTCGTTGATGGAAAGGAATATGAGGTTTCTTTGGTGGATGCGGGAAATCCTCTGGTTTTTATCAAGGCGGAATCCTTGGGTATGAAAGGAACCGAGACACCCACAGAAATCGAGGAGAACAAAGCCCTGATGGAAACCATTGAAAAAATCAGAGGGCGGGCTGCTGTGATCTTTGGTCTGGTGGAACAGCCGGAGGATGCCAAGACACTAAGTCCGTACAATCCCTTTTTCGCCATCATCAGCTCGCCGCAGGATTACCACTGCTACAATGGCAGCGATATGAAGAAAGAGGATGTGGACGTGGTTTCCAGACTGCTTTTCATGCTCCATATGCACAAGACTTATCCCATCACGGGGACTGTCTGCACAGCGGCTGCCGCCCGGATACCGGGAACAGTGGTATGGGAAGTCATGAGAGAATCGGCTAAAAACGAAAAGATCCTGCGGATCGGACATCCGGGCGGGGCTCTGGACGTTTGCGCGACGGCTTCCGACGAAGGCGGCATTGCAAAAATGGAGAGCATCAAGGTGTTTCGTACCGCAAGGAAAATCATGGAGGGCACCTGCTTCATCAGGACCTCTGTCATTGAAGGATAGTCAGCCTGGAAGTGCGGTGTAATTGAAAATATTTGATCTGTAAGGAGAAACGTTATGGGCAAAACAATGTCGGAAAAGATTCTGGCCAGGGCTTCGGGAAAAAATGAAGTCTCTGCCGGGGATATTGTATGGGTGGACGTTGACAAGGCGATGATGGATGACATCCTGGGACCCCGCGTCCAGATTGCCGATGACATGAAGGCGATTCATGATCAAGTCTGGGATCCAAGTAAAGTGGTTATTATTTCAGACCACTACACACCGCCGGCCTCCATCAAGCAGGCGGAAATCGTCAAATTTACCCGGGATTGGGCCAAGGATCATGGCATCGACAATTATTATGAATATGTGGGTCCATGTCATCAGATCATGGCGGAACATGGCCACGTTTTGCCGGGTACGGTGGTTCTTGGAACCGATTCCCATACCTGTATGGGCGGCGCCCTGGGCGCCTTTGCCACCGGGGTTGGATCCACGGAAATGATGGGCGTCCTGATCACAGGGCAAACCTGGCTCCGTGTCCCCGAGACGATCCTGATCCAGTGGAATGGAACCCTGCAAAAAGGCGTCATGGCAAAAGACCTTTCCCTAAAGACCATCGGCGCGGTGGGCCATGCCGGTGCAACGTACAAGGCAGTGGAATATTCGGGGAGCACGATCCAATCCATGATCATGGATGAACGCTTTTCCATTTCGAACATGGCGGTGGAGATGGGTGCCAAGGTCGGCCTCATGGAGGCCGATGAAACTGCGAAAACATTTTTAAGAGAACAAGGGATCGCTTCGTTTGAATATGCGATGACCAGCGATGCGGATGCGGTCTACTGCCAGCGGTTTGATTTTTCGGCGGAACAACTGGAACCGATGGTGGCGCTGCCCCATCAGGTGGACAACGTGACCGAGATCCGCAATGCAGGCAAGGTGCCGATCCATCAGGCTTATATCGGTTCCTGCACAGGAGGCCGTTATCACGACCTGGAGCAGGCAGCCAAGATCCTTAAAGGCAAAAAAATCGCCAAGGGGCTTCGTCTTCTGGTATCTCCGGCATCGGACCAGATCTGGAAAAAAGCCGCAGCTTCAGGGATTCTGCAAATTTTAGCAGAAGCTGGGGCGGATGTTATGGGACCCACCTGCGGCGTCTGCGTCGGCGTTCATTCCGGATTGCTGGCCTCCGGAGAAAACTGTATTTCCTCCACCAACCGAAACTTTCTTGGCCGGATGGGCAGCAAGGATTCAAAAATCTTTCTTGCCTCCCCCATGTCTGTCGCGGCCAGCGCGCTGACCGGAACCATCACCGATCCAAGAGAGTTTCTCTAGGAACATAGCGTTGACAGGATAGGAGAAGAGCCCATGAGCAATATGATTCGAGGAAAAGCCATAAAATTTGGAGACAATATCAACACGGACATCATTTCCCCACCCCAGTACATGGAGTATACCATTCAGGAGTGTGCAAAATACGCCATGAGCGCGCTGGACCCGGATTTTTACAAGAAAGCCAGCCAACAGACGGTGCTGGTCGCCGGCAAGAATTTTGGGTCCGGTTCGAGCCGTGAGACGGCCCCTCTGACCTTGAAATATCTTGGCACAGAGGTGATTGTAGCTGAATTCTTTGCGCGTATTTTTTACCGGAATGCGATCAACATCGGATTGCCGGTGATCGAATGCAAGGAGGCAGGGAAGATCAGCGAGAACGATGCGTTGGAAGTGCGTTTTGAAGAAGGCAAGATCTACAACCTGACCAAAAATGAGGAATATGAATGCTCAAAAATGCCAGCCAATATTTTGGAGCTGATCAAAATTGGCGGTCTGGTTCCATATTTGAAAAAGAAGTTTGAGAAATAGCGCGAAACTGAAGGAGATATAGAATGACAGCGAAAGTGAAAGTGGTTGAGGTCGGACCCCGGGACGGATTTCAAAACGTAAAGGAATATATACCGGCTGAAACCAAACTGGAAATTATCGATGGCCTGGTCAACGCCGGATTGCAAAAGATTGAAATCACATCCTTTGTGAGTCCGAAAGCAATCCCTCAGATGCAGGATGCCGCTCAAATCGCAGAAACCTCGGTGGCGCGTTATCCTGATATCGAATTGTTTGCGCTGGTGCCGAATCTGTTTGGTGCCAAAGCAGCCGTGGCGGCCGGTCTGAAAGAGATCACGCCGGTCATCTCACTCAGCGCCTCTCACAATATGGCCAACATCCGACGCACCCATGAGCAGTCTATCGAAGATTTGGCAAAAATACGCCAGGAGTTGCCTGATGTTAAAATCAATCTGGACATCGCCACTGCATTCGGCTGTCCTTTTGAAGAGGAGATGCCGGTGGATCAGCTGATTGAATTCATTGGGAAACTGAGGGAGTTGGGCATCAATGCCTTTACCTTATGCGACACCATTGGTATAGCTTATCCTACGCTGGTGGAGGAGGTCTTCCAAAGGGTCAGAAAAGAATTTCCGCAGGATGAATTCAACGCCCATATCCATGACACGAGGAACATGGGGATTCTGAACAGCTATGTGGCGATGCTCAATGGGGCTGACAGTGTTCAGACTTCCCTTGGGGGTCTGGGGGGTTGTCCCTTCGCGCCCGGTGCTTCCGGCAATACGTCCACTGAAGACCTTGTTTATATGCTGAACAAGAGCGGCTTCGATACCGGCATCGATTTTGACAAGCTTTTGGCAACGGCGAAGCTGGCGAAAGAAAAAATCGACGGCAACTTCAGCGGGCACCACATCCATATTTCAAAAACGCCGTGTATTTGACAGAGTCTAAGGCATCAAAAAACAGGCCCACCTTTTCCAAAGGGGGGCCTGTTTTTTGATCAGTCCATAAGTCTGTTCATTGCTTTTTTTATTAAGAGTCATTATGATGTATGATATGGGAAACCTATCGTCGTCAATAATAGGAGGTCTTGGGTTAGAAAATGAGGTGGAAAAATGCTTGAATTCCAAACTTCGGTCAAAGACTCCGACATTAAGATCGCGCTGATTGCAACTTACCCTAAGATGTCGAGTATCCTTTTGCGTCTGGCTAGCCAAAAAGGAGTCTTCTTATACAATGAATTCGCATCTTTTGATGACGCTGCCGCTTTTGCTCAAAAATATGAAAGTGAATTTGATGCCATCCTCAGCCGTGGTGCGACTGCGGCCTATATCGAACGTGTGGTCGGCATCCCAGTGGTCAGCATTCCAATTAGCCCTTTTGACTTGATTCAAACCTTGTTCGGGATCGAAACCAAGGGACAGGTGATCGCCTTTTTCAATTTTAGAAGAAAGATTTTCGGGGTAAGGCTGATCGAAAAAATCTTTCAATGCAAAATCCATGAATATACCTTTGAAAATCTTGCTGATATCGAACGTGGCATTCAGGACTGTATAAAAAAAGACATAAAAACCGTGATTGGCGGAACGGTGGCAAAATCATTAGCCGATTCCAGTGGCATGAATGGCATAGAAATCAGTTCAGGGGAAGAAACGATTTATAACGCTTTTCTTGAAACCATCAAGCTGGTGAATACAAGGAAAGACGAGATACGAAAAGCAGCCAGGAAGGCGATGGCTTTTGATTCCTTAACCGAAGGGATCGTTATCCTCAATGAAAAAAATGAAGTAAGCTTATTCAATACAGCAATGGAAAAAATTTCAGAGTTAGACCGGACAGGAGTACTCAATAAAAACATTCGTGAAATCGCTAAAAGCGGCAGTAAGGACATCGCCGATGTTTTCCGTGCAAGCGACTTAAAGCTGGTGCTTGAAACTGGCAAAAAAATCGAAAATAAGCTCCATACCATAGGTGATTCCGTACTGACGGTAAGCCATTTCCCGGTCAAAAGCAAAGAGAAAGTCATTGGACTTGTCAGTACTTTCGATGATGTGACTAAAATTGTCGAGCTGGAAAACCAAATTCGAAACAAACTTCATACGAAAGGCTTTGTAGCCAAGCATAAGTTTTCAGACATTGTGACAAGCCCAGATAATGTGAAAATGAAGGCGCTCATAAATAGGTCCATGATGTATGCGAATACAAAGTCAACGATCCTGATCCAAGGGGAATCGGGCACCGGGAAAGAGCTCTTTGCTCAAAGTATCCATAATGAGAGCGCTTTTGCCAAGGGCCCTTTCGTTGCTGTGAACTGCGCTGCGATTCCTGTCAACCTGCTGGAAAGCGAACTGTTTGGTTATGAACCGGGGGCTTTTACCGGAGCAAAAAAAGAAGGAAAACAAGGTCTATTTGAGCTTTCGCATAACGGAACGATTTTCCTGGATGAGGTCGGAGAAGTACCAATGGAACTACAGCCGAGGCTATTGAGGGTTATTGAGGAACGAGAAATTATGCGTGTGGGCGGGGACCGGATCGTACCGGTGAATGTGCGAATCATCAGCGCGACCAATAAGGACCTTAAGCTGAAGGTTGAAAAAGGAGAATTCAGAGAGGACCTGTTTTATCGATTAAACGTGCTGAGCATAAGCATCCCGCCGCTTCGGGAAAGGAAGGAAGACATTGGATTGATCATACGGTCTTTCCTGCTGAAAAATTATCATCTCTCGCCGGAGGATTGGGCGTTGGTCGACGAAATCATGCCGCGGCTGATCGAATACCACTGGCCCGGCAACATCCGGCAATTGGTCAATGTCATTGAACGAATATCGCTGCTTTTTGGACAGAGACTGGATCCTGATGTCCGAAGCGAACTGCTGGGAAATATTCTCGACAATGAAGGAAAGAAGGAAGAGGCCGCGGCGATCCGTCTTAAAGTAAGCCTTGATAGAAGTTTGAAAAGCACGATTGCAGACCTGGAGAGCCAAATCATCGAATTGTGTCTCGTGAAATATGACAACAACCAGCAGGAAGTTATGAAACGACTGGACATCGGAAGGTCAACACTATGGAGGAAAATAAAGAGGGAAGAAAACCATAAATTTCAAAAATGAAACAAGAAGTACCAGAAATGAAACAAATGTTTTGCTAAACAGCACTTCGAAGGGCCGTTGGTTTGATCCAACGGCCTTTTTTTATTTTTAATAAATATAATTTTAAAAAGATTTTAATACTGTAACAAAACATGGAAGCCGATAGGCGAAAGCGGAAATATATTGGCATGTTTCTTGCTGAAATACAAGGTAAATTAGAAATATTCCGAAAACACGCTGCATCGAATCATGCCACCTGAATCATTGGTTATTCCATGGGATGGCGAGCGGCGCTTGGGATTGGTTATCCCCGCAATCAATAAAGGAGGATTCACTGAATGAACAAAGGTGCATTGGAAGGGGTCACCGTGCTGGATATGACCCGGGTGCTGTCGGGGCCTTATTGTGGAATGATTCTGGGAGATATGGGCGCAAACGTGATCAAAATCGAAGTGCCAAAGACCGGCGATGATTCCCGGGCATTTCCGCCGTTTGTTGGTGATGAAAGTGCTTACTTCATGAATCTGAACCGTAACAAACGAGGCGTCACCCTTAACCTGAAGAAGAATGAAGCAAAACAGATATTTTTAGAAATGGTCAAGAAGGCAGATGTCTTGATAGAGAATTTCCGGCCGGGCACCATGGAAAAGCTGGGGCTGGGATGGGAGGCCCTTAAAGAAGTCAATCCTTCACTGATTTATGGCTGCATTTCGGGATTTGGCCATTACGGACCTTACTCCAGCAGAGCAGGTTACGATATTGTGGGTCAGGCGATGAGCGGTGTCATGAGCGTCACCGGTTGGGCGGATGGTGAGCCCACAAGAACCGGCGCTCCGATTGCAGATATGTCAGCAGGCCTTTCATTGGCAACGGGCATATTGGCGGCGCTTCATTACAAAGAAAAGACCGGGAAAGGTCAGAAAGTGGATATTGCCTTGGTTGATTCCCTGGTTACGATGATGACCATCATCAGCCAGATTTATTTGGTTGGCGGCAGGCTCCCGCAGCGTATCGGCAACCGTTATGAATCGACAGCGCCTTACGATTCCTTTCCGACGAAAGATGGTCAAAACATTGTTATTGGATGTGCGAATGATAAATTTTGGTCGATTCTGTGCAAATTGATGAACAGAGAAGACCTAGTCAATCATCCGGATATGGTAACCAATAAAAAGCGCGTGGAAAACCATGCCAAAATAAAACCGATCGTTGTTGAATGGACGCTGCAGTATAATTCAAAGGACCTGGTGCAGCTCCTTTTGGATCATGAAGTCCCGGCTGCCCCGATCTACGATGTAGCACAGGTTGCAGCCGATGAGCATATTGCCGGTGCCAGGGAAATGTTTGTAAAAGCCAACTATCCTCAAGCCGGTGAGCTTACCATTACCAATTCACATTTCAAAATGTCAGAAACTCAGCCGGGATTTCATTTTCCGTCACCTAACCTCGGAGAGCATAACCTGGAAGTGTTTGGGGAACTGCTCGGTTATGATGAGGAAAAAATCAAGGAACTCGCAGCGGATAGCGTGATTTAGTCAATCAGAATAGTTCGCAAAGGATTAGTCACAATTACTTTTATGAGGAGTGTCGAAAATGGAGAACGAAAAAACAGCGTTGTATGTCAAGGATCTTGTTGACCGGGCTAGGAAAGCCCAAGCAGTCATTAACGATTACACACAAGAGCAGGTTGATGAATTGGTCGGCGCGATTGCCTATGGCATGAGCCGGCCGGAGGTCGTCCATGAATTGGCAGAACTGGCATTGAATGAGACGAAGCTCGGCGATTACGATTCCAAGGTTGGTAAGGTTAACAAAAAGGTCAGAGGTGTGTATCACGAAATTAAAAATGTGAAAACTGTAGGCGTCGTTGATGAAAACCCTGCGAAGGGCATGAGGAAGATCGCAAAACCTGTGGGTGTCATCGGAGCCCTGATTCCCAGCACCCAGCCTGAAATGCTGCCCATCACAAAAGCGCTGTTTGGAATCAAAGCCAGAAACGCTTTGGTATTTTGTCCCCATCCGAGAGGGAAAGTCACGACGATCCGCACCACAGAGCTTATGAGAGACATTTTGGCCAAATATAATGCGCCCCAAGACCTTTTGGTTTGCTGTGACCAGGTTTCCATCGCCGTCACGGATGAGGTCATGAAACAAACCGACCTCGTGATCGCAACCGGCGGAGCCGGCATGGTCAAGGCAGCTTATTCCTCCGGCACACCAGCATTTGGCGTGGGCGCCGGCAATGCGATCCTTCTCTGTGATGATACGGCAGATCTCAAGGCGTCCGCTAAAAACACCATGATCAGTAAAACCGGTGATTTGGCGGCAGGATGCTCTTGTGATAATTCCATTATCATTTTCGAAAATGTCTATGACGCGATGATTGCTGAACTTAAAAATGTAGGCGGTTATCTTTGCAATGCAGAAGAAAAAGCAAAGGTTCAAAAGGCCTTGTTCCCAAACTGGCCGGCGGACCATGTTCTGAATCGTGATATCGTGGCGTCACCCATTGAAAATATCACGAAGCTGGCCGAGATCAACGTTCCGGAGGGAACGAAATTTCTTATGGTTGAAGAAACCGGTTCCGGCCATGATCATCCCTTTTCCGGAGAGAAAATGAGCCTGGTCCTGGCGGTCTACAAGTGCAAGGATTTAGATGATGGGATCCGCATCCTCAATGCCTGTCATGCTTATTCCGGTGCCGGCCATTCCTGCGGCATATATTCCAAGAATGATGAAAATATTTTGAAGTTTGCTTTGGCGACCAAAACGACCCGCGTCAACGTGAATATGCCCAACAGCGTTGTCAACACCGGTGACTGGGGTGCAGGCCATCCGATGACTGGATCCCTGGGCTGTGGCACCTGGGGTGGCAATATCGTGTCAGAGAATATTGTGCTGAAACACTATATGAACAATACCTGGTTATCGATGCCCATCACACCAGTGATCCCCACCGACGAGGAATTATTCGGAGACCTGAAGCTGAAATAAGTCGAAGGTGGTAAATCAAGAGCAATAATTAGAACCGTGCCTCATATTTTAGGCGAGTCGCTGAACCAATCATCAGGTATGGAGGGTAATAAAGAATGAACACTGCGATTTTCATTAGGAAAGTCATAACGGGGGAAGGCGCTGTCAACGGACTGGCCGATTTAATGGACAAATATCAACCAAAGAAGGTTATGCTTTTTGCAGATCCCATTATTGTCCAAGTGGGAGCGGCCAAAAAAATTGAGAGTATTCTTGAAGCCAAAGGCGTCCAGTATCAGATTTATTCGGACATCAAACCGGAACCGCTGGTAGAGCATGGCGACATGGCCGTTAAGGCAGTTCGCGACTACGGTGCTGAACTTGTCATCGGCATTGGCGGCGGCAGCTGCCTGGACCTGGCAAAGGTTGCGGCTTGTCTCGTAAAAAACGAAGGATCCATTGCGGATTATCTGAACCTGACCGGGAAGAAGAAACTAACAAATCCCGGCGTTATCAAGATACTTCTTCCGACAACAGCGGGAACCGGTGCCGAAGTGACATTCAATGCTGTATTTTCACTGGGGAATACAAAAGACATTATCTCCGATGAAAACATTTTAGCCGACGTAGCGATTGTCGATCCCGAGTTCACCTATACCTTGCCGCCTAGAGTGACTGCAGGCAGCGGAATCGATGCATTGACCCATGCGCTGGAGGCCTTCACTTCCAAAGGAGGTACGGAGTTGACAGATACACTTGCCATTGAAGCCGTGCGGAAGATCAGCCGAAACATCACAACAGCCACATGGAATGGCACTGACATTAAGGCGCGCGGAGAAATGGTTTGGGGAAGTTTGATTGCAAGCCTGAGCTATTTCAATGCGGGTGTCCATGCGGTCCATGCCCTTGCGTATCCTTTGGGCGGGCTATTCCACATTTCTCATGGTGAATCCAATGCCGTGCTGCTGCCCTATATCTTCGACTATATTTGGCCTTCATGTATCCAAAAAATGGTTCTGATCGCTGAAGCGATGGATCTGCCTTGCGATGGCAAAAGCGAGCGGGAAATTGCCCTCATGGTGGTGCAGCATCTGCATAATTTGATCAAAGATACCGGATTGCCGGTAACAATTCAAGATTATGGGATCAAAGCGTCTGATCTTGACAGAATAGCCCAAGATGCGACGGAACAAAAGCGTTTATTGGGGAGATGCCCCAGAATGTTGAAATTGGAAGATATTCGCAAAGTTTACCAGGCCGCATACGATGGAAAGCTTTCAGAGTAACCATCCTAAGACAGCGATGACCGTTTGAATATTATGCTATATAGAGGTGATGTTAAAAGTATAATACTAAAAAACAACGACATAAAGACAAGCCAATGTTAATCATGAATGGATCATTAAGAAATAAAACAATTTGAGGAGGAACAACATGAAAAAGTACTCGAAGAAAATCAGCCTAGCCCTGGCCTTGGTACTCAGTCTGACATTGATTCTTACCGGTTGCGGCCAAAAGACGCAAGCACCGGCAGCAGGCACGACGGCTGCAGCAGAAGATAAAGTTTATACTTTGAAAGCTGGACACGTTCTTCAGACAGACCATCCCTACCATCTTGGCCTGTTGAAAATGGCGGAAATCGCAAAAGAGAAATCAGGCGGCAAGATCGATATCCAGGTGTTCCCTGCATCCCAGCTCGGCAATGAAAGAGACTTGATCGAGGGTTTGCAGTTAGGTTCAATTGACATTTCCTTGACTGCCACAGCGCCGGTTTCCAACTTTTCCCCTGAATTGCTGGTCTTTGACCTGCCGTACTTGTTCAGAGACAAAGCCCATGCATACAAAACCTTGGATGGGGAAATCGGAAAAAGTCTCTTCGCCAAGCTGGAAGATGATGGCTTGATTGGCCTTGAATTTTTTGAAAGCGGATTCTTTGTCCTTCATACCAACAAAGAAGGGATCAAGACCCCTGCCGATGTCAAAGGCATGAAGATCAGAACTATGGAAAATGTTGCCCACATGGGATTCTTCACAGCCCTTGATGCCAGTGCGACCCCCATGGCTTTTGGCGAAGTTTATACCGCCTTACAGAATAAAACCATCGATGGCGCAATCAACTCGCTGGCCGTTATTTACTCGAATAAATTTTTCATTCCAGCTCCCTATTTCACGATGACAAACCAGGTTTATGCACCATCCCCAGTGATGATCAGCAAAAAAACCTATGATTCCCTCCCTGCAGATCTGCAGCAGATCATCAGAGAAGCCGCAGCGGAAGCCAGAGATTACGAAAGACAGCTGAATACCGAAATGGAAAAGACGATCATTGAAAAAATGAAAGCTGAAGGCAGCACGTTCTACGATGTCGATCAGGCAGCATGGTCTTCTGCCGTGATAGACAAAGTCTATGGCGAATTGGTGCCTTCAAAAATCGATCCTGAATTGGTCAAAAAGATCCAAGAGCTGAAATAAGGGCTGCATCAGGGAATGAGCAGGTTATGCCTGCTCATTCCCTGACACTTACAAAGGGAGGGTTTATCGATGAAGACGCTCGACAAGATATTGACCAAGTTTGAAGAAAATGTTGCGTCGTTTTTCTACATTGTCATGCTGATTGATATTCTATATGCTGTCTTCATGCGTTATGTCATGAAAGATGCTTTCCAAGCCGGCGAGGAGATTGCCAGATATTGCATGATATGGGGAGTTTATATCGGCGTAAGCACGGGCACAAAGAAGCGGGTACATTTGGGAATCGACATGCTTGTAGACAGAATGCCTAAAAAAGTGAAGAAAATTGTTACTTTCTGTGGCGACCTGGTGGTTCTCGCTATTTATATCGTTCTTTTTGCAACGGGCTGTTTTTTGGTCATAAAAACGATACAAACCGGGCAAAGGACACCCGCCCTGCAAATACCGTTCTATTACGTTTATTTGGCGCTTCCGGTTGGCTTTGGATTAAGCACATTGCGAGTCATCATCAATATTTGGAATGATCATTTTAGCAAAAACAAAGATACGGAAGAGTATGAGGAGGTGCTTGTGTCATGACCTTCGCCTTATTCGGCACCTTTTTCATCCTTGCTTTTTTGAGAGTGCCAATTGCCATATCTTTGGCTGCCGCAGCGCTGGTCCCCATCGCCTTATACACGGATATGCCTTTGATGGTTGTGGTTCAAAGAATATACAATGCCAGTGATTCTTTCACCATGATGGCAGTCCCCTTCTTCATGATTGCCGGCGGTCTGCTTGAAAAAGGCGGCGTGTCCAAACGGCTGATCAACCTTGCTACTGCCCTGGTAGGCTGGCTGCCGGGCGGCCTTGCCGTCGTCTGTTTTGTCGCATCCGCTTTCTTCGGCGCAATATCAGGATCTTCCACGGCGACAGTGATTGCCATCGGTTCCACCATGGTGCCGGCGCTGATCAAAGCCGGATATGATAAGAATTTTGCATTAGCAACCATGGCCAGTGCAGGATATCTTGGCGTCATAATTCCGCCGAGCATACCCATGGTTTCCTATGGCATTGCAACAGGCACCTCGGTGGGAGACATGTTTATGGCGGGTTTTATTCCGGGTATCCTGCTGGTTATCTCTATGTCAATATACGGAATCTATTACGGTAAAAAGTTCGTTCCGGTCACGGTGAAATTCTCATCAAAAGAGGCAGTCAGGTCATTTATTGATGCGATCTGGGCTCTTCTGATGCCGGGCATTATTTTAGGCGGGATCTATGGCGGCATCTTTACGCCGACTGAAGCCGCTGCAGTCGCTTGTTTGTACGGAATCATCATAGGATTTTTTATTTATCGCGAGCTTAATATTAAAATAGCAATGTCCATAGTGAAGGCTTCGGTTGTTTCTTCGGGCATGATTATGTTCATTATCGCGACAGCGGCTGCTTTTGGTTTTGTCATGACTTGGGATCAGATTCCTACAAGAATCGCAGCTGCGATCATGAGCATTTCCTCAAGCAAAATTGCGTTCCTTATGCTTGTCAACGTTCTGCTCATCTTCGTTGGCACTTTCATGGAAACCAATGCGGCAATCCTGATTCTGGCACCGATCTTAATGCCTATGTGCCAGCAGTTGGGCATTGAAATGGTAGCCTTTGGCATCATGATGATTGTCAACCTTTCAATTGGCATGCTGACGCCGCCTTTAGGTGTCAATCTCTTCGTGGCAGCGGGTCTGATCGGAGAAAAAACAGATGCCGTCATCAACAAGCATCTGATGTGGTACATCATATTGTCCTGTATAGTGCTTGTTCTTTTGACGTACGTTCCTGGAATTGCGATGTTTCTGCCTAATTTACTTAGATAAGCAGACGGACCACACCTCCCTACGGAGCCCTGGCCGGTTTTCCGGCTGGGGTTCCGATAAAATACAGTCTTTGGGAAATTATACGCTTATCCTGGGCGCGCATAGAAAGAAGCAAACAGCAAATAGAAGCACAGATCATGGAAAAGAGGAAAAGTATGATTAGCAGTGAGGGAATTTATAATATGAAAAAGATTTTGATCCCAATCGATGGCTCGGAATTTTCTCAAAGGGCTCTCGCAGCCGGCAAGGCAATCGCTGAAGCTTTTCAAAGCGATCTGATTTTGATGCATGTGGTGAATATGGACACTTTAGGCATGATTGGTGACACCGGTTATTATATGGAAAAAGGGACAACCTACTTTGACGTCCATGAGGATCTGAAGCAGAAAGCTGAGGCGCTTGTGAGCCATGCAAAGGAATCGTTGGGAGAAAATGCGCCTCGAGCGACAACGGTTGTTGCAGAAGGCTATCCGCCCAGTGTCATCATTGATTATGTGAAGAACAACAACATTGACCTTGTGGTCATCGGTTCCCGCGGCATGGCGTCCGCTGCGCACAAACTACTCCTTGGCAGTGTCGCATCGAAGGTCGTCCATGGTGTTGATGTGCCTGTCATGATCGTTAAGTAAACGGGTTTCGTGAAGGAGTGCTATGAAAGTTACAAGTGAAGCGATTCGCAATGGAATCATTGAAGATCGATATGGAATGAGAGGCTATCAAACGGCTTCATTCGGGATGCCGAATTATTCCATTCCTTTGCGAATCGAAGAAGCCCCTGCAAACACCGTCTCCTATGCCTTGATCCTTGAGGATAAGGATGCGGTGCCGGTCTGTGGCTTTTCATGGATCCATTGGATAGCGGCAAACATAAGACGTACCGAAATCCTTGAGAATGAAAGTTTGAATGCGATGGACTTCATTCAGGGCGTCAATAGCTGGATATCAGAAGGACATCTTCCAAGCGATGTAAGCTGTTATGGCGGGATGAGCCCGCCGGACGCGTCTCACGTCTATGAGCTTCATGTGTTCGCTCTGGACAAAATCTTGGAGCTGGCAAACGGATTCTATATGAATGAATTATATAAGGCCATGGAAGGCCATATATTGAGTCAATTTACCCTGAAAGGAATCTATAAAAATTAGTTGTTCCTCCATTCAGCATATAGGCGTGCAAAAACCCCCGTTGTCGAGCTCGGGGGTTTTGCATGCTTTAAATATGGATGCGTTCACCGGTAAAGAAAAAGGTAAAGGTGGATGTTGCGAGCAAGATATTCTCATCGTCGAAGAGATCCACTTTATAAACCCCCGTTGTCCTGCCTTTATGGATTTGAGTGGCCACGGCCTTGACCTTGCCGCTTTTTGTCGTTTTGATGAAGTTCATATGACTGCTCAAAGTGACGCAGGATATCCCGTTGGTCCTTGCGGCTGAACCTGCGGCCACATCGGCCATGGTGAAAATAACACCGCCATGGAGCGTGCCATTGATATTCAGGGAGCCTTCGTCAATTTCCAGCTCCACTTCGGAATAACCCTTTCTAAGTGCGACAATCCGGATATTATTCTTTGCCATGAAATGATTGTTCTTGTTGTAGTATTCCATATAACGATCAAAGTCCATTCGTACACCTCTTTTTTGACGGATGATTCGCCTTTTGGTAATATTGTAGCATGACTTCAAAGTGTCTGCCTGATTAAGTATAACCAATCCTGTATTATATCGATCAAAGTAAAGTTCGAAGCGAAACGAAGCTATTTGGAGAAACGAGAATATATTTAAGGGAGGACGTAAAATGCAGTACAAAGCACTCGGAAAAACGGGACTCGAGGTTTCAGTGATCGGTTTTGGCGGCATTCCGGTTCAAAGAACAAGTTTTGAAGAAGCAAGGGATTCAATCCTTAAAGCAGAAGAGCTTGGTATCAACTTTATTGATACGGCAAGAGCTTATACTGTATCCGAAGAATATATAGGCAAGGCATTGGAAGGCCGAAGAGACAAATGGATCATTGCAACAAAATCCATGTCCAGAAGCAAAGAAAGCATGATGAGGGATATTGAAACCAGTCTTGAAAAATTGAAAACAGATTATATCGATTTATATCATGTCCATAATATAAGAACCCTTGAAGAGTATCATGAGATTTTCGGTGAAGACGGCGCCTATGGCGCTTTAGTCGAATATAAGGAAAAAGGGAAAATTGGGCATATCGGTTTTACCTCCCACAACAAAGAGATGCTTGAAATGGCCATCGAGAGCGGAAAATTCGAGAGTGTCATGTATCCATATAATATCGTTGAAAATCAAGCTAAGAAGGCTTTTGAGAAAGCGAAGGAATTAAATATTGGGGTGGTTGCCATGAAGCCTCTGGCAGGCGGTGCGATTGCCGATGGCAACCTTGCTTTAAGATATATTATGGAAAATGATCACATAACCTGTGCGATTCCGGGCATGGCGAATTTAAAAGAAGTCACAGAAAATGCAGCGGCAGCGGAAAGCTTTCAGCCTCTAACCGATGAAGAAAGAGCAACCGCCATCCATCTTGCGAAAGAGCTGGGCACACAATTTTGCAGGAGGTGTGGTTACTGTGCGCCATGTCCTCAGGGAATCGATATTCCAACGATGTTTTTACTTGAAGGCTATAAAGAGCGATATGCCCTTGATCAATGGGCAAAGGATCGATATTTCAGCCAAAAGGCCAGAGCAAAAGATTGCATCGAATGCGGAGAATGTGAAGAAAGATGTCCCTATGATCTTCCGATTAGAGAGATGCTCAAAAAGGTTAGAAAATGTTTTAACGATTAATTCAACGGGCAATATAGAATAATATGCGAAAACCTCCATTGTCAGCTAAGAAAAGTGACAATGGAGGTTTTGTATTTAAGCTGTATTGCTTATTCTTCCCACCGGCCGGTCAGTGCCGCCTGCACACAGCGTTCCTCGCTGCCATACCACACGTCGATGCCGTTGCCGCCCGGCGCATAAAACGCCATTTTGGGGGAATGAGTGGCTAGGGTCTTAAAGCCAAGAAACTCGGGGTTGCTAAGGACCACACACAGGTCCTGAGTCAGAACCGCGCCGGCATCCTCGATCATCTTCATAAAACCAAGCTCTTTAGCCATTGCCTTGATGGCTATGTTGGTATGGATCCACATGGTCACGCCGTCCTTTAATTTTTTCCCCTGCAGCTGTTTTGCCAGATTGGCCACCTGATCCAGGCTGCAGTGAGGGCATCCCATGGCCACAAAGTCAACATCCCGGCTTTTGCCAGAGGTCAGGTTTTCATAGCCTTTTGCAAGTTCAGTCTTGCCCAATTCCACGATCTCGAATTTTTTTCCGCGGAAAACGGTTTCACGGTCTGGAGCTTCAGGCGTCAAGCCAATGGCGTGGAAGAGCGCCACACCGCCGGCGGAGCCCAAGGCCGCACCCATATAAACAAGTTCCTCCGTGGTGGGACGACCCAGATTTTCAAATACTGGGATTTTTTCCCCCACCAATTTTCCAACATAATTGCCCAAAGCGCCATAGTCGGCTATGCCATTGAGCTCAGTTGTCACTTTAATAAGGATGTCTCCGGTACGATTTTCATCCAAATGGAGGCCATAATACGGGGTAAATCCGGTAATTCCGGCTGCCCAGGCGCTGGGGCCGCCCTCTCGGTTGTCCCGGGCTCCGATGACCGAGTTTGTGAACACCACGGCGGAGGATTCCGCCCATGCGATGTGTTCGCCAAATTTAGGCAGGAAACTGTAATAGTAGGGCACACAGGAGGAGGTGCCATAACACCCCATGGCCTCATAACCCTTCTGGATACGCATCTGCGGCTCAACCCATTCGGCGGGCAATCCCAAATCGCGGCTCCGGTCCACGCCGACCACGTTCATGGTAGTGGGGACGACGACCTTAGCCCCTTTTGCCGCCATATCCTCTACCCATTTCATGCCGGCTATTCCATGGGATTTCAGTGAGAGCCCCGCGCAATGTGCACTTTTAACCGGAATCAACTTTTCCGCGCCGTAAATTTCCCCCAGCGCGCAGAGCATTTCCATTGCGACCTGTACGGGCTCGCCGTGCTCTCCATCCCGCATTCTTTTTTGTTCTTCCGTCAGAAACATATTATTGCCCTCCCTTCTTTGTGATCGTCACGGTGCCGTTGATGGCGTCGACTTTAACCCAGTCACCATTATCAATGATATTATAGGGATTTTCTTCCATATGGTCCACAACGGGGATCCTGCCCATAATAGCCCCGACGGCAATGATGGTTTCTGTGTTCAGGTTGATGATCGCGGCAGGCGCCGTACCTTCGCATGCCACCTGATATACCACGTAGGAGCCGCCGGTGCTGCCTTTTCCATAGGGGAAAATGAGAACCTTGTCCTTGAAGGATTTCCCTTCCAGTTCGTGGTGGCGTTCGGTGATCACGCCACTGGGCACGTCCACGCCGAAGTTGAAACCAATAGGCTGATGGCATACCAGGGCCTCGCCTTCACCGATACCCTTGCTGATCCTGCGGCATTTTACGGTCTTTGGCATTTCGTTCATTCCTCTCTTTCATTTCCTTTATCACTTAACAGAGCGCGCAGCCAGACTTGCCCGTCTGTTGTTCGTGGCCTGTACTTTTAATAGAGCAAGTTGCGTGCCAAAGTTCTATTCTGCAAAAAAATGCGACTGTATAATGGTTTATCATCTAGAGCGCGCATCCGCAATTCCTTGCTTGCATCAAAAAGTGTTTCAAAGTAAACTGTATATGAAACAGAAGGGAGTGGTCGGACATGCTTGCATATGAGCAATCGATTGATAATAAAGAGCCTATCGCCATCGCGCTGATTGCCACGTATCCGGAGATGACGCGGGTATTGGCCCAGCTGGTTGAGGGGACGAACATCCGGCTATTGAATATTTATGCTGCTTTTGAGCAAGCCGCCTTGGAGGCTAAAAAAATCGAAAGCAAGGTAGATGTGATTTTGACCCGAGGCGGAACGGGACATTTTATCAAGGAGGCTGTTTCAATTCCGGTCATTTCCATCCCCATCACCCCCTTTGATTTGTCTCTTTCGGTCTCTCGCCTGCCATCAGAGGTCAAGCGGATCGGCTTTGTCAATTACCGCCGCGCAATCTTCGGCACAGAGAAAATCGAGAACCTCTATCAGAAAGAGATCAGGCAATACCAGTTTTGCAGCCGGACAGAGCTGCAGCAGGCAGCATTACAGGCGAAGCAGGACGGTTGCCAGGTGTTTTTTGGCGGCGCTGAGGGCGTCTCGTATGCTAAGAAACTCGGTATGGAGAGTGAGGAGATCATCTCCGGCAGCGAGGCCATTTATCAGGCATTGGCCGAGGCTGTCGATTTGGTGCGGGTCAAGCGGGAGGAACGAAAACAGTACATACGCCTTAAAATTGCCTTCGACTCCTTGGCAGAGGGGATTTGCATCACCGACGAGCAGGGGAAAATCTCTGTGTTCAACCCCGCCGCCATCCGCATTTTCAGGTTGAGGGACGGTGATGCGATTGGACAGGATATCCATGACATCTCTGCTGGCAAGCTGGCAGTGAAGGCGTTTGACCGGCAAACGGAAGCGCTGAACCAACTGGAACACGTGTGGGACACGACGCTCAATACCAATCATTTCCCTATCTATATGGACCAGAAATTCATCGGTGTGGTCAGCACGTTCCAAGATGTCACCAAAATCCAGTATCTGGAGGGACAGATCAGGCAGCAGCTGAGCAAGAAAGGCTTAAAAGCAAAGTATACCTTCTCGGATATTTTGACAAGGAGTCCCAGCATGGAGGCAGTGAAGAAACTGGCTTCGCTCTATGCCCAGACGGATTCCACAGTGCTAATCGAAGGAGAATCTGGCACCGGAAAGGAATTGTTTGCCCACAGCATCCATAATGACGGGCCACGCGCCAATGGCCCCTTTGTAACCGTGAACTGCGCGGCGATTCCGGAGCAGCTATTGGAAAGCGAATTGTTTGGTTATGTCTCCGGCGCCTTTACAGGTGCGCGGAAGGAGGGCAGACAAGGACTTTTTGAACTCGCTCATAATGGAACCATCTTCCTGGATGAAATCGGCGAGATGCCCAAATATCTGCAGGCCCGCCTTTTGCGTGTTCTGCAGGAGAAGGAGATCATGCGGGTAGGGGACGACAAAATCATCCCGGTCAATTGCCGAATCATCAGCGCAACCAACAGGGATCTGAGGACTTTGGTAACCAAGGGCTTATTCCGTGAGGACCTCTATTACCGCCTGAGTATCTTGACGATCAAAGTGCCTCCTCTTAGAGAACGACGGGAGGACATTCCATTGCTCTTTGAACATTTCTTGGCTTCGATGGGACTCAATCTTCAGTCCGTCAGAATGCGGAAAACGATTGAGGACTCTATGCAGCGCTTCAATGGATGCAGGTGGCCTGGAAACGTCCGGGAACTTTCCAGTGTCTGTGCGCGTGTCACACTCCTACAGGCGGTGGATCGGAATACCGATGTAGCGCAATATCTAAAAACAGCCATCGATGTTTCCGCCCAGGACATGGTCTTTTTGAACATCGAAGCTGCACTCCCGCTTAAAGCAGCCTTGGAAGAGGCTGAACAGCAGTATATTTCTGCTATTTTGGAACGTAATGGCAACAACCATTCCATAACAGCAAAGCAGCTTGGCATCGGCCGCACCACTTTATGGCGGCGAAGCATCGACGAATAGGAAACTTTCAGCGTGTATCGCAAGCAAGCCCCATCCTTGCGGACCCAGCCGGATTCCAATATAATCAAAGCAACCTACAGTATGGTTTTTAACGGAGAGGAAACGAGCCGAAATGCCCAAAACACTGATATTGACTGAAAAACCGAATGTGGCCAAGACGATTGCCGCCGTGCTGGGAGCCAAACGTGAGGATGGGTACTTTGAGGGCGACGATTACGTGATCACCTATGCATTCGGACATTTGCTCACGCTCTACGACTGCAAAGACTACGTTCCGGCCATGGCGAAATGGGATCTGGCCAATTTTCCCTTCATCCCGGAAGAATTCAAATACAAGGTGATCGTGAATTCTAAGACCAAAGGGGAGGATTCCGGAGCAAGGGCCCAGCTGGCCATCATTACAAAGCTTGCCCAGCGCAAGGATATTGATCGGATCATCAATGGCGGTGACAGCGACCGGGAAGGGGAGACCATCGCCTCCATGATCCTGGCGTACATCGGTACCCCAAAGCCAATTTTTCGGCTTTGGCTCAATGAGCATACCCCGGAAGAAATCAAACAGGGTCTGGCCAATTTAAGGCCTGATGCGGCGATGCAGCCCCTGAAGGATGCCGGTTATTCCCGCCAGCTTACGGACTGGGTCTTCGGCATCAATTTCACGACGGCGGCAACCTTGGCCTTGGGTCATGGGGATATGGTCAAGTGCGGCCGGGTGATCAACCCGGTCACAAAATTGATTTACGACCGGGACATGGAGATCGAGAATTTCTGCCCGGAGTCATATTGCGAACTTTTGGCAACCTTCAGGAGCAGCGGCGGTACCTATCAAGGCCGTCTTTTGAACGAAAAAAAAGAAACCCGGTTTCCTGCCGGGCAAGAGCTCAAAGACATTGCTCAGGCCATGGCGCAAGAACAGGGCATCGTTCAGGACAAAGAGGTCAAAAAAGGAACCCAGTATGCGCCCAAGCTCTTCAACCTCACCGATTTACAGGGCTATATTACAGGAAAATATGCGGGGATCAACGCCAGCAAAGTCGATAAGCTGGTCCAGTCCCTTTATGAAAAGCAATTCATCACTTATCCCAGGACCAACAGCGCCTACCTGGACGAAAGCCTGAAGGACAAGGCACAGAAAGTTCTGGAGATCCATAGGAAAGGTCTGCCCTATGAAGCCAAGATTCGATACCATACGAGCAAAAGGGTCTTTGACAATACGAAAGTACAGGGCCATAGCGCCATCATCCCGACCTATATGGTTGCCTCCGGCTTGACGGCGGAAGAATCATTGGTTTACAACGAAATCAAGAAACGATTTATAGCCCAGTTCATGCCGCCCATGGAATTCGAAACCACGGAGATCATCACCCGTGTCCAGGCAATCGGCAAGGACCACGATTTTATCACCCGGGGCAAAACCATCCTGTCCTCCGGATGGCAGGAAGCCTACGGCCGGGCGGGCGAGCCGGAGGATAAAGACAAAGACAGCGACGATCACGATGATCAGCTTCTGCCCAATGTGGTCCAGGGAGACAACGTGAAGGTTGAAGAGACCGAGCTGAAGGAGAAACAGACCCAGCCGCCCAAGCATTACACAGAAAAGACACTGTTAAAGGCCATGCAGACCTGTGGTAAAAAGGTTTCCGATGAGGACCTGGACACGGTGCTCAAAGGCTATGAAATCGGCACGCCGGCGACGCGCAGCGAGGCAATCAAGAAGATCCAGGACATCCAATATGTCACCAGCAGCGGCAAGAACCTGCTGATCACGCCCACCGGCAAGCGCTTTGTGGAGATATTTCCGGTGCGGGAGCTTATGGAAACGGATTTCACCGGCCGGATCGAAAAAATTCTAAAGGACATGGAAGCAGGGGAATATGATAAGGAGAAGTTTCTTTCCGAGATCTATGCAAAGACGCGGGAGGGCGTGGAAATGATCAAACAGACCAAGGGAAGCATCGGCAGCGGCCAAGGCCATTCGTCAAGGGCCGCCGGAACCCAATCCAGCAAATCCGGATCGCCCGCAGTCAGCTTCGGCCTCTGCCCGGTTTGCGGGAAGCCGATCGTTGAATATCCAAAATCTTTTGGCTGCTCCGGATACAGGGACGGGTGCAAATTCGCGCTCTGGAAAAATGACCGCTTCCTGGAAAATTTCAAAAAAAATCTGACGCCCACCATGGTAAAAACTGTTTTGGCCAAGAAAAAAGTGAACGTTAAGGGACTGACCAGTCCTAAAACCGGCGGAAAATTCGACGCTGAACTGGAATTCGTCCAAAATGCCAAGGGTTACTGGGATTGGACGATCATCCCGGGCAGCGTATCACCGCAAAAAAGCGCGGCGACGGAAAAGGGTGAAACCCAAACGGCCTCCGGCCCGGCAACGGCAAGCACTGCATCTGGCAAGAATCCGAAATCCATCGGAATATGCCCTACATGCGGAAGCCCGGTGGAGGAACGGCCCCGGTCTTATAGCTGCGCCAAGGAAGGCTGCGACTTTGTACTCTGGAAGGAAGACCGGTTCTTAGAGAAATTTAAGAAAAAGATGAGCGAATCGCTGGCAAAGGAAATCCTGAAAACCGGCGGCTGCCATCTGGACATGATGTATTCCGCCCGGACCGGCAAGACCTTTTCGGCGAACCTGACCTACGGCAAAAAAGATAATTACTGGGGCTTTAATATATTGGACTTCGGGAAAGCTGCTACAGAAGTTGTGGAATCATGAGGATATCTGCCATGTAATTTATTCACTTTTTTCTTTCACCATCAGGCTATAAAGTGTTGGGATAACGATCAAGGTCAGGAGAGTCGAAACCATGAGGCCCGTCATCAAGGTGACAGACAAGGGCGTGAAGAAGGAACTGCCTGAAAAGGCAAGGGGAATCAAGCCAACGACGGTTGTGACGGTGGTGAGCATGATGGGTCTGAAACGCCTTTGAACAGAGCTCTTACAAGCGTCATTGATGGATAATCCATCTTTCCTTGCCCGGTTGATATAATCAATGAGCAAAATGGCATTGTTGACAACAATACCAATCAATGAAGCAAGCCCAAGGCCTGCGGTAAAGGAAAAGGGCTGCCTGAAAATCCAAAGTCCAAAAATGGAACCGATCACAGACAGCGGAACGGCCATCAAGATGATCAAAGGCTGCAAAATGGAACTGAATTGGGCCATGAGAATGATAGAAATTGCAGCCAGTGAAATCAAAGCGGCAAAACCGAGGCCTGTTAAATATTTTAAAATGGTCTGTTTTTCGCCTCCATAGGAAACCTTGGCATCCAGGTCTGAAAATTTTGATGAAATGATGTTTTCGATCCGTTGTTGTATGACTTGCGGGCTGTATCCGAAGCTGACCTCAGCGGTCACTTTGATTACGGGCATGCGGTTGTATCGGCTGATCATCGGCCTGGAGCTGCTTAGGCTGATCGCTGCAGTTTGTTTCAACAAGATCTTGTTGCCGGTTGCGGATGATTTGATTTTGAAATTTTCCAATTCCTCGATATTGGATAGATTGGATTTCAGAAATATAGCGTATTCATTTCCATCAGAACGGTAAACCGTGGCGTCGGCACCGCTTAAGGCTAAGTTGATCTGACGCTGAATGTCATATTTTGTGAGGCCCATGAGCGTCGCAACGTCATTGTCAACATCCACATAATATTCCTGCTTGTTTTCAACGGCCGCATTGTTGATATTGTATAATCCTTCAAGGTTCACAAGCTCATCGCTGATATTGTCTGCGACCTTTGAGAGGATGGCCCTATCGTTTCCTGTGATGAATATTTCAACAGCAGACCCCGGGGCTGTCAGGGCAAGGAGCTTTGCGCTCATATGAGCCCCCACTATATGGTCGTTCAATTTATTTTGCAGGTGCATCATGAATTCTTCTCTGTTTTTACCGAAGGCCTTATCGTTTGACAGATCAAATTTTACCAGGATTTGAGCAAAATCTTCCGAATCGGTTCCTGTGGTGGCGGTCATATAAAATCTGGGCAAATAACCGCCCACTGCAGATAGGGTGTTTTCAATGGCCGGTTCATCGGATAAAATATTTTCGATGCGTTTGGTAAGTTCATAGGTGCTGTCCAAATCGCTTTTCTTTTCATTGACGACATCAATATAGAGATAATTTTTATCGGTAAAGGGGAAAATATCTAAAGGCAGGACAAAGACCGCGACGGCGATGGTCAGGAAGAGAAAAGCAAATACCGACGCGATGCTTAGCTTTTTATGATGCATCGACTTGTTCAATAGGTTTGTGAACAGCACCCTTGTTTTGCTGTTCACATTGTCCAGCCGTTTATTTTCCTTGAAAAACATGGCTGCAAAAACCGGCACGATCAAAACAGACACGAAATAAGAAATTATTAGCGCAAGGATGATGATGATCGGCATTGATTTTATGAATTCTCTTCCTTCACCAGGCAAAACAAATAAGGTTGCCAAAGCAGCAATGGTTGTCAGGGTGGACGTGAAGACGGGCATTGCAGACTCCATAACGCCCGTAAAGGCTGCTTCATTGTGGGACATGCCTTCGTTTAATCTCACTTGAATCGCATCCGATACCACAATGGAGTTATCCACCAGCATTCCCACAGCCATAATGAGGCCTGCAATCGAAATTTGCTGCAGATCGATTTTTAGGAAATACATGGCAATAAAAGTCGCAAAAATCGATAGCGGCAAGGAAATCGAAACAATCAGGGCATTTCGTAAGCCCATCCCAATGAAAACAATGAGGATGACAAATAACACACCTTCAAATAAATTAAGGATAAAGTCATTCAATGCCAATTTTACTTCATTGGGCTGGAAGGTAATTTTATCAATGCTGACCTGGTTGGGTATTTCTCTTTTGGTTTGTTCAATGGCTTGATCGATTTCATCTCCCAGCAAAACAATGTTTTTATCGCTTTTGAAATAGGCAGCCAATACAACGGATTTATCACCATTTTCATATATTTTTTTTGAACCTTCGGTTTCACCGAAAGAAACCTGTGCAATATCCTTGAGCCTTACGATTCCGCCGCTGTCCGACACGGATAGGATCAGATTCTCGATATCTTCGAAGGATTCAAAGCTTCCGGGAACTTTCACATTGATTTTACCGGAATCGGTTTTGATGGACCCTGAGGGAATTTCCAGATTCTGGGCTTGAAACAGGTTATAAATATCCTCGATGGAGATTGCATAGGTGTTTAATTTCATCGCATCGATTTCCACATTGACTTTTTTACGGATGTCGCCTGCGATATCTGTGCTGCTGATCCCGTCAATATTTTCGATGTTGAGTTTTAATTGATCGGTGTAATTCTTCAACTGGTCATAAGAATAAGCTTCGCCGGACAGGCTTAAAAGCATGCCGGCGGCTTTAACCATGGATTCTGTGTCGATTTCGGGATCGTAGCATCCCGCAGGAAGTTCATCCTTTATGCTTTCAATATATTTGGCCAGATCGTTCCATTGTTTCTCTTTGTCCACGGAATAGTTGATGGTTACGACCACCGCACTGAAATTGTCATTGGATACCGCGTCGATTTTTTCGATGCCATCGATTTTGGCCGCGGCCTCTTCGATTTTTTTGGTGACAAGAAGTTCAACATCCTGGGCAGACGCACCGGGATAAACCGCTGTGATGAGGGCGGCGGGGCTTGTCACATCCGGATTTTCCTGACGCGGCAAATAGTGATATGAAATGAAACCAAAAATCATGGTGACGGTTAAAGCAACCATCACAATATATTGATGGCCCAACAAAAGGCGAAGCAACTTTTTGATAAAATCACCTGCTTTGGTTTATTATTTCAACGTCATAGCCATCCTTGACTTGTTTTTCGCCCTTGGTGATGAGGATGGCGCCATCGTATAAACCGATCACGGCGGCTCGGTCGTTGTTTATTTCAGAAATGGTTATGTTTTTCCGGACCGCTTTGTTTTCTTCGACCACATAAACGAAATCAACGCCATCATTTAAGAGGTAAGGGATTTCAACATAAATACGCTCAGCAGAGCCAGTGATGATCATAACCTTTCCCATGGAACCAATATAAAATTTCCGGCTTTCATCCAACAAAGCGATATCAACATTAAATGTCCTGGAGGTTTCATCCGGGGCTTGAGCAATGTTGATGATCTTTCCTTTGTATACGGCATGGTTGATTGATACCTCCGCATCCATTCCCACGCTGATTTGATCCATATCTCCCTGAGTTGCCCCAATGCTGATGATTTGATTTTTGCTTTGCACCAAAACGGCGGGATAACCCGAAGGAACCAACTCCCCGGCTTCATACAAGATATCGGTGACATATCCGTCAATGTCTGACAAAATCGCAGCATCATGGTATAGCTTTTTTATCGCTTCATAATTGGTTTTTGCCAGTTCATATTGAGACTTTGCAGACGCGACATCTTCGGGTCGAGTCCCGCCTAAAGCTTTCTGATAAAGTGCTTTGGCTTGCTCCAATTCTTTGGAAACGATATTTAAATTCAGCTCGGCTTCCTTGAAACTGTTGAGAGAAATTGCCTCCGCTTCATAAAGCACTTTGGCGTCATTGAACGACTTTTGGGCATAATCATAGGACGCTTGGGCTTTTTCCATATTCAGCTTGGCGTTGTTGATATCTTCGGACTGAGCGCCTAAACGTGCTTTTTCATATTGAGCATAAGCCGCGTCCGCTTGGCTTTTGGCGGCATCCACTTGAAATTTCAAATCGGATGTGTCAAGTTCGAGTAAGAGATCGCCTTCGCGAACGGCTTGCCCCACTTCCACATGGACCGAACGTATTTTTCCGCTTGATTTGAGTGCATATTTTTTGACGGACGAGCTGCTGACGATCCCCATGTAAGCAATGGAGGTATTGGTCTTTTCAACCTTCAGGGTCATGGTTTCCACCGAAACCGGTTTTCGGATTTCAGTCGAAGGATTGGCAGCACAACCGGAAAATAACATGACCGCAAGCATGATGAGGCCAAGCTGATATTTTTTCATGGTTCCTCCTTGATGGCAATTCCCAAAATCATTCTTTGAAGAAAAGGATGGATCCACATCCAAAAAACTCGAGGGAACAAGACCTTAACACCATTCATATTATACAATATACCATAAAAAACAGAAAATTAAAAAAATGGTTGACAGAATATTTAGAACGATATAAGATAGCATCATTATTTGCTTTGAGGTTGTATTGGTTGGACAAAATAAGTTTCGTTCGACGGTCGCATGGTATGCGGAGAGCTTCCTTATGACAGTATGATCATGGGCGCCTGAGCGTGAAATAATTCATACGAGGATAAGCAGTTGATCCGGATCGGTTCAACTGCTTATATTTTTAGGTTTATATTGAGGGAAACAGAACGGTTATCGCTGTTCATTCAAGATAGGATCGGGAGGAAGCCCAATGAGAGATGAAAAAAAAGTATCGGGTGCGGTTATTAAACGTTTGCCTAAATATTATCGTTATCTATCGGTCCTGCGGCAGATGGGGATCACCAGAGTATCATCCAATGACCTAAGCAAGAAGATTGAAATTACCCCTTCTCAGGTGAGGCAGGACTTTTTCAATTTTGGCAGTTTTGGTCTGCAAGGGTATGGTTATGAGGTCGAGCCCTTAATGCAGGAGATCGGCAATATTCTTGGGATGGATCAAATCAATCAAATGATCATCCTTGGCGCCGGCAACCTGGGGCAAGCCTTAGCCAATCATGCAAGCTTCGAAAAAAGAGGCTTCAAAATCGTGGGCATGTTCGATGTGAATCCCTATTGCATCGGGCAAGTGGTCAGAGGCATAGAAATCATGCATTTTGATTCCTTGGCGGAATTTATGGGCCGTCATTCGGTGGACATAGCGGTGATAACGGTTCCTCGGGAACACGCCCGTGAGGCGGCGGATAAAGCCATCAGTCTGGGAATCAAAGGAATATGGAATTTTGCATCGGTGGAATTCGAAGTTCCGAAGGACGTGGCCATCGAGCATATCCATTTAAGTGAAAGCCTTATGGCGCTGAGCTATAAAATCAAAGAGAATAGGGCTTCGATTCGATGAACGAGATCGATCAAGACATAACGAAATGCTTGATCATCCATGGTTTTGGCGGCGGGATCCACGAAGTGAAGCCATTGGCTGATTATTTGAACCAACGAGGTTATGAGACGGTCTGCCCCTTATTAAAGGGTCATTCGGCAACGCGATCGGCAATGAAAAAGGCAACCTATAAGGAATGGATCGATTCTGCAGAACAGGAATTATTAAAGTTAGAGCAAACTGGAGGGCACATCGTGCTTGTTGGATTCTCCATGGGCGGGTTGATTGCGGCGCATCTAGCCAGCGAACATCCGGTTCTGGCGATGGTCACGATCAATACGCCGGTCTTTTATTGGAATATCCATCGGGTGTTTCTTAATCTCATGGAAGATGTGAAAACAAAAAAACATAGCAATATTTTGAGATATTTGAAAGCAGGCGCCAATTCCCCGGTGCGGGCGATGCTTCAATTCCTTTTGCTTCTGCGTCATGGGAAGAAAAAATTCGGCTCCGTCCTTTGCCCGGTCCTGATCATCCAGGCGGAAGATGACGATACGGTTAGAAGAAGGAGCGTCGATTATATGGATCGACACATAGCCTCTGACAAAAAAACCATTCGATATGTTCATGAGGGCGGCCATTTGATTCTTTTAAGTAACGGAGCGGACCAGGTTATGGCCTGCGTTGATGAATTTATCCGAAGCCAGTGAACCGCTCCATGATGAGGAATTATTTCGCCAATTCCATTTGACACAATCCCCTTCGGCAGAGTATAATCAATCTCGCAAGAGAGCCGGAACGACAACTTCATAAAACATGCGGTTGGACAAAGCCCAAAAGGCGATGTTCACCAAGAGGGAAGCAGGTGAGAATCCTGCGCAGCTACCTTTACTGTATTAGAGGACGAGAAAACATGAAGCCACTGGGGCAACCTGGGAAGGCGTTTTCGAGGATGATTCTTAAGTCAGGAGACCTGCCGTATGTGTTATTCAATCATCCCTGGGCAGGAGGGATATTGTTGCGAATGAATACCAAGCGTATATTATTCGATGCCCCTGTCAATCGACAGGGGCATTTTTTTATCGAATACTTCATTCGACCATCCCTGCATAATTGATTATTCCGACCGAACTCCGCCGACAGCAAGAAATTTGAGCTTGTGACTGGGTATCGGCCGATATTATAAAAAACCAAAAGAGAGAGGTCAATACACATGTTAAATTTGAAAAAGAATTCATTGATTGTACTGCTGATGGTTGCCGCGCTAATGCTGACGGCCTGTACAGGAAACAAGGGACAAGCCTCTGCAGAAAGCAGCCAGCCCGCTGCAACGGTTGCTTCTGAGACCGATGGAACGGCCGCATCCACTGTACTGCCCACAGCAGACCGGGCGGGGAATCCCATCACGATCCCCTCGGATATCCAGAGGATCGTATCCATGTCCGCTGCGACGACACAGTTGATCGAGACCTTCGGATTATTGGACAAGGTCGTCGCCATCGATGCCCATTCACCCGATTATGTGGAGGGATTGACCGAACTGCCCCAATTCGACATGATGAAGCCGGATATTGAAGTGCTCGCGGCCCTGAAGCCGGACATCGTCTTTGTTTCGGGCATAAGCAACCATGACGGCGGCAACCCGTTCAAGGGGCTGATCGAGGCTGGGATATGCGTTGTAATTATTCCCTCAAGCCATAGCATCGAAGGGGTCAAGGAAGATATCCAGTTTACGTCCGACTGCCTCGGAAAGAGCCAAGAGGGTAAAACCCTGATTGCTGATATGACGGCGGAAATCGACAAGATCGCAGCCATCGGAGCGGCCATCACCGATAAGAAAACGGTTATGTTCGAAATCAGTACCCTGCCCCAGATTTACAGCTTCGGAAAAGGTACATTTCTTCATGAGATGATTGAAATTATTGGAGCGGAAAACGTTTTCGCCGATCAGGAAAACTGGATACCGGTCAACGAAGAATCGGTCATTGCAGCCAACCCCGAGGTGATTCTTACCAATGTGGACTATATTGATGATCCAGTGGAAGATATCCTTTTAAGGGATGGATGGGAGCACATCAATGCGGTGAAAAATAAGGAAATCTTTTATATCGACAACGGTATGAGCAGCTTAACAAACCAAAATATTGTGGGTGCGCTGAAACAGATGGCGAAGGCGGTTTATCCAGAGGCCTATTCTTCTATTGATTGATCATGAACAAAAAACGTTTGAAATTCCTACTTCTGGCATGCCTATGTTTGACCGTTCTTATGATTGCGGCTGGCGTCGGCAGCGTTCAAATCGGCCTCGCCGATATGATAAGGATCATTGGCAGCAAGGTGTTTGGGACAGAGCTGCCGGAAAGCCTAGATCCGATCCTGGTATCGATCCTATGGAAAATAAGGCTTCCACGGGCCCTTGCCGCATTTATTGAAGGCGCTGCCCTTGCGGTAAGCGGAACGGTCATGCAGTCTGTCCTGCGGAATCCCCTTGCCTCCTCCTATACGCTGGGGGTTTCCGCAGGCGCTTCCCTGGGCGCAGCCTTGATGATCGTGACAGGCGTAACCATTCCCTTATTAGGTATTTTTTCGCTGCCCTTGACAGGGTTTTTGTTTGGTCTTGCCACGGTGTTCCTTGTCATGGCTTTTTCTCGCCGGTTGGACCAGAATATGCAAAACAATACCATTATCCTGGTGGGCATGGTGATTTCTCTTTTTGTCAATGCACTGCTGACCCTGGTGACCGCTCTATCCAATGAACACCTTCAGCAGCTGGTATTTTGGCAGATGGGCAGTTTTTCCGCCACGGACTGGTCGGAATTGGCTGTGATCACCATCGTGACTCTAAGTTGCATCCTGTTGCTGATGCGGTACGTTCAGGAAATGGACATCATGACCTTCGGAGAAGAACAGGCTCTGTCCGCGGGGGTTGAGATCAAGAAGACAAAATTCATCCTCATTGCAATCTCAGCTCTGATCACAGGAACCGCCGTGGCCTTTACAGGAATCATTGGATTTGTGGATCTGATTGCCCCCCATCTGGCCAGAAAAATATTCGGCTCATCCCATCGCATCGTGATTCCGGCCGCTGCGTTGTCAGGCGGAGCGTTGATGACCCTGGCCGACCTCATCTCCCGCACGATCCTGTCGCCGTCAGAACTGCCGGTTGGGGCGGTGACGGCGATCATCGGCGCCCCTTTCTTCGCCTATATCTATTTCATGAAGAGGAAAAAGGTGGTTTGAAATGCTTAAATTATCTCATGTAAGCGCCGGGTACGACGGCAAAAATGTCTTGCAGGATATTTCATTTGAACTGCCCCGAGGCAAGAGCCTAAGTATTTTAGGCCCCAACGGCTGCGGGAAATCCACCCTATTGCGTGCCATCGCAGCGCTTATTCAATCGGATGGGGATATAACATTGGATGGGCAAAATATCCATGCCATGAAACGACGGGATATTGCACCGAAGATTGCTGTGATGAGCCAGATCACCAGCATCTATTTTCCGTACACTGTGTACGAAACGGTCATGCTTGGACGGTATCAGCACATGAAAAGCTCATTTTTCGGCATGCCGACGAAAAAGGACCGTAACGCTGTGGAACATTGTCTGAAAACAACCGATATCTATGATATCCGGGACAAAATGATCGATACGCTTTCCGGAGGCCAGCTGCAGCGGGTTTTTTTGGCACAGACCCTGGCACAGGAACCGGAGCTGATCCTGCTGGATGAGCCCACCAATCATCTGGATATCCGACATCAGCTGGAACTTTTAAGCTATCTGAATCAATGGTCGAAAAATGAGAATCATGCGGTGATTGGTGTTTTCCATGACATCAATCTTGCCTTGAAGCTGTCCGACAGCATGATGTTTTTAAAAGATGGAATGATGCAGGGAATGGGGAACGCAAAGGATCTGATCAACGCCAAGTTTTTGGATCATATTTATGGGATGGATATTTTAGGGTATATGGTTGATTCCTTTGAACAATGGAAAAACTTTGAAGAATGCTATGCGTAAGTTAGCGAAGGGAGAAGGATCGAATGGGAGAGACCTATCGGAGCCCCTATGAAGCATACCCGTTTTTATCGGACAAACCGGAGGATTTAAGGTGTGACTTTGAGATTTTGACCGACGGCATCGTGAGCAGCGTTGGCTTGCTTCGTGCCCATTGTCCTGAAGAGGATCTGAAAGAAGCATTGGAAAAGGTCGCCGAATTGGTCTATCACAGCAACCCCACCCTGCGTACAAAGCTGACGGTAACCCAGGAAGAGGTGGACTGGCTGAAGTCCAGTGTTAAGCGGCTTCAGGAGGAAACGAAAGGGCGATGCAAACAATTTGTCTTGCCTCAAGGTTCTCAGAGGGCGTGCATTGCCCATGGGCTGCGTGTGGACTGCAAGAAGATGGTGAGGCTTCTTTATTGCCACGGACATTCAGGGCACACCGTGGAGCCTTTGCTGATTGACTTTGCCAGCTTGCTTTCCGGTTATTTTTTTCTGACCGCGCTCAAGCTGAATCAGATGGATGGGATCGAGGAGATTCCTTATATCAGCAGGAATTATTAACAGAACTTAGGCCGCATACCCTCATTCTGTGGGGTGTGCAGTTACATAGAAAATACGAAATATTCAGAAATATCTTTACAAAATGGAATATATGTTATATAATAATGATAGACGCCGGAAGAGATCCCAAGTTAAATCTTTGACGACATCAACGATAGAGTGAGCCATTAGAGCAGCCGACCCATTTGTAGGTCGGTTTTTTGTGTCTTATGGGGGACTTGACCGCTTGGAAAAAGGGAGGTGCCCAATGGAACTCATAAACAAACAAAGTGAGATTCACGTTACTAAACCGGCAAGCCGTATGGAACGTCGTATTGTTTGGATCGTATTCGGCCTTGTAGAAATGATGCTGGCCTTTCGCCTCGTATTCAAAATGCTGGGAGCAAACCAAAATAATGGATTCGTGCACGGCCTCTATGCCGGGACCCAGTATATTGTAGGAACCTTTGAAAACATCTTTTCTCAATTCAAGATACAGGGGTCAGAGATGATCACCATCTTCGAGCCGGCGACTTTGATTTCAATGGTCATGGTTGCGTTGATTGCTTGGTTGTTTTTTAATCTGACAACGCCGCATCTTGCGGTTCAAGATTGAACGCATCGACCTTGGCCTTCGAGCTGGAAAACCTGAGAAAATACAAGAGAGCTTTTAGGAAAATAAAATAATAAGTTGGAGGTTTAATATGACATATTCAAAAGATAAGGTAGAAACAGCCAAAGACAAGATTCTGGGTGAAGTTAAGGAAACCGTTGGGAAAGCCACCGGTGACCATTCGCTGGAATTAGAAGGTAAGATTCAGTCCATCAAAGCCGATTTTGAGAAAAAAACCGATATCGGCGACAAGATGAAGGACATTAAAGAAGGCATCGCAGGACAAATCAATGAACTCATCGATCAAAAGAAAAAACAGTAATCATCGATGGAAGATGAGTCGATTGGACCTGAAGATCAAATCCAGAAAATAAGGGAGGACAAGGACATGAAAGAAGAAGGAATCATCAGAGCGGAGAGAAGATCTCATGCAGGCGGTGGCGCAAATAACAGATTGCGAAAAGATGGATATTTGCTGGGGAGCGTGAATGAAAAAGGTAATGACTCGTATCCGATTTCCGTGAGAAAAGACGAGTTTGTAAAAGACCTGGCCAAATATGGAAGAAATTCTGTATTCAAGCTGGAAATTCCCGGTGAAAAACCCATTTCTGTCGTAATAAAGGAAATCGAAAATGAGCCTGATAAGGGCGGTTATTTACATATTGATTTTCAGAAAATCATTCTCTCGGCTGAGACCAAGACGAACGTATCGATCCGAGTGACCGGCAAAGAAACCATTGACACCAACCGGTGGATCCTAATGCATCAGATGGAAGCCATTCCCGTGAAAGGGTTGCCTCGAAATATACCGGATTCCATTGAAATCGATGTAGCAAGCTTGAAGCCGGGAGATAATATTACGATCGGCAACTTGACGTTCCCTAAAGGAATCCTTTGCGAACTCGACCCGGCACAGGTCGTGCTCAATGTAAAAAGCTCATGGGTTCAGGATGTTGAGGAAGAGAGCAAAGAGAGCAAAGAGGCCTAACACGATGATCATGGCAACCTTCAGAATCATCAAAATAGGTTGAATACTCTATTATAATTTTGAATCGTGCAATAAAACGGTCTTCTCAAGCATTATATAGATGAGGGGGAAAACCAATACCCATCAATCAAATTAAAAAAGGAGATAGAATCATGAAAAAAAAGTTTACTGCCTTTGCAACGCTTGTCGTCTTTATGCTGTCCCTGTCAACGGCTGCTTACGCCTTTGGTAATACAACAGAAGTGAAAGCGCAAAGCAATACCAACAATTCAAATTGGAAAGCCAGTTATACAGCCGAGGAACTTGCAACCCTCAAAAACAGAGAGCTTAAAGACCGGCTGAGAATTGCGGGCAAAACATACAATGATGAAGATTTACCGCCCGTCATTAAAGAAGGCCGCGTCCTCATACCGGTTCGTGCAATCACACGTGGGATGGGCGCTGACATCGATTGGAATGAATCGACTAAAACGGTCATCATAACACGTGGTGATGTCACAGTCACTATGAAACTCGGCGAGTCATTCTTGACGGTTTCCGGCGGCACCAATCCCGGAACGATACAGATGGACACCCTGGTTCAAGTCATGTCCAATCGGACCTTCGTTCCCTTGCGTTTTCTAGCGGAAGCCTTTGGAGACCGCTGCAACTTCAATCATGACACAGGGGATATCGACGTACAGATTCGTCTGGCAACGCCGGCACAGCCTGTCCTCTCCTCAAACATTGCCACTTGGAACGCGGTTGCCAATGAAAACAATGGTTACCAGCTTAGATTATTCCGCAACAACAGCGAAGTAAGCAAAGTGACCATTGCCCATGGATCCGCCTTAAACTATAACTTTTCAACGTTGATGACCACGTCAGGCATCTACACGGTCAAGGTCAAAGCTTTGGGATCCGGTGATTACATTGACTCCTATGAATCCATGGCTTCCCTGCCCCAGCTGGTTGGCGTAACGGCGCTGGCCGCACCGACGAATCCCGTGGTCAATGATACGGCCAACACCTTTGGCTGGACCAACGTCCCTGGATACAGCAGCATTTCTTACTATGAATACAGTGTGGACAATGGTTCCACTTGGAATGACTGCACAGCCAATCCTCAGTCTGTGGGCAATTACAACTTCGCAACGGGTACTGTCAAGGTAAGGATCGAAGCAGATTTTAGTGCCGGCCGTGTGGCAGGCATGATCCTGGCTTCTACTGACGCCTTCACAGTTTCCGGACAGACCGTTCTTGCAACCCCGGCCGCGCCGACCCTGGTTTCGAATATCGCGACCTGGACTGCAGTCGCCAACGAAAACGATGGCTACAAACTCAGATTGTTCCGCAATGATGTCGAAGTTACGACTGTAACGATTGCTCATGGTGTGGCAATGACCTATGATTTCTCCACCTTCATGAACACCTCGGGTGTTTATACCGTCAAGGTGACGGCTTTGGGCACCGGCGCGTACACAGATTCCATGGAATCTGCAGCCTCTTTGTCACAGAACGTCAATATGGTGACCCCGGCTGCCCCCACAAATCCCGTGGTCAATGACACAGCCAATACCTTTGGCTGGACCAATACCCCTGGATACAGCAGCATTTCTTACTATGAATACAGTGTGAACAATGGTTCCACTTGGAATGACTGCACAGCCAATCCTCAGCCTGTGGACAATCACAACTTCGCAGCAGGCACAGTCCAGGTGAGGGTTAAGGCCAATCTCGGTCAAAACAGATTGGCAGGCGTTATCCTGGTTTCAACGGATGCCTTTACAATCAGCGACTAGGATCTAACCCTTTATGCTCACATAAAAGAGAGTGCATCACATCTTCCCCAAAAGGGTCGAGGGTGGTGCACTCTTTTTGTTTAATATTCCTGAATTTCATTCAAGAAAGAAGGGTTCAGCGAGGGGGAGGCTTAGCTAAAATCCCCGCATGGATTCGCTGCGCAGATATTTCTCATCCCGGGTCTCCAAGACGCTGTTGATCAAATCGATCATTTTCTGACGGTCTTTCTGCAGCTCTCCTTTGACCGGAAGATAATTCGAGACATGATTGCTGCGGAATATGAGGCCATCGATGGTGATGTGTTCAAGAATCTCTTTCATTTCCTCCAAGGTTTCAAAGGGATCCAGCAATTGAAAGCTGCCTTCCTGCGCTTCTTGATACAACGGTGTCCCAGGAACCAAGGATACCGTGAGGGCCGCAAGCCATTTTGGATGGATCGCGTTGATGATGTCTGCCGTATGAACCGCATGTTCATGGGAGCGGGGACCTTTGCCTGCCAACCCTAAAAGGACGGTAACGGAAAGCTTAAAACCCGCAGACACCAGATTTTGTCCCGCTTGTTGCATCTCCCCAGCCGTGACCCCTTTATTGATTTCCTTTAACAATCGATCATCGCCGGTTTCCACACCTAAATACACTTTGTCGATCCCTGCTTCACGAAGGGCTTTTAATTCAGGCATGCTTTTACCAAGGGTGCTTTTCGGCCCTGCATAACAAGAGATGCTCTTGAGATATGGAAAAGCTTTTTTTAATTCAGCCACAATGGCCAAAAGCAGATCGGTTTTTATGGCGATGGCATCCCCGTCGCATAGAAACACATCCTTGACGCTGCCATAATATGCTTTCGCCATTTCGATGTCGGTTTTAATTTCCTCAAAGCTGCGGATATGATACGTCTTATCTTTGTACATGGCACAGAAAGTACATTGATTATGTGAACAACCGACGGTCACCTGCAGCAGATAACTATCCGCTTCACTGGGCGGGCGATAGATATTTCCTTCATAACGCATGTTCGCAACAGTCCTTTCAAATAAAATTCTTCAATATTGAGTACATTCATAGTATGATGATTAGAGAGCATGGGGACAGCAAAAACCTAAACCATCAAGCAGAAAAGATCAATGAACAGGATGGAGGCCGTTACTATGGTAAGCTACAGCTATTTGGAAGGCATGGAAAAAGATTTCTACAAGACCATCACGACCACCGAAAACAAGGATCTGCCAGGATCAAAAGATCTCAATTATCTTGTTGCAACACCGTCAATCATCGATATCGTGATTGATGGCGCAAGTCAAATGCTTGATTCAATGATTCCCGAGGATTTGATCAGCGTTGGCACACGTATTGAATTATCCCATGAGCATCCCACGTTAATTGGTGAAAAGATCAATCTAAGGATCAAGGTGGATAAGGTCATTAACAATAAGGTGTTCCTTGATTTTTTAGGGACCGATTCGAAAGGTGTCTTTTGCAGGGGCAAATATGAGCGGCACATTGTCAGCAGAGAGAAGCTTAAGGAAGCCGCCTATGACCGACTCCTGGGGAAGCCCCAGCATTAATGAACGATCCTTGCGCATCATGGTAAGCCTATGATTTAAGGGCTCATCATTTGGATTATTTAAACAGACATCGTACAGCCTGTCCAAAGTGATTTGATCAGGTTATAGGATGTCTGTTTTTCGTTTAGCCATTGACTTCATTTCGTTTTCGCTTCATCCTCATGGGAAAGCCTTATAAAGGATAGACCAGCCGATCATGGGTCAGCAAATCCAGGTCGACCTTATATTTCTGCGCATGCCGATACTTGAAGAACTCGACGGCCGGCTGGGGAAAAAGGGCCCCGGTCAATACGTCTTCATCCTGTTCGATATATTGCACAAAGTCTTTGCGGATCATCTCAAGCTCCGGTTCGATCAAATCCGCAGGCCGGCAGGTGATGACGTCATGGTCGGGGAGGATCTTATCAATGATTTCTTCCTTGATCGGTACGGTGGTTTTCCCATACATGCCCTTGACAAGCTGTTTGGTTTCATTGGACACCATCTTATACCGTTCCCCTGCGATGATGTTGAATACGGCTTGAGAGCCGATGATTTGGCTTGTGGGTGTGACCAAAGGAGGATATCCGAGATCTTCCCGGACCCTGGGCACTTCTTTCAGCACATCTTCAAACCGATCCATGGCATTGGCCCCTTTTAACTGGGATATCAAATTAGAAAGCATTCCGCCGGGGATTTGATAGATCAGCGTGTTGATATCGACTCCCATGAGTTTAGGATCCAGCAAACCGGAGGCAATATACTTCTCACGGATGGGCTTAAAATGTTCAGCGATCTCATCGAGCAGGTCCATTCGAAGGCCAGTGTCGTATTCTGTCCCTCTGAAGGTGGCGACCATAGGCTCTGTGGGCGGCTGAGAGGTGCCTTCCGCAAAAGGAGAGATGGCGGTATCGATAATATCGACGCCGGCTTCCACAGCCTTAAGATACGTCATACTGCCCAAGCCACTGGAGGCATGGGTATGCAATTCGATGGGAATAGTAACGATTTGCTTCATCTTTTTGATGAGTTGGTAGGCGTTGAAGGGATCGAGCAAGCCGGACATATCTTTGATGCAAATGGAATCTGCCCCCATATCCTGAAGCGCTTTAGCCAATCCGATGAAGACGTCGTTGGTATGGACGGGGCTGATGGTATAGGATATGGCACACTGGGCATGTCCGCCATATTTCTTTGCGGATTCGATGGATTTCTGCAAATTTCTCGGATCATTCAGGGCATCAAATATCCGGATGATATCAATCCCGTTGCCTATGGATTTGTTGATAAATTCATCCACCACATCATCGGCATAATGCCTGTAGCCTAAAAGATTCTGCCCTCTCAAGAGCATTTGGAGTTTGGTATTTTTGACCATTTTACGAATGATCCTGAGGCGTTCCCAGGGATCCTCCTGCAGGTATCTCAAGCAAGAATCAAAGGTGGCGCCGCCCCACATTTCGATGGCATGATAACCGACCTGGTCCATGGTTTCAAGGATCGGAAGCATTTCGTCTGTGCGCATCCGCGTTGCAATCAAGGATTGATGCCCGTCCCGCAATACCGTTTCTGTAATTTTAACTTTTGTCATGATGCCCTCCGAAATTAATGAAATGATGGTGGGATTACTGTATAAAGATAACAATTATCACTATATAGGTAAAGGGATGGAATGTAAACCCATAGCGCAGGCTAATAGAACGTATACATGAGCGGGCTGTTATTTTCGCTTTTCAAGCTTCATGAAACCGATATAAATCGATACGATACAGACAATCAACCCAAGGATTGCAGGAATCATCACGGATCGGCCCGAAGCGCCTCCGAAGGCGAAGCTCCAAAGCATTTTTGCAGCGGCAATAAAAACAAGAACAGATATTCCCAACCAGAGGCTGCGTTTCCAAAAGGCCATGCCTAAAATGGTTAAGGACGCTGGGATCAAAAGAGAAATCAGTACTTTGGTCCATCCCCAGGCACCTGTCAGATATTCTTTCTCCATCAGCAGAAAACTGCTCACCTGGTCATTCGCAGCTTCGGGCGCCGGAAACCAGAACATGCTGGTCATCAGTAAAAATAATGTACCAAGAATGCCGGACCAGCTTCGTTTATATGCGAAATAGCAGAAGGGGATCAAAAACAGAGGTCGTATATACCAACTCCATGGATTATGATGCCTGGCGAAAGCCCAGTCAAAAAAGATGGGGCTGATAAACATGAGCATGATGAACAGGAGGGTAAGAACACTAAAAGCTACTGCTAAAAACGTGTTATAAGGTTTTGAGTTTTCCTTCTTCACTAGGAGCATCTCCCTTCTTAGAATGGCGGCCCATTCAACGGTGCTGCCCGTATATTATGTAAATTAACACATCTTCATAAATAAATCCATGGGCTGCAAAAAGAAGGAAAAATAAAGTTGACAGAAAATTTGGAACATTGTATAATGACATCAATCTTTTCCAAAAATGTGGACATAATAGAATATTGAGGTTGAGGTGCGCTATACAATCAGTAACCGGGACTGCCAAGGCGGTGCAACGCTATGGTTTCGGTGAAAGGTGTAGGCGCCGAAGGCGGCCTGTTTGCGTAGAGGCTGACCTGGTTTGGCAAAATAAGATTTGTCCGACTGTCGCATGGTATGCGGAGCGCTTCCTTAAGACGATATGCATTGTGCAGAGTCTAACTTTGTGCATCGACATGCGCCCTTTTGTGCAGCCGGCCCGGATACGGGCCGGCTGTTTTTCTATTGTTTGTTCCAAATCGGGGGGTATGAGACATGATGAAACAAGTATCATAAGACGAATATTCAAAGGGCGAACCGTCGCCTGAACACAAGGCTGCATCGAGCGGGCACCATTGATTACAGATAGTCCAGAAAATAAAGGAGGAAATCATGATGAGAATAGGTATTGTTGGATACGGCAATCTTGGTAAAAGAGTTGAATCCGGACTTGCTGTCAATCCGGATATGGAGTTGGCTGCGGTCTTTACACGAGGAGACCGATCGGAAATGCAGCTCAAATCCAGGAACGTCCCATTGTGTTCACTGGAGGATGCTTTTGAAATGAAAGATACAATTGATGTGATGATCAATTGCTGCGGCACGGCCTCGGACCTGCCGGAAACCAGACCGCGGTTGGCGGAGAATTTTAATTTGATCGATAGCTTTCATACCCATGCCATGATCAATGCGCATTTTGAAAGAGTTGATCGTGCTGCCCGAAAAGGCAGCAAGCTCTCGATCTTTTCCGTAGGCTGGGATCCGGGAATATTCTCCCCTGCGATGCCGAACTATTTTGCAGATCATGACACCATCGTTCATTTGACCTCCCGTGAGGACAACGCGAAAGATCAAGGCGGACTTCCCCATAGCGGCTTCGTGATTCATCGCGGCACCATGGGACGTCACGGCACAAATAATCAAAGGATGGAGAACTGCCTGAAGGATGACTCGAATCCGGAATTCACGGCTGCCGTCCTCATTGCCACGGCAAGAGCGGCCTATCGCTTGGGGAATCGCGGTGAAATCGGCTGCAGAACAGTATTCAACGTCGTGCCCGCCTCGTATCTATGATGCTGCGCTCCTGAAAGACGATTTCAAATTCAAGCACTTTAAATAAACGCAGGGACGAAAAAAAGCCTGATGTCAAGCATTGCTTTGGCATCAGGCTTTTCTGATTTAAAGGGGCAGAACTAAGCTGTTTCAAACCGATCCTTCAGACCGCGCATATATCCGGTAAAGGCAATGTGCGTCACGATGGTGGTGATAAGGTTGGAAATGGCTTCCGCCATATAAATTCCCCATACTCCGAACACATGAGGCAGAAGGAACGCCAGAGGCACCAGAATCAGAAGCTTGCGCATGATTCCAAACAGGAAGGAATACCATGTGTTCCCCATGGCGACAAAAGCATTTTGGTTGACCATCTGCAAACCAAGGACCAAAATCGTACAGAACATAATGCGCATGGTAAGGGTCGTCAATCGTATCAGCTCTGCATCTCCGGTAAAGAGACGACTGAGGATGCCTGGGAAAAGGATCATGGACAGCCACATAACGGCAGCGCAGGAAATGCTTAAAATACGTGCGTAGTCGATCGTTTCCTTAAGACGGGCATAATTTTTGGCGCCCATGTTGTAGCTTAGGATCGGCTGGGCTCCGCTGATGATGCCGATGAGAGGCATAAAAAAAATCTGGCCAATGCTGCTTAGGATCGCCATGGATGCGATATGAAGATCTCCCATAGCGCCGCCATATTGGAGCAAAAGACGGTTGAGAATGATCACAACAACGCTCTCATTGACGCGGAACGTAAAGGGAGATACACCCAGCGCACAGGTGGAGCGGATCACCTCCCAATCCGGCTTCATGTCATGAAGGTTCAAGCGAAGGAGTGACTTTTTGGAGCTAAGGAACCGGAGCACCCAAATCGATGAAACCATTTGGGAGAGAACCGTCGCGATGGCGGCCCCTGCAATCCCCATGTTCAGCCCATAAATAAAAATGGGATCCAAAATGATGTTCAGGACGGCCCCCAGGACGATGGTGAGGGTCCCTATTCCGGTAAAGCCCTGGGTATTGATGAAGGGATTCAATCCCATGGCGATTTCAATAAATACGGTGCCGATCAAATAAATGCCCAGGTAACTGCTGGCATAGGGAAGCGTCGCCTCGCTGGCGCCGAAGGCAAGAAGCATCGGCTCCAAAATCAACAGACAACCGACGGTGAGGACCAGGCTGATGATAAGGAGCATGGAAAAGGCGTTGTTCAAATAACGCTGCGCTTTATCCCGGTTGCCGCCGCCCATGGCAATAGCGGCCAAAGGCGCCCCACCCATGCCGGGCAGGCAGCTGAAGGCGGCAATCAGCATGATGATGGGAAAGGTCAGTCCGATACCGCTCAAGGCCAAGGTGCCAACGCCGGGCATATGGCCAATGTACATACGGTCAACAATGCTATACAGCGCATTGACGAACTGGGCCACGGTGACCGGGATGGTCAGCCGCACCAGCAGCGGAAGGATTTTTGCATGGGCTAATTGCTGACCAATGTCAGGATCCATCGAGCGTTTCATAGGATGACTTCCTTATTTGCTTTGTTCCACCGGTGTGGGCGGGTTAGCCGGAACCAGAAGCCGGTCGATATCGGCTCTCAGGAGCGACGCTGCGGTCACAATATCGCCTCGCTCTAAATAATCAACGAAGGCCAGGTGAAGATCCATGGTCGCACCGAACTTTTTTTGCACGAAAAAGATCGTCTGAATATTTAAGGCTTCCTCCAGGAGCCGATAGGCATAATGATTGCCATACATGGAGAACAGCTTTAAGTGAAACTGGATATTGCAATACCAGTGGGACATGAAATCATTGGCCGGACATTTGGCATAATCTGCGCAGGATGCCCTCAGCTCGCGGATACAGTCCTTGTTGATAAACATGAAGTTGTTTTCCAAAAAGGAGCATTCCAAGGCTGAGCGGAATTTGATGATTTCAATCAGTTCTTCTTCACTTGGCTGCAGGATCTTATATCCCTGCCTAGGAATGCTGGCAAGGATATGGGCTCCGGTGAGCTGAGTCAGGGCTTCGCGGATGGGTGCCCTGCTGACGCCGTACTTTTCCATTAAGAACTTTTCGGTAAGAATCGTATCAATGTTGTAAGCCCCCTTGATAATATCAGAAAATAAAGCATCGTAAACTTGCTTTTTTAAGGTATCGGACGTTTCTTCCTTCATTTAACCACTTCCTAATTCAATAATCCTTATTCTAAGATACACATTTGAACCGGAAAAGTCAAGACTGAAAGCGTAGGATAATTGAAGAATAGCACATAATAATAGCATCTAGTCATATCACGAAAAGGTTGAAATAGGCAAAAAGGCCTGAGAAAGCCATAAAAAGCCCGAAATAACCCACTTAAACCGCCAAGTTATAAGAATAATTAAAAATATGTTGACCAGTTTTAAACATCGTGATATGATTAGGCCACGGACTCGAGTCGATAAATTTATAGAAGAAAGGGTTAAAGGTATGAATACACAAACGAAACCCCAAAACCAACTGATCGGATATCTGCTTCTATTGATCATGGCGGCGTCCTTTCTCTACTTTGGCGTTTACAAAGTGGCCACAGGCCAGGTTCCAATGGATACCCAGACGGCATTCCTGACCATGTTGATTCTTTTGATCATCGGCGAAGTGATTTCCACCGCCACCAAAGCCTTTGTGCCTTCGATGTTTATCAGTGCCGTTTTGTTTGTGATCGGGTTTTGGGTCTATTTGCCCAAAGACATCCTGCAGCTGGGCGGTGTTGCCGCGAACCTCCCCACCTTCCTTGTTATGATGATGGTTGTTCATCTGGGAACCATGCTGGACATCAAGGAATTGATTGCCCAGTGGAGGACGGTCATTATTACCCTTGCCGGCATGTTAGGCATCCTCGTGGTCATACTAGTGATCGGCGGCCCCCTGATGGGCACGGAAACTGCGGCCATTGCAGCACCTCCGCTGACCGGCGGCTTTGTGGCCGCGATGATGATGCAATCGGTTGCGCCGACAGAACATTTAGCAATCCTGGCCATGGCGGTTTACGTGCTGCAAGGCTTTGTGGGATACCCTTTGACCAGCATCTGCCTGAAAAGAGAAGGCAGATCCCTTTTGAAGGATTATCGCGCCGGAAAGCTCACACCATTAAACGTTGAACCCGTTATTGTAAATAATCAGGCTGATTCCAAGAATAACTTTCTGTTCCCTCAAATCCCTGCAAAATACAAAAGCGACTTCACCTATCTGTTCACCATGGTGGTGCTGACCGTGATGGCTGCCTATCTGGACAAATTCTCCATGGGATATGTCTCCAAGTTTGTCTGGGCCTTGTTCCTTGGCGTGTTTGGTACTGCCTTGGGATTCATTGAGAAAAGCACCTTGGTTCGTTCTCGCAGCATGGGTTTGGTTTATACGATCATCATGATGTTTGTCTTCTCGCAACTCAAAACCGTAACCCCGGAAACGCTGGTGCAGCTGATGAAAGATTTTGCGGTCCTCATCATACTGGCAACCGCCGGTGTGGCCTTGTTCTCCATCCCGGTGGGAAAGAAACTGGGAATGAGTGTCCCAATGTCCTTCGCCCTCGGCTTAGGTACCTTGGCCGGCGGATTCCCGGCCAGCTACACCTTAAGTGTGGAAGCTGCCAAGGTATTGGCTGAAAATGATGCGGAATACAAAATGCTGGAAGACCATATGCTGCCAAAAACCTTGGTAGCGGGCTTTGTCAGCGCAACTTCCGGATCGGTTTTGATTGCAGGTTTTGTTATGGCTTTCTTCTTCAAATAAATCGACGTTTTAAGTTAACAGCGCAGAAGAGGAGCGATTGGTGTGAATTTAGGCTTGAACGGAAAAGTTGCGGTGGTCACTGGGGGCAGCAAGGGAATCGGGTTCGCAGCCGCCAAAGCCTTTTTGGATGAAGGGTGCAAGGTGGCCATCTGTTCCCGGCATGGGGATGAACTGAAGGCGGCGTCCGAAGCGCTGAGCCAGTATGGCGAAGTATTCTATGAAGCGATCGACGTAACCTGCGGCGAGGATGTCTATGCTTTTGCGGGCCATGTCTTTGAAAAGTTCGGAAGGATCGACTGCTGGATCAACAACGTGGGCGCCACCGGATTTAAAAAGGGTGATGAATACGACGACGAAGAAATCGACTTTATGACCGGTGTCTGCTTCAAGTCTGTTGTCTTTGGATGCCAGGCAGCCTATCGGTACATGAAGGACACAGGCGGCGCCATCGTCAATGTCAGTTCTTTGGCGGCCCGCTGCGCTTCGGCAGGACGAAGCACACTTTACGGACCGCTAAAGTCCGCAATCAATAATCTAACCAACACCTTTGCAGGTGAATATTGCGCAAACCATGTTCGTGTCACCTGCGTCATGCCTGGCTTTACGGTTACACCTCTGGTGAAAGCGAACATCCGACAGGCTGAACTGGACCGAAATGCCCATGCGACGTTGCTGCGGCGCATGGCGGATCCGGAAGAAATCGCAAAGCCCATCGTGTTTCTGGCAAGCGACGCAGCCAGCTATATGACGGCAACCACCATCGAGGTATCCGGCGGGCGCAGTATGACCCTGAATCCGACCTTCGCCTATGAACGGCTCGAAGCAGAACAAAAAAAGATACAAGCATAGAAATAAGATATTAAACAAAAGAATTAGGAGGAAGTTAAAATGATCGACAACAAAATCAGCATTCATGGGGACCAAATCGTAGATATTCAAAGAGGCGCGATCCAGCATCGCGCAACCTGGACCGGTTTGACCTACGCCAAGGCAAAAGAAGCCGGCAAAGCAGAAGAAGCAGAAACCTTCATCCGGCAGGCCGTTGCGGAGACAGGCTTGACCCAGGGAAAGCAAATCAAAGAAAAATGCAAGGATCCGGAGAGTGTGGCATGCTTCGCCGATACCTTCCTGTCTCCGACCCTGCTTAAGACCTTTGAAATCGAATTCAAGACCAAAAACGCAGACAGAGTGGACCTGGAATTCCATCATTGCCCGCTGCTGAAAGCATGGGTCGATCTGGGCTTCGATGATGCCACCTGCGAGAAATTATGCGATATTGCGATGGACGGCGACAGAAACATCGCCAAGGCCATGGGGTATGAATTTTACTTGGGAGAAACGATTGCCCAGGGATGCCCCGTATGCCAGGTATCCTTTTTCAAAAAAAGCGAGTAATACGCAGCCCTAAAGGAGAATGCATCGATGGACAAGCAGCTGTATGAAAATTATATGAAAATCTTAAAGGAAGAATTGATTCCGGCCATGGGATGCACAGAGCCGATTGCCATTGCTTTTGCGTCCGCGAAGGCAAGAGAGGTCCTTGGACATATGCCGGAACGGATGGTTCTCCGGTGCAGCGGCAACATCATCAAGAATGTGAAGGGCGTGACCGTGCCGAATTCCGGAGGACAGAAGGGTGTTGCGGCAGCGGCGATCCTGGGCGTTGTCGGCGGCAAGGCGGCGCTGGAGCTGGAGGTTATCAGCCAAGTGAACCAGGAAGCCATGGACAAGACCAGGGAACTGTGTGAACAGGGGTTCTGCGTCTGTGAACTTGAAGAAGGGGAAGACAATCTCTTTGTACGCGCGGAATTGACGGCAGGAATCGAAACGGCGGCTGTAGAAATCAGAACCAAGCATAACCATATTTCCAGGATCGAGAAGAATGGGCAGACGGTTTTTGAGGAGACCCCTTCTGCGGCAAAAGCGGCGGGCGATAAGTCTATGCTCAATATCAAGGATATCCTGGAGTTTGCCAATAAGGTCGATTTTAAGGATATCAAGCCGATCATCAGCAGACAAATCCAATATAATACCGCGATTTCCGAGGAAGGATTGAAGCATAGCTGGTGCGCACAAGTGGGGCAGACGCTGATGGAAATGGCTGGCAACGATGTGCGGACCCGGGCCAGAGCCGCGGCGGCAGCCGGCTCGGATGCACGGATGGATGGGTGTTCCATGCCGGTGGTTATCAACTCCGGAAGTGGCAATCAGGGAATCACTTGCACCATGCCTGTGGTGGTTTATGCAGAGGACATGGGGACCAAGGAAGAAAAACTCTATAGGGCGCTTGTCCTGAGCAACCTTCTTTCCATGCATCAGAAACGTTATATCGGCAACTTATCTGCTTACTGCGGCGCCGTATCGGCCGGAGCCTCCGCGGCTTGCGGGATCGCTTACCTCAATGGAGCGGATTATGATGTCATCGGAAAGACCATCATCAACGCTTTAGGCAATGTGGGCGGTATCGTGTGCGATGGAGCCAAGGCTTCCTGTGCTGCAAAGATTTCCAGCGCCGTCGACGCAGGCATCATGGGTTATGAAATGGCGAAACGAGGCCTGGTCTTCCCCTTCGGAGATGGCCTTGTGGAAAAGGACTATGAAAAGACGATCCAGAATATCGGACGGATGGGGCGCCAAGGCATGAAATCCACGGACGTGGAAATCCTCAATATCATGATAGGGAAGTAAGTATTCCTGGAAGCACCGGTCGCCGTTAGGATGACCGGTGCTTTTTTAGGATAAGCAGGAAATTCAAGAGCACATGGGACCGATCCCTGGAAGCTGATCGATTTTCCTGAAAATGTATATTTTCTGACCGTATTGTAAAATGAATTTATATCAAGTATAATGCAGTTATAAAAATATCTCCGATAAATGGCAAACCTGGTGAAAGCCAGGGACGCAAAGCCACGGGTCTAAGGCAGAATGCTATGACAGCCGGGTTGCCGAAGAGGTCGCAGTGTAATATTTAACTGTGTGCCTTTTGGCACACAGTTTTTTTTTCGGAGGAAGAAAGAAGGAATGAGGTTTGAAAAAGGTAGTTGCACTGTTCCTGGTCTTTGCTCTGGTATTCTCAGTATCCTTCACGGCCCTCGCCATACCGGGGAGTTCTGGCGGCAAGGGAAAGGTTGAAGCAAAAGCGGTTCAAGAAAAAGTGGAGATCCAGAAAGCCGCAAACCTGCAGAAGGTGTTCAAAGCTGAACTCAACGCCCAAAAGAAAGAACTGCAGAAACAAAAAAGTGCCCTGTGCCAGCAGTTGGAATTATTGGAAGCGCAATATGCAGCGCTGACGGCTGTCGTCGAGACACCGGTGGATGCAACCGCCGAGACGCCGGTGGATGCAACCGCTGAGACCGCCGATGATGCTGTGGCGGAAACCGTCGATGCCGCTGCCTTGCTGGAAAGCATCAATGGCTTGAAGGCGCAAATCGCAGGCCTGAATTCGGAAATCAAACAAACGATCAATGAACGATTTATGATCGTGAAGACTATGTATTCCAATGAAGAGCTGGCCCAGTTTGAAAACGCGGCGGCTGTGATCGAAGCTATGAAGGGAGAGGCAACCATCCTTTCAGCCTCTTGTGTGACGGTCAACAACAACATCGTCAAATTTGACGCACCGGCCTACATGAAGGGCGGCGTGACCATGGTTCCCCTGAGAGCCATTGCCGAACAGCTGGGCGCTGAAGTGACCTGGAACGGGGATACCCAGACAGTCAATGTTGTCAGGGAAGGTGCTGTGATTGAGATCAAAGGCACAACGATCCTCTTAAATGGTGCCCCATTTGTGATCAACACTGAAGTCACTTGCGGCAGGACCTATATGCCGCTGCGATTCCTGGCGGAAGCCCTTGGCCTGGAGGTTGCATGGGATGGCGAAAACGAGATCATTGACATCGACGATGAAGTCGGTGAGGAAGTCGTAGAGGATACGACCGACGGTACGGTCGATGATGGCACCTCCGATGCACCGATCGAAGATCCGGGCACGGATGCCGCGGAAGAACCGGCCGCCCAAATCTAGATTTCGGATGAAGCAACCTATATGAACGATAAAAGCGATCCCATGCCAGGGATCGCTTTTTTGTCTGCATTGACCAGGGACTTCAGTGTTTTCAGAAACGCTTACCGTTGCGGCAGCAACTCAGGATTGGCGGCAAGGTCTTTGAGTGCATGATATATAGTTTTATCCCAACATCCCTGCCGTGTTTCTTCTCCGATCACCGTCATGATGTCCGGGAGGGAGGGAGATGATAGATTGTAATATAACGTATCAAAATGATTGCATAAAGCTGCGATGTTGAGCAGCGGTATGATACCGACCGGCAGGTCAGAAGGATAACGATCGGATTTCAAATGGTCATGATGGTGGAGGATGATTGTTTTTATGACGGGCCGATCAAAATGGATAAACATATTATAACCAAGGACCCGATGTTCATCCGTTGTTTCCTTCAGATTGCAGATGTGGATATCCCGTGCCATCCCCAGTTGCCCAACATCCTGCAGCATAATGCCGAGCTTCATTTCGGTGACGTCTTCCATCGGGAGATTGAGCTGAAGGGCGATCTGTTCGGCTAAACGGACGACGCGCTGTCCTTTCTTTTTGATCTCCGGATTGCGGCTGCTTAAGGCGGTCATTAAACAATAGAAGACACGGTCAAACGGTTCGCAATGGGAGCGCTCTTCTTGCACTGAGAGGAGCGCTTTAATTTTAGTTAAAAGTTCCACACGGTCGAAGGGCTTGGTCAGAAAATCCGTCGCCCCGGCTTCGATGGCCCGGATCCTGTGCTGGTCTTCATTAAGCACCGTCAGAACAATGATCGGCATGGACTGCAAGGCCGGGATTTCCCTCAGCCGCTCACATACCTGGTACCCATTCATCGTCGGAAGCATCACATCGATAATGGCCAGATTCGGCTTCAGATCCTTCGCCAACTGGATCGCATGCAAACTCTCGCTTGATTCGATGACTTCATAATTGTATTTTTCCAGGATCGCTTTGATCAGTTTCATGCTGGGCAAATCGTCTTCCAGGACCAGAATCTTTTTGGACACAAAAACACCTCGATTCAGTTTGCTTTGTCGGAGGGATCAGTTCCTGAGGGCGCTGGGAAGGGATCGATCGGCAACCGTATGGATACGATGGTGCCGCCATCCGGGTTTGGCTCAAGCCAGATTTTCCCTTGATGCAGTTCCACCAGGTTTTTGCTGATGGACAAGCCCAGACCCACCCCTCGATAGAGTTTTGTATAACTTGAATCAGCCTGTTGAAAAGCAAGGAAGACTTTCTCAGCCATCTCCGCGGGGATGCCGATGCCGGAATCCTTTACGGTGATCCAGATGTCATCCTCCACCTTCACAGCCGATAGAGTGATGGTGCCATCCTGGGGTGTGAATTTGATGGCGTTAGAGACAACGTTGATCAGGATCTGTTTCAGCTTCTGGGCATCCCAATGAGGATGCGGCAAATCATTGGCTGCGGTGATGTGGAGGGTCAAAGCTTTCGTCCGCAATTGAGGGCGGAACAAATCGGACAAATCGCTGAAAATCTTGTTGAGATCCAGATGGGCTGGAAGCAATTTCTCAATGTGTTGGTCGAGCTTCACCAAATCCAGAATATCATTGATCAAATCCAGCAGATGGTTGCTGCTCTCAATGATCGTCGCCACATAATCCTCTTGCTCTTCATTCAGCCCGCCGTAAAGCTTATCCTGGAGCAACTGGGCAAAGCCGATGATCGAATTCAGCGGTGTGCGCAATTCATGGCTCATATTGGCCAAAAACTGCGATTTGTATTTAATGGCAGTTTCCAGTTTTCCGACGGTAGCGACAAGCTGCTGGGTACGCTCGTTGACTTTGTATTCCAGAAGCCGCTTCTCATTGACCAGTTCCTTGGCCATTTGGAGGATGCTTTCCGCAAGCTCACGGATCTCGATGGGTGTGTGTTTTTCCTGCCATTTAATATTTGAAGGCTTCAGATCGTTTTCCCGGATCGCTTTGGATAAAGCCTGCAGCTGATAGATTGGTTTGGTGATGATTCTTGATATCAGAGAAACCAGAGCTACGGCAAGAACAAAAATGATCAAGGAAATCATCAGGATCATCCAAACATTGCTGTTGTTGAACTCGATGAAAGCAAAGAGCGGAGCGCCGACACCTATGTTGCCGACGACCTTGCCTTCAAAATTCTTGATGGGATCGTTCACGATCAGCGAAGGACCGCCCGATGGATAGATTTTCCCGCTGAACCGCTGCCCGGAACGGATGGTTTCCACAAGCGTTTCATCTTGGAGGCTTCCCGTCGGATAGTAAAAATCATCCACCGATATATTCGAACAGATCCGGAGGCCTTCGACCCCAATGGACAAATAAGTGTTGGGAACGCGGTCTGTATATTCTTCTGGAAGTTTCTGATTGTTGTTCAAAACGATGCCGGCAGACAGGCAGCCGACCACATTTTTCCGGCTGTCGTAGATGGGGACCAAGACCATCTTAAGCAGTCCTTGATTAAAAACGCTGGCTTGGGAATTATTAGAATCGTTGCTGTAATAACCGATTTCAACTTTTTTCTGGAATTCCCAACTTCCTTTGGCGACCTCCTGGCTGGGCATGATTTCCGTGGTAAAGATCGGCTTCTTGTTTTGCACCAAAGCTTCAACCAGGTTCGATAAAAACCAGGTTTCCCCGCGGTTGTAGCTGGTGCTGCTGAGAATCTCTCCTTTGGCGTCGGTAATTACAAAATAATCGATGTCTGCGAAATTTTCGCTTAAATCGGTGAGGATGCTGTCGAAGGCGGTGGCATTGGCTTCCTTGATCAAGGTGCTGAGATTTGTATGCTGGATGGTGGATGTAAGGGTGGTTTCGATCATCACATCATCGGCATTATAAAGATCCCATGCGATCCCGATGGCCACGTTCAATCGTTCGGTCACATTTCTGGTTTCGATGATATTGAGCTGATAGATAAAGAAAGAGGCCAGGGAAATGATCGTGATCATGATAACGATCGAAAAGCCCAGCAGGATGTGGTTGCGAATTCTATTGATTCTTTTCATAGGCTCCTCAGGACGTTTGGATTTCATACAAAGCAAGCTGTGTGCGGTTTTTCATTTGAAGCTTTTTCAGGATGTTGCTCACATGGACCTTGACCGTTTGCTCGCTGATGAATAGATTTTTTGATATTTCTTGATTGGACATCCCCACACTGACTAGATGAAGAATTTCCTTTTCCCGATGGGTCAAGGTTTCTAAAATTTCTTTCTCGATGGGCTGAGTGTGCCCTAAGGGGATTTTGCTTTGTTTTACAAGGCCAAAAAGAAAATCCATGTTAAAGGAAATCAATTGAATGATTTTCTTGAATTCAACCAGGTCATACTGTTTGGTCTCATCCTCCCGGCCGGAAGAGACACTGATGGGATCATCGACGCCGCGGATCCGTATTTTCCCGATCAGAAGGTAAAAATCGGCCGCTAACATCGTGTCGGTCTCTAATGCGGTCCCCAAAGGAATTATGGCGGTGGTCATGCCAAAGGGGCAGGTGGCAATCACTGTGGAAAGTCGGGTTTCTCCTTGCTGCAGCAAGCGTTTCAAATGATTTTGGCATACGCCGGGATATTTGAAGGAGGACTGGGCACATTCCAGACTTTGATTGGAAGATATTGAAAACTCATTGCCATCCTGTCGGAAAACTGAAATAGACAAATGAAATTGTTTGGAATAGAGGTCTTGAAGATACTGCAGCTTCGCCAAGACCATCACATTGAGATTGGAAGTTTTCGGCATGATAAGAAACCTTTCATAATATAAAGTCAGTTACAGCAATCCATTGAGAAACAAATGCCGATGGATGGGTTTAAAGCTTATCCATTTTTCCCTAGATTCTCCATGTTCTCCGAAAATATTAAAATCCCTTCCGGTCTATAGAAGTTAATCCTTTTTAACTAAATGGCAGGGGCCAGCTAAACTAAAGGACTATGCCATGGCACACGGAAAAAAATAATCACTATTTCGCATTATTCTCAATTTTCTATAAATAGATACACTGATAATAACTTCAAGAACAGGAGAAACAAACACTGTACTGCGATTTACTTAAAGAAAAGGAGAGTGTAACTGTGTCGACATTAGAAAAATCCCGCGTTCTCGAGATGTTGGAAACCGGCAAAACCATAACCTGGCCGCTCAATGTCTCAGCCCAGAAAGAGGAGGGGAATTTTACCCCGAAGGAAGTAAAAGGGAAACCTTCTACCGAACGTACAGCCCGTATGTTTGAGAACTTCCTCCAGAGCAAGTGCCGTTTCGACTCTGAGATGCCCGTGTACTATACCGAGGGGTGGAAAAAGTTCGCCGGTGAACCGCTTTATGTCCGCAGAGGACTGGCTTACAAGTATATGCTGGAACACTTGACGCCTGTCATCAAGGAAGATGAAGTCATTGTCATGTCCAAAACCCGTTACAGCCGCGGCGCCACCATGTACCCCCAGTTCTCCACCGCTTTTATGGTCAACTTTCTGAACATGGCTGAAGACGAAGAGGCAAAGCTGTACAGCGTGGAGGCCAAGGACGAAGCGCATAACGTCATTGACAAAGACTGGGCCAAACTGGGACAGTTGTTCAGCATTCGTCATGATGAGATTCCTGCGATGAAGGAGGTCCTTGATTACTGGAAGACCCGGTCCATTGAGGATGTCTCCAACAAACTCATGGCAGATGTTTTTCCTTATAATGATGACCTGCAAAAGGCATGGAAGATGGGTCTATTCCCTGGATCCGGATTGGCCTCCGGCTGCGATGGCCGCTGGACGCCCGCTTACGACATCGCCCTCAATCGCGGTCTAGAAGATGTTATTGCCGAATGCAAGCGCCATTTGGCTGAAGAACAGCCCATCAAGAAGGAGGGCGCCGAAAAGATTTTCTTTTGGCAGGGTTGCATTCACGTTTGCGAAGGAGTCATCAACTGGGCTAAGAACTACGCCGCGGAAGCCCGTCGCCTTGCTGAAACTTGCGCGGACACGGCCCGCAAGGAAGAACTGCTTGAGATGGCCGATAGCCTCGAATGGGTTCCCGCCAAGCCCGCCCGTACCTTCCGTGAAGGTATGCAGGCTTTATGGGCCGGCCATATGATGGTCTGGAACGATTCCATTTCCTTGGGCCTTTCTCCCGGCAAATGGAGCCAACTGTTGAACCCACTGTACCAGGCGGATCTAGCCGCCGGACGCATCACCCCGGCCGATGCCCTCGAGCTGTGGGAAATCATGCGTATCAAGTTCTCCAGTGAAGAGTATATCACACCCTCCGCTTGGGCTGCCATGGCTTCTTCCAACTCCTTCCAGCATATGATTGTAGGTGGTGTGGATCCGAAGACCGGCGCCTGCTGGGACAACGAGCTGGATGAGATGCTCCTTCAGGCTGGCATCAATGTGCCCACGGCACAGCCCACACTCGGTGTTTTAGTCAGCAACAAGACCTCTGACCGGCTGCTGATGAAAGCCGCTGAGTGCACCAAGGCCGGCAACGGTTATCCTGCCTGGTTCAACTATGAAGAGCAGGTCAATCATCTTTTGTGGGCCCATGCCGAAGAAGGGATTACTTTGGAGGATGCCCGGGATGTTGCTATTTCCGGCTGCGTCGAAATCGGTATCAATGGCAAGTCTCACGGTATCAATCATCCCGCTTTCTATAACGAAGCAAAGACTCTGGAGCTGGCCTTGAACGACGGCGTCGATCCCCGAACCGGCATCGTGGCGTTCACCGGTCTGAAGCCCATTAAAAGCTACGAGGATGTGTGGGATAACTTCGTTGCCGTCCGCGAACACTATATGAAGGTTTATATGCGCTACTGGAACTATGTCATCGGAGTTCAGCGCCAGGTCCATCCCAAGATCGCCGGTTCCGTGCTGATGCACGACTGTGTCAAGGTAGGCCGTCCCCAGGATGACAACGGCTGCCGCTACAACAAGGTTGTGACGCTGCTCGATTCAGGCACTGTCAACGTGGCCAACAGCTTAGCCACTATGAAGAAACTGATTTGGGATGATAAGACTTACACCTACGCAGAGTTCAAGGAAGCCATGGACAATAACTTCGGTTATGTTGTTGGCGCCACCAACGGCAACTTCTCCATGCTCAACCAGTCTGTTGATCCCATCAAGCACGAAAAATATGCGCAAATCCACAAGGATGTCCTTGAAGCGCCCAAGTTCGGCAACGATGACGACTATGTGGACACTATCTTTGTTGACCTGTGGCATGATTACGACCGAGTCTGTGCTTCTGAAACCTCTTATCTGGGCTATCGTTGGCTGACGGCTGCCCTGTCCATCTCCGCCCATGGCCCTCATGGCCGTGTCACCGGCGCCACTCCCGACGGTCGTCTGGCAGGGGTTACACTGTGCGACGGCATCCTGTCTGCCTCCCCCGGTACCGACACCAACGGTCCCATTGCGCTGATCAAGTCCGGCGTCAAGCTGGATTCAACCGAGTACCGCAGTGTCCAACTCAACTTGAAATTCCATCCCAATTCCATTCGCGGCATCGAGGGCAGCAAGAACTTCGTCGACTTTATCAAGAGCTACTTTGACATGGGCGGCTACCATGTTCAGTTCAATATCGTTGACTCCAACATGCTTCGCGACGCGCAGAAGCATCCTGAGAACTACCGGGATCTCATGGTTCGTGTGGCTGGCTTCAGTTCCTACTGGATCGAGCTGGGCAAGCCCATTCAGGACGAGCTCATTGCCCGGACTGAGTATAATACCCTGTAAGAAATGTACTCGAAAAAATAGTATATCGGCAGATCGCTGAGGCTAGGGGAGGGGTTCCCCTCCCCTAGCCTCAGCGTTTCCAAATTAGGATGGGAGTGAAAATAATGAGCGAAACCACGATTTCGATCGGTGAAAAAGCGATTGAAAAAAGCAAATTCTCAGGTTGGTCCGTCGTCGCCTCAGCCATGCTGATCGTGTTCTTCCATATGATGATTCGCGGTTCCTTTGCAACCCTGCTCCAAAGCATGGTCGCGTCCACCGGCTGGTCCACCGGGACCGTCGCTGCCGGCAGCTCCATTTTCATGGCCATGTATGGGCTGTTTGCTTTCCTGGTCGGTACTTATATTAACAAGCTGGGCTGTCGTCTGACCTATTCTCTGCACGGCATTATCATGGGCGTCGGCCTGTTTCTCTGCAGTTACTCCCAGCAGCCCTGGCAGTATTGGCTGAGCTATGCGATCATCGGCATCGGGTCCGGCGCCTTCTGGGCTCCGGTGACGTCCATGGTCCGCCAATGGTTCATTGACAAGCTCGGGCTTGCCATGGGCCTGACCACGGCGGCTTCCGGCATGGCGATGTTCCTTGGCCCCATCATCTCCATGCTCATCATCTCCAAACTGTCTTGGCAGATCATGATGAAGGTGTTTGGCGTCGTCCTGATCGTCGGCATCGTCGCCGCTGCCCAGTTTACGAAAATGAAGCCTGAAGATGTTGGTCAGAAGCCCCTGGGCTATGACACCTTCATGGCAAAGATGAATGCCGGCAGCGGTCCGAAGAAGGAAGAGTTCTATGTTCCCTTTAAGTGGGCTGTCAAGCATAAGGTGTTTTGGACCCTGGCCATCCTTTGGTTCTGCAGCAATTTTGCCGAGTTCATCGTCTTCTCCCACGCGATCAATTATGTGGTCAAGGAGCTTGGCTACGACAAGATATCCGCAACGTACATCTATTGCTTGATCGGTTTTTTCTTCACCATCTTTGCTGTCGCCATCGGCAATATTGTCGATAAAATCTCCAAGAAGACCGGAGATCCGATGAAAGCCAGAAAGAATGTCCTGACCTTTGCCTATCTGCTGACCGCGATCACGGCTCTGTGGTTGAACTACGGCGTACGATTGACTGCAGCCGGCGGCGCAAGTCACTGGGCTTTCATTATTTACGCAATTCTCTTCGGTATTGGCTTTGGCTGCTACATCCCATCCGTCGCAGGCCTTGTGGGTCTGGCAGTCGGCCGGAAGGAAATGCCGCCTGCTTGGGGTCTGATTTCCTTGATCGGTATGGCTGGCGGCGCCGGCCTTGGCCCATACATCGCCGGTGCGCTTCGCGATCTAACGGGCAGTTACTTTGTTTCGATCTGGCTTTCCACCATCTTCTATGTACTGGCTTGTATTCTTGTGAACCTTGTTAAGCAGCCCACCCGTGAAGAAGTCTGGAACGACTAAGGTACGATTGATTTTCAAAGATGTGTTAAAACAGAGGAGGGGGCTGCCCCCTCCACTGTTTTAAATATGACATTGTTGTCTTATTTGTAAATAACCTGCGGCAAAAACCAAAGATGACGATAGGATTTGAGGTGTCTGATATGGAACAAAAACCTGAATTAAAAGCGCTGATTTTCGACATCCAGAGTTTCTCGACCCATGATGGCCCTGGCATTCGCACCAATGTCTTTTTTAAAGGTTGCCCGCTGCGCTGTTTGTGGTGTGCAAATCCCGAAGGACAGAGTTCGGTACCCGAACTCTTCTATACAAAGATGAAGTGTGTCGGCTGCATGCGCTGCGCCAAGGTATGCCCCCATGATGCGGTTACAGCCCTTGTGGATCCTGCGGATATCGAGAGGTTTGGGTATGTCCGTCATGACCGCAGGAAATGTAATCAGTGCAAAACCCATGACTGTGTACGTGCCTGCCTCCAGGATGCACTCTCTGTGACCGGGGAGTGGATGACGGTTGAGGATGTCATGAAGAAGATCCGCCGGGATTCTTCGGTTTATCGCAACAAAGGCGGCATCACGGTATCCGGAGGCGATCCCCTGGTTTATCATGAGTTTGTCGCCGAGTTACTGAAAACATGCCATAGTGAGGGCATCAATACGGCGCTTGAGTCGGAGCTGAGCGTTCCCTCAAAGAATCTTCAAACGATTGTGCCCTATGTTGATTTGTATCTGGCCGATCTTAAAATCGTCAATGCGCAGAAACATATTGAGGCAACCGGTTTTAGCAATAAGCTGATCATGGAAAATTTGCGGTTGCTCGGGCAAACCTGTCCGGAAAAAGTATGTCTGCGCGTTCCCATCATCCCAGGCTTTACGGATGCTGATGAAAATATTGATGCAATTGGCGCGTTCTGTGCGGAAAATCATTTCCCCCGTGTCAACATTCTTCCCTATCATAAGCTTGGTTCCACGAAGCACGAGCGCCTTGGCAGTGAGTATCCTATACCTGAGGTTCAGACGCCGGACGATGAAAGAATGCATTATATCGCCAAGATCATTGAGCTGCATGGCATCGATTGCGTCGTTAACTAATTTCCATTCCTTTGCTCGATATGGTTGGAAAGCTGGTAAAAATGATGAAGAATGTAAACCAAGAACTGTTCGAAACCCTTCCCGTGCCGCAGGCTGCAGCACATTTTATTGTTCCGGCGCTGCTCAGCACCATCATCACCATCCTTTACAGTCTTGCTGACACAATTTATATCGGCATGCTGGGGGACCCGAACCAGATCGCTGCAGTATCCATTGCGTTTCCTGTTTTCCAGTTTTTGAATGCCTTCGGCACACTGTTTGGTCTTGGTACAAATAGCGTTATGTCCAAAGCCCTCGGTGAAAAAAAATATGAACGCGTAAGCCGCGCTTCAACCATTGGTTTCTGGTACAGCCTTATTTTCATTATCCTTGTCAGCTGCCTCCTCAGCATATTTAAGCGTCCCATTCTCACTGCGGTTGGCGCGACGGTGAGCACCTATGGCTATGCATGGGATTATCTGAGATGGGTGTTCGTTGTTGGCGGTGTGCCAACGATGCTGTCCATTGTCATGTGCAATCTCCTCCGTTCCGAAGGTCAAGCTAAAAAAGCCAGCTACGGCCTTATGCTGGGCGCTGTCCTCAACATTTGTCTGGACCCAATTTTTATCTTTGGTTTTAAGATGCAGGTTGCCGGCGCCGCAGTTGCCACCATGCTCAGCAACTGCTTCTCCCTCGTTTACTTTCTATGGATATATTTCTTAAAAATGAAGGAGAACAGCTACATCAACCTCAATCCGTTGAAGTACAAGATGCAGTGGCCGATTTTCAAGGATATTATCCTCATTGGCCTGCCATCCTGCAGCCTTACGATTCTTGGCGCCATTGGCTGCTTTGTGCAAAACCATACCCTTTCGAGGTACAGCGAGCATGCGGTGGCGGGCTTCGGCGTTACAACGAAGATTGCCTTCATTGGGATCAGCTCCACCCACGGCGTGGCGCAGGGCGTTTTGCCGCTGATTGCCTATAATTTTGGCGCAAAGAATTACCAACGTGTGCGTGATGTGAATAAGTTCGCCATCAAAATCCTTGCGTTCATTTCGATCCTTCTGCTCATTAGCTGTGAAGTTTTTAGCCGCGGCTTCATCCGGATCTTTATCAACGATAAGGACACCATCGAAATAGGTGCCAGGATGCTCCGTCTCTATATACTGTGCATGCCCTTTATGAGCTTTATACTCCTCACCAGCACCCTTTGCCAGGCAGTCGGTAAATGGCAGTATTCCCTAAGCATGCTTGCGTTCCGTCAGCTCGTTCTGAATATCCCGCTTATGTTGCTGTTGGATCGCTTTGTGCTGCCGATGTACGGCGTAGCCCTCGGCCAACCGATCTGCGATGTTATCTGTCTTTTCATTGCTGTGTTTGTCTACCGGAAGGTTTTTTATGAATCGATGAGGGTAGGGGAAGCGGCGCTGAAGCTGGCTTAAGACAAAGCAAAAAAAGTACGCGGTGTCCCGCGTAAATATCAAAGTTCACTTAGGAGGGATGATCATGTGCAAAGAGGAGCTTATTGAAGCTGTCTATGCGATCGAATTGGACATGTTTGAAAATGTCCATCACGTGAATGGCAAAGCTTTATGCCAATCAGAAAGGGATATATTTCGCATTAACCGTTTAAGCAATCTTAAAACATGGCCTGAAGAAATATTAGGGAGCTATTTATACGACTTGGAATCCGCCAAAGCCCTTGGTTTTAATCTGATGTCAGAAAAATATGCCCGGATGATGGAAACCACTTATGCGGAGGAGTATGAAAAGATCAAAGATTGTATACCGGTCTTAACCGATGAAAAAAAGAAATTGATCAATAAATTGACCCATATTCTGTTGGATTGGGAATCTGAAATTCGCCATCGATATCCCTTTCTGGACCACAGAGGAAGGCCTTTATATTCCAATCAAGACTCTGTGGTTATGACATCCTTTGAAACCTATACCCGAGGCGAACTTTCCGTCTTGTCAATGAATACCTTAGAGCTCTATTTAAATCATTGCGAAAATCGGATCAACCAGGGGATCAATGGATCTGAAGAGATATATAAAAACATGATTGTGATGTATGGATATGCCTCTTTGGAAGCTGCCGCAGAAAAATTTGATGGGTCTATCCTATAGTTCCGAATTGAGGGGTCGCAGTCTTAATCAATGTCGGAATGACCTTGGAAAAAGAAACGTCTTGTTCGATGCCGGGAGGGGTCATTCCAGCCGCGGGATCTGTTTTTAGGATTTTTTTATCCGGTGTGCAAAGTGTACTCAGAATATACAGGCTGTTCTGATAATATTGGTCTTAATCAAACAAAGCCATCTTGAATATCGAAGGAAAGGAGAGATTTGAATTGAGTCAAACAATGATGGTATTGGCTTCAGCCCACGGTGGCCCGCTGTTTTCCATCATGGGGCTGGAAGTGAACAGCATCACCACCACCACCTGGGGCATCATGGCGCTGCTGGTCTTGGTTTGCACTCTGGTGACCCGGGACCTGAAGATCATTCCCCAAAAGAGATCCCAGATCACGGTGGAGCTGGCGGTGGACACCCTGATGACCTTTCTGGGTTCGATCATGGGCAGCAAAGAGAAGGCTATGAAATATTTTCCGTTGTTAGGCAGCCTTTTCTTTATCATCCTGATCTCCAACTATTCCGGCCTTCTGCCGGGATTCGGCCATACGCCGGGGCTGCAGGCGCCCACCAGCGCCTTGAGCTTTACCGCGGCCTTGGCCATCGTGGTTTTCTTTTCGACCCACATCCAAGGCGTCAGGGCCAAAGGATTGCGGTATTTCAAGCATTTTGTTGATCCCCATCCTTTGATGCTGCCTCTGAATTTAATGGAGGAATTGGTCAAGCCCCTATCCTTGTCCCTCCGGCTTTACGGGAATATCTACGGGGAAGAGACCCTGGTGGCCAGCATCTTTGCCATGGCGCCCCTGTTTATTCCTTTGCCCTTCATGTTCCTTGGCATCTTTTTTGGCTTTATCCAGGCCCTGGTGT
>DIWW01000025.1 GCA_002435905.1 Peptococcaceae bacterium UBA6096
GGCCGTGTTTTCACACAGCCCCTTTATGAACATGCTCTGTCCCCTTTGTGCGGCGGCCGCAAAAAGTCACCGTCCCTTAACGGAACAAAGCAACCACCATTCCAAGGATGCCGGAACCTAATATGACATAAATCGGATCAAACCGATGTCTTATCAAAAGAAAAAGGGCTAAAACGAAGGTAAGGGCTGCGGGCGTATCAAAGGAGACCAGGCTTTTCAACGAAAGGGCATCGATTTCGACATTAAAGATCGCCATGGACAAAATCCCCAAGCCTGCCGCTGCAATCAATGCGATGGTGGCGGGTCTCAAACCGGCTAAAATGCCCTGCATGACCCATAAATTCTTGTACTTCGAATAAAAATAAGCTATGGTCAGTACGATCAGGAAGGAGGGCACGACACAGCCCAAGGTTGCGATCACTGCGCCGGGCAGGCTCAGGATCCGCATCCCCACAAAGGTGGCGGTATTGATGGCGACGGGGCCCGGCGTCATTTGGGATATGGCAATAATGTCCATGAACTCCTTCAGCGTAAGCCAATGGTGAAGATCCACGACTTGTTTTTGAATAATCGGGATGGCGGCATAACCGCCACCGAAGCTGAACAGCCCAATTTGAGCAAAACTCCAAAAAAGCTTGAGATGAAGCATATTACCGCACCCCCTTGAATTTGGACTGGGCATAGTATGCCCGTGCCAAGCCCAGAAGACCGCAGCTGAAAATGACCAGACGGACATCCGTTCCAAAAAACAGGGTGGCCGCGAAGGAGAGGATCAGGATTCCCACAGCGACGAGACTTTCTTCCTTGAGAATGGTCTTGGTCATTCGGATGACAACGTCGAGAATGACGGCCGCCACGCCGGCTCCGGTCCCTTTCATAAAAGTGTTCACAAAGAAATTTTCCTTGAATTGCATATAAAATAATGAAATAACCGACAGAAGGATCAGACATGGCAATACGGTTCCGAAAACGGAAACCATCGCGCCGGGGATTCCAGCCAAACGATAACCGACTAGGACAGAGGCATTGATCGCCACAGCACCCGGTGCAGACTGGGCCAAAGCGGCCATATCCAGCATTTCATCTTCTTCCACCCAATGCCGGTCCTCGACGAAGTTTTTGCGCATCATGGAAATTATGACGTAACCGCCCCCAAAGGTGAAAGCGCTTAAACGGAAGGTGGCAGTGAAAAGCTGCCAGTAATTGATTGGTTTACGCAGAGCAATCATCTTCTTTCTGCAGATTGAAATTAGTAACAAAAAAGATTATACCTCCAATTGGCCAATATGTAAAATACCCTGATCCATCGGCGTGGATCAGGGTATTTCGATGAAACATGAGGATTTTTTCACTGGGAACGCCCATTGGTTTTGGCAGGAATTGTTTATTGGATCATGGTTTCAGCATTTTCGTAAATCTGCCGGATCTCCTTTGGGGCAAGGGCTTTGGACGATGCGTAGGCGATCAGGATGATGCCGGGTATATCGATCAGAAGCCGTGTCATGGCAAATTTCACACCCAAAGCGGTGGATTCAAAAAGCAGCATAGGGATCTTCGTCGTGGACCAGGCCCCGATAAAAATCAAGATATTGCTGAATTTCACGCCTTTCTTCATGAAGACGCCGGCCACGGGGAAAGCCCCGTACAAGGGCCCGGCTGCTGCCGAACCGATAAAGAAAGCCAATAGAATCCCTTTCAGACCGGAACCTTCCCCCATATATTTGATCATGGTATCCCTGGGCACCCAAACATCCAGAAGTCCCAGCAAGATGAAAACAGGAGGAATCACCAGCAGCATTTCCTTCAGTGAAAAGCCGGTGATGCTCAAAGCCTCAAGACCTAAAGGCCGGTTGATCAGCGTCATGATTAGGACGAGACCGAAGGTAGCCAAAAATACCCGGTAACGTTTAAGAAGGACCATCATAGAGCGCCCACCGCCTTTCCGATCACATAGGCAACAACAAAGGAAAACAGAAAGGCCAGCCCATTCCGTAGAAACGTAAGCTTCCGGCCGAAATATCTAATTTCTACGGGCATGGTGACCACACCGACCATCATCAGGGTCGACACAAAGGCGCCGATCTGCATATAGCCCGCTCCGTTTTGTAGAAGCATGGCGGCGGTGGGGAAGGCCACAAAGCCGGGAATCAGGGTGATGGACCCAACCAAGGCAGCCAGTAAAACGCCAAACCAGCCTGAATCGCCTCCAATGATTTTTGAAATGGCCTCAGGATTCAAGATGGCCAGCAAAGTGCCCACCAGCAGAATGATCACGAGGAATTCCGGCAGGATGTTTTCAAAGGCTTTCCAGGCTTTTTTTAGTGACATTTTTGTTTTTTTCTTATCATTCTTAAACGACAGGGCAAGCAGCAGCAGGGTGACACCATAAAGAATATAGGTGCTCATGAGGGATCCTCCTTAAATCGACGATTTGGACTGGAATCGGATGCCTGGCTCTGATCCTGGCCGCAGCAGCTGCAAATACCCGACAGACGGCTGCAAAGGGCCTTCAGATCCTTCTGGTTCAGGGAATAACGCATCCAAGCCCCTTCCCGGTGGGCTTTCACAAGATTGCATTCGGTCAGAATTTTCATGTGGTAGGAAAGGGTTGGCTGGGTGATTTGAAAATTTTTAAGGATGTTGCAGGCGCAAAGTTCACCACCGCAAAGCATATCCACAATGGCCAGGCGGGTATCATCGGCCAGCGCCTTGAATTGGCGGGCTTGTACATTGGAACCGGCTGTCAAGGGCGTTCCCTCCTCATTGAAGAATATCTATGACATAGAAAAATGTCTATGTTGAATATATCGAAAACATTGAAGTTTGTCAATATGGAAAACATCGTGCTAGGATACAAACAGAGCGAGGGCGCAGCCCGGGATGTTACTTGGCGAACGTTCTGCCGCAACACACATTCAGGGAGGATGACTTATGAACCTATTGGTCAGTGCCTGTCTGCTGGGGGCAGCGTGCAAATATTCCGGAACCAGCAATTTCGATCCTCGGATCGCAGCGCTGGCAGAAAATCATCATCTGATCCCTGTGTGCCCGGAACAGCTGGGTGGCTTGCCTACACCCCGCAAGACTGTTGAGATTGCAGAAGGGCGGGCATTGGATCGGGACGGCCTGGATGTGACCGCTCAATTTTTAAAGGGCGCGGAAGAAAGCTTGAAATTGGCGCGGCTTCTCCGGTGCAATGCGGCCATCTTAAAGAGCCGAAGTCCCTCTTGCGGCCATGGTTTTGTCTATGATGGGACTTTTTCAGGGAAATTGACCGCCGGCAACGGTTTGACCGCTGATCTTTTGTGCAAAGCCGGCATCGAAGTTTTTTCAGATGAGGAAGTGTCTGCCTGGTCTGAGTTTGAGAAATCCCATTCATGCGCTCAGTAAAACCTGCGGGAGGTGATCAATCATGAAAAAAAATCTTCGCGAAAAGCTGTTTGAACTCGCGGACGAAGAATACAGGAAATTTTCATCCGCTTTGCTTCCCGATACAGAAACGCTGATTGGCGTCCGGATGCCGGCACTGCGCAGTTTAGCCCGGGAAATTGCCGAAAATGATTGGCGGGCATTTATGACAGCCTACGATAGCCGTTATTTTGAAGAGTTTATGCTGCAGGGAATGGTTTTGGGCTATGTTAAAGCAGATATCGAAGAATTGCTGGCCTATGTGGCGGAATTTGTTCCTAAAATCAGCTGTTGGTCGGTCTGTGACAGCTTCTGCGCCGGATTGAAATGGACTCAAAATCATAAATCCCGCGTCTGGGAATTTTTGCAGCCGTATTTTGCCGAAAGCGGCGAATACGAAGTGCGGTTCGGCGTCGTGATGCTTATGGACTATTATCTGGAGGAAGAATACACGGACCAGGTCCTTCAACGGTTAGACCAGGTTGGACATCAAGGCTATTACGTTAAAATGGCGGTGGCCTGGACCCTTGCAACCGCGTATGTCCGTATGCGACCGCAGATCCTTGCCTATTTTCAAAAAGCGTCGCTGGATGATTTCACCTACAATAAGGCTTTGCAAAAAATCATCGAATCTCGTCGGGTCGATCCCTTGGACAAAGTCATGATCCGGCAAATGAAACGAGGACAGGGCCGCGGAAAAAGCCGGTCGGCAACTATGCAAAGAGGAGGGCGAAAGGAATGATTGTCGGTACTTTACGAATCAAGCTCTATGCGCCATGGGTCCATTCCCTCAAGGAGAAACGTATGGAACTCAAATCCATCATTGCGCGGACGGAAAACAAGTTCAAGGTGGCCATCGCTGAAGTGGATGCTCAGGATGTTCATCAAACCATAGTCCTGGGCATTGCCTGTGTAACCCAAACCACGTCCATGGCCGACAGCGTGCTGGATAAGGTGATGGAATTCATTGAAGGAAATACCGAAGCTGAAATTGTGGAAGTGGAGAAGGAGATTCGGTAGGTGCGTACGTCGTTGCAGGGGCATTCCGCGGCAAAGAACAGGTGACTTTTTAACATAATTTGTATATAATAAGAATATAGCAAGATCACATATTCGTTCTTGAGAAAGGGGTCGCAGCCATGTTGGAAAAGATATACGAATATTCAGAATCCGCCAATAAGCTTATTGAAAAAATTATTGATGATGAAAACATGGTTTTAAACCATGTTGTTTTGGGCAATGGGGATAGCCTGCCGGAGCATTTTTCCAACTCCAATGTCTGTCTGGTGGTCGTCCAAGGCACGCTGACGATCCAGCTGGGGGCCCAGGAACCGAGAGCGCTTTCCATGGGAAAAATCATCATCGTCCCATACAATACGAAAATGAACATTGGAAATCATAGCGCCGGACTCCTGGAATTTTTCATTATCAAGGCACCCAATCCAAGGCACTTTGCAGAAAAACAATAGTCTGGCAACTGCAGAACGGAGGGCTTCAGGATGGCGGAAGCTTTAGATTTCAAAAAAGCATATAAGGATCTCTACCTGCCCAAGACGGAGCCGGCCGAGATCATGGTTCCGGCCATGTCCTTCATCATGGTGGATGGACAGGGGAACCCCAATACGGAAGGCGGCGCGTACCAGCAGGCGGTGGAATTGCTTTACGCCTTAGCCTATACCATAAAAATGAGCCCTAAAAGCAAAAACGAACCCGCCGGATATTATGATTATGTCGTACCGCCTTTGGAAGGCTTATGGTGGCTGGCGGATCCGAAGGACTTTGATTTTTCAAAGAAAGATAAATTCTGCTGGACCGCCATGATCCGGCAGCCAGAATTCGTGACGGAGGATGTTTTCCGCTGGGCCTGCGCTGAAGCCAAAAAGAAAAAGCCTCATTTGGACACAACTCAGGCGAGGCTGCAGGCTTTTCAAGAGGGACGCTGTGTCCAGGCGATGCATATCGGCACGTATGCCACGGAAGATGCAACCTTGAAAAAAATCGAAGCCTATATTCTTGCCCATGGGCTGGTCAATGATATCAACGCAATCCTGCCCGACGGCATGACTCGAAGACATCACGAGATCTATTTGGGGGATCCCCGAAAGACGGCGCCGGACAAGCTGAAAACCGTCCTGCGGCATCCGGTGCGTCAAGCCTAGAACCGCCAAGCCTCAGGTTGCTGTGACTGCAATGGGAAAGAGGAGGGCTTCTATGATCAATCTCGGGATGCTGTCGAAGGATCGTTCCAACCTGGACGAAATAGCGAAGAATCTATCCGAGGAGGACATCGGCGGACTGGTGACCTTGCTGGAATCCAAAGAGGATGATTTGCGTTACCCGGCTTTCCTCTTGTTGCAGCGGCGCAGTGAGATCCAAGGGGATGTTTATCCTTATTGGGATGAGTTTGTCGATAAACTGAAGGATAGCAATTCCTATCAGAGAAGCATCGGCTGCATGCTCCTTGCCGAAAATGTGCGATGGGACCGGGAAAAACGGCTTGAAAAAATCCTGGAATCCTACCTATCCCATTGCCAGGACGAAAAATTTATCACATCAAGGCAAACGATTCAAAGCATCCGGCGATGGCTGCCGCTGCATCCGGAGCTTTTTCCGGTGATTACGGAGACCTTGAATAAAATTAATATCGAGTCTCTGAAAGACACACAACGCAAGCTGATTCTGACGGATATATTCGAAGTGCTTTTAGATATACAGGCAATCCAACCATCCAAGCCGGTCTCGGATTATCTCTTTCAAGGGCTGTCCGGCGGCCTGGTTGACCGGAAAATGATCAAGCGGATCGAACAAGCGCTCCAGGGACGGGAAACCTGAATATTGCCGGGTGCAAGGGTATCACATCACCTCGGGAGAGGAGGGGCGATCATGAAGCAAGCAGCAAACGCACTTTCCATCAGCAGGATCCTTTTATTGCTGGCCATTTTTTGGATCGATCACAATCAAGGCCTTTTCCTGGCCTTTTATCTCTGCGCCGGGCTGACGGATGTCCTGGATGGTTATGTTGCACGAAAAACCAACAGCGTCAGTGACTTTGGCGCACGGATCGATTCGATTGCCGATCTTTGTTTATTTGCGGTGGTGCTTTATTTTATCATCAGCTGGGCGGGAGAGGATTTGGTCCAATTTATTCCATGGATCGCTGCCGCCTTGCTGATGCGCATCGTCAATATGATGATCGCAGTCTGGAAATTCCATCGGCTTGTCACCTTGCATACTTGGTCAAAAAAGCTGACAGGATTCCTAGTTTTCTTGATCCCGTTGTTATACTTGTATTTTAAAAACGTTGGCTTTATCTTGCCCATCTGTGTGATCGCCATCTTATCCGCAGCGGAGGAAGGATTCATCCATATCACATCCAATAAGCTAAATCTGAATCGGCGAAGCATTTTTCACAACGAATAAACGCCAGCCGCCGATAAAAGAAAAACAAAAAAGAGAGAGCCTGATGTGAAAGGCTCTCTCTTGTATTATTTTAAATTAATGATACAATAATAAGACACTATATGGAATGTAGCATAGATATTATCTACTATAACACACTAATTGCCTGCTGTCAAGTATATTTTATTTCGGGAGGTGGGCCTTATGGCGTCATTAACAGTTTTTGATTCCCTGAACCTTGCCTTTCAAAGCGTCGCTCAGGAGAGGCTGCTGAAACTCAACGGGGTTTTGCGGGATTACGGTCTTGAATTGACCCCGGAGGCCACGGCAGAGATTTTGGATGCCCGTGAACGGATCCTGAAAAATCAGGGCAGAGTGGAGTTGGATTTAAGTGTGACGGAAAAGCTCATCGCAGGGCTTGCCGGATCAGCCTTTATGATGCAGGAAGAACTTACAAAGACCATCAACGATGCCTTCGAGGTTTTTCATTTCCTGAAGAATGCCCTCTCGGATTTTATCGGCGATGATGAAGTCATCGATGCGATGTTGACTTGTTTCGATCAGGATTGCGGGGGTTCATCTGAGCTTTTGCTGGGCAAAGGCGCCGAGAAGATCCTCAAGTCATTTGCCCGCAGGCCCCCATGCCGGAACTTGGGGATGGATGAGGAGGAATGATATGAACATCCAAAAGAGCCAGGAGAAGAGGCTGCAAAAACATAGCCGAAGGGTAGAAAGCCAGTCCGACATGGCACTTCTGCTGGGAGAACGCATACGCAGCTATACCTCAGGAAACAGCTCCGTCAAAGATGAAACCGCCATCGGCATTTTGAACTCGATCTATTATTGCATAAAAGCTTATTCGATGACGAAGGGGGGACGGGTAGAGCAGCCTGACAATCGACATTTACCAGATATCAGGCAGACCTTTGAAGCCGGAAAGGATCGGGTCAAGGCCTGCTTCATAGAAACACAGGCGCTTTACTGCGGCGTCGCTGCTCGAAAACTTTGTGTGCCGCTCGCTGCCTATAACGAAACCCTTGACCAGGCGCTCCCTGAATTTTTCAATACCTATGATCTGGAATTTTTTGCCCATGAAATCCGCTGCAGCATGGACTATCCCCTGGCGTTTGATGTGACTGGTCTGGAAGGCGTGTTTTACATCCACCAATACCTTGAAAGACTTCGGTTGGAGGAAACTTTTTGCCGTTGCTTTCCGTGGAACCAGATTCTGTGGACCCTTTCGGGATTCCAGAAGAAACATCAGTTGGAGGCGCTGGATGCCCCCGCCAATCTTTTTGGGATTTTGTTTGACCAGCAAGCCCTTTCGCTGCTGTGCGGCAATGGCTGCCCGAATTTGACCCTATGGCCGTTGCAGATCGAAGGATTGAATGAGGCTTTGTTCGGTAAGACGCCTTCGGAGATCCGATGTATGCTGGCCAAGGCGGATGATCAAATGATTCGGGCTTTCGAATTTCAGGACCCCCTGCTCATACAATATATTCGAAAGTATGAGGACCAATTGGCCTGGCGGCTTTTGGAGGCTGCAGCCCACGGCAATATTTCGGACATGGCGTTTTTGGAAGGAGACGATCCCGGCCAAAGGAAGATTGCTTTTCAGGATGGGGAGAGAATGAGCGACACTGCGTTTGTCCATCTGGTCGAAGGGCTGGGACAATGCGGCAGCACTGCTGAGAAAGTGGAGCGGATCAGCGAAACCATCCGTGCCATGAGCGATTATGCCGATCTTCTTGCAGCTGACTGCTTGTTTGATGACGATTACCAGAGCGTCTTCAAGGCGATGGGTGTTAGGGAGCTGGCGGTCTTGGGGAAGGAGATTTTTAAAGAGTCCCTTAAAGAAGGCCCCTTGCAATGGCTGCCGTCCCAGCGAGAGGCGTATAAAAAAGGTGTGGAGGCGCTTTGGCAATCCTATTACATCGATTACCTATTTAGTGTCGACGATGCAAGCCGGCAGGAAATTGTTGAATTTATGGAAAGGCTTCAAGAATAAGACTTTGCCGATAGCTATTTAAGAATAGAAATTGTATAATTTAAGTTAAAACGAAATCAGGCGCGGAGAAGTATAAATGAAAGGCGATGCGTATGAAAAAGGCATTCTTGGACAGTCTCGACGAAATGAAGCTGCTGGATAAATTATATGAACAGATCCGATTTGTGGATCCTATATCGAAGAAGGTTCTCAACGAAACAAAGGCCGGTCTTACCCGGGATGAGGGCCAATGCTTTGACTTCTGGGAAAAAGACAGGATCTGCAACAACTGCATTTCAGTTCGCGCCTATATTGAAAACCAATCCTTTGTGAAAATCGAATACAATGCAGACAGGATGTACATGGTGACGGCGGTTCCCTTTGAAAAAGATGGCCGCAGGATCGTTGCGGAACTTATGAAGGATGTTACCAACAGCATGCTGATGGAGAGCGGAGCCGACGACAAGAACGCTGAGATTCGTGGAATGATCGACTTTATGAATAGCTTGTCCTTGAAAGATCCTTTGACCGGTGTCTTCAACCGGCGTTATATCGATGAGCGTTTTCCTGCGGATTTAGCCGGAAGCCTTTTGTCTGACCAGAAAATATCGGTGATCATGGCGGATATCGACTTTTTTAAAAAGGTCAATGATACCTATGGCCATTTGGGCGGAGACGCCGTTCTGAAAGATTTTGCTGACACCCTTTCCGAAGGCATCCGGAGGGATAGCGATTGGGTTTCCAGGTACGGCGGCGAAGAATTTCTGATTTGCCTGCCCGGTGCCGGACTTGAAAAGGCGGCTGAAATTGCCGAAGGGATCCGTTTGGAGGTGGCGTCCAAGAACATTTTGTTTGGCGAACACCAAATCAATATTACGGCAAGCTTTGGGATTTGCAGCAGAAAGCCATCCCAAGGATTCAAAATCGAAGACTACATCGGATGCGCGGATCAAAAGCTATACGCCGCCAAGCACAACGGCAGAAATCGTTGCGAATTTTAATCGGCAAGGTTGTTTCAAAGAAGAAAAATCCGCGAGTTGTTGCATTTGCAACGACCCGCGGAACCGGAATGCTGTATAATTCAATCAAAGGGCAGGATTAGACTGAATCAACCGTCTGCTGCCAGTTGCTTGAGATGAGCCATCGAGGAGGAGAAAAGAATATGGATGAAATTTATATCAAAAATATGGAGCACGAGACGGTGCTGTCCTTGGCAGACCAGGTTAAGATCATGCCTGGGCAGATTGTCAGCAAAACCCTGGCACAAAATAAAGCGATCAGCATCACGATCTTTGCCTTTGACAAGGATGAAGAGATCAGCAGCCACGAGTCTGCCGGGGATGCCATGGTTACAGTTCTTGAAGGTACCGGGCTTTTTACAGTGGACGGTAAAGACCATACGGTCAAAACCGGGGAAGTGCTGGTGATGCCAGCCTGGAAATCCCATGCGGTTTTTGCGCCGGAACCTTTTAAAATGATGCTGGTGGTCGTATTTCCTCAGCCGAAATAAAGAACTCGACGCGCCTGCTGCACTGAAAGTCAACCTTGGAACGTCACAGCATGATGCGGATCTCAAATTCTTCACTGCAGCCCGGACATTTGGCGGTATGCGTCCCCTTATGATTGGGGAGGCGCAGGACGATGCCGCAATGAGGACATCGGCGGAAACGGTGTGTTTTACTTTCCTTGAGCCTGCGGACCGTTAAACGGTAGGCGCCTTGGGCTTTGTTCCATAGCTTCAGGAACTTCGCATTTTCCATCTGCCGTTTGGCAATATTCCGGGAAAATGCCCTAAAAACGATCTCGGCAATGACGAACCATGTCAACAGGCTGACCATTTCCGAGCGGATGATCAGGTTTAATACCAATAAGGCGGCATAGAGCCCAACCAGGGCGTAATACAAGGGGTCCACGCCGTACCGGCCCCTTAAAAAACGGATGAGCATGGCTTTGAATTTTTCCATTGCGACGACTCCTATCAACCAATCATTGCCTATCATCTTAACATAATTCAACAGGTTATGAAAGGACGCACCCTCGGCTGGGGCGTCTTTTTCGTCTTCCGGCAGCCGGGGTATTGCCGCCAAGCCGGCAAAACAAAAAACGGCTTTCCTGAATTCAGGAAAGCCGCGCAATTGCTGGCGGAGCGGGTGGGATTCGAACCCACGGACGGTTGCCCGTCAACTGATTTCGAGTCAGCCCCGTTATAGCCACTTCGATACCGCTCCGCATAAAACGGACCGCTTGGCAAAGCGCCAATGGATACGGTCACTTTAACATGATACTGATTATCAAGGATGCTGTCAATGGATTTAAGCCTTACAGCTCGTTTAGCTTCAATCCCCGCAGCGTTCCGGGTAAGACAGCTGCCTTATCGTTTATCTTCGAAGAAAGCTTTAAGCAGATTTCCGCAGGCTTGAGCTTCCAGGCCGCTGCGGATCAAGACATCATGATGAAAACCGGGAAACTGAAGCAGGTTTAGCAGGGAGCCGGCGGCACCAAGGCGGGGATCGTCCACACCATAGACCACCTGGGATAATTTGGCTTGGACGATGGCGGCGGCACACATAGGACAGGGTTCCAGGGTCACATAGAGAATAGCCCCTTCCAGACGCCAGCCGCCGCTGGACGCACCGGCATCCCGCAATGCAAGGATCTCGGCGTGGGCTGTCACATCCCGGTCCGCTTCACGGCGGTTATGGCCGCAGCCGATGATCCGCCCTTTTTGAACGATCACAGCACCGACGGGGACATCGCCGTGGGTCAAAGCTTTTTCAGCCTCCTCCAAAGCTGCGTGCATAAACAGACGATCTTGTTCTGAAAATGCCTTTGGATTGATTTTATGGGTTGGATCTGAAGACGCTTCCTGGCCGCGTAAGGCCTCCGTGCCGTTGAAAAACATGGCAGCTCCTTTTATTTACCGAAAGAATAGGGAATAAGCCGTTAAGAAAAGGCCATCCCGAAAGACGGCCGTTGAAATCAAATGGTGTTCCCGGCGGGAGTCGAACCCACGGCCTACCGCTTAGGAGGCGGTCGCTCTATCCTACTGAGCTACGGAAACATTGAATAAATACATATAAGTATGATACAATTCAAATGGTGGCTTGTCAAATCAATAAGACGGGTTTTGACGAGAAAGCGGCTCACAGAAGAGGGAAAATGAAGAGGGGGCGTTTCAATGAACAACATTATCAGAGCAGGGATCATTGGATATGGCAACATGGGAAGAGGAGTCGAAAAAGCGCTCGCCCATAATAAAGATTTTGAATTGACCGGCATTTTCAGCCGCCGGCCGGTGACTGAAAAGGCAGCCGACAATCTATACAGCTATGATTCGATCAAAGATTTTGTGGGAAAAATCGATGTCATGTTTATGTGTGGCGGTTCGGCAAACGATTTGCCGGTCCAGGTGCCCGAGGTGGCCCAATGGTTCAACACGGTGGATAGTTATGACACCCATGCGAAGATTCCTGAATATTTCGCCAACATTGACCGCATTGCATCCGGATCAAACCATTTGTCATTGATTTCCTGTGGCTGGGATCCGGGCTTGTTTTCCATGATGCGTGTGCTGTCCGAGGCGGTTATACCCTCAGGAAAAAGCTACACATTTTGGGGAGAAGGCGTCAGTCAGGGTCATTCCGACGCGATCCGCCACGTGGAAGGCGTCGCCGATGCGCGCGAATATACGATACCGATTCAAGAAACCTTAAACAGCGTGCGCAAAGGGGAACAAAAGGACTTCACAACGCGGGAAATGCATATGCGGGATTGCTATGTGGTTGCCAAGCCCGGGGCAGATCTGGCCAAGATCGAAACCGATATCAAAACGATGCCCAATTATTTTTTGGATTACAATACCAAGGTCACGTTTATGGACCAGGAATCCTTTATTAAGGAACACAGCACCATGCCCCATGGCGGCTTCGTGATCCGTTCCGGTTTCACGGGAGAAAAGACCAAGCAACTCATCGAATTCAACCTTAAACTTGAGAGCAATCCGGAATTTACGGCCAGCGTGCTTGTATGCTTTGGCCGGGCCATTTATCATATGGCCCAAAAAGGTCAGAGCGGTGCAGTGACCGTCTTTGATATTCCCATCGGATATTTATCCCAACAGGACCGTGATGCACTCATGAAACGATATCTATAAAACAGGCCCTCGAAGCGTTTGCGGTCAAAATTAAGGGTGCTTCCCCAACGGGTTTCAAAATCAAGAGGTATGAAACTGAAAATCCCTATTTCACGAATGGATCCGGCTGCCGTTCGCGGGATGGGGATTTTATGGTATACGGCTGAATCGACGACGAAGTACGCATCGCGGAGCCGGAGACAAGATGCGGATTTTGCTGTTAAACAGAATCAAAAAAGGATCCAGGAGGATAACTCAATGAAAAGAGCGCTTATTTACGGTATTCTGGCTTCTTTTTTCTTTGCTTTCACCCATGTTTTCAACCGAAGCATGCACTTATCCGGCGGATATTGGATGTGGAGCGCCTCGCTGCGATACTTGGCGACGCTGCCCTTTCTTGCAGCCATCGTTTGGCGGGAGCGTGGCTTCAGGCGCCTTTTCCAGGAAATAGGTCAAAATATAGGGCCTTGGTTTCTATGGAGCACGGTGGGCTTCGGACTATTTTATGCGTCGCTGACCTATGCATCACAGTTTGGAACCTCCTGGTTTGTCTCTGCATCGTTTCAAATAACAATCGTTGCCGGGGCCATCATGTCGCCTCTTTTTGGTCAGACCTTGCCTTGGAAGAATCTGACCATGTCGGTTCTGATACTGGCCGGTGTCTTTGTTCTGCAGTTATCCACAGCTTTCACCGCCGGAGGCGGGGAGGCGGCCGGAACAAGCTGGAGGATCCTCATACCGATCCTGATCGCTGCGATTTGTTATCCCTTGGGCAATCGGAAGATGATGATTATTTGTCCGCCGGAGATTTCCACATCCCAGCGAGTCTTTGGCATGACGCTGTGCAGCTTGCCTTTTTGGCTTATCCTATCAGCAATTGCCTGGACTCGATCAGGTCCGCCTTCAACAGGTCAGCTGCTGCAGAGCACGATCGTAGGACTGTTTGCCGGTGTTATTGCAACGATCCTCTTCTTTAAGGCGACAGGTCTCGTCAGAAAACAGCCGAAACAGTTGGCCCTGATCGAAGCGACCCAGTCGGGTTCCGTGGTTTTTTCGACCTTGGGGGGTATCTTGATCCTTAATGACCCCTTGCCATCCATTCTTGGTTTTTTCGGCATTCTGCTGATCATCACAGGGATGGTTGGCGGCAGCCTGATTTCTGTGGCTGCATCGCCGGAGATGCATTCCCGGTTGGATGAACAAGGGGCGAAGACCCTTGAGAAATGAAACGTACCATGAGAAAAATCAAGGAAACATCACAGTGTAAAATGCGGAGAACCTTTCATACATGAAACGCATATCATGGAAAAAGGAAAAAAATTAGAATGGCGCTGGAATTTAAATACATTCATAAATGAAATGCAATTTCAATTATGAAATAAAAAACAAGCGTACTTCGGCATAATAGCAAGAAAATAAAGAAAAAAGCCATCATAGTTTTGATAATAACTGAGAAAAACCTGAGGCGCATTAAGAAATACAAGTAAAAATGAGGAATATAGGCCAGAAAAATCGGCATATGTCATCGTTGGAGGGTAGAATTAAAAAAATTGATCTCGGAGGGGGCAACAGGCATGGTATTTGCATTATATGATTTTCATGAGACATTGAACATTCACGATTTAAAGAGTCGGCAGCACCCGCAGGAGAGCCCTGCAGAACGCAACGGGCTGGGGTTTCAGGTGCTTCGGCGCCAAGAGGAGGCACGGGGATGATAGAACATCTGGAGCAGACCGATGTCCTTGTGATCGGGGGCGGTCTTGCGGCAATGTATGCAGCAGTCCATGCTGCAAAAACCAGCCGAAAGGTTTTGATGATCTCGAAAAAAAAGGTGGGCTTGTCCGGATCGTCCCTTGTGTCCATGTCGGTGCATCGCTACGCGCCCCAGACAGAGGCACTGAAAGAAGAGTATGCCGGCAGTTTCAAGGCGTCCGGCAGAGGCATCAATGATCCTCGCTTAATGGAGAGGCTGGTCCAGCAGGGAGCCGGGCAGGTGGCGGCTTTGAAGGAATTTGGGCTCCCTTTGCAATTCAAAACGAGAGATTACGAGGGCAAAGCGTATCCCTATTTGGCATGCTGTGCGCCGAAATTTGGCCGCAATCTGACCTACCCGATGCGCCAGTATATCGAATCGAGGACAAACATTGATTTATTAGAAGGCTTCATGGCCGTTGAACTGGTGACAGATCAGGATCAAGTGAAGGGTGTGGTGGCTGAAAAAGGCAATGCGCTCTATTTTATTCAGGCAAAAGCCGTCGTTCTGGCCACCGGCGGCGCCGGGTATGTTTTTGAAAACACCAGCAACACCTGTGATCTGACCGGCGATGGCTATGCGATGGCCATCCGGGCGGGTCTTGAGCTTCAGGATATGGAATTTATACAGTTTTATCCGTATCGTGCCTATTCCCCTGCGCAGTTCGATATTTTCCCGGATATCTTTGCGCATGGCGCCTGCTTCCTCAATGAGAAGGGTGAACGTTTTATGGCAGGTTATCCGAAAAAGGAGCAGGAAAACCGGGACGTATTGGCCCGGTGCATGTTCAGTCAAAAAGAAGTCATTCTGGAGTTAAGCGGCTGCGATCCGGATTACTTGGAAAAAGAGTGCCCCAATATTTATGAAGCCTTCAATAAATACAGAGACAGAAGATTTCTGGTCAAACCGGTGGCTCACTTCATGATGGGTGGAATCCCGCTTAGACTTGACTGCTCAACCAACCTAAAGGGGTTGTATTGCTGCGGCGAAGTCACCGGCGGTATGCACGGCGCCAATCGAATGGCCGGCAGCGCGCTGACAGAGATCGCAGTCTTTGGACCGGTGGCCGGCGTTCATGCGGCTGAATTTGCAGCCCGGCAATGCAAGGGGGAAGCAGGCGCTTTTGACGTGGACCCCCTTGCACCTGAGCTTGGACAGGACGATGTTTCTGGAATCAGACAGGCATTGCGCAAGACCATGTGGACTTGTGTATCGTTGGTCAGAACGGGCCAAGCAATGAACGATGCACGGAAAGAGATCGACGCACTGGAGAAGCAATTGATGCAGATCAAACCGATGGATTTGAGACCGTGGTTTGAATGCAGAAATATGCTGACCACCGCAAAATGCATCCTGGGATCGGCCATTCTGCGGCGGGAAAGCCGGGGAGCACATTTTCGCGAAGATTTCCCGGCGGAGGATCCTGAATGGACCGGCAACATTCTGGCGACCGATTGGATCGCCCGATTTATCAAGGCAAAGGTCCAATGAACCGCCGCAGGCGTTCATCCGTTGGGAGATTTAAGTACCACAAGGATTCAGGAATCATAGAAAAGGCAATTCAAAGGTTATAGACGTTGTTTCTCCCATAGCAACGCTTAAATACGTCCGGCATAGACCCGTCCTTTCCTGGAAAAAGCCGCAGAGCTCTGACCTGCGGCTTTTTTCATGAGAAAACACCTCGAATTGCCCAATGGAAATACCAGGAGAAAACAGAAATAAGGTCTTGCATCTTCGCAAAAATTCAACTATAATAGGTTTTACCCTCTCATCGAGGCGCACATGGCAAAGGAAGCAATTAAGCCAATTTGCCGCATCCTGAAGGGCAAAATCGAGACTGCAGAAATAAATCAAAAATTGCGGTTGACACACACTTAGGATGGTGCTAATATATAAAAGCCGTCGCCGAGAGGCAAGGCAAAACAAAGGGTCACGGTCTTTGAAA
>DIWW01000018.1 GCA_002435905.1 Peptococcaceae bacterium UBA6096
ATTGACTTATTACCACAAGTCTTATCCCTTCATTTTTTCGCTTGCGCTCAGGATGGCCTTCTCGATCTTCACATAGCCTGTGCAGCGACAGAGGTTGCCGGCAATGGCTTCCTTGATCTGTTCACTGTCGGGATGGGGTGTCGAATCCAGCAAAGCCTTGGCAGACATGATCATCCCCGGAGTACAGAAGCCGCACTGAATCGCGCCTTCATCCATGAAGCTCTCCTGCAGGGGATGAAGTTTCTCCCGGCTGCTGATGCCCTCGATGGTCTGCACCACGGCGCCCATGGCTTTCATGGCAGGGATCATGCAGGAATTGACCGCTGCGCCGTTCATGATCACGGTGCAGGCACCGCATTCCCCTTTGCCGCAGCCTTTCTTCGTTCCGGTCAGAAGCATGCGCTCCCGAAGGATGTCCGCCAGCATATCGGATGGATCAACCAGGATTTCGGCTGGTTCTCCGTTCAGTACAAAATTCAATTCCATTAGGTTCATCTTGATCCTCCTTCCATTTCCTCAAACTTTTTTAGCCTGCATGACCGCGGCTTCCAGCGCCCGTTTCACCAGCACCGGCAGGACACCCACCCGGTATTCCCGGGAACCCCGCAGCGCGCTGGAACGGGGATTGGCATGCATGACCGCGGCCTTGGCCGCTTGAACGATGGTATCATGATCCACAACAGCCCCCCTTAGGAGAGCTTCTCCATCCAGCCCACGAACCGGACCCGGCCCAACCGGTGCCATGATGATCCGTGCCCACTCGAACCGGTCGCCTTGCTCGTCCAGCTGGACGACGGCGGCAACGTTCAGCATGGGCAAGGCCAGGGCTTTGCGTTGATCCAGGCGGACAAAAGAGGATCCCTGCCGCTTTTTCAAGGTCGGGACCAGGAGGGCGGTGATGATTTCCTTCGTGTTGTCAACCTTGCACTTCCCTAAATCGGCATAAAGGTCCTCAACCAGGACTTCCCGACAGACCTTGCCGTCTTCTATAACGGCTTTAGCCCCCAAGGCCGCCAGGGCCACAGCCGCATCCGCGGCAGGCTGGGCATTGACCACATTGCCGACTAAAGTAGCGATGTTTCGGATCTGCAAAGATCCGACTTTGCCGCAAGCCTCTGCCAAAACAGGCGCTGCCGCCTGGACCAGGGTTGAGCGATTCGCCTGGGAGTGCGTCACCGCAGCCCCCAGACGAAGGAATCCGTTCTCTTCCTGTATGGACTGCAGCTTGGGGATCCGACTGATATCCACTAAGGCGCTGAATGCTTTCTTCCCTTCGTGAATATCCAGGAGGATGTCCGTACCCCCGGCAATGATGGCTGCCTGGCCATTGTGCTTGGCCAGGATCTCCAAGGCTTCCGGGACTGACTGTGGCAAATAGTAATCGTGGAACACATTGAGACCCCCTTTTCAATTATTTTTTCGTGATTGTCTTGATCTATTCAGATATTATGCAAATTCTATGCCATCGTCGGGCGATGACAAAACAAGCCTGTATCCCTTGCCAGGCCTTAATTAACAGATAAATATCCAAAATATCAATGCTGGCTGCCATGCCGAAAATTCGGCATGGCAGCCAAAAAAACGGCGGCAGCCGAAAATTCGGCTGCCGCTGATTTGCTCCTTGGGATTCCTACGCCTTATCCAGGCGTCCTTTTTCATTCTTTAGGTATCGCAGCGTACGAGGCTTGATATGCAGCTTCTCAGCTGCTTTATTCCGGTCATTGCCAGCGGCTGCCAGTGCATCCTCGATGATGGTCTGGGAAATCTTGCAGCACTGCTCTTCCAAAATCCGGGTCAGCTCCACCAGGTCGATGTCCGGTACGTGGCGGAGGGCCTCCATGAGGCTTTGGCCCCATTCCTGTACCAAGGGTGCCAGTGAGATGCCTCGGTCATTGCTCAGCGCCGGCTGCGCGCCTTTGCTCTTGGAGATGTGGTCGGGCAGGTTGTGAATGCCCATCTCGTTCCCTTCCCGCATCAGGACGGCTCGGGCCACCACGTTGGATAGTTCCCGGATATTCCCAGGCCAAGGATAGGATATCAAGAGGGCCATGGCTTCTTGAGTGAAAGCGGGCTCCTGGGTCTTATCCGTGAGATTCTTCTGGATGAAATAACGGCTGAGCGGCAGAATGTCCATGGTCCTCTCCCGCAGAGGCGGCAGATTGAAGCTGACCACATCCAACCGATAAAGGAGATCCTCCCGGAACATCTTGTCCCGGACCGCTTGGCGGAGGTTTCGGTTGGAAGCGGCGATCACACGCACATCCGTGGTCAGCACGGCTTCGCCGCCAACCCGATAGAACTCCCCGGTTTCCAAAACCCGTAACAATTTCAGCTGGATAGCCGGCGAAGCGTCTCCAATCTCATCTAAAAAGAGGGTCCCGAAGTTGGCGATCTCAAAAACCCCTTTGCGTCGGGTCGTTGCTCCGGTAAAAGCCCCTTTCTCATGGCCGAACAACTCGCTTTCCAGAAGGGACTCACTCAGGGCACCGCAGTTGATCGCGATAAAAGGCTGCCCGCTGCGAGGGCTGCAGGCATGGATGTAACGGGCCATAACCTCCTTGCCGGTGCCCGTTTCGCCTTCCAGAAGCACCGTGACCTTCTTGTTGGCAATTTTTCTGGCAAGAACCAGGACTTCTTTCAGCGGGCTATCCTCGTTCATCACGATTCCGAAGTTGGTGGCGAGGGATTCCAGCTCAGAACGGACAAAATTCTTTTTGCTTTGGATGTAGCTGAAGGCGCGGTCCAGAATGGTGTCCAGCTCCTTCAGGTCATCAAAGGGCTTGTCCACATAGTCGAAGGCGCCGAATCGCATAGCATCCACCGCAGAACGTATGGTGCTATATCCGGTCATGATGATGACTTCACAATGAGGCATCTGCTGCTTGATTTCCCTCATTAAAGTGATCCCGTCCGTATCCGGGAGTTTCAGGTCGATCAGGGCCAGATCAAAGTCGCCTGAGGACAATAACTGCCGTGCTTCCTTCCCGGATGCGCCCACAGAAACCGGCAGGCTGCGGAGCTCCCGGAAATAATGTTCGAAAAAAGTACCGACCTCAATCTCATCATCAATGATCATTACACGCTTTTTTAACATGGTCAGCCTCCTTCCCTCCAAGGGATTAAATGGGCCCCTGCAAACCCAGCGGGACGATGAGGGTAAACAGACTGCCATGGCCGGCGCTGCTTTCCACCTGGATATGACCTCCATGGGTCTGGGCGATCCCTAGGCTCACGGAGAGTCCCAGTCCGGTGCCTCGTGTTTTTTCCTTCGTGGTAAAGAAAGGATTGAAAACATTATCAATGACGGCCGCCGGGATGCCGCAGCCGTTGTCAGCCACTCGGACTGCCACCGCCGGCTGTCCATCCCGTTCACTTTCAATCACCGCCGTCGAGATGGTGATCGCAGCATCCGGCACTCCCTCCAGGGCATCCCGGGCATTCAGGATCAAATTGATGATAACCTGCTCCAACTGCTGTTTGTTGCCCATCAGCGGAGGGATGCCCTTTCCCGGATTCTCAAGAATTTGGATGTTGCTCTTGGAAATCTGATAAGCCACCAGAGAAAGGCTGGCCCGAACCACATCATTGATCTGGAGGGGTTCGAAGGCATAGCTGTCCTGACGGGAGAAGGTCAGCAGATTCTGGATGATCCGCTTGCTGCGCTGCCCGCAGGTCTTGATGTCCTCCAGCAATTTGTCCTGGATTTCCGGCTTCATCGGCTTCCGTAAAAGAAGTTCGGAATTGCCGATGATCGCTGTCAGCGGGCTGTTGAGTTCATGGGCCACCCCTGCCGCCATCTCGCCGATGGCTGCAAGCTTGGCTGACTGAAATAGTTGGCGTTCCATGGAGAGTCGGGCGGTGATGTCCTGAACATAGAGAAGGACGTAATTGATGCGGCCGGATTCATCCGGAACCGGATAAGCATTGACATCATAGATGTGATGGGAATCTGGGTCCATCACCTCCCGGCCTGATGGCAGGCCGGTCTCGAAGGCGCGGGTCGAGGGGCAATTTTCCGGATGAGCACCGCAGCATCCAAAGAGTTGGCTGCAGGTGACCGAGCCCATGTCCGTATCCTTGGCATCTCGCTTGTTATGACGCAGGACCCGATGTTCCGCATCGACCATGAACATGCGGTCAGGCACTGCCTGGAAGGTCAGCTCCCACTCCGCCTTGACCGCTGAAACCTCGCGATAAAGGCGGGAGTTTTGGATGCACACCGCCAGTTGGTCTGCCAGCTGCTGGACGAAGACAAAGTCATTTTCCGTGTAGGCATAGGCATTCTGGCTGCCGAAGTTCAAGGCGCCGATCACTTCGTTCTTGACTAAAAGGGGGCTCATGATTGCCGATTTGATGCCCAGCGCCCGCAGGTTGTCATCTTCCTTGTATTTATGGGGATCATTCCAGATGTCCTGCCGGAGGAAACAGCGTTTTTCCCGTATCGCTTTCCATGGGGCGGAATTGTAATGCAGGATCCAGCCTTTCCCCAGGATGGGTTCATTCTTGGGGATCCCGGAGCGGATGATCAGCTGATCGTCTTCAATCAGGCAGAAGCTCAGCAGGTCATAAGGAACTACGCTGCGCAGAGGTTCCGCTACAAGGTCGATAATTTCCTCATAGGAGGTTTCCACATTGATGCTTCTGGCGATTTGGTTGATGATGGCCAACCGGTCGTTCTGCCGCTTCAGCTCTTCGATGACGGTATCGATCTGCTCCATAGCCCATACTCCGATCCACTTGAATTTTTCCTGTCATTGGGTTTTAAGCGCATCCTCGATGGCCAGCAGAATGACCTTGCTGCTGTAAGTTGCGCCGGTGATGGCATCCACCTGGAGCGATTGGCTGGCGATGACATCCTTAAGGATTGCCTCGGCCGGACCGCCCTGTCCATTTTCATGCTTGATCAAGTCGATTTGGGTGATCCGGTGATCTGTCACCGTCACTTTTAGGGCCACATCAATGGGGCCGGCTTGATGGTTTCCATCATAGGTACCGTCTTTGACTGCGGTCAGGTCCAGGGCTTCAATGACCACATTATTCAGCGGCGCCAGCTCTTTGGCCATATACGCCGTGAACGCCGCAACCGCCAAAACAATCAGAAGCATCACAATTAGGATGCTTTTAAGAACTGGGTGTTTCTTTTTCACAAAGCAGCCCTTCCTTTTCCATCGTTAATGTAAAATGCTCGATCAAGGCAAGAATCTGGTTTTCCCGATCCTTTCGGGACCAGTTGATGATTCCTGTTGCCGCAACCCTTAACCCCTTCGCATGGCATAGATTGACCATCTGCTTGATCGCACGGGTTCCGCCCATCCATGGAAGGGGAAAGGCATGGGTCACGAAGCCTGCAATGATTGGTTTTTTTGTCAGGTCCATTTGGGCTATGTAAGCCCGCATAACCGCTGAAAGGGAAAAACCCCATACCGGTGCGGCAACAATCAGGGCATCGTAGCCCTCCACAGGCGGTTTTGCCTGAAATTGCACGGCCTCCGGCCGCGGATCGCTTTCTTTGAAAGGAATGATCTTCTTTAATTCTGCTGTGTGGCCTTCTTTAAGCAACCGTTCCAGGAGCTTCTCCGCGACACTGAGGGTGTTGCCGGTTTGGGAATGTACCATGATCCCGATTTTCATAGATTTCCTCTCCCTTCAACTCAAAGACATCCCTTGTCTATCTAATTCGAATTATACCTTCAAAGAGACTAGAATACGATTTCTATTTTGCTTCCAACCGTTGTTTTTTTTATGATGATCTGCCGGTCGATCCGTTCTTTCAGTTCGCCGACATGAGAAATGATGCCCACCAGGCGATCCTTGGAGGCCAGATTTCCCAAGGTGCGGATGGCCTGTTCCAAGGATTCCGAATCCAAGGCGCCAAAGCCCTCGTCAATGAACATGGTATCCACCTCGACGCCGCCTGCATAACTCTGGATCACGTCTGACAGCCCCAGTGCCAGGGATAGGGAAGCCTTGAAGGATTCTCCTCCGGACAAGGATTTGACGGTACGGATCTTCCCTGTATAGTTGTCCAGGACATTGAGTTCAAGTCCGGTTTGAGACCGGAAATCCATGGCCTCTTCCCGGCGGAGCAGCTCGAATCGTCCATCCGTCATCAAGCGCAGACGCTTGTTGGCCTCTGCGATGATCTGATGAAAATAGGCAGCCTGAACATACTGCTCAAAGGCAAGCTTTTGCTTACCGGCAAGCTCTCCATTGGCTGTCTTGGAAAGGATGCTGACCTGCAGGAACTCGGACTCGCAGATCCGGCGTTCTGCTTCTGCCCGGTTCAAAGCCCCGGCTGTTTTTTCATTGGCGCTGAGCCGGAAAATAAGATCCTGCAGCTGTTTCTCTGTTTGTTGTTTTTCATTTTCAAGGGCTTGACGGGTTTCTTCAAGCAAAGCCATGTCTTGAGGTGTTTTGTCCCTGGTCTCCCCTGTCAGGCGGTCCAGGTCTGCCCGGACCTTTTGGGTATGGTTTCCATGGGCCTCCACCAAAACACGGATCCTTTGGATATCCTCTTCGCTTTTCAGCGCGGCATGGTAACCCGCTTCATCCTGGAAACCAAAAACCTGCATCGCATCATAATAAACGGCCTGCGCCTGCGCCGATGCCCGGTCGGCGGCTTCCAGCCTTTGATGTTGGTCCATCAGCAAAGCCTGGTTGGTTTCCAGCTTGCCTTTCGCTTCGATGAAGTCTTTTTCTGCCTGGCACATGGCTTGCTTCATGATGTCCAAGACGTTCTGCATGGCTTTGATCTGCGCCTCGGCCTCCCGGCGCGATCCAAATTCCAAGTCAGATTTTTTCGCGGAGAGCTCTCCGTTTTTAGTTCCCAAAGTGGTGGCAGCCAGCCCTTTCTCCCGGATCCTTTGACTCAGCAGCGCCTCGTGCCCCACTAAATCTTTGTTGGTCAAAGCCCATTGGTTTTGGCACTGGTCCCTGCGCTCAAGCCCTGCCTTGAAAAGGCTGATTTCAAGGTTCGCCTTCTGAATTTGATCAAGGCATTCTTGAAGGGCCCTGTCGGTGTAATGCTTCCTGGCCTCCCAAGGCGCCTCCAGACGGTCGGTTCCGATGCGTTCAATGATCCGAGGATTCAGATGCTCTTCCAAGGTTTTGATTTCCGCATCCTTCTTCCCTGCGGTTCCGCTGGCTTGATGCATGGCTTGGCGGCAGGTTTCATTTTGTCGCTTCAGCCGCTGCAGCTCTGCCTCACTGGGCGCGCCCGGCGCCGGCACCGCTTTGCAAGGATGGACCGATGAGCCGCAGACCGGGCAAGGCTGCCCTTCTTTCAGTTCTGCGGCTAAAATTCCGGCTTGCTCCCGGAAAAAATCCGCTTCCATCCGGGCATACCGATCGTTGATCAAGGCAAATTCTTTTTCAGTTTCCAGATAAGCCTGTTTTAAACGATCATGGTCCTCATGAAGCGCCATGACCTTGGTGATGTCCTTCTGCAAATTCATCAATTCGGTTTCCAGCGCTTCCCACCGCTCCAATTCGTGCTTGCAGTCTGCAAGCTGGACCTCCAGGGAGGAGGAGCTTTCGATCTCTGCGCTGAGCAAGTCCTTCTGCCTTTGCAGCCCCTGTTTTTCTTCCTCTAAACGGACAATCTCTATCTCAAATTTTGCTGCGGCTTCCGTAAGTTGAGCGACTTCCTGCTGAAGCTGTTCCGCCAAATTGTACCGGGGCAGCACCGATGTCTGATGATCGATGACCGATGCCAATTTTTCGCGCTCCGGCGCCTTTTCCTGCTCAGCGCGATAGGCAGTCTCCAGAGCGGAAGCTTCCGCCGCCATCCTTGCGATGGTGGCCTTTAACCTTTCGATGCCGCCCTTTAGGTCTTCCTGAACTGATTTTTCCCGGCCATAGGCTGTTTCCAGAGGTTTCACATAATGCAGTGCCTTTTCTGCAGTCTCCGCCAGTCTTTTCATCGCGGCGATCTCACCGGCGGCGGCAATCAGCTCTTTTTCTGTTTCTCTGGCCGCTGCCAGATCCGCAAAAGCTTTGTTGCTGTATTCTGCCTGCGTTAACAGGGCGATTTGGGCCGCAGCGGCTTGGTTCAAAGCGCTGAAGGTCTTCTGGGCCTCATTCCGCCCCTTACGATCCTCCTGGATAAGCGTTTCCAGCAGCCCATAGATCTCGGTCCGGCTGTGGATATTTTTTTCTGATATTTTATCCGCCAAAGCCTGATACGCAGGTTCCTCCGGGTATAGGATCCCTTCGATGGATTGCAGGATCCTGCGTTCACTCTCCTCAAAACGCATCCTGGCTGCTTTTTCCCGTTCTTTAAGAAGCTTCTGGCTGGTCTGATACAGCTCTGTGTTAAAAACCCGCCGGAATATATCCGCCCGCTCCTTGCTTTCAGCCAGCAGCAGCTGGAGGAATTCACCTTGAGCGATCATGGCGATCTGTTTGAATTGCCGATACGTCAATCCCAGCACATCGGTGATTTTGTTGTTTACCTCCCGATACCCTGCAACCACGTCCCCCCCGGGAAGGGTCAATGTGGCATCTGCCGTTTCAGCGGTAAACCCGATGCCGCTCTTTTTGGGCCGCTCAAACCTGGGATTGCGCCGAACTTTGAATTCTTTTGCTTTGTGGGTGAAGATAAGCTCCACAAAGGTTTTGATCTCCGGATCCGCGAAATCGCTGCGCAGCATATCGCTGGTCCGCACCGTTCCACTGGCCTCTCCGAATAACGCAAAGGCGATGGCGTCAAAAATCGTCGTCTTTCCGGCGCCGGTATCGCCGGTGATCAAGAACAAGCCCTGACCGCCCAATTGATCCAACCGCACCTCCACCTGTCCGGCATAGGGTCCGAAGGCGCTCATGACCAGTTTGACAGGTTTCATGCTTCAACGCCTCCTGCCTCTTCAAAGATATCCCCCATGATCCGGATCTGTTCAGGCGTCATCTCTGAATTATTTTGGTTTTGGTAAAACTCCGAGAATAATTCCAGGGGGCTTTTTCTTGCCACATCCCCTGAGGCAGCATTCCTGACAGACCCGTTATCCCGGGTTCGGCTGTTTTCAAAATCCAGATGCATCAGGTTGGGATAAACTTGACGCAACTGGCCGACGGCATCCAATATTTCATCCTCATCCGTCAGCGTCGCATGAATATAATCCAGGGACCCAAATCGTTCCTGGCTGCCGATGCGAAGCAATTGGTCCAGAGGTCCTTTGATCTCCCGCATATCCCGCAAGGGATCCAAAGGGATCAGGCGGATCTCCAGCTCGCCTTTAGCGCCAAATTCCAAAAGCGTCACCGACTTATGCTGCCGCGCCTCAGAGAAGCTGTATTTGAGGGGAGATCCGGCATAACGGATGGTATTTCGGCCAATCGACTGAGGGCCATGGAGATGACCCAAGGCCACATAATCAAAATCAGCAAAAGCTGAAGCGTCCACATTGTCAAGGCCGCCCACGGCAATGGTTTCCGACTCAGACCGCTGAGGCTGCTGTCCGCCGCTGGTCACGAACTGATGGGCGATCAACACATTCCGTTCCCGAAGGTCCACCCGGGCTGCGGCGGTCACCGCGTGAAGGGCAGCATCGTAGGATTCAAGGGGGCCTTCAAAATAGGGTCTGACCAAAGCGGGTTTGATGTAGGGAAGCAAGTAAATATTCAGAGGACCGAACTCATCTTCCAAGGTGGCCTTGCGCAGGCTGCCATCGAAGGTGCCAACGATATGCAATCGGTTTTTCTCAAGGATCCGGCTGGCAAAATTCAGACGTTCGGATGAATCATGATTGCCGATGATCATAAAAACAGGAAACCTTCTGGATACAAAGCCGGTTAAAAAATCGTCCAGAAGTTCAACGGCCTCGCCACTGGGAACGCTTTTGTCATAAACATCCCCGGCGATCAGAATGCCGGAAGGCTGCTCTGCCTCCGCGATGTCCAGGATCTGCGCCAACACATGACGCTGATCCTCCAGCATATTGAATTCTCCAACCCGTTTCCCGATATGCAGGTCTGAGATGTGCAGCAGTTTCATGCTTTTTCTCCTGACGTGATATGTAATATTTTCCATTCCTTTTCAATCATATGCCATGCCGTGTTCAAAATCAATCGGCCATGGAAATATAGGCGTGTCATTTCCCTGAAAGGAAACGCTGACATGGATCATGCCAGGTCCTTGAGGCAGCCCCAACCACCTTGACAACCGGCGGCTGCAGTGCCATGATGAAGCTGTACAAGATCATTTTTGTATAAGGAGGTTTGACCTATGGATACCATGAAGGACACTTTGAAATCCCCTGCGGATTTAAGAAGAGAAGCGCATAAGGACCGCAGGAAATCCTGCTATCAGCTGGAATACGATTATACGGCCTATGTGGTCAAAGGGATCCCCACCCATGTATTTAATGAACTGATTTATAAAGCCACGACGAAGCCCGTGAACATACCGCCTGCCCAGTGATTGCGAATTAACAAATGCCCTGAGGGACGATCCCTCAGGGCATTTGAAATATTCTCTATTAACATCCCTAAGATTGATATTCTGTCCCAGTCCCGACTCAGCCCAGCTGCAAGAGCACTTCCCTTAAAAGCTTGCAGGCCAGTGCGGTGGAAGCGCCGCTTTGGTCATAGATCGGCGACAGCTCGTTGATGTCGGCAGCAACGATGTTGAGTCCGGATACAGCAGAAACCGCCGCCATCAGTTCATTGAAACTGACACCGCCCGCTTCCGGCGTTCCCGTTCCCGGGAATACGGAAGGATCCAGAACATCCAGATCGATGGTCAGGTACACCGGCTTGCCGGCTAAAGCGGCCACAGCAGCTTCCAGCCCGCCGAAGTTGAATTTTGAGGTAAAAACATGGTCTTTGGCCCAGAGGAACTCGGACCTTTCGCCGCTGCGGATGCCGAATTGGTAGATCTTATGGTCTCCCACCAAATCATAGCACCGGCGCATCACCGTGGCATGGGACAACTTCTCCCCCAAATAATCGTCCCGCAGATCCGCGTGGGCGTCAAAATGAAGGATATGCAGCTCCGGATAGGCTTCGACCGCCGCCCGGACCGCACCCAGAGTGACCAAATGCTCCCCGCCGATCATGCAGGGGATTTTTTTGTCTTGAAGGACCTGCGCGGCAAAATCTTCTATAATCGACAGCGACTTGGCCGCGTTGCCGAAAATCAGTTCCAAATCACCGCCATCGAAAATGCAGCGATCCTCCAGATCCGCATCCAGATAAGGGCTGTAGGTTTCGATGCCCATGCTTTCGTTACGCATGGCCGCGCTGGCAAAACGGGTTCCCGGCCGAAACGAGGTGGTGCTGTCGAAAGGCGCTCCGAAAAGCACGATCCGGCTCTCCTCGTAATCATGGCCACAGCCAATAAAGGTATGGATATTTTTATTCATCTTCACCGTTCAGCAGCTCCTTCACATAGTTGGGAATGGCAAAGCAGCCGATATGCAGCTCCGTATTGTAGTATCCGGTCTCGATGCCCAGAGCATCCCAGGCTGCGGCGTTAAAATCCTGCAGAGGATCATATTTTTTGGAGGCAAACCCGAACAGCCAGTGGCCGGAAGGATAGGTTGGAATATGGGCCTGATAGACCCGGCAAACAGGGAAAAATTCCTTGATCCGCTGGTGGGCCCGCTTCATAGCCTTGGCATAGGCGCTGTAATAAGGGCTTTCATGCTGGTTCACCAAAATGCCGTCTTCTTTCAGGGCATTGAAACAATTGCCATAAAACTCTTTGGTAAACAAGCCTTCTCCGGGGCCAAAAGGATCTGTGGAATCAACGATGATCAGATCATAAGCGTCCTTCTGAAAACGCACGAACCTCAGGCCATCTTCAAAATAATGATTGACCCGTGGATCGTCCAGTTTTCCGGCGGTTTGGGGAAGATGCTCTCTGCAGACATCCACCACCATTTTGTCGATTTCCACCATGTCGATCTGCTGAATGGAAGCATAGCGCGTCAATTCCCGCACGGTTCCGCCATCCCCGGCGCCGATGACCAATACTTTTTTGATGTTGGGATTCACGGCCATAGGGACATGGGTGATCATGTCATGATAAATGAATTCGTCTTTTTCGGTCACCATCATCAGACCGTCCAGCGTGAGAAACTTGCCGAACTCCACCGCTTCAAAAATATCGATCCTCTGGAATTCGCTCTGGGCGCTGTACAGGTGCTTGTTGACTTTTATCGAAAACCGCACATCATCGGTGTGCTGTTCGGTATACCACAATTCCACTTTAAATCCCCTCCACAACATTGATCTTCTCGATATTCAAATCCTGGGTGCCTGTGAGGAAACAGCCTTTTGACTTCGCATAAGCGATATAGCTGATGATCTCCTTGGTGATCCGTTCTCCCGGCGCCAGAATGGGGATGCCCGGAGGGTAGGCCATGACGAATTCGCCGCTGATCTCGCCCTGGCTGTCTTCGATGGCAACGGGATGGTTTTTGCTGTAAAAAGCATGCTGGGGGGTTAGCACAACTTCAGGATTGATATATTCGTGGTCGAACATGCCTGTTTTGTCTTTAGCGTAACGGCGCTTGATTTCGGAAAGGGCTGAAATCAGGCGTTCCAGCTCCAAGGTCCTGTCACCCGCCGATATGATCGCCAAAAAATTGCCGATGTCTCCAAATTCGATCTGGATCCCATATTCGTCCCGCAGCAGGTCATAAACCTCGATGCCGGCCAGACCGATGTCCAAGGTATGGACGGAGAGCTTGGTGGTATCAAAATCAAAGACCGTATCGCCATTCTTCAATTCCCGGGAAAAAGCATAATATCCGCCCAGCTTGTTGATTTCTGTTCTTGCATATTCGGCGAAGCCAACGGTCTTTCTGACCAATTCCTTGCCGTTCTGGTAGAGGTTTTTACGGGCTATGTCCAGAGAAACCATAAGCAGATACGATCCGCTGGTCGTCTGGGTCAAGTTGATGACTTGGCGAACATAGCTTGAGGAGATCGCCGGGCCGCACAATAACAAGGAGCTTTGGGTCAAGGACCCTCCCGTCTTGTGCATACTGACCGCTGCCATATCCGCACCGGCTTTCATCGCTGCCATCGGCATATCTTCCCCGAAATAAAAATGGGTGCCATGGGCTTCATCCGCCAGCACCAGCATATGGTTCCGATGGGCTAATTCCACAATAGAGGCCATATCCGAGCAGATCCCATAATAGGTTGGGTTGTTGACCAGGATGGCTTTGGCGTCCGGATGGGCAAGGATCGCCTTTTCCACATCGGCCAGCGACATCCCCAAGGGAATGCCCAACTGGGTGTTGACACCCGGATTGACATAGACCGGTACGGCACCGCAAACCACCAAGGCATTGATGGCGCTGCGATGGACGTTGCGCGGCATGATGATTTTCTCTCCGGCCTTGCAGGAGGACATGATCATGGCTTGGACAGCCGCTGTGGTGCCATTAACAATAAAATAGGCTGCAGCGGCCCCGAAGGCTTCCGCTGTCAGCTCCTCGGCGGCCCGGATCACGGATACCGGATGGCAAAGGTTGTCCAAGGGCTTCATGGAATTCACATCCACCTTGAGACAGCTCTCCCCCAGGAAATCCGTCAACTCCTTATTACCGCGGCCGCCTTTATGTCCAGGCACGTCAAAAGGCACTACCCGATTGGCTTTATGCCTGAGCAGTGCTTCATGAATCGGTGCGTTTTGTTGGGTGTATTTTTTCATGCTTCCAACCTCACAACGAGTAGATATTCATACCGCTGAATATTTCGATCATCTCTCTGCGAAGCTTGTTGGTGATTTCAAGACGTAGCTTGGGGGCCAGTTCGTAAACGTCCTTATTGAAGAGATAATTTTGCAGCTCAATTTCCTTGATCAGCATTTTGGTGTGGAAGATATTGGACTGATACACATTGACATCAATCGCATCATATTTTGTCAAAGTCTTGGTATCGATATAATCCTGGATCGAGGTGATATCATGGTCAATATAGTACTTTTTGCCTTGGATATCCCTTGTAAAGCCACGGACCCGGTAGTCGATGGTCATGATGTCCGAGTCGAAGCTGCCGATCAGATAATCCAGGGCATTCAGGGGTGATACCGTACCGCAGGTGGCGACGTCAATGTCCACGCGGAAGGTGGAGATGGTTTGATCCGGATGATATTCCGGATAGGTGTGCACCGTCACGTGGCTTTTATCCAAATGGCCGACCACCGTATCCCTGCCGAAGGCAATGGAACCAAGGTTGCAGGATCTGTCGATCAGGTCCGGGGACAATGCTTCCTCTGTGATCAATAAGGTTACAGAAGCCCCTTGGGGGTCATAGTCTTGCTTTGAAATATTTAAAACATGGGCACCGATGATATCGGTGACATCGCATAGGATCTTGGTCAGACGCTCAGAGTTGTACTGCTCATCGATATAGGCAATATAGTCTTTCTGGGCTCTTTCCCCTTTTGTGTAACAGACATCGTAAATGTTGAAGCTCAATGTCTTTGTAAGATTGTTGAATCCGTATAAAGTGATCTTTTTCTCCAACCCTAGCCTCGCACCCTTTCATGAAAATATTATCTGATTATACCATATCCCCGGGAATAATCAATCTTTCATTTTTTTGCAGAAATTAGAAAAAACCGCAATGACGTTTCCATCATTGCGGCAGCCATTGCGGCGTCCTTTACAGGATCTCTCCGTCCGTTCCAATGGTGATCACTTGCCACGGAATCATCTTGCCGCTTTGCAGCATGGCGGATTTGACCGCGCTGACGATTCCGCCGCAGCAAGGCACCTCCATCCTCACCACCGTAATGCTTTTAATTTCATGGAGGCGAAGTATTTCAGCCAGTTTCTCTGAATAATCCCCTTCATCCAGCTTCGGGCAGCCGATCAGTGTGATTTTGTTTTTAATAAACGTCTGATGAAAATTGCCATAAGCATATGCTGTGCAATCCGCTGCAATCAGGATATCTGCATTGTCCAGATAGGGTGCGTTCACTGGTACCAACTTGATCTGAACCGGCCATTGTTTCAGGTGGGACGGCGCGGATGGGTCTGCCGCCAAAGAGGTTGGGACGGCCGGACGATTTGTTTCCGGCTCCGAAGGCCGGATCGTTTTCATTTGACTGCCCGGACAACCGCAGGCGATGGGCTGGGCTGCTTGGGCTGCTTGTGCTTTTTTCACTGCCACTTCATCGAATTCAGCGGCTTCCCGCTGTTCAAAAGTGATTGCCTGGGTGGGGCAGGCCGGCAGGCAATTGCCTAATCCGTCGCAATAGTCGTCCCTTAAAAGCTTGGCCTTGCCATGGACCAGTCCAATGGCGCCTTCATGGCAAGCCTGGACACAGAGCCCGCAGCCGTTGCATTTTTCTTCATCGATTTTTATAATTTGTCGAATCATTTTTTTCTTCCTTTCATAAGCCGTCCTGTGACCAGAACAGAAGAGGTCTTTATCGGTTTATATTCTTATGATAATGCTGGAAGCTGTCTTTGTCGGTTGCTTTTGCAACATTGCATAAAAAGGCCAATCGATTTCGCGATTGGCCTTGGCTACCCTATTCAATGAAATGGTCTTCCGGTTAAGGCAATTATTGTTTGACCACCAGGACAGAGCATTTCGCTCTGCGCACGATCCGTTCGCTGACCGAGCCAAGGAAAAACTTCTCTGTTTTCGATAATCCCCGGTTGCCGATCACGATAAGGTCATATTTTCCTTCCTCGCTCTGCGCCAAAATCTCTTCGGAGGCAACGCCTTCCCGAATGACTTTTTCAACCGGGATTTGATTTTCTTCAAATTTTTGGACTAATTTGTCCAGAATCTTCGTGTAGCCCTTCCGGTCGGATTCCATTAATTTCTTTAATGCGTCCTGAGTCTCAAGAACCGCTTGCGCTCTTGGGACCACGCCGCCGAAGAGCGTATTCGAGGTATGCTGAACCACCACTGAAAGCAAAGTAACCTTCGCCTGATTTTGCTTAGCAATACCGATCGCAGTTTCTGCAGCCTGCAGAGACGTTTCGGAACCATCAACGGGAACAAGGATCTTGTTTATCATGAAAACCCCTCCAGTTCAAATCTTATTCGGCACAGTGTTATTATACGGAACCCGTCATTTTACGTCAAGGACTGCCGCAGCGCGGTGGCGCCACCGGGTCATGCAGCCTAGCTTTGGCGGTAGGTCTCCAGGAATCGTTTCATGCGGCCCAGACCCCGATTCAGGTCTTCACATGGCGCAAGGAAAACAAGCCGGAAATGATCCGGTTCGGGCCAGTTGAAGCCGCTGCCCTGGACGATCAGTACATGCTCTTTCCTAAGGAAATCAAGGGCAAATTGAACGTCGCTCTTGATGCCGTAAAGGGCTGTGTCGATTTTCGGGAAAATATAGAATGCTGCCTGCGGTTTCACGAAAGAGATGCCGGGAATTTTTGACAATGCATTGCAGACGCATTCCCTTTGTTCATACAGACGGCCGCCGGGGCTAATCAGCTCCGTGGCGCTTTGATACCCCCCAAGTGCCGTCTGGATCACGAATTGGGAAGGAACATTGGCACAAAGTCTCAGCGAGGATAGTAAATTGAGGGCTTCAATGTATTCCTGGGCCCCGGATTTGTCGCCGCTCAAGGCCAGCCAGCCGCTGCGGAAACCGCAGATCCGATGGGATTTCGACAAACCGTTGAGGTTGACGACCAATAGGTCAGGCGCCAGGGAGCCGAGGGCGGTGTGCTTCAGGCCGTCAAAAACCAGGCGGTCATAAATCTCATCCGCAAAGATGATCAGGTCATGCTGCCGGGCGACTTCGACGATTTCCTTAAGCAGATCATCCGAATAAAGGACCCCGGTGGGATTGTTAGGGTTGATCACAACAATCCCTCTGGTACGGTCTGTGATTTTACTGCGGATATCATCGATATCCGGATACCAATTGGCTTTTTCATCGCATACATAATGGACTGGCTCACCGCCTGCCAAGGTGACCGAAGCGGTCCATAGCGGATAGTCCGGCATAGGCACAAGGATCTCATCCCCATTATCCAGCAAGGCCTGGAGGCACATAGCGATCATCTCGCTGACGCCGTTGCCGACCCATATCTCGTCAATGGATACATTGGGAATATTTTTAATTTGGCAGTATTGCATGATGGCCTTGCGTGCTGCGAACAAACCCTTGGAATCGCAATATCCTTGAGCGTCTTGAATATTTAATTTCATGTCGTGAATGATCTCATCCGGTGCCATAACGCCGAAAGGCGCCGGGTTACCCAGGTTCAGCTGCAGGATATCGATGCCTTTGTCCCGCATCAGGTTTGCTTCATCAAGTATCGGGCCGCGGATTTCATAATGTACCTTATCTAACTTTTTTGATTTGTGTATTGGTTTCATTTTGGATGCATCCCACTTCCTGCTCACAATTGGACCTGCGGAGAGAGGGTCTGAGCAGTCCCGCCCTCCAATTAATAATAATTATTTATTTTACACCAACCGGCATCATATAAAAAGACATTTCTTTCATAAGAGAGGGGGAATTCTCGAAATTTTCAGTACATATCTGAACATCAGTGCTTGAATGTCCTTAAAACGAAACACAGGCTTTGCGATATTTAAATCATCGCTAAGCCTGTGCCATGTTGTCTGGTCAAAAAATCAGCGCCCCTTGACAGGATTCATGATTGGAACCAATGGATGCGGGCGGTACAAGGTGCGGCACCAGCCGGCCACTTCCGCGAAGGTACAGCATTTATCCACCATCCAGACCACCCATGCCTCAGGGTAAAGCGGAACAGGCAGGCCTAAGGGCCACATGTGGGTCCTGATAATGTTTTGCTCAGTTTCATTTAATTCAAAATGACGGCGGGCGTTTTCCAAGGCCGTCTTAGGGTGGGTAAATCCGTGCAGCCCTTTGCGGCCGCTTTTTTCATGCCAATCATAAAGAAAAAAGTCATGCAGCAAGCCCCCCCTTGCAGCGGATCGGGTATCCAGCCCCAGCTTTCTGCAAATCAGAAAACTGTAATATGATACAAACAAGCTATGCTCGAAGCAGTCCACATCCCCATGCTGTATATATTGATCCATGGATCGAACCACCGGTTGGTGGATCAGGTCCTGAACGCAATCATGATAAGCATCTTTGATTTCGTTTTGAAACAAACGCCAATCACTTCCTTCGGAAATTTACAGAGCCATTGTATCATGATTTTTACGATTAGAAAGCTGTTTTAAAATTTTTTTAATTTTTTTGAGCTTGTAAGGAACCCTTTTCTGCTTCTTTCGGCGAAACCACTGCCATTTGGCAAGGCTCCATGATGAGAAGATCCAACACATTTTTCAGGGACCATCGAATCCGATAGATGACCAGAGAGATTTCCACCAGATGATGCAGGTCATGGCGGCTTTGCCCGGAATCCGAATGCCATTGCAGAAGCAATTTGTCCATTTCTTTCCAGACATGCGGATTTTCAAAGGGCAATGGCGGCCCCCCTGTTATTTTGCGCATCAATTCATCATTGCATTCTTCCATACGATTCAGGGCTTCTCCCACCATCCGGGAAATGCTCTGATCCAAGGCTGTGGGAACTTCTTCTTTCCAGCGTCTCAGCCTGCGTTCTTTTTCCTGGGTCAAAGACCAGTTTTCTTTGGTTCGCATCATCAAGTCGTGGCAATAGTCCCGATATTCACCGAAAAATATATGTTCAAGATTCTGTTTTTCTTCGGCTCCTCCCTCGTCTTCCCAAACGATGCCTTGCTCTGTTTTATAATGATTATAAAGCTTGTCAAACTTTGCGATTTCCTTATGCATAACTTCTTCAGCGGCCTGGCAATCGGCTGCAGACAAAGGCGTTTCCTGCATATAAGCCTCAACGGCCTTTCGGAAATTTGACATCAGCAGCCGATTCAATGCGATCCCCTGCAGCACCATTGAATCCCGATACCTTGGCGGTGCAATGAAACGGTTGATCAAAATCGCGACGATCAGGCCGATCAATACGCCGATAGAACGTAAGGTCGCCTGTCGAAGAAAGGTTGAGGTGGGAGACGATAAGATGAATATCGCTGAAGCGATACCGATGGTGACCTGGCCTGTCATCTTGAATTTGATGCCCATCTGGAAAATCATCAAAACTGCGATCGAAATTGAAACCAGATTCGGGCCGATGGTCAAACCTAACAGAAACGTAGGTATAAACGAAAGAAACTGCATCCTCAGCATCTTACGGGCACCGGAAATCGATTCCCCCATGGTGGGCTGCATGCCCCAAAGCGCGGAGGATGATGTAAAAATTGAACCGATACCCAGCAGCTCACCCAGGAGCATGGAAACCACCAGGGCCAGCGTCGACTTAAAAACCCGTGCCCCGATCGGCAAACGTTTCAGCAAGCGGCGTATATTCACCTGGATCCTGTCCCCCCAGGTTTCTTTGTTGACTTTTTCAGCAGGGTCAATGTTTGGTATGTTCATATCGTTCTCCTTACGAAATTCATGCTTTTCATTATATTATCATTACAGGAAATCTCCCGGCAACAGCGAACATATGAAATGGTACTATAATGACATTCAGAGAGAGGAGTCAGCCCAATGACCCAGTCGACACAGGAAGCCCTACAGGGCTGCTTGACCTTGGCAGACGCCGCTGTTCAAATGGGATATCGACGTGCCCATTTGATTTGGACCCAGGATGTGGTTTTTGATTCCCGGACGCGGATGAAATGCCTTCAGAACACATGCACACATTATGGGCAAAATTTTATGTGCCCTCCCCGACTGCCAGCTGTTGAAGAATACCGGGAGGTATGTGGCAAGTTCCGCATCGCGCTGCTGGTGCAGGATGAATCGGATTTGCCTGCCGGCCTCACGGCCGATCTCATCGACCAACGCTTTAAAACCATGTCCTGCCAAAACCTGAAGCATTTGTCACGACTGGAACAACAGGCCTTCCGTCTCGGTTTTCCCTTTGCTTTCAGTGCCGGAGGCGGCGCCTGCAAATTGTGCGATCCATGTAAAGCAAGGCTTGGAGAAGCTCATTGTGCCCATCCGGAACTTGCCCGTCCTTCCATGGAGGCCATCGGCATCGACATCGGGGCCACCTGCCACTGGGCAGGTTTCCCTTCAGACTTTCTCCCCCACCGTCTGCTGCTGACCAGTCTTCTTTATATTATATAGAAGATGAGTCCATGGTAACGCTTGACAAAAGGATTGGCCGGTAGTAGCATGATAGATAAATTAAATATTGAATCGTTCTTCAGGGCGGGGTGTGATTCCCCACCGGTGGTATAGCCCACGAGCCGCAAGGTATGATTCGGTGAGATTCCGAAGCCGACAGTATAGTCTGGATGAAAGAAGACATGTTTCTAACGTTGGTTAAAAGCATTGGCTCTGAAATAGTAATATTTCAGAGCATTTTTTATTTTTTGCGATTGCTTTTTCCCTTCGCCGGAGAAGCCCTGAACCTGTGCGATCTGCTCAGGTTCTTTTTGTTTGGAAAGGAGATCAAAATGGACGCTTTATATATGCAACGAGCCTTGGAGCTGGCGCAGAAAGGCATCGGCCGCGTACATCCGAATCCCATGGTCGGGGCTGTCCTGGTCAAGGACCATCGCATCATCGGTGAAGGATACCATAAAAAATGCGGCGAAGCCCATGCCGAAGTCAACGCCATCGCTGCCGCTTCGGAAGATGTTTCCGGCGCAACGATCTATGTGACCTTGGAACCATGCTCGCACCAGGGCAGGACACCGCCCTGCGCCGATCTCCTCATCGAAAAAGGCATTGCCCGCGCCGTGGTAGGCAGCTTGGATCCAAATCCTCTGGTTGCCGGCCGGGGCATCCGTAAAATGCAGGATGCCGGTATTAATGTCTCCGTTGGGGTTTTAGAACCAGAATGTAGGAAACTCAACGAAGTATTTTTTCACTACATTACCGCCAAACATCCTTATGTTGTCATGAAAACCGCCATGAGCCTGGATGGAAAGATTGCCACAGTCTCCGGTCAATCCCAATGGATCACCGGAGAGGCGGCCAGAGCTGATGTTCAGGCCCTGCGCGCCCAGTACACAGCCATCATGGTGGGCGTTGAGACCATCCTTTGCGATGATCCCCGCCTTACCTGCCGCTTGGAGGGCAGCGAAAACCCCATCCGCATCATCGCTGACAGCAAACTGCGAATCCCTTTGGATGCGGCCGTCCTGCAAAATCAGGCAGATAATCCCACATACCTGGCGACCACCGATCAAAGCCCTTCCGAAAAACGCCGGGTCCTCGAACAATTGGGGGCTAAGGTGCTGATTTGCCGGCAGCGGGACGGCAAGGTGGATTTGACCGATCTGATGGAACAGCTAGGCTGCGCTGGCATTGACAGCCTTCTTCTGGAAGGTGGATCCACCCTGAATGGCGCAGCCCTTGAACAAGGGATCGTCCAAAAGGTGATTGCCTACATTGCCCCCCTGTTGATTGGAGGCGCAAACGCCAAGACCCCCATCGGCGGTCCCGGAATATCCGATTTATCGAAAGCGCCCCGGCTCACCATCGATCGTATCGAACGTTATGACGAAGATATTAAAATCATAGCTTATTGGAAGGAGATGATGACCGATGTTTACAGGCATTGTTGAAGAAGTGGGCTCCCTTCGGCAGATTCAAAAAAGTGCCAAGGGGCTGCATATCACCATCAGTGCCCGCCGGGTCCTTGAAGGATCAAAAATCGGCGACAGCATCTGCACCAGCGGGATATGCCTGACCATCACCCACCTTGCCTCAAATGCTTTTGAAGCGGATGTTATGGCTGAAACGCTGCGCTGCAGCAAAATGCAGGCTCTGCAGGCAGGCAGCCCGGTCAATTTGGAACGGTCCCTTCGGCCGGACACACGCCTGGGAGGCCATATCGTCAGCGGCCATATCGATGGTACCGGCGTCATTGCCCATATGGAAAGAGAAGACAATGCCGTCTGGCTTTCGATCAACGCACCGCAGGAAATCCTTCGTTACGTTATCAAGAAAGGCTCCATCGCCATTGACGGTGTCAGTCTCACCGTCGCGGAGGTAGATCCCGAAAGCTTCAAAGTGTCGATCATCCCTCATACGGGTGCCGAGACCACGCTGCTTCAGCAAAAACCCGGCGATCAGGTCAATCTTGAATGCGATGTCATCGGCAAGTATGTCGAAAAACTTCTGGGCTTCTCTTCTCCCGACCCCTCCAAAAAAGATAGTCTTTCAATGGACTTCTTAAGGGAAAACGGCTTCTTCTAACCGATGGGCCGGCAAGTTCTTATCGATAATTCAAAGGAGACGATACCATGAAAAATTTTGATACCATCCCTGAAGCCATCGAAGCCATCAAGGCAGGGCAAATGGTTGTCGTGATTGATGATCCGGATCGCGAAAATGAAGGCGATCTGATCATGGCCGCTGATATGGCAACCCCTGAAGCCATCAATTTCATGGCCCGCCATGCCCGGGGCTTGATATGCATGCCGGTAGCCGCGGAAATCCTCAATAATCTTGAGGTCGGTGTTATGGTGGAACGAAATACCGATAACCATGCAACCGCTTTTACCGTGTCCATTGATCATGTGAACTGCTCCACCGGAATTTCCGCTTTCGAACGCGCCCATACCATACAAAAAGTCCTGGATCCTGAAGCAAAACCTGCAGATTTCCGCCGGCCAGGGCATGTTTTCCCCTTGATAGCCCGTGAAGGAGGCGTTCTACGACGCACCGGCCACACTGAAGCCGCAGTGGACATGGCACGTTTGGCCGGACTAAAGCCCGCCGGTGTGATCTGTGAAATCATGCGGGAAGACGGCGAAATGGCCAGAACCCCGGAATTAATGGATTTTGCAGAAAAGTACGGTTTGAAGATCATAACCATCGCCGACCTGGTGGCTTACCGCAGCAAGCAGGATTGTCTCGTCGAATGTGTCGCAGTGGCAAAAATGCCAACAAAGTATGGCGATTTTATGATCCATGGCTTTCAGAACAAACTTAACGGTGAACATCATGTGGCCTTAGTGATGGGGGACATCGACAGCGAAACGCCGGTCCTCACCAGAGTCCATTCTGAATGTCTGACAGGTGATGCTTTAGGCTCCCTTCGCTGCGACTGCGGCGAGCAATATGCCGCAGCCATGTGCCAAATCGCCAAGGAAGGCCGAGGGATCCTTCTTTATATGCGGCAAGAAGGCCGCGGCATCGGATTGATCAACAAACTGAAGGCTTATGCGCTCCAGGACCAGGGGATGGATACCGTGGAAGCCAATATCGCCTTGGGCTTTCCTGAAGATCTGCGTGAGTATGGAATCGGCGCCCAGATCCTGAATTCTTTAGGGGCTCGACGGCTTCGTCTCATGACCAATAATCCCAAGAAAATCCGTGGTTTGGAAGGTTATGGCCTGGAAATTGTTGAACGGGTCCCGATCCAGATGGAATGCAACCTGGAAAATGAGTTCTACTTAAAAACAAAGCAAGTGAAAATGCATCACCTGCTTGATTATCCGGTCCAATAAATTTTCAAATATAGGGAGGAAAAATTATGAACATCATTCAAGGAAATCTGATCGCTGATCAATTGAAGATCGGCATCGCCGCGGCCCGGTTCAACGAATTTATTGTTTCTAAATTGATTGGCGGTGCCCAGGATGGTCTGGAACGTCACGGCGTCAGCACCCATGATATTGACCTGGTGTGGGTCCCCGGCGCTTTCGAACTACCTCTGGCGGCCAAGGTCATGGTCGAAAGCGGTAAATATGATGCGGTCATCTGCCTGGGCGCGGTGATCCGCGGCGCCACGCCTCATTTTGATTATGTCTGTGCTGAAGTGTCCAAAGGCGTTGCGTCCCTTTCCATGCAAAGCAATGTGCCTGTCGCCTTCGGGGTTTTGACCACAGACAGCATCGAACAAGCCATTGAACGCGCCGGTACGAAAGCCGGAAACAAAGGCTTCGATGCCGCCGTGACCGCTATTGAGATGGCAAATCTTCTGAAAGCAATGCGTTAACCGGCTCCCAGACCATGGAAGGCTGGGAAACCTTGACATGTTCCCAAGCCTTCTTAAGCGCCGCTGCATCTTCGGCACTGAAGGGATTGTTTGGCTTTTTAGCCGCATCCAGGGCCAGCTCAATCGGCCATACAACAAAATGATAGCGCCCGTTCCTGTCTTTCTTCTGCGTATACAACGGGATATAGGAGGCTCCCTCGAAAGAGGGGGCTCCTGTTGTCCCATCGACTTTAAGTGTGATATTTAATATCAGGCTGCTCAGACGTTCCAAGCCCTTTTGGCTGGAAATAAAATTTCCCAAGGAATACATAACGAACTTGGTCTGTTTTCCTTGCATTGGATCTTCCTTGACGGAGGCAGCCGGCATCGTGACTGTCACATCCACAGACTCCTTCACGGTCTCGCCCAACTGCAAAACATGGGGGTGGCTTCCTAAAATCAGATCCGCGCCGCCCGCAAACAAGGCATTGGCCAGGGTCTTTTGGGCCTCATTGGGGGTCGGCTGATATTCCTGCCCCCAATGCAGCATGGCGATGATATACTGAGCGCCCTCTTTTTTTGCAGCAGCGATCTGTTCCAGCAAAAGATCCTGGTCAAGATGATTGACCGCATAGCCTTTCCCCTCTGGCAAAACCACGCCATTGGTGCCATAGGTCCCACTGATCAGCGCGATTTTCAGACCTTTCACGGTCATGGACGTCACCTTGGCTTGGTCCTCCGGATTGCGGCAGGTACCGGCATGAAGAAGCCCCACCGCATCCAAATGGTCCAAGGTGCTGACCAGGCCGCTGTATCGCCTGTCCAGGCAATGATTATTGGCCGTGCTCACCATATCAAAGCCGGCATCCTTCAGGTTTTTTGCCAGGATCTCCGGTGCATTGAACATAGGATATCCGCTGTACTTTTGGGCTTCTCCTGCCAGGGGGACCTCCAGATTGCCAATGACCAGATCCCCTCTCTGTAAAATGGGCGCCACCTGTTCGAACATCGAGGCAAAATCGTAATCCTTGGTGGATGCACGCCAACCGGCTTGAAGCATCGTGTCATGCATCATAATGTCGCCCACTGCAAGGATGGTCAATATTTCATCGGGTTTTGGATCCGGGACCTGATCCTCGGTTTCCGAGGGCGGAGCCTGCGCCTGGGCCATCGATACGGTGCCGGTTTCTGCCTGGACACTTTGCCCCTGACATCCTGCCAAGGGCACAGCGCTCAGAGCAAGGATCAGCAAAACGATCAGGCAGTATATGCCGTTTCTCAAATATGCCCGATCCCAAGCCTTTTTGCTCTGGGCAGCCTGATTCACTTGGGTTTTAACATTTTGCTGTTCGTTCATTATACGCCTGCTTTTCCGGGTATTTTTTTAGAAATTAAAATCCGCAGTTCTCTCCCACCAGCAGCACGGTGATGCGGCTTTTGGGAGGCTGCCGATGCAATACCACGGCTGCGTTGCAGATCCGTTTCTCATGATTGCAGTCGATGCAATAGCCTGTCTGTGTGCAGGGGATCGTCGGATTGACACGAAGGCTGTTGGTGGGCGCGGCGATAAATTTTACCCGCTCTTCTGCTGCTTTAAGATCAGGTACAACTTTGTTCATCCCTGCCACCAGAATCACTTGCTTCGGGCCAAAAATCATGGCTGCGACCCGGTTGCCCGTGCCATCCACATTGTATAATTTACCATCGCAGGTGATTGCGTTGCAGCCGGAAAGAAAAACATCACTGGTCAGCTGCTGACGACAGATCATGTCCTTTTCTGCCGGATCGCTGACTGCATTATGATCATAAACCGTGCAGCCCCGGTCCTTCAATTCTTTCTGAACGTCCATCCCTTTGATGGTCATGGAGCCTCCGAAACCGATGGATGCCCCATCGGGGATCATCGCCATCAGCTTTTCCCGGGCATCTGCAAGAGAATCGCAGTACATTGCGTCAAACCGGTTCTTTTTAAGCGCCTCAACGGTCTTTTTTCCTAGAATCTCTTGGTGTTTCTGAACAAATTCATTCATTATTGCCATCTCCTTTTAAGAATCGATCCATCAATGTATAACCTTCCCCGACGAATACCCCGGTTCGTTTTGCCCCATCCTCGTCATAGATCTGGTCAGCTTCCGCAGTTCGACGACTATCATAGATCAAAAAGGGAATAGGGTCCATGGTGTGGGTCCTTACAGCCAGCGGTGTTGCATGATCCGGCAGCACCATCAGCCGATAATCCTCTCCCTGGGCATCTAAAGCCTCCACAAGGGGCTGAACCACCCAACGGTCGATCCGCTCGATGGCTGTGACTTTATTTTCGATCTCTGCCCGATGCCCGCATTCATCCGGCCCTTCCAGGTGGACATAGACAAAATCTTTGCCGCGCTTCAGCGCATCCAAAGCCGCTTTGGTTTTTCCTTCATAATTGGTTTCATAGGTCCCCGTCACACCGTCCACATCGATGGATTCCATGCCGGCGCAAAGGCCAAGTCCTTTAATCAGGTCAACAGCAGAAATCACAGCCCCATCCAGTCCATACTTTTCCTTGAAACTTTGGATTGCCGGTTTTTTGCCTTCTCCCCAAAGCCAAATCAAGTTGCCCGGATTCAGTCCTCGGGCCTTCCGTCTAAGATTCACCGGATGTTCATTCAGGATCCCGTAGCTTTCCCGCATCATCGTCTCGAACATATTGCCGTAGGGCCCTTTCGGTTGATAAGGCCCTATTTTTTTGCCTAAAATGTCGTGAGGCGGCACCATCTCAAAATCCCAGGGGCCCTTTTCCCAAAGTAAAATATGGCGGTAGCTGATGCCGGGAAAAAAAGTCATGCCCGGCCGGCCGAGTTTTTCCTGGATCGCGGCAATCAATTCTGCCGCTTCTTCAGAACTGATCTCGCCGCTGCTATGGTCCAATATGGTTTTTTCTTCATAGGGTTCGTCTTCGGTCACCGTTACCAGATTACAGCGAAAGGAAACGTCTTCGTCAGTCATCGGGATGCCGATGCTGCAGGCTTCAAAGGGGGACCGCCCGGTATAGTATTGACGGGGATTATAGCCCATCACGGAAAGATTGGCTGTATCGCTTCCCGGGCTCATTCCCAGGGGAACCGTCTGTACAAGGCCAATGGTGCCCAGCCGTGCCAATCGATCGATGCAAGGCGTTGCCGCTGCCTGCAGCGGGGTCTTATTGCCCAGCTGTGCAACGGGATAATCTGCCATGCCATCAGCCAAAACCACAATATACTTCAAAAAACTCATCCTCTCTTGGCTGCCATTTGCTGCCTCTATGTATGATTTGCGCACCAGGATGCGGACACTTTGTTTGAAATCAACCTCGCCGGTACGACAAATATTATATCACAATCCCATATCATTCAACAAACAGAGATAGAAAGCGATCCCCATAAATAAGGCCAGGGGAAGAGACGACGGCTTGTGTTTTGCCGGGACCAAACACAAAATCAGGGCAACCATCCCTAAAACCAGACCGTAATAACCCATATAGGCATTCCATGCGTCCCAGCCCAGCAGCAAACCCATCACCATCGCCAGCTTCAGGTCACCGGCGCCCATTTGTCCTGAAACATAGGGGATTCCGTGCAGCAATGAAGCGAATCCGCCGGCGGCCAGTCTGCCCCCTGCATTCTGCCAGTCTCCCTTAAAATACACTTCAATCAACACAACCGCTCCGGTACAAATCAAGCCGATAAGGATCAAACGGTTTGAGATACGTCGGCTGCTGCAGTCGGTCCATAGGGCTATCCCGCAAATCAGGGCCACCGCGGTATTGCAATAAAATTGTATAGGCCCGAGAGCCATGGAACACCTCCCAGTGCTTACTATTTTTCCAGCGATTTAGGTGAAAAGTATATCTTGCCGATCTCATTGTAACGTACAAGTGCCCGGATCCTTTCTTCGTCGTTCTGTTCAACCATCAACGTCAACACCACTGGTAAAGGATCTTTGATCGCTTCGTCATTCAGCGACTCGAGGGGCATGGCATTTTTATTTTTCTTATCCACGATCAGCAAATTGCTAAGGCAAGGATCTTCCAAGGGGCCAATCACTTGCTCTGGTACCGTGTCGAAGCCATCTTTTCCGCTGATATAGACCCATCCGTCGACCCGGGTTCCCGGAGCCAGCCAATTGCCGCAGCTTCGAACTAAATCCGTTTCCACTGCGATCAAGCATTTTTGCTCCTTGCTTAATCGCTGGAGAAGAGATTCCTCAGTGACAGACTCCTTGACTAAACGACTGGGGCGCAACACATCGCCTTTTCCCAATCCAATGGTATCCGTATACCATTCCCCTGTTTCAAAAAGCGCGGAAATATCCCGACAATAGTCATCCCCCAATCCAGCCAAGGGCCGTTCTGTTACGATAAGGTCTTCGACTGTCAGCAATGTCCCCGGGGACAACGTCCGCCGGGCTGCCACCACGGGGGCTGTCTCGGATACCTTCTGCAGATACGTCTGATTGAGACGGTAGGTTATTCCGAAGATTAAACAAAAAATCAAACCGATCATAAAGGCACGAAATACCGGACCTTGATACCAAATGCTTTTCAAACCGCCTCGCATCCCTCAACCTCCTCGACTTCACTGCAGCGTTTCTGTTTTCAGTTCGCTGACCTATTTGTACAGACTTTGGTACGCTCCCTTTTTTCTTACTGTCATCGGCTTGTTATCAATTCCGGCCAGGCGGGTCAAAATCAAAGGGATCCGGACACTGGCCCAGGCCGCCAGCTTGGAGCAATTGCCATCCTGGTCCAGGATAACATTGAACTCAAGCGAATTTCGGAGCTCTGATGCCATATTCTCCATCATCAGCTGGCGGGCGGTTCGCTCAATTTTCTCTGCATCGACAACGATGCATCCATGAACCAGATCTTCTTCAGAAATTCCTGCCACCAAACCAGCATCCAGCGCCAATTCCAGGTTTTGCCGCATTTGCTCTCGAACCGCCCAAATTGTCGACCCATCCAAAATCAAGCATAGAACCAGAAACATCAGCCACATCCAAACAAAAATCCGCATGTTCTATCCATCCCTCATGAAAGTTTGCGCCAATCCCCGCACTTTGATATATAGGGGGACCTCGAACTGGTTTCCAAAGGGCCGGACACATTGCAAAGGATAGCTGCTGACAGCCTCCAATTCTAACAGGTCTCCCCGTTGGACGAAACAGGGGGTTCCTGTCAGTTTGAAGGTATAGGCTTGCAAACCATAGTCCTCGGACAATGCCTGAAAACTGGCCTCAATTTCGTGATTCAGCCCATTCTCAATTTTCATGAGGTTCAGGGTTTCACTGCAGACTTGACGCAGTTTCCATATTGTTACACTATATCCGGCAGCCTCGATGCCCATAAACAAAATGACTGTGATCACCAAAACACTATAAAGACCGACGAGCATGCCTTCGCCTTGCTGGGATGCCCTAAGCCCTTTTAGGCGCCGCTTCATATCAATAAGCTCTCCAGCTTTGCGAAAATGCTCTCAGCTAATCCGGTCATTTTCCCATTAAGCACTGTACTGACCGCAACCAATAAAAGCGCAGTAATGGCCATCCATCCCAAGGATCCTACCAAATCTCCCCTCTGATCTCTCCAAAAGTTCCTTATGATCGTTCTGCACGCACCCTCAAGCTTCATTTCATACAGTCTCCATTGTGTGTATATTTGATCCATGATCAAAACCTCCTATTTTTTATTTAATTCCACTGTGGATTTTTCTTGACTAAATTAACAATTTACTGACCAGATTGAAGATTTCGAAGCATTTTAAGCCCAAGGCGGCCAATGCCAAGCCAAACAAAAGAACATATAATTGGTATATTTTTTCTGGCTTTGCTCTGGTTAAAGCTTCTGCAGCTTCCTGCCTCAATAACAAAATCTCATCTTCAATGTTCGTGAAATAGGATTCGGCTGCCTCATGCCCACTTTCAATTGCCAATCGGATCGCAGCCGCCAGCTTGCTCATGATCGGCAAATCAAAGCTGGCCGAAAATAGCCTCAAAGCTTCCGCCGAACCCACAGTATGGATGTCATGAACCAGCTGTTCCAAAGCTTGTCCCATGGCCGGACCGCTGCCGCCGCCAGCCTGCGACAATGCGGAAAGATAGTTTCTGCCAGCAGCAAAGCTGATGCGCAAATGATCGATGACTTCTGGAATATCTCTGACCAGTTGTTGCTGCCATAAATTAAAATCCAGCCGAATTCGACGGAAAGACCGGTACAGGATCCCTGCGGAAAACACCGGATACAGGACGATCCAGCCCCACTGCTCCGTAAGGACAGGCACTGACAGCAAAGGGATCGCCCCCACAAGGCCTTGAAACAGACCCTGGGAAAAAACATCCTCTCTTGTCAGAGAGCTTCCCATCATCTGAAGCATACGATTCATAGAAAACCCCAGTTTTTCTTCGGAGGTAAAGAAGTCCAAGCTTTGATTCAATCCTCCGACGATTCGATGCAAACCCCTGCTGTCCCTCGATTTGCGTCGACTAAACTCCTTTTCTGTCATCGCCGCCAGCTTTACGAATCGATAGGCCTGCCGTCTCGTTTCGAAATCGTCCCAGCCGGTCAAAACGGCCGCTGTGCTGAAGCCCGCCCATAACATCGGCACGAAATACGGGATCAGCATTTCATACATTGACGCCATCCTTTCATGTTTCAATGGGTTCGGAACGTTTTTATAATTCATCGACATTCAGAGAAAGATATTCATTGCCTTTCACGATCGTTAACATTGTGCCGATCACATATGCAAATATCAAAAACTTACCAGCTGGGGAATCTTTGAATATATTGCCTTCCCCTACATGCAGCAGAGAAAGGATCACAGGAAAGCTCCATGCGGTCAATATCATTGAAAACAACTGTCGTTTGCGCTGTCGGCCTTTTTGCCGGGCCATCCGAATTGCCTTTAAGTCGGCTTCCATGATCTGAATCGCTTTGTTGAGCGCCTTCATCGCCGGTGGACTCCATCCTTCAGCGTGCGCCTGCAGCAAGGTGTCTGCCATTTTATCGAACTTACGCATTTGGATCTGATGTTTCCACAACTTGAGGGCCTCCGCCATACCATTGCCAAGCCCGATCTCCTGGATCACACCACGAAGCATTGGTTCCATCTGGGTGTCCATCCCGCTCTGCAAGGTCAGTTCCATGGCTTTGATCAAGCCTCCCTGGTCAGGGATTCTGGCTATAATCTGTCTCAAACAGGCCACAAGGTCTTCAAGTAAACGGATTCGTTGATTGCCGTGCTTTACCTGAATCAATACACTGGGTAATATACCGATCAAAACCCAACTGGACAAAAACAGCAGTTCATTGTGGGTCAGGACAAACAGCAGGCCGGCCGACAACAGACTGCAGAACCATAAGAGAAGTGTGTGACTGGTTTTCCATTGAACCCCTGCGCAAGCAGCCTCCCTCCGGATTCTGTCAAGCCGGTCCTCCCAATAATCTCTGACATAGCGTTTGCCAAAAAAGCCATTCTTACGACTTGCTGCAGCGCAATAAATATGATAGGACAAAGCACACCAAAAGGTCAGCAAACTTGCAGAAATCAAAGAAGTGATCATCCGCTGCCTCCCAGGCCGGTGACATAAGGCTCCGTTCTTTCCGGCGGGCTGGCCCAATGCAATATTTGCTGGCATGGAACCATAGCCTGCGCCAGTTTTTCTGCCAAGGACCCCGATATTCCCGCGGTCCGCCGATGGATTCCGACAACGAAGCCTTCAGAATCGGTCCCCCTCTGTTCAAATTGAAACAGGGTCCGGCAGAGAGGACGCCGCGCCCCTTCAAATCCGATCAGTTCGGCCACCTCGGTAATGACTCTGCTTTTACATAGCTTTTGCTGGAAAATGATTAGGTCCACTGTATCCGCCAACTGGCTTGCAATCACTTCATCATTGTACCCGTCGCCGGCTAATTGAATCACACGGACTGCCGCATTCCGGGCTGAACTGGCATGGATCGTAAAATAAGTGCTATGCCCTGTATTCATGCTTTCGTGAGCCTGTCGGCAAGCCTGGGCATCCCTTACTTCACCAATCAGTATTTTGACTGGCCGCATACGCAGGGAAACCTTGGTCAGTCTTGCGATATCAAACCGTTTCTCTTTGTTTTCGTGATCTTTGGTCTGCAACGCAACGATATTATGATAATCCCGGTAGCAGCTGCGTCGCCGCAGCATCATTTCCGGACTGTCCTCGATTGTAATAATTCGTGTATCGGTATCAAAATACAGTGGAAGGGCCATCAAAGTTGTCGTTTTCCCTGAATTGGTCGCCCCGGCAATAATACAGTTACACCAAGGCAAAATCTGTCTGAAGAACTCGTCCATTTCCTTGCTCATGGTTCCGGACCGAACCAGGTCCTCCGGCGTCAATGTTTCCTCGGAAAATTTTCGGATGGAAGCGCAGGTTCCTTCCGTTGCAATGCCGCCCCTGGCGGTTCCAAGGACTGCGCAGATACGAAATTTCTCAAAAAGACTGTCTACATGGGGTTCATTGGCCGTCAACGCTTTCCCATCAGCCATCAGCATTTTATTGATGACCACTTCCAAATGAGCTTCATCCTGGAAACGCATCTCAGGGTGGAATTCTTCTTCCCCCAACCGTTCGATGTTAACCTCACTGTAATGATTGATGTCGATGTTCGTCACATCCGCATCATCCAAAGCGGACTGTATCGGCCCGAAGTAGAGGATCTCCTGCTGGATCCTTGCCAACAATTGATTTTGTGGGATCCCGGGTATCCTGAATCCCTGCTCCATGATGTAATGAAGGATCTCCTTTTCCATCCCCTGCCGTACGGTGGGGTCAATCACCGCCGCGGCCATAGTTCGTCCATGTTCCCTCTTGAGAAAAGCCCGGACTTGTGAAATGATCTCCTGCAGAGGCCGGGAAATCACTGGTTGGAATCCATGGCCCGGACCTGCCTCCGCAAGATTGCCATGGTCCGTCGAATCGATGTATTCCAATGGATCAAATCTTTGATTCACCCTTCGGCCCCTTTCTACAGCGGATAGAGAGGCTGCAGCTTTTCAGATGCTTCACATTGAGGAACCGGCGCATTACAAATCTGACGGGGCCGGATCCGTTCCAATTTCCAGAAACGCTGTTTTTCCATGCTGCTTTCGATCATTTCCGTTCTTTGGGAAGCGCCTCCATCATTCCCTTGAAAGGATGGATCAAAAAGATCCTGTCCACAGGATAATATTTTCATTCCATCCATCGGCTTACCCTCCTCCCCTTTGATCGAGGCGATCCCCCGGACGGCACGGGCGTCTCCCTCGACCAACAGAACAAATTTTTCAATTGGATATTGAAAGGTCCCCACCAATCGACGCACATTGGCCAATACATAGGCTGCATCCGCAGGTTTTCCGATTGGAATGACCACACTATCCGCCGCTTTTAATGCAAAAAAGGTCATCGGGCTGGTCAGCTGCCCCTGGCAATCGAAGATCAAATGCCGGCATTTTTCTTTCTCAGCAAAGTCTTTGATGCATTGGACGAATCCGATCAGGGTCGATAAACTGACCTTTGAAACCATGGGTGAGTCCGGTGTTGCAAAGACACTGGCTGTTAAGATGCCCAACTGGTCATTCAAAGAATGGATCATTTCCCAATGCAAAGGTATTTTTTGTTCAGTTTTCATGAGGACCGCCTCAACATTCCGTATCCGGTCAATCACATTGGCGGCGAAGCCCAATCGTGGAATTCCCAGGCATGGCAATTCCACCACCAGGGTTTTTCCCTTCTCCGACTCTGCTTTGGCGAGTCGATAGGAAAGCTCCGCTGTGTCCATGCCAGTGCATGCCCAGATCGCCGTTGTCTTCAGTGCCATTTTCTTTCTCCTTTCATTTTGGATCGGTTCCCGAATCGCCATGGGCTCTGCAGACAGCCCTTGTCAACTGTGATCGGACTACCTGCCATATGTCCATATAACGTCGCTAAGAACTGTCGGGTGGTTTCCTGGATTTTTTCCGGTTTTCTGCGAAAAGACGATAATTCGAGGAAATCACTGTATACTTCCGGAGGTATAATCAGACTTTCTGCTCCATGAAGCGAGCTTATTTCCTTTTTTAAGACCGCAGTGTCATGGTTCCACAGAAATAAGCTCTGCTCAGGCCAAAGCCCGTTTATTTCCTGAGCTCTATTGAAACCATTGGCCCACGGTGCCGCCGCAATGATTTTCCAATAACAGATATGTTGATAAACGATCTCCTGAAATTGGCTTTGGCCAAATCCCAGGAATATGATAAATTGAAATTTTTGCCGAAACATAGCCCACTGCATCCACGAAATGAGATATCGTTCCCAAATCGCTTGAGCAGCCTCCTTCTCCTTCCAGATAGGCTCATCCGCGTCCGGGCAAAAAAATAAAAGCTCCGGATAACAACGCATGAAATCATGTTGGTCATGCGCCCTGTTGTCACACAGATACTTTTCATTATTGAATATGCACTGTTGATAAAAATCTTCACGCCCTGCTGCAAACTGTGCCATCGCGTTTCGAATGTTCCATATAGGATGCCGGATGCCTAGCGCAGCGCCAAGCCGAGGTGCTGAGCCCGGGATTTCCGCCAAAATCGTCTTATGTCCTTGAGCCGCCAAGAGAATAGCAAATTGAACCGCTGCCGCATAGATCGAGAGGCAATCCTCTTCGGACCAGAACACGGCTGTACCGGCCACCCTTCCGTTCATTGCCTGCTTCTCGATGGCCGATATTGAGGAATCATGAGCAGGGGTTGCGGATACGCCTTTCCAAGGCAGATCTTCCTCAAAGGGACGCAGTTTGTTGAATATCACCTCCTTTAGATTTTTGTTTCTCCATTCTGAGATGGCCCTTCGGTCAAAGAACTTTGCTGCCGGGGTTGTTTCGTTTCTGACCAAGGGCAGAGGCAAAGTCTGGAGATACTGCTCAACCTCTGCAAAACTCCGGTCTGTGGCAAGGATACCGGATAACTGGCCTTTGCTAAGACCTTCCAAAAACCAAAAGTCATAAAAATCATTTTGCATCAAATCGATCAGGAGATCCTGATCGCGGTTTTTGCTTTCAGGCAGCAGCAGCTTGAATCGGCTGAAAGGCAGCGCTTGTTTGATGTGGAGCAGTTGATCCATCAAATACTGATCTGGATTTTGTTTGTGCTTCCATTCCTGGCGATAGTGCTCAAGTCCATTGATCAACAGAATGTCCGGTTCCGACGCGACCGCCTCAACAGATTCAACCAGCCCTTCTTCCACCTTCATTTGCCTTGCCGCCCACAAGCATGCTTCTGCAAGGTTCCTGCTCTGACCGCAAATCCTGTAATTCTCACTCAACTCAGCTTCAAGACCGTGATCATGCCGGGCAAATACAAGATGCACCTTCATTTGTGGAATCGTTATCACTGCCTCTCTATTTCCATTTTTTTCTATTTTAGCATATTTCTGTCATTCGTCAACCCTGATTTCGGGGATATTAATTAAAAAACAAGCGGCCATCGCAGCCGCTTGCCCATGGTATTTTTTATTCTTTTTTCTAACCCATATTGCCTAGCATCTTCAGCCCTAAGGCAACGCATGCCAGAAAAAAGCAGTACACGGAGAAGATACGCAACGCGCCCCTGTTGATCAGCTTCGGCAGCATCCGACCTGCCCCATAGCTTACAGCTGCCGCCGTGAAAAAACCGGCAACCAGCCGCCATACGCCCGCATCCAAGAAGACTGCAGTGTTGCCGGCGCTAATGAAACGATCAGCCAGCATAAAAAGCCTGCCCAGCAAAACAAAAAGACTGATCCGCAGGGATACCCTGACTGCCGTTCGGCTGTTCAAATTGTACATGCTGCTGCCGCACAAGAGCAGCCCCATGCGGGATAAGCCGGGAAAAACGGATAAGCTTTGCAGCATCCCAAGGGCCAAATACTCTTTAATGCTGATCCGGCGCAACCCGCGCCGCCCTCGGCTCCGGGTATGGATAAACCATAATAGACAGCCGTTCAGCAAAAAACCGGCGGCCAAAACCACGCCACTGGCCTCCCAACGTCTGATATAAGGCGCACAGGCCCAATTTGTGATCCCCAAGGGCACAGCGCCTGTCAAGGCCAGCAACGATTGCTTGCCGAAGGGTGCCGTTATGATTTTCCGGACATCATGCCAAAGCAAAACCACAGTCCCTGCAATGGTCCCTGACAACAGTACGATCCCCCATAGAACCTCTATCGCCGGCAGTCCAAACAGAGCGCTGGCCAGCTGCTGATGGCCGGAGACGCTGACCGGCCAATATTCAGTGATGCCCAAAATCAATCCCCAGATCAGGCCGAACCAATCTTTGCTCATCGGATCACATCCTTAAGATGCTGTATCCCCCAGGTCTTCCGCGGTCTTTTCCCTGGGCTCCCTCGGCGGGCGGGGTCCATGGTACTGATAAAGCCGGCATTCCAGACGTCCGTTGAAAAGCTTTGTATTTTTCGTTGCCTTTTTCCCGAAGTTCAATTCAAATTCCGGGTGTGATGTAAGAATATAGAAGGACCAAGTATCTAGTTTGCTGAAAACATCCCCCATGATCCGGTATAAGGCTGCCGCTTCTTCAAGATTGGCCAACCGCTCCCCGTAAATTGGATTGGTTACAATGGAGCCATATTTCTTTGAGGTTTTCAGGTCGCGCACATCCCGTTGCTGGAAATGAATATAAGGCTCCACACCGGCAAGCTTGGCATGATATCGAGCCATGGATAAAACTTCGGCATCCAGATCGTATCCTTCGATCCTCAAATCGGGGATAATTTCAATGGCGGCCTCCGCTTCGGCTCTGGCCCTCTGCCAGATTTTGGGGTCAAACTGCGGCCAGGTTTCACAGACAAACTCCCGTTTAAGGCCCGGCGCAATATTCATAGCCCGCATGGCCGCCTCGATCGGGATCGTGCCGGAGCCGCAGAAGGGATCGATCAACTGCCATTGGGGCCGCCAATTGCTTAAGGTCAACATCACGGCCGCCAAGGTTTCCTTCAGGGGCGCGGTGGTACCCAGCTTACGGTATCCCCGTTTATGGAGGCCTATGCCGCTGGTGTCGAGCACCAAGGTGACCACATCTTTCAGGATTTTGACTTCGATCTGATACGTCGGCCCGGTTTCTTCAAACCAGATCACCTTTTTATATTTTTGTTTCAGGCGCTCCACAATGGCTTTTTTGACGATTGCCTGGCAATCAGGAACACTGAACAAGACGGAATGGGCCGATTTTCCTGCCACAGGAAAAGCCGCTGCCTCACCGATCCAATCCTCCCAAGGTAAAGCCAGGGTGCCCTGGAAAAGCTCTTCGAAGCTCCGTGCTGTAAAACGGCCCATTTCCACAACGACCCGTTCCCCCTGCCGGATCCACAGATTACAGCGGACGACATCGCCCACATTTCCCCGGAAGGTCACGCCTCCCTTGTCCACCAGTAAATCCTTTTCGTAGCCTAAGCGATTCATTTCCTTGCGCAGCAAGCCTTCGACCCCAAAAGCTGAAGTGACGGTGATTCTAAATGATTTCATCTTTTCTCCTTATCCGCCTTTAATCCCTGCGTGTTCGTCCAGCCAAGCCAGATTGTTATTCGAATAATCCTTGCAGGTAGGTTCCCACGTTGGTGCGGATCGGCATAATATAGACCGACCCATCGGTTTTGCGGGCAAAGTCGATGACCTTGCGCCCGAACTCAATGTTCCACGCCAGGTCAAGCCGGAAGTCGGCAGGAAACACAGTGTTGTTTTTGGTGACCCAGTACCAGTAGTTCCTCTCCGATGCCACCGGCGATATGCCCCAGAATATCTTTCGGGTACAAAGCTGCTCCTGCCAGATTTCCAGAAGCCGCATGTCAAAAAACGGTTGAGTGAAAAAGCCGTCCGCACCCGCATATTCTTTGCGTTCCACATAATCGAGTTCAGCTTTCATTCCATAACGATACGGATCGATGGCCGCATAGACTTTCATGTCCGGATAATCGTGTTTGATCCGGCGGATCAGATCCACGCTTTTGTTGGGGTAGATCCGGCGCATTTCCTGGGGCGGGTCCCCGGTGAGAACCAGCACTTCCTTTAAACCGGCCGCATAAATCCTATCGATGGCTTCCAGCGGCTTGGTGATATCGAAATCAATGGCTCGTATATGGGGAATGACCCGGTCATAATATTGTCTGCCAATCAGGGCGCATTCCCAGCTGCGGGTGGAATACCTCAGCAAGTCAGGAAAGTTCAATCCGTTCACTTGAGGATATTCAGTCCGGATCTGTTGGATCTCCGCCTCCAAAGCTTCTTTTTCCTTGGGTACTAGCTCAATAAATACATCCATACATCTCGTCCTTCCTGCCGGCTTTGCCGCGATTTCAGGCTGTTTCCTGTCCAGCAGCCCATCCAGTGGATCAGGATATGACGCTGCCCTCGTTGATTATAGGGTTTCCCTTGCTTCAAGCCATGCTTCCGCCCTGGCCGCTGCAGCCCGAACCTCCGCAGGCGCCGTGCCGCCATATACCATGCGCCGGCCCACCACATTCTCAAGCTTCAGGGCGTCGTAAACCGATGCTCCGATGTAGGCCTCCGCCGCTTCTGCGGACATAAAGCCATCCTTCAGCGATTCCGGCAAGGCGGCTGCCATTTCGCCCAGGGAAAGGTCCTCAAGGTTTCTTCCGCTGGATGCGCACTGCCCGACCAAGGTCCCCACTACGTGATGGGCATCCCGGAAGGCCATGCCCCGGCCGACTAAATAATCCGCAAGGTCTGTGGCATTGGAAAAGCCCTTGGCAGCCGACTGCCGCATGCGTTCCCGGCGGAAGGCCGCCGTTCCCAACAAGGGCGCCATGACCAGAAGACATTTCTGGACGGTTTCCATGGCATCGAAAAAGGCTTCCTTGTCCTCTTGCATATCTTTGTTATACGCCAATGGCAAACCCTTAAGCATGGTCAAAGTACCCATCAGGTCGCCGATGACCCGGCCGCTTTTACCCCGGATCAACTCCGCCACATCCGGATTTTTCTTCTGTGGCATGATGGAGGATCCTGTGCTGTAAGCGTCATCCAATTCGATGAATGCCCATTCCTGGCTGGCCCACAAGATGATCTCTTCGGAAAGACGGGACAGATGCACCATGATCAGGGACGCCGCGCTAAGGAACTCCACCATATAATCCCGGTCCGAAACGCCGTCCAGGCTATTTTCGCTGACAGCGGAGAAGCCAAGCTCTTCCGCCACCTGATGACGGTTCAGCGGATAGGTGGTCCCTGCCAGGGCACCGGATCCCAGCGGCATCACATCCGCCCGCTTCAGGCAATCTTCCAGCCTGCCATGATCCCTCTGGAACATGGCTACATAAGCCATGAGATGATGACCCAGCGTGATGGGCTGGGCGATTTGCAGATGGGTAAAGCCTGGCATGACCCATTCCGCATGGTCCCGGGCCAGGTCCAGCATCGTCCGGATCAACGCCAGCAACAGCTTCTGGCACTGGAGGATCTCTTCCTTGGCATACATACGGGCATCCAGCGCCACCTGGTCATTTCGGCTTCGGGCCGTATGGACTTTCTTGCCCACGTCCCCCACTTTGGCAATCAGCAGCGTCTCCACATTCATATGGATATCTTCCGCTTCAACGCTAAAAACAGCCTTCCCTTGCTGAATGTCCGTCAGAACGTCTTCCAGCCCCCGGATCAGCCGGGCGGCTTCCTCCCGGGAGATGATCCCCTGGTCCCCCAACATACGGGCATGGGCTTGACTGCCCCGGATATCCTGCTTGTACAGCCGCTGGTCAAAGCTGATAGAAGAATGGAAATCCAAAACCAACTTGTCCGTTTCTTTGGCGAAACGGCCGCCCCAAAGGTGCAGGTTCTCTTTTTGGTCCATTATTTCAAGCCACTCTTTTCTTTCATTAGTGCACGGACTTTCATGGGGAGGCCGAACAGATTGATAAAGCCTTCCGCATCCGCTTGGTTGTAAACCTCATCTTCGCCGAAAGTGGCGAATTCTTCACTGTAGAGGGAATAGGGAGACCATGCGCCGGCAGGGCAGATGTTGCCTTTGTAAAGTTTCAGGCGGACTGTTCCCGTAACGGTTTCCTGGGTCTTATCCACAAAAGCATCCAAAGCTTCCCGCAGAGGATGGAACCAAACGCCGTCATACACCAGCTCGGCATACTTCTGGGCGATAATATCCTTATAGTGGAGGGTATTGCGGTCCAGAGTCAAAAACTCCAATTCAGAATGGGCGGCATACATAATGGATCCGCCGGGCGTTTCATAAACGCCCCGGGATTTCATGCCCACAAGTCGGTTTTCAACCAGGTCGATGACCCCCACGCCGTTCTCTGCGCCGATCTCGTTGAGCCGGGTAAGCAGGGCCACGGGATCCAAATCTTCACCATTGACGCTGACCGGAATGCCTTTTTTAAATTGTAGTTCCACATAGGTCGGCGTGTCTTTGGCATCTTCCAGACGTTTGCTGATCAACAGCAGATCATCCTTGGGCTCATTGCCGGGATTCTCCAGATCGGCGCCTTCATGGCTCAGATGCCAGATGTTTCTGTCCATGCTGTAGGGACGTTCTTTGGTGACTGGCACATCGATGCCGCGAGCCATCGCGTAGTCGATTTCCTGTTCACGGGAACGGATGTCCCAGACGCGCCAGGGGGCGACGATTTTCAGATCCGGCGCCAGCGCTTTGACCGTTAATTCAAAACGCACCTGGTCATTGCCTTTGCCGGTACAGCCATGAGCAATGGCCTGAGCGCCTTCTTTACGGGCGATCTCCACCAGTCGTTTGGCAATAATAGGCCGTGCCATGGAAGTCCCCAACAGGTATTTCCGTTCGTAAATCGCGCCGGCTTTAAGCGTCGGATAAATATAATCGGTGATAAATTCCTCGCGAAGGTCTTCGATGTAAAGCTTTGAAGCGCCTGTTTTCGCCGCTTTTTCATGCAGGGGATCCAGTTCCTCCCCTTGTCCGACGTCTGCCGCCATGGCGATGACTTCCCAGCCGCCGTTTTCTTTCAGCCAAGGGATGATGATGGATGTATCCAGTCCTCCGGAATATGCCAATACGATTTTTTTACTCACGCTGATGCGCTCCTCTCTAATTTAAGTGCCGATGAAGGCACTGTCCTGTTTTTATAACAACGCTGCCAAGATCGCTTTGTGGGCATGCATACGATTTTCCGCCTCCTGGAAGATCCGGGAATGGGGACCTTCCATAATGGAATCTGTGATCTCCTCTCCCCGGTGGGCAGGCAGACAATGAAGAACGATGGCGTCAGGCTTGGCAAGCTTAAGCAATTCCTCATTCACCTGATAGCCATACAAGGCCTTGAGGCGAACCGCGGATTCTTTCTCCTGGCCCATGCTGGTCCACACGTCCGTATAAAGCACATCCGCTTGGGCTGCAGCTTCCTTGGGATCGTCCACCACTGTGATCTTTGCGCCGGCTGCCTTCATAGCTTCCCCTTGAGCCAAGGCCTTGGCGGGGGGCCTATATCCTTCAGGACAGGCTAGTACAAGTTCCATGCCGCTTAAGGCGCAGGCGTGGATCAGACTCACGGCCACGTTGTTGCCGTCGCCAAAATATGCCATCTTCAGGCCCTGCAGCTTGCCTTTGGCTTCAAGGATGGTCAGCATATCAGCCAGGGCCTGGGTGGGATGTTCATCATCGGTCAAACCGTTGATCACCGGTACCTTGGAATGCTCGGCCAGGGTCATGACTTCTTTGTGGCTGTACGTCCGGATCAGGATCCCTTCAGAGTAGGACGCCAAAACCCGGGCTGTATCCTGGATCGGTTCACCACGTCCGATCTGCAGATCGCTGGAGGATAAAAACATTCCCAGTCCGCCTAAATGATACATGGCAACTTCAAAGGAGACCCGGGTCCGGGTCGAGGCCTTTTGGAATATCATCGCCAGGGTTTTCCCCTGCAACAAAGGATGAGGGATGCCTTTTTTTTGTTTGTCCTTCAATTCCTGAGCCAGTTCCAGAAGATATTGGAATTCATCCGGTTTGAAATCCGTTAGAGAAATATAGTCCCTGCCCCGCAATATACTTTCTTTTTTAAGATCCAATGCCTTCGCCTCCTTTATTTTGTTGCGCCTCAAGGGCTTCTTTAATAACTGCCAGCGCCTTTTCGATCTCCTCATAGCTTATGACCAACGGCGGCACCAGCCGCAGAACCTGATCGTGGATGCAATTGATCAACACCCGGTGTTCTAAACAATATTCTACCACGGGTTTGCCGGAACAGGCCAGTTCGATCCCAATCATTAAACCTTGTCCGCGGACTTCCACGATCACATCCTTCAGATGTTTCCAGCGGCTGATCTTGGTTTTAATGTACTCGCCCTTTTCCTGGGCGGCCCTGGATAGATTCTCCTCAAGAATGACCGTAAGCGTCGCCAGCGCCGTTGCGGCGGCCAGCGGGTTCCCGCCAAAGGTCGAGGCATGTTCTCCCGGCTGCAGAACCTCAGCTGCCGCGCCGCGGGCTGCCAAAGCGCCGATGGGCATGCCGCCGCCCAGACCTTTGGCCAAAGTGAAGACATCGGGCTTCACGGTAAAATGCTCATGTCCAAAAAGTTTGCCGGTCCGGCCCAAGCCTGTCTGCACTTCATCGATCATGAGCAGGAAGCCGAAATCTTCCCTTAAAGCGGCCACACCGGCCATGTACTCCGGCGTCATTGGCAGAACGCCGCCTTCACCCTGGACGGTCTCCAGCAACACAGCGGCTGTGTTGGGCCCAACGGCTGCGGCCAGCGCTGCCAGATCATTGAAAGCCACATGAATGATATCCGGAACCAGCGGCCCGAAGCCTTGCTGGTATTGGGTCTGTCCTGTGGCGCTTAAAGCGCCCATGGTCCGCCCATGAAAGGAGTTCAAGGCGGTGATGATTTGGGTCCGATGGGTTTCCCCCCGCTTGGATGCCCATTTGCGGGCCAGTTTCAAGGCGCCCTCATTGGCCTCGGCGCCGCTGTTGCAAAAGAAGACTTTGTCTGCACAGGAAACTTCTGTCAGAAGCTTTGCCAGTTGGACCTGTGGTTCATTCCAATAGAGGTTGGAGCAGTGAATCAATTGTTCCGCCTGTTCCTGGATGGTCTTGACAACGGCCGGATGGCAATGGCCAACATTGTTGACCGCAATACCTGCCACAAGATCAAGATAAGCATTGCCGTCACAATCCCAAACCGTGCTGCCCTTGCCCCGGGCAATCCCCATCGGCAACCGGCGGTAGGTGTTCATCACATAATCATTGCCCATGGTCGTAACCATTTCGTTATCCATAAAACCACTCCTTTACTCGTTGATGACCATGGTCCCGATCCCTTCATTGGTGAAAATCTCGATCAAAAGGGAATGGGGTTTGCGGCCATCGATAATATGCACGTTTTCAACACCTTGGCTGACGGCTTCCAGGCAACCCAGCGCTTTGGGAATCATACCGCCGGTCAGGATGCCGGATTCGATCAGGCCGGGAATCTCGCTGGCCCGCAGCTTGGAGGCCAGTCTTTTGCTTTCCCCGGAGCCGAGGAAAATACCCTCCACATCCGTTAGAAGCACCAGTTTATGCGCCTTCAGAGCGCCGCCCAGGGCAGAGGCCACGGTGTCGGCATTGATATTAAGGCTCTCGCCGTCCTCTCCGCTGCCCACTGACGAGACCACCGGGATAAAATCTTCCTTGATCAGGGTCTCCACCAGCTGGGGATGGACTTCAACGACTTCCCCGACAAGGCCCAGATCCTGCGGCTTTGTCTTGCGTCGGGCATGGATCAGTCCGCCGTCCTTGCCGCAAATGCCCACCGCTTTGCCTCCAAGATTTTGGATCCGGCTGACAATGCTTTTGTTGACTTTGCCTGCCAAAACCATCTCGACGACTTCCATCGCGGCCTCATCCGTGACCCGCAGACCATCCACAAAATGGGCTTTGATCTGAAGCCGGTCCAGCCATTTGTTGATCATGGGGCCTCCCCCGTGGACCAGGACAGGCTTCATGCCGATCAGCTTCATTAGGATAACGTCTTTGAGGACCATTTCTTCCAAATCGGGATCGATCATGGCATTGCCGCCGTATTTGATCACCACGGTTTTTCCGTAGAATTCCTGAATATAGGGCAGCGCTTCGGTTAGAACCCCTGCTTTTTCCAGCGGTGACAACATTGATTTCCACCTTCCCTTAGCTTCGATAATCGGCGTTGATGGTAACATATTCATGGGTAAGATCGCAGCCCCAAGCCTCAGCGCTGCAGTCGCCGTCATGGAGTTGGATCACGGCTTGGATCTCATCCTGTTCAAAATATTTTTTTGCAGCTGCTTCATCAAATATCAAGCCGCTGCCTTGAGCCATCATCTGGATCGGCCCCAGAAACATATCCACCTTCATTGGATCAAACTGGGCGCCTGAATAGCCTAAAGCGCAAATCATACGTCCCCAATTGGCGTCCTTTCCGTAGATCGCCGCTTTCACCAGGGAAGAGCCGGCAATCGTTTTGGCCGCCCTGCGGGCATCATCCAAGGTTGCGGCGCCTTCCACCCTCACGGCTAGGAACTTCGTGGCGCCCTCACCGTCCTTGGCGATCATTTTGGCTAAGGTACGGCACACGTAAACCACGGCTTCCGCAAAATCCCCGTAGCCGGCGTCCCATTCCTGGGCCAGAAGCGGATTTTTGGCTTCGCCGTTAGCCAACGCGAATAAGCTGTCGTTGGTGCTGGTGTCGCCGTCCACCGTAACCATATTGAACGTCGCATCCGCCGCTCTGGACAAGGTCGTCTGAAGCAGGGCCGGCGTGATGGCTGCATCCGTCGTAATAAAGCCCAGCATGGTGGCCATATCCGGATGGATCATTCCCGATCCCTTGGCCATGGCCGCAACCGTCACCGGTGTGCCGCCGACCAAAACCTGCACAGCAACCTCCTTGGGCACAGTGTCCGTTGTCATGATCGCTTGGGCAGCCAATGCGCCGCAATCCGCAGACATTTGGGCTGCCGCATCCTGGATACCTTTCAACACCCGTTCCATGGGCATATAAGCGCCGATGACGCCTGTGGAAGCCACCAATATCTGCTCTGCAGGGCAGCCCAATGCTTTGCCGGCAGCCGCTGCCATCTGCAAGGCATCCTGATCACCTTGAGCGCCTGTGCAGGCATTGGCACAACCGCTGTTCACAACCACGCCATGGGACTGGCCGCCGGCCAAATGGGCTTTGCTGATCAAAACAGGCGCCGCCTGCACTTTATTTCGGGTGAAAACACCGGCCGCGCTGCAGAGGCCGGGGGAATAGATCAATGTCAGGTCATATCGTCCAGGTTTTTTAATGGCAGCCTGCGCTGCGCCGGCTAGAAAACCTTTCGGTGCCGTGATGGTTCCGCCTGAAAGAATTTGTATTGACATAGTCAGCTTCCTCCTTTAATTTATCTTTTTATTTTACCACTATTTAGCATCGATTTGCTATCCCTGTCGATCAGGTGATGTCAGGAAATAATGTTTATAATTATACGTCTTATTTTAATATTATACAAGTTTTTTTGCGAATTATCGATAATATGTAGGATGTATTTTTGCATTTATTGCATAATTTGCATTCTATGCGCATAAAAGTGAAGGCTTCCGCACTTCCGGCGAAAGCCTTCTCCCCTATGAGGCATAAATATTTTTTTCATCGTTGTCCATAAGCTGGGATTTCAGCTGCTATGGGTTTCTGTTCCTTTATTCGATGCAATAGAGTCGCCGCCGCAAAATCCATTTCTTATGACGCTTTGGCTTTTTTATACGGCTGGGGTTGCTATGGCTTGGTTCCATCAAACAGGCCGGCGGCTTGGGAAATGCCACGATTTTTGACTTGGAGCGTCTTGCTTGATGCCAGTAAGGCATGCTGCCGGCATGCCTGTTGTGATGCGTGATGCCTTCAAAGAGCGCCGGTGCTTCAATGATCGGGCAGAAATACTCGCCTCTGTGCCGTTTGTCGGATTTGACCTTGTCTCGTTTCACCGAAATGCATAAAACATCGTCCGGGAAAATCTCTGATTTAACCAACTTCGATGGAATGCTCAAACGTGTCCCATCGGTTCCTATCGCATCCAGCCATTCGTTGTCGATATAATTGCATATATATTCTACTGCACGCTTATATTTGTATTTTTTCCGTCGAAAACTCACTCCAATCCCTCCTGTTTTCTCGTGCCTCATAATCATAAGACACAATTCGGGGTAAAAAGTTCCTGTCCTGCGGAGGCGAAATTCCTTTTTCAAGCAAATCCGCAAGCATTCCCCGGGCACGGTAGAGTTTTGATTTAACGGTGCCTTGCGGCACTTCCAGCACCGCCGCGATCTCTTTCTCTGAAAGATCGTAGAAATATCGCAGCAGCAGGACTTGCTGCGCGGAATAAGGCATACGGATCAGTGCTCTGCGCAGTTCCATCCTATCGAGGTGTTTTGAAATCATGTCCTCAGCATGAGGATATAGGTCAAAATCCGCATAAGCCATCTCCGGCCAAGGCAAACAGCGGCAGCGTTCCCGCACCGCCCAATTCCGGATGATATTCATAGCAATGGTGTTGACCCATGGCAAAAAAGCGTTTTCATCACGCAACGTCTCTAACCGCTCAAAGGCCCGCAGAAAAGCCTCCTGGGCTATGTCCATGGCTTGGTCGCTGTTGCACAAATGCACCAGACACAACCTGAACACTTTTTCATAATGCCTGCCATATAAATCTGCAAATTTCTCCATCCTTAACCTGCCTCAATCAGCATCGATTTTACTATCATATCATCTTGCTCTATTTCGTGGATTTGCATTCTGCAAAATCTTTGCATATTTAGTAATTTTATTATTTTATGACATTTATTTCCATGCTATTTTCTAAGAAACATGCAAATAATCGATCTGCTTTAAAAGACAAAAGTCCCGCATGCTTTCGCTTGCGGGACTTGACCATTTGAAATGAATCGGAAATCCTAACGTTTGGAGAACTGGGGTGCGCGACGAGCGCCTTTTAAGCCGTATTTCTTACGTTCCTTCATGCGTGGGTCACGTGTCAGGAAACCAGCTTTTTTCAGTGCGGGACGCATCTCGATATCAGCTTTCAGCAAAGCTCTTGCAATGCCCAAACGGATCGCGCCAGCCTGGCCGGTGATGCCGCCGCCTCTTACGTTGGCAACCACATCATAGCGGCCCTCCATCTTGGTGAGAACCAGGGGCTGTTTGGCGACCATTTCCAGGGTCTTCTTGCCAAAGTATTCGTTGAGGGACCGTTGGTTGATCGTCACTTTGCCTTCACCGGGAATCAAACGAACTTGGGCCACGGAGGTTTTCCGACGGCCTGTTCCTCTGTATTGTACTAAATTAGCCATTCTTCAAATTCCTCCTTTCACTATCCTCTGATTTCCCAGATTTCGGGTTGTTGTGCTTGATGGGGATGGCTTGCGCCCTTATAAACTTTCAACTTGCGATACATCTGATCTCCAAGTTTGTTTTTGGGAAGCATGCCTTTGACAGCCTTCTCGATCACCTTTTCGGGCTTTGTCTGAAGAAGGATGCCATAACTGACCCGCTTCAAGCCGCCGGGATAGCGAGAGTGGGTAATCATTTCTTTTTGTTCTCTTTTTTTGCCGGTCAAATGGATTTTTTCGGCATTGATCACGATCACGAAATCGCCGGTATCCACATTCGGTGTATAGATGGGTTTATGCTTGCCGCGGAGCAGCACGGCTGCCTCAACAGCCAAAGCACCCAAAGTCTTGCCTTCAGCGTCCAGGATAAACCATTTGCGCTGAATTTCTGCGGGTTTTGCCATGAAGGTGTTCACAAAAAATTCCCTCCTAAAACATACGTCAATTATAATCGCGCACCGGGGCTGGTGGGTTCATTATAATCGTATAACATAAAGATTTTAATATACATGGCCTGGCGTGTCAAGCCCTTGACTTTGCTTTTTTCCAGCAACTTGATTATTATATCATGTTTTCCGCAGAATCCAAGCGCGCAATCGAAAAGCAGGAACCCATGGAAATAGGATTCCTGCTCAATTAAGCATGATGATGCGCTTAAACATCTATATAAAAATTTATTTTTACAGCGACCCCTTTCACTCGCTGCGATTCGGACCCTATCCATCGTTTCCTTGCCGCCCCAACCTGAGTCTGCCGCAGGATGTTTCCGTTTGCAGTCCATTGGGACGTGTCATGAACGGAGTTCCGGTCATTTTCGGATGGTTTTGCCGCGGCTTGGCTTCCGATGGCTGCCCTTTCCGGCATGGTGGTCCAATCGGCTTGAGTCTGTTGCCTGCTGTTTGTTCCTTCTAAGCTAGGTCAATACCGGGTTTGCCGAAACAAACGGCCTATCGAAAGGAGGATGGCAAACCACAGACTCAATGGATGGCTATTGTCTTCATTGTTCAATGGAAACCTCTCCCTTCTTCGTCTTCCCCCTTGTTCCGTATCTGAAATATAATAAAACGGATACGGCTTGAGGGAATGACTTTGCTCCCAGCATCTTTTGCTTGGGTCAATTATAACATTCGGCTTTATCTCCATCAAGTATTTTTTGATTATTCTGATATTTATGTCGAATCCCCCTTCGCCAGCAACGCCCCTGCCTTGCAGGCAGAGGCGTCGGCTCGATGTCATTCAGCTATTCCGTTTTTGGCGCCAAGGGCAATTCAAACCAGAAATTGACGCCATCCTCGCGATTTTCCACCCCAAAGGCTGACTGGTGGCGTTCCATCGTCGCTTTGACCACGGCCAGGCCAAGACCGCTGCCGCCATATTCCCGGCTGCGGGATTTATCCGCTTTATAAAAACTTTCCCAGACCCGTTCCAGATCTTCCTGGGACAACCTGGGGCCGGTATTGAACACCGATACCCTGGCTTTGTCCTCTTTGGCCGCCACCTTCACCTGGATCTTTTTCTGCTCATCCGTATAATGGATGGCATTGGTCAGATAATTGAAGACCACTTCCTCGATCAGGAACTCATCCGCATAGACCCAAGCCTCGGCGGGGCTGTCCAATTCAAAGTCTAAATGTGCATCTGCCGCCAACAACTGGCTCCGCTTCAAGACCGACCCCACCAGGGATACCAAATCAAAGCAATCTAAAATCAAATCGTCATGCCCGGATTCCAAGTTGTTGAGGGTCGTCAGCTTGCGAACCAGCAAATTCATCCGCTCGGCTTCATCCATGATCACATGGTAATAATATTCTTTGTCCTCTTCTTTGCGGATGACCTTCTCTTCCAATGCCTCTGCATAGCCCTGGATCAGGGCGATGGGCGTTTTCAGCTCGTGGGAAACGCTGGACAAAAATTCCTTGCGCTTTTCATCGACCTTTGAGATATATTGAATATCTTTTTCAAGTTGAACATTTTTCTGCTTCAGTTCCTCAACCGTTTGCTCCAGTTTCCCGGAAAGGGTGTTGATGCTGACGCCCAAAGAACCGATCTCGTCTTCGATCTTCACTTCGTATTTTTGGGAAAAATCCAAGCCTGCCATGGCTTTGGCGATTTTATTCAGTTCTTTGATGGGCTGGGCGATCTGTTTAGAGAACAGGGCGCTGATCAGAGCTGACAGTAAAATGCTGATGATGCCGGTCAGGAGCAAAAACCGGTTGGCGATGGCCACGCTTTCCGTGATGGATTGCAGCGGCGTACGCATCAGGACATACAAGCCGTTATCCAACCGCCCCACCAGGTCGATGTATTCCGATTTCAGCCTGTCGTCATAATTGCGGTGGATTTCATAGGCAGCCGGCAGACTCTGTCGTGCAATAAAATCGCTGAGCCCCGGCACCCCCGGAATCAGAAACTCCCGGCTGCCTAAGCGCATGGTGTCCTGCCATGTAAAAAAGACCGCATCTAAATTTTCATCAAAGACGATCAGCTGCATGCCCCGGTTCAGCTGCAGCTTCTCGAGCTCCAATTCCAAGGTGTCGCTGTTTGCGTTGTAAAGATTGTTGATCATCCAATAATTCTGGACCAAAGCTTTGTTTTTGCTGAACACATAAAAACGTTCAAGAAAAGCGCTGTTCATCAAGGCGACCGAGAACACCACAATGACCACCAGCAAAGCCATGTAACCATTCAGTCGGGTGCGTATCGATTTTTTCATTGGCCGACCTCAAATTTGTAGCCGATGTTGCGGACGGTTTGGATGCAGTCGCCGCAGCTGCCTAATTTCTGGCGGAGTTTCTTGATATGGGTATCAATGGTCCGGGTGTCGCCATAATAATCGTAATCCCAGACTTGGTTAAGTATTTTTTCCCGGGATAAAGCAATGCCGCGATGATCCAGCAAAAAGTTAAGCAACTCATATTCTTTGTAGCTGAGATCGACGCTCTGGTCATCCACCAGGACCTTGCGTCCTTCCCGGTCAACCACTAAATTGCCGAATTTCAAGGTTTGCCCCGCCTGGCGTCCCTGGCTGCGACGGATCAAAGCCTCCACTCGGGCCACCAGGATCTTGGGACTGAAGGGTTTGGAGATGTACTCATCCACACCCAAATCAAAGCCCTTCAGTTCATCCCGCTCTTCACCCCGGGCGGTCAGCATGATGACCGGAACGGTGGAAATCTTCCGGATCTCCTGGCATACCTGCCAGCCGTCCAATTTGGGCATCATCACGTCCAGGATCACCAGGTCAATGTTCTTGACGCCGAAAAAAATATCCAAAGCGGCCTGGCCATCCGCAGCCTCCAGGATCTGTACGCCGCTGGCTTCGAGATAATCATGGATCAGCTTGCGCATACGGCTTTCGTCATCCACGACCAAAATTTTGATTCCTTCCATACCTTATCACACCTGCCTCCCAGACCCCCCGCCTTTAAGGACGGCAGTCCGATCTTAATATGCCGATACTATGATTATATTATAAACAACCTTTGTGTCCAGTCTGTGAAACCTGGATTTTCCCTTGAAAATGCAGACAAAAAAGCCCGGCCATCCAAGGGGCCGGGCTCGTGGATTTCTTATTCTCGATTGGAACTTTCATGGGTCAAGGACCTATCCTGTTGATCCCTCGCATCGTTAACATTATCCTCGATGCGGGAAACCAGAGCCCACTCCACCCTTCGGTCCTCAATTTCCTGGACCTGAACCCTCAAACCGTATGCTTCGATCTGAGGCTTTGTCCCATCCTCGGGAATGTAGCGCAATTGGCTGAATACCAGGCCTCCCAAGGTATCAAACTCGTCATCAGGAAGCTGCACGTTGAATATGGACTTTAGCTGCTGAACATTGGCGCTGCCCGGCATCCGCCATGTATACTCATCAATCTGCTGGATCACTTCCGGCGCGTCGTCATACTCATCGTAAATATTTCCGACGATCTCTTCTAATAAATCTTCCATGGATACCAGTCCGCGGGTGCCGCCATATTCATCCAGCACCACCGCCAAATGGATCTTCTTTTGCTGCATATCCCGGAATAACACATCCGTAGGGACTTGTTCCGGCACAAAATAGGCCGGTCGGAGCATTTCTCTCAAAGATTTTGGCTTGTCCTGCAACAGATTAAAGAGGTAGTCCCTCAAGTGCAGGATGCCGATGATATCATCCGCATCTTCGTCGTAAACCGGGTAACGGCTAAATCCGCTTTCAAGGATCTCCTGCTTGATCACTTCCGAATCTTCATCGATCCACACCATGGCCAGATCGGTGCGATGGGTCATGACGTCGCTGGCTTCTTTGTTATTGAACTCGAAGACGTTGGTAATGAGCTCTCTTTCACCGGAAGCGATGGAACCCTTTTCTTCTCCGATATCCACCATCATCCGAATCTCTTCCTCGGTGACATTTTCTGCCTGGGCATGGGGATCATAGCCTAAAATCCTCAAAACGCCATTGCAGGTTTTGGTAAGTACATAGACAAAAGGCCTGAGTGCAAGTCCTATGAACTGCACAAGACCTCCCACCGCCAAGGCAATGGGCTCTGGCTTCTGCATGCCGATCCGTTTCGGCACCAGTTCTCCGAATACCAAGGTAATATATGACAGCAATACCGTGATCAGCAGGACGCAGGCGCTCTCAACAGCGCCCGGATTGCTTAAACGGGTATGCGCAATGATAAAATCCGCCAATCGTCCTGAAAAACTGTTGGCTGCGAAGGCACTGGCCAAAAAGCCCGACAGAGTCACACCCACTTGGATCGTCGATAAAAAATGTCCTGGTTCTTCAATAAACTTCACAAGATACAGGGCCTTATGATTGCCCTCATCCGCCATCCGGCGCATCTTATTGTCATTGACTGTAATAATGGCGATCTCACTCATCGAAAAAAATCCATTGATCACAGTAAGGATTACCAGAAAAATCAACTGCCCTATTAAGGGGTCATCGCCTAACAAAAAAATTCCTCCTTATAAATTGTACAATTTTAGCATCAAAACATAGAATTGACGTTATTATAGCATATTATGATACGGTTGCTCAATTATTTTAATACAGGGATTAGGAAATACGTCTATATCGCAGGCTGTTTAAATTTATGTTATACTATTTTTATTGTGAATATTAAGCATGAACTTAACATGCCGTTTGCAGGGAAAGAAGGTCCGTCTATGATTTCTCCGGGTAAAACCGATACTATTTTAGACGTGGGCGATCTGTTGGTTGGTCAGGCTCAGGATATGACGGCGCTGACCGGCGTCACCGTGGTGCTGGTGCCTCAAGGGGCTGTAGCCGGAGTGGATATACGCGGAGGCGGCTCCGGCACCCGGGAAACCCCCTTGCTGGATCCCCAGGCCACCATGGAACAGATCCACGCCGTTGTTTTGGCCGGCGGTTCAGCCTTCGGCCTGGATGCTGCCGGCGGCGTCATGGATTATCTGGAGTCCCGCGGAATCGGTTTTGATGTGGGCGTTGCCAAAGTGCCTTTGGTCACCCAAGCCATTCTTTTTGATCTGGCCATCGGCAGTTCCAAAGTGAGGCCGGATAAAGCCATGGGCTACACGGCCTGCCTCAACGCTTCGGCGGATTTTCTCCAGCAAGGCTGCGTGGGCGCAGGCACCGGCGCCACCATCGGCAAAATGCTGGGGGCCGATCACGCCATGAAAGCCGGCATTGGTTCCGCCTCTTGCCAGTTGGCCAACGGATTCACCGTCGGCGCCCTGGTGGCAGTCAACGCCATGGGCGATGTCTGGGAGAACGGAGGTATCCTTGCCGGCTTGCTGAACCGGGAAAGAACCGGTTTCGCCGACTCAGGGCAATATCTTTTAGCCTTGGCGGAAGCGCAAATCGGCGCGGATCAAAAGGCATCGGATATCCTCTCTTTTCAGGCCGGCAGAAATACCACCATCGGCGTCATCGCCACCAATGGCCGTTTCACAAAGGCCCAGGCATCCAAAATTGCGTCCATGGGCCATAACGGGATGGCCAGAGCCGTCCGCCCGGTCCATACCACCTTGGACGGCGATACGCTGTTTACCCTCGCCACCGGCAAAATGACAGCATCGGTGGATGCCGCAGGGGAAATGGCCGCCATCGCGGTGGAGCGGGCAATCATCAAAGCCATCAAATCAGCGGTTGCCGCCGCAGGTTTGCCTTCCTGGCAGGATCTAAGGTTTTAGTTTATTTTTTGGAGGTTTATAATTAATATGTTTTCAGATCTGCAGCAAATTCTTCATCTTTTACTGCACCTGGACCGCTACCTGGAACTGATCATCGAAACTTACCCATTGGCAGCTTATGGTTTGGTCGGTCTTCTTGTCTTTATGGAACCGGGGTTTTTCATGCCCTTTCTGCCGGGCGATACCGTGATCTTTATCTCCGCGACCCTGGCGGCCTCCCAAAGCTTCAGCTATCCTTTGCTTTGGATCACTGTGTTTGGCTGCGCGCTGATGGGGGACACCCTCAATTATTGGGTCGGCAGCAAATTCGGCCGTTATCTGACCTGCAAGCCCAACCGCCGTTTCATCAAAGACTCGGATCTTCAGAAAACCCATGACTTCTATGCCCACTTTGGCGGCAAGGCCATTCTGTTCTGCCGCTACGTTCCCGTGGTCCGCTCCTTTGCGCCCTTTATGGGCGGGGTGGGTACGATGCCGATCCGTGAATACCTGCGCCACGATGTTCTGGGTGTTCTGATCTGGTCCGGGCTTTACATGAACATCGGGTACTTTTTGGGCACCATGCCCTGGGTCCAGGCACATCTGGCTTATGTGATCCCGATGGTGATGCTGGGTACGATGATCCCTACCTCCCTGGTGATGTTCTTCACCGGACGCCATTTGAAAGCAAAAAAAGCACGCAGTCAGCATGAAATGACCGGCGGCGCGCTTCCTGATCGTACTATTTCTTTGATGCCAGCAGCTTTTCCAGATAGATCGATTTAAATTGCTTGCTGGCTAAGATTTGCTGAAGGGGCGATAATTTCAGGATCACCGCCAGCACCGCCGCCATGGCTCGGTGGCTGGCGAAGGCCTGGTTGTCAAAAATCAAATTCTGCAAAGTGCCTTTTTCAATGGCCTGCGCAACAAATCGATGGGTGCTGTTGACCGGTGTGATGATTTGCACCGGTCTTTTTTCGAGTTTTAAAGCATTTGAGGGACAATTCCGCAGGCACACACCGCAGCCCAGGCAGATTTCTTCGTTGATCACAGCCTTTGATCTTATCGGCTTGGTGGCTCCCGCCGTCTCCGGTGTTTCCGGAGACGCAGACACAGCTTTTATTTCAATGGCCTGGATCGGGCAGGCCTTGGCGCAGAGTCCGCAGCCCACGCAAGCTTCCACCATCAGCTTCGGTATAAAGCCTGTGGTCGATACCGGCTGCAGCGGGCCAAAACGGCGCGCCGCCTGCAGCGCTTCACAGCAGCAGCCGCAGCAATTGCAAATAAACGAAGGATGTTCCTTGACATTTTCGCCGATCTGGACCAGGTTGCTGGCATAGGACCGCTCCAGGGCGTCCAGTCCTTCCTCTATGGAAATCAGCCGGGCATGTCCATGGCGAGCCAGGGAATCCGCTACGTTGTCCAAGGTTAGGCAAACATCCCAGGGTGCATCACAGGCTTGCCCCAAATGGGATGCCTTGTGCCGGCAATAACACAACCCCAGCCCGATGTACTTTGCTTCCCGGAGAATATGGCTTGCGCGCTCATAATCCAGGATATGCAGTGCATTGTCGCTTGACAGCACCGGTTCCTGGACAAAGACCCTGCCTAGCTTCGTTTCGGTGGCAAAGAATAAATCTTTGATATAATCCTCTTCCACATTCATGTATTGGAAGTAGAGTTCACTAAGATATTTCTGATCGATGTCCTTACGGATCCGCATGAGGGCAAACTCAAAAAAACCAGCCATGGGCGGCGGCATCACGAACTGCCGGACCCCTTCATAGCAGGAATCCAGCAAAAGCGCTTTTTCACAAAGGGCATCCAAGGCTTTTTCCGCCGCCAATTCACTGACGCCCCATAGGGCAGCCGCTTTTTTGACGGTAAAGGGCCTCACCGGCAACAGGGAAACCAACCTGGCTTCTTCTTCGGAATACAGCACTTCAAGGATTTTATAAAGCGTGGTTGTCGCAGGCGCGCCTTGCGTAAACCAATTGATTCGTTCCTCCAGGGTCTGATGCGCCGCTTTCGTCGTGATATGCCCCATCTGAAGGTTCCTTTCTTCGCGGATTACCCTTAAATGATTTTTGAGGTCCAGTCTTCCACGTTCCAAACATGGGTGACCCAGTCCTGATAAAATTCGGGCTCATGGCTGACCAGAAGGATGCTGCCTTTGAAATCCATCAGGGCGCGTTTGAGTTCTTCCTTCGCCGCCACATCCAAATGATTGGTCGGTTCATCCAGAACCAACAGATTCAATTCACGGTTCAGAAGCTTACATAGCCGGACTTTGGCCGCTTCGCCACCGGAGAGCACTTTGATCTGGCTGGTGATATGTTCATTGGTCAGTCCGCATTTGGCCAAAGCCGCCCGGGCTTCTGCAATGTTCAGAGATGGGAATTCATTGGTGATTTCATCCAGGGCGGTTTGAGAGCCGCCCTGGCTCTCCTGCTCAAAATAACCGGGCTGGAGGAAGGGATCCAAGTCGATGGTTCCTGCCAACGGCGGCAAGAGCCCCAGCAGCGTCTTCAGTAAAGTCGATTTGCCCAAGCCGTTCACACCGCGGATGGCAATTTTCTGTCCCCGTTCCATATTGAGGTCCAGGGGTCGGGTCAAGGGCTCATCATAGCCGATCACCAAGCCTCGAGCTTCGATAAGGAAACGGCCGGGGGTCCGGGCCTCTTTGAACTGAAACACCGGCTTGGGTTTTTCCCGATCTAATTGGATGATGTCCATTTTATCCAGCTTTTTTTGACGGCTCTTGGCCATGTTGCTGGTCGCCACCCGTGCTTTATTGCGGGCAATAAAGTCCTCCAAATGGCCGATTTCCTTTTGCTGCTTTTCATAAGCCTGTTCTTTTTGCCGCTTTTTAAGGACATACATCGCTTCAAAATCGTCGTAGTCGCCAGTGTAACGCGTTAAATTGGCATTCTCCACATGATAGATCACATTGACCACATCATTGAGGAAGGGAATGTCATGGGATACCAGAATAAACGCGTTCTCGTATCGATTCAAAAATATTTTCAGCCAGGTGATGTGATTCTCATCCAAAAAGTTGGTTGGTTCGTCCAGAATCAGGATCATGGGATTTTGCAGAAGCAGTTTGGTCAGGAGCACCTTGGCCCGCTGGCCGCCGCTTAAATCCCGCACATCCCGGTCAAGGCCGATCTCACCCAGGCCCAAGCCATTGGCAACCTCCTCGATCTTGACGTCCAGGGTATAGAATCCGCTGCTTTCTAAAATATGGGATATGTCTCCCACGTCTTCCAGCATTTTATCCATTTTCTCCGGTTCACATTCCGTCATGGCATTATACAGCTCCAGCATTTCCTGCTCCAGGTCGAACATGGCCTTAAAAGCTTCCCGCAGCACTTCCCGGATGGTTTTCCCCGGGGTGAGCGTGGAACTTTGGTCCAGATAACCGATGGTCACCCGGTTGCACCACTCGATCTTGCCTTCATCCGGCTGCAGCTGGCCGGTTATGATGTTCAAAAAAGTCGATTTACCCTCGCCATTGGCGCCGACCAGTCCTACATGCTCCCCGTTCAGGAGCTTGAAGGTCGCATTCTCCAGGATCTTGCGGGCACCAAACCCGTGATTCACATTTTCAACCGTTAAAATACTCATGGCCACACTCCATATATCAATCCATAATTTTTAATATTATATCAAGAACGGCCAAGGCGTCAATGGTCAAGGTCTTTGCTTCGGGACTGCCATTTCAAGATAGCTGTTGACCATGGATATCCATGAATAATGATCCTCGCTGATCTTTCTCGCACTTTGGCGGATCCTGTTGCGGTCTGCTTCACCCATCCCCTGATAAAAATCCAGCATGGCAATCAGGTCATAGGCCAGGTTCAGCGACAAAGCTTCATCCAAATCCAGAGGCTTCAGCTTGCATGCTTCAAAAATTTCCGCAAACTCATCAGCATATTGTGCCGTCACTTCAGCAAAACCGGAATTGTTGGTGAGCAGGGGAAAGACTCCGGAGGCCAGGGATTCCACCGCGACCAACCCGAAGGCTTCCGGAAAGATCGATGGCGCTGCGGCAATGTCAGCACATGGAATGATATCTTTCAAATGATCGTGGCCCAGAAAGCCGGTGAACAGGATCCTTGATCGGATCCGACGGGCTGCGGTCCTGAAATAAGCATCCGCATATTCCCTTTGCCCCAGCATCCGGATCAAGCTTTTGAAATGCCGCGCCCCGGAACGATCCATTTGGGCATCAAAGGCCTGCGGATTTTCCAGCAATTCAATGAACCGATCTCGTTCCTCCAACTCCAAAGCCTCAGACAAAGCTTCAAAATAAGGTCTTGAGGAACCATATCCCACGAAAACCAAACGCGCCTGAGGATATTTTTGCAGCACCAAAGGAAAGGCGGCAATCAGCAGATGGATCCCTTTGGTCCAAAGATATTTGCCGTAATATAGGATGATTTTATCGTTTTCAAAATCAAGACTGCGAAGCTTTTCCAACACATCCTGGTCCGTTTGCCAGCTGCTTTCCTCTTCTTTGGGCCGGGGAGGATTTTCGTCAGCCGCCTGATGCATTTTCTCCAGGTCTTTCATAAGGCTTTGGATCCGGCCAATTTTCTCCCCGGAATGGGCCAGAGGCTGGAATTTGTCCAAATCCACGCCCGCCGGGATGACCCTTGACTTTGCCTGGATCCCAGGGGATCTCTCAAAAAAGTCAAAAAACTCATCACAAGAGAATTGGCTGACAAAGGCGATCTGATCCGTCCGGCTTATCGCCTCCAGGGCATAGGCTTTCAGCAGGGGACTTTTGCGCACGGAAAAATTCAGGCAGCTTCCATGAACCGTCATGACATGAGGGCATGATCGTTTAGACAGCTCGCTCCTTGCCCCATAAACAGGCTGCATAATGCTGTGATTGGACCAGACAAGGTCCACCGGCTGATCCTTGATGGCGCAGTTGATCGCTTCCCGGTTGCATTCAAGATAATTTTCGATCTCTTCCCGGGTGCAATCCGTATACGCCTTGACCCGGTATCCAGCATATTGGTCATAAACATACACCGGCAAAAATCCTTGGAGATCCGGCCGGTATAAGCTACATTTTCCCGGATAGGGGGTTCCCTTGTGATCCTTCACTGAATACCGGCTGCTCTGCCGGTCATACTCAAAGCATGTTTCAATGAAGTCGATATCACGGGTGTCGTTCTCCTGGCAGAAAAGCAAAACTTGGTGGCCCATCCTGCATAATTCCCTGCAGGCGTTTTTTACGAATAAGTTGCTTCCGGTGCCTTTAAGGAAGTAACCGTGGATCATGACGATCTGCATAGATCATCCTCCCTGTCTGACTAAAGTCCATTCCTAAGATTTCGACACCTGCGGATTCCTTCCTGCCTTGCGACGGATCAATACCCGATTTTCAAAAATAGGTTGACATCAGGAACCTAATAATGTTAACTTAAATGTTAATAGTACAAATATTTTTTAAGGAGGTGCCCAAGATGCAATCCATGCAATTCGCCTTAGGATATCTACTAAAGGAGATTAGCCTGCTAGTCCCCTCTCTTTTGGCTGTCCTATTTGCATTGAATCCTGGGCGAATGAATCGATCCTCCGTACCGTGCCGCTCCTTTGTCTGGAGCATGTGACCACGGTATATCAGAGCATCTGAAGGATTATTAGTCTTCGCCCATGGATCCAGGTTTGGATTGCCGGCGAAGGCTTTTTTATTTTCCAAGGCCGGCGCCGCAATTCCAAACAGATCACAACGTTTTCAGATTCCCATTAAAAATACAGGAGGTTTATCATGAGCAGAATGATCAAGATCTTTGACACCACCCTCCGGGATGGCGAACAGGCCCCCGGCTACAGCATGAACTCAGCAGAGAAGCTGGAATTGGCCAAACAACTGGAAATCCTCGGTGTGGACATCCTGGAGGCTGGTTTTGCGATTTCTTCGAACGAAGACTTTGAATCCATCCGGGCCATCGCCGAGTCCCTGAAAAAAACCACCGTCTGCAGTTTGGCCAGACTGGTCAAAGGCGACATCGACCGTGCCTATGATGCGATCAAACCAGCCGCTCACGGCAGGATCCACACCTTCATCGCAACCAGCGATATTCACATGAAGCATAAGTTGAAAATGTCCAAGGATGAGGTCCTCCGCCGGGTCACAGAAACCGTTCGTTATGCCGCCGGTCTCTGTGCCGATATTGAATTTTCCGCCGAAGACGCTTTGCGCAGCGACTGGGATTTCCTGGTTGCAGTCTATGGCGCCGCCATTGCCAGCGGAGCCACCACCATCAACGTCCCGGATACCGTCGGCTATACGACCCCCAACGAAATGTTCGATCTGATCACCCATCTGAAAAATCATATTCCGGGGATCCACAAGGCCGACATCTCCGTCCACTGCCATAACGACCTCGGAATGGCCGTTTCCAACACCCTTGCGGCTGTGAAGGCCGGCGCTTCCCAAGTCGAGTGTACCGTCAACGGCATCGGCGAACGTTCGGGCAACGCGGCCCTGGAAGAAGTGATCATGGCCCTGAACACCCGTAAAGATTACTATGATGCCCAAACCCATATCAACGCTCAGCAGATCTACCGGACCAGCAAGCTGCTCTCCACCATTACCGGGGTGCCGGTGAGCCCCAACAAGCCCATCGTTGGCGCCAATGCCTTCGCCCATGAGTCCGGTATCCATCAGCACGGCGTCATGAACGACCGTATGACCTACGAAATCATGTCCCCTGAAAGCATTGGGATCTACCAAAACAAGATGGTTCTGGGCAAGCATTCAGGAAAGCATGCCTTCCAGGAACGTCTGGAGGATTTAGGCTATACCCTCTCTCCCGAAGAATTAGACAAGAATTTTATCAACTTTAAGACCCTTGCAGAGAAAAAACGCGAGATCAGCGATCGGGACATTGAAGCCCTGATCGGCATTGAGCAGATCAAAGATTCCGAACTTTTCGTTTTAGAGCGTTTTACCGTATCATCCGGTACTTCCCTCCCGGCCACCTCCGCCGTCACCTTGCGCAAACAGGATGAAAGATTCGAAGATGCCGCTTTGGGCGACGGCCCCATCGACGCCGCTTTCAAAGCCATTGACCGTCTGACCTCCTCCGGAGCCAAGCTGATCAATTATACGATCCAATCCGTCACCGAGGGCCAGGACGCTTTAGGCGAGGTCGTTGCCAAACTGTCGGGACCCAATGGGATCACCGTCACCGGCCGAGGCCTCAGCACCGACATCATCGAGGCCAGCATCAAAGCCTATTTGAACGGCGTCAACAAAATACTCAAAGCCGGCGGCAGCGCTGCCGCCCAGCCTTCCGAACCGATCGAGACGATCTAGCATTATCCGGCCCGCCTATGCATCCGCCGATCCATTATATTATCGAAAGAAGGTGCTCTCAATGGGAATGACAATGACCCAGAAAATTTTAGCTGACCATGCCGGTTTGCCCATGGTGACCGCAGGTCAATTGATCAACGCCAAAGTTGATTTTGTTCTCGGCAATGATATCACCGGCCCTGTCGCCATCCAGGAATTCAAGCGCTCCGGTTTCACCGAAGTCTTCGATCCTCAAAAAATCGCTCTGGTCATGGACCACTTTGCCCCGAACAAAGACATCAAAGCGGCAGAGCAATGCCAGATGTGCCGGGGCTTCGCCGGCGAAATGCAGCTGCAGCATTTTTACGATGTGGGAGAAATGGGCATCGAGCACGCCCTGCTGCCTGAAAAAGGTCTGGTGGCCAGCGGTGAATTGATCATCGGCGCAGATTCTCATACCTGCACCTATGGCGCATTAGGTGCTTTCTCAACCGGCGTAGGCAGTACGGACATGGCTGCTGCCATGGCCACAGGACAGATTTGGTTCAAGGTTCCCCCTGCCATTCAGTTTGTCCTGACCGGAAAACCGCAGCCGTATGTCAGCGGCAAGGATGTTATCCTGCATATTATCGGGATGCTGGGTGTGGACGGCGCGCTCTATCAGTCGATGGAATTCACCGGCAGCGGCCTGGGCCATCTTACCATGGATGACCGCCTTGCCATGGCCAATATGGCCATTGAAGCCGGCGCAAAGAACGGCATCTTTGAAGTGGACGATGTGACCCGCGAATACATGAAGGGCCGTGTCCAACGTGAATATAAGGTTTATAAGGCGGATGCGGATGCCGAATATAGCCGGGTGATTCCCATCGATTTATCCGCCATTGAGCCCACGGTGGCCTTCCCTCATTTGCCGGACAACGTGCGTACGCCAAAGGATTTCGGGGATATCCCCATTGACCAGGTGGTCATCGGCTCCTGCACCAACGGCCGGCTCAGCGACATTAAAACAGCGGCAGATATCCTGAAAGGTCGGAAAGTTGCAAAGAATGTACGCACCATTGTGATCCCGGCAACCCAGGCAATCTATAAAGAAGCCATGAAGCTTGGTTATCTTGAAACCCTGATCGATGCCGGCTGCGCCATTTCAACGCCGACTTGCGGCCCCTGTCTGGGCGGCCATATGGGCATCCTGGCCCCAGGTGAGCGCTGTGTTGCAACCACCAACCGGAATTTTGTCGGCCGGATGGGCCATACCCAATCAGAGGTCTATCTGGCAAGTCCTGCCATCGCCGCAGCCAGTGCCGTGACCGGCAAGCTCACCGCCCCCAGTCAATTAAAGGAGGTCTCCAAATGATCGTTCGCGGCAAAGTTTTTAAATACGGTGACAATGTGGACACCGATGTGATCATTCCTGCCCGTTATCTCAACACATCGGATCCCAAAGTATTAGCAAGCCACTGCATGGAAGATATCGACCCCTCCTTTGCTTCCGGCGTCAAGGAAGGCGATATCATGGTCGCCCGCAACAACTTTGGCTGCGGTTCTTCAAGGGAACACGCACCCATTGCCATAAAAGCCAGCGGCATCGCCTGCGTGATCGCCGCCTCCTTTGCCCGTATCTTTTATCGTAATGCCATCAACATCGGTCTGGCGATCCTGGAATGTCCGGCAGCCGCTGAAAACATCGAGGCCGGTGATCAGATCGCCATCGATTTCGACAGCGGCGTGATTCAAAATCTCACCAAAAACCAGGAGTATCAAGCTCAGCCCTTCCCTCCCTTCATCAAAAGCATCATTGAGCAAAACGGCCTTCTCAACGCCATTCAAGATGGAGGTTACAAAAATGAATAAAAAAATCGCGGTGATCGCAGGCGACGGGATCGGACCGGAGATTGTAACCGAAGCTGTCAAAGTCCTGGAAAAAATCGAAGAACTCTTTGACCACCACTTTGAATACGATTTTGTTCCAGCCGGCGGCAGCGCCATCGATCAAACCGGCATACCATTGCCTGCAGAAACGCTCCGGCACTGCAAAGCTGCGGATAGTGTTTTGCTGGGCGCCGTGGGAGGCCCCAAATGGGACGGTTTGGAAAAACATCTTCGACCTGAACGGGCGCTTTTGGAACTGAGGAGTTCCCTGGGTCTCTATGCCAACATTCGTCCGGTGAAGCTTTTCAGCGCCTTAAAAAATGCCAGCCCTTTAAAAACTTCCATCCTTGATGAAGGTCTGGACCTTGTGGTTGTCAGGGAATTGATCGGCGGTCTCTATTTCGGGGACCGGAAAACCTTCGTCAACCAAGACGGCGAACTGGAAGCCCATGACCTGTTGGTCTATACGGAAGGTGAGATCCGCCGGATCGCAGAGACCGCTTTTCAATTGGCCATGCAGCGCCGCAAAATCGTGACTTCCGTGGATAAAGCCAATGTCCTGGATTCCTCCCGCCTTTGGCGTAAAGTGCTGCATCAAGTCAAAGAAAAATATCCTGAAGTCAAATACAATGATATGCTGGTGGATAATTGCGCCATGCAGCTGATCCATAACCCGGCCCAGTTCGATGTCATTGTGACCGAAAACTTGTTTGGGGATATCCTGTCCGATGAAGCCAGCATGCTGACCGGATCCATCGGGATGATCCCTTCCATGAGTACAGGCGCCGCAGGCCCTGGCATGTATGAGCCGATCCATGGATCAGCTCCCGACATTGCCGGTCAGAACATTGCCAATCCCATCGCAACGATTCTTTCAGCAGCCATGATGCTTCGGTATGCCTTTGGTTTGACCCAGGAAAGCCAGGTCATCGAAGCGGCGGTTGAACGGGTTCTGAGCAAAGGTTTTGTGACCAGCGATATCCACAGCGAAAATAAATCGGTGGTCAGCTGCTCCCATATGGGTGACCTTATCTGTGAACAGATCACCATCTTGCAAAAAGACTAGTCTTCGCAACTGAAAAAGCTCCAAGCCAAGACCATTTTGTGTCTTAGCCTGGAGCTTTTTCTGCGCTTAAAGGCACTTTTTTATTGCCGCTGGATCAGATTAGCATTCGAAGGTTTTGGCCTGCTCGAATTCATCCTGAATCGCCTGTGAGGGCTGTCCGGACAAGACCGAGACCAGGACGATCGCAATGCAGGAGCAGATGAAGGCCGGCATCAATTCGTAAATGCCGAACACCCCGCCCATGGGTTTGATGATCAGCTTCCAAATAAAGACCATGCCGCCGCCCGTAAGCATGCCGGCAATCGCGCCGGCTCTTGTCGTCCGTTTCCAGAACAAGGAAAATAGCATGATCGGCCCGAAAGTGGCGCCAAATCCCGCCCAGGCAAAAGCAACAACGGTAAAAATAACGCTGTTCTCGTCTAAGGCAATGAGGATGCCCAGGAATGCGATGGTGAGCAAAATAATCCTGGAAACCATCATAACCTGCCGGTCGCTGGCATCTTTTTTCAGGATTCCTTGGTAGATGTTCTTAGAAAAAGCAGACGCTGCGATCAATAAATAAGAGTCGGAGGAACTGATGGTCGCTGCCAGGATTCCCGCCATGACCAAACCTGCAAAAACAGGCGGGAACAATTGCTGGGACATAAGGATGAATATCCTCTCCGCAGCGCCGGCGGTCAGCAAGCTGGAAGGGAAAATCACTCTGCCGACCAAGCCGATGGCTACGGCTGCGGATAAAGAAATAACGCACCAAGTGGTTGCGATCCGTCTTGATTTTTTCAGCTCGGAGGATTTCCGGATCGCCATAAAACGCAGCAAAACCTGAGGCATTCCAAAATAACCCAAACCCCAGGACAGGGTAGAGAGGATCGTTAAAAATCCATAGTTACCGGTATCGCCGAACAATGGCTCACCGGCTGCCCCAAGCTGCTGGGCGCCGTCAGCCAACGTTGGCTTGGCAATGCCAAAGAATTCAAAGAACCCGGGAATCGCCTTGACATTGTCTAAAACAACACCCAATCCGCCGGCAGCTGCAACACCGCTGATCACCACCGCACAGAGCGCGATGATCATGACGATGCTTTGCATAAAGTCAGAGGCGCTTTCCGCCAGGAACCCGCCTAAAAAAGTATATACAATAACAAAAACAGCACCTGCAATCATCATCGTCTGGTATTTGAAGCCGAACAGTGTGCTGAAAAGCTTGCCGCAAGTCACAAAACAGCTTGATGCATACACTGTAAAGAAAATCAGAATGAATAATGCCGCGATGGTCATGATCACCTTGTTTTCTTCTTTGAAACGATTGCTGAAGTAATCCGGGATCGTTATGGAATCTCCGGCAATATGCGAGTACTGCCGCAGACGTTTCGCCACGATCAGCCAGTTGATGTAGGTTCCGACGGCCAATCCGATGGCTGTCCAAACTGCGTCGCTCAGGCCGCTCCAATAAGCTACCCCCGGCAGTCCCATGAGAAGCCAGCCGCTCATATCCGAAGCCTCCGCGCTCATGGCAGTGATCCATGGTCCAAGGGAACGCCCGCCTAAGAAATAATTTTCGCTGCTTTCATTGGCTCGTTTGGAAAAATACAAGCCGATCCCAATGACCAAGGCCATGTATGCACACATGGTAATAAAAATTTCGATGGTTGCCCCACTCATTTATTTTCCCCCTTATATTTTTACAGTGATCATTATTATATCAAAACTTTATTACCAATACAAAAAAAATATCCGGCTGATCGATTTTCAACCGGATACCTTTGGAGGTGCGTATTTAGGGACTTTGCCGTTCTTCACAAGCCACTCAAAGGTATCGAGAACAGTCTCATGAAAATCTCGAGGTTGATAACCCAGTATCTTCGATGCTTTTTCATGGCTAAATCGTGCGTTGCACTGGAGAATAGCCAGTGAACAGGGTGTATATAAGGGCGGCTGCCTTCTCAATAGGTAGTAGATTTCCGATAAAGGCGCGGTCATCTTCGCAAAAACCAGGGGAATGATCCGACGGATCGGCGGTTTACCGCTCACATCGCTTAAAATTTGAATGAACTCCGCCACCGAAACATATCGATTGGACAAAATATAACATTCACCGCAAAATCCTTTTTCTGCCGCGGCAAGGATACCGGCCGCAACATCCCGAACATCCACAAAATCATAGCCCCCATTGATTATGGCGCGAAATCGGCCTTCCAGGTAATCCAGGAACAATTGAGTCATGTGCCCGCGTCCAAAATCTCCCGGTCCAACGATGCCGGAGGGCTGCACCACGACCGCATCCAGTCCGGACCGCACGCTTTCCAGCACCAACTGGGTCGCTTCTGCTTTGGACTTTGCATAAACCCCTTTGACCTGTTGGGCCGAAAATGCCGAAACCTCCGAAATGATTTCACCCGGAGCCCTTTCCGGGATTGCATGGACCGAACTGATATGGACAAGCCGTTTCACTTTGCACCGGAGACACATCTTAATTATATTTGCAGTACCTCCCACATTGACTTCATGAACCAGCTTCTGGTGGCCTGAGGCGATGGAAACGATTCCGGCCGCATGGACCACCATGATTTCGGTGGAATCCGGTGCTGAAAACAGGGGTTCCAAGGATTTGATATCACATACATTGCCCCGCAGGATATCCACCGGCAACATGTCAAGGGATTGTGTACTTTCTGAAGTCAAGGCAAGACAGCGCACCCATTCACCATGGTCAACCAGCGTTCGGACAAGTACGTTTCCCAGGTGGCCGCTAGCGCCTGTAACAATCCATAGTCTTCTCATAACCGTCTCCTTCATGGCATTTAAACTAATGATGGACAGGCCCTTAAACTCCTTGCGGAATTTACCTGTCCATCACTCGAGGTCGTACTGCAAATGAGTACTCCTCCTTTCAATTTTGCCCCTCATCCGTTGTACCAGTATTTCTACTGTTCTTTCGGAGTTATCGGTATTTCCTGTAAGATCGGTTGCAAGCTATCGTTTGCTTCCATCTCATCAGGTTTTTCGCTTCAAGTACCTAAACTGCTGATGCAGTTCTCCGGCTACCCGTTGCTTCCGATTGTTGGGGTGCTCTTACTTTGGCCTTTCAGCCATTTCTGAGGTTGACTATATATTACAATAATCCAAATTTTCTGTCAATATGTTTTTCGGTGAACATCCTGTATTTAAAGGTTTTTAAATCTTCCTTTTAGTGGTATCGCACCACCTCAAACCGTTCCATTTCGTAATCCTCTAATTGGCTGATGCCGGCCTTCTGCAAAGCGATCTCTACCTGGGCCTGGGGCGTCTCGATCCCTTCCAAATTAGGTAAAAGCAATCCGCGGCGAGCCCCAAGCGATACGATCACACCATATCGTTTGGGATCCAGCTGCGCCATCGATTCGATTTTTTCAGGGTTCCCCAGAATATCCACAGAATAAACCAGTTCTGGAAGTTCCTCTGCCTTGACAGCCTCGAAGCGCGGATCCTGGGTCCCTGCTGAAATGGCATTATGAATTATTTCCCCGGCAATACTTTTTTGAGTGGGGCCGATGGTGCCAATGCAACCCCTCAGTTTACCATCTTTCTTCAGAGAGACAAAAACGCCGGCCTGCTGATCCAAGAAACTTTGAGGCAGCCATTGGGGTATAGCCATTCTCCGATGCTCCTTGATGTAGGTTTCAAGGGTTTGCCGGGCAAGCTTGACGCAATCGCTTTCATTTTGGCGCAGCGTATCCATGGTGACGATTTTATTCTTATAATGGGTGCCCAAAATATCCACATCTAAATCGGTCTCCCCCGGCTGGATCTTCGCCACCAAGTACCCCACACCGAAGGGGCCTTCATAGGAATAAATATCCGTTTCCAGGGGGTGACCATCCATGGCGCCAAGCATCATCATGATGGACCGGGTACCGCATTCCCCGGCCACCTCCATAAAGGATGTCTCAATATCCAAGATTCCTGCCACATCCGCCGCTTTTAGCTTGCTGATCAAGTCCTCGTCATAAATGTGGCCCTGGGGATGATATCCCCCCGGAGCACCCTTTGTCAGCCGATGCGACATATCGCCGCTGGCTACGTAGACAACCCGCTCCCCGGAAACAGCCACCGCCGCGGCAATGCATTTCCCTAGTTTATAAAGTTCACTGTTCGATAAAAAGGGTGTGGAAATGTGGACAAGCTTAAATTCTTTCAAGGCTTGGCTGATAAAATATAGGGGTACCATGGCACCGTGATCAAGGGCCTCAGGGATCCCATACTCCTCCTTGACCCGGTTGCTTAGACCGCCGGCACTGATACCGGCAATGCGGGCCTTCTCAACAATCGCAGAAACCAGTTCAAGATTATTTTCGAAATCGAGACTTGGCTCAGGACTATCAAAGGCTGCCAAACTGCCGACAAGACGCGGCGCATCGGAAATATAGGCGTGATCCGAAAAGCAAGGGGCATGGGGGGAGGACAATACAATCGTCGTTGGCTTGTCTTTGGAAATTTCAGAGGCGGCTTTTTTAACGGCTGCCACAGTCGCTGCCGCTTCAAGTTCTCTCCCTTTCCCAACTCCGGGAACAATAATGGGCGGATGGGGCATAATATAACCATTAATGATTTTTCCCATTCTGTACGCCTCCTTATGGATGATTCAGCGGATTCTTGGTTTTCTTTATATTTTTATAATATTCCAAAAACTTTTCCTTGAGAAGGGGGGACGGTGACTTTTTGCGGCCGACGCACGGCGGGACAGAGCAATTTGATGAGAAAAGCCGAGAGAATGTGCGTTTGTCCATCAAATTGCTCTGTCCCTGTGATGTGAGCGACGCAAAAAGTCACCGTCCCTCCAAAGAATAAAAAGCATCCGCCCCTTCATGGAGCGGATGCTTTCCAATGACAATCTGATCCTCTGCAGTCTTGCAGCTGCGGTATTACGCTGTAACGATCTGGTTGTCCGCCTGCAGGCCAAGCTTTTCCACGGCTTGTTCACGCATCTTGTATTTCATGATCTTGCCCGCCGCGTTCATCGGGAATTCGCTGACGAAATCGATATATCGCGGGGTTTTGTGTTTAGCCATATGAGAACGGATATACTCTTTCAGCTCATCTCCCGTCATTTCAACGCCTTCCTTGAGGATCACGCAGGCCATGATCTCTTCCCCGTATTGTTTGTCAGGCACACCAATGACTTGGACGTCTTTGATTTTGGGATGGGTATATATAAAATCTTCGATTTCTTTGGGGTAAATATTTTCACCGCCGCGGATGATCATATCTTTGATACGCCCGGTGATTTTGTAGTTGCCCTTCTCATCACGCCGCGCCAAATCTCCCGTGTGGAGCCAGCCATCCGCATCGATGGCGGTTGCTGTCGCCTCAGGCATCTTATAGTAGCCCTTCATAATATTATATCCCCGGGCTACAAACTCCCCATCCACATTGTCCGGAAGGTCTTTCCCGGTTTGAGGATCCACAATCTTGCATTCGACCCCCGGAAGCGCACGTCCGACGGTGCTGACCCGAAGCTCCACAGAATCGTCCACACGGCTTTGGGTGCATCCGGGAGAAGACTCCGTCTGCCCGAAAACGATGGTGATTTGGGACATGTTCATCTTTTCCACCACATCATTCATGACTTTCACCGGACAGGGACTGCCGGCCATGATCCCGGTCCTCATATGGATAAAATCCGTTTTTGGAAAATCCTCGTGTTCCAGCATGGCGATAAACATGGTCGGAACGCCGTGGAAACAGGTGATTTTTTCCTGGTTAATACATGCTAAAGCCGCCTTGGGCGAAAAATACGGCAGCGGCGACATTGTAGCACCATGGGTCATGGCGGCGGTCATGGCAAGGACCATTCCGAAACAGTGGAACATAGGCACCTGGATCATCATTCGGTCTGCCGTGGAAAGTTCCATGCAGTCTCCGATGCACTTGCCATTGTTCACCACATTATAATGGGTAAGCATGACGCCCTTGGGAAATCCGGTGGTTCCGGAGGTATATTGCATATTGCAGACATCGTGTTTATTAAGAGAAACGGCTCGGCGATAAACATCCTCGATGGGTACTTTATCCGCCAAGGCCATGGCGTCATCCCAGGTCAGGCACCCTTTCTGTGTTGAATCCACGGTGATGATGTTTCGCAGAAAAGGCAAACGTTTGATATGCAGCGGCTTACCCGCCTCTGCGTTCTGCAACTCCGGACAAAGCTCTTTAATGATGCCAACATAATCAGAATCCTTATATCCATCGATCATCACAAGGGTATGGGTATCGGACTGGCGCAGCAAATACTCCGCTTCATAAATCTTATAAGCTGTATTCACAGTGACCAGGACCGCTCCAATCTTCGTGGCTGCCCAGAAAGAAATATACCACTGGGGAACGTTGGTGGCCCAAACAGCCACGTGGTCTCCCGGTTTTACGCCCATGGCAATCAGAGATCGGGCGAAGGTGTCCACATCGTCGCGGAATTCGGTATAGGTTCTGGTATAGTCCATGGTTGTGTAACGGAAGGCATATTGATCCGGGAACTCGTCCACCATACGGTCGAGAACCTGGGGAAAGGTGAGATCGATCAGGGTCTCTCTTTCCCAAACGTATTGACCGGTTTTCGCGGAATTCTCAAACAGATGGTGCCTGGCCGTGGCTTTTTCCGTATAACGGCTCATGTAATTGGCAAAATGCGGGAAAACGATGCCGGCGTCGCTGAGATCCGGTGCCCAGCGCTTGACCCATTCTAAAGAAACAAAGCCTTCATAGTTGATGGAACGCAGCGCCAGCATCATATCATCGATGGGCATATCCCCTTCGCCCATCATGCGGTATTGGACGGCGCCGTTGACCATGATTGAATCTTTGATGTGGGTATATTTTATGAAAGCGCCAAGATTCTGGACCGTCTTCCCCGGTGACTCCCCGGCAAAACGATAGGGGTGATGGGTATCCCACAAAGCCGCCACGGCATCGCTGGCCAAACGTTCCAGCAAAGCGCGGAGACGGGCGGTGTCGCAATAGACACCGTTGGTTTCCACCAGCAAAGTCACACCTTTTTCCTCGGCAATGGGGATCAGACCCTTCAAGGCCGTATAGACCACTTCGTCATCCACATCTCCGACGGGATAAGGTTCAGTGTCGGCTAAGATCCGGATATAGGGTGTTCCCAGTTTCGAAGCCAATTCGATATACTGAACGATTTCCTGATGGTTCTGTTCAGCCTTATCCGCAAATTTCAGGCAGCAGCCTGACGAAAGGCAGGGAATTTCCAAGCGCAGTTTTGCCAGTTTTTTGACCGTCTCCGGCAACTGACTTTCGGTAAATGGCTGGGCCTGAACCGCAAAGATCTCTTTACCCAAACCGCGGATCTCGATGCCGTCAAAGCCAAGGTCCTTTGCCATGGAATAGATGTCCGTCCAGTCAAAATCGGGACATCCTAAGGTTGAAAATGCGATTTTCATGATGACTCCTCCTTCGATCTCGAATGCTTTTTCGTATGGCCTTGATGATTCCGCTGCAAAGGGTACAAAAAAAGCCCACGTCCCTCCGCATTGCTGCGAGAGACGAAAGCTTTGAACTTCCGTGGTACCACTCTCCTTGGTATACTCATACCCTCTCTGCGGCATCGGTCTTAACGACGAATGCCCTCTCCTGATAACGGCGAGAAACCCGTTCGTATCTACTGGTCTGCCGGATCACCGTGCAGACGTTCGGACGACTGCTCCAGGGCCAGTTCGCGATCTGCATGTGCACTGTTTCGCAGCAGCCAACAGCTCTCTGTCGCACAATACGCAACGCTTTTCCCCTATCATCGCATTTGTTGTATTTCTATGAATTTTATCAAAGCGCCTATTCTTTGTCAAGGTGTTTTCCGTTGTCCTGTTTTCGGTAATTCCAGAGCTGTCGCACTTTCTCCCAATCTTCCGGGCAGTCAAAATCAAGGCCCTGCCAGCCAGGCTGAACCGGCACCGGCAACAGCCGGTCCGAATGCTGATCCGCCACAAAACGGCCGCCCTGCTCCTCCTTCAGACTCACTAGCTCAGGCGCCATATCTGCCGGAAAAATCACTGGCGATCCGAATTTTCCTTCATATTCCGGATAGATGATCTTATCCGGGTGGGTTATGAATGTATTTCTCAGCCTTTCCAGAAGTTCATCACTGAGAAGGATCTGATCTCCCGTAAAAAAGATATAGCCTTTGATTTCCTCTATCTTTGCCATAGCCTTTAATCCTAAACGGATCGAGCTGCTTTTTCCTTCATCGGCTTGCTTGTTCATGACAGAGAGGAACCCCCGCTGCCGTGCCATTTCCAGGATCTCTGCGTATTGGGAAACCACGGTCACAGCCGCATACCTTTGTCGCTGGATCTGGTCAAGAATATATTCTGCCACGTTGCCCTCGCCTAAATTCAACAGCAGCTTATTATAGCCCATACGCCGTGAAAACCCTGATGCCATGAGGATGGCTCCGACGCCGATGCTGGCATGCTCAGTTGTCTCAACCTGGGGAGCTAATGTGTCGCTGCCGGTTACAGCGAATTCCGGGAAAATTTTTCCCCACATGACGTCGGCGGACTGGTAAATAGCTTTTTCAAAGGCTGTATATTTATCCAGCATCGCTCTGCCTTCCGGCGTCAGCTGGGCGCCGCCGCCGTGCTTACCGCCCACTTTTTTGATCAGCAAATCATAACCGAGGGATTTTTCTGCCGTCCGGATCATATTCCAGGCCTTGCTGTAGGCGATCTTCAGGTCGGCGGCGGCGGAACGTAAAGAAGCGGTTTCGTCGACTTTGCGCAGCAGCCGGGCCACGCCGGGCCCAAAAAATTTGTCCTGCGCATAAAGCTTGAAATTCAGGGAATAATGAACTCTCTCTGATTCTTCTTTCATATTCCACCTCACCATTCACTTTGATATCTCAGTTTTGCCTCCGGCAACTGACAATATGCTTGCCTGAGTCGTCTATTAGCATTATACTATTTTTAGTATCACGGTCAACCCATCCTGAAGGATTCGAAACCAAACGCAGGCTGAAACCTGCGGTCACCTGAATCCTAAACCTATGAAAAAGGAGTCTGTCCCATGCAAATTATCCAATCTGCAATCGCGCTTTTAGAAGCCGGGGAACCCTTCGCTTTGGCAACCATCGTTGAACAGCAAGGCTCCACACCCCGGGGCATCGGAACACAGATGATCATCCGCCCTGATGGCCGAATCATCGGCACCCTTGGCGGCGGCAGCAGCGAAGCGCAAACCATCGCCCGTGGTCCGGATATCATTGCGCAGGATACGGCTTATCTGCTGACCGTCAATATGACCGGAGACGACGCGGCGGGGAGCGATATGATTTGCGGCGGGATCATTCGCATCCTGATCCAATCCATCCAGCCCAGGCATCTGCCCACCTTCCAGAAGCTGCGGATCGCTGAAACGCTGCGCCAAAAGGGCTGGCTGGTTACCCTCATGGGGAATCAGACCCATGCTCTGGTGTTTGTGGACGAACAAAAACAATGCCACTCGGTGCCCTCTTTGTCTGATTCCCTGCAGAGCCTTTGCTTGGACGCCACCCGTTCTTCCATGCATTCGCAGCAAACGCCAGAGCTTAGCCTGTATGCCCGGCCTTTGAGCACGCAAGGCAGAATGTATATTTTCGGAGCCGGCCATGTGGCCCTGGACACCGCAACCGTATGCAATCTGATTGGATTCGAAACCACCGTCCTGGATGACCGGCAGGAATTTCTCGATCCCCGGCGATTTCCGGAATCCAATTGCATTCTGGTGCCGGACTTCGACCATATTCCCGACTTGCCGGTGGATGCCAATACGTACATCATCATCATGACACGAGGCCATCTGGGCGATAAGCAGTGCCTGGACTGGGCATTGGCCCGAGATGACCGCGCAGCTTACATCGGGATGATCGGCAGCCTTCACAAACGCAACATCATGTACGACCGGCTGCGCCAGGCAGGGGTTTCAGAAGATCGCCTTGCCCGTCTCCACGCACCCATCGGCTTGCCCATCAGCGCCCAAACTCCCGCCGAAATCGCCATCAGCATTGCCGCGGAATTGATCCAAATTTACAATAAGAAAGCCTAGGCCCTGAAAAATAAAAAAGAGACGGGATCATTTCCGTCTCTTTGCTTTGTATTCTATGATCAGACCAGCGACCGTACCGCAATGGAGGCCGCCGCGACCTCCGCTTCTGTATTGAAGTGGCTGAAGGAAAATCGCACAGTCCCTTTTGGGAAGGTATCCAAGGTTTTATGGGCCCAAGGCGCGCAATGAAGGCCGCATCGGGTCAGGATTCCATAGCGTTCCGACAGCTGATAACTGACTTCACCGTTGTCGCGATTTAAGAAATCTAAAGAAACCACCCCTACACGCCGCTCCAAATCAGGCTCTCCCACGAGCCGCAGCCCGGGCAGGTCCCGAAGTTCCTCGATGAAATGGGCAGTCAATGCCATTTCTTTCTGCCTCAGTACCTGAGGCGTCTCGCTGAGAATATACTTCAGGGATTGATTCAGCCCATAGATTCCCGGAATGTTCAAGGTACCGGCTTCAAATCGGTCCGGCATAAACTCCGGCATGGATTCAGAATCAGAAACACTGCCGGTTCCTCCGGCAATCAAAGGCTCCATGCTTTGGGCAAGGCTTGGGGTCAGGAGCATCCCGCCGATACCAGCCGGCCCTAAAAGACCTTTGTGTCCGGCAAAACAGAGACCGGATAAACCCAATCCTTCAAAATCCAGATCCAGGTGGCCCGCTGTCTGAGCGGTATCCAGCACATAATAGATCCCTCGCTGCCTGCACAGGGCACCTACCGCCGCAGCCGGCAAGACCGTGCCGCAGACATTGGAAGCATGGGTCATGATCACCAGCTTCGTTTCCGGTCGCAGCAGTGCTTCGAACTGGGGAAGCAACAGGTTTCCTTGGGAATCACAAGGGGCCTGGTCGATGATCACTCCCCGGCTGCTCATCTGAGCCAGGGGCCGGGCCACGGCGTTATGCTCCATGGCGCTGACCACGCAATGATCTCCCGGCTGCAGCAGCCCCTTTATGATATAGTTGAGGCTATGGGTGATTCCCGGGGTAAACACCACGTGGGCGCTGTCCTGGAAATGAAAAAGCCGGCAGAGCAATTCCCTGGTTTCTAAGGTCACTAAGGCCGTCGCCGCTGCAAGTTCGTTGCTGCTGCGATTCAGGTTTGAGCCAATCTTGTCGATATATTCTGCCATCGCTCCGCTGATTCCGGGCGCCTTTGGAAAGCTGGTGGCTGCGTTGTCCAGATAAACATTCTGCATGATCCCTCGCGTCCTCTCGAAGTGGGTTGAAAAACAGACAATCTAACATCCTTTGTTCGAGGGTTAGTCTACCATACGCGGCGCTTTATCGCAAGACAATGCCCTTTGCAGCCCGATGCAGAGGTCTTGTCAAGAACAGTCCAACTTGCCCGATTATCGTTATTCTTATGCAGGAATAACGATAATCCTGTCGAATAAACTTAAAAAAACTGACCGATCACCCCACCGTTATAAGGAGGCGCCGGATGCATCTTTTTTTATACGGATCCAGCGGCATCGATAAAACCGCATTGATCCAGAAAGCTTTGCTTGAGGCTGGCATACGGCCTTTGAGCATTGCCGCCGGCAATATCATCCTGGCCCCGCAATCTCAGGGAATCCCCAACGCTGAATCTTTGTCTCAAGAGGGTCAAGTCATCCTCTACGCCCGCACCGAACCGGAGGATACGCTGTCCCAGAACCAGGTTCTCGATGTGTTGGATCGGCCTTGTCAGGTGATCGGCGTGATCGGAGACCGGACAGATCCTTTTATAGGCAAACTCCTTGCCCATCCTCTGGCGCGCAGGGCTGAACTGAGGGAAGACAATCAGCTTGCTGTGGCTGAAGTGATTCATCATTTCCTGGTCCAGGCCCCTCTGACCAAATCCTTGGGGATCGATTTGAAGCCACGTCCCGACGGACTCGGCCAGACCATCGCCATCATCGGAGGCGGCGGCAAGACCACGCTTTTGTATATGCTGGCCAGGGAATTGGCAGCTCACGGCCAGCGCGTGATCGTTACCACAACGACCCATATCCGAAAGCCCACTGCGGATCAGGTCCCGATGACTTTAACTTTTGATACGGCCACCGGCGATCCGCAGCAGACTGGCCGGCAGCTTTCAGAGATTTCTGCGGCTCTGGACCGTTATGGATTGGTCGCTGTCCTTCAGCCAACCGACGAGACAGACATCCGGGGCGAGAAAAAAATGGGTCCACCCCGCGGACTTCTGGCGGCGCTGCCTCAGCTGGCGGATTTCATCCTGGCGGAGGCCGACGGTTCCCGGGGGCTGCCCTTGAAAGCGCCGGCATCCTACGAACCGGTTTTTCCGCCCCACACAGACTATGTGATGGTCTTAGCTGGGTTGTCCGCCCTGAACCAGCCCCTGCAGAAAGTTTGCCACCGGCCCCATCTGGCTGCCCAACGCCTGGGGTGTGATTTGGACCACCGGATCCAGCCCGAGGACATAGCCTGCCTCACCATTCAATCCCATGGACCGCAGAAGGATTTGCCCGACCGCAGCCGCCTTCGTTTTCTGCTGAATCAGGCGGATGCGCTGCTGCCTGATGGACCCCTCGGCACACATCCCCCGGCCGCTGCGCTGAAGACAGCCCAAGTCTTGCTGGAGCTTGGCGCCGACCGAGTTTTCATCACATCCCTGCAATCGGCCGTCCCGGTCCTGCAGAGTTTTATAAAGGAAAGGTGAACATCATGCTCGTATTGATCAAAGGCGCCGGAGATTTGGCCTCTGGGGTTGCCCTTCGTCTGAAGCACTGTCATTTCTCCGTTATCATGACGGATTTGCCCCAGCCTACGGCGATTCGTCGGACGGTGGCCTTTTCCTCCGCCATCACGGATGGCACGGCGGTTGTGGAGGGAATCACCGCCCAGCGGGCTTCCAGCGCCCAGGATGCATTGTCCATTGCCGCTTCCGGCGATATTGCGGTACTCGCCGATCCGGAGGCCTCATGCCGATCGGTTCTGCAGCCCGCCATCTTGATCGACGCCATCCTGGCAAAAAAAAATCTTAATACAGCCCTCAACCATGCGCCCATGGTCATCGCTTTAGGCCCAGGTTTCATCGCCGGCGACGATTGCCATTGTGTCATTGAAACCCAGCGAGGCCACACTCTGGGCCGGACGATCTATCAAGGGGCTGCCCTCCCCAATACAGGCAGCCCCGGCAGCATCGGCGGCTATACCATCGAACGGATCCTCCGGGCCCCCTGCGACGGCCGCTTCAAACCTCTGGCCCAAATCGGAGAAACCGTAGCCGTCGGTCAGACCGTTGCCTATGTTGAAGATTCCGAAGGCGCCCGGCATCTGGTCCCAGTACTGATCAGCGGCATCCTTCGGGGCATATTGCCAGAGGGCATCCCGGTCTATGCCGGGATGAAATCCGGTGATATCGATCCCCGCTGCGAAGTCAGCCATTGCTATACTGTTTCCGACAAAGCCCTGGCCATCGGCGGAGGGGTGTTGGAAGCCATCCTGCACCTCGATCCCTCCATTGTTGGGCAAGCGCCCATCCCAAGAAATTAAGGAGGCCAAACCATGGATACTCCCGTTCAATTGACCAAACTGGCCCAGTGCGCCGGCTGCGGCGCCAAAGTCGGTGCGGGCGTTTTGACCAAACTGCTGTCCGGTCTGCCTTTGCGTCATGATCCCCGTCTGCTGGTAGGCTACGATAAAAGCGATGACGCTTCCGTCTTTCAGCTCACACCGGACATTGCCATCGTCCAAACCCTTGATTTTTTCCCGCCCATCGCCGATGATCCCTATACCTTTGGACAAATCGCTGCAGCCAATGCGTTAAGCGACATTTATGCCATGGGCGCCGAGCCGGTTCTGGCTATGAACATTCTCTGTATCACCAACACCTTGAGTCATGAAAACGTTCAAAGCATTTTGCGCGGCGGCTACGAAAAGGTTTATGAAGCAGGGGCCCTGATTTCCGGCGGTCACAGCATCGAAGGGCCGGAGCCCATGTATGGCTTGTCGGTCACCGGCCTGGTCCATCCGGCGAAATACCTGACCAACAGCAGCGCCCTGGAAGGTGATGTCCTGATCCTGACCAAGCCCTTGGGGATCGGCATTCTGACCACAGCTGCCAAAGCGGAGCTTCTGCCCCGGGAAGATGAAAAACGCATCTTTGAACTCATGACCACACTGAATAAAAAAGCCCGTGACATCATGGTGCAGTATGAGATCCACAGCTGCACGGATATCACAGGCTTCGGCCTGTTGGGACACAGTTTGGAAATGGCCCAGGGCTCCAAGGTGACCATCGCCTTGGACAGTGCCGCGATCCCCGTTTTGCCCTTGGCCCAGGATTTTGCCGCCATGGGGATCCTGCCTGCCGGTATGTACCGCAACCGCAGTTTTGCTGCCGCCGGCGTTCATTTTGCCGAGGGCATTCTTTTGTCCATGCAGGATATCCTCTTTGATCCGCAAACCTCAGGCGGCCTGCTGATCGCCGTGGCTGAAAAAGATGCCGCCGCCCTGCTTTTAGAACTGCAGAATCAACTGGAATGGCCGCGGATCATAGGCCACGTCAAAGCAAGACAAGAAAACCTGATCGAAGTCATCTAGCAATTCCTTATATAACCCAATGAAGAGGCATCGTATGACGCTTCTTCATTCTTTAAATGATATCCTCTCCGCCATCAAGGCATAGACAAAGGTTCCTGCCATAATGCCTGCCAAAGTGGCCAGGCCCAGCACCTTGCCTTCCCCAACTTGGGCCAATATGGTTCCGGGGCAGGCCCCGGCCATACCCCAGCCGATTCCAAACAAGCTGCCGCCTGCTGCGTTCAGCCAAGTGACAGGCTTTTTTTTGATTTGAATGGGCATTCCGTCCACGCCCCGATAACCGGTGATCCGCAGCAGCTGCATGCCGAAAAAACCGGTAATGATCGCCGTCAGCATCACCCAAGCCAGCTTCAGATCCTCTCCAGTGAACATTTTCCAGATCAGGTCAAATTCCGCGGCGCCGACCCGGCTGAGGCTGAAACCGAAAAATACACCCGCACCTAAAAAGCAGAATCTCCGTTTCATCCTAGACCCCTCCCATCCATAGTACCCTGATCCCATAGACGGTCAAAACTCCAAAAATCAAAAAGAACACCGTCGCGATCAGGCTGGAAAGATGCAGGTTCGCCAACCCATGAATGCTGTGTCCTGAGGTGCAGCCGCCGGCAAGCCGGCTGCCCAAGCCCAACAGGAGTCCCCCGGTGAAGAACCAGAGGAGCATCCGCGGCAGCGGCCAGGAGAGTCTCTGGGTGAAGAGTCCCATTGCTTCCGTCAAGAAAGGTTTTCCTGACATTCTCGCCGAAAAGAAGGCGCCAATAAGGATCCCCAGAAGAAAAAGAATTCGCCAGTCAAAGTCTCCGGCAAAGGTTTTGCTGTTGAGCCAGCGCAATTTGCTTTTTGGAAAAAGCAATTTCAAATAACTGCCGTATCCGGTAGACACACCCAGCGGGGTATTCAGAAAGTAGTACAACCCCGGCACCAGAAATCCGATGCAAAGACCGCCCAGCCAGAAGGGCCATGGATCAATAAAGACAAATCGATAGACTGCATCCATCTGCGTTTCCCCTCTCGTTTATATTTAAATTGGAACATAAATCATTTAACCACAGGGTATCCCATGGCTTCCCATGCTGTCATTCCGCCGGCTGCGTAGAATACTTTAACGTCGCTATTCAGCCGTAGCATCAGACTGGCGGCAAGCTGGGAACGGTTTCCGGTACTGCAGATAAAGACCAGATTTTTTTTGTCCTTCCACTCACTGTAATGCTTCCGGACGTCCGGTGCCGGCACATGGACTGCGCCGAATATATGGCCCTGGTTGTATTCGCTTTTCAACCGTGTGTCGATCAGCGTAAAGGCCGGATCGTGCAGCTTCTGATTTAATTCTTCTGCGGAAATGCATTCGATTCTTGTGGTTTTGCGGCCGCTAGCCAACCATGAGGCCATGCCGCCTTCCAAATAACCGATCACATGGTCGAGACCCACCGCATAAAGGCCTTGCAGCGCAGCTGCCAAATCCTCCTTGGTTTCTGTGACCAGAAGCAAGGGTTGGTCCGGTGGTAAAACCCAGCCGGCAAGGGTCGAAAAGTTTTCCTTGAGGGTCAATCCATAAGACTTCGGAATATGGGCTGCGGCATAAGACAGTATCGGCCGTGTGTCCACCACAAGACATCCCTCCGCAATAAGTTTGGCAAAATCTTTTGGCTTGTAGGCTTTGGGGCTGGTCAATTCGCTGCTCAAGGAAGGTCCCAGCCGATTCATCTCGGAACATCGGCTGAAATGATCCGGCACCTCAGGCATATCCCAAAGCAATTTTTCCATAAATTTCTTGACCGGTTGGGTGTTGAGCGGAATGTTATACAAACGCTCGATACCGATGGTTGAGGTCAGCTTGGCGGACAGCTTCTTCCCGCATAAGGAACCGGCGCCATGGGCCGGATACATTTCCACATAATCGCTAAGTCCTTCGATCCGCCGCAGACTTTGATAGAGATGCTCCGCCAATTCATTTTTGATTTTTGGAAACAGATCAGGCCGCCCCACATCCCCAATCAGCACGGTGTCCCCGGTAAAGACCAGGGTTGGTTCCGGCCCTCTTTCCAAGTCGGATACCACAAAGACCGATGCCTCCGGTGTGTGTCCCGGCGTATCCAGCATCCGGATCTCAAAGATGTCATGATGCAGCACTTCGTTGTCCTGCATGCCATAATGAGGATAAGCCGCTCCGGCTTTTTGGGATATGTAGATTTTGGCGCCGGTCATTCGAGCCAATTCACGATGGCCTGATATAAAATCCGCATGGAGATGGGTTTCCAGGATTGCCGTGATCGGCCGGCCCAGGCTTTTGGCAATCTGAATATATTGGCTTATTTCACGTGTCGGGTCTACGACGATGCAGGAGGTTTGTCCGCTGATCACATAGGAAAGAACCGCAAGTCCGGGGGTATAAATCTGTTTTAATTCCATCACAATCCCTCCTCTATTCTCCACATGCACGTATCATTAAGCATGGTTTTGACAGCCTGCCGGGAATTTCTTGTGGAGAGAAATATTTTTTTAATTTTCTGTCACTTCAATTTAATTGTGACGGTTTTCAAGAAAATTGTCAATCCATGAAAGAGAAAGCTGCAGATATCCGATGACTTTGAATCAAATATCTGATATAGTATAGTTATCTGAGGAGGTTATTGATTATAAATGTCATAATTTTCTGTTATCAATGCAGGCGCATTTTTTATGAAGGAGATGAAAAATATGAACGGCTTAACATTTGCCATCACCATGGAACTGGAAGGGGAAAGCTATTACAAAAAGCAGGCTGACTCAACCACCAACTCCCATCTGAAAAAGCTATTTCTTATGCTGGCAAAGGACGAGAAAAAGCACGCCCAGCTTTTGCAGAAAAATTTCGATAAGACACCTTATGAGCTGTATCAATTTGATGCATTGAAAGAGTCGAAAAATATTTTTTCGGAGGCCGTCGACATGACAGCGGTCGTATGGAAAACCCCTGATCAGATGGATATCTACCGGGGCGCTCTGGATATGGAGAAAAAAAGCATTGAGCTTTACGAAAAGTTTTTGGCCTCTGCCACAACCGATGACGATAAAAAATTGTTTACTTTCCTGGTTAAACAGGAAAAAGACCATTTCGCCATCTTTGATGATTTGATCGATTTCCTGGACCGGCCTTTGGAACGGCTTGAGACCGCGGAATTTGGGATAAGAAAAGAATATTGATACAAACCAGGCTGCCAAAGAATGCCGTTTCTCATCAGAGAGGAACGGCATTCTTTACATTTAAACGCAATAGCAATGATTGAGTGGTCCTTTACCCTTGCCTAAATCCAAACCATCCCGCAAAGCACCGGTAATGTATGCTTTTGCATTCAGAATGCTATGCGCCATGGAGCACCCTGCCGCCAGATTGCAGGCGATGGCCGAAGAAAGGGTGCATCCTGTGCCGTGGGTATTGGGATTATGGATCTTCTCGCCCTTGAACCATACCGGTCCGCCATCGTCATAAAGCAAATCATCGGCATTCCCGACACAATGGCCTCCTTTAACCAGTACGGCATGGCCTGTTCCTTGGGCGATTTTCCGGGCTGCCTTCAGCATATCCTCTTGATTCAGAACAGAAAATCCGCAAAGCAGCTCTGCTTCGGCCAGATTGGGTGTCACGAGATCCGCCAGGGGCATCAGGCGGCCCCGCAGCACCTCTGCGGCATGGGGCTCAAGGAGTCTGCTGCCGCTGGTTGAAACCATGACCGGATCCAGGATAATGTTGCAGGCTTGGTATTGCTGCAATTTGTCTGCAATCACCTCGATAATGGCTGCGTTGGAGACCATCCCGATCTTTACAGCCTCCGGGCTGAGGTCTGAAAAAACACAATCCAGCTGCCGGGCGACCAAATCTGGCGCCGTATCCTGGATTCCATAGACTCCGGTTGTATTTTGCGCGGTGAGGGCCGTGACCACGCTCATGGCATACATCTTGTGGGCTGTAATGGTTTTGATATCCGCCTGGATTCCGGCTCCGCCGCTGCAGTCTGAGCCAGCAATGGTCAATACTTTCTTCATCATCCGCCCTGCCCTTCTGCCATGGTTTCTGCCAAACGCCTTAATTCTGCAGCGGCGGCGGAAACATCCGGCTGTGCAAAAATTGCCGAAACCACGGCAACGCCGGCGATACCGCTGCCGCCAAGCTTAAGAATGTTGTTTTTGCCAATGCCGCCGATGGCCACCACCGGGATGTTCACCGTGCCGCAGATGGTCTTAAGCGTCTCAAAGGAAACCTTGGAGGCATCCTGTTTCGTGGAAGTCAAGAACATGGCGCCGACGCCCAGATAGTCCGCGCCGCTTTGTTCTGCGCATATCGCCTGCTGGACCGTCTGAACGGATACGCCCAAAATTTTGCCAGGTCCGATCTGACGCCGCACTTCATCCGCCGGCTGGTCCTTCTGCCCCACATGGATGCCATCCGCGCCGCAAGCCAATGCCACCTCCACATTGTCGTTGATCACAAAAGGGATTTGGCTGCGTTCAGTGACTCGCCGGACCGCCATCGCCAGCTCAAGAAACCTTCCATAATCTAGATTTTTTTCTCTCAGCTGGATCATGGTAACACCCGCTTCGATGGCTGCCTTAGCCTGGGCCGCCAAAGTGCTTTCCCCCATCCAGGTTCGATCCGTCACTGCATAGAGCAACAAATCCTGCTTATCGATGCTCAAACTTGGCACCCCCTTGCAGCGTATCGGCTGTCATCAAGCTCATACCGTCAATAAGCTCCCCTCGATAGGCTGAGGTGCCGCCATTCCTGGCCATTGTTTTTTTATAGGCAATCTCTCCGCAAAGCCCCATGGCGCATACCGCCGAGACTGCTGCCAGGAGTATTTCATCCGAATTGGCGGCGGTGAAAGCGGCGATCACTGCGGAAAGCATACAGCCGGAACCGGTTATTTTAGACATCATGGGATGGCCGTTATAGATCACAAAGGCCTTGCCAGGTTCGGCCACAATATCCATGGCGCCGGTCATAACGATGACCGCCCCCGTTTGCGCGCTGAGTGCCTTAACCCAGGCCACGGTGTCTTCCAGGTTTTCAACGGTAACGGCATCGCTTTCGTTCGCATCGACCCCTTGGGTGGTCCCGATGCCTTGGGCAAGCGTCTTGATTTCCGAACTGTTGCCCCGGATCACCGCAAAATCGATTTGGCTCAAAAGCTCAAAGGCAGCACTTGTCCTGAAAGCAGAGGCTCCGGCCCCCACCGGGTCAAGGACCACTGGTCTGGCAAGTTGATTGGCCTTCTTGCCTGCCGATCGCATGGACTGAAACGCCCGATCGTTGAGTGTTCCGATGTTCAGACACAGACCGTTGCAAAGGGCAGTGATGTCTTCGACTTCCCGGATATCATCTGCCATGATCGGCAAACCGCCGCATGCCAGCAGCATATTGGCGCAATCGTTGACGGTCACATAATTGGTGATGCAGTGCACCAAGGGCTGCTTCTCTTGGACATTCTTATAAATGCGATGAAACATAAGGTCCCCTCCTAAATCATTTGATCGTTTTGGATCCTTAGCCTACGTTTCAGGTGCTTTCCGGATAATAAAAAACGCGGGAAACACCAACCGGCATCTCCCGCGAAATCATGAATATCTCAGCGCTTCGTCCCTACGTTGGCATTATCCAAATCAGGTTATAGGGGTCGAAGTTGTTACCCTTCCTCTCAGCCTGCTCACAAGCTCCCCCAATTATTAAATTTGTTGGTATTCTAGCATAATCCCAGGGTTCCGTCAACGAACCGGTCCCGACGTGTCTTTTGGAGTTGGTTCATTCTTGTTTTTGGCGAACCGTTTTCGGTAATAGACCACAAAGGCTGCAGCGGCTGCAATCACCATCGCCGCAATGGCCGCCGTGGAATACAGGTCCATATATTCCACGATCTTTCCCCAAGCGTCGCCGGCAAATGCCCCCAGACAAACCAGCACTGTGTTCCATATCACCGTGCCAAGGGTGGTCAGAAGAAAGAATTGAAGCATGTTCATCCGGGCGATCCCTGCAGGAATCGAAATCAGGCTGCGCATAACTGGGATAAAACGGCAGACAAAGACAGTGGTCCTGCCGCGATGCACAAACCAGCCCACTGCCCTGTCAACGTCCTCTTTCTTGAAGCGCAGGGCTTTAGCCCAGGAGCTTTCCAGAAGCCGCTGCAGTTTTTCCGGTTTCAGCCAACGGCCCAATCCATAGAGGATCACGGCGCCGATCAACGAACCGAAGGTGGCAAATAAAACCACGCCCCATAGCTTCATGGCGGTGTAGGTGGTCATAAAACCACCGAAGGTCAGAATCACCTCCGACGGAATGGGTGGGAAAATATTCTCTATGGCAATCAGCAGCATGATGCCCCAATAGCCGTATTGGTCCATGATTTGGATGATCCAGTTGTGCATTGGCTAACCCTCGATCAGATATTTTTTCAAATCAGATATCAGCGCACTCTGCAATGATTGTACCACAGTTCGGCCTCTGTGGGCTATATTTCCATTTAAAACCATGCTTTTTGCAGCAAGGCGACCGCATGGTCAATATCCTTTTCCTTCATTGCGGCGAAACCTAGCATGATCAAGGGGCTGATGCGTTCCGGCAATTCCCCGTGACAATATTTGGACAGGCCATAGACCTTTACACCCAATTTTAGCGCTGCCTCGATCAGTTCCATTTCGCTCATTCCGTTGCCAACCTTCAGAAGAAGATGCAGACCCACATTCTCTCCGATGACCACCGTATCGGGCATCGTTTTCTGGATAGCCGAAACCAGTATCTCCCGTTTCTTTTTGTACACGTTGCGCATTTTATTCAAATGGCGTTCAAAATATCCTTGGGTCATGAACCGATAGAGGGCCTTTTGCTCGAAAACCGGCACCGGGCAGATGTAGAAGGTCATTTTCTGGTGATAGACTTCAAGGAGCGCTTCCGGCAAAACCATATAGCTGATCCGGATCGAGGGCGTCAGGGATTTGGAAAAGGCGCCGATATAGATGACCTTTCCGCCTGTATCCAAGCCCTGCAAGGATGGGATCGGCTTTCCGCTGTATTTGAATTCGCTGTCGTAGTCATCTTCAATGATATAGCGGTCGCTTCCGCCATTGGCCCAGTTCAGCAGCTGGATCCGCCGGTTGATGGGCATGATGCAACCTGTGGGGAACTGATGGGACGGGGTGATGAACGCAACATCCGCCCGGCTCTGGATCAATTCCTGAGGCATCATTCCCTGCTCATCCAAGGGAATCGTCACGTAGCTTGCCCGATTGCTTTGAATGAGCTGATTCAGTTTTTCATATCCGGGATTCTCCAGGGCGTAGATGCAATCCTTGCTGAACATCTGGATCAGCAGCTGCAGCAAAAACTCGGTTCCGGCGCTGATGATGATCTGCTGCGGTGTGCAGTCCGCCCCTCGGGATTGATGAAGATAATGGGCGATAGCCGCCCGCAGATTCAAGTCGCCTTGGGGGTGCCCCAGCCTCAGCAGATCAGGATCATATTCATCGATCACATCTTTAAAGATTTTTCTCCATGTCTGAAAGGGGAAATTTTCCATATCCACCCCGTGATGGGAAAAATCAAAGCGGCAGTTCTGGGCTGATACCATTTCATCGGCGACACCGACCGCTTTATGCCCCAGACCGATGATGCCGTCCAGTTCCGCCACATAGAAGCCGCTTTTGGCTTTCGCCATGATATAGCCTTCAGAAATCAACTGGCTGTAGGCATTTTGGACGGTATTTTGGCTGCATTGCAGATGCACTGACAGCTGCCGCTTGGATGGCAGCTTCGTGCCGTAAGGGAACCGGCCGCTTTGGATTTCCTCTTTGATATAGCGATACAACTGCTCGTAGAGCGGCTCTTTGGCTTTAGGATCCAAGGTGATGGTCAGCATATTCAAGGTTGCTCCCCCAATCTGGTACCAATAAATAGTTGTAATGTGGTGCTTTCGATGTGGTCAGTTACTTTTTATAATCATACCATCATCCAATCACGCGTCAATACAAATCATGTGAAAAGAGGGAAATCATCATGAATGATCGTTATGAGCTAAACAAAAACCTTGCCCAAATGCTGAAGGGCGGCGTCATCATGGACGTTACGAATCCGGACCAGGCACGGATCGCTGAAAAAGCCGGGGCTTGCGCCGTCATGGCCCTTGAAAGGATTCCCGCCGATATCCGCGCCGCCGGCGGTGTGTCCAGAATGAGCGACCCTAAGATGATTAAGGAGATCCAGATTGCTGTTTCCATTCCGGTTATGGCGAAGGTGCGCATCGGCCATTTTGCAGAAGCCCAGATCCTGCAGGCCGTCGAAATCGATTATATCGATGAAAGTGAAGTTTTGTCCCCCGCCGATGACAAGTACCATATCGACAAAATGAAATTCAGCGTCCCCTTCGTCTGCGGCGCCAAGGATCTGGGAGAAGCGCTGCGTCGGATCGCCGAGGGCGCTTCGATGATCCGGACGAAGGGCGAGCCCGGCACCGGCGATATCGTGCAAGCTGTCCGTCACATGAGAATGATCAGCCAGCAGATCCGCAGGCTGCAAAACCAGCGGGAGGACGAGCTTTTTCATGCAGCCAAGGAGCTGCAGGTTCCCTACGAGCTGGTCAAATACGTCCATGATTATGGCAAGCTGCCTGTGGTCAACTTCGCCGCCGGCGGCATAGCAACCCCGGCAGACGCTGCACTGATGATGCAGCTTGGGGCCGAAGGGGTTTTTGTGGGCTCCGGCATCTTCAAATCCGGCGATCCTGGGAGACGGGCGGAAGCCATCGTTAAAGCCGTGACAAACTTCAACAACGCCAAGCTCCTTGCCAGTCTTTCCGAAGACTTGGGCGATGCCATGGTGGGCATCAATGAGCAGGAGATCGCTCTGCTCATGGCAGAACGGGGCAAATAAGATGATCGGAGTTTTAGCGCTGCAAGGCGGCTTCATCGAACACATCCATGCCTTGGACCGGCTGGGCACCGCAGCCTTCGAGATCCGGAAAAAAGCCGATCTCGACAACAAATCCATCGACGGCCTGATCCTTCCCGGCGGCGAAAGCACCGTCATCGGCAAACTGCTGCGTGACCTGGATTTGTTTGGGCCTTTGCAAAAGCTTATTCATCATGGCACACCGGCCTTTGGTACCTGTGCCGGGCTGATCCTGCTGGCAAAAGCCATCGCCAACGATCCAAACGAGTACCTGTCTGCCATGGATATCACCGCACAGCGCAACGCCTTTGGCAGACAACTGGGCAGCTTCCATACCTCCGGCCACTTTGCCGGTCTTGGCAAAATCCCTATGACCTTTATCCGGGCGCCTTTTATCGCGGCAGCCAATGATTCCGTGGAGATTTTATCGGAAATCAACGGCCATGCGGTGGCCGCCAAACAAGGCCATATCCTGGTGACAGCCTTTCATCCGGAACTGACCGAAGATCTGAGCGTCCATCGATTCTTTTTAGAAAACTGCTGAGCAGTCAGCAACAAAAACAGAGCGTCACCGACTTCAAAGGCAATAGCCTGCAGATCCGGTGACGCTGGAATCCTTTCCAGTAATCGATTCGATTTCAGCCAAGGTAAATTTCAGCCAAGGTAAATCAAATGCCTTCCAAATCAAAGGGTGGCGTATATTCTTCTTTGGCACTGGTACGCTCCTGCATGTAACCCTTCCCAAGTCCCAGCCGCAACGCCTCCCGAACCACCGATTGATACTCCATGGTGGTAAGCCGACGGTTGATTTCCGGATGTTCGCAGCTTTTATAGCATGGCGTATACTGGCTCATCAAGCTCAGCAGAAATTGGTCCGGCGGCAGATTCTCATGGATCCAGTTCAGGATCTCCAGGGAATCCTTTCGTCCGCCCGGAAGCACCAAATGCCGTATCATCACGCCCTTCTGCATGATCCCGTCATCATCAAAGACCAGACCACCGGTCTGGCATACCATTTCCTGGATGGCTGCCGCGGCCTTTTCGAAATAATCTTTTGCCTGAGAATACTTCCAGGACAACGCCTGGCTGAAATATTTCAGGTCCGGCAGATAAATATCCACGTGGTCCTTCAGCGCCTGGATCGTTTCGACCCGTTCGTAACCGCCGCAGTTATAGACCACAGGGATATGAAGCAAGGGTTTGGCAAGATCAAGGGCGTGCAAGACGCCGGGTAAAAAATGGGTGGCGGTGACCAGGTTGATGTTATGGGCGCCTTGGGCCTGGAGTTCCAGGAACATTTCGGCCAGTCGCTCCTCTGAGACCTCTTTGCCGAAGCCTTCGATGCTGATCCCAGCGTTTTGGCAATAGCAGCATCTCAGGGTGCAGCCGCTGAAAAAGACCGTTCCACTGCCCTGGCTGCCGCTGATACAGGGTTCCTCCCAAAAATGAAGGGCCGCCCGGGCAACTTTGACGCGAGGTCCGCTTTGACAAAATCCCATGTCTTTGTTTCGGTCCACACCGCAAAGCCTGGGACATAAATTGCACGGATCGATGGAAAGCATAAAGGCTCCTTTCAGGCTAAAAATAAAATTGGAATAATAAAATATACCTGTTGACAATTCTATTCTTTTAACCTATAATTATCAATAGTGCTTCTCGAAAGCATAGATTAAAAAAAAAGAGGTAATCCACTGAATGTACAATGACAAAACTTTAGTTTGCAAAGACTGCGGCGCCGAATTCCTTTTCACAGCTTCCGAACAAGAATTTTATGCAGAAAAAGGCTTCACCAATGAACCCCAACGCTGCAAATCTTGCCGGAATGCGCGCAAGAACGCCACTGGCGGCGGATCCAATCGCGGAGACAGAGAAATGTTCGACGTGATCTGTGCCGGCTGCGGCAAACCCACCCAAGTACCCTTCCAACCCAAAAACGATCGCCCTGTCTATTGCCGCGACTGCTTTGCAACCAGAAGATAGATAATCATCAGCTTTTTGAGTACGCCTTTCGGGGCGTACTTTTTTTGTCCATTTTTAATCATGGCCCCGCATTGCCAATCCCGTCCGGAGCTCGCCGATCGGCAGTTTGTTGCGGATATTACAGTTCTCGCAAAACAAGATCCGTCTCTCCGGGATTCAATCCAACTTCCAGTCTGACCACTTTAGGATGTTTTTTTGAGTATTCCTGGCGGATCATGGCTTTAAGCTCTGTTCCGCCGCGATAACCGTGGATCACCCGTATGCGGTAAACTTCCTTTCCAGCCCTCTTGATTTGGCTGTCCAGATAAGTCTTCGCTTGAAATTTATTCATTCCATGGACATCCACTTCGACGATCCCACCGTTCATAGTCCGCCTCCCAAATTGTATTGGATTCAGTTTCGATAAAATTTCAATAGTGAAACGATCATTGCATAGCGATCGCAATTTTTGCCGGTGTTTCGCCAATGGGACAAATCCGGGCGCAGACCTCGCACTTGCAAACATAATTCCCTGGAATGCCCAGCTCGCCGTCGAGGGCATCCTGATACTCGTCACAGCGGACACCCAACAAAGTATCATCAAGGATCACCTGGGCAGGGCAATGGGCTTTGCATAAGCCGCAATGGAGGCAGACTGATTCACAGGGCTTTCGACGACCGGTGATCACCGCGTCGGTGACCAGCACGCGCAAATGGGTCCAAGGCCCCCATTCCCTATGCAGGAACAGAAAACTGTCGCCGATTTTCCCCAGGCCAGTTTTGTGGGCAAGATCTTTGAAACGCAGTCCGCAGCGGCCAGGATAGGGCACCATGGCACTGTGGGCTTCCACCTTTTTTAAAGCTGAAATCAATTGAACGCACTCATTTTTTACGTGGAGATCCGCCGGGCAAGTCACCTGATTCCGCTCGGCCTCCAGCGGGAACCACATCCACTCCACCGGTGATTTCACATGATGGGCCACCACAATCACCGACCGGCATCCCGGCAGCAGTGCAGTGAGGAATTGCTTTTCCTGGTCTGTGCATTCAGAAACCGGAAAACTATCCAATTGACAGCATGACGACAGCTGTTGAGCAAGGGTGGCTTGATCGATCAAGAGAAACAACACTCCTTTTGCGATGTAATGTCTATGCGCCCCGACCAAGGGCTTTATGTCGTATGGGCAGCGTAGAATTGATCATATTCCTGCAGCATCCGCTGCAGCAGGGCTGGGGTATCCAAGCCATAAGGACAATGGTCCTTGCAATGGTTGCAATGGGTACAGTCATGGATCCGCTCCATCTGCGCCTTAAAGTCATCGGTTAGGAACTGCTGATAAGGGGCCCTGGCCAGCAGCAGAGAGATCCGTGCTGCCATATGAATGGGTATTTTCACCGGGCAAGGCAGACAATAACCGCAGCCCCGGCAAAAGGAACCGGAAAGTTCCCGGCGGTCTTTTTCGATCTGGGCCATCATGGCAGCATCGAGAACCGGCGGATTTTTTTCATAAGCAAGGAATTCTTCCAGCTCACGCTTCTTTTGGATGCCCCAAATCGGCAGGATATTGTCATATTGCCGCAAAAAGCTGAAAGTCGTTGCCGGATTGGTTATCAGACCGCCGGACATGGCTTTCATGGCGATCAGACCGATATCATTTTCTTTGCAAAGGTCGATCAGCTTCAGGTCCTCCTCCGAAGACAAACTGTTCAGAGGAAACTGGATGGTATCAAAACGTTTTTCCTGGGCTGCTTTCATGGCAACGTCGAGACGGTGGTTGGACAGTCCGAAAAATCGGATATACCCTTTGGCCTGGGCTTCCAGCAGGCCCTGATAGGTTCCCTCAGGATCATCATAGTCCGGCAGTTCGGCGGGATTATGCAGCTGGTATAGATCGATCACATCGGTTTTCAGCATGCTCAGGCTGGTTTGCAGATCCTGAAAAAGCTTCTTCTTATCGATGGCAGAGGTCTTGGTGGCAAGAATGATCCGGCTTCGCTGGCCGGACAAGGCACGGCCTATTTTCTCCTCACTGTCCGTATAATCCCTTGCGGTATCGAAAAAATTGATTCCATGATCCACAGCCTGAAGCAGGAGGTCCCCTGCTTCCTCAAATCCGATCCTCTGAATGGGCAAAGCGCCAAATCCGCTTCGGGAAACCATGATGCGGGTTTGGCCAAGACGCATGGTTTCCATCAGTTCTCACCCTTTCCGGTGGATTCTCTGCCGCGCAGTAAATAGAAGCATATCAAACCCGCAGCGATAAAACCCGCACCCCCGACGATCCCTGTGGGAAACGGGCCGATAAAGGGGTCGGCGGGTCCCCGGTGAAACCAGACACTGGCCGCCGCCATGCCGTTCAAGCCGCCATGGGCCAGGGCTGCAGGGATGGCACTTTTTACTTTCAATGAGAGATAGGCAAACAAAGCTCCGACAAAAATGCAGAAGACAACCATCGCGGCAATACCGCCCCATGGGGCATAGGGATAATCCAGGCCGTAATTGTGTCCCATGGCAATCATCGGCGCATGCCACAGACCCCATACAACGCCTGTGGCCAATGCAGCCTGGGGAACCGTGAATTTTTCACAGAGCTTCGGTAAAAGATAGCCTCTCCAGCCTAATTCCTCACCTAAGGCCGGAATGAAGTTCAATGCTGGCGCTAGAAAAATACCCATCAGCATTTGGGTGATCATGACGCTCTTGGCCTGCAATTCAATACCCTGCTGCTGATAAACGGCAGCCATGGTACTTAAGGATGGATCGAAGGTATTGGGGAAAATCAAAAAGTAGAGGGCAGCCCCGGCCAGGATCAGCAGACTGGGCAAAAACCAGGCGGCAAGGTACCAAACCACATTGCCTTTGAAATGCGGTTCCAGCCGCATATCCTTGAATCCTTCCGCGGTGATCAGGCGTGTGAGGATCACACTTAAAGCAGGGATCAGCATAAAGGACATAAAAACCAGCTGGGCATAAGGATTTTGAAGCCCGCCTGAGGCCATGAGTCCCCATGCCGCGCCCCATGTCAGGACAAAAGTCAGTCCGATGAACAGGTTGATTCGCTTCATCCGGCACCTCGATCTTTTAATCTTTTCGAATATATGACTGGCAATGACGTTTTATGGCCTGACTCTGATATGGATCAAGTTTTTCACATCATCCAAAATCTGAGGGTCTGTCACCCGGATCATCAGCCATTTTCCCCCTGCAGAAAAAGACGTGGCTTCATAGAGCTGTCGAAGATAATCGCTGAAAAAAGGCAGTTGATGCTCCGCTTCCGGCATCTCGTGATTGCCAATCACCACTAAAGCAATAAAGTGGCCGTCCATGGGATAAAGGGTGCATAAGGACTTGCCCCTTTTTTTGTACTTCACATTCCAGCCCCGCTGCATCGAGCATTGACTGTATTCGATACAAGGCGGCACGGCATAGGTTTTTTGTATGAATTCATTGAGCTCCTGCCATGATCCGTTTCCGATAAACTCTCCCATCGCCTCCAGGGTCGGCTGATGGCCGGGAGGACAGATCTCACTCCATTCCATAATCACCGCTCCTTACTTGTAACAAAAACGTGGGGTTGTGCATCGTGTTCCCTACGGAAGCCGCTTAGACGCAGCGAACCGCTGTTCCCGAGGCGGTGACCATCAGCATGCCGTTGTCCGCGCCTAAAACTTCATAATCAATATCCACGCCAACAATGGCATTGGCCCCAAGCGCTTGGGCCCTTTGTTCCATTTCTTTGATGGCGTTTTCCCTAGCCAGGATCAGTTCCTGCTCGTAAGTGCCTGAACGCCCTCCGAAGAAATTGGATAGGCCGGCTGTAAAATCTTTGATGATGTTCACACCGGAAATCACTTCTCCGAACACAATGCCTTTGTATTCCGCAATTTGCTTTCCTTCGATGGAAGGGGTGGTTGTAACGATCATCGTCACGCCTCCTTTATTTGAATTGTTTTTGCATCCATCGTTGCGATGCCTATGGGGTGATCCGGTCAAAGCTTATGACCACCTTGAACAAGTCCCCGTCTACTGACAGATCAAAGCTGCCTTTTTGGAGCTCTATCAAGCTTTTCGCAATGGACAGGCCCAGCCCGCTGCCTTCTGTGGTCCGTGCGCTATCCCCTCTGGTGAATCGTTCCACAAGCTCATCCGGCGAAATATTCAAGGGATATTTGCTGATATTTTTGAAGGATATTCTGACCTTCTCCTGAACCACCTCCACGTCGAGATACACTCGGGTGCCGGGCTGGGAATACTTGCAGATGTTGTTGAGTAGATTGTCAAAAACACGCCACAGCAATCGGCCGTCGGCAAGAATCGACGCTTCGGATTGCGATGCCCTGATGACGGCTTCCAGTTGGCTTTCGGCAAAACGCTCCGTATATTCGCCAAAGGATTGGTTGAGCAGTTCCACCACGTCGGTCCGCACTGGATTCAAGGCTATATTCCCGGTGGATGCTTTCGAAGCCTCCACCAGGTCCTCCGTCAGTTTTTTTAGCCTGTTGGATTGTCTGTCTAATACCTCTATATATTCTAACACATTCTTATTTTCAATATTCTCTTTTTTTAAGAGGTCCACATAATTTACGATGGACGTGAGAGGCGTTTTCAAATCGTGGGATACGTTGGTGATCAGCTCCGTTTTAAGGCGTTCACTCTTCATGTGTTCCTCGACTGCTTTAGCCATCCCGTCGCCGATGCGGTTCAAGCTTTCGCCGTGGGCTTTGAAGTCCCACAGCATGCCCCTGGTGTCGATTTTACGGTGGAAATCTCCAGCAGCAATCATTTCCCCGGCTTTTTTCAGCCGCACCATCTGAAGGGTGATTACGCATAAACCGACGACCGCCGCTAAATTGAACAGCAGCCAGAGCACAGGGACAAGAACTTCTCCAAGGGAATCAATGGAGACAAAAAAGAAGATGACAAGCAAGCCGTTTATCAGCAGATAGCCTGTGAAGATCGTTAGCGTTTTCCAAAGCATCGGCAGCTGACCGAAAAAACCGCTCAACCATCGCTTCATGGAACGAAAGAACCTGGCGATCCAGGACAGCATCCGATAAAGAACCGTATTTTTCCACCATTGCCCCCTTTTCAAGCGGGCAGCCATGGTCATGCTGGCCGCAAGGCAAAGGAATGACGCTGTCAAGAACAACAGGCACAGCAAGGCGGCCTGCCAAATATTTTGGGTCCAAATAGAACCCAGGCTGCGACCCAGCTCCACGCTGACCATCAGGATCATGAACAAACCCAAGGCAGCCATGGCTGCATAGAGATCCAGGGGGATCTTGTCCTGGCCGGATAAAACGATGCCTTCATGCCCTTTTTTATGGCCTGCGGCCGCCATCAGGAAAACAAACAAAATACCGCCCAAAAGGATCGCCGCCAGCATGACCCCGATCAACACAAACCTTAAAGCATACAGCGCTGTAAAGATTTTATAGGCCATACTGTAATTGTCCTGCTGTTCGATGGGTGATTTCACATAGGCGTTTAGAATATAGGTTTTGCTGTCCATTTCATATTCATAGGTCATCTGCTGGCCGATGGCCGTCTGTTCCAGATTCGAAAGCAAAATGCTGCCTGCCTGGTCAGTCACCGAAAAGAGAAAATTCGTATTCTCTCCGGAAAACTCAGCTTCATACTGCTTCAGTCTGAAGATATCCGAGCCGGTCTTTTCAGGATCCTGATACAGCTGAAAATAATCATTGAAAACGGTATCGGCATAGTCATTGGTCGTGTCCCTGCACAGCCTGGAATTATAAAACGAAGTGCCCCGCGGGTCATAGTAACCCTCCTCCGTCATATAAATGACACCGGCCATACTGATCACAGAAGCAGTTAAGGAAACGGCAAAAAGCAGGATTGCGATGCACACAGCCCAACGATTATGTTTAAGGTTTTTCATGCTGTCCACCCCTTTCGATTTTGTATCCCTGCCCCCAAACCACTTTTAAATATCGCGGTTCGGCTGGATTGATTTCTAATTTTTCCCTCAGGTGCCTGATATGGACCGCAACGGCGCCCTCCGCCCGATAACCGTTGTCATTCCAGACCTTGCTGTAGATTTGCGAAGACGAAAAAACTTTCCCTGGATTTTCCATTAAAAGCTTTAGGATCTCATATTCTGTGGGCGTCAGACTAACCGGCTCCCCATTCAGGGTGACCATTTTGGACCGGTCCTCCAACTCGATGCCATTGATCCGCAAGACATCCTCGCCTTTGGCCACTCCGCCGAAATCCATGAAGCGTCTGAGCTGAGCCTTCACCCGAGCCATCAGCTCCACTGGGTTAAAGGGTTTTGTGACATAATCATCTGCGCCGATGTTCAAACCCAAAACCTTGTCTGTATCCTCACTTTTGGCTGTTAATAGGATCACCGGGATGTTGTAGTTCTCCCGCAGCCTGGCTGTGGCGGTGATGCCGTCCAGCTGAGGCATCATAATATCCATCAGAATCAGATGGATCTCTTGCTTGCCCAAAATTTCCAGGGCTTCCTTGCCGTTGTAAGCTTCATAGGTCTTATACCCCTCAGCGGACAGATAGATTTTCAACGCAGAAACAATATCCTTATCGTCATCGCAAATCAAAATGTTGTGCATTCTCTCACCCTCCGCAATCATTCTAAAGAAATGGACATTAAAAACCAAGCCGCAAAGTCATTAAGATTTGATTAAGACCCGCTGCGCCGCCTGTTTTCTTTTGAAATTTGTATAAAAAAACGCCTGCAGCCGATGATTTCGAAGCTTCGGTCAGACAGGCGGATTGAGCGCGTTCTCAATATTCAGCAAATCTCTTTTCAGTTCAAGTCCGCCGGCGTATCCCACAAGTCCGCCCCCGGCGCCGATGACCCGGTGGCATGGGATCAGGATCGGGATCGGATTTCGGTTGTTGGCATTTCCCACAGCCCGGCAAGCCTTTGGATTGCCGATTTGTGCCGCGAGCTCTTGATAGCTTCTGGTTTCGCCGTAAGGAATGGTTGCAAGGGCATGCCAGACCGCCCGCTGAAACTTCGTCCCTTCAAGGGTCACGGGCAAAGAAAAATCCCTTCGCTGTCCGTCAAAATATTCATTGAGCTGCTTAGCCGCTTCCCGAAGAACGGGCGTTTCCCTCTCTTCGATATTGAGAAAGGCTGGCGCATTGCAGAACCGGATCTCCGTGATGGCTTCATCCAAGGCCGCAATCCCAAGCCTGCCGAATTTGGTGTCATAATAATAACAATTTTTCATTGAACTTTCTCCGCTGTGCAGCTTCATAGCATCTATTTTTTTAGTTCACTTTTTCGGCCTGCATAAAAAAACATATTACTTATATCAGCTCGGCCTTTGCAAAGGGGAACAGTTCCAAGCTTCGCATCAGGATCCCGTTCAGGTAGGCGATCAAAACGCCGTAATTAACCACCGGCACACCTTGTTTTTTTGCTTCCTCAAGCCTAAAGAGCATTTCCCTGCGGTTGAGCATGCAGGCGCCGCAATGGACGACTAAGGCATAGTTGGAAAGGTCTCTGGCATATTTGATCCCGCTGGAATATTCAAAGTTCAGGTCTTTGCCTGTGTGTTGACGAAGCCAGCGCGGGATCTTGACCGTTCCGATATCATCCGTTTGCCTGTGGTGGGTACAGCCCTCTGCGATCAACACCGTATCGCCGTCTTTCAAGGCCTCCACCGCCCTCGCTCCGGCCGTCAGGGTATCCAGTTCTCCTTTGCAGCGGGCAAACAGGATCGAAAAAGAGGTCAGGGGAATACCGGAGGGCGTGTCGGCGGAAACCTTGGCAAAAGCCTGTGAATCGGTGATGACCATTCTCGGTTTTTTACCAAGGCATGCCAAAGCATCTTTCAATTCGTTTTCTCTCACGACCACCGAGATGGCTCCCGCTTCCAGAATATCCCGGATGGTCTGCTGCTGCGGCAGGATCAGCCGTCCTTTAGGCGCCGCTTTATCGATGGGAACAACCAGCACCACAATGTCCAAAGGTGACAGCAAGTCACGGACGATGGTAAAACGATCCTCATCTTCTGGCAGGCTTTTAGCTAGCTGCAACTTTAAGTCATCGATACCAAAGCCTGTGGCTGCAGACACCGGGATCACTTTGGTCTTATAAGCAGCCTCGCACTTCCGGATGTCTGCGTCCCCATCCTTTGCAAGATCGCTCTTGTTGAAAACGATCATGACCGGGATGCCTTTGGCCTTGATTTGATTGAGAACCGTTTCTTCAAACGTGCCAAACTCATATCCCTCGCAGACAAGCAGGGCCAAATCCGTTTTGTTTAAGACATCATAGGTTCTTTGTGTCCGTAATTCACCCAGCTCGCTGTCGTCATCCAGCCCCGGTGTATCGATAAAAACTGTCGGCCCCAAGGGCAGCAGCTCCATGGCTTTGTAAACCGGATCGGTGGTGGTGCCTTTAACACTGGAGACGATGGCGATATCCTGGCCTGTCAAAGCGTTGATGATGCTGGATTTACCTGCATTCCGTCTGCCAAACAGCGCAATATGCACTCTGCCGCCTCTGGGCGTTTCATTCATGCTCATTTTCTTGCTCCTTCATGCCGCAATATCGGTGTTGATGCCTGCATCCCTTGTCAAATCCCACAAATAAGTGCCCTCCGGAAACGGAAGGCACCTACAGACAATGGATAATAAAAAATGCCACAGAAATCATGGCGTCCATCGCCTGCCTTCCTCTTCCAAATTAGAAACGAATCTTTTTTGTCGGATACCGGGCTTGATATGGGTCATCGATGGAAAGGAACCCTCACCATCGATGATTTATAGGATGAGCATACTACGATGCAATGGAATATACAAGTTGGCTTCTGCCTGTTTCGAGACAATCTTCCTATGCAGCGTTTTCCGCCAGACTTTGGATGAAGCCTCCTTGGCGCGCCCAAAGCATTCATAGCTTCAACTTAAAATAACTATTTTTTTATGGCTAAATTTATGCTAGACTACAGACATGATCCAATGGGATCAAAATTGAAAGGAGAGGTGGTTAATGGAAGCTTTTGCAGCTCTGATCTCTAAACTCGACGGGTGGCTTTGGGGTTTACCGCTCATTATCCTTTTATTTGGAACTCATATTTTCTTGACCTTCAGACTAGGGTTCATCCAACGTTACACTTTTAAGGCAATTAAATTATCCGTAACGAAAGATCCCTTTGGTGAAGGGGATGTGAGCCAGTTCAGCGCCTTGGCAACCGCTTTGGCGGCCACGATCGGTACCGGCAACATTGTCGGTGTGGCTACGGCAGTCGGTCTGGGCGGCCCAGGTGCCGTATTATGGTGCTGGCTGACGGGTGTCTTTGGTATCGCAACCAAATATTCTGAATCGTTATTATCCGTTAAATATCGCGTTAAAACCAAAGACGGCACCATGGCTGGCGGTCCTATGTATGTCCTTGAACACGGTCTCCACATGAAGTGGGCCGGGGTAATTTTCGCTTTTTTCACCAGCATCGCAGCCTTCGGCATCGGTAACATGGTACAGGCGAATTCCGTTGCTACCTTGGTTTACGAATCTTTCCAGATTCCCACCTGGATCACCGGCATCTTCGTCGCTGGCTTAACCGGGCTTGTTATTTTAGGCGGGATCAAGAAAATCGCTAAGGTATGCGATGTCCTGGTTCCCTTTATGGCGTTTTTCTATACTCTCGGCTGCATCGTACTTCTCATCATGGGCTTTGATACCTTAGGCGCAACCGTTGCTTTGATCGTCAAAGATGCTTTCACGCCTCAGGCTGCTGTCGGCGGTTTTACCGGGGCCAGCATCGGGATGGCCATGCGTTATGGTATCGCCCGCGGACTGTTTTCCAATGAATCCGGTCTCGGCAGTGCGCCGATCGTTGCAGCTGCCGCCCAAACCAGGAATCCTGTCAAGCAGGCACTGGTTTCATCAACCGGCACTTTCTGGGACACGGTGGTGGTCTGCCTCATGACCGGTCTTGTTCTTGTGAATTCCGGTTTCTGGCAAGAGGGTTTAAAGGGTGCTGCTCTGACAAACAAAGCCTTTACCATGATTCCTGTCATTGGTTCTTTCGTCCTTACCATCGGACTTCTGACCTTTGTATTCTCCACGATCCTTGGCTGGTCCTATTATGGAGAAAAAGCCATCGAATATCTTTTAGGGAAAAAGGCTATATTTCCATATCGGATTTTGTGGATTATCTTTGTATTTTTAGGTTCCATTTTCTCATTAAATTTTGTCTGGGATTTGGCTGACCTGTTCAATGGACTGATGGCCATCCCGAATCTTATTTCCTTACTCATTCTCAGTCCAGTCATTGTCAGCGAAACCAAGAAATACTTATGGGATGACAATCTTGAGGCCATCGACGAAACGCCCATCAAGGTGATCGACTAATCGTTTTCTTTCAAGCTTGTCAATCTGTTCAGGATCCTAAAAAACCATCTTTCTGTCCTATGGACAGGAAGATGGTTTTTTACGTTCAAACCACAGCAAAATCTGACCTAGATCCCGTCGAAACATAGACTATCCTTGCCATTTTGCTAAGAATTCCGAGCTTTTTTCCACACAGCCCAGGCAGGATAGCTTTTTACACTCTCGAATCTGTCGACATTGGAGGGCGCCTGCATGTTCAGCAAAATAACTTTCCAATGTCTCCGTTTTTTCTTTTGCGCTTGAATGTTCAATCACATATTTTGCAGCATAAAAAGCGCCGCACAGGCCTTCCGGCGCTTTCCCGGAACCGTAGGCCTTAAAGGACTCGACCGTCTCATCGGTTAAATCGAAGGTATCTTTAAATGCGTTCAGAACTGACTGGGCGCAATTCATTCTTGAATATCCTTCTTTACCCAGAAAATGGTTTTTGGCGACGTTGACAGACATAACCAGCCTCCTAATATCTAGAATAAGTCAATTTCTAACTGCCTCTTTACATGAAGAAACAGAGAATGATCGGAAAAAACACGGCTGGAAGATAATTCATCACTTTCAGCTTTGTGATGCCTAATAGATTCAAGCCGATGGCAAAAATCAGCAATGATCCCACGCAGGTCATTTCAGAGATCACATAGTCACTCAAAAAGGGCGCTGCCACACCGGCCAGCATCACGATGGATCCTTGGAATACAAATACAAACGCTGCCGCCCCTAAAACGCCGATACCCAAGGCCGAGGCAAAAATCAAAGCAGAAATAAAATCCAGGGTGGCTTTGGTAAAGAGCATTTCATTATCTCCCAGCAAACCTGCTTGAAGAGACCCGACAATGGTCATGGCTCCCACACAGAATACAAGGCTCGCCGTGATAAATCCCTCTGCAAAGCTGAAGGTCTGCCCCGGCTTTTTGAATCGGTTTTCAAGTTTCATTGCCAGCCGGTTCAGCTTCTCGTCCAGATCCAAAGCTTGCCCCAGAGCAATCCCCAGCGCCATGGAAATGATCAGGATCAATGTGTTTTCACCTTTTAGGGATCCGGTCCAGCCTATATACAAAGTACACAGTCCGAGCCCTTTCATCACTGCACCGGTGATTTTCTCAGGAATATTCCGTTTCAAGAGCAGCCCCAATAGGCTGCCGATGATGACGGTCAACGTATTGACAATGACCCCTAACATGAAGGTTCCTCCAATATATGTAAATTCCCAACTTCAAAACACATGAAATATTATATCATGTCTGCGTCACGAAAATACAGCAAGATTATAAAATCCGACAGGAATTTCTTCCTGCCGGATTCCGCTTTGTCTAGCTTGTCATTTCCATGGCTTCGTCGATGAAGGTGGACCGCATATCTGCGATATGCAATTCTAAAGCCAGCGCACTGAGTTTAAAGGCTTCGGCGGTCGTCCGGTCTCCGGGAAAGCAGCCGAACCCCCCCATATGATGGCGTATTGCAAGGGCCTCATCGCAGGTTAGTTTCATATGTCGTTCGATCAAATAAACTGACTTCTCGCCGTGACCATAAGGGAACCGGTCTTCGACGGTGTAATAGGGCACCTTGATCCATTTGTTCTTATCGTCTTTTTCGCTGCGCATCTCTTTCTTGTAGTAATCAGCTTTGCATATATCATGAAGCAATGCACAGATCGTTGCCGCCTCGTGGCTGAAGGAATGATGATTTAACGATGGCCTAAGCCTCCGGTACACGTTGAGGCTGTGCATGCACAACCCGCCCTCGATGGCCAGGTGATTCCCGGAGCTGGCAGGCGCTGTGAAAAAATCCGTCTCCTTTTCCAGCCAATCTAAGAGCTCCGCTGCACCCTGACGATCCACTGTTGCTAAAAACAGTTCCATAAATGCCTTCTTCCGCCCTTCCACAACCAGTTCCATATCCCAAGCGACCCCCTTCTTGACTTCAAAGCAGACCCTGCTGCCCTTTGGCAAACATGCTTCATGTATGTCTTTACCCTGCTTTACTTTTTGAACCATAATGCTATAATGAATTTGTCAGATTATTTTGAAGAAAGCCAGGTGATGCTTATTGATGCGTCAATATGGAGATTTTTCGATGGCAAAGCATCCACCATCCATTGAGAAACCGTTATTTTAAACTGAAATGTCAAAATTAGTTTGAAAGGAACGTAAGCATTATGTCTGCGAGTAAAACACCTTGGCAGTCCTGTGACGGCCATCGCCCCGACACCAATATCCGGATGGATCAACCGAATGCGCCTTCCCGGGATCGTCTGGGCGAATCCGATAAAAAAGAGGGATCCATTCTGGGCCGTTTGTTGAAAGGGCATCGTTCTAAACCCAAATCCTAATCAGCTTATTTATGGCGGGGCCGCTTGACTCAGCGTTCCCGCCATTTTTCTCATGAAGCACTGTGTTTTTTATGCGCCGCTCTCTTCTTCATAGAACCTGATCCAGTCGAAGCATAATGCTTCGGCTATTTTGGATGCGGTGGGCTGGGGAAGCTTATCCCCTCTCTGGCCACTCTCGATGGCCGCGTAGTAGCTTTGGGAGATTCCCGCTTTGGCTGCAACTTCATACTGTGACAAACCTGCCCTTTTTCTGATCCTTGCCAGCCAACCTCTCACATGATCACCTCCGTATCATTTCCAATTGAAATCAATATACAATTTCATTTCGGATTTGTCAACACGTTCTGTATTTGTTTATTTTGTATATTTAATTTTTCATCGATTTAATTGCATTTAGTGTTCGCATTGACCGGAAATAAGAATACGAGACGTCGATTTTGATACCGCGCAGCGCTCAGCCGACTTCGAGTTCCCCGTTGCTCATCTTCTGGCTGAATGGATAAAAAAAAGCCCCGCCGATGCGGGGCCCGGATTCCGGACAGATGACGATGAAGGGTAAATAAACCTTGAATGACGACGGTGCCATCCATCGAACACCTCCTCGGATATAATGATAACCATACGAAGCAGGAGGTGCTCAAGCATGCCCGATCTCAGAGAATATCTGGAGCAAACCGCCGATCATGAACGAATCCTGATCGATTATTTTAAAATCAGTTTTTCAAAATCCTTCATCGTCGGCAGCTCCAATGGTTATTGCATCATCCTGGACCGCTCCCAAATCGAGTCCGCCGCCGAAGAACTGGCATTGCTGGCCCATGAATTAGGCCACTATTTCACAGGTTCTTTATACAATCGGGATTCTCCCCTGCTGACCAAAGCCCGCTGTGAATTCAGAGCCAATGCCTGGGCCATCGGGATCCTGTGTCCTGTTGGCAACCTGATACAGGCTAAAGGAAAGGGCTTCCATACGATCCATGAACTTGCCGAAGCGTTGGCCTTGACGGATCAGACTGTCAGTCAAGCCCTTGATTTCTATCAAAGCAAGGGCTTGCTCTGACTTATCGATGAGCCAATCGCTTTAAGCCTTTATCCATGACAACCTGATAATTCCAGCCAGCTTATTCGCCGGCATTCTTGTTCTCTTGCCAGAGGCCGAAGGTGTTTCCTTCGGTGTCGATGCAAATGGCCAAATAACCCCATCCCGGTACCGTCATTTTGGGCTGTGCAACTTTACCTCCGAAAGCTTCCACTTTCTTGCTGTATTCATCGATGTCGTCCACACCGAAATAGGCTGTGATCCTCTGCGAAGGGTCTCCTCGTTTCCCAAGACCACCGCCCACACCTTGGCTGCCATCCAGGTCTTTCGTCCCGATCAGATAATAATCGTCCATACCCGGAGGACCTTCAAAATGCCAGCCAAATATAGTTTCGTAGAACAATCTTGCTCTTTTAGGGTCATCTGAAGGAACGTCAAAATGAACAATCGTCGGCATACAACAACCTCCTTATTCATATCCAAAGCGACTCGGTTTCAGACTTCCATCTCATTGAATGGACCGGCATACCGGCCCCTCTCATCGTACCACAAGCGCTGTCGATGTTCAATCCATGACAGAGCCTGCTTCAGGCGCTGCTTTGCATGAAGCATGGGAAGCTTTCACAGTTGAGATCTTTGAGCTATTCGATTGGTATTCGTTTTTATAGTTCAGCAGCAAGGCCGAGTTGATGATGACAAGAACCGATCCGGTATTATGGACCATCGCACCCAAGACTGGCCCCAGCAAGCCTGCCATCGCAAAGGCAATGGCAGCGAAATTAAGCGCCATGGAAAAGGTCAGATTCAATTTGATCGTCCGCATGGTTTTTCTGGACAATTTGATAAGGTAAGGAATGCATTGAATATCATCATTGACCAGGGTGATATCTGCGGCATCGATTGCAATATCGCTGCCAATTTTGCCCATGGCGATACCCACGTAACCTTTTTTCAATGCGGGCGCATCGTTGATGCCGTCTCCGATCATGCACACCATGTCATTATTGCTCTGGTACTTCTCAATGGCTGAAAGCTTATCCTCAGGTAGGCATTCCGCGACGACCTGACTGATACCGACACTTTTCGCGACACGACGGGCTGCCTGCGGGTTGTCCCCTGTTAGCAAGATGCATTCTGTATCAAGGTCTTGAAGGTTTTTCACTGCAGCGGCAGCGTCCGCACGCAAAGAATCGGACAGTGCAACGAACCCGGCTGCTTGATGGTTGACAACAATATAAATGATCGTGCAGCCTTCGTTTTGGAAAGTTGCCGTCATAGTCTGCATTGCCTGGGTGATCTTAATCGAGTTTTCAGCCATATAATCTTGGTTTCCAGCCAAAATCTCCTGCCCCCCAACCAACGCCCTGACGCCACGCCCTGCAAGCAGTTCAAATTCTTCCGGTTCAGGCAGGACGGTATCGGATACCTTTTTATAATGGGAAACAACGGCTTTGCCTAATGGATGCTCGGACCGCAGTTCAGCGGCGGCAGTCATTTCCAGCAGTTTTTCCGAGCTTATGGCTTCATTAAAACTCTGAACTGCTGCAACAACCGGTTTGCCATAGGTCAAGGTCCCGGTCTTATCAAAAACGATTTTAGTGATTTTGGTCAGTTTTTCAAGGGCATCGCCTTGGCGGACAAGAATACCGTATTTTGTAGCGTTGCCAATACCAGCCATAATCGCCGTAGGTGTTGCCAGCACCAAAGAGCAAGGGCAGAAAACGACAAGGATCGTAACGGCGCGGATGATTTCTCCCGTCAGAAACCAGGTTCCTGCCGCAGAGGTCAGCGCGATCACCACGATCCAGGTCGCCCATCGGTCGGCCATTCGAACGATTTTGGCTTCACCGGGATCGACGGATTCAACGAGCTGGACCATTCGCTGAAAAGCGCTGTCTTTGTCAATTTTGGTGGCCCTCATGTCAAAAGTACCAAATTGATTGACGGTGCCGCTAAACACATCATCACTGATCCCTTTATCCACTGGCAATGATTCGCCGGTCATTACAGATTGGTTGATCGAGGTATGCCCGGCAGTGATCACACCGTCCACGGCCACCGTTTCACCGGCGAGGACACGGAGATTATCCCCAACTTGAACCTGGTCAGCCAGAATGACGGTTTCGATACCGTCGCGAACAACCCTTGCAGTCCGCGGCGTTAAATGGACCAATTTTTCAATGCCGGCCCGGGCTTTTGCGACGGTAAGCTCCTCCAGAAAAGCACCGACGGCCATAATAAAGGCCACTTCACCGGCGGCAAAAATTTCTCCGATCAGCACAGCAGCTACGATTGCCATAGCAACCAGGACGTCGGCTTTAATATCAAATTCGGTGATCAATCCCTCCACCGCACCCTTGATGATTGGCAGGCCGCAAAGAAGGACCGCAAGCCAGCCGGCATCCACCGGCAGATTGCCTATATTAAAAAAGCTGATGACCAAAGATATTCCGGACAATACAATAAAAACAGGTGTGCGTTTTTCTTCATCGGTTACGAGTTCAAATAATTTATTCATTGTATGATCTACCCCATTCTCGAAAATAATTCAACTGCATTTGTAAAATCAGCGATTGTTCGGTTTGCGTCTCCATGCTCGATGCCGTCGCGTACGCAATGGTTCAAGTGGCCTTCCAAAACGACTTGACCCACCTTATGCAGCGCGCTTTTAGCCGCGTTGATCTGGATAAGGATATCTTCGCAAGGAATGTCTTTATCCACCATATCCGATATGCCGCGAATCTGACCTTCGATTTTTTTCAATCTCGCCTGGACCTTTGGAACGTCCATACATTGACGCATCGCTTTGCCTCCTTTTTATTTTAATTATACCCATGGGGGGTATGCGTATATGATAGCGCTTAAAAGAACCTATGTCAATAAATGCCTGCCGGAATCGATTGATTTCTTTTAAATACAAGGGCCTTGAAGCACTCATAATTTGTGCCTCAAGGCCCTTGTTCACTATATTCTCAAAACCCGTAAAGCTTCCGGTGGTTTAGAATAGCGGAATGATATATCTGCTATTCTAAATCGTTCATAGTTTTTAATCAGCTTGCTGACCGTCTTCCTTTGGAAAAGCAGACGATCCATGGCTTCCCATAAAAACACCCAGCCACCGACAATCAGTATTTCCGTCAAGGTATAAATTGCAACACTTTCTTGATGAAGCACCCCAAAATAGGAAACAACCAACAAAACTGCTGAAACCATCATGTACACAGCGGAGCTTTGTAGGATGGCTTTGATCTTGTTTTTTTCGATCTCAATATAAAATGTATAGAAGGTCCTGAACCATGCAGTAATAAGGTTCTCTTTATCCGCGTTTTGACGCTCCTCGGCCAGGTAAAAGCAAATGTCGATGTTGTACTCCAACGGTATATCGTCTATGGAATCTTCAAGAAAACTCAGCAGCTCCGGATTAATATCCTTCCTCTTAAACGGCGCATAGTCCCATTCATTGAAGATCTCAGCATAGTTGGTCAAAGAAACCTCAATAATGTAGTGGCCGTTTTCCGGATTTCTCTCATAAATTTTTTCCAGCAGGCTGTCGATTTTGCTCATGGTCAACACCTCGTCCTAAGGCGCCTTTTATAAAGCGCAAAAAATCCACCAGGCTTATTCGAGATTGTTAAATCTCTCTAAGTCATCGTTCCTTCCCATGATCGTGATGACAGAACCGCCCTCAATTACCGTATTGGCGCCCGGCATAATGTTGGTGCCGCTTTTGCTTTTCACGGCAAGGATATTGATCCCATGTTTAGTCCTTGCAGCCAGATCTCCCAGGTTTTTCCCTTGCCAGGAAACAGGCGGCTTGACACTGGTGATGCTGTGATCCGCTGAAATTTCGACCATATCGAAGAAATTCTCTGCCGCAAGATTGCGTGCTACTTTTATACCGATATCCTTTTCAGGCAGAATGACCTTGTCGGCGCCGACCTTATAGAGTATTTTCTCCTGAAAAACATCCTGCGCTTTGACAAGAATGAACTTAGCCTCCAGTTCTTTCAATAAAACCGTAGCCATAATACTGACTTGAATGTTTGAGCCGACAGCAACCACCGCCGCATTAAATTTTTTAATATCCATTGACCTCAGAAATTCTTCGCTGGTTATATCTGCCTGAACCGTGTGGTTGATGTGTCTGGATAACTCATTGACGATTTTTTCGTCGGCGTCAACGCCCAAGACTTCATAACCCAAATCATACAAGGTCTGGGCCACACTAATACCAAATCTGCCAAGGCCCAAAACAATAAAGGATTTCATCAAAATACCTCCTAGCCAACTGTAATATTCCCTTCGGGACATCTGTAGGCAACACGGTCTTTGCTCTGCATGGCAGTAAACGCAGCAAAAGCGGTGATCGTTCCAACTCTGCCAAGCAGCATCGTCATAACCAGCTGGATCTTGCTTATACTGCACAAGTTCGGTGTGATTCCAGTGGATAGTCCGACGGTTCCGAAAGCGGAGACCGCTTCAAAAAGCGTTTCAACGAGGCTCCCTTCATGATTTACAAGCAACACCACCGTTGTGAGCAGGACAAGCGTCAAACTCATAATAAAAATCGCCACGGCCTTCATGATGACTTCCGTCGTGATCCGCCTGTCAAAAATCTGAACCTCGCTTCGACCTCGCAAAAAAGTCATGACCGTTAAAACCAGAACAAAAAAAGTCGTTGTTTTGATTCCCCCTGCTGTTGAACCCGGCGCTGCGCCGATGAACATAAGGACGATCGTTATCAGACAGGTTACAATATCCATTTTTTCAAGGGGAAGCGTATTAAATCCAGCAGTCCGCGCTGAAACCGAATGAAAGAATGAATTAAGGATCCTCAAATGCACGGGCAACTCTTTCATCGTATTGCCTGACTCGAAAACCATATAAGATAAGGTTCCTGCCACCAGCAGGACACCCGTCATAATCAAAACAATCTTGCTATGCAAAGTGAATCTGGAAAATTTTTTGTTGCCCAAGACATCATTCCAAACAATAAATCCTAATCCGCCAAGGATAATCAACACTGCCGTGGTTAGAAGCATCCAATAATCGCCTTTGAATTGCGTAAGGCTCGAGAATTTAGCGGCATCCGTTCCAAAGATATCGAATCCAGCATTGCAGAATGCTGAAACGGAATGAAACAGACTTTTCGCAAATCCTTCCATCGGTCCATAAATTGGAATTAAATCGATCGCCGTTATGAGCGTGCCAATGCCTTCGATCACCAAGGTTAATTTAAGTATTTCCTTGAATATGATGACAATGTTTTCAATCGAATAATAACTGATAGAATCTTTCAAGGCGATTCTCTGACTCAGCCCCAGCGTCCTGCCGGTGATGACCGAAAACAAGGTGACGATGGACATAATGCCCAGGGCACCGATTTGGATCAGTGTAAGGATCACGATCTTGCCAAAGGTAGACCAATAGGTATTGGTGTCGACAACCACAAGACCGGTCACGCAGACTGAGGAGGTTGCTGTAAATAAAGCATTTGTGAACCCTGTGCTGCTGCCGTTTCGAGCACTGATCGGTAAAGCCAGCAGGCTTGTTCCTAAAAGAATGAGGGCAATAAATCCAAAAAATATTATCGCCGCCGGTGTTGGCCTATTCAACATTTTTTTATTGAGCAAACTTCTATGGGTCGCTCTGTCTTTCATATCCCTATCCTCATATCGATGATTTGCCTGCTTTTATATTAACCGAAAACCTTATTTAATTCAAATTTTCTGTCTGCTTGCCTCGAACCCTTCATACAATAAAAAGGATACGTCCGTTTTCATGATGGACATATCCTTTGATTTTATTGCCGTGGAGAGCGCTTAGATCTGCGTCGCGGATGATTGGCGCTTGAGTGCCAGGCATGAATCAGGCTTCCATGGATTCCCACCAAGCCACAGATCCCTGCAAAATGCCGGTGTCCACGACCTCACCCAGACGCGGCGTGAGCATCGTGATATTCCGGTCTTGAGCGATCCTTGAAGAACGTTCCACCGGCTCTGACCAGCGGTGAAAGGCTAGATCAAACATGCCCCAATGGACAGGCATGAATTTCTGGGCTTTAAGATCGATCACCGCCTGAAGCGTCTGTTCAGGCATCATATGAGAATCCGGCCAGCGTTTATCATATTGGCCGTTTTCGATGAAGGCCAGGTCAAAGGGCCCGAAACGTTGACCGATCTCCCTGAAATGATCGCTGTAACTGGAATCCCCGCTATAAAAGACTTTCTCAGACTGCCCCCGGATGATCCATGAAGCCCAAAGGGATTTCTTATAATCGAAGAGTCCCCGGCCTGAAAAATGATGCGCCGGCGCCGCCGTATAGGTAATTCCGCTGAGACTATAAGATGCATCCCAATCCAACTCTGTAATCTGCGAGCCACGAATGTTCCAGCTGCGAAGATACCTGCCAACCCCCAAGGGTACGATGAACTCTGTTTTTTGATCTTTGAAGAATTGGATGGTCTTTTTATCAAGATGATCATAATGGTTGTGGGAAATCACGATGACATCCACCGGCGGAAGCTGCTCAAGGGATAGGACCGACGGTTGATAGCGTCGATTCATCCAGACAAAAGGAGATGCCGAATTTGAGAAGACCGGATCAACCAGAATGATTTGTCCATCCAGATTCAACAGCAGCGTAGAATGTCCAAACCAGACGAACTTCAATTTTTTACCTGTGTCCAAGGATGAAAGCAGTTCCGGCTTCACTTCCGGAAGTTTTCCTTTTGGGGCACGCGTCTTGTCAAAAATAAATTTCTTCATAGCGAAAAGCATATCTCCAAAGCCTATCTTCGTGGGAATATCCGGCCGCAGATTCATGAATCGCCCGGAAGCTTCGGAATAATTTTGATAGTGCATGTTTGCCATTTGCCTGCCTCTCATCGCTGCATACTTACCGTAAGTTCCGCCGCTTTCAAAGCTTCGACTTTGTCGTTTCATTTTGCCGGAAGCGCGAAGCACATATGGTCATAGACCTTGCCATTGTATAGCTTTTCACTGAGTGATAAGGTGCCTTCATACAGGAATCCAAGTTTTTCAAGGACCTTTTGGGAACGCTGGTTGAATGGATAGCAATAGGCTGAAATCAATTCCAGTTCCAGCGTTCTAAAACCGTACGTCAAGACAGCTTCAGCCGCTTCGGTCATGAAGCCGTTGCCCCAGTGTGCCTCACCCAGCGCATAACCCAGCATTTTCACTCTGTCGTATTCACGCTTCGGGTCCTCGATCAAACCCACAGAGCCGATCAATTTTCCCGAATTCTTCAGGACGATGCCAAAAATGTTTTCCTTATCAAGAAAAATCTGTTGGATGATTTCCTTGCTTTCCTCAATGCGCTCATGGGGCTTCCATCCCGCGTTGGGCCCGACCTGTTTTCCTTTAGCATATTCATAAACATCCCCTGCGTCACTGATCGTGATTGGCCGCAATGTCAGTCTATCCGTTGTGATGATCATACGCCTGCCTCCATCTAAAAAATATCTCCAAATCAATCGAAATATTTAGTCAACAATGTATCACGCTGAAGGTTCTTTATTGTAGATATAGGCAGAGATCAATGCTGTAACAGGCACCGCAAAGAGAATGCCCATACTGCCAATAATTGCCTGGATTACTTCAACGACAATCATCTCAAGGTTAAATAGATACAATAAATTCTTATTATATGCAATGAGCAGCAAAACCATTGCCAACGAACCGCCAATATATGCCAGAATCAGCGTACTGGTCATCGTGCCGATGCTGTCGATCCCTATGTTCATTCCAGATTTGAGTAATCTTGAAAAAGATTTTCTTTCCATGTGCTCAGCAAGCTCATTCATCGCCGAAGCGATGGACATGGCCACGTCCATGATTGCCCCCAGCGAACCGATCACAATGCTGCCCCAAATCACAGCCCTTAAATTAATGGCTGCACCTGAATCCATCAATGTCAGAAAAATATATTCTTCATCAATGAAACCGGTAATGTTCAGAAGATGGTTCATGAGAATAGCCAGCAGCCCAGCGACCAGCACACCGCCGACGTTTCCTAAGATTGCACAAAGCGTCTTACGATTGGCTCCATTCATTATGATCAGACTGACCAATATAATATAGGCACAAATAATAATCGTTGACAAATAAACATTGATGCCCTTCAAAATGGATGGGATATACACAAGGAAGATCGCGCCAGCAATATAGCAGAGGGACAAGATCATCCCAAATCCTTTGGATCTGCCAATCAAAATGATCAGACACAGGAATACCAGAAAAAGCATAATTAGATGATTGCTGCGGTTGTGCTCTATGTAAATCCATCGGTTATCAGAAACATCCGCACCCAGTTCATAAGAAACAATAATTTTTTGGCCTGCTTCGACTTCTCGAGGCTGAGCCGCAAACATACTGTTTATTTCCTGAATGCCGTTGAATATAGCTTTTTTATTCGGCCCGCTTGTAAAAGTTGCATTAAATGGGATCTGTTTATTTTCGACAATACTTGAGCCATCCTCCATGCTGTAAGTTTCAATGGACGCCTCTCCTACCGACACAACATCCGCGGTGTAAAAAACCATATCTTCCACTTCCATCGAAGTAAATGAGCATAGTTTATTCCCAACAACAATAAACAGCGCAGCCAAAATAGCAACACCCAGAAAAACAATGGCTTGGATCCGCTTTGATTTCTTCATGTCGCCAACTCCTTTGGTAAGATACAAAGCATGTCCGAATATTCGGTCAGCAGCCATATTGTACCACGAAAATCTTCTGTCATGCCACCAGTTCAAAAGACATTTGATCGCGCGCCGTCATATCGCATCGCTTCATGGGCAGCAGAACGGAAAAACCCGCAACGCCGGCTTAAAAGGCCGTCGCTACGGGCAGATCGATCATGACGGTTTCGGTTGGGTCTCCTGCCTGATGGTTATCCATATGAACCTTCGGGGAACTTCCTATCGATTCGCTATCTTAAACCGCGTTGACTCGATTTGAAAAGATACCTTAAATCTCCCGTCCTACGGCTTCTGCAATAACCTTCAGCTGAGGCATGAGCTGTTCAAAGACCTTGGGCTTCAGGGATTGCTGTCCGTCGCAAAGGGCGTTGGCCGGATCGTTGTGGACTTCGATGATCAGCCCGTCGGCGCCCACGGCAACGGCTGCCTTGGACAAGGACTCCACCATCCACCATTTGCCGGCAGAGTGGCTTGGGTCCACCAGCACCGGCAGGTGGCTCAGTTTCTTCACTGCCGGAATGGCACTGAGGTCCAGGGTGTTTCGTGTATAGTTTTCAAAGGTACGAATCCCGCGCTCACAGAGGATCACATTGTCGTTGCCGCCGGCCAGAATGTATTCGGCCGCCATGAGCCATTCCTCAATGGTGGCGGACAAGCCGCGTTTCAGCAGGATCGGTTTGCGGATCTGGCCTAATTGCTTCAGCAGATCAAAGTTCTGCATGTTGCGGGCCCCCACTTGGATCACGTCCACATCGTCCACGAAGCGTTCGATGTCCGCAGGGGACATGAGCTCGGAGACGATGGGCAGTCCAGTCTCTTTGCGGGCCAGCTTGAGCAACTCAAGACCTTCGTATTGCAGTCCCTGAAACGCATAGGGTGAGGTGCGGGGCTTGAAGGCGCCGCCACGCAGGAAATTTGCGCCAGCTCGTTTCACATCGCGGGCCACTTCGATGATTTGAGCCTCACTTTCCACGGAGCAAGGGCCGGCGATGATGGCCAGCTTTTTGCCGCCGATGGTCTGATCCCCCACCTTGACCACCGTATCCTCCGGATGGAACAGGCGGTTGGCTTTTTTGAAAGGCTCTACCACCCGCAGAATCTTTTCCACACAGTCATTGGCCTCGATCCTGGCGGCGTCAATCAGACTGGTGTCCCCCACCAAACCTAGAATAACCACATCTTCTCCGACGACCTTGGAGACCTGTACACCTTGGGCTTCAACGAATTCTTTGATTTTCTGGATTTCTTCCCCAGCCGTTCCCGGCTTTAATACAATAATCATGAATGCTTCCTCCTGTCATTTTTTACGAAGAACCTGAAAGGCGGCTCTTTCAGGTTTCTGGAAAGCAAGGGAACCGCCCCCTGCCTTCGGGACAACATCCCTATGGGATGCCTGGATCCAATAATTCCTAAAGTCATTTTTATATAAAAAAAACGAGGACTCTCAATGAGTCCTCGTCGCTTTTAACACAATACCGCGTCCACCGGTCCGGTGTCTGCGTATTCTATCAAAGGGATCTGCTCATTGAAAGGCGTGTAAAAGGGTACCAAAAAAAGCCGAAGCTATAAAAGCTACGGAAGCAAAAGTAAAAAGCATTTTCTACTTTAACGAGCATTTTTCGGTCCATGCCTTCCATGAGATCCTCCTTATTACGAAAATGTTTATTGACGTTAATTATAGCAGACTTCAAGATGCTGTCAATCGATATTTTAATTGAATCCACATACGGCTGAACGAATTGTTTCAAGGCCCATGGACTCATCGGCTGCGGCGCTTTGAACGGGTGTCGGTTTGTTTTGTTTTATCAGGCCTCTTTTTGGGATCCGGCAGCCGATGGCCTTGCTGGGAATAGCCTTGGGCTTGCAGGGGTCTGACAAGGCAGCGTTTTCCGTATCCGATGAGATCCTGTCTCTCCGCTTTATTCAGTGCCTCGATCACCAGCCTTTTCTTTTCGGGACGCATCCATTGCAGCAAGGCCCGCTGCAGGGCTTTTTCGTGGGCTGTTTTCGGCACATAGACCGGCTTCATGGTTCGCGGGTCAAGTTCGGTATAATACATGCAGGTCGACAAGGTCCCCGGGGTCGGATAAAAATCCTGGACCTGCTCCGGCTGCCGGCCGGTCTGATGCAGATATTCCGCCAGCCTGACGGCGTCGGACAAGGTGCATCCCGGATGGGAGGACATCAAATACGGCACCAGATATTGATCTTTTTCATGCTTGATATTGAGCCTTTTGAATTTCTCCTGAAACCGCTCATAAACTTCAATGTGAGGCTTTCCCATATAATCAAGAACGTCGTTCACACAATGCTCCGGCGCAACCTTCAGTTGTCCGCTGACATGGTGCTTGACAAGGTCTGAGAAAAACTCGCCGCTTTTGTCCTTCATCATAAAGTCATATCGTATGCCGGAGCGGATAAATACCTTTTTGACGCCCTGGATTTCCCGGAGTTTACGGAGCAATACCAGATAATCTGTATGATCGGCATCCAGATTTTTGCAGGGTTCGGGCGCAAGACATTTTCTGCCGATACACATTCCGTTCTTAAGCTGTTGCCGGCAGGAGGGCCGCCGAAAATTAGCGGTGGGACCGCCCACATCATGAATGTAGCCTTTGAACTGAGGGTTTTTGACCATTTCCCGGGCCTCGCGGATCACCGATTCATGGGAGCGCGATGACACGACCCTTCCCTGATGAAAGGCAAGAGAACAGAAATTGCAGGCACCGAAACAGCCGCGGTTGTGGATCACGGAAAAGCGGACTTCCTCGATGGCCGCCACGCCGCCCTTCTCATCATACATAGGATGAGGCTCGCGTACAAAGGGCAGTTCGGCAACAAAATCCAATTCTTTTTCATTCAGGGGAACGGCAGGCGGATTGATGATCAAAACCTGTTCGCCATGAGGCTGGATTACCGCTTTACCCCGAACAAAGTCGTGCTCGTCATACTGTATTCGGTTCGCAAAGGCATAGGCACGCTTGTCATTCGAAACCGTTTCAAAGGATTCACAGGCAATCATTGGAAATTGGCAGGACGACACGTCTTTGGCCACATAGCCTGTTCCGCGAACATCGTTGATTTCAGCCACCGGCGTGCCCGATGCCAGGCGCGCGGCAATTTCCCGGACAGCATGTTCACCCATGCCATACACCAACAGATCCGCAGGCGCATCGAACAAGATCGACCGACGAACCTTATCATCCCAATAGTCGTAATGGGCAAATCTGCGCAACGAAGCCTCCAATCCGCCGATAATGATCGGCAGGTCAGGATAGGCCTCGCGGACCCGGTTGGCGTACACGATGGCGGCGCGGTCTGGTCGCAGCCCCATTTTTTGCCCCGGGCTGTAAGCATCCTGACTGCGGCGTTTTTTTGCCGCAGAGTAGTGGGCCACCATCGAATCGATGTTGCCGGCGGTGATCATGGCGCCATATCGCGGGCGTCCAAAGGCTTTGAAGGCCTTCGTGCTTTTCCAATCGGGCTGGGCCAGGATGACCACACGGAAGCCCTGGGCTTCCAGCACCCGGGCGATGACCGCAGCGCCAAAACTCGGATGATCAATGTAAGCATCTCCCGTGATCAGCAAAAAATCGTAATAGTACCAGTCACGTGCTTCCATGTCAGCTTTGCTGACAGGCAAAAATTGATTAAAAATAATCATATCTCCTTATGCTGCATTTGGCGCCGGGAATCCCGATGCTTTTTATAATATCTTTATATTATAACAGTTTGGCCGGACTTAAACAACGTTCGCGGCTCGATGATAAGCTCCATTATTCATTGACAACCCGCCGGTCATTGTATTGCCGGTAATTTTCCAGAAAAGCGCCTAATTTGTCCATAGCCTGTTTCAATTCTTCGACCCGCGGCAGATAAGCGATCCTGAAATGATCAGGCTGGTTCCAGTTGAAACCGCTTCCCTGAACGATCAGAATATGCTTCTCATGCAAGAGATCCAAAGCAAATCTCACATCGTCATCAATTCCGAATCTTCCCGAATTGATTTTGGGAAAGATATACAATCCGGCTTTCGGCTTGACCGCCGAGATGCCAGGGATATCGTTCAGAGCCCTGGTTATGAATTCGCGCTGTTCATACAAACGGCCGCCGGGAAGCAGCATTTCATCAGTTTCATGACATTGAGCCAGGGCGGAGGGAATGATCAGTTGAGAAGGGACGTTGGAACAAAGCCGCATCGAGGACAACAGGTTGAGTCCTTCGATATAGCCATAAGCTTTTGACTTTTTCCCGCTCAAACACATCCAGCCGCAGCGAAAGCCCGCGATTTTGTGGGATTTGGACAGGCCGTTGAAGGTCACAACAAACAAGTCCGGTGCCAGCGAAGCTGTGGAAATGTGCTCCTGCCCGTCCATGACCAGACGGTCATAAATTTCATCGGAAAATAGAATCAATTCGTGCTGCCTGGCCAATTCGACCATTTGCTCAAGAATCTCCTTGGGATAAAGGGCGCCGGTGGGATTGTTGGGATTGATGATCACGATGCCTTTGGTGCGGCGGTTGATTTTCTTCTTAAGGTCCTCGATATCCGGATTCCATTCGGATTTCTCATCGCAAAGGTAATGGACTGCTTTGCCGCCGGCCAGTGTGACCGCGGCTGTCCACAAAGGATAGTCCGGTGAAGGCACTAAGATCTCATCCCCTTGGTTCAGCAAGGCCTGCATGGACATCACCACCAATTCGCTGGCGCCGTTGCCTGTGTAAACATCATCGATGTCCACATTGGGAATATTTTTATGATGGCAATATTTAACGATCGCTTCCCGGGCGGATACGAGCCCCTTGGAATCTGAATATCCCTCGGCCTTATGCAGATTCTCGATCATTTCCCGGATAATGTGCTCCGGTGCCTGGAATCCGTAGGGTGCAAGATTCCCGATGTTCAGCCTGAGCACATCGATCCCCATTCGGAGCATACGGTTGGCTTCCTCCAGCACAGGCCCTCTAACATCATAGGACACATTATTCAATTTCTTTGATTTATCAAATGTCTTTTCCATAATATAACCACCCTTCTCAAATAAAAAAAGCCCTAAGCTGACCAAAATCAGCTTAGGGCGAATAAACATCCGTGTTACCACCTAAATTCAGAGTTGCCTCTGCACTTTGCCGGTACGAAACCTATCCCCTCATGGACGATCGATTTGATACCGCTTCCGTTATAACGATCGGAAATTTCGTTGAAGTCTACTAGACATACGTCGTTCGGTTCACAGCTCAGAAACCGCTTCCCTGTTCTCTTCACGAAGATTTACACCAACCATCTTCTCTCTGTGCATCCAAAAACAGGTACTCTCTTTCGTCAACGCCTTTGACAATATTTAATTACTATTTAATTTATCACAAAATATGCAAAGGGTCAATGTTTTTTCAAAGCTTATGTTATTGATCCGCAATGTTCCTACGCTTCATCCCAGTGATACGTTTTTTTCAGGCGCAGCTTATCCACATCACAATGTAAGCATAATCCATTGTGACAGGAGATCACACCGCCGCATCGGGAACACCGCCACTTAGCCTCTTCCCTTTCCAGAAACCGCTCCATGCCGTTGGCTTTGATGAATTCCAGGTTCTCAATCATGCTCATATGATATTTGCTGCGGTAGCGCTGATCCAAGTCTTTTAACCGGCTGCAGGGAAATTTTTCGCACTCAAAACAAAACCGGACAAGGCCATTCCCCACGAGGCCGCACTGAGCCTTCATGAAGGTGCAGTGCTTGCCGCGAGGGCGACAGCCTGTGCAGTATTTCTTTTTGAAGCCCTGCTGATTGAGGTCGTTTTTCATTGCCTGGTAACTGATACAGAGTCCGCAGTTCATCCCGCAAGGGGCAATGAGTTGTTCTTCCATGTCCCTTCGTCGCCTCTTTTCCAAAGGAATTCAACGTTCAATTTGATTGAAGGCACTAGAATGTCACTGTTTTATCCGCCCATTCGACCAATTCAACGCAATCCATCATGGTTTTGATCGGGCAAACATCGGTTCCCTCCATGCTTCTTGATTTCAGGCAGGTACCGCAGGCAAGGATCTCACCTTTGAGCTCATGGAAAATGTCGATCTGAGCAGCCACATCAAATTTTTCATGGGTAAGTTCTTCAATTTCCACGGCTTCGCCCATTAGAAATACTTTGACTTCATGCCCTTTTTTCTTGGCTGTAACCGCAAACCGCATGGCATTCCAGGACTTTTCTAATTCTTTGGTCTCGATGATGATTCCAAGCTTCATCAAAAATTCCTCCTAGCATTAATCCGATTCATTGCGTATTATAACGGTTCAACACAAACATTTTGCTAAGCAGGCGTACAAATATACCACGCCGCCCGTGTATCCACATCGATAACCTTAACCTCTGAAAAACACGCCTTCAGTTCTGAAACGCAGCCCTTCATTTCCAGTTCGGCGTTTTTAATAAAGTGGAGATAATCACTCTTCTCAAGCCATTCGACCACTGTTGTAGGAAATGACCGATTCTTGTTGTAATCATAAATAACGACCTGGTGCTTGGTAATTCTGCCCATTTCGGCGTACATCCTCTTTCTTTCACTCTGCTTCAGGCCATGGGCTACATAAGAAGCAATGGAAATATCGAAGCACTTGTCATCAAAAGGCAGGGTTTCAAGAACATTGGCCTGAATAAAATGGACGCCTTGGTTTTCCGGTTTTTTCATGGCAGCTGCCAGCATCTTTTCTGCCGAATCGATGCCGGTCACGGATAGTCCCGTTTCATGAAGGACGGAACATAATGCGCCGGTGCCGCAGCCCACGTCAAGAATTGTTTCATAGGATGACAGGTCCAGTTCCTCTTTAGCGCCCTTTATGACAACTGCAAACCGCTTCCTTTGCCTATTGAAAAACAAGTCATAAAACGGCGCGATGGAATTAAATAGAGAATTATGGTTCTCTTTGCCCAAAAAATAACACCCCCCGTCTTTAAGTCAGCCAATCTAATCCAAGCTCTTGTGAAACTTTTTGATGGCAATGGACAGCAGCAGGACCCCGATCAGCGCGATCCCAAGGACATCCTTCCAGAGATATTCCATCCCTACCCCTTTAAGAATGATGCCTCTTAAGATTTCAAGAAAATAGGTCATGGGAAAAAGGTTTCCGATCCAGTAGATCACAAGTGGCATTCCGTCACGTGGAAACATAAATCCTGATAGAAGCACCGTGGGTAAAATCGTAATAAAAGCCAACTGCATCGATTGGAGCTGGTTTTTTGTCACCGCCGAAATCAGCATACCGATGGCCAGCGCTGAGATCACAAAAATGAAACCCAACCCCAGAAGCAGAAAAATATTTCCATGGATAGGCACCTTGAAATACCATGTGCCAAAAAATAAGGCGATCAGGAAATCAATGCTGCCGATCAGGATATAGGGCACCAGCTTACCGAGGATCAATTCCACCGGTCTCAGCGGTGTTACGATCAGCTGCTCGATGGTCCCCTTTTCCTTCTCCCGGACCAGCGCAAAGGCTGTCAACATAACCGTGATGTTTTGCATGATCAGACCGATCAATCCTGGTATGATGAATTTTGTGCTCTCCAGATTCGGATTATACCAAACCCTTGTTTTCATCTCGGAAACCTGAAATGCGCTGCCGGAAATCGTTTTCATGTTGTAGACATTGGCGATCAGATTTCCGCTTTGAAGCGCTGTCCGCGCAATGGTTGGGTCGGTTCCGTCAATGATCAGAAGGCTTTCCGGCACTTCGCCCCGTTTCAGTTTTTTCCCGTAACCATCCGGGATCATAATCGCTGCTTTGATTTCGCCGGCATCGAGGAGCGCTTCCAATTGATCCGAGTCATCAACCATCTGCTCAAAGCTGAAATAATTGGAGGCTGCGAACTTACGGATCAGTTCCCTGCTCTCATAGCTCTTGTCTCCGTCATAAACGGCCAATTCGATATGCTCCACATCCGTGGTGATGGCATATCCGAAAAGAAGCGTGAAAATGAGCGGCATGAGAATGACCAGCCTCAGACTGACCGGATCGCGGTAGATATGCTTGAATTCTTTCCAAATGATGATGCCAAACCGGCTGAAGTTCATTGGGAACCACCGCCGTCCTGCTTGTGCAGAAACTTGATTTCCTCAAATGAACTTTTAACCTTTTGGCCCGTTGTCTCTTCGACATAATGGATAAACACATCTTCAAGATTTTTAAATTCTCCGGAGGCGATCAGCTCCGCAGGGGTCCCTTCGGCCAAAATCTTGCCCGTGAAGACAAAGGCGATCCGGTCACAGCTTTGAGCCTCATCCATGTAATGGGTCGTGATCAGAATGGTGATCCCCTGGTTTGCCAATTTGTAGATCAGCTCCCAGAATACCCGTCTGGCAACCGGATCGACCCCTGCGGTGGGTTCGTCCAGCACCAGGATCTGAGGCTTATGGATCAAGGCGCAGCCTAAGGCCAGGCGCTGCTTCCAGCCCCCCGACAAGGTCCCCGCCAGCTGCCGCTCACGGCCTGTGATCCCCGCCATGGCAATGAGCTGCCGGATACGCTCCTCGCGCTCCTTACCACGAACCCCATAAATCGTCGCATAAAACCGCAGGTTTTCCAGCACCGTCAAATCTTCATAGAGACTGAAGCTCTGGCTCATGTAACCCAAACGTTGCTTTATTTTCTCAGATTGGGTATAAACATCAAGGCCATCAACGCTTGCCTTTCCCGAGCTGGGGGTAAGCAGTCCGCAAAGCATCCGGATCGTTGTGGACTTGCCTGCCCCATTCGGACCGAGAATGCCGTAGATCGACCCGGTGGGGATTTTAAGCGAGATGCCGTCCACCGCAATTACCTTGCCAAAGGATTTGCGAAGGTCTGCGGTTTCGATCAGATAGGCGTTCATAGGGCCCCTTCCTTCAGCTGGATATCCAGGAACATGCCCGGTTTGATGATATCGGAAGGATCACCCAATGCAATCTGCACCTCATAGACCATCTCCTGTTTATTTTCCCGGGATTCAATATTCTTGGGTGTGAATTCAGCTTTGGAAGAAATATAGGTAACTTTCCCCAAAACCCCTTTATCAGCGATAAATTCATCGAGAAACTGAACAGGCATGCCGAGACGCAGCCGATAAAGCTCCTTTTCCGGAACATAGATTTTCATCCTCAGCCGGCTTAGATCGATCAGGGTCACCGAAGGCTGTCCGGGCGTGATCCGCTCCCCTGTCTGATAATTGACCGACTGGACAACGCCGTCCATCGGGCTTTTTAGAATCCCTTTGTCAACTATTCGCTGGAGATCCTGCAACTCTAATTGCCTGATATCGATTTCGAGTTCGGCTGACTTAAGCGTTTCATTGGAAGCCCCCTCGATGGCCAGATTCAAGGCTGCAGCCATGGACTCCTTCTGTTTAAGAAGCGCCTGATACTTTGCCTGTTCCCGGTCACGGAGCCTGGCGACATTGTCGAGCTCCGTTTGCGTGGCAGCGCCAGCATCATAAAGCGCCTTGATATTCTCCACATCATGGTTCAGATAGGCCAGCTCGGTGAGCGAGCCGGCTGCTTGCTCACCGATATGGTCTAAATTTGCCCTGGCTTGGCGGATCAAGTTGCCGCTGTTGCCGTCACGCAAGTCTTCGGCTTTGAGCTTCGCTTGCTCCAGCGCTTTTTGAGCCATTTCCAGTTTGATGTCATAATCTGTCATGTCAAGGGCCATAAGCTTATCGCCTTTTTTAACAGCCCCTCCATCTGCGACCTCAACGCCTTGGATGATCCCGGCAACCTCCGGCGACAGATCGATCTGATCTGCTTCAACGCTCCCCACATACCGCAGTTCATTATTTTCTTGGCTGCCGCACCCTGCCATCATCGCCATCAGAATCACCAGTGCGATCCCGATCCATCGTTTCTCTCTCAAGGTCATCACTTCTCTCATTATTTTAGAAACATTTGATTGATCACGACGCCGGTTAGCCATATCCCGAAGCTGATGACCAACGTGATCGAAAGCGATAAGCCCTTGCGAAAACAGAGGCGGGCCGTCATAAAAAACAGGATGCTCAAGATGCTGCCCCATAAGGTGCCGCTGGTGTAGCCATCCATCTGCTGCAGATCCCCTGCGCTTTCTGTATAGAGGATGACCATGACGATGGTTCCAGTCAAAGGCATGGTGGCGATGAGGCCGCCAAAGGAAGGGAAATAGCGTCCGATTTGAGACGCAAAAACAAGGACAACCATACTAAGCAGGATTTTTACATAAAATGGCATAAGCTCACGCTCCCTGCATCCTTCTCTGATTCACCAAAAACTAAGGACCCCTTCCTTATCAGAATAACCGATTTTTCCTTCTTTAGCACCACAAAAATATATTTCAAGATGTCTGTATCCGCAGAGCCACAAATGTATACACGCAAAAATAGGTTTATCTGTTGACAAGCATTCCTTAATCCTTTATAGTCATCCTAAATTAGAGTTGATTAAACAACAAAGGCGTTGTGGGTGATTCCCCCAGCGTCTTTGTTTTTTTTTTATTATTTGTCCGGACAAATAAAATCAAAACAATCTGAATTTAATATTGAGGAGTGATTGTATGTATTCGTCTGTCAACACGATTTGGGTACTGCTGGCTGCCGCATTGGTTTTTTTCATGCAGGCTGGCTTTGCAATGGTTGAAAATGGGCTCACCCGGGCAAAAAACGCCGGCAACATCATCATGAAAAATTTAATGGATTTTGCCATCGGCACACCGATTTTCTGGGCGCTCGGCTTTGGCATCATGTTTGCCGGAAACGGCGCGTTGATCGGAGGCATCGATTTTTTAAGCCAAGGAACCTACCTGGATATTCTTCCGGCAGGGGTGCCGAAGTACGCTTTCTTTATCTTCCACACAGTTTTCTCTGCGACGGCAGCCACCATCGTTTCCGGCGCCATGGCCGAGCGCACCAAATTCCTTGCCTATTGTCTCTATAGCGCCTTGATCAGCGCGGTGGTCTATCCCATATCAGGCCATTGGATATGGGGCGGCGGCTGGCTGGCTCAGATAGGCTTCCATGACTTTGCCGGTTCTACCGCCGTGCACATGGTGGGCGGTGTTGCGGCGCTGGTTGGCGCAAAAATCCTCGGTCCCCGTCTTGGGAAGTACGGCAGCGACGGCAAAGCCAGGGCTTTCCCCGGCCACAATCTTTCCAATGCGGCTTTAGGCGTCTTCATCCTTTGGTTCTGCTGGTTTGGTTTTAACGGAGGATCCACGGTCTCTGCAGAAGGAGATGCAGTGTTGGAATCCATGGGAAACATTTTCTTTACGACAAATCTTGCGGCTGCCACCGCAACTTTGACCGTTATGCTCATCACCTGGATCCGCTACAAAAAACCGGACGTTTCCATGACGCTGAACGGTTCCTTGGCGGGTCTGGTGGCCATCACCGCAGGCACGGATTTGGTCACACCGGCAGGCTCCTTCTTTATTGGCTTGATTGCCGGCTTTATCGTCGTCTTTGGCATTGAATTCATTGACAAGGTATTAAAAATCGACGATCCTGTGGGCGCGATCGGTGTCCATGGCTTTTGCGGAGCCAGCGGCACTTTGATGGTCGGATTGTTTTCAGCCACCGAATACACCTATGCCGGCGGCGCATCGACCATGCCGAAAGGACTTTTTTATGGCGGCGGTTTCAAACTCCTGGGCATTGAATTCCTGGGCGTTGTCTCGGTGATCTTGTGGGTTGTTTTGACCATGACCATCATCTTCATGATCATAAAACACACCGTCGGTTTGCGGGCCGCCAAGGAAGATGAAATTCTTGGCCTCGATATCTCCGAGCATGGTCTGGAAAGCGCTTATGCGGATTTCGTTTCATTCAACACCAATGGCTTGCCCTCTCGAGCAGCGGGTCATGCAGTGGCTGCAGGCCCGGTTTCCATGGACGAAGCGGTGCCGGTCCAACTTATAGCTGCTACCCATGCCGCCGCTTCGGACATTAAACTGACCAAAATCGAAATCATCACAAAACAGAGCAAGTTTGAAGATTTGAAAAACGCCATGGACAAAATCGGCATCACCGGAATGACCGTCACCAATGTTCTCGGCTATGGTCAGCAGGGCGGCCGGCATGAATTCTATCGGGGCATTGAGGTCGAAACGATTCTACTTCCTAAAATCAAAGTCGAGATCGTCGTGAGCAAGGTCCCTGTGAGAACCGTCATCGAAACTGCCAAAAATATACTCTATACCGGCAACATCGGTGATGGCAAAATCTTCATCTATGATGTGGAAAATGTGATCAAGGTCCGCACCGGCGAAGAGGGCTATGACGCGCTTCAGGATGTTGAGTGAGGTATGGTGTCCCGCCCCTTTCGGCAAAAAAATCCCATCTCCTTTCTATGTCTAGGAGATGGGATTTCCTGAACACCGATTAAAGGGTAAAACGATTGACGATTCCCTTGACTAATCGCCTTGCTCTCGGTCACAGCTTGGGAGCTTGGCTCATCATCTGCAGGAGGTATTCGTGCATCGCATTGGTTGATATTGAAGTAAATCCGATTTTCTTGCCATCGGAATCAATCATCAGATTGTCATGGAGGCCGGCCTGCAAAATGACCGCCTCTCCGCTTTGGATTTCTTCGCCTGCCAGCTTGCCAATCCGCAGATGGAAGACATGCTCAACAACCAGTAAATTTACTGCCATAGCATAAGCCTCCCGGAGCAGGCAAAATCCTTTTTCATTTTTTCCGACATAACCGGCTTCCACCATGGCATCAAGTGCTTTTTCGGCATTTGCTGTATGGACCGCGGCACCGGGCAGCCGCATATTGCGCAGATAACTCCCAAGCCATCGCCCACCTCCCAATTTGCAGCCATCTATGATTTCTTCAAGTCTGAAGCCTTCCGGAATAATATCCTTTTCCGCACAAGCCAGTAAGGCTGACTGCCGGGTAAGATCTGCCAGGGATGCGAATATTAAGGATGCGGTGGGATCCAATTCGATATCCAGGGATGCATTCACCAAATGGCTGATCCCGGAAATCTCATTAAGGATCGTCAGCATGGTCCCCCTATCTTCGATGTCTGAAAAAACAAAGGTATCTCCGGCGTTATCAACCCAAAAGGCTCTGTCCCCTTTAAAATAGGCAACCTTGTCAAGCCTGCCGAAAGCGCCTTTCACCCGAAATCCGGCAAAACTGTTTGCTTCCGCCAAACCACTAAAATATTCATAAGCTTTGGGGCTCAAGGCCCCGTCGTTGGTAATGACTCCCTGGGTCAATAGGTCATTCTTGTCCTCCTCTTGAAAACCCGCTTTTTGCAGTGAATAGAGTGGAGAAAGCCGGTTCTTTTTTTCAAAAGCTGAACCGATCCAAGTGACCGCTTCCGGTTTTAACTGAAATCGAATACTCATAGACACCCTCCTATTAATATACGTTCTTGATGCTTGGGGTGTAGGCTTCTCCAGCTACATCACCGGCTGTATCCATGACTTGCCCGGTGAATTTTTGATTTAAGTCATCAAAGATGACTCCGTCACCCTTGATAAAGTTTTTGCCCTGGTCTGTGCCCCAGCTTTGCAGCCCGTTGTTGATGGCGGTTTTTCCAAAGCTTTGTGTCAGAGGATTGGAGTTCCTGACGGAATTTACAAAGCTGCCGACATTAATATCCGACCAGTCCAAGCCATCGGGTATTTTCCCGCCTCCGGGGAGAATCCCGTCCCCAATCATATTCAAGGAAGAATCCAGTGACCCCTTTAGGGCCCCTTTGAATCCGGATTGGATGATTTGGGTTGCAAAATCCTTGCCTTTTTGCGGCCCATCTACAAAGGTGCCATACATTTCTTTGCCGGCCTCAGCGCCAATCCCGAAAATATTCTGGGCGGCCTTGCCGCTTGCTTCACCCCATTTGTCACCAACGTAGCTGCCCAGCTTATCTTTCGCGATATCGCTTAGACCTCCCAAGGCTCCTTTGCCCAGTTCGGCAGCCATATTGCCGTTAGCTAAACCCTCTCCGAAACCGCCCGCCACACCCTTCAATCCGGTATAGGCAGTCTTGATGGTCTTGCCGGCCGGCCCCGTCAGGTTGGAGAGGATATCAACACCGGTATCGGCAGCCGTCTGGGTCAACTCCCCGGCTTTGGTCATAACATTCCAGAAACTTGCCTTGGCCATTTCATTTTGGGCGACCTTTTCCTGCCAGTCCCGCTCTCTGATCAGTTCATCCCGCCGGGCGTTGTTGCGTTCCTCCTTCGCAACATTGATTTCATTCTGCAGCTGCTCCATTTTTTTACGGTGATCTTCCTGCAGTCGGATGATTTCCGGGTCTGGCCCGATGGGGGTTCGCTCTTTGGGTGTGTAATTGATTTCCGCATGGTTCTCCTTCAGGGTCCCCCGCAGCGCGTTTTCCCTCTCGTTTAAGGCTTTGAGCTGGGCCTGGACTTCACTGATGTTATAATTCTCATGCTGACCGTAACCGTTGGCCACTGCCTGTAAATAAGATTTCTGCTCCTGGACCTGGATCAAGTCCTCCTGCTGTTGCTTGACCCAGTCGCTTTTTGCAGCTTTGGCAGCTTCTTCTTCCGCCCGCGTGACTGCCAGCTGATATTTCTGGGCCTCAACCTGCTCACGCTGATTTTTCAGATAATCGATATAGTCCTGATACTGCTTATTCATCGTTTCATAATTAGGATCGGTTTGATCGGCGGTGGCCTGGGCCTCCGCCCACTGTTTGGTATAGGCATCGATTTCCTGATCGATTTTTGTTCCGGCTGCGTTCAATTTGGCTCCTTCCGCATCCAAAATATCACCAATCAAAGCATCCTTGGCTGCCGCATCAGCCGCCATCTGGTCAGCCGCTTCCTGGGCGGCTTGGGCTGCTGCCTCCATGGCCCCTTTCAGCGCTGCGTCCTCACCGCCGTCCTCTGAACTGCCGCCTTCTTCTTTTTCTTTGTCTTGATTCCCGTCATCGCCGTTTCCGCTGCCGCAATCACAGCCGATGACAGCCAATCCTGCAATCATGGCGGCCAGGGCATCGCCAAAGGAAGCCCCAAAGCTGGTGCTGCTGGAATTGGTCACAAACTCAGTCCTGATTTTCATTCTTATTTCCTCCTCGTATCATCCCGCACAGGACGATTTCAGGTACGACCGGACACCCACCCAGACAATATTCTTTCAGAGTACAGTCCGGACATCGGGCTCGCATGACGTTCCGAAAGGCTTCAAACTGATCACTATTCCAGGCTTCCCGCAGGGACAGATTTCGCAAGCTGACGCCCCAGCGCTGCTTCTGATCAAAGCTGCAGGGCAGCAGCTGCAAATCGGGGGTTACATAGGCACTGAACCTTCCGCCTTCGCAGGGTTCCATACTGGCAGTATGGATCTTCAGCGCCATGTTCAGCAGTCCCGGCACACAACAGCTGTCAAATCCGGCAATGCGACAGTTATCCGCATCGTTGAACAAACTAAAGAAATGCCTTACCCGCGGATCCAGGATATCCAGCACATTGCGCTTCTGCCCCAACCCCACCGGCTTATGCAGCAGGAAGATCATGCGTCCTATTCCCGGCGGGATTTTTTTCCCTTCAATGATAGCGATGGCTTCTTCCAAGGACTGTCTGCCCAGGACAAAATGGACATTGGTATGCACCCCGGCATCCAAAAGCAGATTGATCGCTTTATCGGTATATTCGGAGCGATACCAACTGACCGCGGCTGCTCCGCAATATTGGCGTATCCATCGTGCTTTTTGGGGCGTCAGGCCATAGCCGGAGGTCGTCATGTTGGGGACAATGCCGGCTTCCCGCGTATAGGCCAGCAGCGCTTCAAAGTCCTCGTGCATATCCGGGTCTCCCCGTCCGCCGAGGGCGACCTGGCACACCGCGCCCTTGCATTGGTCGATGATCCCTTGGTAATCCCTTAAGGGCATATTCGGCTGGTTGATATTCAGACCATCCTGATAGCATTGCACGCCTGCCTGAACACAGAGCCCGCTGGCGCCATGGATGCAATGGCCCATGATGCCAATATCCAAGAGATGGGGCATTTCCGCCATGAAGGGTTCCACGCCCGAATCCTTGCCGTTTTCATCCAGGACATTGCTTCGGATATAAAGGCCGGTGCCCGGATCAAACTGTGTCTTAAAGCCATAGGTATGATCTTTAAATTTATGCATCCCGCTTTTTCGCTTTCAGTGTAAACAATAGGACGATCCCCGCCACCATCGCGAGTATGCCAAGGATATATCCGATATTTTCACCCATTGATTTGCGAAGCACGGACAGCGGCAAACTGCATAAAAAGCCCAAGACCAGACCGCTGATCGCCACATAAATATGGTGGTTGCGCACCGGACTCGGTTTGCCAAACAAGACAAAGATATCCTTCATCACCACGCGGCTTGTCATGAAGGGAATGCTGCGCGGGCCATCGCTGAGTGCTTTGATCAGCGAAATCGCAATCACCAAAGAGACTGCAATCTTATCGATGGCGTTGTTTCTGGTCAGGAAGTTGGATATAAAAGAAGCGCTTCCGGCAAATAAAACCAGCAGCCCAAGGCTGCGGGCGCCCACCGCGCTCCAATTCGTCCTTAAATTAGGAATCAACGTCTTGAATTCACCGGAGACCTTCCCAAAGCCTTCGCGACGGATCCGCCGCACCATAGGAATGATCACTCGGATCACTAAAGTGCCGAAGACGGCTTTCCCTATAAAACTGTTGTAGGTAGCGGTCAAAAAGACCAGCAGCATCACGATATTGCCAATGAAAGCAGGCATCCGATAGGTATTGAGCGTCCCAAGAATCGTCCAGCCCATCAGGACCACCGGCACAAAGTAGCCATATTTCCGCAGCAGCAGCGGCAGGTTTTTCAGCACGTTTCGAAAGCCCCGTCTGAGCAAATGATAGGTCGAGCGAGGATCTCCGCCCTCCAGGCCTTGAAGTTCCATCCGGCGCTCTTTTTTCTTTCGCAGACCGGGTTCCGCGGCAGCGGCAGTCTGAGACCGAGAAAAATCGGCACCCGAGGGTTTAGGGACCGGCTGCGGTTCCGGCTGACTGAGAATCTTCAATGGAATCAGCGGCGGCGGCAGCGTCATGGTTATTTCTGCCTCTTTACTCAAATCAATTCCTCCGTTCTTTTCGAATTCATAAACGATATGCGGAATGTTAAGCAAATATATTTCTACTGATACTCAATAATTCCTGCAACAAAGAATTGGATTGCAATAAATACATAAATGATGACGATGAATATAGATAAAGAAACGGCTCTTGCCTGGCGGCAGAGCCGTTTCTGATGACAAATCCAATGATGACTCAATACGCCTTTACGGAATCACAATAACGCCCCAAAGGCTCATCAAATTGGCGGCTTGAAACCGATTGATGATTGCCCCTTTGAGCTCAATAGGCGGTGTGGATACCATGGGTGCCAAAAACTCATTCTGAGTAAAATCCACCGTTGCCAGCATTGTCCGAAAAAAGTTGTTCTTCACAAATTTGGAATCCTTAGCCGCAAATCGCTTCAGTTTTGCCTCAGCCATGGATGCTTCGGAAAAATCAATCTGATCAAACATGACATCTGTTATTTTAGATTTATTGAAATAAGAATACCGGAAATTGGATTCCTCAAAGGTTGTGTCTTTGACCACCGTCTCGCTCATGTCCACGCCAATACATTTACAGGATACAAACTGGCATCGTTCTAAATAAGCGCCTGAAAAATGACTGTTCGACAAGTCGCAGGATCGAAAAACAACATCCACAAAGCCTGCCTTTTCAAAATTGCAATCATGAAAGGTGCAATTCTCAAAAAGGCTCCTTTGGATTTCGATTCTAATAAAAGACGCACCTTCAATGCGTTCTTCACAACTTTCAATATCATAAATTCGCGATTCTTCCAATAAATATCCCTGGGCATAGGAAGAAAAGTCATCGACCCGAAAGCGTTCGTTTGATATTTGAGGACTCATAATATTCATGGCGTTGTTTCCTTTTTAAAAAATTATTGGTCCAGAAAAGTTCCGATCTTCTGCCGGGCAAGCACCTTTTGAAGACTGTCCCGGGTTGTTCCTGATGTGCTGGCGCACGTCTCCTGCTGATCCTTGATATAGGCAAAGAGCTCTTCTTTAAGTGCATCGTCTTCAGTCTGACCATAGACTTTTATGGCCGAATCCACACCGGCCGACCCGGATCGGTATAAGATTTCCACATCGAATTTTACGAGGGTACCCGAAAGGTAGCGGTCCGCATTGTAGTCGGCCACCAGACTGTCTGGATTCAGCAGGCAAAGGGCGCATAGCATGACCGTGCCTGTCAAGGCCGAAAGCCGCACCATTGAAAACTGCCATTTCTGCAAGGCAATCACACCGATACAGACCACCGAAAGGAACACCATGAATAAACAAGGCAGGAGCCGGCGCATGGAAAGCCCATAGGCCCCAATATACATCGCCATTTTGCTGAAGGCGGTCATTATCAGCAGCAGCGTCAGCGAAGACAACAGGCCATTGAGGATTCTTAAGACAAGGTCCTCCCTCCGGGGCTTCCTGCTAAAAAGGTTGGCCAGGACCAGCAAGGACAGGTTGATTGCCGCGATTTGACAGAGTTCAAAGAATCCATTGCGGGCGTATTCGGAATAGACCTGCCAGCCCTCCGGTCTCTGCCCAATGAAGGCTGAGAAAAAATAAGGCAGCTGGCTTCCGATAAACAGTAAATACAGACCGCAGGCTAAGCCCAGCGCTGTGTAAAGGGTTGCCGGCATAAGCCTGCGCACAGATCCCAGGACATCGGATACGCGTTCCTCTTTGAATGTTTTGCACGCCCGATCGTTGGCACAACCCGCCATAAGTCCAAAGAGATACGCTGCAACCGGAATCGCAAGAAGATAATCGAGGACCAGTTCTTCAAAATGCTGCTGCAGCCAGCTGTAATATTCATAGATCCCATGGGTAATTTTATAGAAGCCCCCGCTGTCCGCCCGCATCAGCAAAGGCAAAACCATTCCTATGACCATGAGGCCCAACAGCAGGCCCAAAGCAATGGAGGAGACCCGCTTCCCAAAGTCCCCTTTGATTTTAATGGTTGAAAAAAGCGTCTTATACTGGCTGCCGAGGTTTCTGAAGGGAATCACAAACAAGCCATTGACGCCATCCAGGAGGATCCAGTTGCTGGTCTTGTTGAGGATCAGTCGTCCTGCGGCGCTCATGACGAAGTAAACCGCTGCACAAAACAGGAACAAACTGCGCCAAGGCTCCAATCCATTGTTATCATAGAGCGCATAGCTGAGTCCGGCCGATCCTACCGCAGCAAGCCATAATAATCCGGATCGTGGAATAGCAACGCCTTTTTTAGTTAAATAGAGGGCAACCGTCAGGCCATAGACGATGGCAAACAGTGCAACCCCCCAGCCCTGCCAAGAATCGAAAACCCACCGTACAAAGAAAAATCCCAGGACAAAAGTCCAAAGCGCCAATCGCTTATCGATCCTGTCGGCTTCAAAAGGTACCTTCAGTACGCAGCTAAGAGGACTTTCACCTGCTGCGCTCTGCGGTGCATTCGCCGGAACGTCACCTTGATCGGTTGAAATGGACCATTTCATCGGTCTGACCTCCTTGTCTAATCCTGCTCCCTAAACTCCAGAATGTCGCCGGGCTGACAGTCAAGGGCTTTGCAGATAGCCTCCAAAGTGGAGAAACGCATGGCTTTCGCCTTGCCGGTTTTCAAGATGGAGAGATTCGCCTGGCTGATTCCAATTTTTTCAGCCAGATCCCCCGAAGCCATCTTGCGTTTCGCCATCACCACATCCAGATTCACAATAATCGGCATGTCCTTCCTGCCCCCTTAGATCGTAAGTTCAGATTCCTTCTGCAGTTCCACCGCCTGTGCAAACACATTTTTGACGACCCGCCCGATCAGTCCCATGAAGGCAGCCGCCACGGCCACAAAAACCCAGGGCATATAATACAGCGCTGAGATAAAGCAAATCGCCGCACCGGCAAAACTGCTCCATGAAATCCGTCTTAAATAGATTACATTGGCCGCGATGAACACCTTCCCAAGGGCAATGTAGTGAAGCAGGCGGTATAGGCTGACGAGCAGAACCGTTGCCGGAATGCTTCCCGAGTATATGGTATATAGAAAAAAGACTTTTTTACCGATTAAATCCGCCCGGGAAAAATCAAGAAACCATCTCACAAGCCACGGTGCTGAAAATGCAATGCCAATCAGCATCAATGCAAAAGCCAGAACACAGAATTTGCTGAGGCCAATGGATTTCTCGCCATTCCACATAGAATCGCCCTCCAATATTTTGTGATATATTCCTCTTCTAGATTGTACTATAGCATAGGTTTTCTCGTTAAGCAATCTATTTTTATTGTTTTTCGATATATTTTATCTGTTTTTACGCATGCCAAAAGAAGGTCGGCGCCCTCTCGACCCGATCGTTCAACGTTGCAGCAGCAGCTTTTTGTTTAAGGCGCTTAGGGTCTGTTTTATCTTTGCATAATCCTTCCATGGATCCTGATCTAAATCAAGCCTAGTTCTGGCATTAGAGACCGTCCAATGGGCGCCGCCCGTCAAGTCGGCAAGTTCTTTCCATGAACATGGCATCGAAACACCCATGCCCGGTCGTGCGCGTGCTGAAAAAGCAGCCACGGTGGTTGCGCCGCGATGGTTGCGTAAATAATCCACAAAAATCTTTCCTTTACGGTTGCGTGGTCCGCTCGTTGCCGTAAACCGGCCGGGGATCACTTTGGCAAGATGCTCCGCAACGGCCTTGGAAACGGATTTAACGGTATCCCAGTCATCCCGCGGTGTCAGCGGAACAATAATATGAAGGCCTTTTCCCCCGCTTGTCTTCAGAAAGCATAGCAGATCCAGTTCTTCCAGCATGATGCGGATTAGATCCGCCGCTTCTTGTACATCGGGCCACTGAATTCCTTCTCCCAGATCAAGATCAAATACCATGCGATCTGGTTTTTCAATATTTGTTGTTTTAAAGTTATAGGTATGGAATTCGATCACATTCATCTGCACAGCGCCAATCAGCGCAGGATGGGAATCGATTCCCATCAGGGGAGGATGCTGCGGATCAAAAGGAATGTCAAGTTCCTTCAGCCCGGGAATGCGCAGGGTCTCTCGATGCTTTTGAAAAAACTGTTCCCCTTCGATGCCTTCAGGCGCACGTAAAAACGCGACCGGCCGATCCTTCAGCTGCGGAAGGATCCATTTGGACGCAAGAAGATAATAGTCGACCAAATCGATTTTTTTAAGACCCGTGCTGGAATCAATCACCCGATCCGGATTGCTGATCTTCGTTCCAGAATCCTCTGTGCCCTGCGTGTCAGAAACCGCTGCCACGTTTTTCGACGCCTCCTTCGTTACCAAAGCCGCCGGCTTGTCGTTTCGCAAACCATGAAAAACAGCTTCTCTTAATTTTCCATCCTTGGTCCATTTGGAAAAAGACACTTCTGCAACAAGTACTGGCGCAACCCATAGGGCGTCCCGATTTTCCGGCCCCTCAAGCTGCGCTGACCTGTCTTTCGAAAGCTGCGAGAGTTTTTCCCTAAGCTGAAAAGTTGTCTCAATGTCAAATCCGGTTCCGGTCTTGCCTGCGTACCTCAAGTTTCCTGCACTGTCATAATAGCCTAGAAGCAAGGCTCCGATCCCACGATCCTGCCCTTTCGGTTTGGTATACCCCATCACCACAAACTCCTGCCGCTTCCTGCATTTGAGTTTGATCCAGTTCTGAGACCGGCCTGGCACATAAGGGGAATCCTTCTTTTTACCGATCAACCCTTCCAACCCCATCGCGCATGCACTGCGTAGAATATCGCCACCCCTTGCGCCGAAGTCCTCGCTGAATCGGATCTGGTCAGAATCGGAGCCCGTCAGAAGATCAGAGAGAAGCTTCCTGCGCGCAGTCAAACTTGTCTCGCGAAGATCGAATCCAGCATAGTATGGAATATCGAAGATGAAGTATTGGCATTCCTTTGTGTTTTTGGTTTCAAAAGCACTTTGCAATGCCCCAAAATCAGGTAACCCATCCTTTCCCAGGATAACGAGCTCACCGTCCAGCCAACCAGAAGCAAGATTCATTCCTCTGATTTCCTCAGCTAAACTTTTAAGCTTGTCCGTCCAATCCAATCCATTGCGGGTGAATAACCTCACATCGCCTTGGTCGATTCGTGTCAAAATGCGATATCCGTCAAATTTTATTTCATAAATCCAGTCTCCTGCCAACGGTGGGTGGTCAACCAAGGTCGCTAACTGAGGTGCAAGCGATAAGGGCATGGTTCCAAGCTTTGCCTCCGCGGGCATGGTAAGGGTTCCCGCAAGCTTGACAACGCGATCCGGGAAGGCTGTTAAAACATTGAACTCCTTTTCCAATCGGGCATGATCATCCCGCTCCTTGATCAGCAGCCAATGATCTTTTTTATCCTCTCCGCCGCGCAATTGAACCAACCCCCAGGCACCCTGTAGCTTCTTGCCTTGAAGCCGAAACTTCAAGTGGCCCTTTTTCAGACCTTCCCTTGGGTCTCCGATGGGTTCCCAGGTCCCGCGATCCCAGATGATCACTGAACCTGCTCCATACTGATTCTCTGGAATGACCCCTTCAAATTCTGCATACGCCAGGGGATGATCCTCAACACGCACGGCAAGGCGCTTTTGCGCAGGATCAAGACTTGGTCCCTTTGGAACAGCCCAGCTTTTCAGAACACCATCCATCTCCAGCCGTAAATCATAGTGAAGATTTCGTGCGCTGTGCTTCTGAACAATAAAGATAAGAGGTGTTGCTTCTTTCTCTAATGATTCCAAAGGTTCAGAGGTTTTTGTGAAATCTCGCTTTTGCTTATAGGCTGCCAGTGGGTCGTTGATCTTTTTCATAGGGTCTTCATACACCCCTTTATGCCAATATACCGTTCTATTAATTCAATGCTTTTTTCGTGCTTCCCGTGTTTTTTCGTTTCAAGCTTTTTTTCAGCAATTCTGTGTAATCAATAATTTCCGCCCCGGCAGGGTTGTCCGGTTCGACCTCATGATCCAAAACAGACTCGATTTGGCCGGTTTTAGCTTTTTCCTCGACCAACATCATCACCTTCTCCACATAGGTATCCTTGAGCTTTTTCGGATTCCAAGGTTTCACCATGTAGGCAACCAGTTGCTCCGCCATAGCGATTTCTTCTTGTGTCAATCCAGCATTCCCCTTCGATGGCAGTTTTAGCTCGCTTAAAGAACGGAACTGGTTTTCCCACCGCAATATAATCAAAACCAGTGCCGGTCCATCGGGTACGATGGCTGCCATATGTTGTCTGTTATGCATCACGATCCGTCCGATACCTACACGTTTTGTCTTGGACAGGGTCTCACGAAGCAAAGCATAGGCTTTATCTGATTTGTTTGGAGCAAGATAGTATGGCTTTTCGAAATACATAAGAGGGATTTCATCCACAGACACAAAAGATTCCAATTCGATGGTCTGCGTGCTCTTGACTAAGGCGCGTTTGATTTCCTCATCGGTTAAAATAACATACTTGCCTTTTTCAAATTCGATACCTCTGACAATATTTTCTTTTTCGATATCTTCTCCAGTCATTTTATTGATCCGCTTGTATCCGACCAGGTCCATGCTGCGCTTGTCGATCCAGTCAAAATCCAAGCCAGCCTCATTTGCCGCAGAATGCAGTGTCACCGGAATATACACAAGTCCGAAACTGATCGTTCCATTCCAGATCGTTCTTGATCTTTCAGCCATTTTTGCAACCCCCTTCAAAAATAAAAGCCAATCGCATGATCTATGATCGAGGGCATCTGCTTCCTCAATTTAACGGCTGTTCTTCCATTCCTCCACATATTGCTCAAGGATCCTTCTTATCACCACGCCGATGGTCGAATAAGACTCGTTGCTGAGATTCGCCAGGGAAATCCGAATCGACCACTCGGGGCCGCTGAATCCGCCCCCGCTCAACAGGACGATTGAAGATTCCTCGGCAAGTCTCAATAGAATATCCACTGGTTTGCAGGTCTGCTGCAGATAACCGGCAAAATCTTCACCATAATGATTCGTAGCCCACTGCAAAAGATCAAACTGTGTATAATAAACCGCATCGTGGACATCTTCCCTGGCTTCTATCCCCAATCCGTCAAAGAGTAGCTTCTGACGTTTCTTTAATAGGCTGATGGCCTGTTTCTTGTAGATATTTTCATGATCCGTCAGTGCAAACAGGCAAAAGAAAACCATCTGGATTTGCTGCGGTGTGGAAAGGCCGGCCGTATGATTCAGCGCAACCTGACGGCTGTCTGCCACGATGCGATCCATGAAAGCAATCGATTCCGGATGAATCGACAAGGCCGCATAGCGCCTTTTTGCTCTCGCTTTTTTGTCCTCATCCAGTTCATTGAGCAGTTTATCGAAAACATTGTTTTCGTGCAGCGCTATGGTACCCAGCCGCCAGCCTGTCACACCGAAGTATTTGGAAAATGAATAAACGCCAAGGGTGTTGAAAGGAATGTCTCTCATAAGGGAACTATAGCCCTCGACAAAAGTGCCGTAAACATCATCCGATATGATCATAAGGTCCTTGTTGTCTTTTTCAACGATCTCTGCCAGGTAAGCGATCGTCTCGTTATTCATTGCCACGGAAGGCGGATTGCTTGGATTCACAATGAAAAGCGCTTTGATGGCCGGATCTCTGAGCTTGTCCAGTTCTGATTCTGGATATTGCCAAGTGTTCTCGCCCTGCGTATTCAGCGCAGCAGCCTTGATTTCGATGACGTTGAAGTTGTATCTTGGCAAATGCGGGATCTCCAGATAAGGTGTGAAGATCGGCGTCATAAGCGCGATGGTATCGCCTTGGGAAAAAATGTTGTTGGCGATCAAGGCATCGAAAATATAACACATGGCTGCCGTCGCGCCTTCAACCGCATAGAGCTTGATTGGATTTTGATCCATGTCATATTTGAGTTCCTGTTTAAGATATTCGATCACGATCTTTTCCGAGTGCCGAAGCATCCGGTCCGGAGACGGATAGTTGTCGCCGATGATCCCATCGGCAAGTTCGAACACAAAGGCGTCTGGATCAAAGCCTTTCACCGCGATCCCGTAATCGATCATTTTTTTGAGAAGACCGATTTCCGGAGCGCCGCTGTTTTTTTCCACATAATCATAAAAACGATGGGCGATCCCCTTTTTTTGAGGCATCCCTGCAAGGGTGCCATCGCAAAGAGTCCGCCTTGTCTCTTCCACTGCAAAATGTCCAAAGGTGAAGTAAGCATCCCGCGGGGCCGCCGCCGTCCAATTCGGATTGCCTCTTCCGGCGTCGAGGAGCATTCTTGTGCCGCTCTCTTTCGCTTCACTGGCATAGCTGATTAGCTTGTCCTTAAGCTCAAAAGGGCTAACTTTTCCATAGATGTTTTCAATTTCTGTTCTCTGAATGCTTTTATTCATCTCAATACCTCATCGAATCGAATTCAAATCAATGCTTGCAGTTATTTTTTGAATTTTCTTGACATTCTCTCCATAGCGTATGTAGTCTAAGATAAGGAGCGAGATCTTTGGAGCTTGGAAGAGCATATGGGCACATCTAAACAAACGGCAACGCATCATAAGGAGGTATGTAAAAATGGCAAAGCGATTGGATAATAAAGTGGCGATCATTACAGGCGCCACATCAGGGATTGGGCGTGCAATCGCAATTCTTTTTGCTCAAGAGGGAGCTGAAGTCATTTGCGCAGGTCGCCGAGAAAATCTTGGCAAGGAACTTACCGAAGAAATTAAAAGCCAAGGAGGAAAAGCAGTTTTTGTACGAACGGATGTTACCAATAAAGCTGACATCGCAAAGCTTGTTCAAACTGCGGTGGAACTCCATGGGCGCATTGATATTCTTATCAACAATGCAGGCATTTTAACAAGCTTCAATTTTATTGAAATGAATGAAGCAAAAGATTTTGATGAGGTCTTTAACACGAACGTCAAAGCTTATTTCTTGCTCTGTAAGGAAGTCCTGCCCTATATGCTTGAAAAAAAGAAGGGCTCCATCGTTAACATTGCCTCGATCGCTTCTGAAATTGGCATACCCTTTTATGCAGCTTATTCTGCCAGCAAAGGGGCTGTGCATATGTTTACGAAATCCTTAGCCGGAGAATATGCAAAGTCAGGCGTTCGTGTCAATGAAGTTCTGCCGGGACTTACAAATTCGGGGATGGTTCCTGTAGGCAGCGCTCTTGAAAAAGAGGCAATCAAAACCGTTCCAATGGGAAGAGCTGCCGCTCCGGAAGAAATTGCCCTGGGCGTGCTGTACCTGGCAAGCGATGAAGCTTCCTTCTGTACGGGGACAAGCCTGATCATTGACGGTGGGGCAACGAGTTTATAATTCCCTTCAATTCGTTGAAGAAACGCTGATAGGAATCAGGTAGCCTTCCGGTTTGATCGGGATCGAGGATGACTGCCCTGTAATGGATGCTTTCATGAATGCAATCTGATCCTTGATCGAAAGGTATTGCTCGCCGTTCAAAATCTCGGAATAACCGATGGCCTCTCCTGCGGCAAGGGTTTCACTGGACAATTGTTGAATGAACAGCTTATCCGCCGACCATGTGTAAAGGCTTTCCTTGTTGGCATCCAGCAGTGAAAAATCGTATCGTTGTCCGGACGTATAGTTCAAGATCACAGGCTCTCCTGTATTGTTCATGATTGTAAGGTTCATTATGATCTGATCTGCTCCCGGAATCGCAGATACCGTAATGAGAACATTCTTTGAAATTTCAAGAATCGCATGGTTGAGCCGCTCCATCATGACGGCCGCCTCGGCTCGGGTACAGGCATTTTTCGGTACAAATAAATTGTTTCCCCTCCCAAAGACCATGGATAAAAGCATCGCTTGATAAACATCGTCTTTATAGGCTTGTGAAATCTGCCCGTCGTCCCCAAACAGCTTTGGCAGGTCCTGATTTACAGGCAGGCTGCCTCCCAATCGATTTTTCAGTGCGTTCATGATGTAGTGCACCATTTCATCTCTGGGCAGCGGGTCATTCGGTCTAAAGGCACCTCTGTAATCAATAATATTCATGGTCGCCAGATCGTAGAGCTTCCCGGCGTAGATGTCTTCATTGCTGACATCTTCGAAATATTCCTTGATGTCGGCAGCTCTGAAATATTGAATGTTGATGGCTAAGGCTTCATGAAGCATCTGAACAAACTCGTTCCTGGTAATTGCCGCATCCGGCATGAATTTACCGCCCTGATCTGAAAATACCCCCTGATCTGCATAGGCAACGATGGCTTGTTGAGCCCAATGGCCGTCGATGTCCGTGAAACTGCTGGCTGGGCTCGCCGCATCCGACATTGCAAAGGCGTAACTTGGAACGCAGGCAAACAACAGAGATAGGATCAGAATCTTTGCGCACAGATTTTTTTTCATGATACAACCCTCCTCGTATAATAAGTTTTGTC
>DIWW01000021.1 GCA_002435905.1 Peptococcaceae bacterium UBA6096
ATGGGCAGGCTCAGCTGCTTCTGATTGTACTCTTTGAAAACGACTTTGTTATGAACTTTTTGTCCGGGTTTCGACATTGATGCATCATCCTTCTCGACGATTATTTATATGACTATTATACCATATATGCCGCGAAAAAGCAAAAAGAAACCGCCTGAAACTTACGTTTCAAGCGGTACAAAGGGGCCGTGTTTTCACACAGCCCCATTTTTGTCATTTTTTTATAGTCGGAGGCGGTTTTCGGCACTAAAGGCTCTGTCCCCACCCGTGCGGACGCCGCACAAAGTCACCGTCCCCTTTAATTTAAAAAATTCATGCTTTGATTCCAGAGGCTGCCCATCTCGCTGAAAGGATAATAAATAAAAAGGGCCTGTCCTTTAACGTCCGCAGCTTCCACGAAGCCCCAGGACCGGGAGTCCAGAGAAAAATTGCGGTTGTCGCCCATCACAAAGTATTTGCCCTCGGGAACCACTGTTTTCGGGAAATCAGAATTCATGGGCTCGGCCAGGTAGGGTTCATCCACAGCCTGGTCATTCACATACAGCTGACGATCCCGGATCTCCACTGTATCACCGCCCATGCCGATCAGCCGCTTGACTAAGTGTTCCGGCTGGCCGGTCTGCTCTTCTGCCTGGAAGGTGATGATCATGCCGCGTTTGAGGGTGCCGAAACGGGTCGTTACTTTTTCGATATAGAGACGGTCCCCGACCTGAATGGTCGGCACCATGGAGGGAGTTGGAACATGGCGTGGCTCAATGACAAAGGAGCGCAGCAAAAGTGCGATGATCACGGCCGAAGCCAGCAAAATGATCCACTCTTTGAGTTCTTTCAGGTTCAGGGGAAACACCCGCTTTCCTAACAATGTTAATATTTCTATAACATGTCCATTATAGAGCATTTATTCCAGGATGAAAAGAAATAAAATACCGGCAAACCCCATGGGCTGCCGGTATTTTCGCTTGCCTTGGCGGCGTTTGAGTCTATTCCGCCGGCATTTCAATGACAAAACGGGTTCCCTGGCCTTCCTCGCTGCTGACCAGGATGATGCCGCCGTAAAGCTGGGTCAAATGCTTAACGATAGCCAGACCGAGACCGGTCCCGCCGGATTCTCTGGAGTGGCTTTTATCCACTCGGTAAAAGCGCTCAAAGATCCGGTCGATGTGCTCCTGAGGGATCCCGATGCCTGTATCCTCCACAGCGATGCGCAGTCGCTGGGGGCTTGGCACATCAAGGGTGATCGTTACTTTTCCGCCGGGCTTGTTATATTTGATGGCATTGTCGACCAGATTGATCAGCATCCGCTGCAGCCAGTCTTTTCTAGCCCGGATCCGAGGTTCGCCCTTCGCCTCGAGAACGAGGGTGACGCCGGACTGATCGGCCTGCGGCTGTAAAAGCTGTATCACCTCCCGGGCGATTTCCACTGGAGCGCAGATCTCATCATGGACGGCAAAGGGGCGGTTCTCGATTTCGGATAGGGTCAGCATGTCATCGATCAGGTTTGAAAGGCGATGGCTTTCAATTTCCAGGATCGCCAGGATCTCTGACTTGACCTCGGAGGATAAATTGGTATTGCTGCGCAGCGTCTCAATGTAGCCCTGAATCGAGGTGAGGGGGGTGCGCAACTCATGGGTTGCGTTGGATACAAATTCGGTGCGCAGTTCTTCCAGCTTTTTGATCCGGGTCAAGTCCTGGATGGCCATCACCACGCCAGACTTCACTGGCTTGGTTTGTTCGGGCCCCATGTCCTGCCCGGTGCTCTCCGGCTGCGTCTCCATCGGCAGCAGGGCCGTTGCGACTTGGTAATAATGTCGCCGGTGCAGTTCGGTTTCCTGCAGCTCGCCGGTTTTCAAGGTTGTTTCCAAAAGCTGCCAAAGTTCAGGGTCCCGATGAAGCAAATTGCTGTCTAAGGTATTGGCTGGCTTTCCGACGGGCAGGCGAAAGATTTCGCGGGCCAAAGGGTTTGCCAGGAGAAGCCGGCCTTCCGGATCGATGGCAATGATGCCGGTGGAAACATGGTTCAGAACGGTATTGACCAACAGACGCTGCTGCTGGAGACGGTCCAAAATATTCTGCAGCGCATCTGCCATATGGTTGAAATCTTTACCCAAGGCGCCAATCTCATCTTTTTCCGGGGGCACCCGGGTCTCATAATGGCCGGCAGCCATATTTTGCGTCGCCTGGCGCAGACGAAGGAGTGGCTTTAAGAGCTGGGAGGAGAGTTTGCTGATCATGAAAAGGGCGATGATCAAGGCCAAACCGATCCCTAAAATCGAGCGGTTGAGAACGGCTTTCTGTGTGGTTTCCAGTTCATGCAGTGGCAAAGCCACGCGAACCAAAAGCGTTCCGCTGGCGTCCGTGGCGGCCGCATAGAGGGAAGGTACGCCGGTGGTGGCGCTGATCCGCTGATCTTCTCCTTGACCCGTTGCCCAGGCTTCCTGGACCTCAGGCCGGCTGCTGTGGTTCTCCATGGTCTGGTCAGCTGCCCCGGAATCTCCCAGGATGATGCCGTCTTTTCGAATAAAGGTGATCCTGTATTCGCCGTTTTGGGAACCCCAGGTGTCGGCCAGTTGCCCCAGCTGTGCAGGATCCAGTTTTTCGGCCTCCAGTAAAAGCAGCCGGGCTGTATCCATAAGCCGGGCCGCAGAGGCTTCCTGCTGGATTCCCTGGACCGCAGTATAAATAAAACCGGCAGTGATGGAGACTGCGATCAGAATGACCGTCATGGTCAGCAAAATCAATTTTTTTCTCATGGATTCATCGCTCCATTTCCGGAATCGGCCGGGTTTGCCAGACGGTAGCCGATTCCCCGCTGGGTTTGGATCCAGGCGGCTTGGCCGCCGCATTGCTCCAGTTTGCGCCGCAAATTGGCGATGTGCATATCGACGGTCCTGGATTCCCCTTCAAAATCAAATCCCCAGATCGTTTCCAGCAGGACGTCCCGGGTGACGACCCAGCCGGGATGCTCGATCAGGGCATGCAGCAGCTCAAATTCTTTGCCGGAAAGGGCAAGGGGGGTCGGACCGCAGAAGGCTTGACGGGCTTGAGGATCCAGGGATAAGGAGCCCCAATGCAAAAGTGTCCCGGAGGCGAGGGGCGCGGTTGAATGGCTGCGGCGAAGCAAGGCCTTGACCCGGGCGATCAATTCACGGACGCTGAAGGGCTTCACCATATAATCATCGGCCCCGATCTCCAGACCAACCACCCGGTCGATTTCTTCACCGCGGGCGGTCAGCATCAATACCGGCAAATCCCGGGTATCCGGTGCTTGGCGAAGCCGACGGCATAATTCAAGACCGTCCATTTCCGGCATCATGATATCCAGGATCAGCAGTTCCGGCTGCATCTCCGCCGGCCGGCCTAAAAACTGAAGGGGATTACTGAAGGAAACTGTCCGGAAACCTTGGGCTTGCAGGTTGATTTCCAGCAAGCGGACAATGGCGGGCTCGTCTTCCACAATGGCGATGAGAGGCTGGGCCATATCACTTCATCTCGCTTCCGTGGGGATGGATTCCTGTGGTTACATAAATGGCCCATTCAGCCACGTTGACGGCATGGTCCGCTACACGTTCCAGGTATTTTGCCACCTGCAGCAGGGAAACGCCTTGAGGCACGGTGGCGGGAGATTGCTGCATCAGCGCGATGAGATCCTGAGTGATCCGGCTGAACAGAAAATCCGCTTCGTCATCCCGTTCGATGACGGTGCGTGCAAGGATCTGGTCCCTCATAATATAGGCATTAAGGGCTTCCTGGACCATTTCTCGGGCAACATCGGAGAGCTTGGGGATGTCGATCAAAGGTTTGATGTATGGTTCGCCGGCCATGCCGATGACCAGCTCGGAAATGTCCGTGCTGTGGTCCGCGATGCGTTCCAGGTCGGTGATCACTTTCAAGGCGGCACTGACTGTGCGCAGGTCAATGGCAAGGGGTTGGTGTCGCGCAATGATGTTGATGCATTTCTTTTCGATCAGATGCTCCTGGTCATCGATGGCGTCATCACCTTCAATGATTTTCTGCGCCAAAGCCACGTCCTGTTTTTTCAGGGCGATGATGGCCTTTTCGATAGAGTCTTCAACCATGCCTCCCATGGTAATGAGGGACTGGTTCAGCTGATGCAGCTCCGAATCAAAGGTTACTCGGTTCATGTCAGGCAATCTCCTTTCTGCGTTCACCGGATCAAGTAAAGGGCGCTCCGACCCGGTGGACTTTGATAAGATTCGTCGTCCCGGTGACGCCCACCGGAATCCCGGCGGTGATGATGATCAGATCATTTTGCTGCAGCAAGCCGGCATCACAGGAGGCCGAAATGGCATCATTAATCATTTCATCGGTGGTGGTGTAGGGACCCACGGTCAGGGGGGTGATCCCCCAGCTCAGCAACAGCTGGCGGTGGACATAATCCAAAGGCGTGGTGGCAATGATTTCAGACTGAGGGCGGAAACGGGATATCTGACGGGCGGTGAATCCGGCCAGGGTCGAGGTCAGGACGGCTTTGGCCTGAATTTTTTCAGCTAAAAGGCAGGCAGCCCGCGCCACATAATCGGAGGTGGTTTCCTGCCGCTTTTCCATAGCGGCAAAATAATGCAGGAAACGCTGCCGCCATATATCGGAGGCTTCCGTGGTATCGGCGATTCGGGACATGGTGGCCACGGATTCTAATGGATAAAGGCCGGCTGCTGTTTCGCCGGAAAGCATGATGGCATCCGTGCCGTCCAGGATGGCATTGGCCACATCGCTGGCCTCGGCCCGTGTGGGCCTTGGATTGCGGATCATGGAATCCAGCATCTGCGTGGCGGTGATCACCGGCTTGCCCACCTGGTTGCTGCGCTGGATCATGAGCTTTTGGACCAGGGGGACTTCTTCGGGAGATATTTCAACCCCCAGATCGCCGCGGGCCACCATGAGGCCGTCCGCTTCGGCAAGGATTGCTTCCATTTGGTCCACGCCTTGCCGGCTTTCAATTTTGGCGATGATAAACTGGTTGCCGCCCAAGGAATTTAAATATTGGCGGATGGTCCGGACATCGTCTGCGCTGCGGACGAAAGAAGCAGCAATGAAGTCAACCCCATGGTCGACGCCGAAACGCAAGTCCTGCCGGTCTTTTTCGCTCATGATCGGGAAGGGCAGCGCGGCGCCGGGAACATTGACTTTACGGCGGTGGGTCAGAGTACCCCCATTCATCACCTGGCAGACGATGTCGGTCGCTGTGGTCCGCAGCACCTTCAGGCGGATCAGACCGTCGTCCAACAAAATCGTTTGGTCGGGCTGGACAGAACCGGGCAGCTGGTCATAAGATATGGACACCTGAAGGCTGTCGCCGGGAACTGGCCGGCTGGTCAAGGTAAACTCTTGTCCGGTTTTGAGTTCCGCCGTATTGCCTGAAACCTGCTTGGTACGAATCTCCGGCCCGGAGGTGTCCAGCATGATGGCTGCTTGTTTTCCGGTTTCCTGACAAGCCTGGCGAAGCCGCAGGATCCGCTGAAGATGCTCCTTATGGGAGCCGTGGGAGAAATTCAGGCGGGCAACATCCATTCCTGCTTCCAGCAGCGCTTTGAGCATTTCAGGGGAATCGGTGGCTGGACCCAGGGTGCAGACGATTTTGGTCTTTCGCATATCAGGTACCTCCTTGTTTGCCGGATGGCGCCGGCGATCGATTCAGGGAGCGCCCGAGGATCATCCAAACCGGCCGGTGATGTAATCCTCTGTACGGGGATCTGCCGGACGGCTGAAAATTTGCTCCGTCTGATCGTATTCTATCACTTCGCCATGCAGGAAAAAAGCGGTTTTATCAGAAATGCGCCCAGCCTGCTGCATATTGTGTGTCACAATGATGATCGTATAGGCTTTGCTCAGGGAAGATACCAGCTCTTCGATCTTTGCCGTGGAGATGGGATCCAGTGCGGAAGTGGGTTCGTCCATCAGCAGAATCTCTGGCTCCACAGCCAGGACCCGGGCAATGCAGAGCCGCTGCTGCTGGCCCCCTGAAATGCCCAGGGCACTTTTTTTCAGACGATCCTTGACTTCATCCCAAAGGGCTGATTTCTGCAGGCTGGATTCCACAATTTCATCCAAAGCTTCTTTTTTCTTTATACCGTGGACCCGCGGACCGTAGGCGATGTTGTCGTAGATCGACATAGGAAAGGGATTCGGCTTTTGGAAGACCATGCCGATGCGCTTGCGCAGGCCGGCGGTATCCACCGAAGGGTCATAGATATCCTGGCCTTCAAAAAGGATGCTGCCCTCCACCTGGACACCGGGAATTAAATCATTCATCCGGTTCAGGGTTTTCAGAAAGGTTGACTTCCCGCAGCCGCTGGGACCGATCAGAGCCGTGACTTGCCGTGGAAAAATATCCAGGCTGATCTTTTTTAAGGCCTGGAAGCTTCCATAATATAGGTCCAGATCCCGGACAGAAAGAATCGCCGGAAGGTTGGCGGTATTGAGAGAGACGGACGTCTTGTCCATAGTGCTCCTCCTCTGGTTACATTATTATTTTCCTGTGAGCCGCCGGTTAAAATAGTTGGCCGTGCCTTGGGCTGCCAGGTTCAAGGCGGCGATCAGCAGGATGAGAATGGCGGCTGCGGCAAAAGCCTGGCCTTGGTCCAAGCCTTCTTTTGCCAAAAAGTAGAGATGGACGGCCAGGGTCCGGGTGGATTCCGCCGTCGATAAGGGGACCTGGGGAACCGTTCCCGCGGTATAATATACTGCGGCCGTCTCCCCGATGATCCTTCCCATGGAAAGAATCACGGCAGTGAGAATGCCGGGGATTGCGCTGGGCAGGACGATTCTGAATAAGGTTACAAGCCGGTTGGCACCCAAGGCCAGGGAGCCTTCACGGAAGCTGTCGGGAACCGACTGCAGGGTCTCTTCGGTGGTGCGGATCAAAAGGGGAAGGATCATAATGGCCAGAGTCAGGGCGCCGGACAAAAGAGAGAATTGCAGCTTCAGAAAGACCACGAAAAAGGTAAAGCCGAACAACCCATAGAGAATCGAGGGAATACCGGCCAGGCATTCGATGGAAAAACGCAGCAGACTGAGGAAACGGGAGGGCTTTGCGTATTCCGAAAGGTAGATGGCCGCAAAGATGCCGGCAGGCACAGAAACCAGCAGCGTCAAGCCCATCAAGGCTAGGGTGCCGATGATCATGGACCAAACGCCCTCAAGACCCAGGCCCGGCGCATAGCTTGTGGTTAAAAATCGAAGGTTGATATGGGGCAGCCCCTGGAAGAACACATAGCCTAAAATCAGAAACAGAATGGCAATGGTTAAAAGGGTGCAGGACCATAGCAGGAACCGCAGGATTATTTCGGTCACTTTTCTTTTCATAGATCCTTGTTCCCCCTTAAAATATAGTTGACGCTTAGATTGAGAGCGACAATGAAGATCAGGAGGATCACGCCGATGGCAAATAAGGCTTCCTGATGGAGCCCTGAGGAATAGCTCATTTCCATGGCGATGGTGGAGGTCATGGGTCGGATGGGGTCCAGAAGGGACTGGGGGATCTGCGGGCGGTTTCCGCAAACCAGGACCACGGCCATGGTCTCTCCCACAGCCCGGCCAATGCCTAGTACGAAGGCGGCAATGATGCCGTTCTTGGCGGCAGGCAAGGTGACCTTGAATAAAGTTTCCATGGGGGAAGCCCCCAAGGCCAGGGAACCTTCCCGGTATTCCTGGGGAACGGCCCGTAAGGCGGTTTCACTGATGCTGGCCAAGGTGGGCAGAATCATGACGGATAGGATCAGGATCGTAGCCAAAAGGCTGTTGCCGGGACCGCCAAAGCGATTGGCGATCCAGGGGACGATCAGGACCAAGCCAAAAAAGCCAAAGACCACCGAGGGGATCCCGGCCAGAAGCTGGATCAGAGGGCGTATCAAACGGGCCGCTTTGGGGGAGGCGACTTCCGCCAAAAAAAGCGCTGTGAATAAACCGATAAAACCGCCTAAAAGGATGGCGCCGGCGGTTGCGGTCACCGTTGCGACAATCATAGGGAAGATGCCGAAGGTCTCTTCAAGGGGCTTCCAGCGCTGGCCAAGCAAAAAAGACTTGAAGCCAATGGAGAACAGAGGCGGCAGGCCTTCTTTCAGCAAGAAGCCCAGGATCAGCAGCAGCGCCAGCAAGGACAGGATGGCACAGAGCCAGAAAAATTTTTCAACGCCAAGGGTCATATACTTTTTTAGTTTCATAGCATGCCTCATTTCATTTCCCAAAGCCCAAAGCAGCCATCCCGGGAGGATGGGGGCCGCTTTGGGCTGAATAGGGCTGAAGGGATGTTGCAGAACATGACAATCTTATTGGACGGGGATGAATTTCTCTTCGGTGACCAGAGCTTGTCCGTCGGCGCTTAAGATGTAATCCAGTACCGGTTGGACTTCAGCGCTGGGTGTGCCTTGGGTGAGCAGAAGGAAGGGGCGTGATATGGCATACGACTTATTCTTGATGTTGTCGGCGGTGCATTCGACGCCATTCAGCTTAAGGGGGATGGTGCTGCTTGTATTTAGGCTGCCCAGGGAAACATAGCCGATGGCGCTTTCCTTTCCGGACACATTTTGAGTGATGGCGTTGGTGCTGTCGGCGATGATGGCTCGATCTTCTGCGATGGTGGAAACCTTTTTGCCATCCTTCTCTTCAAAGAGCTTCACGATTTCCTCGAAGGCGTCGCGGGTGCCGGAGCCGGCTTCCCGGATCACTAGAAGGATCTCTTGATCGGCGCCGCCAAACTCTTTCCAGTTGGTGATCTTGCCGGAGAAGATCGCATTGACTTGTTCGGTGGTCAGGTCTTTCACCGGATTGGAAGGATGGACTACCACGGCGATGCCGTCATAGGCAATGACCGTTTCCTTCAAACCCCAGGTCAACTCATCGCCTTTGAGTTCCCGGGAGCTCATACCGATCTGGGCGTTGCCGTCATGGACAGCTTTGATGCCGGCGGAAGAGCCGGGGGCTTGGATCTGCAGGCTGACACCGGGGTTCTTGGCGGTGTATCGATCGGACAGCATGGTCATGAGCTTTTCCACCGAGGTGGAACCATTGACCTGGAGGATGGTTTGAGCCGCCGCTGTTTCTTTGGCTGTTTGCTGTTGAAGCGCTGCGGAATCGCCAGGGGCGGTTTTGCTGCAGCCCAGGGTGCCCATCAGCATGATGGCGGCAAGGCCCAGCAGGGACAGACGTTTTATTGAAGAACTCAAAACCTGCGTTTTACCATACGTTTTCATCCAGTACATCTCCTTATCGTTTCTCATCACTTCTCTCATCACTTGTAACTATACGGAAGGGGTGTAAAGCGCCCATCAAGCCAATGTAAAGATTGTGTAAAAAATATCAGCAGGTTCCCTGGAAAACCCGCAAATTCCGGCCAAAAGCTTTTGGAAAACCTGGCGCCCGATGTTATAATGATAGAATAAATTTAAATAGCTTGATTTGCGTGCAACCATTGCTAAGGAAGGAACGATTGCAGATGAAATATGGGGTTATGCGAGTTTTTGTGGAGAAAAAGCCCGGTGTGGACATCGAAGCCGCCCGATTGCTGGCGGATCTTCATGAGAATCTTGGACTCAAGGGACTGCAGGGATTGAGGATCGCTGTCCGCTATGACGCGGAAGGGATGGATTCCGAAGAATTTGACACGGCCTGCCTGCAGGTTTTCGGGGAAGCGGCAGTAGACTACCTTTATCGCGAAACCATGCCTTTGGCAGCGGATGAACAAGCCGTGGCTGTGGAGTATCTGCCCGGCCAATATGATCAAAGGGCAGACAGCGCGGCCCAGTGTATCCAGCTGCTGACCCAAAAGGAGCGTCCGCTGATCCGGACCGCCAATGTCTATCTATTGAAAGGGGACCTGGATCCCGAAGCGATGGCGGCTTTCAAAAAATATTGCATCAATCCCGTGGACTCCCGGGCAGCGGCCTGGGAAAAACCGGCGACTTTAGAGCAGGCCGATCCGCAGCCGGCGGATGTGGCGGTGCTGGAGGGTTTCCGCAGTCTGGATGAGGCAGGCCTGGCCCAGTGCCATCAGCAGCTGGGCCTTTCCATGAGCCGTGAGGACCTGGCCTTCTGCCAAACCTATTTTCAAAGTGAAAAGCGGGATCCCAGCCTGACCGAGATCCGCGTCATCGACACCTATTGGTCAGATCATTGCCGGCACACCACCTTCCAGACGATCATCGAGCAGATCGGGATCGAAGAAGGCACCTACGGCTCGGTGTTCAAGAATGCGCTGGCTGCCTATATGGAACTGCGTAAACAGGTCCACGGCGGGGAAAAACCTCTCTGCCTCATGGATATGGCCACCATCAACACCAAGGCCCTTCGCCAGGCCGGCAAGCTGGAGGACTTGGATGTATCCGAGGAGATCAACGCTTGCAGCATCAAGGTGGAGGCTGAGATCCTGCCCGATACAGGATCAATGGGCGGCGACGTCCAGGCAACGGTCAAAGTACCGTATCTGGTCATGTTCAAAAATGAAACCCACAACCATCCCACGGAAATCGAGCCTTTCGGCGGCGCGGCCACTTGCATCGGCGGCGCCATTCGGGACCCTCTTTCCGGACGGTCCTATGTATATCAAGCCATGCGCGTGACCGGCTGCGGCAACCCTCTGGAGCGGATCGAGGATACTTTGCCGGGTAAGCTGCCCCAACGAACCATTACCCGCCAGGCAGCCCATGGCTACAGCAGCTACGGCAATCAAATCGGCTTGGCCACCGGCTTGGTGGATGAAGTCTACCATCCGGGCTATACGGCCAAACGGATGGAAATCGGCGCCGTGGTGGGCGCGGCCCCTGAGGAAAATGTGGTGCGGGAAACGCCGGCGCCGGGGGATATTATTTTGCTGCTGGGCGGCAGGACCGGCCGGGACGGCTGCGGCGGCGCCACCGGCTCCAGCAAATCCCATGACGAACAAAGCATCGAAACGTCCGGCGCCGAGGTGCAGAAGGGCAATGCCCCCACCGAACGGAAATTGCAGCGGCTGTACCGCAATCCTGACTTTACGAAGCGGGTGAAGCGCTGCAATGACTTTGGCGCCGGCGGCGTCAGCGTGGCCATTGGAGAGTTGGCGGACAGTCTGGACATCGAGCTGGACGCGGTCCCCAAAAAATATGAGGGACTGGACGGCACGGAGCTGGCGATTTCCGAATCCCAGGAGCGGATGGCCGTGGTCATTGAAGAAAAGGACCTGGAGGCTGTCCTAGCCCTGGCAGAAGCTGAGAATCTGGAAGCGACTCCGGTGGCCCGTGTGGCGGACCATGGGCGGATGCGTATGAATTGGCGGGGCAAGACCATTGTGGATCTGTCCCGAGACTTTTTGAACACCTCCGGCGTGAGCCAGCGGACAGATGCAGTGATCGCCCAGCCCACCGGCGAAGATTATTTCAAGAAAGCCCTGGTGGCAGAGACGGATATTGGAAAGGCCTGGCCTCAGGTCATGGCTGATCTCAACCTATGCAGCAAAAAAGGGCTGATCCAGCAGTTTGACAGCACCATCGGCGTGGGCACCGTGCTGCTGCCCTTGGGCGGCAAACGGCAGGAAACGCCGGCGCAAGCCATGGTTTCCAAGCTGCCGGTTTATGGCGGCGGTACCCGGACAGGGACTTGGATGAGTTACGGACTGGATCCGGAGCTTAGCCAATGGAGCCCCTATCACGGCGCTTTATATGCGGTGGTGGATGCGCTGACCAAGCTGGCAGCGTCCGGCGGCGATCCGCTGAAAAGCCGGATGTCCTTTCAGGAATATTTCGAACGTCTGGAAAAAGACCCGGTGCGCTGGGGCAAACCCCTGGCAGCGCTGCTGGGCGCCCAGACCGTCATGAATGCCTTGGAGGTGCCGGCCATCGGCGGCAAGGACAGCATGTC
>DIWW01000020.1 GCA_002435905.1 Peptococcaceae bacterium UBA6096
TAAGTTTCAACACAGCCCCTTTTTTATGCATGCTAAGGATCGATTGCCTGTTCTGTGTCTCTTTGCTCTGTCCCCGCTCGTGCGGGCGCCGCAAAAAGTCACCGTCCCCTTCAAAAGCGAAAATTATTTGCCCAGCAGACGCTTCATAATTTCCTGATAAGCGTCTTCCACATTACCAAGGTCCCGGCGGAAGCGGTCTTTATCCAGCTTCTCTTTGGTGACGCTGTCCCAGAAGCGGCAGGTATCCGGCGAGATTTCGTCAGCCAGCACGATGACGCCATCGGAGTCCTTGCCAAACTCTAGCTTGAAGTCGATCAGCTCGATGTTGAGGTCTTTGAGGTAGTCTTTGAGGTATTGGTTGATCTTCAGCGCATAATCCGCAATCAGATCCAGTTCGTTGGGCGTGGCCCAGCCCATGGCGGCAATGTGGTATTCGTTGACCATGGGATCGCCCAGGGCATCGTCTTTGTAACAAAACTCAAGGACGGTCTTGCGCAGTTTGGTGCCTTCTTCAAGGCCCAGACGTTTTGCCAGGGAACCGGCGGCGATGTTGCGGACGATCACTTCCAACGGGATGATGGTGACCTTTTTAACCACGGTCTCTGTTTCGGAAAGCTGTTGAATAAAATGGGTGGGAATGCCTTCGATTTCCAAAAGCTTCATCAGGTGATTGGTTACTTGGTTGTTGATGGCGCCTTTGCCCAAAATCGTGCCTTTTTTGAGGCCGTTAAAGGCGGTGGCGTCGTCTTTGTAATCGACGATGTATCGATCCGGGTCGTCCGTCGCATAAACCTTTTTGGCTTTGCCTTCATATAATTGCTGCAGTTTTTGCATAATCAGCCCTCCACTCACTTTTATGTTCCTTAAAACAACATTATAACATCCTTTTTTTGAAAAAAAAAGTGATGTCCCAGTATACAAGCCGCATAAATTGCATGTTATAATATGGAGCAATCGATCATTATGTCATCAGCTCATAAAAGAAGGAGAAAACATATGCCGGAAATTTATATGGACAAACGAGAGAAGCTTGGTCACTGGCTGAGCAGTTTCTGGCTGCTGCCTGTCGGCGGTCTGATGATCCTGGGTTCTCTGCTCTATCGGCCTTATGGCAAAGATATGCAGTTTTTGATGGACTTTTTACCGGTCCTGGGAGGAATTCTGCTGATTCTAGGCGTGGCCAAATGGCTGATGAAACGCCAAAATCGGCGGGGTGGCTTGTACTGGACCTTTTATTACACCGGCGTGGTCATCATGCTTTTATGGGCAGGCACCTTAGCCATCGTTACAGGCACGCTGCTTTCAGAAACCGAGAACAACCCCATTGTGGTGGGGGCGGATGTGGTAGTGGTCGGGGCAGAGCTTTCGGCGGCGCAGGATCGGGTGATTTTGGACAGTCGGGTCAAGCCGACGGCGGAGTACCTCAAGAAAAATCCTGGGACCCGGGCCATTCTTTGCGGCGGCGCAGCGGAGGGAGAAAGTCTGACCACAGCCCAATATATGAAGGACACCATGATCAGCTTGGGCATCGAGGCGGATCGTCTTATCCTGGAAGAGGATTCCCGGACAGCGCGGGATGCGGTCAAGAATGCCAAGCCGCTTGTGGCGCAGCTCCAGGGCGGGACGCAGCAATATGCCGTTGGCCTGGTTTCCAATGAATTCCAACTGTACCGGGCGCGGAAATACGCGGAGCAGGAAGGCCTGGATGTGGCCAAAATGTGCGTCACTACGCCCTTGGTACGGCTGTTGACCTTCAACTTTTTTACTCGGGAATATTTCAAGGTGATTCCTTTTTGGCTGGGAATTTAGGATGGAAAGCCATTGATATTACGCGGAAAAAGGTATTAGGAAGTACAATACAATGAAAAAACTGAATGGAACGGATATACTTGGGATCTTCACGATTCTGCTGCTGACGATGATTACGATAACTGGACTGCTTTCTTTTAACATCGAGAACAGCTATTGGATCACGAATCAGTACGGAGACCCGGTCAACTTGTTCGGCAGCGGGATTTATGCCCGTGATTCTTATTTCAAGGCGCCAATTTTTATCGGCAGCGATTTTACAATGCTTTTTCTTGTTGTGCCCATGATGACCACCGCGCTCCTAAAGGAAATTAAGCACAGAACCTTGAAATCAAAGCTGCAGCTAACCGCTTTTGCGGCCACGGTGCTTTATTATGCAACCAGTATCGCTTTCGGAATTACCTATAACGCCTTTCATTTGATTTATATTGCGCTTTTTGGCTGTTCGCTTTTTTTGGTAATCACTTTGATGATAAAAAATGATGCGCCGGCGCTTCAAAAAGCATTAAAATGGAAATTGCCGACGAGAGGCATCCGTATTTTTTTGATTTTATCGGGCATCTCGCTTTTGATTGCCTGGCTGCCGGACATCATCCCCACCATCTTTTCAGGAAAACCATTGCCGCTCATTGAGGTGTATACCACCGAAATAACCTACGTATTAGATATGGGGATCATAAGCCCGCTGATGTTTATATGCTTGGGTCTTCTGCAAAAGCAGAATGGGCTAGGCATTGTCCTTCTATCGATTCTTCTTACCTTATGTGTCATCATCGGTGCCATGCTGCCAATTCAGACAGTCTTTCAAACATTGGCCGGCATCGTCCTGCCCCTTCCGGTCCTGATTGCTAAGGTAGGAATATTTGTTGTCCTGGCTGCTTTTGCTGCATATTACAATTCCAAATTATATAAAAGCATCAAGGAGTAGGTATATCATCATATGAAGGGTCAGGAGAGAAAACGATGAAGCAGATAGAAATTCAAGACCATGCGGCCCAATGGAAACCCCTTTATAAAATCGCGGGGTTCGCGGCGATCGTTATGCTTATGATCATTCCAACTCAAATTGCAGTGTTTACAATGTTTCCAATCCCTGATTCAATCGAGAACTGGTTTTCGCTGTACCACAGCAATTGGCTGCTGGGGCTTATTCATCAGGATGCGCTCTATATAATTAATAATATATTGGTTGCTTTAATGTATTTGGCGTTTTACGTCGCATTGAGACCCCGAAATGAAAGTATGATGACCGTCGCACTCTTACTGGGGCTTTTGGGCATATCCGCGTACCTTGCATCAAACAAATCATTTGAATTGCTTAATATAAGCAATCGATACGCTGCCGCCAGTACAGACGCGCAGAAATCGATGCTGTTGGCCGCTGGACAAGCGCTCCTCGCTGGCTGGCAGGGAACGGCTTTTCTTGTATATTATGTTTTAAATGGTATTGCTCTGATCATGATATCCTGTGTCATGTTGAAAAGCACAGTATTTAGCAGAAAAACAGCGGTCATCGGTCTGATCTCAGGTGTTCTTATGATGGTTCCGTCCACGGCAGGGACGCTGGGGCTTTGGTTTTCCCTCGCCTCGCTGATTCCGTGGTATGTTTTTTCGATTCTTTGCGCCAAGCGCTTCTTGGAGATGGGGCAATGAGGATGTTTCCTTGGACAAATAAGAGCTTTTTTAAGTGAAAGATGTTGAGCACAAAGGGACAGAGCGAATGCTCTGTCCCTTTGTGCGGGCGCCGCAAAGGAGGGGACGGTGACTTTTTGCGGCACACGCAAAAAGTCACCGTCCCTTCGAATAAAAACGGGACAGAGCTTCAGCTCTGTCCCGTATCCTCAATAAACAATCCTTATATTCCCGCCATAGGACCACCAAAGCACACTGGCCCCGATTTCGTTGGAGATGAACCGCAGCGGAACCAGCATCCGGCCGCTGACCACATAGACTTTTTGGTTGGTGCCTGAAATGATGGCGCCATCCTGCAGATAGAAGGTTTTATCTCCATAGGCGATGGTCGTGGTGTTGGTGAAGCTGTTCCAGCGAACCGTGGCGCCCATGGCCTCAAAAATGGTGCGGGCCGGCACCATGGTGGTGCCTTGGATCAGCAGCGGCGCGGGACTCAAGGTTTCGGTGTTGCCTTGGGAGAAGGTCAGCGTGGTGGAATTGATGGCCAGATCCATCCAGCGGACAACCTTGCCCCGGGTTCCCAGGCCGTAATGGCCTGTGCCGTCCAGCCGATAAACGAAACTGCCGTTAATGTCGTTGTAAGTGCCGCCCAGCAATTGCAGCTGGACGTTGTTATCCTTGAAGGCGGTGAGATGGCTGAGATCCCAGGTGTTGAAATTCTGGTTTTTGAGATAGAGGGTGGCAGTGATGGGTGCGTTGATCTCAAGCTGTTTCATGCTTGCCCCTGGAATCTGCAGCCGTGCGTTGAAATTGAAATCGGGATAGGTCAAAGCGTAGATCTCTTTGGCTGAGAAGCGGCTGGGACCATAGCCGGCGGGATGCAGTTCGCAGGCATCCAGCATCAAAACCACCGAGGCGGTGGGGTATGCGCTGGCTTGGTTTGTCAGGGCTTTAAGGCAGTTGCTGTCGATCACCAAATTGCCGAAATCGTGGGTCAGGATCAATTTTTTGCCCGACCCGGCCAGCTGGGCCATGAGCCCGGGGCTGAAGCTGGCTTCGCCCTTGGTGAAACGGGTCATATCCACAATGGCATTGAGGCTCCGTCCTGCCAGGGCACTTTCAAGGGCGGTATCTCCGTTGTTGGAGGAATGGGTTTCCATACGTTCGGCGGCGGATTGCCAAACGGTGACTGGAATACGAACCTTAAAGAAGGTCTGATTCATATACTCATATTGCGTCTGCATATAATCGGTGAGAAAAAGCTGGATTGTCAGGACGTCCTTGCCGGTGGCATTGGCCTGCAGCAAAAAGCGGTACTCCTGTCGGTCAAGCTTCAAGATATTGTTATTTTTATCCAAGGTTGCGTTCAACATGCTGGAAGGCACGGGATTGTTGGGATTGGTGGAGGAATAGATGCCGACGAAGGGTACCACGGCCTGACCGCCGGAATAGAGGGATAAGGACGTTATATCCTTGATCACAAGGCTTGCGGGCCGGATGCTGCCAGCCTCATAAATGAAGTTTCCGTTGTACGTGACCACCCGGCCCACGGGGCTGGAGATCTTTCCTTTGAGGAAGTTGTTGTCAAGCTGCACCCGGGCCACCGTGGGCGGCAGTGCCAGACCCAGGGGGGAGGTGAGGGCATTGTTGCGGAGATCAAGGTTTTCTAAAACGGCCGGCCAATGGGTGGCGCTGACTTCCTTCAAGGAATTATGGGCCAGGGAGAGGATTTTGATCTTGTCAGGGAACATTACGCCGTTGGTATTCGTCAACTTATTGTAGTCCAGCTTGAGGCTGGTGAGCGAGCTGAAATACTCGATGCCTTTCAGGCCGGATATGCTCTTGCCGCTGAGATCCAGATCGGTGACGGCCAAAGCGGGATCATCGGAAGCCATGGGCAGCGTCAGGGGCTGACTTAAAACGCTGTTGAGGGCGGACAGGAGGCTGGGGCTGAAATCGGCTTCCGTCAGGCTGTCCGCGGCCAAAAGATTGGCGGGCAAAAGGGTCAGGGCAAGGATAAGATAGCAAAATAACAGAAACGAAAAAAGCAGGGTTGGCCGCTTTGGGATCGGCTGTTGTTTGATGAAAGAAAAGTCATAGACTGGTTGAAGCATGCGGCACCTCCCGAGGTGTATGACGTGTGTGAAGTTTGGATCAAGTCGTGTGTATAAATAGGAAATCATCCTAACGGACTCATTGTATAATAGTTGAAATCCTTTTGATATAGCATCTATAAATGGTAACAAAAAGTTCAAACATAGTTCACATTGGCGCGGAGCCATTCGGTTTGCCACAGGTATGTTTAGGTGGTACAATATATAGGTTAGAAAATCAGCAAACAGGCTGCAGAAGAGGCGTCTGTCAATTCTGGAAAGCGGGTGTCAAATGGTATTTGACTTTTTAAAAAATATACTCGATACAAATGCAAAAGAAGTGAAACGTCTCACGAAACGGACGGAAGCGATCAACGCCCTGGAACCGGCCATGCAGGCGTTGTCCGATGATCAGCTTCGGAGCAAAACGACGGAGTTTAAGGAACGGCTGGCCAAAGGCGAAACCCTGGACAGTTTACTGTCGGAGGCTTTTGCGGTGGTACGGGAAGCATCCCGGCGCGTTTTGGGTATGCGGCATTTTGATGTGCAGCTTATCGGCGGCATGGTCCTTCATGAAGGCAACATTGCGGAGATGAAGACCGGCGAAGGCAAGACCCTGGTCGCCACCTTGCCGGCTTACCTTAATGCCTTGACCGGCAAAGGGGTTCATGTGGTCACGGTCAACGATTACCTGGCCCGCCGCGACTCCGAATGGATGGGACAGATCTATACTTTCCTGGGACTGTCCGTCGGACTGATCGTCCACGGTCTGGATTCCGCCCAGCGGCAGCAGGCCTACGGCTCGGACATCACCTACGGAACCAACAACGAATACGGTTTTGACTATTTGAGGGACAATATGGTCTTCCGGCCGCAGCATATGGTGCAGCGGCCAATGAACTATGCCATCGTGGACGAAGTGGACAGCATTTTAGTCGACGAGGCGCGCACGCCTTTGATCATTTCCGGCCAGGGCGACAAGCCCAAGCCCCTTTATCAGCAGGTTGCCGCCATCATGCCCCGCCTGAGACCAGAGCAGGATTACACCCTGGATGAGAAGGCCAAACGGGCCAGCCTGACGGAAGAGGGCGTTGCCAAGATCGAAAGACTCTTGAACGTTACCAATCTTTATGACGACGCCAACATGGAAATCTCTCATCATGTGAACCAAGCCCTCCATGCCCATACCCTGATGAAGCGGGATGTGGATTACGTGGTCAAGGACGGCGAGGTCATCATTGTCGATGAATACACCGGCCGGCTCATGTTTGGCCGCCGTTACAGCGAAGGCCTGCATCAGGCCATCGAAGCCAAGGAAGGGGTCCAGGTTGAAAAAGAATCCCAGACCCTGGCCTCCGTCACCTTCCAGAATTATTTCCGCATGTATGAAAAGCTTGCCGGCATGACCGGCACGGCCATGACGGAAGAGGAAGAATTCCGCAAAATCTACAAACTCAACGTGGTCGTGATCCCCCCCAATATGCCCATGGCCCGCAAAGACTTGAGCGATGTGATTTACCGTACGGAAAACGGCAAATTCGCCGCCGCTGTAGAAGATATTGCCCACCGTTACGCCACCGGGCAGCCGGTGCTGGTGGGTACCATTTCCATCGAAAAATCCGAAGTGCTCAGCCGCCAGCTGCAGCTGAAGGGCGTCCCCCACCAGGTGCTCAACGCCAAGTTCCATGAGCGTGAAGCGACCATCGTCGCCCAGGCCGGACGGCTGGGTTCCGTCACCGTGTCCACCAACATGGCCGGCCGCGGCACCGACATCCTTTTGGGCGGCAATCCGGAATTTATGGTGAAACAGCAAATGCTGGCCGAAGGTCTGGCCCCGGAAGTGGTGGAGATGGCCGCCAGCCACAATCCGTTATATGAGGATGAACATAAGGAAGCGCGGCGTCATTTTGAGGCGCTCTATGCCCAAGCCAAGGCTGAGACGGACCGGGAGCATGAAGCGGTGGTTGCCTTGGGCGGCCTGCACATCATCGGCACGGAACGTCATGAAAGCCGACGGATCGACAATCAGCTCCGTGGCCGCGCCGGACGACAGGGCGACCCGGGCTCCAGTCAATTTTATATTTCCCTGGAAGACGACCTGATGCGACTGTTCGGCTCCGACAACATGACCAGCATTATGGATAAGCTGGGCATGGACGATGAGATGCCCATCGAAAACGGTATGGTCAGCCGGGCGCTGGAGAATGCCCAGCGCAGGGTGGAAGCGCGGAACTTTGACATGCGGAAAACTGTGCTGGAATATGACGATGTGATGAACGAACAGCGTAAAATCATCTATGCCCAGCGGCGTTTGGTGCTTTCGGGCGAGAACATCCGCGATACGGTGGAATCCATGATCAGCGACGTGGTGGAATCCGCGCTGGCCCGCTTTGCCGGCGGTCAGCGGCATGTTGAGGAATGGGACCTGGAGGGCTTGATGGAATACGCCTACCAGCATTTCCTGCCCAACCGGACGCTGACGGCGGAAGACCTGGCGAAGATGGAGCCGGAGGAAGCCAAGGAAACCCTGCTGAGCAACGCCCTGATGGCCTACGACATGAAAGAAAAAGCCATCGGCAGCGATACCATGCGGGAGCTGGAGCGCATCATCACCCTCCGGGTGGTGGACAGCAAATGGATGGAGCATCTGGACGCCATGGATCAGATGCGGCAGGGGATCGGACTGCGGGCCTACGGCCAGCGGGACCCCTTGGTGGAATATAAGCACGAAGCCTTTGATATGTTCAGCGAGATGATCAAAATGCTCCAGGAAGAGATCGTCCGCTATATGTATTTTGTGACCGTGGCCGAGCGGCCCCAGGAACGCAAGGACCTGATTGAAAACCGCAGCGAAGAGGCGGAGGCGGCAGCCCATAAGCCGGCCGTTAGCCACAAGGTGGGCCGCAACGATCCCTGCCCCTGCGGCAGCGGCAAGAAGTACAAGAAGTGCTGCGGTAAAGACGAATGATTTAAGCTTAAAGGGGGACGGTGACTTTGTGCGGTCGCCGCACAAAGTCACCGTCCCCCCACCTGCGTCGCTCGCACAAAGGGACAGAGCAAAAACAAAGCAAGGCACATTTCCACACCACGCAGACATTTTTTTCAGAACATTCCCCAAAATTAAAGGAGGCTCTATCCGATGTCAGCAGAAATTCGCCGTGACCTCGATGAAACCAAAAACAAAATCCAGGACCTCAGGAGGTCTCTTTGACATCCCGGGCAAAATAAAACTGGCCGCTGAGCTGGAAAGCCAGATGAGCCGGCCCGACTTCTGGGATGATATGGCCAATGCCAACAAGGTATCCAAACGGCTTTCGCCTTTGAAGAAAGTCATCGAAGATTTTAAGATCCTGGAAACCACATGGGAGGACAGCAACGCTGCCTATGAGCTTTCCGAGGAAGACCCCGCCTACGAAAAAGAGTGCGTGGCCATGCTGGAGGAGCTGGGCAAAGAACTGGACCACCTGGAGATCGAGGTCCTTTTCTCGGATCCTTACGATGATTCCAACGCCATCATCTCTCTCCATCCCGGCGCCGGCGGCACCGAATCCCAGGACTGGGCTGAAATGCTGCTTCGGATGTATATGCGCTGGGGTGAACGACAGGGCTATTCGGTGGAAACGCTGGATTATCTGCCCGGGGACGAGGCTGGGATCAAAAGCGTGACCTTGCTGATCAAAGGGGATAAGGCTTACGGCTATCTCAAGGCAGAAAAAGGCATCCATCGTTTGGTGCGTATTTCGCCCTTTGATTCCTCCGGACGCCGTCACACCTCCTTTGCGGCGGTGGACGTCCTGCCGGAAATCAGCGACGATTCTGCAGAATCCATCGTGCTGAATCCGGATGATCTGAAAATCGATACCTATCGTTCCGGCGGCGCCGGGGGACAGCACGTCAACAAAACCGACTCCGCGGTGCGCATCACCCATCTTCCTTCGGGGATCGTGGTGCAGTGCCAGAGCGAGCGCTCTCAAATCTCCAACCGGGCCTCGGCGGAAAAGATCCTGAAGGCCAAGCTGCTGGATCGCCGCCGTCAGGAACAGGAACAAGAGCTGATCAACCTTCGGGGCGACCAGCAGGACATCGCCTGGGGCAGCCAGATCCGTTCCTATGTGTTCCATCCCTATAGCCTGGTGAAGGATCATCGCACCAAGGCGGAAAACGGCAATGTACAGAGCGTTATGGACGGCGACATCACCGGCTTTATGGAGGCCTGGCTCAAGGCTAAGGCCGAAGGTCTGGCTCTTGCGGCCACCGATGACACGGATCTTTAAGGCGACCATCCAAAAAAAGCGCATGGAACCGGCTGAACCGACAGAACCGATAAACCGAAAGAACCGATAAAATCATTGAATCTATAGAGCAACATGATTAAGGAGGCATAAAAAATTGTCACAGCTTGAGATGGGAGCGCAGCAATGGACCGGCCCGGCAGGGAATTTTCCTTTAACCGACATCGCCCGGCAGCTGCGCAGAGACGTAATCAACATGGTTTGGGCAGCCAGCTCCGGGCATCCCGGCGGCTCCTTATCCTGCACGGATATTTTGACCTACCTTTTTTATCAGGAAATGAAGCTTCGTCCCCAGGAGCCGGCATGGCCGGACCGGGACCGTTTCGTTTTGTCCAAGGGGCATGCGGCGCCCATCCTCTATGCGTCCCTGGCCCGCCGGGGTTATTTTGATCCGGCGGAACTGTCTACCCTGCGTCAGCTGGATAGCCGCTTGCAGGGGCATCCCCATTACGGTGCTTTGCCGGGCATTGAAATGAGCACCGGTTCCCTGGGACAGGGCGGCTCTACGGCGGTAGGCATGGCCCTGGCCGGCAAGCTGGATAAAAAGGATTACCGGATCTTCAACCTCTGGGGCGACGGTGAACTGGAGGAAGGCCTGGTTTGGGAATCCGTCATGGCGGCAGCCCATTACAAGCTGGACAATCTCACTGGCTTTGTGGATTGGAACGGCCTGCAGATCGACGGCCCCATCACCCAGGTCATGAACCCGGAACCCATTGACGCGAAATTCCGGGCTTTCGGCTGGCATGTGGAACTGGCGGACGGCCATGACTTCGAATCGCTGGCTAAAGCAGTGGCGATTGCCAAAGCAACCAAAGGCCAGCCCACTCTGATCCTTTGCAAAACCGTCAAAGGCAAGGGGGTCTCCTTCATGGAAAACCAAGCCGGCTGGCATGGCAGCGCGCCCAACGACGCCCAGCGGCTCCAGGCGCTGGCGGATCTGGCGGATCCCGGGACCCCCGGAGATCCTGCGGCACAGAAGGAGGTAAACCGCTAATGGCAGAAGCAATTGCAACCCGTGCGGCCTATGGCCGTTGTCTGGCGTGTATCGCCGATAAATATCCCCAGCTGGTGGTCATGGACGCGGACTTGTCCAAATCCACCATGACTGCGGATTTCAAAAAAGTGGCGCCGGAACGTTTCATCAACGCCGGCATTGCTGAAAACAACATGGTCTGTATGGCCGGCGGCCTGGCTGCCAGCGGCAAGATCGTTTTTGTCAGCACCTTTGCCATGTTTGCGGCAGGACGTTCCTATGAGCAGATCCTCAATACGGTCTGCATTTCCGGCCTCAACGTGAAGATCGCAGCCACCCACGCCGGCCTCACTGTGGGCGAAGACGGCATGTCCCACCAAATGCTGACGGACATTGCCCTGATGCGTTCCATTCCCGAGCTGCGGGTCATGGTGCCTGCGGATGGTGTGGAAACCGAAGCCATGGTGGAAGAAGCCATCCGGACGCCGGGTCCTGTGTATATCCGGCTGGGGCGGTCGAAAGTCCCTGCCCTTTATGATGAAGGAACCGAGTTCGAGCCCGGCAAGATCCGGACCCTGCGGGAAGGCAGCAATGTGACCTTGGCAGCCTGCGGCATCATGGTGGACAAAGCCTTGCAAGCTGCTGAAATGCTGGCCCAGGAAGGAATCTATGCCCGGGTGTTGAATGTATCCACCATCAAGCCTTTGGATAAGGAAACAATTCTGGAGGCGGCCCATGAAACCGGCGCCATCGTGACTTGCGAAGAGCATTCGATTCTGGGCGGCCTGGGCGGCGCTGTGGCGGAAACCGTGGCGGAAAGCTGGCCGGTGCCGGTCTTAAGGGTAGGCATCGAAGACCAGTTCGGCCAATCCGGAAAACCCGATGAATTATTGGAATTGTATGGGCTGACGGTCCACCACATTGTGGAGAAGGCCGTGAAAGCGATCAGTCTTAAAAAGGCATTCTAATCAACGCCTGTCGATTTACATATGGAACTTTATACATACGAAACTTTCAAGGGGCGGTGCAAGTGATACAGTTTTTCAATGTAAATAAGATCTATGAAGCAGAGGTCCGGGTGGAAGCACTGAAGGACGTCAATCTGCAGATTGAGAACGGCGAGTTTATTTTTTTGGTGGGACCCTCCGGCGCCGGTAAATCCACACTGACCAAGCTGATCATCCGGGAAGAGACTGCTTCTTCCGGCCAGGTTTTATCCGACGGCAAAAGTTTGGCGCGGATGAAGCAAAGGGACATTCCCTTTTATCGACGGCGTATCGGCTTTGTTTTTCAGGATTTCCGACTTCTGATGACCCGGACGGTTTACGAAAATGTGGCTTTTGCGGCGGAGGCTGTGGAAATGACCACAACCGAGGTGCGGCAGCGGGTGCCCTTGGTGTTGGATATGATGGGGATTGCGGATAAGCGGAATGCCTATCCCCACCAGCTTTCCGGCGGCCAGCAGCAGCGTCTGGGCATTGCCCGGGCCATGGTCAACAATCCCACCATGATTATTGCCGATGAACCCACAGGAAATCTGGACCCGGAAACCTCCGCGGAAATCATGCGGATATTCCAGGCCATTAATCGGCGCGGCACCACGGTGCTCATCGCCACCCATGACAAGGATATGGTCAACCTGATGCGCAAACGGGTCATCGCCCTCAAAGAGGGCCGGATCGTCCGGGACGAGCGAAACGGAGGCTATCAGCATGAGGCTTAGCAGTTTGGGTTACGTAGCCCGGGACGGGTTCCGTAATATATGGCGCAATAAGATCATGAGCATTGCCTCCATCTCCACGGTGGCCATCAGTCTTTTCCTTTTGGGATGCGTCTGGCTTTTTGTTGCCAATGTCAATAACATGGTGTTCAATGTGGAATCGGAATTGGAAATCAACGCTTACGTTGAGCAGGACCTTCCCCGGGAAACCGCCCAGGCCCTTGCTTCGGATATCGGGGCCTACGACGGCGTCGCATCGGTGGAGTTCATCCCCAAAGAGGAAGGCATCCTGATGCTGGAAAATCGTTTCGGAACCGAAGCAGATTTGGCCGGAACGGTAGGTGAAAACAATCCGTTGCCGGATATGATCCAGCTGAAAGCGACCAATCCGGATCTGGTTCCAGTTCTGGCAGAGAAGCTCACAGCGATGGAAGGCATCGACCAGGTCCGTTACGGCCAAGGCATGGTTGAGAAATTGTTGAAAACCGCGGATTGGCTTGAGCGTGCCGGCTTCATCGGCTTGATCTGCATCAGCATCGCCGCCATCTTTTTGATCTCCACATCGATCCGGGTCACGGTGTTTGCACGGCGGGATGAAATCACCATCATGCGCCTGGTGGGCGCCACCAATTGGTACATCCGCTGGCCGTTCCTGATCGAAGGAATGCTGACAGGCTTCTTCGGCGCCTTGCTGGCCGTGGCGATTTTGGTCCTGGGCTACAATAAGCTGGTGATAAGCCTGATGACCAATATGAGCTTCATTCCGATCATGACGGATCAAGCGACTTTATTGCTTTTAGGACGAAATATTTTGCTTTACGGTGCGGGTTTAGGCATCGTCGGCAGTTTTCTCAGTGTATTTCGCTATCTTAGAGTATAAGGAGGCGTCGACGTGGAGTTTCGTAAGGATCAGATTTTGGAGAACGAAGAAAAAAAGAGAACCTGCGGTGGAAAACAGCCTTTGTTTCTGACCCTCACGGGTTGCCTGTCCATTCTGCTGATTTTTGCTTTGTGCGCAGCGCTGCTGCCGGAACCCTCATCCCTTTTGGCCGTCAATCCGACGGTGGAAATGACCGATGAGGACAGAGCGGCCATCCAAAAGAAAATGGATGAGCTCAATGACCTGAGCAAGTCCATCGATGATTATGAAAAACGGATGAAGGCCAACTCCAGTCAGCAGAAGTCCGTCATCGGCCAGCTGAAAAATCTGCAGTCCAATATGAACGGCATCGAGAATGATTTGGCCAGCCTCAAAAAAGATTTGGCCGCCACCGAGGCAAACATCGGCGGGCTGGAAAAGGACATTGAGGTCAAAACCGGCGAAGTGAACCAGCGCAGCGATTACCTCAATGAACGTTTATGCCAGATCTATACGGAGGGCGACGCCAGCTATCTGGACGTGCTGTTTGCCTCCACCAGCCTGACAGACTTTTTGACCCGATATGATTTAATGGGAAAAATCGTCGAAAACGACATGAGCATGCTGGCCGGGCTGCAAGCGGACCGCCAGCAGTTGGAGACGGAAAAAGCATCTCTGGAAGCGGCGAAGGCGAAGCTGGACCGGATCAAAGCCCAGCAGGAAGAAAAGCATCAGACGCTGGAAAGTCAGTCCACTGAGAAAGCAGGCTTGCTGAAAACCCTGGAAAGTGACAAGGCAGAAATCAACAAAGCCCTGGATGAATTGGAAGAAGCACAAAAGGAAATCGAGAAATTTGTGGCCGGCATCCAGGCTAAATATAAATCGGTTTACATGGGCAGCGGCGCCATGGGCTGGCCTGTGCCGGGCCGAACATCCATTTCCTCAGGTTATGGCTACCGGATCCACCCCATCACGAAGAAACGCAGTTTCCATACGGGCATCGACATCCCCGCGCCGAAAAACACGCCGGTGAGGGCCTCCGAAAAGGGAAAGGTCATTTATGCCGCCAACAACGGCGCTTATGGCAACACTGTGATTCTGGACCATGGCGGCGGGATCTCCTCCCAGTACTCCCACCTGAATACCATCGGCGTCAGCATCGGGCAAATCGTCCTTAAAGGGGATACTGTGGGCGGCGTGGGCACGACAGGCTGGAGCACCGGCAACCATTTGCATTTTACTATTATGAAAGACGGCAAGACCGTTGCGCCGCTGGGTTATGTGCAGCCAAGCTGAGTTTTGGGTTTTAGGGGACGGTGACTTTGTGCGGGCACCGCACAAAGTCACCGTCCCTCCCTCGTGCGACCGCCGCACAAAGGGGACAGAGCAATAATCGATGATACAACGAGAGATTATGAAGGCCGGTGAATAAATGAAAAAGCTTTTTAAGGGTGTCGGTGCGGTTCTGATGGCCTTCTGCATCTTGGTGACAGGATCTGTTGGCGCCTTGGCCATCGCATATCCCAGGCAGGTTTCGGACTTTATCGAAGTTATGTACCATGTAAAACAGGATTTTTTGGAGCCAGTGACCTTTGGCACGCTGCTTGACGGCGCCACCATGGGAATCACGGAGGCGGTCAAGGACTCTCATACTTATTATTTGGATCCGGAATCCAACCGATTGATGATGCTTTCCAACATGGGGCAAACCGGCGGTATTGGGGTGACCATTGATGGGATGAAGGAGAGCGAGGATCGGCTGATCATCCGGGAAATCACACCGGATTCCGGCGCAAAAGCCGCAGGGCTGAAGCCGGGGGATGCGATTTTGAGGGTTGATGACAGTTGGATCAAGGATTTGACCGTGGACCAGGCCATCGCCATGGTGCGGGGGGAGCCGGACACCACGGTGCGTCTTCTCATCCATCGAGAAGGCGAAGAGGATAAGGAATATGTGGTGAAGCGCAGCATCATGCTGAATGTTGAGACTGTAATCGGAGGCGTGCTCAAGGATGATTATCTGCCCGGCCATGATATCGGATACATCGCCATCGGCAGCTTCGCCCAGAATTCTTCGGACATGTTCGAGGAGATCCTGACACAGCTCGAGCAGGAAAACATTGAGGCGTTGGTGATTGATTTACGGAACAACGGCGGCGGCGATGTTGGCGCGACGACTAAGATTGCCGCTAGACTGCTGCCTGACGGAGAACTGATCCGACTGGTCATGCGGGGCGGCGTAAGCGAATCCTTCCAAATTAAAAACTCTAATCAGATCAAAGTGCCCGTGGTCGTTTTAGTCAATGGCGGAAGCGCCAGCGCTTCGGAGATTTTATCCGGAGCGATCCAGGATGGAAAAGCTGGGATTTTGGTGGGGACCCGCACCTATGGCAAGGGTTCCGTGCAGAATGTTTACAATCTGCTGACTGGCAGCGGCCTGCGAGTGACCGAAGGAAAATATTTGCTGCCCAGCGGCCGCAGCATTGACGGGACCGGAATCGATCCTGACTATATTGTTGAAGCTGATGACACAGGGGAAACGGATCCCCAGTTGAACAAAGCTGCTGAATTGCTGGGAGAAATGCTTAAAAATGGCAAGACGGTGGCGGATTTGCTTGGGGCGTAGCGGGGGTTTTAGGGGACGGTGACTTTTTGCGTCGCGCGCAAAAAGTCACCGTCCCTCCTTTGTGCGGCGCACGCACAAAGGGGACAGAGCAATACCTCCAAACGAATAGGCGATGAAAAAGACCAGGCGAAATTGCCAGGTCTTTTTTTTGTTGCCGTATTAAGCTTTACGCACGGTCCAGATGCTGATTTTTAAGTGTTTGGCAATATGATGCATTGGCACGCCTTCACTTTTCAGCTTTCTAATATAGTGGTTCCGATCCGCGATGCCTTGGGCGGCCAGCAAGCGAAGCGCACGTTCGCTTTCATCGATCCGATTGGAAATTTCCGATGAGAGACAGGCAACGGGCTGAGTCTTGTGGCGCATGTAAGGTTCTATGGAAACAGGCTGCATGGGCTCCTCGCCGTGGTTAATATGTTCAATAAAGGCCGAGCGGGCTGCTTTTTTGCTCTCCGAAAACAGCTTAAGCGGGTAGTCGGAATCGACCAGTTTTTTTGGACCAATGAACTCCCAATAACTGCTCCAACTATAATCTGCAACATTGCGGCAGATCCCGGCGGCAACCGGATTGCGATGAATGTAGCGAAGCAAGGCGATGAAATAACGGTCGTCTTCAACGGGCTCGCTTTTGAAGCGATCTTGGAATAAATGACCGCAGCGTTCATATTTCTTATTGAACCAGTATGCATAACGACTGCCGATTCGTTGGAAGGCTTTTCCTAGATCCTCGGAACCTTCCCGAATAAGCAAATGAACATGATTCGGCATTAGGCAATACGCATAGATTTCGAAACTGGATACGCGCTTGCACTCTTCCAGAACGCGAAGGTATTTTAAAAAATCCGCAGGATCTCTAAAAATCAGCTGGCGGTCGATGCCGCGAACCATGGCGTGATAAATGCCTGAATGGCTTTTGCGGCGGGATCTTCTAGGCATGGCTGCACCTCGAACAATGGATGATTGAGATTGATAATAGCATATCATTAACTTACATAATTTACCATACATTATTTAAGAAAAATGAGTTATGATGGCAATGTAAAATACAAAGTATTAGAATCGGATAATATTAAATTAGTTGTTTGGCCATCAGATTAGAATATTCGAAGCAATCGAAATACTTCCCAAGGTGAATCAACATACAATGGTAATCATGCTTCCTTGACAGTAAAGTTTGACCGCTCTATAATTAGTAATTATGACTGATAAGAGAAGAAAATGAAGAATTATTTATCGCTTATTCATTAACATTGCGATTTTTGCTCTGTCCCTTTGTGTGAGCGGCGCAGCGGGGGGGACGGTGACTTTTTGTGGCCGCCGCAAAAAGTCACCGTCCCCCCAAAAGACCCCAAAAAAGAAAGGAGCCCCCTATGCCTGAATCCATCCGCTTTCAAGTTGTATCCGACTACGTGCCCCAGGGGGATCAGCCCCAGGCGATCACTGCCCTGGTGCAGGGGATCGACGAGGGCAAGCGCAAGCAAATCCTGTTGGGCGCGACGGGCACGGGCAAAACCTTCACCATGGCCCAGGTCATTCAGCAGGTGCAGAAGCCGACGCTGGTGATCGCCCACAACAAAACCCTGGCTGCCCAGCTTTACAGCGAATTCAAGGAGTTTTTCCCGAACAACGCGGTGGAGTACTTTGTTAGTTATTACGATTATTATCAGCCGGAGGCCTATGTGCCCACCAGCGATACGTATATTGAAAAAGATTCGTCCATCAACGAAGAGATCGACAAGCTGCGGCATGCGGCCACGGCGGCGCTGCTGGAACGGCAGGATGTGATCGTGGTGGCCAGCGTTTCCTGCATCTATGGCTTGGGTTCGCCCCAGGAATATCTGGAGCAAATGCTTTCTCTGCGGCCGGGCATGGCGCTGGATCGGGACGACATGCTGCGCAAGCTGGTCGATATGCAATATGACCGCAACGACCTGAATTTCATCCGCGGCACTTTCCGGGTGCGGGGCGATGTGGTGGAGATTTTCCCCGCGTCATCTTCCGAGGCAGCCATCCGGGTCGAATTCTTCGGCGAAGAGGTGGAACGGATCACGGAAGTGGATACTTTGACCGGCGAGATCCTGGGGAGCCGTCGCCACGTTAGTATTTTCCCGGCCAGCCACTATGTGACCTCCCGGGAAACCTTGGATCGGGCGGTCGTCAGCATTGAGGCGGAGCTGCAGGAACGGCTGGCGGTGCTGAATCGGGAAGGCCGCCTTCTGGAGGCGCAGCGGTTGACTCAGCGCACCAATTATGATATTGAAATGATGCAGGAAGTGGGCTTTTGCAGCGGCATCGAAAATTATTCCCGGCACTTGCTGGGGAATCAGCCCGGCGAGCCGCCCTACACGCTGCTGGACTTTTTTCCGAAGGATTATCTGATGATCATCGATGAATCCCACGTTTCGATCCCGCAAATCGGCGGCATGTACGCGGGAGACCGCTCCCGCAAAGAGACCTTGGTGGAATTCGGTTTCCGGCTGCCCTCGGCCTTGGACAACCGGCCCTTGAAATTTGATGAATTCGAAGCCCGGATGGGCCAGACGGTGTTCGTCAGCGCCACCCCGGGACCCTATGAATTGGAACATACTGACAATATGATCGTGGAACAGATCAACCGGCCCACAGGGCTCATCGATCCGGAAATCATTGTGAAACCGGTGAAAAACCAGATCGATGACCTGATGAGCCAGATCCAGCAGCGAGTGTCCCAGAATGAGCGGGTTTTGGTCACCACCCTGACGAAAAAGATGGCGGAGGACCTCACCGACTATTTGCGGGAAATGGGCATCAAAGTCCGCTATCTGCATTCGGAAATCAAGACCCTGGAACGCATGGAGATCATCCGGGATCTGCGACTGGGCGTATTCGATGTGCTGGTGGGCATCAACCTGCTCCGGGAAGGGCTGGATTTGCCGGAGGTTTCTCTGGTGGCAGTACTGGATGCGGATAAAGAAGGCTTTCTGCGTTCGGAACGCTCCCTGATCCAAACCGCTGGCCGCACGGCGCGAAATATCCATGGCCAGGTCATTTTTTACGGCGACGTGATGACCAAATCCATGGCCCGGGCCATCGAGGAAACCAACCGGCGACGGGCGATCCAGATGGCCTACAATGAAGCCCATGGCATCGTGCCTCAAACGGTGCAAAAGGCTATCCGGGATTTAGTGGAGATGACCAGTCAGGTGAAGGCGAGTATCAAAGGCAGCGACCGCATCGAGTCGATGAGTAAAAAAGAATTAAAGGAATGGATCGAGAAGCTGGAAAAAGAAATGAAAGCAGCCGCTAAAAATCTGGATTTCGAAAAAGCGGCGCAGCTTCGGGATATGCTGATCGAAATGAAAGGAACCCTCTATGGCAAACGATAAAATCATCATCAAGGGCGCGCGGGCCCACAATCTGAAAAACATCGACGTGGAGATCCCCCGGGACAAGCTGGTGGTGATCACCGGGCTCTCCGGCTCCGGAAAGAGCTCCCTGGCCTTCGACACTATTTATGCGGAAGGCCAGCGCCGCTATGTGGAATCCTTGTCCTCCTACGCCCGGATGTTTTTGGGCCAAATGGACAAACCGGACGTGGACTACATCGAGGGGCTGTCCCCGGCCATCGCCATTGACCAGAAAACCACCAGCAAAAACCCCCGTTCTACGGTGGGCACTGTCACCGAGATCTATGACTACCTGCGTCTGCTCTATGCCCGCATTGGGCAGGTGCACTGCTGGAAATGCGGCAAGCCGGTGGAAAAACAGACCATCGATCAAATGGTGGACCAGATCATGAGCCATGGAACCGGGAGCCGGCTCCAGCTACTGGCACCGTTGATCCGCGGTAAAAAGGGCGAGCATCATAAAATATTCGAAGATATCCGCCGGGAAGGCTATGTGCGGGTACGGGTGGACGGACAGCTCATGGAAGCAGCGGAGGAGATCAAGCTGGATAAAAACAAAAAGCATACCATCGAGGTGGTGGTGGACCGGATCATTCTGCGGGAGGATTCTACCCAGCGGCTGGCCGGTTCTCTGGAAACGGCCATGCACATGTCCGGCGGCCTGGTGACGGTGGTTAGCCAAAAAACTGCCGAGTCCCAGGAAGAGGAGCAGATCTTCAGCCAGAATTTTGCCTGCACCGACTGCGGCATTAGCTTCGAGGACCTGGCGCCCCGGAGGTTCTCTTTCAACAGCCCCTATGGCGCCTGCACCACCTGCGACGGCCTGGGCTATAAGCTGGAGGTGGATCCGGATCTGGTGATCCCGAACAAAGGGCGGACCTTGCAAGAGGGGGCCATCGATCCCTGGGTCAAGGGAATCTCCAACTGGTACTTGGGCATCCTGACCGGGACCTGCAAGCATTTTAACATCCCCATGAACGTGCCCTTCAAGGAGCTGACGGAAGAACAGCAGCGCATCATACTGCGGGGCAGCGGCACGGAAGACATCACTTTTCAATACACCAATTCCCAAGGCCAGCATCGGTCGTATCAAACCAAATACGAAGGCGTTCTGACCATGATCGAGCGGCGGTTCCGAGAGTCCTCTTCCGACTACGCCCGCACGGATATGGAGCAATATATGACCTCCATGCCTTGCCCCGCCTGCCACGGCGACCGGCTGAAGCCGGAAGCCCTTTCGGTTTTCATTGGGGGCAAAAACATCATCGAGGTGACACGGATGTCTGTGGAGCTGGCGGCGGATTTCTTCGACGGGCTTGTCTTGTCGGAGCGGGATGCCGTCATTGCCAAGCAGATCATCAAGGAAATCAAGGCCCGGCTGGGCTTTTTAAAAAATGTTGGGCTGGATTACGTGACCCTGCACCGGGCGGCGGGAACCTTGTCCGGGGGCGAGGCCCAGCGGATCCGGCTGGCCACCCAGATCGGCTCAAGCCTCATGGGCGTACTCTACATTTTGGATGAACCGTCCATCGGACTGCACCAGCGGGACAATGCCCGCCTGATCCATGCCCTGCTGAATTTGCGGGACATCGGCAATACGGTGCTGGTGGTGGAGCACGATGAGGACACCATGCGGGCTGCGGATTATATCCTGGATATCGGCCCAAAGGCCGGCGTAGAGGGCGGTTATGTGGTGGCGGCGGGATCCCTTGAAGCCATCATGGCCTGCCCGGAATCGATCACAGGACAGTATCTGACCGGTGTGAAAAAAATCGAAGTGCCTGCCCAGCGGCGGCCTGTCAACGGGAAATGGCTGACGATCCAGGGGGCGCGGGAGAATAATTTAAAGAATATCGAGGTCAAAATTCCTTTGGGGGTCTTTACCTGCGTCACCGGCGTATCCGGCTCCGGCAAAAGCTCCCTGGTTAATGAGATCATCTACAAGCGGCTGGCGGCAGATTTGAATCGTGCCCGGTCCAGAGCCGGCGACCATGACGGGATGCTGGGCATCCAATGGCTGGACAAAGTCATCGACATCGACCAATCCCCCATCGGCCGGACGCCTCGTTCCAATCCGGCCACTTACACCGGGGTTTTCGACACCATCCGACAGGTGTTTGCCATGTCTGCTGAAGCCAAAATGCGGGGTTACGGTCCGGGGCGCTTTAGCTTCAACATCAAAGGCGGCCGCTGCGAGGCCTGTTCCGGCGATGGCATCCTAAAAATCGAGATGCATTTTCTACCGGACATCTATGTGCCCTGCGAGGTCTGCAAAAGCAAGCGTTACAACCGGGAGACCCTGGAGGTCCGCTATAAAGGCAAGAACATCGCGGATGTTCTGGACATGACCGTGGACGAGGCGGTGGATTTCTTCGAAAACCAGCCCAAGATCCACCGGAAAATGAAAACCTTGCAGGATGTGGGCTTGGGTTATATCCGGCTGGGCCAGCCTGCCACCACTTTGTCCGGCGGCGAAGCCCAGCGTGTGAAGCTGGCGACGGAATTGTCCCGCCGGTCCACGGGAAAGACCCTTTACATTTTAGATGAACCCACCACCGGTCTTCACAGCGATGACATCGCTAAGCTTTTGGAGGTCCTGCAGAGGCTGGTGGATGGCGGCGATTCCGTCCTGGTGATCGAACACAATCTGGATGTGATCAAAACGGCGGACTATTGCATCGACATGGGTCCTGAAGGCGGCGACAAAGGCGGCTTCGTGGTGGCCCAGGGCACGCCGGAGGAACTGGTGAAAGCCGCAGCGGTGAGTTATACAGGACAATTTTTGAAGCCGGTTTTATTTCCTGAATTCTAATCGGAGCAGCGAATGAACGAAAATATCGAAGAAAAAATCCAGAAACTGCCAGTTTCGCCGGGCGTTTACCTGATGAGGGACGAGGTCGGCAAGGTGATCTATGTGGGTAAGGCCCTGAGCCTGAAAAGCAGGGTCCGTTCCTATTTTAACGAGCTCGGCGGCCACAACGAAAAAACCAAAGCCATGGTCCGCCATATCCGGGACTTGGAGTGGATCCTGACGGACTCGGAAATCGAGGCTCTGATCCTGGAGTGCAATCTGATCAAAAAATACAAGCCGAAGTACAATATCCGGCTGATGGACGATAAGAGCTACCCTTATCTGAAGGTGACCGTCGGGGAGGAATATCCCCGGCTGGAGCTTGTACGGCATATGAGCCAGGACGGGGCCCGCTATTTTGGCCCGTACACCTCCACCGGCGCGGTCAACGAGACCTTGAAGATGCTGCGGCAGCTTTTTCCTTTGCGGACCTGCAAATCCACAGCCCATTGGGGGAAGCAAACCCGGCCTTGCCTGAATGCCCATATCGGCCGCTGCCTGGCCCCTTGCATGGGAAAGGCGGACGCCGGGGAATATCAGCAAATGATCCGTGAAGTGATCCTATTTCTGGAGGGCAAACAGGAAACCCTTTGCAGGCAGCTGGAAGCAGAGATGCTGAAAGCTTCCGAGGCCTTGGAGTTTGAAAAGGCGGCCCGTTTGCGGGACCAGCGGATGGCCATCGAAAAAGTCGTGGAAAAACAGAAAATGGTCTCGGAAAAGCGGGACACCTATGATGTGATCAATTATGCCCGGGGAAGCCGGAAGGTCTGCGTCCAGGTTTTCTTTATCCGGGAAGGCAAGCTGCAGGGCAGGGAATCCTTCTTTATGGAGGGGATCCAGGGCGAAGAGGATGTGTTGACGCCTTTTCTGCGGCAATATTACAGCCGGGTACAGCATATCCCCGGCGAAATCTATGTGCCGGCCCCGGAGACCGGGGAGGAAGAGGGCGTTACGGAAGCCTGGCTCTCCAAGATGCGGGGGCATAAGGTGCAGGTCAAAGTGCCCAAGCGGGGTGACCGCAAGGAATTGATGGCCATGGTGGGCAAAAATGCCAGGGATTTGCTGCTGCTCAATGAACGGCAGCAAGATCTGCAAGGGGACCGCACCCAGCAGGGGCTGGAGGAACTGAAAAATGTCCTTGGCCTGGCCGAGGTGCCCCATCGCATGGAATGTTACGATATTTCCCATATTTCCGGCACGGAGACGGTGGCGTCTATGGTGGTATCCGTGGACGGAAAGGCCCGGCCGGATCTCTATCGCCGGTTTAAGATTCGCATGGTGGAGGGGAACAATGACTTTGCCTCCATGGCGGAGGTCATTTTACGCCGTTTCAGCAAGGCGCGGGTTGCGGATGAGCGCTTCGGCTGGCTGCCGGATCTGGTGGTGATCGACGGCGGCGTGGGCCAACTTTCTTCAGCCCGTTCGATTTTGGAGCTGGTGGGCCTGGAATCCCTCCCCACGGTGGGACTGGCCAAGCAATTTGACTGGATCTATCAGCCCAATCAGCCGGATCCCGTGGTGCTGGGGCACAAATCCCCGGGACTCCAGCTTTTGCAGCAGCTGCGGGATGAAGCCCATCGCTTTGCCATCACCTATCACCGTCTGCTGCGGGGCAAAAGAAATCTGACATCGGCCCTGGACGAGATCCCGGGATTGGGTCCGAAGGGTAAAAAAGCCTTGCTGCAGCGGTTCGAGCTGTCCCTGAAAAACATAATGAACGCTTCTTTGGAGGCATTGGAGCAGACACCGGGAATCAGCAAAAAAGCAGCCGGTTCGGTCTATGACTGGTTCCATCCCCAGGGTCAGGACCAGGAAAACCTTGAAAATTCCTGTGACGAGATGAGACCTCTGGAAACCTCTTAAGGATTCTTGAGGCTTGGAGGGAAGCAACTGCCTGGGGATATCCTGGGAAGGTCATTGTGAATCAGGACTATCTTCGATATAATAGATAAGAAAGGGGGAATTCGAATGTTCCTATCGTGGCTGATCAACAGTGTGTCGCTTCTGATCCTTGCCTATATTCTTAAAGGCTTTTATGTCGAGAGCTTTGCGGCAGCCTTGGTTGCGTCTTTGGTTCTGGGCGTCATCAACACCTTCATTCGTCCTTTCTTTTTGCTCCTGACGCTGCCCATCAATATTTTGACCCTGGGCTTGTTTACCTTTGTGGTCAATGCGATCATGCTGAAAATCATGAGTGCCGTGGTCAGCGGCATTGAGATCGACGGCTGGGGCACCGCGGTGCTGGCGGCGATCCTGTTATCCGTTATTTCAGGACTCCTGAATTCTTTGCGTTAGGCGGCCCGGCAGCGCAGAAGGATCCCTTTTTAAAAACATACTTGATAAGGAATGAACAATGAATCAGATAATGGTTGAACAAAAAAAACATGAAAAAATTCAGATATACGGAAAATCGGCCAAAAGTTCAAGCCAGGGCGGTGTTTTTCCCGCGGATGCAAAACCGGATATCCGGCTGGTGGCCATCGATCTGGATGATACGATGCTGCGTACGGACCTGACCATTTCGGAACGGACCAAACAGGCGCTGCAGGCGGCCCAGGCCCAGGGGGTGACCGTAACCATTGCCACCGGGCGTATGTTTGTATCGGCCCGTCCCTATGCCCTGGAATTGGGGATCGATGTCCCATTGATCACCTATCAGGGCGCGATGGTGGTGATGGCAGACGGCCGAATCCTTAGTCATCACCCCATGGATATGGACATCAGTTGCCGTTTGGTGGAATTCCTCAAGCCTTTTGGCCATCATATCAACCTGTACATGGGGGATGACCTGTATATCGAGAAGCAATCCCCGGAAGCGGCCCGATACCAAGCCCTGACGCGGACGTATCTCAATGTGGTGGAGGATCTGGCCGCTTTGCTCCGGCAAAAGGGGCAGGGCGCGACGAAGTTCTCGCTGATTGCCACTCCGCAGCAGGTCAAGGATGTGATGAAGCAAGCGGCCGAAGCCTTTGCCGGCACGGTCCAGGTCGTTCCCAGCAAGCCGCATTTTCTTGAATTCGGCCGGCCGGATATGGGCAAGGGGGTGGCCCTGAGCCAAATGGCCCGGGAAATGGGCATCACCAGCCATCAGGTCATGGCCATCGGCGACAGCCCCAATGACCTGGATATGATCGAATACGCCGGTTGGGGCGTGGCCATGGGCAACGCCGAGGAATGCATCAAAGCAAAGGCCCGATGGATCACAGCCACCAATGACGCGGACGGCGTGGCGGTGGCCTTGGAAAAATGGGTCCTAAAAAAGTGAATAAAACCTGATCGCCAGGATGGCAAACAAAAGGAGGAACCCCCATGAAAGGATCCGATACAGCGGGTAAAGAGCCAGATGTGAAGTTGGCTAGCCCAATCACGGGAAAACAAAAGAAATCGGTGATTTTCTGGATCGTCACCGGGCAGTCCGGCGCCGGCAAAACCAACGTGCTCCGGATCCTGGAGGACTGGGGTTACTTCTGCATCGATAATCTGCCCCCGGCCCTCTTGCTTCGGACGGCGGAGATGGTGGTCGGCAATGGGGAAATCAAGCGGGTTGCCCTGGGCGTGGATGTGCGGTCCCGCAGCTTTTTCAACTTTGTGGTGCCTGCCTTGGAGGAGATGCGGCGAAATGGCTACATTCCCAAGATCCTGTTTTTAGAAGCAGGCACGGCAACCCTGGTCAAGCGTTTTAAAGAGACCCGCCGCCGCCATCCCATGGCTTCTGAAGGCAAATTACTGGAGGATATCCGTTTGGAGCGTAGCCGCCTGGATGAATTGCGGGGTATGGCGGATGTGGTCATCGACACCTCCGGCTTGAAGGTCAGCGATCTCAAGGGGATCTTAAAGGAACGGATCCATGGCGGCGCCAAAGGCCTGCAATTTTACATTTATGTGGTTTCCTTCGGGTACAAATACGGGATACCCTTCGACGCGGACCTGCTGATGGATGTGCGTTTTTTGCCGAATCCTTACTATGATCCGGTGCTGAAGCCTCTGACAGGGCTGGACGAGCCGGTCCGGGATTTTGTAATGAAGCAGGACGTGTCTAAAGTGTTTTTTGAGAAATACAGCAGTATGCTGAAATATCTGGTCCCTAAATACATTGAGGAAGGCAAGAGCAGTCTGGTGGTGGCCATCGGCTGCACCGGCGGTCAGCACCGTTCGGTGACCCTGGCGGATCTGCTGGCTAAATCCCTTCAGGCCGCAGGGTTCCATGCCGATGTGCATCATCGGGACATCGACCGGCATAAGGAGGACGCATGAGCGAAAAAACATCCTTTTCAGTTCAGACCAAGGATGAACTGGCCCGCATTTATCCTGAGAAGCCATGCTGCCGTCTGGCAGAGCTGGCAGCCATGGTGCGGTTGGATGGCACGGTGACCTTGGGAACCGGCTCCAAAATGGGGCTTTTTGTAACCACGGAGTATTCGGCGGCAGCCCGAAAAGTATATCGGCTGCTGAAGGATTGTTTTAATATTGAAGGGGAAATCACCATCAAACGGCAAACCCGCCTGAAACGCCATACGCTGTACAACATCCGTGTGCCCATGGGGGATAACGTGCCGGATGTTTTGCGCCAACTGGGTATTTTGGCGGAGGGGTCCAGCCGGGCCATTATGCCGGGCATCAAAAAGGACCTGATCCGTACCCAGTGCTGCCGCCGCTGCTATCTTCGGGGCGCCTTTCTGGGGGGCGGTTCCATCAGCAGTCCGGACGGCAATTACCATTTAGAGATCATCACTAGTCATGAACGGCTGGCGACCTCCCTGGCCTCTCTGATCAACCGTTTCCCGGAAATGCTGGCCAAGGTCAGCCGCCGAAAGCAATGGTATGTGGTCTATATGAAGGACAGCGAGCATATCGCCGCCTTCCTGACGGTGATCGGAGCCCATCGGGCGCTTCTTGAATTTGAAAATACGAAAATCATGAAGGATATGAAGAACCAAGTCAACCGACTGGTGAACTGCGAGACGGCCAACCTGAGCAAGACGGTGGATGCGGCCATGCGGCAGATCGAGAACATTCAACTGATCGAAGAGACTCTCGGATTGAACAACATCAGCCGGCCCTTGGCGGATCTGGCTCGGCTGCGGGCGGAGAATCCGGAAATCAACCTCAAAGAACTGGGCGAACTGATGCAGCCGCCCATCGGCAAATCCGGCGTAAACCACCGGATGCGCAAATTAGAAGAATTGGCAGCCGAGATACGCCGGCGCAGTTTAGCCAGCCAGGAAGAAATTAAACTTGCTAAATAGGGGACAGCAAGTTATAATTTATTCGAATAATTGGCATCGGAGGTGAAAAAAATGGCTTATGTTATTAATGACGATTGCATCAGCTGTGGTGCTTGTGCAGCAGGTTGCCCTACAGAAGCAATTTCTGAAGGCGAAGGTAAATACGTAATCGATGCAGCGCTCTGCATCAACTGTGGAGCTTGTGCTGATGTTTGCCCCGTGGGTGCACCTCAGGCTGAGTAATCCTAAATCTGTTTTTCTGACAGAATCATCAAGGTGTCTGTCACAGCAGGGTACCGTGTTTCTGGTGCCCTGCTTTTTTTCATCCTAAGAGTCGCTGCATGCGCCAAACGCCCTAATTAGGACATACTATATACTCAAATTAAGAATATAGCATAACTCCTTTGAATTATGTCACAATATATGCTACAATATTTTAGTCCTTACAGGGCAGGACTGCGATCTGTTGCCGGAGGTGATGAGATGGAAATTGGTCTGCAGCTGGAACAAACCCAAAAGCTGATTATCACGCCTGAATTACGTCAGGCTATCGAAATATTACAGTTGTCTGTGACGGATCTTCTGGAATTCACAACCAACGCGCTTATGGAAAATCCCCTCCTGGAAGCCGTTGAACCGGAAATTCAAGGCGACGATGCCAACAAAATGGTCCGGACCATCGACTGGGAGAAATACACCCGAAAAAGCCGGGAATATCAGGAGCGGCGGGAGTTTTCCCAAGAAACCGCCCAAGACAATACCTACGAGTCCATGACCGCCAGCCAGACGACACTGGAAGAGCATCTGCTGAACCAATGGCATTTTATGGTCTTAGAAAAAGATATTCGCCGCATCGGGGATTACCTGATCGGCAATCTTAATTCCAGCGGTTATCTCAGCATCTCGGTCCAGCAGGCCGCTGCGGACCTGAAGGTGACTGACGACCTGGTGGAGCGCACCCTGCAGCAATTGCAGACCCTGGATCCGCCCGGTGTCTGTGCCCGGGATCTGAGGGAGTGCCTGCTGCTGCAGATCGACCATCAGGAAATGGACGCCACAGAGAAAAAATTCCTCTGCACCCTGGTCAAATCCTATTTGCCGGAAATCGCCAAAGGCGGTTTGCTGCATATTGCCAAAGCCTTAGAGCTGACGCCGGCCGTTGTACAGGGTCTGGTGGACAAGATCAAAAGACTGAATCCAAAGCCCGGCGGCTGTTTCAGCAGCAGCGAGGATACCACTTACATCATTCCGGATGTGGTTGTGGAAAAGGACGGAGACGAATTCCGAATCATCCTCAGCGAAGGGTATATGCCGCAAATCACCATCAACGACGCCTATGCCAAGGTTTTGATGGATCAGTCCCAAGGGGATCATGCCGCTAAAACGTTTGTTGAAACCAAGCTGAATCAAGCGGCTTGGCTTTTGCGCTGCTTTGAACAGCGCCGCTCGACGCTGACCAAAGTGACTGAAGCTTTGATACGCCGTCAGCGCGGCTTCTTTGAACGGGGCATTTCCGCCATGCGACCTTTAACGATGCGAGAAATTGCCGAAGATGTGGGCGTTCACGAGTCCACCATCAGCCGCACGGCCTCCAATAAATATATACAGACGCCTTATGGCGTTTTTGAAATCAAGTTCTTATTCACCCCCGGCCTTGAGAATACCAAGGGCGGCACGGTGTCCACGGAAAGCATCCGCGAGGTCCTGCGCGAGGTGATTCGGCAGGAATCGCCTTCAAAACCCTACAGCGACCAGCAAATCGCGCTGATCATGGCGGAAAAGGGCGTGCGGATCGCCCGGCGGACGGTGGCCAAATACAGGGAAGAAATGGGAATTCAAAGCACGGCGCTGCGCCGCAGATATTAAGAAAAGGACAAGTCTCAATAATAAAGGATTAGGAGGAATGAATTGTGATAAAGTTGGGCATTAATGGATTTGGACGAATTGGGCGTTTAGCCTTGAGGGCAGCCATGGAGAATCCCCAAATCGAGGTGGCGGTGATCAACGGCACGGCGGAGCCTTCGGTTCTGGCTCATCTCTTTCAATACGACTCGGTTCATGGAACCTATAAAGGCACCGTAGAGGCCACAGAAAATTCCTTGATCATCAACGGACACGAAATCGCCATCACCGCCGACCGGGACCATACCAATTTGGATTGGGGAAAATACGGCGTCGATGTGCTGATCGAGTCCACGGGCAAACTGACGGACCGGGAACAGGTGGCGATCCACTTAAAGAACGGCGCCAAGAAAGTCATCATTTCAGCCCCCGGCAAAAAAGAGGACATTACCATCGTGATGGGGATCAATGAAGACCAGTACGATCCAGAAAAACATCATATTATTTCCAACGCATCCTGCACCACCAACTGCCTGGCCCCTGTGGTCAAGGTGCTTCATCAGGAATTCGGAATCAAACGGGGATTCATGACCACCGTGCATTCCTACACCAATGACCAGAAGATCCTGGACGGACGCCACAAGGACCTGCGACGGGCGCGGGCGGCGGCCATGTCCATCATTCCAACCACCACCGGTGCAGCCAAAGCGGTCGCGCTGGTGCTGCCTGAATTAAAAGGCAAGCTGAATGGCATGGCCCTCCGGGTCCCTACACCCAATGTTTCCTTGGTGGATCTGGTTGCCGAAATCGGCCGCCCCACCACCGTTGATGAAGTCAACGCGGTTCTGAAGAAAGCCTCTGAGACCACCATGAAGGGCATCCTGGCGTACAGCGACCTGCCTTTGGTTTCCATCGATTATAACGGCAATCCTAATTCTTCCATTGTGGATGGCCTGAGCACCCTGGTTATGGAAGACACGATGATCAAAGTTCTTGCCTGGTATGACAATGAGTGGGCCTATTCGCTCCGGTGCGTTGATTTGGCGGCCTATGTAGGCAGCCGGCTGTAAGAATCCTTGGATAAGCAGCAATGATTTAAAACGCAGGGAGGTCAATGCACATGACGAAGAAGACCATACGGGATGTAGAACTCAAAGGAAAAAGAATCCTTCTGCGGGCAGAATTCAATGTGCCGATGAAAGACGGCGTGATCACCAACGATAGCCGGATCCAGGCGGAATTGTCGACGATCCGGTACATTCTGGAACAGGGCGCCGGTCTGGTGATCATGACCCATCTGGGACGGCCCAAAGGCAAGCCCAGTCCGGAATTCAGTGTGGAACCGGTGGCGGCGCATCTGTCGAAGCTGCTTGGACAGCCAGTCCAATTCATTCCTTACGGGGATCCCCGTAGCATCCAGCAGGCAGCCAAGAAAATCAAACCCGGCGAAGTGGCTTTGCTGGAAAATGTCCGTTTCTGGGAAGGCGAAGAGAAGAATGACCCAGATTTTAGCCGTTTGCTGGCTTCGCTGGGCGATATTTATGTCAATGACGCCTTTGGCGCAGCCCACCGGGCCCATGGCTCCACCATGGGCGTCGGTTATTATCTGCCGGCCCTGGCAGGATTTCTTATGGAAAAAGAGATGATCGCCCTTGGCTCCGTGGTGGATGCGCCGAAGCATCCCCTGGTGGTTGTCATGGGGGGATCCAAGGTTTCCGATAAAATGGGCGTCATTGAAAATCTAGCCGCCAAAGCGGATTATATGCTCTTTGGCGGTGCCATGGCCAACACCCTTTTAGCGGCCCAAGGCAAGGATATGGGCGCTTCAAAAATCGAATCTGATAAATTGGATATTGCCCGGGAAATGATGGCGGCTGTTGCCAAGGGCAAATGCAAGCTGGTGTTCCCTGTGGATTTGGTGGTGGCAGACGCCTTTGCTGAAGATGCCAACCACAAGGTGGTGGACGCCGACAAAGTGCCGAAAGATTGGATGGCCTTGGACATCGGCCCGGCAACGGTGGCCGAATGGACTGAAATTTTCAACCAGGCAGCCACGATCATCTGGAACGGACCCTTGGGCGTCTATGAGATGAAAGCCTTTGCGCAAGGCTCTAGCGGGGTTGCCCGGGCCATGGCCGAAAGCGGCGCCATGACGGTGGTGGGCGGCGGCGATGCAGTGGCGGCGGCAGAACAAGCCGGCGTTGGCGATCGGATGGCCCATCTTTCCACCGGCGGCGGCGCCTCCCTTGAATTATTAGAAGGCAAGAAGCTTCCGGGGATCCAAATCCTGGCGGAAAAAGAAGAGGCTTATGTACATAAGGTTCGGAAGGCCTTGCTGGCCGCCAACTGGAAAATGTACAAAACCCAAGAGGACGCCCGAGGCTTTGTCAATCAATTAGAAAAGCAGTTGGTTTCCCAACTGTTGCCCTCTGCAGCGGCCGGTACCGCAACACCCCCCCTGGAATTGCTGATTTGTGCGCCTTTCACAGCTTTGCCGGGCCTGAAAGATGCCCTTCGGTCCAGCAGGATCCAGTTGGGGGCCCAAAACATGCACCCTCAAGCCCAGGGGGCTTATACCGGGGAAATATCACCGCTGATGCTTCAGGATGCAGGCTGCACCTATGTGATCCTGGGCCACTCGGAGCGGCGGCGGATCTTTGATGAGAAGGATGCCTTCATCAACGAAAAAGTATTGTCAGCGCTGAACTTTGGCTTGACGCCCATCTTCTGCTTCGGAGAAACTTTGGAGGAACGCAAGGCTGGTCATACGCTGAAAGTCTGTAGCGCCCAGCTGGCAGCCGGTTTGGCCGGTGTCAGCGCCGAAGCGCTGGCCGCCATGGTCTTGGCGTATGAGCCGGTTTGGGCCATCGGCACAGGGGTCAGCGCCAAAGCCGTCGATGCCCAGGAAACCATCCGGGTGCTGCGCAAATGGATCGCAGCAACTTATGATGAATCCGTTGCCAGATCCGTGCGGATCTTATACGGAGGCAGCGTGAAACCAGAAAACATCGTGGAACTGATGCGCCAGGCCGACATCGACGGCATGCTTATCGGTGCAGCCAGTCTGGATCTGGACAGCTTTGGACGGATCATCAAAGGGGCTTATTCCGTTCTTTGACGAAAAGGAAACGCATCCTTTGAGGGACATAAGGGAGGGAAACGAGTTGTCATACAAACCGACGATGCTGATCATTATGGATGGCTGGGGAATCGGCGATGGCCGGGATGTGACCCACGATGCCATTGCCATGGCCAAAACCCCCAATGTGACCGCATTGAGCAAGCATTATCCATACACCAGCCTCCAAGCTTCAGGGGAAGCGGTGGGTTTGCCGGAGGGACAGATGGGAAATTCCGAAGTGGGGCATCTGAACATCGGCGCAGGCCGTGTCGTATATCAAGAGCTGACCCGGATCAACAAGGCGATCCGTCAGGGTGAATTCCGGAAAAACGAGACGCTGCTGGAGGCTTGCCAGGCCGCGAAAGCCCCCGGACAGGCCCTGCATTTGCTTGGACTGGTTTCGGATGGCGGTGTCCATAGTCTGATCACCCATCTCTTTGCCTTGCTGACTTTAGCGAAAGAGCAGGGCGTACCCAAGGTTTTTGTTCACGCGCTGCTGGATGGCCGGGATACTTCGCCGGGAAGCGCCCTGGGTTTTGTGGCCGAACTGGAAGACAAGCTGGTCAAGGAAGGACTGGGACAGATCGCCACCGTCAGCGGCCGCTATTATACCATGGACCGGGATAACCGGTGGGATCGGGTTGAAAAAGGCTATCGTGCCATGCTCCACAGTGAGGGCTTCCAGGCAGAATCCGGAGTCAAGGCGGTCCAGGCGGCTTTTGACCGGGGAGAGACCGATGAATTTGTTGAGCCCACCGTGATTTGTGACGACCGAGGCAAGCCGGTTGGCCCGGTGCGTCCGGGCGACGTGATGATCATGTTCAACTACCGAACGGACCGGATGCGTGAAATCAGCCACGCTTTGATCGATGAGGATTTTGACGGCTTTATGCGTCAGGATGACAAGGCGCCGGGGATCCGGCTCTACACCATGACCCAATATGATGTCAGCTTGCCGGTGAAGGTGGTATACCCGCCGCAAGACCTGAAGAATACCCTGGGCGAGGTGGTAAGCCAGGCAGGCCTGCGTCAGCTGCGTATTGCAGAAACCGAGAAATATCCCCATGTTACGTTTTTCTTCAACGGCGGCGATGAAGCGCCCAACCCCAATGAAGACCGTATCTTGATTCCTTCACCCATGGTAGCGACCTATGATCTGCAGCCGGAAATGAGCGCGCCTCAGATCGGCGCCACGGTCAACGAGAAGATCCGCAGCGGCCTTTATGATCTGATTGTCCTGAATTATGCCAATCCGGATATGGTAGGGCATTCAGGCTTAATGCAAGCGACCATCCAGGCCGTTGAAACCGTGGACACCTGGGTCGGTAAAAATGTGGAGGAAGTTCTGGCCCAGGGCGGCGTGGTGCTGATCACGGCAGACCATGGCAATGCGGAAACCATGTGGGACTGCGACGGCGAAGGCCCTTGCACGTATCACTCCAGCCAGCCGATACCTTTCATTTTAGTTGGGCCGGACTTTGTGGGCCGAAAACTGCGGGCGGGGGGCTCTCTGCAGGATATCGCCCCAACGATTCTGGAAGTCATGGGCCTTGAAAAGCCTTGCGAGATGACGGGTGTCAGCTTGCTGCATAATCCCTAAGAAGGATTTCAATATCGTTCAGACCGATACAATATATAGGAAAGAAGGGTAAATCATGACGTTTATCAATGATGTTTATGCCAGAGAAATTTTGGACTCCCGCGGCAATCCCACGGTGGAAGCCGAGGTGGTCCTGGAGGACGGCACAGTGGGACGGGCCGCGGTTCCTTCCGGCGCTTCCACCGGAGCCTATGAAGCCATGGAAATGCGGGATGACGATAAGACGCGTTACCTGGGCAAAGGCGTCCTGAATGCAGTGACCAACGTCAACACGATCATTGGACCGGCCTTGATCGGGCTGGATGCTTTTGATCAGGTTGGGATCGACCAGCTGATGCTGGATCTGGATGGGACCCCCAACAAAAGCAAGCTGGGAGCCAATGCCATTTTGGCGGTATCCCTGGCCCTTGCCAAAGCCTGCGCTGAATTCTTCGGAATTCCCCTTTACCGTTATATCGGCGGCACCAATGCCAAGCAGCTTCCTGTGCCCATGATGAATATCTTAAACGGCGGCAAGCATGCGGACAACAACGTGGACATTCAGGAATTCATGGTGGTGCCGGCCGGAGCGGCCAGTTTCTCCGAAGGCCTGCGGATGGGCACCGAAGTTTTCCACAGTCTGCGCAAGGTGCTTCAGGCCAAGGGCTATCATACGGCGGTCGGCGATGAAGGCGGATTTGCGCCCAATCTGAAATCCAACGAGGAAGCCCTGCAGGTGATCGTGGAAGCCATCGAAAACGCCGGTTATGTACCTGGCAAAGATGCTTTTCTGGCGCTGGACGTGGCAGCCTCTGAAATATACAAGGACGGCAAGTACCATTTGGACGGAGAGAACAAGGTCATGACCGCAGAGGAATTGATCGGATTCTATCAGGATATTGCAGCCCGGTACCCTATCGTGTCCATTGAAGACGGCTTGGCCGAAGATGACTGGGACGGCTGGAAAAAGCTCACCACGGTTTTAGGGGATAAGATCCAGTTGGTGGGCGATGACTTGTTTGTGACCAACACCACCCGCCTGGCAGACGGCATTGAAAAGGGCGTTGCCAACAGCATTCTGATCAAGGTCAATCAAATCGGCACCCTCACCGAAACCCTGGACGCCATCGAAATGGCGAAACGGGCCGGTTATACCGCTGTGATCTCCCATCGTTCCGGCGAAACCGAGGACGTGTCTATTGCAGACATCGCCGTGGCGGCCAATGCCGGACAAATCAAGACCGGCGCGCCCTCACGGACGGATCGGGTGGCCAAATACAATCAGCTGATGCGGATCGAGGAAGAACTGGATGATGCGGCACAGTATCCCGGCATGAAAGCCTTTCAAGCTCTTGGAAAATGAGGTTGTAACCGTCAACCTCATGTGATAGAATATTTCCGTTACGCAGAAACTGGCAAAGACGAAATGTGGATATGCTCATATCTTCATTTCCTTTGCTAAGTTTGGAAGGAGAGAAAGAAATGAAAATTTTTGTGCAGATTCTTCAGGTGATCGCAGCCCTCGGCTTGATTTCCACGGTTCTGCTGCAAACGGGTAAAAGTGCCGGCCTCGGCAGCATCGCAGGCGGCGCGGAATCCCTTTTCGGCGGCAGCAAAAAAGGGATGGATGATCTGTTTTCTAAATTATCGACTGCCAGCGCCATCGCCTTCTTGGTCTTGACGCTGTTGTTATCCATGTTCTAAGAAGCCGATTTCTATAATTCTCGTTTCGATGGCTTCAATAAAGCGGGATCTTTGTGCGCCGGTTGGCGTATATAATAAGGAGGAATCATACATAATGGAATCAACATTTTTACTCCTGGGTGGGGGAGCGGGTATTCTGGCATTATTATTCGCATTTTACCTGACCAACAAAATCACCAAAATGGACGCTGGAACGGACAAAATGAAAGAGATTGCCGCCGCCATCCATGAAGGCGCCATGGCGTTCTTAAGTCAGGAGTACAAAACCCTGGTCATTTTTGTCATTGCTGTTGCAGCGATCATCACCATTGTCGGCTTTGCGACACCCGGTGCGGACAGTCTGCAGCCTGCCACAGCCATCGCGTTTGTTTTGGGAACGATCTGCTCCATCAGCGCCGGTTATATCGGCATGAATGTAGCCACCAAGGCCAACGTCCGGACCACCAACGCGGCCCGCACCGACGGTAACAAAGCCTTGAACATTGCCTTCTCCGGCGGTGCCGTCATGGGCATGTCCGTGGTCGGCTTGGGCGTGATCGGTCTCAGCATTGTCGTTTTCCTCTTTGACACGCCCAGCGTTGTGAACGGATTCGCCTTGGGCGCCAGTTCCATCGCTTTATTTGCCCGGGTCGGCGGCGGTATTTATACCAAAGCTGCGGACGTCGGCGCTGACCTTGTGGGCAAGGTTGAAGCCGGTATCCCTGAAGACGATCCCCGCAACCCTGCCGTTATTGCCGACAACGTAGGCGACAACGTAGGCGACGTGGCCGGCATGGGCGCCGACCTCTTTGAATCCTTCGTGGGATCCATCATCGCCGCCATGGCATTGTCTATCTCCTTGGGGCTGGGCACCGGAGCTTTCTTCCTGCCCCTGATGATCGCCGCCTCCGGCATCCTGGCCTGCATCATCGGTTCTTTCTTTGTTAAATCCAATGATCCCGCGAAAGCTGCCAGAGCCCTGAACACAGGGGAAATGGTCGCTGCGCTTATCACTTTTGTGGCCATTTACTTCTTGTGCCAATACTTCCTCAAAGACAGCACGATCATCAGCGCTTTCGGTACCTTTGTCGCCTGCGTCGTCGGTCTGGCGGCCGGCGTTCTCATCGGCAAAATCACCGAATATTACACATCCGCTGACTTTGCGCCTGTAAAAGAAATCGCTCGCTCCTCCGAAACCGGTACGGCCACCAACATCATCTCCGGCCTGGCCCAGGGCATGATGTCAACTGCCTTGCCTGTACTCGCGGTTGCCGTTGCGATCATCGCTTCTTACAAATTTGCCGGCCTTTATGGCATCGCCATTTCTGCGGTGGGCATGCTGAGCACCACGGGTATGGTGGTGGCAGTTGACGCTTACGGCCCTGTGGCCGACAACGCCGGCGGCATTGCCGAAATGGCTGGTCTGCCCGAAGAAGTCCGTAAAATCACCGATGGTCTGGATGCTGTCGGCAACACCACCGCTGCTGTGGGCAAGGGTTTCGCCATCGGTTCGGCAGCCTTGACGGCACTGTCCCTCTTTGCAGCTTACACCGCTGCAGTCGGCTTGGACGTTTCCCAGCTTTCCCTGATGCAGCCTATGGTGGTTGCCGGATTATTCATCGGCGCCATGCTGCCCTACCTGTTCTCCGCCATGACCATGTCGGCCGTAAGCAGAGCTGCCGGCCAGATGATCGATGAAGTGCGCCGTCAGTTCAAAACGATTCCTGGACTGTTGGAAGGTACCGCGAAAGCGGACTATGCGACGTGTGTCAGCATCAGTACGAAAGCTGCCATCAAGGAAATGGTCGTTCCAGGCCTTATGGCTGTCATCGTCCCTGTCTTCGTTGGATTGACCTTGGGCAAAGAAGCGCTGGGCGGCTTGCTGGCTGGCGCAACGGCTTCCGGTTTCATTCTGGCTATTATGATGTCAAATGCCGGCGGCGCCTGGGACAATGCCAAGAAGTACATTGAAAGCGGACATCACGGCGGCAAGGGCTCACCGGCCCATGCAGCCGCCGTCAACGGCGATACCGTCGGCGACCCCTTCAAGGATACTTCAGGCCCTTCCATCAACATCTTGATTAAATTGATGACCATCGTGGCTTTGGTTTTCGCGCCCCTGTTTATGTAAGCCAAAGGATTTGATTTAACCGAAGAGCTGCTCCGTCCAAGGAGCAGCTCTTTTTTTGTTGGCCGGACAAAAGGGTATTGCCTTTAAAAAAGCACTCAAGAATGATAGAATACTCCCAGCGTGAGAGTTTTTTAGGGTTAAAGAGGCGAAAAAAGGAGAACTGACATGAAGATATTGCGATATAAATACCGGGGAGAAACAGCCTATGGATGTCTGGAAAATGACGAGATCCGGAGATTCAAGGGCAATCCGCTGGAGGAGGCCGGGGAGCCGGACCTGAGCGATGAGCGGATTCCGTTGATCGATGTTAAACGATTGCGGCCCGTCGAAAATCCCAGACAAATCATTGCGATCGGACTGAATTACAAAGCCCATATCGAGGAATTCAAAAACATTCGAGAGGTCGTCATTCCGAAATTTCCAGTGACCTTCATGGCGGCCCAGTCCGCCTTGGCCGATCCGGAGGAGGAGATCACCATTCCCTTTCCGGATCACCAGACGGATTATGAGGCTGAGCTGGTCGTTGTGATCGGAAAAGAAGCTTACCAAATCAGCGAGGCAGAGGTACCGGCGTACATCTTTGGCTATACCTGCGGCAATGACATATCGGACCGGGATGTCCAAAAGCAGGACCAACAATGGACCCGGGCCAAATCCTTTCCGGGATTCAAGCCGACAGGACCATGGATCGAAACGCATCTAGACGTGACAGGGCTTCAGCTGACAACCAGGGTCAATGGGGAGATCCGTCAAACCGGCAATACATCCTCCATGATTTTTCCTGTATCCAAAATTGTTGCCCTTCTGAGCAGCTCTATGCGGCTTTATCCAGGTGACTTGATCTTTACCGGTACACCCAATGGGGTCGGTCCGCTCCGGCCGGGTGATGTGTGCGAGATTGAAATCCAGGGTATCGGTGTATTGCGCAACACCATTCGATAATAAAAAGGGTCCCCGTCAAGCCGGCTTGACGGGGACCCTTTAACGTTGAAACTTTATTGGCGCTGCAACGAACGGAGCTTCTGGAGACACTGGATGGCGGAGATATTTTTATCCTTGACTTCCAGCATGATATCCAGATCCAATCCGCTAAGGCCTTGATAAAAGGCCATGAACTCATCCAGGTTGATGCTTTCGGAATGAGCCCCGGAGCGTTTGCCGGCAGCTTGCTGGGAATAATGGATCTTCTGACGGCCGTCTGTGGGTTGCCAGGTTTTCCGGCATTCCAGGATCCGGCTGATCTCGGTGCCGGTGGGATCCATGTGGTTTGCGGCATGATGGAGATTGTCAAAAACCACCGGAGCCTGGATGAAGGCGCTGATTTCAAGGACATCATCGATGGTGTAGGAACGGTCGTCATTTTCGATCACCAGCCGCTGTCGGATGGAAGGATCCAGAAGGCCATAGTTTACGATAAACCGTCGGATGGCTTGCGGTTTGTCGCCGTAGACGCCGCCGATATGCAGGATGATTTTGTGGGCACCTGAAACGCCCAGAAGATCTAAAACCTGTGTATGGTAAGCCAAATCAGCCACGGCATTGCGGACCACCCGGGGATCCGGGGAGTTCAAAACCGTGTATTGGCCGGGATGCATGGAAACCCGCAAGTCGTTCTGACGGATTTTTTCACCAAGCTGCAAAAACCGATGGGCAAAGAGGGAAGGCCAGGGCAGCTGATTGACAGGGCTGGAGCCGAAAGGGATCAGGTCTGAGGTTATGCGGAACAGATCGATCTGGTTTTGCAGATTGTAATCCAGGATATGGTCCAGGGAATCCAGGTTATGCTCGATGAGCTCTGCCAGTTTCTGCTCGCTGGCATTCTTCAGAAGACAGCTTCTGAAGGCGGTATGGGGGACGCCGACGGTGAGGCAGGCATAGCCGATGCGCATGGCATAACTCCTTTTCATAAAGCATCGAAGGGGATCGGAACGCAGCAGGTGCTTGCAGAGAATTGTATCAGACATCCGGGCTTTTGACAAAGGGATCTTCGCGATGGTCCTTGCAAAATTTGACCTTCTTTGATATACTTTAGCTAATGTCAATGAAGGTCAGGTGATAGCGATGGCGCAAAGTATAGCAGGTCAAATCGAAGCCTATCTCAAAGAGCTTTTAATGTGCCAAGACTTTATCGAACTGCAGCGCAGTGAACTGGCAGAGATTTTCAGTTGTGTGCCTTCCCAGATCAATTATGTTTTGGGAACCCGCTTTACACCCTCCCAGGGATATGTGGTGGAAAGCCGCAGGGGCGGCGGCGGTTACCTGAAAATCGTCAAATTATCCTGGGATGATCTGGCGGAATGCGCGGCGGCGCGATTGCCGGAAACACAGCAGGAAGCCTTGAGCCAGAACGAGGCGGAAGGAATCCTGCGGCGGCTTTTGGATGAGGATTGGCTGACCCAGAGAGAATTTCAATTGCTTCGAATGATGTTGAACCGTGACGTTTTGCTGGGCAATACCCAGGTCCAGGATGTGCAAAGGATAAGACTTTTACAGGCGGCTTTGACCGCGCTATGCCGCATGGACGGCAGATAGGAGGATACGATGTTTCAAGGATATACCGAAAAGGCCCGCTGGGTCGTAACTCAGGGTGCGGCGGACGAAGCGCGCCGCTTAGGCCACAGCGATGTTGGCACAGCCCATTTGCTGCTGGCCTTGCTCCGTGAAGGGGAAAGTGTTGCGGCATATGCCTTAAAAGAAAGCAAAATTGAATATGACGCCCTTCGGAAGGCCATTGCCGACATCGTTCCGCCAGGCCGGACCATGAAGGCTTTTCTATACATGACCCCGCGGCTCAAGCGGGTGGTGGATGTGGCCAGGGATGAAGCGGTGCAGATGGGCACACCTTATGTGGGCACCGAGCATTTGCTGCTGGCGCTGCTTCAGGAAGAGGAAGGTCTGGGCATTCAGGTGTTGGCTGATTTGGGGGCGAATCCGGATAATATCCGGAAAATCGTCATTCAAACCCTGGGCTTCCAAAACAGCAACTATCAGGAAATGAATGTGGGCCGCGGCAACGGCACGGCCAGCAAGACCCCCGCTTTGGACGAATTTGGCCGGGACCTTACCGTTTTGGCCAAACAAGGCAAAGTGGATCCGGTGATCGGCCGCGAAAAAGAAATCGAACGGGTGATCCAGATCCTGTCACGCCGCACAAAAAACAATCCGGTTTTGCTGGGCGAACCGGGGGTTGGAAAGACGGCGATTGTGGAAGGTCTCGCCGGACGGATCGTTGCTGGACAAGTTCCGGAACCTATGAAGAAAAAAAGGGTCGTCTCCCTGGACATGGCATCCCTTGTGGCTGGATCCAAATATCGGGGGGATTTTGAAGAACGGCTTAAAAAGGTCATGGACGAGATCCGCAGCAGCGGCGACGTGATCCTCTTTATCGACGAAATGCATACCCTGATCGGCGCCGGCGCCGCGGAAGGCGCCATCGACGCAGCCAATATCCTTAAGCCGGCCCTGGCCCGGGGTGAACTTCAGGCCATCGGCGCCACCACCATGGACGAGTTCCGCAAGCATGTAGAGAAAGATCCGGCTCTTGAACGGCGTTTCCAGCCAATCATGGTGGAAGAACCCAGCAAAGAAGACGCGCTGAATGTCTTGAAAGGTCTGCGGCCTTTATATGAAACTTTCCATCAGGTATCGATCAGGGACGAAGCCCTGGAGGCTGCGGTCCAACTTTCTGAACGTTATATTACGGACCGCTTTTTGCCGGACAAGGCCATCGACCTGGTGGATGAGGCGGCGTCCAAGGTGCGGCTGCGCTGCGCCACCATGCCGCCGGAGCTTTCGAACCGGGAACAGCACCTTGAACAATTGAATTTAGATAAGGAAGCGGCCATCATGGCCCAGAACTATACCAAGGCGGCGGAGATCCGACAAGAGGAATTGGCGCTGCAGAAGGAAATTGAAAACTGGAAAGCCAATTGGGAAACTTTCCGCAGCGACCAGGGCAACCAGGTGACCAAGGAAGAAATCGCCCGTATCGTATCGGCTTGGACCGGGATCCCCGTGACCCAGATCGCCCAGGAGGAATCCCAGCGTCTGCTGAAGCTGGAATCCATCCTGCACGAAAGAGTCATTGGACAGGAGGAAGCGGTCACGGCCATTGCCAAAGCGATCCGCCGCTCCAGCGCCGGCTTGCGGGATCAGCGACGGCCCATTGGCTCATTTGTTTTTGCCGGACCCACCGGCGTCGGCAAGACCGAATTAGCTAAAGCCATCGCCCAGGCAATGTTTGGGGATGAAAACGCCATGGTACGTCTGGACATGTCCGAATATATGGAGAAACATGCGGTGGCCCGGATGATCGGGGCCCCTCCTGGCTATATCGGCCATGATGAAGGCGGCCAGCTGACGGAGGCCATCCGCCGCAAGCCCTATACCGTCATCTTGCTGGACGAAATCGAAAAGGCCCATCCGGATGTGTTCAATACCCTGCTGCAGGTCCTGGAGGACGGCCGGCTCACTGATTCAAAGGGCCGTACCGTCAATTTCCGCAACACCATTGTGATCATGACCTCCAATATTGGCGCCACCACCCTGCGCAAAGAAAGCAGTCTGGGCTTCGTGACGAAAACCAGTGAAGCCGACGACTATAAATGGATGAAAACGCAGATCCTCAGTGAAATCAAGAAGGTCTTCAAACCGGAATTCCTTAACCGGCTGGATGAGATCATTGTTTTCCACAGCCTTGAGGAAGTCCATCTTCAGGCCATTGTGGGACTGATGCTGGATCAGATGGCCAAACGACTAAAGGAGCAAGAGATCCAGGTTTCCTATGGGGAGGCGCTGCGTAAGCATTTGGTCAAGGAAGGAACCGATCCGGCCTTTGGTGCCCGTCCGCTGCGCCGGGCCATCCAGCAGGTGGTGGAAGACGTGCTGTCTGAAAAAAGGCTGATGGGCGAACTGCAGCCCGGCAAGACGTATCGTGTGGATTGGCAGGAAGAGCCTGCTGCTGAGCTGACCCTGAAAGAGGAAGGCATCGAAGCGCCGGAACCCGTGGTTCTGATAACCCCGGAAGCGCAGCCGGAAGCAGACGAGACAAAGCCGTCAAACCCGGCCGCCAACAGCTCCGCGGATGAAACGCCGGATAAGGCGGGGCGCCGCCATGAAAATTAAAACCAAATATGTTTGCCAGGCCTGCGGATTCGAAGCGGTCCGCTGGATGGGCCGCTGCAGCCAATGCGGCGAATGGAACACCCTTCAGGAAGAGATTCAGCGGGAAGCGCACAAAACACCGCCCGGGCATATGGCCCGGGCGGGTTTAATCATGGTTCCGGTGCAGGAAGGACCCTTGCCTGTGGAAGCGATCCAAAACTATGCCATTGAACGGCTGGATTTGGGGATCGAGGAACTGAACCGTGTCCTGGGCGGCGGACTGGTGCCCGGCACCATGGTCCTGCTGGCTGGGGATCCGGGGATCGGCAAATCCACGCTGCTGCTTCAGGCAGCGGCCAAGGCTGCGGGACAATGGCCCGGTGTCTGGTATGTGACCGGAGAGGAATCCGTGCAGCAAGTCAAGCTGCGTGCGACCCGGATGGGTTGCAACCCGGCGAATCTGTGGCTTTGGGCCCAAACGGATATGGATCAGATCCTGGCGAGAATGGCGGAGGATCAGCCCTCCCTGGTCATCATCGATTCGATCCAAACCATGTTCACAAGTGAACTGGAAAGCACCCCGGGCAGCGTGGGGCAGATCCGCGAATGCACAGCCAAGCTGGCGCTTTTGGCTAAAGGCCTGCATATTCCTGTGATCATCGTCGGCCATGTGACCAAAGAAGGCAGCATAGCCGGCCCCAGGGTTCTGGAGCATATGGTGGACACGGTGCTGTATTTTGAAGGGGAGCGGCACTATCCCTATCGGATTTTGCGAGCGGTCAAAAACCGTTTCGGTTCCACTTTCGAGATCGGCGTCTTCGAAATGTGCGACCAAGGCTTGCAGCAGGTCCTGAACCCTTCCATGGCATTCTTGGCGGAGCGGCCTACGGCGGCGCCGGGTTCGGTGATCGCCGGATGTATGGAGGGGACCCGTCCCATGCTGGCAGAGGTTCAAGCCTTGGTCAGCCCGTCAACCTTGGCCCAGCCCCGTCGCGTGGTCAACGGAACGGATTACAACCGCGTCAATATGATCCTGGCTGTGTTGGAGAAGCGGGTTGGGCTCAAGCTGGGGAATCAGGACATCTATGTGAACATCGCCGGCGGCATCCGGCTTCAAGAACCTGCCATGGACCTTCCCATTGCCATGGCAGTGGCATCCAGTTTCAAGAACCGGCCGGCCAGGGAGGACATGGCGATCATGGGTGAAATCGGCTTGGCCGGCGAAGTCCGACCGGTCAGTTATCCGGAAAAACGGGCGGCGGAAGCCGCAAAATTAGGTTTGACGCGGATTTTGGCTCCGCGAGGCACCCGGGCAAAAATAAAAACCTCCGGGATCGAGATCCTGGAGGCGGGGACTTTGATCGAACTATTGGCCTTGGGATTGGAAAAGAAGGAAAAATACACATCCCTCATGTCGGATGCATAAGCCGGAACCGGCTGATCCGCCGGGGAGGAGCTTATACCGGGCTGGAAACATGGCAGGTCAGTCGAGATTGAACTTGCCCAGGGTTTCCAGCTTTTCTGTTTCAATCTTGAGGACATCCTGCAGGGAAATATCGAAAACATTGCACAAAGCCGTGAGATAAAACAAGTTTCTGCCGATCTCCTGCGTGAGAACTTCCTTGCAGTTGTCACATAGCTGACCTTCCACGTGGGATGACAGGATTTGGCGCAAACCTTCCAGGTCCACTTCCGGCGGGATCTCAGGTTTGCGGGCATGGATCTCGATACAGCCGCAGGATGTAACGGCTTTGACCACCGCACCATTGACTCTGGCGCTATTTTCCTGGCATTTGTTTAAAATATCGAGAACGCTCTGGTGCCTCAGCAAAAAGTGAGAGACAGCGCTCTGAAAATCACTGCAATAGGTTTCTCCCATGACATATCACCTCGCTTCTTATTACGTCTATTATAGGAAGATGGCCTTGAACTGTCAATGAAAAGGCCCAAAAACCCGCTGCCGGCCAGGCGAATGGATTGAAGCCCTGGGATCTTCGATGAAATAGCAAATATATTATTAAAAATGAAAAAATACCATTGACGATACGATAGATGCTGTTTATAATAATATCTTTACACATCGCCAACAATCTGTTACAATATAACTAATGTTAATGATTGCCGTTATGGAGGTGGCGCTGTGTTTTTGGTTGGTGACAAGATCGTATATCCGATGCATGGAGCTGGGATTATCGAGGCGATCGAGGAACGGGCTATTTTAGGTGAAAACCGAAAATATTACATTCTGAAGATGCCCATTGGTGAGATGCGAGTCCTGGTACCTGTCTCCCACATGCCGGAAGGCGGCTTAAGGCCCGTGATCAGCGCCGAGGGCGTGGAGCAGGTGTTTAGGATCCTGGGAGAAGATGCCAGTACGGAAATGGACAATTGGAACCGTCGCTACCGGCATAACCTTGAGAAATTAAAGAGCGGGGATATCTACGAACTAGCCGAAGTGGTCCGGAACCTGACCCGCCGTGATCAGCGTAAAGGCCTTTCCACCGGCGAAAAGAAAATGCTGGACAACGCCAGACAACTTTTGGTCAGCGAGCTGGTCCTTGCAGAGAATAGTTCAGAGGAAACCGTCTGCATTCAAATCAAAACATGTTTAGTCGCATAGAACCCTGTTGGACATCCTTTGTCCAATAGGGTTTTTGAGAAACCCGGGCATTTTTGCCGTCACGGCGGCGTATATGGCAAGATTTTCTAAACAAATCCTTGCCTTTGAAGCTTGAGCCCTTTATAATTGTTCTATCAACCGGAACATTCCGGTGAGGCGGCTGGATCGCAGGGTCTGGCCTTTATTTCATTTTCAGGAGGTGAAGGGAGTTTGATGAAACTCGTTCGGGGCGCTATTGCAGCTTTCGTGGGGCTGTTGGGTTTTACGGGCGCATGGTTCTTCGTTTTATCAGATTTGTATGCACAGCAGTTTGAAGTGCATGGCGTCGTCCTTCGGATCGGTGTTTTAGGTATTGCCACCCTGGTTTTTCTGATCATTGGATACATGATCGCGCCCCTTATGATCAGGACCGCGCGGAACCTGCTCCGCTGGTGGGAAAACCGTCTCCAGAATATGCCTGCGGCAGATCTGATCGGCGGTATTATTGGATTGATCATCGGACTTATAATTGCATCATTATTAGGACCGGCTTTGGCCGGAATCCCCTTCGTCGGCGATTATCTCCCACTGATCACCAGCGTGATCATGGGCTACCTGGGCTTATCCCTTGGCATCAAAAAGAGGGATGATTTCATCAACTTAAATATGAGTCGGATCAGAACTTTCACCGGCAAGGAAAAGAAAAAAGAGACTTTCGGAGATGCGGGGGCTTCACAGACCTCGGCCGTCCAGCCGGCGGCAGACGCGATCCGCAGCGGGGACGCATGCTCGTACAAAATTCTGGATACCAGCGTGATTATTGACGGCCGGGTGGCGGATATCTACCGGACCGGCTTTTTGGCAGGCAAAATCGTGATCCCCAGATTTGTTCTCACTGAATTGCAGCACATCGCTGATTCTTCCGACGCGTTGAAACGCAACCGCGGACGCCGCGGCTTGGATATCCTGAACGCCATGCGCAAAGATATGAACGGTGTGATCCAGATCGTGGATTCGGATTTCCCCGAAGTGGCTGAGGTGGATGCCAAGCTGGTCTCCCTGGCGCAGCAGATGAGCGGCGATATTTTGACGAACGACTACAACCTCAATAAAGTCGCTGAATTGCAAGGGGTCCGTGTACTGAACATCAACGACCTGGTCAACGCCCTGAAGCCGGTGTTTTTACCCGGGGAGGAGATGCAGGTCCTTGTCCTTAAAGAAGGCAAGGAGCAGCGCCAGGGCATCGGTTATTTGGATGACGGCACCATGATCGTTGTGGACGCGGGCAAAAAGTATATCAACCAGACGATTTACGCCATTGTCACCAGCGTGCTGCAGACCTCTGCAGGCCGTATGATTTTTGTGAAACCAAAGTTTAACGATGACCGTGTCCTGGTCGAGGAGCGGCACATTGTTTAGGTCGGACGCAATCGTTCCGGCAGCAGGCGCTGCCCCTGATCCGGACCCCCGGACCCAGGCGGCGGTGATCGTTCCCTGCGCAGGTCAGGGCACCCGGATGGGCAGCCTGATGGCAAAACAGTTTTTAGCCGTGGAAGGGAAGCCGGTTCTGGCTTATACGCTGAGTTGTCTGGAGAACCATCCAAGGATCTATCGGGTGGTGCTGGTGGTGCCGGAGGATTGGCGGCATCGCATCGAAGCGGAGATCCTCATCCCTTATGGAATTCAAAAGGTTTCCCATGTGGTGGCCGGGGGCCTGACACGGCAAGCCTCCGTAGCCTGTGGCTTGGCGGTCTTGGGCAACTGGCAGGGGCCGGTGCTGATCCATGATGGGGTCCGGCCTTTGGCGGCGCCAGAGGTTTTCGACCGGGTCATTGATTCCGTTTTGGAGCATGGGACCGGGGTCGCGGCCTTGCCTGTGACCGATACCATCAAACGTACGGATGACCATGGCTGGGTGCGGGAAACCGTTTCCCGTCAAAATCTCTGGCAGATCCAGACGCCTCAGGGTTTCCATTTGGCGCCTTTGCGGGAAGCTTATGACGCGGCCCGGCGATCCGGATTTCAAGGGACGGACGACGCTTCCCTTATGGAGGCGGTGCATCAGCCGGTCCATTTGGTGATGGGCGACCCATGGAATTTAAAGATCACGTATCCTGAGGACCTGGCTCTGATGGAAGCGCGTCTTCGATTTTTAAAACAAACCGACAAAAAGGAAGCGTAGTATGCGGATAGGATTTGGATACGATGTACATCCGTTTGCCGCTGGAAGGCCCCTGATTTTAGGCGGTATACACATACCGTGGGATCGGGGGCTTTTGGGACATTCGGACGCCGATGTTTTGCTCCATGCCATTATGGATGCGCTGCTGGGAGCGGCAGCCTTGGGCGATATCGGCACCCATTTTCCGGACACGGATCCCCGGTACCGGAACATCTCAAGCCTGCTGCTGCTGCAATTGGTCAGGAGCAAGCTGGAACAGGCCGGCTATGGCTGCAACAATCTGGATTGCACGCTGCTGGCGGAAGCGCCAAAGATCAAACCCTATATTCCTGCCATGACCGCGTGTATTGGCAAGGCCTTGGGCATTGAGGAAAATCAGGTCAGCATCAAAGCGACCACCAATGAGAAAATGGGTTTTGTTGGACGCGAAGAGGGAATGGCAGCTTATGCTGTTTGCAGTATTAAAACCTTGGGAGGAAAGCAAGATGAGCGAAATCAATGTTTACAATACCCTATCGGCACAGAAGGAGCCTTTGATTCCTAAAGAGCCCGGAAAAATTGGCATGTATTGCTGCGGCCCTACCACATATAACTTTATCCATTTAGGCAACGCCCGGCCTCTGGTGGTGTTTGATACGATCCGCCGTTATCTGGCGTATCGAGGCTATAAAGTGACGTACATCCAGAATTTCACGGATGTGGATGACAAGATCATCAACCGGGCCAAGGAAGAAGGCCAGGCGCCCCAAGCGCTGGCCAACCACTACATCGAGGAATATTTCAAGGACGCGGATGCGCTCAACGTATGCCGCGCCACGGTGCATCCCACGGTCAGCGGCCACATGACGGAGATCATCGAATTTGTCAAAGCCTTGATCGACAAAGGCATGGCTTATGAAATCGACGGCGATGTCTATTATGCGGTTTCCAAGTTTAAGGAATACGGCAAGCTTTCCAAAAGGAACCGGGAGGATCTGCTGGATGGGGCCCGGGTCGGCGTGGATGAACGCAAAAAAGAAGCGGCTGATTTTGCCTTATGGAAAAAGGCGAAACCCGGCGAGCCCTTCTGGGAAAGCCCCTGGGGGCAGGGGCGTCCCGGTTGGCATATTGAATGCTCTGCCATGTCCCATAAATATTTGGGAGAGAGCTTTGACATCCATGGAGGCGGCTTCGACTTGATCTTTCCCCACCATGAAAATGAGATTGCCCAATCGGAAGGCCGGTTTGACAGGCCCATGGCCAAGTACTGGATGCATAACGGATTCATCACGGTAAACCAGGAAAAGATGTCCAAATCCCTGGGTAATTTCTTTATGCTTCGGGACATTTTAGCCAAATTCCCGGCAGAGGTGATACGGTTCTATTTGCTGTCGGTCCATTACCGCAGCCCTCTCGATTTTGACGATCAGAAGCTGGAAGCGGCTGCCAAAGGTCTGGACCGTTTGAAAACAGCAGTTCGGCTTGCCAAGGAACGTTTGGGCCGCCAGGGCAGCGAAGCAGCGGCTTCAACGGAAATCGGACAGCCCTTCATGGAGGAGCTGGCCAAAACGAAAAAACAGTTTGAAGACGCCATGGATGACGATTTCAATACAGCGCTGGCCATTGCCGTACTGTTTGATGCGGCTCGTCTTCTGAACTCATGGGTTTCCGATCCGGCATCGGTGGCCTTTGCGGCCATTGCGGCAGGCGCAGTCCAACTGGAGGAACTGGCGGAAGTCTTGGGCCTTGGACTGGCGGAAGATATTGCCGGGGCAGAGGAAGATCCTGCCTTGAGCCAAGCCCTGAAAGGACTGCTCCTTGATCTGGGAGGCCATGAAGCCGCGGGCATCGAGACCTTGATGGAACAGCTTCTGGAACTGAGGGAATCAGCCAGAAAATCCAAGGATTTTGCCACCAGCGACCGGATCCGGGATGGACTTAAAGGGCTGGGGATCCTGATCGAAGACACTGCCCAAGGGCCTCGCTGGCGCAGGGGGTAATCATGTGGAATTATCCTGACGATGCGCCGGAACGACTGGCCCCTCTGGCGTTGGCTTATATAGGCGACGCGGTTTTTGAATTGTATATCCGAACCGGGCTGGTCAAGCAGGGCGGCAAGATCAATGCGCTGCACAGCCAGGCGGTGCGTCTGGTCAAGGGATCCGCCATGGCGGCGTATTACCAGCAGCTTGAGCCTCATCTGCAGCCTGAGGAGATGGAGATCATGCGCCGGGGCCGCAATGCCAAATCCCGGCATCCCCGCAGCGCCGGCGTTCAGGAATATCATATGAGCACAGGTTTTGAAGCCTTGGTGGGATACCTTTTTTTAAAAAAGCAAGAGGACCGGCTGGTCCAACTATTAAATATTGCGTTGGAGAAGCCTGAGCATTAAGGGGCAAGGGGCCCTATGGGACGTGCAGAACCGTTTAACGGCGGATCATTGGCATCTGACAGCTGAAGGAGAGAAAATGATGGACAAGAAATACAGTAAATCCAAAGACCCTGTCCGTGCCCAACGATCGGATAAATTTGCCAAGCCTGCCGGTGGGGAGCGCCCGCAGCGATTCGGAAAGCCTACCGGATCCGAAAAACCAGCTGCCTATGGCAGACCTGCCCCCGCAGACCGCAGCGCCGGACCTAGCAAATATGCGGGCCCCGGCAAGGCTGCCGCGCCCGGCAAATATGCGGGGACCGGGAAATCCGCCGGACCCGGCAGAACCGCCGGCCCGGAAAGGGAACGCAAAGCGGCCCCCGGTTTCACAGCAGGGAGGAAGCCGGCAGCGCCCGGAGCCTATGTGAAGGAGCCCTTCAAGGATTCCTTCAAGGCGCCTGTCAAAGCACCTGCAGCCCTTCCGGCGGCGGCATTGCCCGCTCAGGAACCGGAGGTTTCAGCAACCCGTGACTTGATTTACGGGCGCAATCCGGTGATGGAAGCTTTACGTCACGGCCGGCCGATCACCCGTCTATGGCTGTTGGAGGATACCAAGGAGTCAGTAGCCGGCGAGATCGTGGGACGTTGCCGGGAAGCCGGCATTCCTTTCAAATTCGTCGACAAAGTGTTTTTAGACCGGCTGACGGAAGGCGCTTTGCACCAGGGCTTGGCGGCTCAGGCCGGCGCCAAGAATTATGTCGAATGGGAAACCATGCTGGAAGCCGCCGCGTCCAAAGGGGAAACGCCTTTACTGATCATCCTGGACCAGGTGGAGGATCCCTATAACCTAGGGGCTGTCCTTCGTTCCGCCGATGCCTTGGGCGCTCACGGCGTGATCATACCCAAACACCGTGCGGTTCCGTTGACGGCAGGTGTGGGACGCTCTTCCGCAGGCGCTGTGGAATATGTTCCTGTGGCGCGGGTGACCAATCTGACTCAAACCATTGAGAAACTCAAAAAAGAGGGACTCTGGATCATCGGCGCAACGGCTGAGGGCAAACAGACCATCTATGAAGCCGACTGGACCGGTCCGGTGGCCATCGTCATGGGCGGCGAGGATAAGGGCTTGTCGCGGCTCGTTGCAACTCAATGCGACATCCTGGTTTCGATACCCATGAGCGGTCATGTGAATTCATTGAACGTTTCCGCAGCCGCGGCCATCGTTTTGTCCGAAACGGTGCGTCAGCGCAGAGCAAAGATACAACCCCAAGCATAACCGATGAGCATAAAGAACACCGCGGCGATGACGAAGCATAATGGAGGCTCGGATCACATGACACAGGTCGCTGATAAAAAGACTGGCGCTGCAGAGCCTTTTTCCGCCATGGCGGACGAGCAGGTGGTGGAAATAGCCAGGGACGGCAATAAAGCAGCCGAGGAATATCTCATCCAGAAGTACAAAAACTTTGTCCGGGCCAAGGCGCGCTCCTATTTTTTGATCGGCGCGGACCGGGAAGATATCATCCAGGAAGGGATGATCGGACTGTTCAAGTCGATTCGGGATTTCCGGGGCGACAAATTGTCTTCCTTCCGGGCTTTTGCGGAACTGTGCATTACCCGCCAGATCATCACGGCCATCAAAACGGCGACCCGGCAAAAACATATCCCCTTAAACTCTTACATATCACTTAATAAGCCGATTTATGACGAGGAATCGGACCGCACCTTGCTGGATGTGATCTCCGGGGCCCGGATCACCGACCCGGAGGAATTGATCATCAGCCGCGAAGAATTCAATGATATCGAGGGAAAAATGGGAGAGATCCTCAGCCCCCTTGAGTGGCAGGTTTTAATGGCCTACCTGGACGGAAAAACCTACCAGGAGATCGCCGAGGACTTGAAACGCCATGTCAAATCCATCGACAATGCGCTGCAGCGGGTCAAACGCAAACTGGAACGCTATTTGATCAAACGGGAACAATAGGAGGGAAGGTTCATGGGCATTGCCGATACACGCTTCAAACAGAATTGCCGGGAGATCCTGACCTCCGGCGTGTGGGATACGGATCATCCGGTCCGTCCCCGTTGGGAGGACGGAACCCCGGCCCACACCATCAAAAAGTTTGGTTTGGTCAACCGTTACGACCTGACGAAGGAATTTCCGATCCTGACCCTGCGTAAAACCAATCTGACCGCAGCCATCGATGAACTGCTTTGGATCTGGCAAAAGAAATCCAACAATGTGCATGATTTGAACAGCCACATCTGGGATGCCTGGGCTGATGAGACAGGAAGCATTGGCAAGGCATACGGCTATCAGCTGGGGCTCAAGCACGTTTACCCGGAGGGCAAGTTCGACCAGGTGGACAGGGTCCTTTACGATCTGAAGCACAATCCCCTGAGCCGGCGCATCATGACGAATCTATATAACCATCAGGATCTTTGGGAAATGCACCTATACCCCTGCGCCTACAGCATGACCTTCAATGTATCCGGGCATACGCTGAACGCGATCCTCAACCAGCGTTCCCAGGATATGCTGGTGGCCAATAACTGGAACGTTTGCCAATATGCGGTGCTGGTGATGATGCTGGCCCAGGTCAGCGGGCTGGTGCCCGGGGAACTGGTCCATGTGATCGCCGATGCTCATATCTATGACCGGCACATCCCGGTTATCGAGGAGATGCTGGACCTGGAGCCTTACCCGGTGCCAACTTTGGAAATGGAGCCTTCCATTAAAGATTTTTATCAATTTACAACCGGCAGTTTCAAGCTGAATGGGTATGAATTTCATCCTCTTAAAGCAAAGATCCCGGTTGCCGTGTGACCGGCAGCCAATTAAGGAGGATACCAATGAATATCATCGTTGCGGTGGATCGCCGCTGGGGCATCGGCCAAGACGGTCAGCTGCTCTTCTCGATTCCCGAGGATATGAAGTTTTTCAAGAAAATGACCACGGGAAAGGTGGTGGTCATGGGGAATGCGACCCTGCGCTCCCTGCCCGGGAGCAAGCCTTTGAAACATCGCGTGAACATCATCATGTCAAGGAATCCGGCGCTGGCCATCGAGGGGGCCCAGGTTTGCCATTCCCTGAAAGAATTGTTTTCGGTGCTGGAGCCCTATGCTCCGGAAGACGTCTGGGTGATCGGCGGAGAAGTCGTTTATAAACAGCTTTTACCCTATTGCAGCGATGCGTATGTTACGAAAATCGAAGCCGACGCGGCGGCAGCGGACAAGTATTTCCCAAATCTGGAAGAAAGCGCTGATTGGGAGATGACCTCCTGCTCCGAGCCCTTCGTTCATGAAGACATAAGTTATCGTTTCGCCCATTACAGCTGCCGCGATCCGAAGAAAGCCGGATCAGCAGACCTGCTGAAGCAGGGCAGAACAAATTAATGCAAAAATATACTCGCAAACCCTTGACAGGAGCATCCGATTTTGGTAACATAATCAATGCTTGCTTCAAGTAGTAGTAGCAGCAAGGCAATGGCGCGGGATGGAGCAGCTGGCAGCTCGTCGGGCTCATAACCCGAAGGTCGCAGGTTCAAATCCTGCTCCCGCAACCAATTTGCTGATGTAGCTCAGTCGGTAGAGCGTATCCTTGGTAAGGATAAGGTCACCGGTTCAATCCCGGTCATCAGCTCCATTCAACCTGGCGGCGTAGCTCAGTTGGCTAGAGCATGCGGTTCATACCCGCAGTGTCCGGGGTTCAAGTCCCTGCGCCGCCACCATACGAACGCATCCCCACTTGCCATAAGTGGGTTTTTCATTTTGTACAGGCTTTTTACGGCGCCTTATTGACAGCCGGAATCGAAACCCATATTATATTCTAAGACATGAGATGCCTGCTAAGGTCCTCGAAACATCGTTGACCGTTGCATTTTGAAGGAGGAATTGGAACAATG